>DP000238.1:132831-1413988 GCA_000200715.1 Cenarchaeum symbiosum A
TATAGCGTACATCGCGTCGCCAAAGGGCAACTGATCCAGGTACAGTCAAAGAATTTTAGCAAATACAATAATGTGACAAACTGCAAAGTATACGAGGGTGATGAGATCCCACTCGAATGCTCTGAATCATGACAGTGGCAGCATTAGAATCTGACACAAAATGACATTCACGTGAAAATCATCTGTGCTATAGTTCATGTATGATCTCTCTGATCTACAGAATAAAACTATGATGAATAATGTGCAATTATCTCATTAATTCTTACGATAATGACGATCATGGTCGCAGGAGGGGTGACGTTCGCGTTCCCGCCTGCGATACCGGCATACGCACAAAGCAGCGCAGAATACCTGTTTGTATCCGCAGAGAACTCAGATTTCGACAACAGCTTTGCTGGCCCGATGGTCATCGAGGTTGTTGTAAACGATCCGGATCTCAAGGAGATAGACGAGGTAGAAAGCGAGCCAGACGTTACCGTCAACGGCCAGGACCTTGAAATGGTCCAAGCTACCGACGGCAACTGGTATGCATACTTTGCAGATCGGACTATGGCTACAAGAGCAGACAATCTGACAGATGTACCAGACACCGGCTTGGACTTTGGCGATGGATGTATGGCACCAACCACCGGTCGATATAGCGACAGTGATGGTGTTTTCTTCCCAAAAATTGGATCTCATGCCGGAAATGGTAAGGGGTTACAAGCTTGCGAGGCTATGGATGCCGTTGATACCGAGAACAGTATGAACGTAATAAGAGAGCCCAAAGAACCTACAAATGCTATAACGGGAACAATGTCAAGAACAGCAGTACTAGAAGGTCAAGTCGGAATTACATCCGGCGAATTCCCCGCAATACAGCTGTATGACTTTACAGTAGACGGCGACGTCGAAGTAAAATACAACAGAGGTGGTGGAGTTCAGCAGATTGATCTGGCATACCTAGACGACACCAGCGATCTTGTATCTTGGAGTCCTGACAGGTCGGAATATCCTTCGGATGCACATGTCCATGTAACAATTACTGACATGCAGCTGAACATTGACCCGACAGACGAGGATTCATGGACGTTCAACACATGGCCTGAGGAGACGCGCACATACTACCAACTATTCGATGAAAATGGGGACTTCGCACCTAATGTTGACCCTAGTGCTAATCCTGATAGCGTAACAGCAATTAATGGTTCAGACCTAACTGCACTAAACTTCGAGGACAATGGCGTACTGGAAGTGGATATCAACCCCCAAGGTGGGGCTGCGGTGCTGGCACTGGCCGACAATGATGACCAAGAACTTACCGATGCTGGCATGATTGTTGGTCTGGATAATGATATGCTTCCAATAACGTTTACCGAAACACAGTCCAACTCGGGTATTTTCGTGAATACTGACGAGGGCGACCAGGCCAACATCCGGATAGCAGAGGATCCCCCCAGGGAGACGACTGCAACTGTCGAGTATAACGACGAGGCAGGATCCGTGCTTGTAACCGACTTCTTTGCCAACATAGAGATAGACGAGGATCACGTGGGCGGCACTTGGAACTCCGGCGAGGAGATCCACGTGACGCTTACCGACCAGGATGCAAACAAGAACTCTCTTGTAGACGAGGACTTTGACCTGTATGAACCCAATGTACTACTGATACCTTCGGTCAGGATAGGCAGCCCGATTACCGGCGCCGATCTGATTGAGGGGACAGTTCTTGCTGTAGGAGGCGCACAGACAATTACTGGCGTCACGTTCCATACCAGCTCTGATCTTCCCAACGTCATCATTCCCGGCGCTCAGGCTTCACTCAACTCTGTTGAGAACCACGATTGTGCCGATCTTGTGGCTAACAGCTTCTGTGTAGAGGCCTTTAGCGATAGGATCAGGATAAACCTAGACCAGGCTACAACGTTTGGCGACAATACGCCTAACGACGAGGCAGAGATAGGCTTCACATTTGATCGTGATATTCAAGCTGACATAGTGGAGGATTGGCTAGCACCCGGCACTGCCGATGCAAAGCACCACTACCTCAACTACGACCTCAGGACCTTTGAGCTCTTGGGCGACGACGGTCAGAACTTTGCAGGCGGAGAGATCGAGATCATCGTAGCTGGCACTACAACTGGCCACGCTGGTCCCGATAACATCCACGTGATTGAAGCAGACAGCTTTGCGGGACTGGTCAGTCTTGATGAAGAGGATGCACGTCCAGGCAATACCAATCGGATATTGGATTCTCTGGATGACGACACCGCACCAGCAACGGGCAATCTGCACGTGCACTTCACCATAGACAGCTTTGGAGACAATGCTGAGCTACAAAAGGGAGAGTACCCAATGGCAGTAGACCTCTTTAGGTTCGGCCAGACAGGCGATGGTGACGACTTTGACGACAGGTTCAACGATGCGATATACCGGATCGAGCTGGAAGAGAGCGGTGATAACACCGGCGCCTTTGAAGGCAGCATGGAGTATATCATGCTCAACCAGATCAACGTAAACGATACAACAACATATGATGCAGTCACTCCTATCGACGATGAGATAGAGCTCATAGTCCACGAGGATCTTACCGACGAGGACTCTGTCAGGGTCAACTACCTTGACCTCGGCGGTGACGGTGTATCCACTCAGGTCGCAGACCAGGTGGCGGCACCGACCCACTCGGGCTCGGTAACCTTTGACGCTGACAACTACAAGGTCGCAGACACCGTCACAGTGACGGTCGACGATCCGGATCTCAACATAGACGTGGAGACCATAGATGTCTTTACTGTCGTGGATGTGAGCAATGATCCCGCCGAGGATGCAGTCGGTGCTCCCGGCTACGGAATGAACAGCAAGGAAGAGCCCTTTGGGCGCCTGCTGGACATTACGTTTGACGACGAGACATGGACCGCTAACGAGTGTGGCCTAACTGGAATTGACACGGGTCTTGCTTCAACCGGCTTTACATTAAAAGAGACGGCCGCTGATTCAGGGCTGTTTACCGGAGACTTCCAGATACCGACACGATACTGTCCCGTAGACCCAGACTTTGGCGATGAAGATGGAGTCACGACCACTGGTACCGACATGGAAGTCAACTATGTTGACTACCGTGACGCATCCGGCGAGATAATCGAGGTAGGTGATTCTGTGGGCATCAGGGCCAACACCGGCTCTGTAAGCCTTGACAGGACTGTCTACCCCGTTCCGTTCGGCGATTACCTTGACCGCGAGTTCAACTTCCCGATACATGCTGAAGGACAAATCCCTCTCCCCAATAACGCCATTAACCCCGATAACTTCCTTCCCGAAGGAGTTCTTACCATACACGCCCGGATAAACGATCCGGACTTTGACGTATCTGCAAGCGGTGAGGATAACATTGCGGTTACAACCAACAGGGACGACGGAAACAGAAACAATGATGAAGGCGATGACATCGATGGTATTGACTTTAACAGTGACGGTACAGTAGACATGGACAACGGTCCACACGGCCCGGTATTATTCACGATATCAAGGGGCGGTACTACCGTATACCACGCAACTGCTGGCGCTCCAGTTGAGCGGGAATTCAATCCTCTCACTCTGGACGAGTCAGACAGGTTTGAGTCCACCCTAACACCGGATAACGCCGTCTTTCCCCCAGAATTGGGTCCAATAAACGAGATTGCCCCAGATGCGGGCATCTTCGAGGTGGACCTTGCTATAGCTTGGAATGACGGCCCCGATGACATGGTTCTGCAGGGAGACATACTCACAGTAGAGTATACCGACCCGACAGACGCATCAGGTGACCCGAATACTGTAACCGATTCCGCAACCTTTGACCTCAGAAACGGCGTGCTCCAGTCAGACAAGTCAGTCTACATCATAGGCAGTGACATGATCATCACCCTGATAGAGCCTGACTTTGACCTGGACAACGATGCCGCAGAGACGTACCCGCTGACTCTCATAGAATGGGATTCCGATGCGGGTTCGGCCACTCTTGGCAGCAACGAAGAGGACTTTGATCCTGAACCATCCGATCTCAGGGAGACCGGTGACAGCACTGGCATATTCCAGTCTGTCATAGAGATTCCAGAAGAGGTCGAGAATGACAGGATTGAGAGAGGCGAAGAGGTAGAACTCGAGTACACCGACTGGGGGCCCGCAGGGGCCGACTTTGTCGGTGAAGAGGACGAGGACATCAACCTGACTATCTTCACGTCAAACTTTGGAGCGACCATCGAGCTTGACCAGAAGGTCTACTCATGGACGGACAAGGTGTACATTACCATAGTCGCACCCGACCACAACTTTGATGACGACCTGATAGACGAGATTGGCGAGACCAACCTGGACGAGATTACGGTCTCTACCAGGGAGGACGACCTTGACAACTACAAGCTTGACGAGACGGGCCCCGACACCGGCATATTCACGGGTGAGGTAATCCTTACAGGGTTCCCCCACGACGCGGACGGTGACGGCGACTTTGACGCAGGCATGATTGAGACAAGAGGTACAGGACCGACAGACGGCTTCCTTGCTTCCGACGAAGATGACGGTCTTACCGTCTCCTTTGAATTCTCGGAAGACGAGACCGTAATAGGCTCCGCACTGATCCGCTGGAATATAGGTGAATCACAGTGGCTCGAAGCAGCATACCCGGCAACAGGCACAGGCGTGGTCCGCATTGTGGACCCAGATCTGAACCTGAACCCGGAGGCTGTGGACAACTTTGGTGTGGACGTGTGGTCCGACTCTGATGCAGGGGGCATAGACCTTACTGTAACAGAGACCAACGAGGCCACCGGCATATTCGAAGGAACTGTCTCTTTCACTGTCAATGATCAGTCATCAGGCCACAGGCTCAGGGTCGCCGAAGGCGACACTGTGACTGCAAGGTATGAGGACAATACTCTTCCGGATCCATTCACTACCGCGGACAACCTCGACATCACGGGAACTGCCATAATCGGCACGATAGTACCTCCCCTCGAAAGGGTGGATATCATCGATGCCAGATTGGTAGACTCGTTTGGCGGGGCATTGACTACCGTGGCAGTCGATCAGCAGGTGCAGATCACAGCCGATCTGGCAAGCGGCCAGGACAGGGACCAGACATTTGCGTACCTGCTCCAGGTTCAGGATGCCAACGGCGTGACAGTATCACTCGCATGGATCACAGGATCGCTCGCGGCTGGACAGTCGTTCAGCCCGGCGCTATCCTGGATACCCGAGGAAGCAGGTTCGTATACGGCAACCATATTCGTCTGGGAATCAGTTGACAACCCAACGGCGCTATCCGCGCCAGCAACGGTCCAGATAACAGTAGCGTAAGACTAGAAAGTTCACATTATCTTTCTTTTTTTTATTTTGACTAGACACAAGCGTATGCTGCGCGGCACACCATGCAGGTTGTCGCCTGATACGGCCATGACCTTTACACGCTCACCAGACGTTCGTCATGACGGCTTATGTTGACCTCCGACTGTGGGATACGAGAAAGGGCCGAGCGTAGGCGCATGCCCTAGTTTGATGTAGCAGTTGGTACAGGCTGGATGGGGGGCACAGTCACTATCCGGGGGATTAACGACTCTACACGGCGAGGCCAGATGATGTTATGGCCACACGAGGGCAGATCTTAGCCGCGGCTGTACAGATTGGGGCCTCTCAAGCACTGCTTTCGCAGGAGGTATCATGCATGAGTTTTATTGTGCAACTGACTGTGTCATACATGCACAAGACCACCGTCATTAAAATCGGAGTCATCGTGGCCGTGGTCGGCGTTGCATACATGGCATTCAACATAACATCCAACTATGAGAATGGAAGGGAGCCGGAGCTCGGGGAGCGCGTCACATACTATGTGATACTAGTGGCCGGGCTTTTCATAGTGATGTTGGGGGCCACGCGTGATGAAAAGCCGCATACATGAGATTTGCCCCAGGTCTGCCTAAGACGACCACCCTGTCATAACCTATCCACCTCAGATCTATCATGCTATCTCCGCTGTCAAATCCAGCCTGTCAAACACCTGCTGGTCGGTAGCTGTAAGCAAATCAGAGAATAAATCAGGGCACGCCGCGCTGCATGAACCAAGGTTAAGTCAAAATAAAAAAAAGAAAGATAATGTGAACTTTCTAGTCTTACGCTACTGTTATCTGGACCGTTGCTGGCGCGGATAGCGCCGTTGGGTTGTCAACTGATTCCCAGACGAATATGGTTGCCGTATACGAGCCTGCCTCTTCTGGTATCCAGGATAGCGCCGGGCTGAACGACTGTCCAGCCGCGAGCGATCCTGTGATCCATGCAAGTGATACTGTCACGCCGTTGGCATCCTGGACCTGGAGCAGGTACGCAAATGTCTGGTCCCTGTCCTGGCCGCTTGCCAGATCGGCTGTGATTTGTACCTGCTGGTCCACAGCTACCGTGGTTAGTGCCCCGCCAAACGAGTCTACCAATCTGGCATCGATGATATCCACCCTTTCAAGGGGGGGTACTATCGTGCCGATTATGGCTGTGCCCGTGATGTCGAGGTTGTCCGCGGTAGTGAATGGATCCGGAAGAGTATTGTCCTCATACCTTGCAGTCACAGTGTCGCCTTCGGCGACCCTGAGCCTGTGGCCAGAGGACTGGTCGTTGACGGTAAATGAGACTGTTCCCTCGAATATGCCGGTGGCCTCGTTGGTCTCTGTTACGGTAAGGTCAATGCCTCCCGCGTCAGAGTCGGACCATATGTCCACACCAAAGTTGTCCACAGCTTCCGGGTTCAGGTTCAGGTCTGGGTCCACAATGCGGACCACGCCTGTTCCAGTCGCCGGGTATGCTGCTTCGAGCCACTGCGTCTCGCCGATGTTCCAGCGGATCAGTGCGGAGCCGATTACGGTCTCGTCTTCAGAGAACTCGAAGGAGACGGTAAGCCCGTCATCTTCGTCGCTCTCCAGGAAGCCGTCTGTCGGTCCGGTGCCGGTGGTATCGATCAGGCCAGCATCAAAGTTGCCGTCGCCGTTGGCATCGTGCAAGAACCCTGTAAGGATTACCTCGCCCGTGAATATGCCGGTGTCGGCGCCAGTCTCGTCAAGCTTGTACCCCTCGAGCTCGGCCTCCCTTGTGGAGACCGTTATCTCGTCGAGGTCTGTCTCGCCTATCTCGTCTATGAGGTCATCATCGAAGTTGTGGTCGGGTGCGACTATGGTAATGTACACCTTGTCTGTCCACGTGTATACCTTCTGGTCCAGCTCTATGGTTGCACCAAAGTTAGATGTGAATATAGTCAGGTTGATGTCCTCGTCCTCGTCACCGACAAAGTCGGAGCCGGACGGGCCCCAGTCAGTGTACTCGAGCTCGACTTCCTCACCCCTCTCGATCCTGTCGCCTTCTATCTCCTCGGGGATCTCGATAACAGACTGGAATATGCCAGTGCTGTCGCCGGTCTCCCTGAGGTCGGATGGCTCGGGATCGAAGATGTTGTCGCCTGCCGTGCCCATGGATATGTCGCCTGCGTCAGAGTCCCACTCGATAAGATCAAGGGGGTACGTCTCCGCCGCGTCATTGTCCAGGTCAAAGTCAGGCTCTATCAGGGTTATGATCATGTCGCTGCCTATGATGTATACAGACTTGTCAGACTGTAGCACACCGTTTCTGAGGTCGAATGTAGCAGAGTCGGTTACTGTATTTGGGTCACCTGATGCGTCTGTCGGGTCGGTATACTCTACTGTGAGTATGTCGCCTTGCATGATGCAGTAGTCAGGCTGTACAGTTCCAGTATTAGAGCTAGGGATGTTTGCAAACCTCACTTCATCATCGCCAAAGTTACCATTGGATTGTCGTTCTCGTGCGTTGTCCGTCAGACTGGCGGCCTGTATGTTGTCTGCGTCTGTCTCATACGTTACCGTTTGTGGACACCTGTTGTCTGTTGGACCGTCAGTATGCCTGATCTTCATGTCCAGCTCAAAGATACCCGCATCGGGCGCGATCTCGTTTATCGGGCCGAGCTCACGGGTGTTATCTTCTACATCGTTACCAAGTGTGATGAGACCATCTGCTGCATTTTCAGCACCTGCAGTAGCAAGAACTACGGACTCTCCTCCCCTAGATATGGTAATCTTGAGGGGGCCACCCTTGTTGGTGTTGTCGCGTATGTTTCCTTCTTCTGCGATCTTGTCTTCACCGCTTGCTGAGAGATCATAGTCTGGATCGTTTACACGTACGTGGATTGTGAGATCACCGCTGCCTAGCTCCCCATCTGCAGCTGCATGCTGCGGGAACCAGGATATTCTGTCGGGGAACCCGCCATTGGGCTCACGGAATTCTTCCGAAGATCCAAACGGCACGGGGTAGACGGTCCTGTCGAGACTTACAGAGCCGGTATTGGCCCTAAGCCCCACACTGTCGCCTACCTCGATTATCTCGCCAGACGCGTCACGGTAGTCAACATAGTTGACCTCCATGTCCGTGCCTGTTACCGTTTTGAGAACCTCATCCACTGAACAGTAAGTCTTTGGAACCTGGAAGTCTCCCGTAAAGAGGCCCGAATCAGCCGCGGTCTCCTTTAGGGTAAACCCGGTGTACTCAAGCCCCCGGTCGGGGGATCCGTATATGCGGTTGCCATCGCTGTCATCGCCACAGTTGTGTCTCTCTGTCCATATCTCGTCGTCAAACGTGATGTCCAGCAGGCGCCCAAAGGGCTCGTTCTTGCTGTTTACACCATATCCAGATGCGCCTACGGCGTCCTGGGCGGGATCGTTGTCTACATCCACGATGGTAAAGACATCTATGGTCTCTACATCGATGTTGAGGTCAGGATCGTCGACCGTCACTGTGACGGTGTCTGCGACCTTGTAGTTATCAGCATCAAAGGTTACCGAGCCCGAGTGGGTCGGTGCCGCCACCTGGTCTGCGACCTGGGTGGATACACCGTCGCCGCCGAGGTCAAGGTAGTTGACCCTGACGGAATCCTCGTCGGTAAGATCCTCGTGGACTATGAGTTCTACTTCATCGTCAATTGGAGATATTGCCTCATATGTATCCGAATTGTTGACGTTGATCTGGTTGAGCATGATGTACTCCATGGTGCCTATGAAAGCCCCAGTGTTGTCACCACTCTCTTCCAGTTCGATCCTGTATATGGCATCGTTATACCTGTCGGAGGCATCATCGCCGTCGCCTGTCTGACCGAACCTGAACAGATCTACTGCTATTGGGTAGTCTCCCTTTTCCAAGGTAGGTGTGCCAATGTTATCTATGGTGAAGTGCACGTGCAGATTGCCCGTTGCACTTTCCAAGGATTCTAGTATGAATCTGTCAGTTGGTCCGGCACCACTGCGTGGATCATCTTCGTCTAGACTGACCAGTCCTGCAAAGTCGTCCTGTTCTTCAATTCCGTGGGTTAGAGCAACATTACCGTGACCGGTTACAGTACCGGCTATGATGATCTCGATGTTTCCTCCTGCAAAGTTTGCCTCATCGCCATCGCCCAAGAGCTCAAACGCCCTGAGGTCATAGTTTAGGTAGTGGTGCTTTGCATCGGCCGTGCCGTTGAGCAGCCAGTCCTCTACTATGTCTGATGTTATGTTGCGATCGAACGTAAATCCTATCTCTGCTGTACCTGCAACCGAGGCGGGTGCTGGACCTTGACCGACGCCGAACTCTGTATCATCTGCTAGGTTTATCCTGATCCTGTCGCTAAAGGCCTCTACACAGAAGCCGTTGGCCACAAGATCGGTACAGTCGTGGTCCTCCGCCCAGTCGAGCGAATGCTGTGTGCCAGGGCTTAGAACGCGGTCAGCGGCAAGAGTGCCAAGATTAGAGCTGGTATGGAACGTGACGCCAGTAATTGTCTGTGCGCCGTCTACAGCAAGAACTGTCCCCTCAATCAGATCTGCGCCGGTAATCGGGCTGCCTATCCTGACTGAAGGAATTATTAGCACCTCGGGCTCGTACAGCTCAAGGTCCTCGTCTACAAGAGAGTTCTTGTTTGCATCCTGGTCGCTAAGCGTTACGTGGATCTCCTCGCCGGAGTTCCAAGTGCCGCCCACGTGATCTTCGTCTATCTCTATGTTAGCAAAGAAGTCGGTAACAAGCACGGATCCTGCCTCATCGTTATACTCGACAATAGCAGTTGTCTCCCTAGGGGGATCTTCTGCTATCCGAATGTTGGCCTGATCGCCCTCGTCAGTGTTCAGGAATATGCCTGAATTTGACTGTGTTTCAGTAAACGTGATTGGCAGTCTGTCATTTTTGAAATCGGCAGTACCGAAGCTAACATCTGAATTGGTGCTGTTAGCTATACTTCCATCCACTAGTTCTTGGTCATTATTGTCGGCTAGTGTAAGCACAGCATCAGTAAGATCCTCACTTTGGGGACTTATGTCTACTTCTAGTACACCATTGTCCTCAAAGTTCAGCGCGGTTAGGTCTGCATCTTCGATGATCGTAGCATCGTTGGTATTAGTGGCATTCGCAAACTCTCCATTTTCATCGAATATCTGGTAGTAGGTGCGCGTCTCTTCTGGCCATGCGTTGAACGTCCATGAATCTTCGTCTGTCGGGTCTATGTTCAGCTGCATGTCAGTAATTGTTACATGGACATGTGCGCCCGAAGGATATTCCGACCTGTCGGGACTCCATGATACGAGATCACTGATGTCATCCAAGTATGCCAGATCGATCTGCTGAACTCCGCCACCCCTGTTGAACTTTATCTCGACGTCACCGTCTACTGTAAAGTCATAGAGTTGGATTGCGGGGAACTCGTTAGGCAGGACACCGATCTGTCCCCTAGACACATCATCTACATCCTCTGTTCTGCTGTCTCCGTTGAAGTTAAAACCATCTTCATTGTCAGTTGGAACCTTTTCTTCCCTTATTACGTTCATGCTATCATCGTTGATGGTACCAAAGATAGTATTAGTTATAGTCGATGATGTACAATCTACATTGTGCTGAAAGAACACACCGTCGGTATCTTGATAGCGGTCAAGCGCTTCAACCAACATGCTGTCTTCTTCACACATGTTGCCAAAGTCCAAGCTGGTTCCAGCATTATGATCTTCAACTAATTCATCAGCCGTCATCGCCATGGTCAGATCAGCAAAGTATGCATACCAGTTGCCGTCTGTCGCCTGAACCATTGTCAGATCCTGGCCGTTGACGGTAACATCTGGCTCGCTTTCTGTCTCGTCTATCTCCTTGAGATCCGGATCGTTGACAATTACTTCTATGACCATCGGGCCAGCAAAGCTGTTGTCAAAGTCCGCATTCTCGGCGGATACAAACAGGTATTCTGCGCTGCTCTGTGCGTATGCCGGTATCGCAGGCGGGAACGCGAACGTCACCCCTCCTGCGACCATTATCGTCATTATCGTAAGAATTAACCGTTTACCATGAGCCTATTACGTCGTCAACCCCCCGGGGGGACAGATTATTATGAATAGAAAACCGTGCTTGAAATGCGGGCATATGCCGGCAAGACAAACCTACACTTGGATGTTCATAAGACGTTTATACGAAGTTGCTCCACCGCACTCCCGTTGGGCAAAAAATGCTTTGTGTGCAAGCAGAAGATGGGCGGCAAAGATGAGTATCTGGAGCATACGATCAGGTATATAGGCGGCAGTAAGATTGGAGATCTGGCCTTTCACAAGGACCCCGCATGCTTCAACGAAGGAGCCGATATACTGGCCAGACAGCTGCGGGGAGATGGTGACAAGTATGCTCTGGTCGAGACGAATGCGGGGGGATGTGACTACGAGTACCATATGATGCTGAACGAATACGGCAAGATGATTTTGTTGTATATGATAGTTCGCCACGATGGCAAAAAGGAAGCAGAACCAACGACTCTCAAATTTCTAAGACAGTTTTACGATACAGATGAGCTCATATTTCTCGGTACGAGCTATACCATGGAAAAGAGCCATTACTTCATGCTAGCCCATGTGTCAGACAGAATATTCAGCTCACACTTCAATGCAGAGAATTACAAGCGGGACAAAATTCGTCAGGAAGAAGTATGGCAAGATCTGCAGATCAGGGGAGAAGTTGAACTAGAAGAGGTTAAAATTCTCGCTGAGTTTGCCTTACAATGTATGGGTATAATCGCTGACAAGTCTGGGCAGTAGTATATGCCGGCGTATAATCAGCACTGTCGCATGAAGATCAGCACCCGGCATCTCTTGCCCACCGCTCAGTACCGAACCCCGTCTCCATACAGTGCGGCTTGTACAGGCCGGCAAGACCCTCGTCTAACAGGATCTCGTTTATCGAATGAAGGGGGATCCCGCTTATCTTTTCCGTACACCAGACCTTGGCTATCATCTGGCCGTCGGATTCCGCCCCGTCTGTCTCATAGTATACCTCTGATCCCTGCGGGCAGAGCTGCTCGATGGCGGGCATGCCCACTCCGGGCCCCGCCCCGCCATCCACAAGCGCGAGCGCAATTACCCCTGCCTCCGTGCCCATTCTGTTGATGCTGCTCAACTGGGCAATCCTGGTCAGCTCCACCGTTGCAAGGTCGGGCGGGTCATCGGGCCCCAGCCTCCCGCCTTCGGAGGTATCAGCAGATGGTACGGCATCCGGCGCGGGACCTCCGGGCGCCGCGTCATCCTGGACAGGGCCGGAGAATCTCGGCTCATACATCATGCCGATAAGCGGCACATCATACCCCAGATAGACGGCAAATCCAAACAGGAAAAGGACTGTCATCCCGGCTGCAATGGCCACATGGGACAGCGGCGGCCTTCTGCCGGGCTTGGCTTTCCCGGCAGGCTCCGCCTTTGGCGCAGGCGCGCTTGCCGCATGCGTGTATGGCTCAAGGCCGCGCACCAGCTGGCCTGCGGGAGCCTCTGGATTGATCCCATCCTTCACCGGGGGTTCTGCGGCCTCTGAGAGATCCGGCCAGACCTCCTCCAGGGGTTTCTCCCAGTACTCTGTGTCTGTTGGCTTTGCAATGCCTAGCTCCCCCTCGAACCTGTCTGCAATGGAACCTATCTTTTCGTGTATGGCCTCCGAGCTGAGATTCTCGACCTCCTCCGGGGCCCTCCTGCACGTATCATCATCGACTATCCTGTGCTCCCTTAGCGCCTTCTCGTGCCTCTCTCCGGGCCTGCCGCCGCCAAGAAAAGCCAGGACCCGCCCTTTCTCACCGCATATATCCGTGATCTTGCCAATGTGGGAGGCAAGGTCACTGCCGGCAAATGCCACCGCATTATCATATCCGGCACAGCCCATGTTCAGCACATCCCACCATCCGTCGACGAGTATGATCCATCCTGATGTAGAGGCCCCCGGGCCGCAGTCAAGACCGGCATCCTTGTACTTGACTGGCCTGCTGGTGCCCTCCGAGGGCACCCGCACTATGCGTATCTCCAGATCAAACATGTCCCTTTCGTAAATGTAAATCTTGTCGGCATCAGCCAGGACTTTCGACACCATCTTGCAGTAATTCTCGTCAACGACCGGTATCAGCATCTTCCCCGTCCACACGGGACTGCCGTCTTCTTCGCCGCCGGTGAACTTTTTGACGTAAATGTCCTCTATCACCCCCGAGTTTTTCAAGTTGACCAGGGCTGTCTCTTTCAAACCACCGATCCCCATGTACAGGAGTGAATTGCGCACGTCTGTGCCCTCGATGGCCGCCTTGAACTTGTAGTGCACCTTTACACAATACTTGTAGCTCGTCCCGGACATTGTCGCTGTACCGTTTCTACGGGCCGCCTCTGCGCTAGTTAAGTCTGACTGTATGCGGCCTTGAAAGCCGGCCCCTGCGGGACAGGCAGGCGCGTGCCAAGGCCGGCGCGAGGCCCGCGGATCCCCGCCTGTGCGGGGGGCTCCTTGGAATACTTGAGCCGGAGTCTTCCCGACGCCGTGCTCCACAAGGCCGCCATGCAATGCACGGAGATCCCATGGATCCGCCGAGAACAGGCCCCTCTGGAGGCGCAGCCGGGGCACAAGGGGCTGCCAGATGCATTATATGGAATGCAATGCAGCCGGGCGTGCATGAATGCCGATGAACTGTACAGCTCCTGCGTGGACGGCCCCGATTATTCCATTACGGGAGCAGAGGTGTTCAGGTATGCAATGAGTCCGTTCTTTTATTACTGTGAAAAGTTCGCCGACAGGGGCGGGGCCGACCCCCCGCCGGGGAACGTAAAGGGCGGTAGTCCCTATGTGGATGATATGGACCGCGGGACCGCTCTGGACTGTACAGGCGACAAAGACTGCTTTAGGGAATGCATACGGCTGATGTTCGACGGGCAAGATGAGATATGCAACGCCCCCCTGCTGTACCTGCCGGAGGGCATCGCCGGCAGGCCGGACATCCTAAGAAAGGCAGAGGGCAGATCCATATTCGGGGGCCACTATTACGCGCCCGCCCTGGTGATAATGGCGCTAAAGCCCAGGCGGGATCACGAGATGCAGGCGGCATTCTACTCTTATCTATTGCACAGGATACAGGGCAGGCGCCCCGAATTTACAGTGGTGGACGGGAGGGGGGGAATCCATGACAGCCCGGCGGGAGATAACACGGACTCTGTGCCGGGGAACATCGAGGGCATGCGCCGGATAGACTCGGGGCACGTCCCCCCGGCCGAGGTGTTAAGGAGGCCGTGGACTTCATATTCGATAAAAAAGGCGCTAGAGACAGGCCATCTGAGCCTGGTCTTATGGCTGGACGGGAGCAAGATACGCAGGCTCGAGAGAAGCGGCATACGCGACGTATCCGCGCTGGCAGGCACCACCACGAGCACGATATCCTCGATATGCAGGGTGGACAGGCGCAAGGCCGGAATATTGAAGGGGATGGCCCGGGCCGCCGCGGAGCAAAAGCCCATCGTATTCAAGGACCCCGAGGTGGACGATACGGGCGCAAAGTCGTTTCTGGCGGTGGAGACTGAACGCATAGACAACAGGATAGAGATGAGCGGTGCGGCCGTCCTTGTGCGGGATGAATCCGGGGAGAGGCGCCGCACATTCGAGGGGGACGGCATGATGGACGGGATATCCGGGTTTGTCCGGGGCAGCACGGTATACTATTGGGGCAGGAGGGCGCTCACCCTGGCAGAGTCATCCGGGGGACAGATGCCCCGCGGCATGCGAAACCTGATGGAGATATTCGCAGAATCCATCACATTCCATCTCCCCCTTGTGGATCCCGAGCATATCTCCCGGGAGATGGGACACCCCGTCGAGAACAGCGTGCCGGGCGAGTGCATAGCTCTCAGAAACATACACGACTGGCTGCTCTCCAAGAGGGGCCAGGGCAGTCCCTAGTATTGCAGGCCCATCTGACAATGCCCGCATTTTAGCAGCACAGTATTACATGTGGGACCGGCCCCGCCAGAAAAAGATTGGACAAGATCCTATAATCAAAAGAGGCGGCCCGGAAGACGGCCTCTTCCTGTTTGCCGTTCTAAATTGACCCAAGTTAAAAAATCCGCGTAAAATACTACCTGACACTCTATCATGAACTTGCCATGAAATTAATCTCGCCGACAGATTTGACAAAGTCTCGATCTTTTATCCGTGAATTTTTAGAACCTGTCGTGAACAACGTGTACACCCGTACGGCAGGTACGGCGCATGTGCGGGGCGAAAAGTACCGCAGAATAATGGAGATGCTCCCGCCGGACGAGCCGGTCCTCTTTGGAAATCTTTACGAGAACAACAGGACAGAGCTCTCATCCATGTATACAAAGAACACCCGCATAATGCTCAGCAGGGCCCTCAGCTGGGGCTGCAAAAACGGCATACTATCCAGGGACAACCCCGGCAGGGTCCCTGACTGGTTCTATGAGATAAAGTCAGTCTCCCGCTGGGCAGCACAGCTCCAGGGCAGCAACATGAAGCACCCGGAAAAGAAATCCTACGACAGCAGCACAAGAAGGCAGTATGTGCAGTGCCTCTGGAACTTTAACCGGTGGATAACAGGCAGAACCTTTGAGATCAGAGAGTACTGGCCCACCCCCGAGGGCACATACGCTTTGCGCTCCGAGACTAGAAACTTTGAGAACGTGGGGGACCTTCTAGACGTCCTGGAGAGGCCGCTCGCAGATTCCCGAAACGTATCCAGGATAGTAAAGGACTTTCTCCTAGACAGAATGGAGACGCACAGCGGCTCGTCCCATATCATGATGTACAAAAACTCGATCGTCTCATACTTTGACAAAAACGAGCAGCAGCTCAAGCTCTCGTTCAATCCTAGACTCAGCCGCGGCCGCTCCGCCTATGAACAGAGCATGGACCTGCCCGAGTTCCTCAGGTTCATGACCGACGGAGCGCCTTCTGTAATGGAGCGTGCCCTGTTCATGTGCAAGTTCCACCGGGGCCTGGACGTATCCACTTTAGTAGACGGCTTCAACTATGAGGTGTGGGACCAGCTTGTACAGTGGTTTCATACAGAAGACTATACCTCATGGGATCTTGGCAAATGCCCTGTACCCGTATCCCTCATCCGGGTCAAGACCGGCTACCGCCATATAGGATTCCTCGAGAGGGATTCCATGGTCTGCCTGACAGAGTACCTGGACTACAGAAGAAGAGCGACAGGCAGGCCCATGATATCAGGCGAGCCTCTATTCCTCAACAAGTTCGGCAGGCCTGTCACAAGATCGTGGACGTTTGCCAGCTTTGTCAGGATAGCAGACAGGGCAGGAATAAGAAAGCAGACCATCATAGACGGAAGAAGCAGGTACAATCTGGATTCACACGAGCTGCGCGATCTTCTAAAGTCCACCCTCATAGACTGTGGCTGCAGGCCCGATGTCGCAGACCACGTTATCGGGCACAAGCCCAGGGATTCATACGAAAAACAGGCCCGCCTCTACCCTGAGACGTTAAGAAGGGAATACTCGAGAGCCTCCCCCCGACTGAACATACTCACGGGGAATGCCGCCGCCCCTGCAGGGGATGCCCTGGCCAGATGCGAAGCAGCAATAGGCGAGATCAAATTGCGAATGCAGGAATTTGACACACAGATTATCCGCATGAGGGAGATGGCCGCCCCCGGATGACTATTTTTTCGACTTGTTTACAAAAGCTGTCATTCTGTCGGTCCTGTCCTGGTGGGTAAAACAGTTCCTCCAGGCCAGCAGCTCTATTCCGAGGCCCGTATCAAGATCCGCGTTGCGGCCGGTATTCACGGCAACTTTGGACATCTGCACGCCCATTGCAGAGTTTGCCGCTATTATACCGGCCATCTTTGTAGCTTCCTCCATCAGCGTATCAAGAGGGTATACCGCGTTGACAAGGCCCATGGATAATGCCTCGGCGGCCTTTACCTTGCGGCCCGTGTATATGATCTCCTTTGCCTTTGCAGTCCCCACTATTCTCAGCAGGCGCTGCGTGCCGCCCCATCCGGGGGGTATCCCTATTGTCACCTCGGGCTGGCCTAGAACTGCATTCTCAGAGGCAAGCCGTATATCGCACGACATGGCGACTTCGCAGCCGCCTCCCAGTGCATACCCGTTGACTGCGGCTATAGTGGGCTGCTTTACTGATTCTATAGTATTTGTGACCAGCTGCCCCAGCTTTGCATATTCGACTGATTCATCGGGGGTGATCTTTGACATGTACTCTATATCCGCCCCGGCAGAGAATGCCTTCTCACCCTCGCCTGTCAGTATTATCACCTTTGTGCCGTCCTGTTTTCCTAGCTCCTCAAATATGCGGACAAGCTCGGTAGCCACATCCACGTTCATGGCGTTGAGCTTGTCTGGCCGGTTTATCTTTACCGTGGTTATGCCGTCAGATGCTGACGTATTTACCATCGACATGAGACCCGCCACATACCCCCGGCTTTAAAATCTACCTGCGGACCTTGCCCCAGCGGGCAAGAGCGGAAGCTGCCGCCACCCAGTCCCTCAGGTCATCATACACGGGTATGCCCTTGTCTTCTACTCTCCGGGAGATCTTTTGAGTATACGGCCCGCCGTTGGCGCCAACCAGCAGGGGCTTTTTCCTCTTTTTGGAAAACTCTGCCAGATATTTCACTATTACCTCGTCTAATGGGTCATCCTGGAATACAAACCACGGCATCACCACGTCTACTTTGGCCTCGTCCATGAACGTCTTTATGACAAACTTGTAGTCCTCGGCGGTCGCCCCGCCTGTCACATCTGCAGGATTCCCCCTGCCTATCACATAGGTGGCAGGGAAATGATCCCTCATCTTTTTGAGCGACTTTCTCGATATTCCGGCAAGCTCAAGGCCGAGCCTATCAAAGTGGTCCATTCCTCCTATCATGGGGCCCGCACCATTGCTCGTCATGGCCACCCTATTCCCTTTGGCGGGCGGCTGCCATGCCAATGCCTTGGATACGGCTGCAAGCTCCTGATAACTGTCCACGGATATAATCCCCGCCTGCTTGAACGCCCCCATTATTATCGCGTTGGATCCCCCAAGCGAGCCTGTGTGAGAAGCGGCCTGTTTTGCGCCCATCTCTGTCCTCCCGCTCTTCCAGACGATAACGGGCTTTTTCTTCTCCTTCATGACCTTTTTCGCAGTCTTGATGAACTTGCGGCCATCCCCAAAGCCCTCCACATACAGGGCTATCACCTTGGTCTGGGGGTCTCCTGCCAGATACCATATCATGTCCGCTTCATCCACATCCGACCTGTTCCCATAGCTTACCATCTTGGATAGCCCGAATGTATCTGCAGTCTCTAGGAAGCTAATCCCCATGGTCCCGCTCTGGGATAATAGCGCCACGGGCCCGAGCTTTGCGCGGACCATCCTGGCCTGGCCCTGGAAGGCGCAGTCAAGGCGGTTTGCCGCATTGAACATGCCTATGCAGTTGGGGCCGATTATCCTTATCCCGTGCTTTTTCGACAGGCGCCTCACCTTGGCCTCATATGATGCCCGCTTGCCGCCAAGCTCCTTGCCCCCTCCTGAGACTATAACCACATTGTGTATCCCCTTTGCGGCGCACTCTTCTAGAACAGGAGGGATGACCGATAGATCCACGGAAATTATCACAAGGTCTATCTTGCCCGGCAAGGCTGATACAGACGGATAGCACTTTTTGCCAAATATTTTTTTCGCCTTTGGATTTACCGGGTATACCTTGCCCTTGAAGTCGTGGTTTACCAGGCTATCTAGTATGGAATTTCCTATCTTTCCCTTTGACGATGACGCGCCGACTAGCGCGACAGTCTTTGGCGTAAAGAACGATTCCATGTGTGTTTTATTCGGCTTTACCCTAGATACAGCCTTGCGCTTTGGCTTCTTTTTGAGTATTATCTTTGCATCCAGGACGGAATACGACTTTGGATATACCATTACGGGGTTAAAGTCGATGCTCTCAAAGTATGCGGCGCTCGCCATGCCCATTCTTCCTATCTGGACCAGGGCCTTTGCAAGCATTACCAAATCCACTGCCTTGCTGCCACGGAACCCCCGTAGCATGCGTGATCCTTTGAGCTCCTTTAGCATGGACCTTGCATCAGAGACAGTTATCGGGAGCATCCTGAATGATACGTCGCGCATCACTTCTGTTAGCACGCCGCCCATGCCGACCATTATTACCGGCCCGAACTGGGGGTCGTTTTGCAAGCCCACTATCAGCTCGACGCCGTCCCGCGGCATCATCTTTTCTAACAGTATCCCCTTTACCTTTACGCCCCTTCTCTTTGAGAGGCGGCCATACATTTCAGTAAACGTCTTTTTTACATCGTTTACATTGTCCAGGCCGACCTTGACGCCGCCCACATCGGTCTTGTGCAGAATCTGCGGGGAGACGACCTTCATGACCAGGGGAAAGCCTATTTTCTTGGCCTGGCGGGCGGCCTCGTCAGCTGATCCCACCAGGGCATAATCGGGCACCTTTAGCCCGTACGACTTTAGTATCGACTTGGCGTCCTCCTCGGTTATCACCTTGTGGTCTGTCTTTATCGTTTCTACGAATATCTTTTTGACTGCGGCCAACGCGGGATCGCCCGTGCCGGAATTATTAAACTTTGGCTGTAATATGATCCCCCTGACGGCACAATCCGGGGCCGCTGCCCCATATACAGCTCAGAGGCCAAACTCTGACTTGAAATT
This sequence comes from Cenarchaeum symbiosum A, assembly GCA_000200715.1. Classification (NCBI taxonomy): domain Archaea; kingdom Thermoproteati; phylum Nitrososphaerota; order Candidatus Cenarchaeales; family Candidatus Cenarchaeaceae; genus Candidatus Cenarchaeum; species Candidatus Cenarchaeum symbiosum. Next base: position 152,848 of record DP000238.1, read on the forward strand.
GGCATAAAACCTCTCCATATTCTGGTTTACCACGGGCATCTGTTCTGCCATCTCTGAGCGGATTTTGCCGGCTGTATCTGTCGATAATATGCCCTTTTGCTGGGCGCCATCAAGCCACTGTATCGCCATCTCTGTATCCACTTCGAGATGAAACTGCAGGCCGACTGCAGTCTTGTACCGAAACGCCTGGTTTTCATAGTGTGTAGAGCTTGCAAGACGCGTAGAGCCCTGCGGCAGCTCAAATGTATCATTGTGCCAGTGAAATGCAGTAAACGGACTCTCAAAGCCTGCAAACAGGCCCTCGTTATCGCACTGTATATCATGATAGAAACCAATCTCCTTTTTGGGTCCCGTATACACCCTGCCCCCAAACGCCTTGGCTATCAGCTGCGAGCCGAGGCATATTCCAAGCACGGGCCTTTTACTTTCTACAAACTCGCGTATTATCCCCTCTTCCTCCCTCAGATGCGGCAGGTCGTCGTTTACGCTGTACGGGGCGCCGAGCACTACAAGCAGGTTGTACCCGTCCGACGGCGGGAGCTTTTCCTGCTTTGGGCGGACCGTCATTGTTTCATATCTGTCCTGGACTAGCAGCCCGCCGAGCATTCCCGGGGCCTCGCCGCGCGTATTCTGTATTATCAGGGCGCTGGGCACGGCGTGATAATGCGTGCAGCGCCTAATATGTCAAGACGGTGGGGCCCTGCCGCTCCATACTGGATGGTTATTATACATCCGGCAGAAGATGCGGCAGGTTGGCCGCCAAGAAGACATATGAAGACTTTGAGATCGTCAAGGAGCCGTGGACCGTATACCTGCTAGATGACGGCACCAAACTAAAAACACGCACGACGATGAATACCATGTGGTATGTAATCAAGGGCGGCACACAGAGCCATACCTACGAGAGCCAGGAAACAAACATCGTATTGTGCCATCCCTCCATGCAGGGCAGAAAAGACACCACAGTGCGCGCCAAAGAGCAGCTGGAGAAGAACACGGAAATAGAGGACTGCCGGTACGAGGTCATATCGGAGGAGCCGACAGAGTATCTGATGGAAGATGGCACAAAGGTGTTCATTTACCGAAAATTGTGCAAGATATCAAGGACCCGCTATAATGACAGGCACGGCAATCGAATTTACCTGTACTCGATAGACGAGTCATCAAAGTTCGATAGCCCGCCTCTGGGCACCTGCCCCACCTGCGGGCATGATCACTCACACGACCACTCACACGACCCACAATAATGCTCCCCAAGGGGGATGCCACATGTGGGCCGGCAAAAACCTGTGCCCTGCATTGTGTCATTTGGGCGCAGACGGGGGCCCTGCCCCCCGGCGTGTGTGTTTGGGCTAGGCACGCGCTTGTCCCGGCAAAATCATTTATAGAATAATTTTTGCCCCCTCAATGTGAACTCTGGAGAGTACATGGAGACCCATGTCAACTTTGAGGACCTGCCCGATTTTGACAGCGTGGCAGGCATGCTGATACCCGAGGAACTAGCCGACAGCATCTCAGTGGACCGCGTTGTAGACGGGAAATTCTGGTATTTTAGCGAGCCCTGCGTCGCAGCATATGTCAGCATGCTCGAAGCATCCAGCGCACATACCACCTACAAGGACAGCATGGACTGCCTCACGGATAATCTGACCGAGATTGTCGAAAAAATACTCGCAGAAATCCCGAAACAAGGCGGCGGGCCCCCGAGGCTCGACTTGGTTGCACTCGGAATAGGGACGGCGCGCAAGGAATGTGTGATACTCGGCAGGCTGCTCGAAGAATTCAAAAACACGGCCACCAGGGTGAGTCTTGTGGCGGTTGATTTTTCATACCCCCTGCTTATGCACGGAATTCGGAGGGTAAAGACCACGTTCGCATACGAGAAAGAGAGGTTTGATCTAAGACTGTATGTGGCCGACTATACAAAACGAGAGGCGGGTGACTTTGGGGGCACCGGCGACACCTTCACGCTGATCACGGCGCCGGGACTCTTGCACAACTCGCCCATCCCGGACATATTCTACAGCCTTCAAAAACTGATGACCAAGAACACACTGCTGCTGATTGACGCCGAGATGATAGGCGGGCGCACTGACGAGGAACTGTGCAGCCAGTACACCGACGAGCCCTCGAAGAGGTTCTTTTTTACCCCGCTCTCGCTGCTGGCCAGGGCATCCGAGGAGGAGCACAAGAGGATGGATGATCAAACAGGGGGCGGGCACAAGTATAAAGAATTCAAGTCAGTCGGATATGTTCCGGAGCGGATAACAGCCGCCGTGGTATGCGGCAACAATCTGGACGAGTTCAGGCAGTCCCATGGCCTCCCGCCTGGCACCCTGAACGGCATGAAATTAAGCCCCGGCCCGGGCTCAAAAACGGTGATGATAACATACAAGCAGGACGGGAGCTTTTACGTGCTGGGCCACACCGCCAGGTTTCTGGAGATCGAATTTGCCGCCATGCTGGACAGGTACGGGTTTGAGGTGGTGTATGAGTGCGGCCACAAGCGCAAGCACACCCGGTACTATCTGCTAAAGATGAAGACGGGGGACTCCCCCGGGGCCGGCAGCGAAGATGACGATAAGTCGGACGCAAGCATCTAGGGCCGGGATAGCGTGGGCGTCTTGCGGGTGGTGGCAAAAAGTTGACATACGATCTGATACTGACGATCACATCCATAATTGTCAGCGCCGTGCTTGCCGGAGTGGTGCTATACCAGGCATACCTGACCAGGCGGGACATAAACATCAGGCACAGGGCGTGGATAGGGAGGAACAGCGGCGAGAAACTAAGCCTGGAGCGCTATTTCATAAAAATGCCCATAAGCAGCTACGGCCCGGTGCCCGCCCGGGACATAACGATAACGCGCTACATCTCGGAAAACAAGGGGGAGAAGAGCTTTGAAAAATCCGACAAAGAGCCGTTTGACATGTCCCCCGGCGAGACCATTAACCTCCACTTGCAGATCAGCGAGGACCAGTACGAAAAGGCCGTCGGCAGCACGATATACTTTGGGTGGCGCATAGAATACAGGACAGGCAACGGCAGCGGCGTCTATGAGATTGACCTGCGCTACAAAAAGGGAAACAACGACGTAGTCACGATAAAGTCAAGATAGCCATCCCCGGACCGCAGATGCCCATGCGGGCAAGATCCCGCCTCCGGGGCCATGCCCGCCCTCTGATCATGGGTTCTGCATGACCCGCCAGGGCCCCTGCGGAGTCGGCCCCTCCGCCCCCTGGCCATAATGTATACGCCAAACCATGAAAGGTACGAAACAGAAATACACGCTCTGAGACTGCCAGAAAGTAATTCTCCCCGGGGTGGTTTTGGGCATGCAAGATGCTCCAGAGCCCGCATCGCCGGGGATGACTGTGCTCCCTAGATGCATCCCGCGCTGGGCAACATTGCTGGCTTACGGCCAGAGGCCGCGGTGCTCAAACGCCTTGACTACCCTGTCCACAGCTATCGCCATGGATGCCTTTCTCATATCGACCTTGTGCTTTTTGGCAAATTCATAGGAAGCCTTGAACCCCCTGACTATTGTAGTCTCCATCTTGCCTGCCACATCGTCAAAGCTCCAGTAATACCCCTGGTTGTTCTGGACCCATTCCAAATACGATATGCAGACGCCGCCAGAGTTTGCCAGTATGTCCGGTATGAGGAGGATCTTCTTTTTGAATATTATCGGGTCCGCCTCCGGGAAGGTCGGGCCGTTTGCCGCTTCTGTAATTATCTTGCACTGTAATTTGGCTGCTATCTTTGCGTCTATCTGGTTCTCGAGGGCGCCGGGAACAAGTATGTCGCACTTTGCAGTCAATAACTCTGCTGCTGTGACTTTTTTGGAGCCGGGATAGCCCACTACCGTCCCCTTTTTTGATTTATGCTCCATCATCTTGTCCATTTTAAAGCCGGCAGGAACCAGGACCGACCCCTTTGAATCGCTTGCCCCTATTACTTTGCAGCCCATCTTTTCAAGGTATATGCCTGCGTATGTCGAGGCGTTTCCAAAGCCCTGCAGTACAACCTTTGCGCCCTTGAGCGGTATCTTGAGGGTCTTTGCAGCCTCCCTTGTACAGTATGCAGAGCCAAGACCTGTGGCTACGTTTCTTGCAAGGGATCCGCCCACTGGGACAGGCTTGCCAGTTATGACCCCCGGTGTATACCTGTTCCCGTTGAGCTTGCCAAACGTGTCCATTATCTGTATCATCTCTTTGCCTGTCGTGTACACGTCTGGCGCCGGTATGTCCTTTTCCGGGCCTATCACCTCTGATAGCATGTATGCAAACCTTCTCGTTATCCTCTCTTTTTCCCCTGCGCTTATCTTTTCTTCTTTTGGGTTTACGTATACTGCGCCCTTGCCGCCGCCAAGGGGCAGGTCCAGTATGGCGCACTTCCAGGTCATCCATGAGGATAGCGCCATCACTTCGCGCTCCATGTACTCGACACCGCCTTTCGGGTTAAAGTACCGGATTCCTCCCTTGTATGGGCCCTTGTCATTGTTATGCTGGCTGCGAAAGCCCGTGAATATGCGCAAGTTTCCATCATCCATCATGACTGGAATCTTGAACCTCAGCACCCTGTTGGGCATTACAAGGTATTCCCGCATTCCTTTGTCTGTGATATCTAGCAGGTCGCATGCATCATGGACCTGCTTTCTGGAGTTCTCAAACGGATCATTCTCCACCAAGGCCAACGGATCGCCGTCCGGCTAGATTATAAAGTTTTTTTGCAGAGAACCATGGCCCGCGGGCTTGTGCCGCAAACCATGGGCAGATGAATGGGCCTGCGATCTAGAACCGGCATATCTGGCAGAGCCCCGGAACAAGAATCAGGGGACTGGAAAAAACAGGTTTGAGCCCCTGATGGCCCCACGGCATCGGGCGTAGGCACTAGGGCATGTTCCCGGCAGGCGTGGATCGCTTGAAATACCCTTAAATTTACTAGAGAGGGCAGCGACAGCATGATGGCATCACGCGGCTACGACATGACGCCTACAATGTACTCGCCGGACGGCAGGATATACCAGGTGGAATATGCCATAGAGACAGTCAAGCGCGGCACGCTGGCCATTGGCGTAAGCTCGAAAGAAGGGGTCGTCATCGCCGTCGAGGAAAAGCCCCGAGCTTTGCAGACTGCCAATATAACGCAAAAAATATTCCAGGTGGACCGCCACATCGGCGTGGCTGCCGCAGGATACATCCCTGACGCCAGGATCCAGGTGGACAATGCACGGTTTTTCTCCCAGGGAAACCGCATCACCTATGACGAGCCGGTCGAAGTAGAGACTGTCGCGAAATACCTTGCCGATCAGTGCCACCAGTTTACCCAGTATTCGGGGGTCAGGCCGTACGGTGTGGCCCTGATAATAGCAGGAGTGGACATAAAGGGCGAGGGCGTATACGTGACGGATCCCAGCGGGACGTTTGTTCCATATTCGGCAGTGGCCATAGGGGCGGGCGCCGACGATGTAAACGAGTTTCTCGAAAAACAGTACAAGCCGGATATGAGCCTCGACGATGCCGCCGCCCTGGCAGTAGCCGCTATAAACCTCAAGGATGAAGTCAAGGGCCCGGAAAGCGTGAGAATGGCCAAGGTGACCTCCAAGGACCGCACTGTCCAGAATGTCTCTGGCGCCGACATCGAGGCGCACATGCAGGCCTCGTCCAAGTTCTCAAAGTAGGGGAAATAACCCCCCAATGAAAAAGACAAATTACTCCCGCCCGGGCCCTCCACATGGGATTGGCAGGATACTGGCCGGAGGTGCTAAACGTACTCCGGGAGATAATCCCCGTCTATGATAGGGTCAACTCGTACATATCGCTCGGGCGCGACACGGTACACAGGCGCCGGGGTATCACCGGCAGGATCTCCCCCGGGGACAAGGTGCTCGATGCCGGGTCCGGCTTTGGGAACATGTCGGGGACCGCCCTCGATATATGCGGGGACCTTGACGTAACAATGTGCGATCCCCTGCTCCCCATGCTCAAAAAGACCAACCAGGATACCCCAAGGGCGCTATCCTGCGGGGTATTCGAGCACATGCCGTTTAGGACAGGAGGGTTTGACGCAGTTCTATGCGGGTACTCGTTAAGGGATGCAATCAGCCTCAAGACGGCAATATCCGAACTGCACAGGGTGTTAAAGGACGGTGGCCGGCTGGTCATAGTGGATTTAGGCAAGCCGGACTGTATCGTATACAGGGCGGGCGTCTCTATATACCTGAGACTGGTCCTGCCTATAATAGCACTAATCGCAGGCGGCAGGCTGGGCCTGAAATTTGCCACTCTATACGGGACTTTTCAGAGGTGGCCTAGAAACAAAAAACTCGAGGAGATGCTGCTAGAAAAATTCTCCCGTGTAGAGTTTGAAAAGGATCTAAAAGGCGGGGCGATCATGGTCGCTGCATACAAATGAAGACCACCCTATTGCTGGTAAACGCAGTCGCCCTGTTAGTGGGCATAAGCTATGGAATGCACGGCCCCTCTCTTCCCATATTTGCAAAAAACGTGATAGGGGCCTCCTATTCTGATCTGGGCCTGATCGGCCTTGGCAACTTTATCCCGTACATGTTCATACCTCTATTCGTGGGCCTGCTCCTCGACAGGTACAACAGGGGCCACCTGCTGTCCATAGGGGTGGTGCTCAACTCGGCATCGATATACCTGCTGTCGATAGCACAGACCGTCCCCGAGGTGGCCGTATACCGGGTCATGACGGGGGCGGCCCATGCATTCTTCTGGCCCCCGTGCGTGAGGATCATATCTTCGGTCAGCACCGGCCGGGAAAGGGTGCTAAACGTGGGCCGGTTTACCGGGTTTTTTATCGGCGGGGTGACCATGGGGCCCCTGCTTGGCTCTGTATTACTGGAGAATGTAGACGTCACATACAGGGCGCTATTCCAGATAACGGCATTTGTGCTGGCCGCCGCGATAATCGCGTCCATTTCCCTGTCTAGGCGGCACGCCCGGGACAGCGCGACAGGCCTTGCCACGCCTGCTGCCAGCGTCAGCATACATACCCCGCATTTCACGCTATCCGCGGTAAAGGCGATGGCCCGGTTCCCCGAGGTCATACTGGTCCTTGTATACTGTACAGCCTCGTTCGGCGTCATACTGGCCATATTTCCCGCATATCTGGATGACAACCTGTTGACCGGGACGGAAATAGGCATACTCTACTTTGTCTTCGGGCTCTCCCGGATAACCGCGCTGATAATGGTGGGCAGGCTGGCAAGGCGCACGGGCCATACGCTTGTGGCATCTACGGTCTCCCTTGTCATCGGCCTGGGCTTGGCCTACGTGGCAGGTATTACGGGGGGCGGCCTGTTCCTCTTTGCCGCCTCCCTGTTAATCATGGGCTTTGGGTTTAGCGTATTGTTCCCTCTTGCCCTCGAGGTCGTACTAAGCAGGACGCACAAAAAGATCACAGGTTCCATGATAGGCGCCTACGAGACTACCATCGGAATAGGGTGGGTCACGGGGCCGATCATCGTGGGGGTCATATCCGAGTTCTACGGGGGGGATCTGCCCTACCTTGTGCTCTGTATACTGGGGGCGGGCGTGGCGGTGCTATCTGCGGCCCGGCGGCACAGGCTGGAGCCTGCGCGCTCCCCCGGGGGGGCATCCCTGCACGGGGCGCCGCCGTCCGGACTCGACACGCCCTCATAGGCATTGAGGCAAGCCTTGACCTGCATCCTTGGCTTGCCTTCGGGATTCTGATCAGGCCATGGGGGCTGTTCTAGCATGGGATGACCGCCGGCAGAATCCATGCCTGAAAGACGGAGATACTAGGGGGGCAAACCCTAGATGTACGAGAAAAGAAAATGTAATATAGCTATACTGTATAATGTACACCATGAAGATGTCCCCATCCCGGAGATATTTTCAATAGTCTTCTTGTAATTTCATTCTTTTTCTATAACAATCCTAGTCTTGCCCATGTCATGCCATAACAGGCGAACTGCAGGTGATCTCACATGACTTTAATTACAGGCCTAGCCTATATGGCTCAATGCTCAGCCTTGGGCTCAACGTAGCTGGCAGCGAGTGGATTATAATCATATTTGCCGCGCTCGTCCTCATACTGGGGACAAACAAGCTGCCGGAAGCGGCCAAAAAGCTCGGCCGCGCGGTAAACGAGTACAACAAGGCAAAGCAGGACATGCAGAACCAGATGAAGGACTACACCAGCCACGACATAGGGGTCAAAGGGCCCCTTGGCAACGAGCGGGACAAACTGGAGGCGATCGCAAGATCGCTTGGCGAGGACCCGTCTGGCAAGACCACTGAACAGCTCAAAGACCTCATACAGGAAAAGATAGGCAGGCGTGACGACCCTGGCGCCGCATGACCGCCCTTGAATGGTGCTAAAAAACAACCGGATAAACCCGGCGGATTGTGCTACCTTCTGGGAAGCTTTGACTTTACCTTGCGTACATCGGCAAGCTCTTCCTTGAGGTGCTTTTTGAGCATCTTGGAATGGTCCTTCTTGTGCTTGATGTAGGCCTTGGTAACTGCGCCTCTGGTTTGTGCTTTTTTCAGCTGCAGCGAGTATTTTTTGTGCATCGCTGTGAGCTGAGTCAAGTAATTCACCATGCAAAAATCAACAAAACACCCTTAGATAACCTTAACGCATGGAAAAATATCGGGGGTAAATGGGAAATAATTGACTAAATTCTGTCCATATCATACCGCCAAGCAATAAATCCGCCCTGCCCCGGCTTTGTTCATTGCAAAAGCACCCTTGCCCCTCATGCGGGTCGGCCCTAAAGATAGACAGGACGTTTGACGGCAGGGCCCATGTGACTTGCACAGGGTGCAAGGTGGAGGATCTTATCGAGAATGCGGGGGATCCTGACGAGATCATACTGGAGATGGCGTACAGGCTGGACAAGGGATCAGGCGGGGCCCCTCTTGACGGCCTCGTCCGGGAAAAAGCCGAGATAGACGAGATGATAGGGGGCATCAGGGTCGACGGGCTGACCCGGGATATCCTGTATACAAAACAGGACTATATCGCCCATTATTCCAGGATATGCAGGCCCCCTCCGGAAGAAGGGCCGGAGGTGGAGAATATGAATCTTGATCCCCGCATATCGGCCCACCTGAAAAAGATCGGCATAGATAGATTTTACCGGTACCAGGCGGATGCACTGAATAGCATATCTGGCGGCAGGAGCACAGTGATCAGCGCGCCTACCGCATCTGGCAAGACCGAGGCGTTCTTGGTACCTGTCATACAGGGGATAGAGGGGGGCCGCGGCGTGCAGGCCCTGATAGTATACCCGACAAAGTCGCTTGCCCGGGACCAGGCATCCAAGATAGCATCGTTTTGCCGCAGCACAGATATCACCTCGGCAGTATTCGACGGGGATACCATCGATGCAGAGCGCCGCGGCATGCTCGATTCCCCGCCGGATATCCTTGTGACCAACTTTGACGTACTGCACCACCACATGTGGAGGAACACGCAGCTGGCGTCTGTTCTAGGAGGGATACGGTATCTTGTGGTAGATGAGGCGCATTATTACTCCGGGATATTCGGATCAAACGTGCATCATATAATCAAGAGGCTGCGCAGGCTCGCCGGGGATATGACATGCGTGGCTGCATCTGCCACACTTGATGGAGCGGCAGAATTTTGCAGCTCGCTGTTTGGAGAAGAAATGCATCTTGTAGAGGGCGAAGGTGGCGGCGGCGAGACTGAATTTGTCATGGTGTTTCCATCGATGAGAAAGCAGAGGGCCCTGATGGTGGATCTTTTGCGCAGGCTCTCCCGGGGGCGCCACAAGACGATGGTATTCAACAGCTCGCACAAAAATGCAGAGCTGCTGGCGATACAGGCATCCAAGCAGGGCATGAGGATCAGGGTGCACCGGGCGGGCCTGTCTCCCGGGTACAGAAGGTCCGTCGAGCGCTCTTTCCGGGACGGCTCACTCGGGGCCATCTCCTGCACTCCGACGCTTGAGCTTGGAATAGATGTGGGCGATGTGGACGGGGTGGTCTCGTCGGTGGTCCCGTACAACCGCCTTATACAGAGGATGGGGCGGGCGGCCAGGCGCGGCCAGCGCGGGTACGCCTTTCTGGCACTGGGCAACGACCCCATATCGCAGTATTACAAGAATCATCCGTCTGACTATTTCGAGGATACAGAAAAGAGCTATATCGACCCAGAGAACCCACTGGTAGAGGAATACCAGGTGCTGGCAATGGCGTGTGACAAACCGCTTGATAAACAAGAGGCTGCCGGCCACCAAGGGGTGGTGGAGGCGCACCAGAGGGCAGGCAGGCTGGAGCTGCGGGATGGAAGGTATACTCCACACAGGGCAAAAGCGGCCCAAATGCTGAAAGAATACAGCATAAGAGGGATAGGCGAATCACTTGGGATATACCACGGAAAAAAGAGGGTAGGCGAGAGGGCCCTTCCGATAGCCCTTGAGGAGCTGCACAGGGATGCCGTATACCTGATGGCAGGCTCGCGGTACAGGGTGGTTGAATCGGGGTATCCCGAGGGGATGTACGCCCGGCTTGAGCGCCTGCCGCGGGACTATCCTTATTTTACAAAGGCACTAAAAATGGAGAACCCGCTCATAGAGGAGGTCTACGAGAGCAGAAGGGTCTTTGGGACAGAGGTGGCATTTTGCAGGCTTCAGATACGCAAGATAGTCCACGGGTATGTCAACGTGGAGCTAGGCCGGGACGAGGCGGTGGGGGAGCCCGTCGCGCTGGACTATCCCATGGAGTATGAATTTGTGACAAAGGGCCTGGCGTTCCGGGCGCCGCGGCCAGGCAAAGAGATTGAGACGGCAGAAGATCCTGCCGCGGCAGAAGCCGGGTGCTATCATGCCGCCGAGCACGTATTGATCGAGGGGAGCAACATGATAACAGGCGGGGCTGCCCAAGACCTTGGCGGGATATCGCTTGGTGATACTGGCATGATATTCATCTATGATGGGGCGATAGGGGGCAACGGGGCAAGCAGGTCGCTCTACGGAAGGCTAGAGGCGGCAATAGGCAGGGGAGCTGCCATTCTCTCAGAGTGCCCCTGCGGTGATGATAGGGGCTGCCCCCGGTGCACGTTCTCTTATCGATGTGGAAACAACAACGACTACCTGCACAAGGAAGCGGCACTCGGGGTATTAGGGGAGATGCTGTCCGGGACAGAGTCCGGGCTGGGGGAGCCGGGCCTCTAGGCATTGGTATTCTTGGGTATGGTCCACGTGCTGCCGCCCTTTGATAGATAGGACTGGAAGGTCTTGCCGCAGGTGCATTCGTACCGGGATACCTTTACCGAGCCATAGCCCCATTCCTTTAGGAGGCTGTGGCCTGAGCTGCTATTGCAGTGGGGGCAGGCGGCCCCCTGCTTTGTACCTGCCATTGCCCGTATAACGGCGGCATCCCGTATATACATGGCGGGGGGAGCGCCGGATGGATCCCGGGGCGCATATCCCGGGATATGCACAGTGGGACAGGGCGCATTAACGTTGATATAATCATGGGCTGGACTTTGTTCAAATCTTGAAGTCTCGGAAGGAAGAGGGATGAACTGGAAGACACTACAGCACAGCGGGATACACTTTCCCCCAGAGCACGAGGTCAAGGGCTTCAAGATAAAGGTCAAGGGAAAACAGGTGAATCTCACGCCCCTCCAGGAGGAGATGGCCTACCAGTGGGCCAAGAAAAAGGATACCCCGTACGCACAGGACAAGGTGTTCCAAAAGAACTTTGCACGCGACTTTGCCAAGGAGCTGGGCATCAAGCTGCTCTACAAGGATCTTGACTTTTCAGAGGCGTACCGGCTAGTCGACATGGAAAAGGACAAAAAAGACATGATGACAAAAGAGGAGAAAAAAGAGATCGCCGCCAAGAGAAAGGAGATAAGAGAGGGATTAAAGGCCAAGTACGGAATAGCCGTCATGGACGGCAAGGAGGTCGAGATAGCAAGCTACATGGCCGAGCCCCCGGGCATATTCATAGGCAGGGGCAAGCATCCCCTGAGGGGCAAGTGGAAGAGGCGTATTGGCCCCCAGGATGTAGTGCTGAACATGGGCACAAAGGCAAAGGCGCCCCCCGGCAAGTGGAAGAAGATAGTGCATGAAAAAGACGGCATCTGGATAGCAAAGTGGACCGACAACCTGGTCAAAAAGGACAAGTATGTCTGGCTTGCGGATACTGCCGGATTAAAGCAGGAGCGCGACAGGTCAAAGTACGAAAAGGCGGTGGCCCTGTCAAAAAAGATAGGCGAGATAGAGGCGAAGATCGTAAAGGACATGAAGAGCAAGGATCCAAAGATAAGCAAGATTGCGACTGCGTGCTATCTGATATACAGGACCGCCATGAGGGTCGGGGACGAAAAGGACAAGGACGAGGCGGATACAGTCGGTGCCACCACCCTGCGTAAAGAGCACATCCGCATCAGCGACGGAGTCATCGAGTTTGACTTTCTGGGCAAGGACAGCATACGCTGGAACGAAAAGCTCAAGGTGACAGGGGATGACGAGCAGTTCAGCAGGAACCTGCAGGGTCTCGTCAAATCGATAAAGCCCAAGGACGAGATATTCAAAGATATAAGATCGTCTGACGTGAACAGGTACTATTCCGGGATAGTCAAGGGCGTGACCGCCAAGGTATTCAGGACGTACCTGGCGTCAAAAAAGGTCTCCGAGTACCTCCGCAAGAACGACAAGATACGCTCAAAGTCGGCATTCTTCAAGCTGTACCATGCGAAATCCGCCAATCTTGAGGCTGCAATAATGTGCAACCACAAGAGGACCGTCCCCAAGACCTTCAAAAAGGCGCTAGAGAAAAAGAAAGAGACACTCAAAAAGGCCAAAGGGGCCACGCCCAAGACCGACAAGCAAAAGGAGCGCAAAAAGGAGAGGATAGAAAAGATCGGCCTGCAGATAAAGCTGGCCCAGAACACGCGGGACTATAATGTAGGGACGTCCCTGCGGAACTATATCGACCCCCGGATATTCAAGGCCTGGACCGACGAGGTGGGGGCCGAGTGGGAAAAGCTGTACACGACGGCCCTGCAGCGCAAGTTCCTCTGGGTCAGGGACGAAAAAGAGCCCTGGAAGAAGGTCTCAAAGCAGTACTAGGTCCTGCAGAGCAGGCACGGGTGTTTAGAATCATTTAATTTGAAAGGTTTTGCACGGCCTTTCGTGCCGGGATAGCTCAGCCGGTCAGAGTGCCAGCTTTCTCCAAAGGCAAGACTCATAATCTGGAGGTCGTGGGATCAAAACCCACTCCCGGCATACACCACGGCATGCCTACCGTAGGGTGTGCACGGGCCCGCCTTGAGCATGGTAAAAAAAATGGATTATTCTGAATCCTCTGTGTTTAGCTGCCTGCTGCGGTTGTCCGCAGAGGCCTTGTATGCAGCATTGTTGGAATTCTTGGCGTTCGACCTCTGGTTGTTAGAGGAGTTTCCTTTACCCATGCACGGGCTAGGGCCTGCCCGCAGTTAAGGCTTTTTGATGATTTGTCCATGGCCCCTCAAAGATCTGCAGAGATCGCCCGTATACCGCGAGGGCCTGTTGGCAGTCCACAGCGATCCCCCCGGGCTGGTGCCGTCCCGGCCCAGAGCAGGATAGTGTTAAATCGTAGTGCGCCCGGCTGCCCACAAATGGCAGAGCTCGACGAGTTTGCCGAGGCGCTATTCGGCCAGCTCGTGGTGGAGACGGACGAGGAAAAGCAGATAGCCGACCTCGCCGAAAGGATAAGAGACGATGCAGAGTTTGACGTCTCTTTTACGGGGCTTGAAGATGCCGCCGGGAGGATATTCCCAGAGATGCGCAAGAGGCTGGCCGGCTTTCCCGGCATGGGCGTACAAGGGGAGATCTCCATCGAGCTTGCATCTTTGCGCGATTTCAAGCTGCTCAAGGGCAGAAAGGTGTTCACGGATAAAGACTCGCGGGGCTTTGTCGACGGGCTCTTTGAAGCTGTAGCTGACGCCGACGCGGGAGCCCTTGTCGGGCTGATACGGCGGGACCTGGCCAAATACCTTGTATACTCTACATATGCGATACAGTACCTATCGAGGATATCGACCACCTATGGCGACTTTCTCGACGGCAAGATATACCTCAACGACTTTATCCTGTCCAGCTATCCCCAGATTATCCTGTACAGGCAGGGGCAGCCCTTCAAGGCCCGCTTTGGCGGGGTCGAATCGGGGTACATGGGGGCGCTCAAGATGACCATCCTCGAAGAGCTGATACACTCCCAGCAGGACCCGCTACACAGGATGAACACAGAAGCTGCAATACAGGTCAACTCGATAAACGAGGAGCTCGCAGGAATAATCATAGGCCTGGAAGATGAGACGGCATCCTCCCTGTACGAGCATATGCAGCTCCAGGAGGTGCCAGACGACTTTCCCGTGGCCAAGAGGGCCAACCTGTTCTTTATGCTCAACCCGGACAATTTCATCGTAAACGTGCTGGGGCCCGACGTGATGACCTATGACAGGATAGAGATAGACCCCGAGATATCCCGGATGGTGCCGGAGCTGCTCGGGGTGTACCAGAAGTGGCTTGGGCCCATACAGCGGCACCATGCGGCGTTTACTACAATGGAGGGCATGGCCGGGTTTTTGGTCGAGGAGATACTCGGCGATGATCCCGACTTTCAGGCCTACCTTGGATCATTCATGGGAACAGACATGTCCTCGTACAGAGTCCGCAAGGACATGGGCCGGGACTTTACAAGGTCTGTCCACGAAAAGCTGGGCGCGGGCACATTTGAGATGCTGCTGAACAGCCCGCCAAATACAAAGGAGCTCAAGGATCCCGCAAGGTATCTCGGCAGGGTGGGAAGCTGATGGACTGGGCATCGATGGTGCGGGATCCCGGGACGGGGCTTGGGGCCAAGTGCCTCGATACATCGCGGATCCTCGCGTATCCTGACCTTGATTCTGCCGTGTACTCTGCAAAGCTCGATGCCCTGGCAGAGGAGGCCCGCAGGGAAACAGGGGACAAAGGTGACAGGTACGCGCTCGCGGTCGCTTGCGAGATGCTTGCGCGGGTCGGATATTCGGGGAACAAGGATGACTATTACGATCCCCGGAACAGCCACCTCCACGAGGTGATCGACCGCAGGACGGGCACCCCGATATCGCTGTGTATAGTATACGCGGAGGTGGCAGGCAGGCTCGGCCTAGAACTGAAGCTTGCCGGGTTCCCGGGGCATGTCGTGGCTGTATTGGGCGAGGAGACCGTCATAGACCCGTTCAACGGGGGCCGACTGGTGGGCCACGACGAGCTGCAGTCTATTCTAGACGGCCTGTTTGGCGGCAGGCTGGTCATGAACCCGAGCTTTCTTGATCCCATGACCGACGAGGCGGTCCTGCTCAGGGTGTCGAGGAACCTGCGCAATTCTTACGCCAATTCATACGACTATGGGAGGGCGTCTGCATGCGCGGACATGGCGCTGTCGCTGGAGCCTGATTCTCCCGGCGACATAAGGGACAAGGGGATAATAGAGGAGAAGCTGGGCAACTATTCAAGCTCCCTTGAATACCTTGAGCGATACATCCAGAAGAGCCCGAGGGGCCGCGACGTGGAGGTTATAACGGAACTGGCAAGGGCGACCCGGGAAAAGCTCAGTCGATGATAGAGTCCACATCGGTGCCGTGCTTTATCATCTTTATCTCGTGGCGCGCTATCTTGTTGCGGAGGGCCCTTTTCAGCACGTTGACCTCATCTCTAAGCTCGGCACACTGGTCTTCTAGCTTTGCGACCCGCTCGTATATCGTCTCGCCTTCTTCGCCCATGTAGATTGCCTGCAAAATTACCTTAAAAAGTTTTGGCAGAAAAGAATATCCACGGATGATGCGCGGTGCCGCCGGTTTGTGTAACCGCCGGGTGCGTGCCCCCGGATACACTTTGATGAAGCCGCGGCAGGCGTGTTGTACGGGATAATGTGCGGGCCCGACCGGATTCGAACCGGCGACCTATCGCTCCGCAAGCGATCGCACTATCCATGCTATGCAACGAGCCCGACTGTCTTAGATTTCCAGCCTTAATCTGCATTTCGTATTGATGCGGGGTCTGGCCGGCCCGGCAGCCTTGTCCGGCGGTACTGGCTTTGAGAAAACGGCCGGTTTGCACCTGCGGCAGGCGCATTCTCTCTCAAAGCAGGGGCTCTCTGACCGGGTGGCCGCGGCCCGGGCTGTCCATCAGGCACGGTGCATTCCGGGGTCTGCAAGGCCGCATGCGCCTAGCCTGTGGACTTGGGGTTTGCATGGGTCTTGTCGTAATAGTCGACTATGCTTTTTATGACCGACTCTGGCGGTATTGCCTCTTTTCCACCGGGGCCCTGCGGCTGTGCCGCGCCATCATGCAGGCCCAGGTATTCCATGACGCGTGGGTGCACCATACTATCAAAGCTTGCAACAACGTCCCTGGCCCATTTGCAGCATTTTGAAGACTCGTCATTTTGGTACCCGGGGTGCCCCTCTAGGTGGTTGATGTTGTTTCTGGCTATGCGGATTAGAAAATACCACTCGTCTATCCTGGAGACGGGCATATCACTGCCCTTCCATTCGGCGGATTTTACGATCTCTTCGACCTGCTTTACCTCTTCTGTGACATCTTCGAGCAGTCTCTCGGGCATTGCAGATTCACACGGGATCAGCACACGCTCGTAAAATACCATTGCATGGCACTCAACGGGCAGGGATGCAGGAGCCTGCCGGCACGAACCCGGATTTAGACATGAAGTCCATTCGGCTCCGTCCTGCACCGCCAGGCAAGGCCCTGGGCGTACAATGCTCCCCGGATACACCGATCCAAAAAACATATACGCATACACTGGCAACTACAAACGGGCATAGTATCTCACCGGTGGTATGCCCGCACACGCAACTAGTAACCAATATGGCCGGGTTTTCGCATAGCCCGGCCTTTTTCCATACTGGGCAGATTCTGAACGGGCCGGCGCCCTGCCATGTATTGGCCTGTCGCCGAATTACCTGCGTGAAAGTTTTACGAGCTCAACTGTACGCTTGGACTGCCTGTTTATGATATTCTATATTTGCGGGAATCTTTACTCTTCTTCTGCCTTTTTGACAAAGATATAGTACATGGCAAAGGCGGCTATTATCCCGCCGAGTATCGGCGCCGCCCAGTATATCCAGTGGAACTCCCAGAACCCGGATATGAGTGCGGGGCCAAAGGTCCTTGCCGGGTTGACAGAGGCGCCAGTCAGGGGGATGCCCACCAGGTGTATGAGAAAGACCATCCCGCCTATGCTAAAGCCGTGCCATCCGGGGGATGCCTTTTTGTGCAGGACCGTCATGAATACCACTACTACAAGGAAGAAGGTCAGCACCGCCTCTACGGCAAATGCCGCCCCGATGCTCCCGTTTAGTATCTCGCTTGGGCCTCCCTGGGTGCCAAAGTTGACCCTTGCACCGAGCTCGGGCAGTATCGCCCACAGGGTGGCGGCTGCCACAACGGCGCCTGCAAGCTGGGCCCCCACGTAGCCTATCCCGTCGGCCACGCCGAGCTTTCTTAACAGTATCAGGGGTATGGTTATTGCGGGGTTGATGTGCGCTCCGGAGACCTGGCCAAACGAGTATACCATGAATGCGATGACGCTTCCGTGAGCGGCCGAGATGAACAGGACGGAGATCGTATTGAGCTCCTCTCCGAATGCGGCCACTGAGACTATCACGGAGAGCGGCCCAAAAAAGACCAGCCCGTACATGCATATGGCCTCTGCAAGCCACGCCCGGGGATTTACCATAGACGGCACCAAATTATGTCTCCATATAAAGATTAGCCGTTGCATGCGCCAAATTCACCAAAGCGCGCGCTAAATGATTATAGGGAGCAATAATGAGCGGTGCACATGGCGATAAGCGAAGGCGACAAGGAGCCAAAGTTTGAAGCGCAGGATTCTGACGGCAAGACGGTAAAGTCGTCGGACTATGCCGGCAAGCGCCATGTGATCTACTTTTATCCAAAGAACTTTACCCCGGGCTGCACCATCCAGGCCGACGAGTTCTCTGTAAACCTTGCAAAGTTCAAAAAGGCGGGAATAGAGATCATCGGGGTCAGCCCGGACGATTCTGCATCCCACAAAAAGTTCTGCAACAAAATGGGCGTAAAGTACACGCTTTTGGCCGATACCGATCACACCGTATCCAAGGGGTTCGGCGTCTGGGGGACCAAAAAGTTCATGGGCAAGGAGCACATGGGGGTAATCAGGAGCACCTTCCTGGTGGACGAAAAGGGCCTTGTCTTCAAGGTGTTCCCCAAGGTAAAGCCGGCGGGGCACGCAGCCGAAGTGCTCGATTGCTTCAAGAGCTAGATTAGAAAATCATAGTGCGAAAGGATTAACGTCCTGATATGTGCCTGTGTTAAAAACTGGATTAGAAACCCTTTGGGAGTGTGCCGCGCGGTTTTGCCGCTGCCCCTTGGGCCTCTGCACGCTTTTTGGCTGCAAGCTCTGCCGCTGCTGCTGCCAGCTCGGCCGCCTCTTTTGCCTCCCTGTCAAGGCGTGCAAGATAGTCGCTTTCGTATGATGCCAGGTCGGACTTTGTCTCGGCCGGCTTGGGGGGCGCCTGAGCTGTTCCCTTTGGAAGCGTTCCCTTTGGCAGTGTGCCCTTGGGTAGCGTCTGTTTTGGCTTTTCAGGCTCTGGTGGCGGCGCCTTTGTTGCCTCCGGCTTTGCCTCGACTCCGGTAATCTTGTAGTCAAACCCGTTGAACTGCTTGTCGGCCGGGTGGTATGCAAGCCTCTGTCTGGTGGCAAAGTAGTTGTTGGACGGGGCTGTGTACCCTGTGACCTTTGCCTTTTGCATGTTCCAGTCGGATGTAGGCGCGCTGCCCATCGTTGCGTGCAGCCTGGCATAGTACCTGTTGGGGCTGGGTGTGTATCCCGGAACCTTTGCCTTGTACTCGAACGGGTTCGTCATGGCCGAGTCCCTGTATATGAGCTCGAGCGCCTGTGCGTTGTTTGCCGGTGCCGCCTTTGCCTCTACCTTTTTGGCAGGATCCGGCTTTGGCGCGGCAGGCTTTGCCTCGCCCATTCCCTTGGGCAGTGTGCCTTTTGGTTTTTTCGGTGGTTCAGGCTGTGCTGCAGGCTTGGCCTCGCCCATTCCCTTGGGCAGTGTGCCTTTTGGCTTTGTGGGCTCTGGTTTTGGCTCTGCGGGTTTCGCCTCGCCCATTCCCTTTGGCAGTGTGCCTTTTGGTTTTTTCGGTGGTTCAGGCTGTGCTGTAGGCTTGGCCTCGCCCATTCCCTTGGGCAGTGTGCCTTTTGGCTTTGTGGGCTCTGGTTTTGGCTCTGCGGGTTTCGCCTCGCCCATGCCCTTTGGCAGAGTGCCTTTGGGCTTTTTGGCAGGCTCAGGCTCTGCGGGCTTTGGCTGCTCGGCAGGCTTGGCCTGTGCCGTGCTGGGCTTTGCCTCCAAGCCGGCGGATAGCTGATCGAGCTTTCTTTCTAGATCGGCAATCTTGTCTTCTAGCTCCTTCTTTGAGCCCTTCTTGGTAGCCATCTGTTTTTCGTGAGGGTCGTGCTTTATTTACATTTTGTTTGGCCCCGTGCGTAGAATGGGCCAGACGGCCCTGATCCCTGCCTGTATGGGCCTCGGGGCCTGATCCCTAGGCACGGGGCATATAGCGGCCCGGGATCCCGGGATCTACAGAACCATGCCCGGAACATGACAGGCCACGCCTGACGGCATGGCCTGCGAACTCAGAGCCATTGTGGCAATCATGCAGTCAGTACTCTAACTCCTCATCACTGTCCGCCTGCGCGGGGCCGGGGCCATATTTGTACCAAGGTGCGGGGGGCCGTGCGATCAATGAATTTAAAGAGCCACGGGCGGACATCGATGGGACATGTCTGACGGCGAGGATCTTGAGCGCCTGCAGAACAACTTACGCGCATACCAGGAGAAGCTGCTTCACATCAACGCCGGGAACCGCTCGATACTGCTAAAAAAGATCCGCCCAAAGAACAACTTTGACCTTGCCGTGCTCGAGCAGTTCCGAAAGGGCACAGTAAAGAGGATCCTCAACAGGACGCTAGTCAGCGGCGCATCGCCCATTAGGGTGCTCCCTGACTCTGCAAAGGGAGACGACGCAGATGCTGCCCGGTCAGACCTGCGCAAGCTCTCCTTGAACATGAACTCGATAGAGGAGGAGACCGGCGAGCGCGCATGCCACATAGGGTGGCCGTTTATCGAGGGCGGGGCCACGGAAAAATTCGGCGTGAGGGGGCCGCTTGTGTTGTTCCCCGCGTACCTAAAACAGAACAGGGGAGCGCAGAACCCGGGCTGGGAGATCCACTTTGTCGACGACAGGCCGGTGCTCAACGGGGCCGTAATATCTGCGATAAAGAAAAAAGGAGAAGTGGACATACCGGATGATCTTGATGAGCTGTTTGATGCCATGATGGAGGATGTGGTGTCAAACGGCGGGGCATGGTCGGAGTTTGAGTTTCTTGCAATGTTTGCCACTTGGATTGCCGGAATCCTGCCCATGGATGAATCCCTCAACGATCTCAGTTATGCGAATGCCACGGACATGGGAGCGGAAGATATCGGGGAAATGCGGGGCCAGGGACTCCACCTGAGAAACCACGCGGTAATAGGCAGCTTCCCCCAGGCAAACAACGAGATATTCAAGGACTATGTTAAACTGCAGGAGATTGACGGCGCGTCGGATCTGGGCGTAATGGGGGAGCTGCTGGGAATACGGTCGGGCGCGGAGGAGCCGGGGGAAAAGGCGGACCTTGACAGGACACAGTCCATCGAGCTCAATACGGTATTTCTCAGTGATTCAAGCCAGGACGAAGTGATACTTGATTCCAAGAGGTCCGGCCTGGTGGTGGTCCGGGGCCCGCCGGGAACAGGCAAGTCGCAGGTGATAGCCAACCTTGTTTGCGACGCGCTGACAAACGACAGAAAGGTGCTGGTGGTCTGCCAGAAGAGGGCCGCGCTAGATGTGGTGCACAGGCGCCTCGCAAAGGTTGGCCTGGATAGGTTCTCGATAATACTCGACAAGAACAACTCGAACAGGGCCCGCATGTACGGGCAGCTCGACGCGATAATCCTGGAGAGGAGGGAGCCCATCAAGGAGCACGAGGATATCATGCCTGTCTCAAAAAAGATAGACGAGACGGTGGGGCATCTCTCTGCACTGGGCGGGGCCCTGCATGCCGAGTACTTTGGCGGCGTGACCGCGCAGATGCTCTACTCCCGGCTCAAGCCCGGGTATGTATCCCGGCTTGACCTCGGCTCTATAGGGACCGGCGTGGGGTATTCAGATCTAGAGGGGTACATCAGCAGGATAAGGGGCCTTGAGGCGCTGTACAAGAGGCTCTCAAACGGCTCCCATCCGTGGCGCAAAAGAAAGAGCTTTGCCCACCACAAGCGCTCCTTCAAGCAGGAGATCCTCGATGATATCGCAAAGATGGCCTCACTGCTTGATACTGCCAGGATCATGGGGTCGCTGGACATGCAGGAGAAGCTCATAGTGAAACTGGAGGGGTATGAATCCAGCGGGGGCCTCATGGGCGGGTTCAAGCGGCGCGGCCTGTCCAAGGAGATAGCCGAGATGACCGGGGCGGACGTCTCTGAAGAGTTTGTCCGGAATGAGCTCCCCCGGGCCAAGGACGGGGCCATATTCTGGGGGATGCTAGGCGATCTGCTTGGGCTGTTCGATGGCAGGGCGCCGCCGGAGCCCGGCAAGGCTGCCTTGCGCTCCATGTTAGAAGAGCTCCGTACCTCGCTTGATGACTTTGACGACATGCAGGAGCTTGACCTGAGGCGGGAGGACAGCGGCGAAGTCTTTGCCATTTTGGACGAGTGCTCCCGCAAGCTCGAAGATGAAGACTGGTCGGAGGCTGTGCGGCAGGAGCTGATGTCGCACTGGCTGGAGCAGATAGAGGGGGACAATGCCGTGCTCCGGGGCAGCCCTTTCCGGGGGTACGAGGCGCATGTGGAGGAGCTCAAGGTGCTGCTAGAGAGGAAAAGGGAGGCTGTTGTCAAAAAGATCCAGCACGATATTGCCAATACCGTGACCGTTCCCGACATCAGCGGGTCCATGAGCCCCGATACGATAAAGTGGCGCGCCTTGCACGAGGAGCTAAAAAAGAAGCGCAAGGTGCTGCCGGTCAGGAAGCTCTTTAACATGTACTGGGACCAGCTGCTCCGGCTCTCCCCGTGCTGGCTGACCTCGCCCGAGGCTGCATCAAAGACGTTTCCTCTCCAGAGGAACCTCTTCGACCTTGTGATAGTCGACGAGGCAAGCCAGCTTGCCGCAGAGCGCTCGCTGCCGTTTTTGTACAGGGCAAAGAATGTAGTGGTGGCAGGCGACGACAAGCAGCTCAGGCCGTTTGACCTGTTCCGGATAACCGACGAGGACGACGAGACAGAGCATGTATCCGCGGAAAAGAGCCTGCTGGATATAGCGGTGGTCCGGCATGATCCGCACCAGCTGGCCTGGCACTATAGATCAGAGTACCAGAACTTGATAGACTTTTCAAACCATGCATTCTACGGGGGAAGATTGCAGGTGGCCCCGAATGTGAGCATGGATCCCTCGACGCCCCCCATACGGTGGATCCCGTCGAACGGGACGCTGGTTAAAAAGCGCAACCATGTGGAGGCGGGCGATGTTCTAGACGAGGTGCAAAAGATCTGGGAGGGCTGCATGGGGGGCGAAGACTGGCCGTCGATGGCGGTAGTCACGTTCAATGAAAAGCAGCAGGAGCTAATAGAGAGGACCCATGAAAAGCGCAAGGATGAGGATCCCGAGTACTTGGAGCTCTTTAACAGGTCCGAAGAGGCCAACAAGAGCGAGAGGTTTGCAGTCAAGAACATAGAGAACATACAGGGCGATGAGCGTGATATCATCATATTCTCGATAGGGTACGCAAAGGACCCGGAGGGATCCTTTGCCAACAGGTTTGATATGCTGGGCATGGAGGCAGGCGAGAACAGGCTCAACGTGGCCATAACGCGTGCCCGGCGCTCTATGGTTGTAGTCTGCTCGATAGAGCCGTCGGAGATAAAAGAGACAAGCAAGAACCCGGGGCCGCGGCTTCTCCGGTACTTTTTGGAGTATGCAAAGGCTGTAAGTTCAATGGATGTAAAATCGCAAGAGGAGGTCCTGTCTAGATTGGGCGATCCCGCTGCTGTGAGAAAGGGGGCTGGTGAAACTGAGAGCTATTTCGAGGACAGGGTACTAGAGGGGCTTGTATCCCGCGGGTATGCTGTGCACGCGCAGATAGGCCAGTCCGGATACAGGATAGATCTTGCTGTTGTGCACCCGGATGACCCGGGAAAGTACGTGCTGGCCGTCGAGTGCGACGGGGCGTCGTATCATTCTGCAAAGAGCGTAATAGAGCGCGACATCAGCAGGCAGCGCTTTCTCGAGGCCAAGGGGTGGAAGTTTATGAGGGTGTGGTCGACCGACTGGTGGAGGGACCCCGAGGGGCAGCTCGACGACATAGAAAAGAGGATAGGCGAGCTTAGGAGTTCATGAGATCCGGCCACATTGCCTAGGGCTCAAATAGTTTATCCCTGTTGTATTCTGCGGCGCAGTTCTTGTAGAGCAGATTGTACGAGTTTTCATCGTAGGGGCACTTCTTTTCTTTGAAATAAGACCCCTGGTAGTCGTTGCGCTCGAGCACCTGGCAAAATAGCCTCTCTATGGGTAGCTTGTCGGACTTTGTGCAGTTGCACTTCTGGCAGGCCAGCGTGCAGTTGTAAGAATCAGTAGAGAACACATAGTTGAAGGGGATCACGTGGTCCACGTGCGGCGAGGATAGATCTCCCCTGCAGTAGAAACACTTGGAATCCTGCCAGTGCTTCATGCGGATCTTGGTATCTCTGTCCAGCTGAATCCTGGGCGGTCTTTCGGCGTCTATCTTGTTGGAAATCTGTGGTGTGAACCGGTTGATCTTCTCCAGATACCTTGTCAGGACGTCGTTTATCCCCCTCCTTAGCAGGGTCCGGTGCACATTCAGAAACCCCACTATGTCCTCGTCAAGCGTTATGGTCCACCTGTCTTTTTCGTAGAGGCCCTCCATGTTGGTGAGCAGGTGGGTCCAAACATGTTTTTTGATGCTTTTCTGTATGGCCTCCCTCCGAAAAGCCTCCATGCTGCCGCCTGCTATATCGGCCGCAGTGGGCGGCTTTTCCAACCCTTCTTTCTTGTGTACCCTCTCGATCATGTTGGTGATGCTGGCGCCCCTGGGCTCCTGGGCGTGTTTTAGATGGAAGCTGTATTCCATGTCCCAATAGTATTTCGCAAACCTTACGACGATAAAGTTCAGGTCGACGATGATTTTTCCATTTCTCTGCTCGACCCACTGTTTTCCAACCATCTTTCTGGCCTTTTGGGGATTCTGCAGATCTGCCAGGTCCAGCAGGGCCCTGAGAAATACGGGCTTGTACGTGCTGGACATCCTGTTAGCACTGCTGAAAAAGCGGTTGAACATGCCGAGATAGTCTTTGGCCACTGTTCCCGATGCAGGGCTGGCGCTAATAATGATTCTCCCCTGCCGTCCGTCTGTGCGCGCTTATATTCGCGCCAGTAGCCGGGAGCCCGTGGAGATCAGGCCCGCATCGTCACAAGACCGCGAGTTTGTAATGTCGGTCTGCAGGGCGGAATATCCCGACGGCGACTATGTCGAGGACGTATGGGACATGTGGCTTGCCGCCGGCGGGACTTGTATTATCTGGGAGAACGGGGAGCGCGCAGGATTGTTCAACGCGGTAGTCGAAGGGGCTCAGGGCTGGGTGGAGGGCACACGAATCCACCCGGATTACAGGCGGCGCGGCCTGGGCACAGCCGTTCTAAAGTACGCCGAGCAGCTCACCGCGGGAGCAGGAGGAAGCACTGTCCGGTCGATTATCAGCCGGGAGAATATGCCGTCTCTTGCGCGCTCTGAAAAGGCCGGCTGGAAGCGCGGGGACCTGTGGGGCTGGTACTCGCTCCGCCCCGGGGATCCCGTATTCGTAGAGCCCATAGATGCAGGGGCCCCCGATGCCGCACAGTATGCGGACTCGTGGAGGTTCTATGACATGCCGCCGGGGTTTGCCGGCGCGAAATCCCTTCCGGGCTGCACTATAACGATAATCCCAGCAAGGTACTATCCGGATACGGCCCTGGTTACGGTCCTTGACGGCGACGACCTCTCATCCCTTGCATCATACCTAAGATCAATGGGAATAGGCAGAAGGCAGATGCATGGATGGGGCTCGGGCCTGCACATACTATCCAGGCTGGACCCGTCATTATTCAAGGCCGACTTTGAGCCCGTCGAAGAGTACCATCTCATGTCAATGGATCTATGATCCCGCCGGGCTGCTCCCCAAGGCATGGCAGGGGCCTGACTTTTTATGGATCGGCCTGCCAAGTTTATAAACATCCGTGGTTTACAGATCCCATGGATGACTTTGAGAAAGAGTATCCGGGGTTTGACTGGCGGAACACGCCGGCGTACGAGCACCCCGGGGGCAAGGACTGCCCCTGCCCCAAGCATGAATACATCAGGGAGCAGATCAACTTTACAAAGCAGGTCAATGAAAAGGGGAGCGACCACAGCAAGGTCACCCTAAAGTTCTGCCCCGAGCACTACAAAGTGTACAAGGAAGAGGTCATCCCGTCGATGCCCTTCAAGTACCGGCTTTTGACAAAGGTGGCGCTAAAGATGGGCGCGGTAAAGATAGAGCTGCTGACCCACATGCAGTCGGACAACTGCTTTTACTGCAAGTTCGGATCCGGCGGGCACGACAAAAAGAACGAGCTGCCCCCTATCTAGATCCGGCCGGCCAGTATCTTGGGCTTGTTTGGCGTGTCGTGATGGCAGCTCTTGCCGCAGAGCGGGCAGCGCTTTCTATCAAGCAGTATGCACTGGCATATGTGGGAATCAAGGTATGACTCTGCCGTCTTTGTGTACTCGCCGGTCCCGTTGCAGAACGGGCACTGCGAGCCCAGTAATACAATCCTGCCCTCGCCCCTGCAGACGGCGCATTTTTTGTCCCCCATGGGATGACGCACAATCCTACTTGTAAATAGATTTCATTTGGGCCCCTGGCAGGGGGCCTGCCAAACTTTATACTTGAAGGGCGGTCCGTCAGGGCATGCCCATAGAGGATACGGGGGGTCTCATAGAGGCGCTCGAAGAGGCAGGCGAGCTTCGGAGGGTGACAGGACAGGTCGACCCCGATCTCGAGATTGCCGAGATACTGCGCAGGGTCATGTATTCAAAAGGCCCCGCCATACTATTCGAGGATGTAAAGGGCCACAGCATGCCAGTTCTGGGAAACGCGTTTGGCTCTGAAAAGAGGATGCAGATTGCGCTAGAGACCGAGGATTTTACAGAGATAGGCCAGAGGATTGTCGATATGACCAGAATGGAGGTGCCCCACGGGATGCTAGGCAAGCTGCGCAAGCTGCCCGAGTTATCAAAGATGGGCGGGGCGTTTCCGCATGTTGAAAAAGGCGGCCCCGTCACAGAGGTGACAGGCGAGATACCTTCGCTTGATGCCTTGCCCGTGCTAAAGACGTGGCCTGGCGACGCGGGCAGGTTCATCACACTGGGGCTTGTCGCAACCAGGCACCCGGATACCGGGGTGCGGAATCTCGGGGTGTACAGAATGCAAGTTGTAGGCAAGAACCAGTTGATCATGCACTGGCAAAAGCACAAGCGCGGCGCCCACCATTCGGAGATAGCCCGGGAGAGTGGCGGAAGGATAGAGGCCGCCGTGATAATAGGGGCCGAGCCCGCCACCGTCTTTTCTGCAGTCGCCCCCGTTCCCGAAGGGCTCGACAAGTACCTCTATGCTGGAATAGTCAGAAAAGAGGGTATACGGACCGTCCAGTGCAGGACCATCGACCTTGACGTGCCTGCAAACTCGGAGATAGTCCTCGAAGGATATGTAGACCCGGCAGAGATGCTGGAAGAGGGGCCGTTTGGGGACCATACAGGATACTATACGCCCCCAGAAGAATATCCCGTGTTTACCATAACAGGTATGATGCGCCGCAAAAAGCCAGTCTACCTTACTACCATAGTGGGCAAGCCCGTGCTCGAAGACGCTTACATAGGCCGGGTGATCGAGCGCTCGTTTCTTCCCCTGATACGGATGCTGCAGCCCGAAGTGGTGGACTTTGCAATGCCTCCCTCCGGCTGGTTCCAGGGCATGGCCATCGCATCGATAAAAAAACAGTACCCGGGCCAGGCAAAAAAAGTGATGATGGGATTGTGGGGGACCGGACAGCTCTCCCTTACGAAAATGGTAATTATCGTAGACCATGATGTAAACGTCCATGATATCCACGATGTGATATGGGCTATGACGACAAGGGCCGATGCCGCCCGGGACATTACGATAATCCGGGATGCTCCAACAGATACGCTTGATCCCGCCTCCCCGATAGTCAATTTGGGCTCAAAGATGGGGATAGATGCGACCCAGAAAACGCCCGAAGAGGGCTATTCCCGGGTGATACAAGAGCAGGTGCAGTCCGACCCGGATACCGCCCAGATGGTGGATTCCCGCTGGGAATCCTACGGCATCTAGATTGTAAAGTGATATTCTGACTGTGGGTATTCTAGACAGGATTGTAAAAGTTGTCCCGCTCGACTATCTCGTATCCTATCTGTTCGACAGATCTCCTTATGCTCTCGTCGGTCATCTCGGTTGCGCGCGAGCCGGTGCAGGATACTACCTCCTCGCCTATGAGGGTGCCGCCAAAGTCATCTGCCCCGTACTGGAGCGCCAGCTGGGCCATGCCCACGCCTGCAGTCAGCCAGGACGACTGTATGTGATCTATCGAGCCGTCAAAGAACAATCTAGATATGGCTATCATCTTTAGCAGCTTTTCACCGCCGGAATCAAAGCGGACCGTCCCCTCTGACTGCATCAGGGTGTTGTTGGGCTCGAATGTCCAGGGTATGAACGCCATGAACCCGCCTGTCTTTTCCTGCAAGTCGGCCAGTTTTTGCAGGTGATTGGCCACGTCATTCTCGGTCTCTACATGGCCGTACATCATTGTTGCAGATGATTTTATGCCCTCCCTGTGGGCCTCTTCGGTAATGCGGAGCCAGTCTGCGGTGGATATCTTTTTGGGGCTTATCTTTGCCTTTACCTCATCGTCGAGTATCTCG
The DNA here is from genome assembly GCA_000200715.1 of Cenarchaeum symbiosum A. Lineage (NCBI taxonomy): Archaea > Thermoproteati > Nitrososphaerota > Candidatus Cenarchaeales > Candidatus Cenarchaeaceae > Candidatus Cenarchaeum > Candidatus Cenarchaeum symbiosum. The sequence continues at coordinate 180,981 of DP000238.1, forward strand.
GCGCCTGCTCCGGGCATGCTCTGCAGGCCGGCCACCTTTAATCTTGACAGGATCTCTTTTGTGGAGGATTTCTCCACTTTTGATATCATGTTTATCTCGGAGGCGGAGAGCCCGTGAACCCCCACTTCTGGATATTTTGAGCGGATCATCCTGAATGCGTCCTCATAGTATTCCAGCTTGAGCTTGGGATTGTGGCCGCCCTGTATGAGCACCTGCGTTATCTTGAACATCTCCCGGGCCGTCTTTACCCGCGCTTCTATCTCGTCCAGGGTAAGCGTGTATGCCTCCTCGTGGCCAGGGGACCTGTAAAAGGCGCAAAACTTGCAGTCGGTTATGCAGACGTTGGTATAGTTGAGTATGATATTGTTTACAAACGAGGCCTTTTTGCCAAAGCGCTGCTTTGTCAGGTGGCCAGCGACCAGGCCCATGAGCTGGACATCCTCGGAACGAAGCAGCCTCAGGCATGCCTCTTTGTCGGGCCGGACGCCCTTTAGGGAGTTGTCAAGTATGTCCTCTACGTCATCATGGAGCTGGCCGATTAACTGACTCAAGTGATAATACACAACAGGGCTGGTATTTAATCTTTGGCGGGACGGCGGAGAAAACCCGTGCGGGAACAGGCGGCCCCGGCATGTTATTTTACAGAACGGGATAGTGCTCCTGTCATACCACTCGCTATTTTTAAGTAGGGCGCGTAGGCGTGCACGCCTGTGGTATCGGCGCTAGAGATACGGCTGGGACGGATACTGCGCGACGGCAAGATGCTCTGCATACCCATGGACCACGGAATATCCAGCGGGCCGATAGAGGGCCTGGAGGATCCACACGCGCCGATATATTCATGTGAACAGCACGGGCTTACAAGCGTGATAATAAACAAGGGGGTGCTAAAGACGATGCCCCGGCCTGCAAAGATAGGCATACTGGTGCATTTTTCATCTAGCACGTCATTATCCCTGGCGCCAAACAGAAAGATGCTCACGGGGACCGCGGCAGAGGCGGCAAGGATGGGAGCTGACGGCGTATCTGTCCACATAAACGTCGGGGGAAAAGAAGAGCCCGAAATGCTTGAACAATTAGGGGTGATATCCGGCCAGTGTCATAGATGGGGGATGCCGCTGATGGCGATGATGTATCCGAGAGGCGAGAACATCAAGGATCCCCATGATCCCGCAGTGGTGGCCCATGCGTCAAGGCTCGGGGCAGAGTGCGGCGCGGATATTGTAAAGACGCTGTATACTGGGGATCCGGATTCATTCAAGACGGTAGTGCGGGGCACGCCTGTTCCCGTTGTTATAGCGGGCGGCCCGCAGATGGATTCTGACCGCGACCTGCTCAATATGACAGAAGATGCGATGAGGGCTGGTGCCAAGGGTGTGACATACGGGAGGAACATATTCGGGCATGCCAACCCGCCGGCGGTGGTGCGGGCGCTATCCCGGGTGATATTTGACGGCGCGACTGCCGGGGAAGCTGCAAGCGAGCTTGGATAAGGAACTGGTCATACTGCCCAAGGTGCCGAGGGCTCAGCTGCAGCGGTTCCTATCAGGTATATCCGCCGAAGGGATAAGGACCGTCTACCTTGATCCCAAAGATGCGGCAAAGGCAAAGCTGGATGCCATGCATTCATCGCCTTCCTCGAGATACGTTGTATTGGAGGGCCGCGCCGCCAAGCCGCGCGGAAAAAAGGTGGGCCGCCGGTTCAAGATACTCTCGAATAAAGATATAGACGGAGTACTCCAAGAGGCCCAAAAGGGCCTTGACTTTGTGATAACAGAGGTGCAGGACTGGAAGATAATCCCGCTCGAGAACATGATAGCAAAACTGCACAAGATACACACGAGACTGTACGCGGTGGCCCGCAGCCCCGCCGAGGTGCGCAAGATGTTCTCTATACTGGACGTGGGTGTGGACGGGGTGATATTTACAGCCTCTACAGTGGGCGATGTACGGGAGGCGCTTGTACACTTGGGCACAAAGAGTTTCCGCCTGCAGCCGGCCAGGATAACCGAGATAAGAGAAGTGGGCGATGGGGAGCGCGTCTGCGTTGATACTGCCTCCATGCTGGAAAGAGGCGAAGGAATGCTGGTGGGCAGCAGGTCCAACTTTATGTTCCTTGTTCATAATGAATCCGTTGGCTCGTCGTTTACATCGCCAAGGCCATTCCGGGTAAATGCCGGGGCGGTCCACAGCTATACGCTGGGGACCGACGGGAACACGCTGTATCTTTCAGAGGTGGAGACAGGCACCGAAGTGCTGGTGCTTGATTCCCACGGCAGGGCGCGCAGGGCCGCTGTCGGCCGCTCCAAGATAGAGCGGCGCCCGATGCTGATGATAAAGGCAGAGGCCGACGGGGAGATAGGAGGGATAATCGCCCAGGATGCAGAGACTATACGGTTTGTGAGGCCCGGAGGGGGGCTCGTCTCGGTGACACACCTGAAGAAAGGCGACAAGGTGCTTGTGCACTCAAAGCCGGCGGCAGGAAGGCACTTTGGAATGGAGGTCGCCGACGAGTATATCCTGGAAAAATGAGGTACAGCACCTGCGTCTCCATAGCAGAAGAGGGGCCGGCAGAGATGGCAAAGGCCCTTAGAACAGCACTCAAAAAATCCGACTATGCAGAGCTCCGGCTGGACTATCTGGAACCAGAAGATGTGCCTAAAATGCTCAAAAAAGCCGGCACGATGCTGGGCCATTGCATCTGCACGCTGCGGCCTAGAATAGAGGGCGGCAGGTTCCCCGGGACGGAAAAAGAGCGGAGGGATATTCTGGCGGACATATCGCGGTACAAGCCGTACCTTGTGGACGTAGAATATGACACTATACGAAAAAGCCCTGCATTGCGCCGGCGCCTTGGAAGAAAAGTGCTGGTATCCTGGCATGATTTCAAGGGCACGCCGCAGACTGGAATGCTCCGCCGCAGATTGCGCGCAATGTCTGCATATTCCACGCATGTAAAGATGGTCTGTACTGCCAAAAAGCCGGCGGATTCGTCGCGCATGCTGGCACTGTATTCTGATGCAGGCAGGACAAAACTGGTCGCGTTTGCCATGGGGGAGCAGGGGAAGATGTCGAGGCTGCTCTGCCTGTACCTTGGGAGCCCGTTTACCTACGTGTATGTTAGCAGGCCGACTGCACTGGGACAGTTCGGTCTAAAGGAGATAGGCAGGTACATTGCCTAGGCGGGTTTAAATGCCGATTACCGGTCAGGTGATGTGTTGACGCGGGTATACGCGGTGATAGGGGACCCCATCAACCATTCACTTTCGCCGACCCTGCACAATGCTGCCTTTATGGAGCTGGGAATGGACTGTACGTATATCGCGTACAGGATACCGCGGGGGGAGCTCGAAGAGGGGATAGGCTCGCTCAAGGATACCGGGGTGGAGGGATTCAACGTGACCATCCCGCACAAGGTGGCTGTAATGAAGTACATGGACAGGCTTGATGAGACGTGCAGCATGGCGGGCGCGGCAAATACTGTATCGATAAAGGACGGCGTGCTCAAGGGGTACAACACCGACATGGGCGGGTTTTTGGACCCGATAAAAAAAAGGGGCATAGGAATAGAGGGGACAGAAGCGTTAGTCCTTGGCGCGGGAGGGGCGGCCCGGGCAGTTACTGTAGCACTAGCTGGCGAGGGCGCAAGGAGGATTACCATAGCCAACAGGACTCAACAGGGCGCAAGGGAGATAGCGCTGCTTGCCAGAAGATTGGGGGCCGATGCCGTGCCGGCGGATCTTGAGGATGTGGGGAGGCTTGCCCGCAGGTCCAAGTTTATTGTAAATTGTACTCCGGTGGGGATGGGGGGCGAGCCGTCCCTTGTGCCGGAGGAGTCGATACAGGATACATCTGTAGTGTACGATATAGTGTACATGCCGCTCGAAACTGACATGATAAAAAAGGCAAAGGCCCGGAATGCCGTGTACATACGGGGCTTTGAGATGCTGCTGGGGCAGGCGTGCCGGGCCTTTGAGATATGGCATGAAGTGGAGGCGCCCTACAAGGCCATGAAGCAGATGATGGTGGGCGATCTGGCATGAGGGTCCGCGCGGAGGTGCACGGGGCCATATCGATAGTAAACGGGATAGCGGCAGGAAAAGGCGCTACACTCGGGATAGGCCTCCGTGTTATAGCGGAGGCTGAAGCTGTACCCGGAAGGGGAATAGTGATAGAGTCCCCGGGCAGAAGATTAAGTTCGAGACTGATAACTAAAACGATAGAAAGGTCGGTCCCCCGCAGGGAGCTCGACAGGAACAAGCTGCGCATATCGCTTGATTCTGAGATACCTACAGGGTATGGCCTGAAGAGCTCTAGCGCGATATCGACATCAGTGGCGCTCGCTTGCATGGGGCTTTTTGGGAAACCTGAGGATTCAAAGGTGCTGATGGCAGGAGTCCGGGCGTCGATAGAGACCAAGGTGAGCATTACTGGCGCGTACGATGATGCGTGCGCCTGTTATTACGGGGGGTTTGCTGTCACGGACAACTACAAGAAGAGGCTGGTCCGCTCGGAGAAGGCGCCAAGCGACCTTGGGATACTGATATTCATACCGAGGGGCAAGCGGCGCGGCAAGCCGCTGAAGCTGCGCCCGATAAAGGGCGCCTTTGAGGCCGCATGGTCGATGGCAAAAAGGGCCGACTACTGGGGGGCGATGCTGGTAAACGGGCTGGCTGCCGCGCCGATACTGGGGCCGGATCCTGAGCTTTTGGTGAGGTTGATGGAGCGGGGTGCGCTTGGGGCATCTGTATCTGGGAACGGGCCCGCAGTGGCCGCGGTGGTTAGAAAGGGCCAGATGGGGGCTGTAAGAAAGGTATTCTCAGATGAAGGGCGCATAATAACGTCTAGTGTAAACAACAGGAAGGCCGATGTCCGAGAGCTGTAAAGTGGGCAAGTCCGAGTTACGCGGGACTGTATCATGCCCGCCAAGCAAGAGCTATACGCACAGGATGGTGTTTCTTGCTTCTTTATCCGAGGGGACAAGCAGGATAAAAAATATCCTGCACTCTGAGGATGCAGAGGCTACAATGCGGGCCTGCAGGGGATTTGGCGCCGATATAACGGAGGATGGTAGCGACCTTGTTATACGGGGAAACCCGGAGGTAAAACCTGCCGATATAGACGTGGCAAACTCGGGGACTACGATAAGGATTGCCGCGGCAGTTGCAGCACTTGCCGGCGGACGCTCTAACATGACGGGTGATTCGAGCATACAGAAAAGGCCGATGGGTCCTTTGCTGGAGGCGCTTGAAGCTATAGGCGCCCGGTGTGTATCCGAGGAGGGGAGTCCGCCATTATCGGTAGAGGGCCCCATCCAGGGCGGGGCCGCCTCGATAAGGGGGGATGTATCGAGCCAGTTCATATCGGCTTTGCTGATGGCTGCCCCGCTGACCCCCATGGGCGTGGAGCTGTCCATAACGGGCGAGCCCGTGTCTAGGCCGTATATCGGTGCCACCATATCCGCAATGGCAAAGTTCGGTGTACAGGTGGTTGCCGCGGCCGACCACAAAAAGTACGGGGTGCGGCCTGGCGGATACAAGGGCACAGAGGTTGTTGTTCCTCCGGATTATTCGACTCTTTCACTATTGCTTGCGGCATCCGTGCTTACCGGGGATGGGCTGGAGATAGAGGCAGAAAATTCCGACCTGCCCCAGGGGGACAAGGCATTTTTGGGCATCCTTGAACAGCTGGGAGTCACCTTGAGGCCGGGAAAGAGGATTGCCACCAGCTCCCCGCCGCGGCTAAACGGGGGAACATTTGACCTTGGGGATACGCCGGACCTTTTACCTCCTCTGTCCATACTGGCGCTAAAGTGCGATAGAATGGAGATTGTCAACGTGGGGCATGCCCGGCTCAAAGAGACCGACAGGATAGGCATACTGTGCAGGGAACTTGGCAAGCTGGGTCTGGACATAGAGGAGAGAAAAGATGGGATGCTGATACGGACCGGGGGCGGACTGCACGGTGCGGAGCTTGATCCAGAGGGAGATCACCGGCTGTTCATGGCATTTTGTATAGCGGGGATGCACCTTGGGGACTGTGTTATACGCGATACAGACTCGGTTGCCGTCTCGTACCCTGGTTTCGTACAGGATATGAAAAGCGTCGGAGCCGTAATTAAACCGGATTAATTTTTATTGTCATCGTACACCTTTGATACAAGAAACAGCATTTTTTCTACATCTGATTCTGATTTTATAGTAGATCTGTAACTCCCAATGCCGAGATTACCTTTTTTCTTCCCTAATTCATCTATTAAAGACTCCACAAATGGATCTCCCGCAAATAGGTTAGCTTTAGTGGAATATGTTACGGATAGGCTTGTTGCTTTTGTTGATATGGTGCATACGTATGATTTATTCTCGGTTGAATGGAATCCGGCGTACCATTTTCTCTGTCTGAATTCTATGTCCGGAAATCTCTCCATTATGATTTTTCTGATTGTATAGAACAACTTTTTCCTATCCTCGTCCGTCCCGGTATTGTCATAATCCCCATTCAAGAACTTCTCGGTAGAGTATTCTTCCACAACACTCGTGCTCATTTTTCCTTCAGTCTTCTTTTCCAGCAACTCGAGTCCAAACACACCTCCCTCATATTTTGATATCCTGTATAACTCGATCGGCAACATCGCTAGGCTTGCAGCACGTCTTTGATGTATGGTATATTCTGGGGCTATGAATATTATACGTGCCTCATCCCAGTTTACATCCTCCCTGTTTATGTTTAGCTTTTTCTTTTGGGCAAGCAGCACAAAATCTGACGGCCGGTCCTTGATTAGCTTGTAATAGCTCATACCCTGGTCTACGACTCCCTTGTTTCTCACATTCTTGTACTCTATTATGGCAAACGAGTTTGCATTATCATCATAGACGATTGAATCTGGGCGTATGTTGTCTATCGTGTATTCACTCTCCAGAAATTGAAGTCTTGGGAACATTGATGATAGATTATTCTCTATGATGTTCTGGAGCATCTTTTCGGTATCTTCAACTTTACTGGCGCTGGTTTTCTCAATTTCGACAATCCTACCGTCTCCTGATTTGAATAATTTCAATGCTTTCGCTCCCCAAAAACCCTTCCAACAAGATTTGACATGATCAAGCTGGGCTTCTTGACAGTAATTATACTTTTCACGCCTGGGGCCCCTGTCTCACACCATTCCACATGTTGCCGACCGATGCCTCCCTGACGGTTTACCACCAACATGTGCGTCGGTTCTATTCTACCATCTGAGATTAATATTAACAGATACCTAGCCATGACACGTATCGCATAACTCGTATCGGCTCTGTGTTGTTCGACTCGCTTACGAAAAGTGCTCAAACTTCAACACATCATGGTACGACTTGGGCACCATCCGCCTGGCCCTGCGTATCAGATCTTTTACACCCGAATCCAGGACATACGTCACAGCGCGGTCATCCTCGTTGCGTATCGACCTCCCAAAGCCCTGCAGCAGCTTTGTCAGCGCCTGCGAGCTGTACCACAGGGGGTATTTCTTCTGCTTTATCTTGGTCCTCTTGTCGCCGAGGCCCGGGTACGGCGCCTTTGCTATTATCTGGAACCTTGACCTGTCATCCTTGAGGTCTACTCCCTCCCACAAAGACGCGGACAGCAGCACGCTGCCGGGAGTATCCGCATGCTCTGCCAACACTTGATCCTGGGTGCGGCCGCCCTCGTTTGTCGAGTGACACAATCTTACCCTTGCCTTGCTTGACGGGGAGAGCCCTGCCAGTATGTCATAGCACCGCTTTATCGACGATGTCAGTATGAGGCCCCTCTCCCCGGGATGCAGATCCTTCATTATCCCGTCTATGGCCTTGATCACCTTCTGCTCGTCACTGGGGGGAGAGCTGTAGTTGAGCCTGGCTATGTCCATGAACTCTATCCTGCGGCTCTCCATACTAAACGGCGAGTGCTCGACATCCACAAACGCAACCTTGTCCGGGTCAATGCCTGTAGTCTCGCAGAACGGATCCCTGCTTATAGTAGCCGACATGAACACCTGGTAGGGGGACAGGCAGAGGTCCTCGACATACCCGGATATGTCCAGGGGGGTGAGCGTTATGGAGCTGAACTCGCCCTGGGACATCTGCGGGTCGTTTACTACAAAGTTCTCGCCGTCTGAATACACCGATATCTTTGCACGCGCGGCCCTCTCGTACTTGTTCTCTAAAGGAACAAGCTTGGAATAGTCGGGGTTGGGCCGGCGGGATTCGTGCTCTTGGACCTCCTGTATGGCCTTTGCATAGCTTCCAGCCAGGTCGTCGAGCAGGGATGTCACCCCCTCTATCTCGCCCAGCTCATAGTCGCCCAGGATAAGCCCGCACTCCTCCACCTGGGATGCCCTTATTGTAATGCCCACAAAGTTGATTATCTGGTCCTCTATGCGGTGCGCCTCGTCGAATACGGCTACCTTCCTGTCCAGGTATGATTCGTAGGCCTTTCTTGTATACTTCATCATCTGAAAGTACGACGCATAGTTCCATATTGAATGCGGGGCCAAAAGGGCTGCATACTTTTGCCCGTAATACGGGCAGACGGTCCCCGACGGCCCCTTTTCATAGTCGGCTATGGCGGGCTTGAACCTGCAGGTCCTCTCGACCTCCTTGCCGTTCTCTACCCTCTTTTCTATGCATTCTCCCTTGTTGCATGTAAGCCCCGCTCGGATGGCCCCTGGATAGTCCCCCATGTCGAACTTGTCCTCTTCCATCAATTTGGGGCATGCAAAGTTGTCCTTTCCCTTGACCGGCTTTAGCATTGGAAAGTCGCGCGAGTACTGGTCCTGGAGCGACTTTGTGGCCGTTACAACAAACGAGCTCTCAAACTTTGCTGCAAGGGCCACGGCAATGGGCGACTTGCCGGAGCCGGTGGGCGCGCATAATACTATCTTGGTATACCCGGATCCCAGCACAGAGTCTATCTCGGAGAGTATCTCTTTTTGTATGGGCCGGGGAACAAGCTCGCCCGGGAATGACTTGAGCATCAGGTCTGCGCCCACTCTCCAGCGTATAAATTACTTGAGGTACATCTCGCGGCCCCTCCCCCCGGGCCGCGCCCACTCGTCGTCCATCTCGCCTACCGACCTTCTCATCTGAACCTGGTTTTTTACGAATGCGTCGCAGTCGTCTATCTTGTGCAGGGCGGCAGCCTCTGGAAACTTTGGCTCGACTGGCGATCCGGCCATGAGGGATCCGTGGTGGCTCAGGATCATGTGGATAAGCTTGGTCTTGAGCCCCGGCGGAAAGTCTCCGAGCTCGTTCATCCTGCCCGATATCATCTCGGCCCCGATGGGTATGTGCCCGAGCAGCCTGCCATCGGTGGTATGCTCGATGAACGGCTTTACATCGTATGAATAGATCTTGCCTATGTCGTGGAGTATGCAGCCGGCCACCATCAAGTCGACATCAAGCTCCGGCGAGTACTGGGCGGCTATCGTCCTTGACATGGCGGACATGCTCAATACATGTTCCAGCAGGCCGCCCTTGTAGTTGTGGTGGTTCCTTCTAGACGCGGGGCATTCAGAGTATTTTTTTAACAGCTCTTTATCCTTGAAGAGCGATTCTAGAAACCTGCGTATGTCATCATCCTTTATGCCTGCTATCTCCTCCCAGAGTTTTGTGACCATCCCGGCCACGTCCTTTTCGCCGGCGGCCACCAGCTCGTCTTCTTCATATTCGGCGGTCTTGGCCACCTGGCAGGCGCCCTCGCTGAGGTGTATGGCCAGCCCGCGGTCGAACTTGTCCATCTTTACCGTTCCCCCGGATATGGTGACCACGTCGCCTGCCTTGAGGGTCCCGTACAGCTCTTCGGTGGTGTCTTTGTCCACGCCCCAGTATTTGACGCGTATGGGCCCGGTCTTGTCGGCCACATCAAATGCAAACCACACCCCCGCCTTGCTAGAGTACTTTCTGGGGGCCTCCTTTGTCAGTATGGCAAAATAGTCGTTGACGGTCTGCCCCTCCTCGAGCTTTTTGACGTACTGGGCCTTCATACCCGCATCTGGCGATACAGGCTATTTGAGTTTAAGGTTGGGGAGGGCTATGGATCGCCACCTATCCATTTTGGAAGAATTGCAAAGGCGGCGTATTCCGCTAATTGCATGGTCGGACTCGGGGTGTTTTCAACTGACGGTCTGGGGCCGCCTGTAGCCCCCTATGGAACAGCACTGATCCTACACGGGAACCTGTGGCCGGGCAAAACCCATAACGGGGACAAACCATGCGGATCTTTTCAATGCGATCTAGGCGTGTATCTGATAGATGGATTCCAGGTTGGCGGTGTAAAATACAGTATATGCTGATAATTTAAATAGCTCCGCGTTTTAACTAGTCCATGGCACCCAAAGAAGAGAAAAAAGACAAGTATGATAGAGCACAGTTGGGCCTAGAACTACCTGATCCAGCAAATCCCAGAGTGACCACCGGCAAACTTCGACCTGAATCTGATGACGATTAGGACCAGAGTCTAACCCACATGCGTTTTGCAAATATGTGACGATATATTTCTAATTCTTCCATAACAACCGGAATTCTCTTTTTTAAGATTTTTTCGTGTTCGTTTAGCCATTTAGAATACATGCGATCATTCCGTATACGTTCCTCTTCAGTGGATCGACTGTTTGGATATAGCACTTGAACAATGTATTCATTACGCCGCTTGACAATTCTAAAGATATCCTGTATAGATTGTTGCAGTTTTGTTTCTAGGGAATTTATTATGCCAGAATATATCGCACTATCATAAATGTCATGATTTAATAGCATCTTTTTAAAATAATAATCTGAATCTCTTCCCTCGTCATCTAATGTAATATTGCATTCGATAAGAGCATTTTTATCTTCTAGTGTGTCTCTACCATTCTTCATTTCAGCATACAAATTGCGTGATGTCATGACCTTCTCCATATCTTTATCATGAAAATATTTTACTGCTGAGCCAACTATTGTTGCTGTGGATATGATTAGGGTTATACTAGCTATAAATTCAGAAAAATTGGGGAAAATATACTCGAATATCATATCCATACCGTATATAATTAGATATATATACTATGCTCATGAAAAACCACTGTAGGATTACGGAATATGTTTGCACCAGTGGGTATGTGGCGAAGCGGATTTTTATCGCCTCTATGAACCACCTCCCGTGTTGGATAGTTTGATAGCATCAGAGGCACTGTCCGACGGTAGCCGTGAAACCTACGGCATGTTCAAAATATCTGACAAACAGTGTATCCGATCAGTAATCGGGAACGGAATGAATCCAAGTAGACGCTGTATGTGTCACATGTTAATGTATGGCCAAGGCCCCTACCACGAATAAGAAGTTATAAGCTCCGGGCGGACTCTTGCATGCAATGCCAGGCAGTTCGATAGGTGAGAGGCTGGTGCTGACAAGCTTTGGCGAGAGCCACGGCCGGTGCGTCGGCGCAGTGCTTGACGGCTGTCCAGCAGGCCTCGAGCTCTCCGAGCGGGACATCCAGTACATGCTCGACCAGAGGAGGCCGGGTCAGTCGAGCATCACCACCCAGAGAAAAGAGGCCGACCGTGTAGAGATAATCTCGGGCGTATTCCGGGGGCATACAACGGGCGCCCCGATAGCCACTGTAATATGGAATACAGACCAAAAGTCAGAAGCCTACGACGAGCTCGAGCATGTCCCGCGGCCAGGGCACTCGGACTATCCTGCGATGATAAAGTATGGCAAGTTCAACGACCACCGAGGGGGAGGGCGCTTTTCTGGCAGGCTCACAGCCACCCATGTAATGGGCGGAGCCATAGCAAGAAAGCTGCTCGAAAAGGCCCTGAAAGTGAGGACCATATCGTACGTTACCAGCATAGGAAAGGTCTCTGTCCAGGTCAAGCCCCCAAAGACATCAAAGCCGGTATACTCTAACGATGTAAGGTGCCCGGATGCTGCAGCTGCCGCCAGGATGAGAAAGGCCATAGTATCTGCAAAGACTGGGGGCGATTCTCTTGGCGGCATAATCGAATCGGTAACGACCGGCCTGCCAGTAGGCCTCGGCGAGCCGGTCTTTGGCTCTCTGGAATCCGACCTGAGCAGGGCCATCTATTCGATACCGTCGGTAAAAGGTGTAGAGTTTGGCTCTGGTTTTGCAGGTGCGGCCAGCACGGGATCAGAGAACAACGATCCATTCAGGATAAAATCCGGCAAGATAACCACTATCACCAATAATTCCGGGGGGATACTCGGGGGCCTATCAATAGGAACGCCCATAACAATGAGGGTGGCCTTCAAGCCGGTCTCATCGATACCGCAAAAACAGTCAACTGTAGATACAAAGGCAAACAAGCCTGCCGTGCTGCGCGTAAAGGGAAGGCATGACCCGTGTGTCGTACCGCGCGCCCCCCCGGTGGTGGACGCGCTAGTCAGCCTTGTAATAGCCGACCATGCAATCCAGGGCGGGTTCATACGGGGCGTTCTATGATGCCGGATATAGAGGATCTCCGGAACAGAATGGACGATGTGACATTACTGATGGAGCGGCTCCTCAAGGAGCGAATAGAGATATCAAGAAAGATAGGCAGGATGAAGATGGATGCCGGCCTGGATGTTACAGACGGGCGCCGCGAGGCCGCCCTGCGTACCAAGGTGGCAGAGTTCTGCGATTTGGAAGGCCTTGATACGGCTGCAGCCGCAAGGCTCCTGGCGTTCCTGCTTGAAGAATCCGTGCATCTACAGGCAGAAGACAGGCCGTCGCATCTCTCGATATTTCTAAAGGCCAAAAAACTCGAGGAACAGGGCAGGCGCATAATACACATGGAGGTAGGCGATCCCGACTTTGGGCCGCCCAAGGGGGTGGAGCATGCGCTAGCAGAGGCCTGCAGGATGGGCCAGACGGGATATGGCCCCCCGGCGGGCGAGCCTGTTCTGCGTGCAGCTCTTGCGCACCATGCCAGGCGCTTTGGCCCCGTGCCGGGCCCAGAGAACGTCATAGTGTCCCCGGGTGCGCGCTTTGCCATATTTTCCGCCATGTCCCATCTATTGGGCCCCGGAGACGGTGTGATAGTGGTGGGCCCTGCATGGCCTGCATATTCCGCATGCGCCGATCACGTAGGCGCCAAGGTGAGTGTAGTCGATACCCGCATGGAGGATAACTGGGATCCGAAAATAGCCGAGATCGAGGCCGCGATGGATCGCTCGGCCAAGATGATGGTCATCAACTATCCGAACAATCCAACAGGCAGGGTCCCGCCAAAGGGCACAATGGATGGTATAATGGGGCTGGCCCGGGAGCGCGGCCTGTATGTGCTATCCGACGAGATATACTCGTCATATTCGACCCCTGAATGGGCCAGCGTCCTAGAATATGGGTACGAGCGGGCCATAGCGGTCCAGTCGTTCTCCAAGTCGCACGCGATGACCGGCTTCCGGGTGGGGTATGCAGTGGCCGACCCAGGGGTGATACGGGGCATGGCCCGGATTCATGCGCTCTGCCTTACGAGCGTGCCGGGGCCCATCCAGCATGCGGCCCTGCGGGCCCTCGACTATGACGTCTCTGAGTGGCCCGGGACGGTCAGAAAAAGGCTGGAGATGATGTCAGATGAGGCGGAATCCATGGGCCTCGAGTTTGTCAGGCCCGACGGGGCGATGTACCTGTTCGTAAAGACGGGAACAGACGGGTCCGCCCTTGCCGATACTCTTTTAGAGCAGGGGCTGGCAGTAGCGCCGGGTGAAGGTTTTGGCAAATACAAGGATTTCATACGGCTGTCGGCGTGCGCCGACGAGGGGAGGCTCGCAGAGGGCATGAGGATACTTCGCGGGGCGCTGGGTTGACCGCCAAAAAGATGGCCGTGATCGGGGCCGGAGGCAGGATGGGCAGCTGGTTTGCAAAGTTCTTTGCAGACGCCGGCTATGAGGTGACTGGATATGATTCAGAGAACAAGGTGACTGGACGCGCCGTCATAAAGTCAGAATCGCTTGTGGGATGCGTCCTCAAGGCAGACTATGTCCTGTTATGCACACCGACCCGCCGCACGCCTGAGATAATCCGCCTTATAGCAAAGGAGATGCGGCGCGGCGCCTACATGATAGAGATATCGTCGCAAAAGTCAAAGACTGTATCCGCGCTGTCCAGGATGCCCCCAAAGATAAACCCCATATGCGTGCACCCGATGTTCGGGCCCGGCACGCGCCGGATAGCCAACAGGAACATGATATCGATACCTGTCCGGGACGCCAAAAAGGAGCTTACTGTCGCAAAAGAACTCTTCCCCGGGGCGAGCTTTGTCACTATCGATGCCGCCGAGCACGACAAGAGGATGGCCGTGATACTAGGGCTCACACACCTGGTAAACCTGGTCTTTGCAAGCGTGATATCACGTGACGACAAGTCCGCTTTGACAGAGAGGATGTCGGGGACCACATTCAGGGCGCAAAAGATAATCTCAGAGAGCATATTGACAGAATCTCCGGAGCTTATAGAGACCGTAATATCCAACCCGGAGATACGCCGGTATGCTGAAGAGTTCTGGAAGGACATTGGTAGATTGCTCACCGCCATCCAGGAGGCCAAGACAGAAGAGATCACCGAGTATATCCGGGCCTGCCATGACAGGCTCACAGAGCACTCTGATCTTGATGATTCGTACAAGCGGCTCTATACCATGGTAAACGCGCTAGACCGCAAATAGCTTGATAGAACACAGGGTATCCACCGCTTTTGTCTGCTGCCGCGGCAGATATCTGATAGTCAGGAGGAGCTCATCCGTGCGCACCATGCGCGGGCTGTGGGGCGGGATAAGCGGAAAAATTGAAGACGGCGAGGATCCATTGTACAGGGCAGTCACAGAAGTGTACGAGGAGGCGGGCATTGGCGATATGATACTGTTGAAGAGCGCGGGTGGTGTTCCGATAGAGGGCGAGGGGAAAAAGTGGCTTGTACACCCGTTTCTATTCGGGGTCGATGATGATACAGTGCGGCTCAACTGGGAAAATGACGAGTACAAATGGGTGGGCCCCGACCTGTCAGGGCTTGCTACCGTCCCTGGCCTGCAGGGGCTTCTCCTGGGGCTTGTCGGCTGATTCGTCGTATTCGCGCTGTTTTGGCAGCATGATGTAGACGCAGGCGCTCCCGCACATTGTACAGGGGACGCCGTTGCCCGGGTGCTGCCCTGTCCTTGTGTGTATGCGGGCGGCTTCCTCAGGGTCTATCGACAGGGCCAGCTGCGATTCCCAGTCGAGTGTGCGCCGCGCTTCTGCCATCTTGATGTCCCACTTTATCGCCTTGTCCCTTAGCTTTACGAGGTCTCCCGCATGGGCAGCTATCCTGTATGCGATGAGGCCCGCCTTTACCTCTTCTGCGTTGGGCAGGGCCAGGTGTTCCGAGGGTGTAAGATAGCATAAAAGATCCACACCTTCTGCCGCCGATACTGCCGCCCCTATGGCGCTAGCTATGTGGTCGTGGCCCGATGCGATATCTGTGACCAGCGGGCCCAGCACGTAATACGGGACTGCCCCTATGAGGGATTTTGCAAGCTTTACGTTGGCGGCCACCTGGTCTAGCGGTACATGGCCGGGGCCCTCCACCATTACCTGCACGTCGGATTCGTGCGCCCTCTTTGTCAGCCTGGCTATGTTGATCATCTCCTGCACCTGGAGCTCGTCATGGGAGTCCAGTATGGAGCCTGGCCTGAGCGCGTCTCCAAGGCTGAATGTCACATCGTACTTTCTAGCAATCTCTATGAGATAGTCATAGTTGGAATAGTACGGGTTCTCTTTGTTGTGCTTTAGCATCCATGCGGCGGTAATTGTTCCCCCCTTGCTGACTACGCCGCCGTGGCGCTTTACCTTCATTATCCTCTCGGCTATCTCTTTTGTTATCCCCGAGTGTATGGTGGTATAGTCGACGCCGTCTTTTGCATTGTTCTCAAAGGCGGATATAAAGTCATCTTCAGTTATTAGCAGCGGGTTGTGGTGCTCCTCTACGCCCCTGCTGTATGCCTCGTATATCGGGACTGTCCCGAATGTTATGGGCGCCTCTGTGAGCAGCCTTCTGCGAATCTCCGCTACTGGCCCGCCGTCGCTCAGATCCATTATGGTATCGGCGTGATACTTTACAGCGGTCCTGGCCTTTTCAGCCTCTTCGTCGGGGTTTACGTTGAGGGTGGAGGTGCCGATGTTCACGTTGACTTTTGTCTTGAGGCCGGTCCCTATGCCGACCCGGTGGACCTTTTCTTTTCTCTCTACATTATGGGGGATTATGATGGACCCCTGGGCCATCTTGGGGAGGAGCCATTCCAGGGTGACGTCCTCGTCCTGTGCCACCCTCTTCATCTCGTCTGTGGCTACCCCGCGCCTGGCGGAGGCCATCTGCGTACTCATGCTATGGGATAAACCCCCCCGAATTTAAGTAATAACGGGCGGGGGGCATATCAAACCTGAGCGTTCTGCCCTGGTCTTGCATAGGGCGTGCATGATCGGCGATGCTGTGGTTGGGTACCGCCGGCAGTCTATCATGCCTGCTTGCTTGAAACCCATGCCGTCGTTCACGATATGCGTCACAGCCCATGAGGTGTACAGCGCCATCCCAGGAGCCGCACATTGTGCCATTCCATAGCTGTATGCGATGCCCGGCTGTTCTATGAATCCTTTGGCAGATGGGCACTTGACTGGATCTTGCCCGCTGATATCTCGCCTGGACACTCCAGCTTTGTATGTTCAATCTCAAATGGATTTTTTTATTCTGGATGCCCTTGTTTGCTGTACAGGATAAATGCGCTGCAAGTGAGCAAAATATTGGTATATAAGAAAGGAAGCCTCGCGCGTTTTAATGTGGCCCGATCCTGAAGGTCTGAGCTTGTTTATGACATGGTGCAACGCGCCAGACGAGTACAAGAAAAGCATCAAGGAGTTGTCATTTACGTATGCAATGCATGTAGGAGGGGAGTGGAATCCAAGCACGGGTGTCATGAAGGTGAATCCGGAAATACCCGACATGGCGCAGGCTGATTTTATGAGGGACGAGCTTATACACGCGACATGGACCCTGTGGGGGGCCAACAGGCATAAAGAATTTCAAAACGGCATACAAGACATGGAGCCGCTGACCCCGCACTCGGCATCCTGGAAGTCCTCCAATCACAAAGTAATCTGGGAGAGGGTCAGTCAACTTGTCACAGATGCCATCAGCAGCGGCGACAAGGCGGGACACGGCGCCCGGATTCCCCTTCGACTGATCGACATAGAGCTCGGCTTTACGGATGACGACTACAAGCCGGAGGGCAGGGCCCAGAAATGGGCCGAACACGGCCTGTCATATGCGGAGCATATCTACGCCAACATGTCATATTCTGTCCTCATGAAAATCCGAACCGAGAAAAAACCCGACAAGGATGATGGATAAAACAGGACAGATGCTGCCAACAGCGTGGCTCGGAAAATCCCGGATGCTTACCATGTCGGTCTGACCGCACGGTTCCCGGTAGATTCTATGGCTCGGGGGAAGGCTTGCGCCAGCCGTCGACTATATCCGCGGGCTTCATCGATTTGGGGATGAACTTCCATTCCATGGTGTATACTATCTCATTTTCTTTGTTGATGTGCATCTTGCGCACCCATGCTGAATTCTTTTTATCTGTTATCCCATAATATGGGTCCATGTAAAACCAAAGTTCGTTTGGATCTATTGCCGGCTCACCTGTGTCGTTTTTCTCGGACAATGTTTCACACCGTGCCATTCGCTATATGTACCTGTCCATGCGGGAACCGCGGGCGTGCCCCTGAACATGTGAGACTCCCCTGACACGGCCCGGGCCCTTTTGGACAGCCTCTTTTCAGGGCATACACTGGTAGTTATGCACCGCCGGAATTGACATTCATGGAAATTTGCCTCCGGTGCGAAACCCGATTTCAGGCGGCTGTTTTACCTGGGCGGCCTTTTAACTATGGCCAAGCCTTGGGCCCCACTCTGACAAAAATATAATTGTGCGCATGATCACATTATCCGATGAACAACATGAAACAATCCAACTCCTGCTGGGGCGGGATCTGTGCTGCCATGGCATCCGGGGCCGGCTCTTGCATCGGATACTTCCATGGTTCCGGTACGGGGCCCGGGTGGAATACATGAAGGCACACGTGGGCCCGCACTACCTGATGGTCATGCCTGCCCAGACATACAGGGACATACTTGGGGAACTGGAGGCCGGCGGCTGGACCTACGACGACCTGCTCCGAGACCAGCCCCCCTCTCCGTCCCTGAGGGAAGGCAAGCTGGTAAAAGAGTACTTTTTGGAGAAAAGCGTGGTCCTGCATCTCTCCCTCAAGGATGGAGGGGGGTGGGCCTATTATTCCGACATACCCCAGTACCAATACTGGTGGCAGGAGCTCTTGATCAATATTGCCGGAAACGAATTCAAGGTGGAATGGCCCCCGATGCCCATGCCCGAGGATGTGTCCCGCTGGGTGCATGCCCGGCTCGATGAGGACAATCTGACCATAGACTGGCTGGCCCGGGACTGCATAAAGCACATAACCGACCGGATGGGCGCCGAAGACCGCCGCTGGGACACCCTTGGCGGGTATGGGTGACATTCGGCATATCGCCTGAATGTGCGCCGTGCTGTTTGCATGACGGTGCCATGATAGGCGGCGTGGAGATCTCACTTGTACCTATTCTGTTAGGTGAACACAGATCGTCCTTATATGCATGAACGACGTAATATATGAGACATGAAGACAATAAGGGAATGCAGGCATTGTGGCAGAGAGTTCCTCGATTCTGTGAGCGAATTCTGCTCATTCAAGTGCGTCCAAGAGACGTCCTGATCGCACCGCGCATCCGGGATATAGACTGATGGCAAAACGCGCCGCCCCGTACGTGCTCACCGTAGCGGGCTCCGACCCGTCGTCTGGCGCCGGCATACAGGGCGACCTTGGGACAATATCCCGGATGGGCTGCACGGGGCTTTCTGTAATAACTGCAATAACGGCCCAGAACTCGTCAGGGTTCACAGGCGCCGAGCCCGTGCCCACCAGTATGGTCGCATTGCAAATGCAGGCGGTCCTCTCCGATTATGATGTATCCGCGGTAAAGGTGGGCATGGTGCTCACGGTCCCAGTCATAAGGGCCGTATCTAGAGGGTTGGAAGAACTTGATGTTCCCGTGGTGCTCGACCCTGTAATGCACTCGACTACCGGCGGCAGGCTGCTCGATGATGCAGCGCTCCCTGCACTTTCTAAACATCTAGTTTCCAGGGCTGATGTGGTGACCCCCAATGCGTCAGAGCTTGCTGTACTGTCCGGCATGAAGGCGGGCACGGCGGTCCAGGCTCGAACAGCAGCAACAAAACTGCTGGACAGGGGCGCCGGGGCGGTGGCGGTCACGGGCCTGGCCGGACGGGGCAAGATATACGACCAGGTGGTCACATCAAAAGAGCACTTTGAGGTATCCGGCAGGAGGATAAGGGGCGAGAGCCACGGGGGCGGGTGCGCCTATTCTGCTGCAATGGCGGCATCGCTCGCACGAGGAATGGGCCTCAAGGCAGCAGCCCGGGAGGCGGCCGAGCATTCAAGGCGCTCCATAGCATCGACAAGATCCGGCAGGGGCCTGCCTACGGTCTCGCACGGCCCCCGGGACAGAATAGAGGAGGAGCTGCAGGAATCCATTGGCGACTTTGTCCTCGATGATAACGCATGGAGGCACATACCCGAATGCCAGACAAACTTTGTCTATTCCAAAGAGCGCCCTAGATCCATATCCGGAATACTCGGAGTCGAGGGCCGTATAGTCCGGTGTGGGAACAGGGCGGTTATGGCGGGCAGGCTTGAGTACGGCGGCTCGAGGCACGTTGCAGCAGCAGTCCTAGAGGCAGGCAGGGCCCATCCCTCGATACGGTCTGCCGCCAACATCAGGTACGATATACGCACGATAAAGATCATGAAGAAAAAGGGCATGATGGTCCTCTCGTACGATAGAACAAGCGAGCCTGCATCCTCAAAGTCCAGGGAGGGATCGTCTGTCCGCTGGGGGGTGCGCGCGGCGCTGGCAGGATCCCGGGATATTCCGGATGCGATCTATCACACAGGCGATCACGGCAAAGAGCCCATGATTATAATATTTGGAAAAAAGCCATCCGATGTAATGGACAAGATACGCGCGATACTGACCTAGCTTGCCGTCTTGCACTCTGTCTTCAGTGATTTTACCGTGGTAAAGTAGGCAAGCAGCAGCACGGCTATGGCTGCAGCCCGTATGGGCACCTCATAGTTTGTAAGAAATGCAGACGCTGCCGCGCCCACGCTGCCAAATGTTGAAAACAATGCAAAGCCCACGGGCCCGCAGCCGCACGCGCCGGCCATCGCGCCGACCACCGATCCAGAGAACCTCCAGGAACCGCTCTTCCTTGACGCGCCAAGCATCCTCATCCTGTGTATGTTCATCGGTATGATAAGCCCGGAGAGTCCCGCCAGCACGACTATCAATACAAGGCTGAGCTCGGTACCTGCCGGCACATGCCCTATCAGATACGGCTCGTAAAAGACAAACTCGGATATTATCAGCAGGGGCACAAGCATGCCTGCAAATATGCACGCGGCCAGTGCCACGCGCGAATAACTAGAATAGACCAGCCGGAGTGGGTGCAACTCACACCGTCGAGTCTAGGACGTTTTTGAACACGGAAAACGGCTGCGCGCCCACTATCGTCTCTGTGCGGCCGTCCTCGAATATTATCGCAAAGGTGGGCGTGCCAGATACCCCGAACTCCCTGGCTTCCGCCACGTTCGACTGGACGCGCCCCTGGTGCTTGTTGGAGTCAAGGCAGCCATCAAAGACGCCCGGATCGAGCCCAAGGTCGAACGCAAACGCCTTGAGCCTCTCCCTCGAGGCCCATCCGCTGTCTATCTGGGGGTCCTGCAGGGTGTACAGCATGTCGTGGTATTCCCAGTACATCCCCTGGTCGCCCGCACAGTACGCCGCCACGGACGCCGGGAGCGAGTCCCGTCCGAGAAACGCCATGTCGACAAAGACAAACTTTACCATGCCCGTCTCTATGTATTCTTCAGTTATCCCGGGCTTTGTATTATGGAACCAGTTGTAGCACTGGTGGCACTGGTAGTCGCCAAACTCTACTATTGTAATGGGCGCATCGGCATTCCCCACTACGGGCGAGCCATTCGAGGTGTCTATCATGCCGGCAGCGCCTTGCCCGGACATGGACACGCCTGCTACTGCGATCCCTATGATGACGGCTGCTGCAATGCCCCCTATGACTGCCTTCTTCATAACGACAGGGCCTGCATGGAGCTTAAAAAATGTACGGCATGAGCCTGCAGGGTCCGCGGGCTGCCCCGAATCCCGCGTATGGGGCTGATTGCCCCGTATTCCAAGAGGTTCCTATTTGCCCTTGAAGAACTTGACTACCCTTGAGATTGCCGAGTCCAGAGGGCAGGCATCCATCGAGAAGCCCGAATGGCCCTCTGTGTGGCGCTCCATATGGCGCTCGAACCGCTCCCTCGAGTCAAAGACCTCATTGCACTTTTCACAGTACACTTTTGCGGCTTTGCCGCCTTTCTGATCTTCCATGGCACACTTAGGGGCCGGACTCTTATAAATATCCTGTACGGGGGCCCACGTGATATGAGAGACGAATCGCTAGAGGCCAAATGCAATGGATCACGCGAACAGCTCTGGGACAAGCTTCGCAGGCACAGATCCAAACTGTTTCACGGGCGCAGCGAGATGTCCTGCGTGATAAACGCCGCTGCCAGCATAGGGGACCTGCAGGTAAAACTCGTCCTGGCATCGGCCCAGCTGCCAGACAAAAACAATCTGACCGTCTGGATGCACCTGTTAAACAATGGAAACAGGCCCGCTGTCATGGAACAGGACAGGTCGGCCATTGTCGTGTCTCTAAAAGAGTCCGCAGAAAGCGAGGAGTACTATCCCACTGACTATGACGGCGTGGGTGGCCTCTCCAAGCCAGAGGTTGTATTTCCTGAAACGTCAAAGTACAGGGGGCTGCAGTTCCCCTGGCTTGCCGGCGCATGCGGGCTGTACCTGGTGGTAGACCAGATGTACCACAAGATCGAGGTCTTTATCCCCCCCATACCGGATGTGCCCGAGGCCGGCTTCTCCCGGCTGGGCACGCCGTGCTAAAACCGCATTTGCATATCTTGGCGGCAGGCGGAGCTGCCCCTTGCACCGGGGCAATCCATACGGTTCGTCCTAGAGATAGTGGATTCTCTTATGTGCGTTGTATTCGACCTCATACTGTGTGACAAACCCGCAGTGGGGGCACGAGTACATCGAGAGCTGCTTTGACTGCTCCCTTTCTATCTGCCTTCCAGAGACGGATCTTATGCGGACGATATCGGAGCTGGAGACCACGGCAAAGTTCCTGCCTTCTCCTATCGAGTCCAGGAACTCCTTGATGGCGGTCATCACCTCGGTCCTGTCCACCGGCTCGTCCTCGATGGGGGAGAGCACAAACTCGTGGAGCTTTACCGCCGGGATGGCCGCCACGTTGTCTGAGACGTATATGAGCAGCTCCTGCTTTATGGATTCGACCTCCCTGCAGTCGACTGTTATCATGCAGGTTCCCCGTGGGTCATGTTATTTTAGTCTAACAAGATGCCTGGCATCACAGGCCGATCTCAAACTTTGGTGCCATGCGAGGCGTTTGGGCCGCGCCCCTCCAAGTGCAGCACAAAGGGCCCCGCGTCTAAAAGCCCCGTTATTGTGTCTAGACGCCGCAGAGAAAACCCGTCTGCCTTGTCTCTACGATCAGAGCCCCAAACTCTCACCGGGGATCCGTGCTAAAGTCTGTCAAACCGCCCCCGCCGGGCAACCGCCGCAGCGCCCCTGCTATGCACGAAGCGCCGGCATGCCCGCGTACGGCCTGGTGTCTGTCATGACAAAAGTCAGATCGGCACCTTCCACCGTGTCCCTGTCCGTCGTAAACGGGTTCTCATCCGTGCCGGCTGCGGGCTCCATATCAACGGGCTCGGAGCAGCTTGCAGCCACGCCCCCCACGGCTATCGCCAGCGCGACAAGACCGATTCCCAGGGCGAGGCTCCTCTTTGCCATGCGGGGGTTTCTATCCCTCATTGCAGCGTATACAATCACGCCACCTACCACGTTCATAAAGACCGGAAGCAGGTACCACGCACTGGAGTTTCTCGCGAGGTATTTGTTGCACTCGGGGCACCTTACCGCACCGTAGGATACGGGTTTGCCGCATTGATGACAGTACACTATCAGTCATGTTGGCAGTTCTCGCTATTATACTTAGCACTGCAGGACGTGGATTTGGGCCCATGCTCAGACATACAGCCCCTGGATGGAAAATCTGTGCCTGAAAGAGGAATATGCCGGCGGGAATAAGCCGCCTCTCACGTTCAGAAATAACGCCATCACGGCGGCAACTGACCTGAGAAGGCCATACGCAAGGCAGATCCGGATAAATGCCGGCAAGCTGCTTATTCACAGCTGGAACCTAGAGCGGGAGGCCCCTCTCACATAGATTTTATTTCCATAACAAAATGTATCTGACAGGAAATGGAGGCAGCCAAAAAAGGGGTAACATACTTTCCCAAGCAAGGAACTTATCACGGTGACGTATACGGAGATCTGGCTTTTACTAACGAATACGATTCGCCCGTCATAGGGATAGACCGTGCCGATCTAATACGTGACAGCGAAGCGGAGCCCATCAGCAGCTACATCGATTTCAACGACAACGCCGATCCCGCATATCGCATTCTATCAAATTTTGTCGCCCCCATTAACAACGACAAATACTGCTCACTTGACAGGGCGTACAACAGACTACACCTGGACAAATCAGGAATGCGGCAGAACCTACTCCATATTCCTGGTTCTGAAGATGATGCCGCAAAGCCAATTACCCGACAGATACAGCTAACCCTGCTTGATCATCCCATTGAGACGCTTCATTCCGGATCAGAGCGCTATTCATATCAAGACATGGTCATACAGGCCCAGACCATACGTTACAACCGGAACAAGCGTGAAAGGCGCGCCCTGGAATGCCTCAAGGAACTGAAATATTACTACACAAAGGACAAGGCGGGAAGGGAGGCGTTTGGTTCTACATCCCGGCCTGATAATATGCAGAACCTGTCATACTATGATTCAACATCCCCAGACGATGAACACCGCTCTATAATGATAGACGAGATTCAAGACATGTGCGACAAGTTTTATGATTCATACAGAGTCAGGCTGACGCATTTTGTCACAAATCTAAAGATGATGCATGCGCTGGCGATAAACGCATTCCCGTCTGATACGCACAACCTTGAGCCGTATCAAAGATGTATTGGAATAAAGAAATTTCCTGGCATGCCCGATGCTCGGCTTGTCGCTTCCCCGTACTGTGACGATTACAAGCTGTATGCGGTCTCCCAGCCGCACAATGTGATGACATTGATTGAGGGCCCAAAGAGGGTAAAGACCTGGATCGGCACGGACGGTACAGAACACATCCAGATGCTCGATTACTGCCAGTATGCGTGCCTCCAAGGCAGTCCGGACGGCCGGTTGCACGGCTGTATGGCCGCATTTGACAGCGGGGAAATGAAATAATATACCGAGGATACAGTCAACATTGGTTTATCATGGCGGACTCTGAATCCTACGGGGTTGAAAAGGGCCACAGTGCCCAGTTCATCGAATGGCTCAACAAGGCGGCAGGCGAGCGCGGCATAAAATTCGAGGCCAGATTGTACGGGTACACCCTAGAGACGGACAACTTTGGATCCTTTGAGATGTTCTCCTGGATAGGCGATGCCAGGCAGTCCCGGAGGCTCATAGTGCGGGCCAGCAAGCGCTTCAAGGTAAAGGTGATAGAAGGCGGGTACAAGACCCGCGAGCAGATGTTCCACACTAGTAGGACCGACTATGCCATGGTCAGAAAAGGAGACCGGGTGATAGGCAGGCTGCAGCTCGAAGCGTCAAGGTTCCGCAACGACCACTGGAAGATAAAAAACGAAGAGCGCACCTAGCTGGATGATCAGGTGCGTCCGAGCTCGATTACCACTATGTCGCCATTCTCAGTTATCGTCCTTGGGGACCCTGAATCATCCTTGGCGCATATCTCCATGACCCTGCCGACCATTGATGTAAACGGGTCAAGGTCAGATGGCCTGTCGACCCTGCTGTGCCGTGAATCCCACCGGACCAGATCCCCGACTATCACGCCGTCCCTTGACCGGATTCCCACGCGGGAGCCGGGCCCAAAACAGCCCACTGTCTTTCTGGTAAGATCCAGTGACGCAGACTCTGCCGCCTGGTACAGCCCACGTGTGAACTTTAGATCGGGCCATTTTAGCAGCCCGTTGTCCCCCTTGGTGTACAGGCACCCCTTGACTATCTCCAGGCCCTTGTAGGGCTGGGATGACTTGACTAAATGATCGGGGTAAAAGAGATCGCCTGGTTCCATATCTTCATTTGACATTGTGCCCCGGTACTCGATATTGGTTATAAACTGCCGCGGGTACGGCCTTTTCATACGGGGATTTGGGGGCGGCATGCCAGCCGGATTGTAAAATGCAGTGATATATTCAACGGGCCCCGTGGGCAAGCCACAAATACGGAATGTCATGCACACAACAGAATGAACGTGGGGTTGGTGGGTACAGGCATGCTGGGAACCGGCATCGGCTTGCGCCTCCTAAAGACTGGCATCAACGTTATAGCATACAACAGGACCGCCGATAAGACCAAGGCCCTCGAAGACGCGGGCGCCCGCATAGCAAAGAGCCCCGGGGAAGCAGCAGGCCTCTCTGATACGGTGATAACCTGCGTGACAGACGCCGATGCCCTCGAACAGGTCTCATTCGGGGAGAACGGCATAGCACAGGGGGCACACAAAGATCTCGTATTATGTGATATGAGCACGATAAACCCGGAAGGGGCCGTCTCTATCTCCAAAAAGCTCGCAGATGCAGGAATCCGCATGGTAGACGCGCCGGTCATGGGGGGACCTGGCGCCGCCATGCGGGGGGAGCTTGTGATAATGGCCTCTGGCGACAAGGGGGCCTATGAGGAGAGAAGGGGCATACTCGGGGCGGTCTCGCGCAAGATGTTCTATCTTGGGGGCAGCGGCACTGCATATTCGATAAAGCTTGCCATGAACCTGCAGATAGCAATGCTTGCCATATCGCTCTCCGAGGGGATAACGCTTGCACGCGGAGCATCTGTCGACCCGCACAAGTTTCTAGAGGTGCTCAATTCGACCTACTTTAACACCGGCATGAGCAACAACAAGGCGTACAAGATGATAGAGGGCAGCTTTGAGCCGTCATTTTTGCTGCGCAACCTGAAAAAGGACCTCCATACGATAAACGACCACGCAGAGTCATCCCGGCTGAAGCTGCCACTCAGCACGCTGGCAGAGGAGGTCTATAGTGAGGCCGTAAAGGGGGGCTTTGGCGATCTGGACTATACCGGTATACTAGCATACCTAAAGGAATCCACGCGGCTCAAATGAATACAGCATCAGCAGTCTCCGCAAGTGTATCGGAGATCCAGTACTGTGAACTGAATATATACGGCAAGATACTGTGTGATGCAGTGAAGATATACACAAAAACAGGCGACGACGGGACTACCGGCCTGCAGGGCGGCAGGCGCGTCCCAAAGTCAGACCCCCGCATATCCGCGTATGGCGGCGTAGACGAGATAAACTCGTTATTGGGCGTGGTGCTCTCACACGGGCTTGAAGGGGACATCGAGAGCATCATGGCCAGGATACAAAACGAGCTCTTTGTAACCGGCGCCGACCTCTCCAATCCAAACCTCGAAGACGGCAAGAACCGGGTCACCGAACAGATGGTAAAGAGACTCGAAGATGACATAGACATGCTCGAGGAAAAGCTCGAGCCACTGACGAGCTTTATACTTCCCGGCGGGGATGTCGCTGCCGCATTCATACACCTTGCAAGGACTGCGGCAAGGCGGGCAGAAACCCTGGTTGTAATACTGGAGGAAAAGGAGAAGATCAACCCCTGGTGCCGTATATACCTCAACAGGCTGGCAGACATATTGTTCGTAATGGCTAGGATCCGCAACAGCCAGCAGGACTGCCCCGACGTGCCCTGGGTTCCATAGAGGGATACCCTTTAATCCCGCACTAGGCGCCGCCAATCCGTGCCAGGGTAGCTCAGCCTGGGAGAGCACTCGGCTGAAGACCGAGCTGTCGCGCGTTCAAATCCCGCCCCTGGCACCACAATGAAACTCGTCACATCATGCATTCCCGGGCGCATCTCCCGTGCCGGGGCACCGCCCGCACTATTTAATAACACGTGGCTGGTATCATAGGATATGTCCGAGAAGAGCTCCTGCCCGTACTGTGATTCCATATTTGAAGACAAGGATGAGCTGTCAAAGCACATTGACAGAATCCACCACGGTTCGGGCCTGCTGGAAGGGGACGGCCGCAAGTTCTAGGCCTTGATCGAGGACTTTTTCAAGGCAGCCGCCCTGCTCAAGACCGTACCGAGGCAGGGCTGGATAGAAAAGACCGGCATAGCTAATCCTGAATCCGTGGCCGACCACTCCTATTCCGCCTCGGTGATCTCGATGGTATTCGGGGACATGCTGGGGCTTGACGCAGACAAGATGGTGCGCATGTCACTTTTGCACGATCTTGCAGAGACCGTCACAAGTGATATCACCCCGGAAAAAATGGAGGGGCACGACAAACAAGAGCTCGAGAACAAGGTCATGCTCGGCATACTGTCCACCCTCCCTGCCGCCCTTCAGGAGCGATACCTCGGTATATGGGACGAGTTCTCTGCCGGCAAGTCGCCTGAATCAAGGCTGTTCCACGAGATAGACAAGCTCGAGATGGCCATACAGGCTACGGCCTATTCCGGGCAGTATCCAGGCAGGAGCTTTGCACCGTTTGTACAGTCGGCCGATTCTGTCATACAAACGCCTGAGCTGAGGAAGATATTTTTGTCCATAACTGGGGGCATGCAGACAGCCGTTGCAGACAAGGTCCTGGCAAAGAGCGGGGGCGCGCCAGAAGACGGACCCGTTGACAAGGACGTGGTAATAGAGGTGCAAAGGCAGGTCATAGGGGTACTATTCGAGGTGATAAAGCGATTTCAAGAGAACAACGGCCTTGATGACGAGTACTTTAAGATAATATCCTCGGGCAGGGCCGGTACAGAACAGAAGAGGCTCGACGAGATAACCAAGAAGAGAAAGGACAATGCGCTCGTGGTGGACAAGCTGCTCTCGCAGCTGGAATAGGCCCGGGGGCACAGTTCTGCGGGATTTTTATAATCAAGGGGATCACACATTCCATGCAGTACTTTGCCGCCCTTACCCAGGGCAAAAAGAGGGTCGAGGCGGCCCGCGTATACCTAAATGACATCCCGGAGGCAGGCGGGCGCGCCATGCCCGCTCTTGCGCTAAAACCGGCATCAAAGGACAACGTATGGACGCCCGTAGGGACGGAGATGCTCTATGCGTTTGTCGACGAATCGTCGGGGTTTGTGCTGACCGATAAGAGCGGGCACATACTGGCAATAGTGGACAATGACGGCCTCTCCAAGACTGTAATCCAGGGCGTTACTCCGCCTCAAAAGGAGGCGCTGATAAAGTCCTTCCAGGCGGACAACATACCTGAATACAAGGGCATGGTCACTCTTCCCGTGTGATCAAATCCGCAACATTTTAGACACCTGTGTATGGCTGGATATACATGGGAAGCTTTAGCCGCGAGATAGAGGTGCGCGGGCACCTCATAGATTCGTCCATACTGACCAGGATATTCGACGGCGTAATGGACCTAAAAGGCGATTTTGAGGTGCTCGAGATAACCATAGGCAAGAGAAAGGGGGATCCCAGCTATGCGAGATTGATGGTCCAGGGGGGCACGCAGGTGCACCTGGACAGGATCCTAGACATTGCGTACAGGGCCGGCGCCACATCCAAGGTGGAGCGCGACGCGCATCTTGCACGGGCCCCCAAGAACATGGCGATGCCTGACAACTTTTACAGCACGACCAACAACAGGACGCAGATATTCCTCGGGAACAGGTGGACAGACGTGCAGGACATGATGATGGACAAGTGCATAGTGGTCAAGGGGAAGAGGGCCGCATGCGTGCCGATTAGAGAGGTTAAACGCGGCGACCTTGTAGTGGTGGGAGAATCGGGCGTCAAGGTGACGCCGCCCGAGAGGCCGCGCGAGGGGGTAAACGTGTTTGAGTTCATGGGGAGCAGCAGTTCAAGCGAGCGGCCCACCCAGCATATCGCCCGGAGGGTCGCCGAAGACATGTACAGGACCAAGGCCAAAGGCGGCAGGATAGTCCTCGTGGCGGCCCCGCCATAGTGCACACGGGCGCGGCAGATTCTGTCGCGGAGCTTGTAAAAAAGGGCTATATCCGCGGTGTCCTGGCCGGCAACGCACTGGCAGTCCACGATATTGAATACGCCACCTTGGGCACCTCGCTTGGCATGAATGTTCACGACGGCACGCTTGCAGTAAGAGGCCATAGAAACCACATGGAGGCGATAAACAGCGTCTTCCGGGCGGGCTCCATACCAAGGATGGTATCCTCGGGCGCTCTCAAGAGGGGGATAATGTACCAGTGCATAAAGAAAAAGATACCGCTGGTCCTTGCCGGGTCGATACGGGACGACGGGCCCCTCCCCGACGTGATAACCGATGTAACCGAGGCGCAAAAAGAGTACAAAAAGGTCCTCAAAGACGCGCAGATGGTCATGATGGTATCGACCATGCTCCACTCGATAGCCACCGGCAACATGCTGCCCGCAGACGTAAAGGTGATAGTCGTAGATATCAGCCAGCCGACAGTCACCAAGCTGATGGACAGGGGCACATGGCAGGCCCTTGGGATAGTCTCGGATGTGGGGGCGTTTTTGCCCATGGTTGCAGCCGAGATAAAAAAGCTAGAAGGCTAGCCAGTGTACCCGCACAATATGCGGGTTTGGCATGGCAAAAACTGCTCAGCTGGATATCTTTTTTTGCAGTATCTCCAGGGCTGCAGCGGGGTCCGCCCTGCCCTGGGTCTCTTTCATCACCATTCCAAGCAGGTAGTTTATCGCCTGCGGGTTGGCTTTTGCGTCCTGCACGGCCCCGGGCTCCGCGGATATGACCCCGTCTATTATCCTGCCCAGCTCGTCCCCGTCGGATATGCTGCCCGTGTCGCGGCCTCCCGAGACCTCGGAGAGGCTCTTTCCAGAGATCATCTCATGCAGGGCCACTTTGGCAGAGGACCTGGTCATGGACCCGTCGAGCACCGCGTCGGCAAGCTGGCCTAGGTGCGCAGCCTCCAGTTTTGAGCTGCCGCGCTTTTCGCGCGTATCGAGCAGGCCCATCAGATCGGTAGTTATTAGATTTGCAACCTCTTTTGCGTTGGCGGCACTGTGCGCCTCCTCGAACATTCTGGAAAAAAAGGGATCAGACGATAATACCTCGGCCACCTGGGCGGGTATGCCCAGGGATGCATACCTGTCCTTTCTGCTTGCCGCCCCCTCGGGGATGCCTGCCCGGAGACTTGCCAGCGTATCGTCGTCGATGGTTATCCACGGTATGTCACCCTCTACAAAATAGCGATAGTCGGTCTCTTCCTCTTTTTTGCGCGCAGAGACTGTGATCCGGCGCCGGTCGTCCCACTGCCTGGTCTCTTGTACCACCTCTATCCCCCTGTCTACAAGGCTCTGCTGTCTAGTTATCTCATAGTGGAGCGCCTTTTCCAGATCATGAAACGAGTTTACGTTTTTTACCTCGACTTTTGCGCCCCCGTGAACAGAGACGTTCCCGTCTGCCCGGAGCGCCCCCTCCAGGGATGGATCCGCCACCCCCAGGCCCCCGAGCAGCCCCGACAACTCGTTTAGGAACAATCTTACCTGCGCCGGCCCCTCAAAGTCGGGCTCTGTCACTATCTCCACCAGGGGGACTCCCGCCCTGTTGTAATCGACTAGCGTATGCTGGGCCTTGCCCGGGGCGCCCTCGTAGATTATCCTGCCCGGGTCCTCCTCTAGCTGGACCCTTCTTATGCGGATTGTACGGCCGCCAGAATCGATGCTGCCGCCGGACCCCGCGCAGGTCTCACCGTACGCGTCGAGCTGCGTTATCTGAAAGTTCTTTGGCAGGTCGGGGTAGAAATAGTTCTTTCTGAAAAAGGCCAGCCTTGGGGGCACCCTGCAGCCTAGCGCGAGCGCCACCGTCGCGGCCTTTTCTATCGCCCTTTTGTTTGGGAGCGGCAGCGCCCCCGGCAGGCCGGTGCACACGGGGCAGATGTTCGTGTTTGGTTCGAGCCCGCGGTAGTCGGCCCTGCACGGGCAGAAGAGCTTGCTGTTCAGGCTGGTCAGCTGGCAGTGGATCTCGAGCCCTATCATTGCCAAGGCGGGGCCTCCGGCATCCTGGATCTCTCCTGCAGGGAATACGCCGCCTGCAGCACCTCTGCGTCCCCCGAGGGCCTCCCCATTAACTGCATCCCGACGGGGAGCCCGTCGCATACCGTATACGGGACGGAGGCCGCCGGCTTGCCCGTAAGGTTGGCGGTGACCGTATTATAGTCCACCAGGAACAGCCCCACGGGATCGCCCATCTTCTCGCCAAGCTTGAAGGGCAGTATGGGCACAGTCGGAGATAGCAGCAGGTCGTATTCCGCGAGGGCCTCTTCTGCCTCCCGGGCCAGCAGCCCGCGCACCTTGAGGGCCCTATGATAGTACCTGCCCCCGTGCCCTGACGACGAGACAAACCCGCCGAGTATCATCCGCCGCGTCACCTCGGGCCCGAACTTTCTGCGCGCCTTTGATATGTATGAATGGAACTCGTAGCTCTCTATCGGCATGTCATACCCGTACATTGTATTGTCGTATCTTGCAAGGTTGCTTGCCGCCTCTGTTGCCGTTATGGTATAGTATGCAGCTACAGAATACTTTACCATGTCCAGGGAGACCTTGCCGCACCGGGCGCCGGCATCTTCGAGGGCGGCCATGGCGTCCCTTGTCGCCTCTGCCACCCGCGGATCAATCCCCTCGCCCGCCATCTCGGTTATCAGGCCCACCTTCTTGCCTTTGATGCCTGCGTCTATCCCGTCAAGAAACCCTCCCTTGCATTCTATCGTGGTGGCATCATTGGGGTCTGCACCGGATATCACATCCATCATAAATGCCGCGTCTTCTACGGTCCTCGTTATGGGGCCTATCTGCTCTATGCTGTTTGCATACGAGACCAGGCCGTACCTGCTTACCAGGCCGTATGTCGGCTTGAAGCCGACCATCCCGCAAAAGCTCGCGGGATTCCGCACAGAGCCCCCCGTGTCCGACCCTAGCGAAGCTATGCATTCAAGCCCCCCCACTGCGGCGGCGCTGCCCCCCGACGAGCCGCCCGGCGTGCACTCTTTGTTCCAGGGGTTCCTGCTCGGGCCATAAGCGCTAAACTCGGTGGTAAGGCCCATCGCAAACTCGTCCATGTTGGTCTTGCCCGTTATTATGGCATCTTCGGCTAGCAGCCTCGTTACGACCGTTGCGTCATAGGGGGATTCGTACCCTTCGAGCATCTTTGAGGCGCATGTAGTCCTCATTCCCCTTACACAGATGTTGTCCTTTACGGCTATGGGGGCGCCAAGGCACCTGCCCACCTTTTCCCCCTTCTTTATCCTAGAGTCTATCCGGCGCGCCTCGTCGAGCGCCTTTTCGTTCAGAGTAATGTACGCGTCGAGCCCCTGTTTTTTTGTCCGCTCTATCGCCCCTGCGGTAAACTCCTCGCAGGTGGTGCCCCCCGAGCCCACCTCCCGCACATACTCTACTAGCGATTCTGGGAGCATCAGGACAACCTCGGCGAGCGCACGTACCCGTCGCGGATCCTCAGGCACCCGAGGGCGCCCTCAAACGGGACCGCCTTGTCCTCCCTGAGCTCAGAATGTGGCACCACCCTCGGCGAGTACTCTTCCGCGCCTGCCGCTTCGTCTAGTATCTCCATGTAGACTATCATCTTTTGCGCTTCGTCCATGTGCACTTCGTGGTCGTCTACCTCTATCCTCATGAGGCGGGCTATCCGCTCGGCCTCCTCGATGCTGACTTTTGCGCTCATGGCGTCAGCCTGTCCACGTCCCGGGGGTAAAACGTCACGTCCCTGATGTTCTCCGTGCCCGTAAGTGCCATCATCAGCCTCTCGAGGCCTATTCCGCAGCCCGCGTGCGGGGGCACCCCGTAGTCAAAGGCGGCAAGGTGGTGCCCAAACGATCCCGCATTCATCCCCTTTGCGGCCATTCTCTCTTCGAGTTCGGCCCTGTTGTCTATCCTTGTGCTGCCAGAAGAGATCTCAAGGTCGCCGAACATTAAATCAAACGATTCTGATGTGCGCCCGTCAGGGCCCACCTTTACGTAGAACGGCTTTGGGCCGGCAGGCCAGTCGGTGATAAAGTAAAAGCCCTCAAGGCCTGCTTTTTTGAGGGCCGACGGGTACAGGTCGTCGCCCCATTCGGCCTTTGCCCCCGCGCCCTTTATCCTGTCGAGCAGGTCTGCATAAGTATACCTTGGTATCTCTGCTGGAACATCCGGCACTGCAAACTGCGCGCCGGGGCCCCCCGCATAGGGTGTAGCAGCTGATGCCGCGCGCTTTACAATATCTGATATCCTGTCCATTATATCGTTGTAATCTACAAATGCCTCCTCAAGGTCTATCGATATGGCCTCGGCCAAATGCCTGTTGGTCCTTGACGGCTCGGCGCGAAAGATTGGCCCTATCTCGAATACCCTCTCAAGACTCATCGTCAGCTGCTCCTTGTACAGCTGTGGGCTCTGCGCCAAAAACGCCTCTTTGTTATAGTAGAATATCGGGAACAGCGCGGCGCCGCCCTCTGTGGCAGTCGATATCATCTTGGGGGTGCTGGCCTCGACAAAGCCGTTTTCGTAGAAATACTCCCTTGTCTCCCTCAATACTGCGCTCCTTGCATGGAACAGCTCGAGCAGCGCGTCCCTTCTGAGGTCTATCGGTCTTATCTCGAGGCGCGTCTCTATGTTTTTTACAGTCTTTGCCTGCGGCTCAAAGGGCGGTATCTTTTGCACGTCTGCAAAGACCTTGAGCTCATTTGGCACCAGCTCAAACCCGGACGGGGCCTTCTCCGATGCCCTTACCGTCCCTGTTACGGCCACCACCGAGTGCGGCTTGAGCCCCGATATCCTCTCCCTTGTTTCATCGGGGCAGGAGCCGGACTTTGCGACCACCTGTATGCGGCCGTCCCTGTCGCGTATGGTCATAAAGGATATTGCCCCGTGGCCCCGCACTGCCATGACCCACCCCATGACGGTGACATCCTTGCCGTCCATTGACGGGCCCAGTCCGCTGGAATAGTGCGTGCGCCTCAGGCCGCCCAGGCTGTCTTCCATGCAGGCACGACAAACAGGGGCATAATTTACTTTCTCATGTGGGAATGGACCGCCCCCGTGCCTGCGGGAGACGCCTGTGCCCAATAAATAACGGCGCGGGTCATTATCCTGCATGTCCCTCTCATCCAGGGAGAAGGCGATAGCCCTGGTCTCAAACGGCATAGCCGTATACTCTCTGTACAGGGAGAGCAACTCCCTGCCGGAGGGCGTCTCGCTGATCGACTTTGTGCTCAAGGCGGTCCCCGAGGGGATAAGGGGCGAGGTCACAGCGGAGCTTATCGACGAGGTCTTTGCGTATGTATCGGGCGCACATGCTTCATAAGTAGAGCAGAGGGCGCCCCCCGCATGAAGTCGGTATCCACGCTTGGATCACACTGTTCTCTTCAGCTGCTCAAGGGCGCAAAGGACGAGGGGTTCCGGACCCTGCTCGTCTGCGAGAGAAGAAGGGAGCGCTTTTACCGCAGGTTCGGCTTTATAGACGAGCTTGTCCTTGTTGACGGCTTTGGGGAGCTGCTGGGCGACGAGTGCCAGTCCGTCCTGGCCGAGAATGATTCCATACTGATCCCCCACGGCACATTGGTGGCCCAGATGTCGCCCGACCAGATAGAATCGATAGGGGTGCCGGTCTTTGGCAACAAGTGGATCCTCCGGTGGGAATCCGACAGGTCTCTAAAGGAGAGGCTCATGCGCGAGGCGCGCCTCAGAATGCCAAGGAGCATAGATAGCCCCGGCGACATAGACACGCTTGTCATAGTAAAGAGGCAGGGTGCGGCAGGCGGCAAGGGCTACTTTATGGCAAACAGCGAGGAAGAGTATGAATCCAAGAGGCTGTCCTTGATAGAATCCGGGGTGATATCTACCGACGAGGATCTCTACATACAGGAGTATGTGCCGGGCGTGCTCGCATACCTGCAGTTTTTTTATTCTCCGCTAAAGGCGGATATCGAGTTCTTTGGCGCAGACCAGCGGCACGAATCCGACATAGAGGGGCTGGCACGCATACCCGCACCTGTGCAGATGGGCTCCAGCGGGATACCTTCATTCAATGTGATAGGGAACAGCCCGCTTGTGCTCCGTGAATCGCTTTTAGAGGGGGCGTACCGGATGGGCGAGGACTTTGTCGAGGCATCAAGCAGGCTTGTTGCGCCCGGGATGAACGGGCCGTTTTGTATCGAGGGCGTATACGGCGATGACGGGAGGTTCACCTCCTTTGAGTTCTCTGCAAGGATTGTGGCCGGCACCAACATCTACATGAACGGCTCCCCCTACTATGGCCTGCTGTTCGATGAGCCGATCAGCATGGGCAGGCGCATCGCCCGCGAGATAAAATCAGCCATCGCCGAGGAGAGGCTCGACGAGACGGTCACCTGAAGCGAAAACAAACAGTATAAAACCAGATCATGTAGTACATGCACTATGGAGGTGCGTATTCTCTCTGACGGTGGCGTGCAGGTCCTCAAGTACAGGCCCCACCAGTCGAAGCGTCCAAAGAGAGGCCGCTATGCCAGCAGGTATACGGTGGCTGAGCAGAAGTTGGCGGCAATGCAAGACTATGAGAGATGCATCAACATGTGGGCAGGCCTTGCAACGACCGACCGGAACTCGACCCATGTCCTCTACTATGACTGGGAACAGGCAGTGTATGTCGTGATCAGCATCAAAAAACCGATGCTCACGCCCGCCAAGTGGATAGCGGTGGCCTGTTTTAACATGTTCGGGTATCGCTCGGGCAGATCCTGCGAGCATATAACGACCCTGGGAGATCTAATAGACGAGATCGAAGATGCCAACATCACCGGGGGATCACATAACTCGTATCCGGATGATATTGCCCGCCTTGCGGCGCGGCACCTTCTCTATGCCGAGCCCTCCATAATGGAACCAGAATCCGGCCGGACCACTGCCGCATTGGTTGAACTTACATGATTACAGACATGCATAACAATACCGGATCATACCCTTCTGCATGTTGAAGATCTGCTGCGATAAAGTCAGGCATCCGAATTCATGCCGGACATCGGGGGCAGTTTGGTAACATATGTTCATACGCTTTGCCTGACAGTTCAATGAGAGAGTCTTCTATCATCCGTATAAAACTTAATACTGGATACAAATCCAATTCCCTTGGTTCTTCCATAACCGAAACCGAATTCTTACATGTCAACACGATGTGACCAAGATGTGATTTGGATTCAACATAACCACACTCACAATATAGCTTAGGACACAAAAAAATATAGATAAATACACATCTTGCAGAATGATCTAAATTAAATAATACCTTGAGTTTGTATGCTTCATCAGGTTGTGATTGATTATGCTGCATATAGGATTGGACGTATCAGGAAATCAGAACGAGGGTAATTATCTGCATATGGGGATTGTGATCGGAACGGACAGTGGGATAGCTCGGATGATAAAACATCTAAATTACGTGCTGGGATCCGATGAATGGACCAAAACCACTACGGATCGAAGACTCCTTGTCCGAAACATGATATTTGACGAGAAAAACATAATTGCGTTCTGTATCAATTTGTCAATGAATAAGATAATTAGAGATGTAAATAGTTCAATGAGGGGTAGGCACAAGCGTATTTCATCAGATGCCACTTTGAGGGCATATCGTCGTTTGTTATGGAAGACAATCAGGGAAAACATATTAGAATTTGTAAATATGCATAACCATTCATTTGATGATGTTGCTTTTCAGTGTGATTCCGACTGTGTCAAATTTTTGAAAGATAACGGCCTGCACCGAGCAGGCGCTGGCGATGCATATCTTGCTTTCAGATCTCGTGGCGTGGGCAAACAATAATGATCGACATGATCACCCCGGAGTTATTTCTCTGAGCTTGCCTGACACATTTACGAGTAAATTGAAGAAGAATCTAAAAAGGTAGCCGCACCCACACAATGCCCTAGGTTACCAGCACAGCTGACCCTAAGGGTTCGAGCGCGACTGTATATACGGGGTAGATAATAGTATAATAATTTGTCGCTAAGCTAAAAGTAAGGATTCAGGTTCAGGCGTGGCTGAGGAGGCAGGCAGTGGAGGATATGTGCCTGAAAGATGATGCTGATCTCCCACGGAACACTGGCAGCCCAGATGTCGCCCCGGGGGATCTAATAGTCGTGAACAAAGACTCCAACATTCTCGGGGGATTTAATAACTCGTATCCGGGTGACATTGCCCGCCTTGCCGCGCGGTACCTTCTTGACGTCGAGCGCTCCGTGATGGGGCTGGAATCTGGCTGGCCTGTTCCATTGGCAGGGCTCTCATTATGTATCTGTGAGTTTGAAAAGGTAGTCGCACCCACACAATGCCCTAGGTCACCAGCACGGCTGATCCTAAGGGTTCGAGCGCGACTGTATACACATGGGGTATAGTAGTATAATAGTTTGACAGATCCGTCCCTGAGGCCAAAATCTGGGAGATTTGCGCTAGCTGGCTGCCAAAAATCAGTAACTAACACCTGCTGGCAGGCAGCTAAAGTTAACAGAGCCGCGGGGGCAACTGTATAAAACTACATTATGCCGTATACGCACGATGGAGGTGCACATTTTCTATGGAGGGGGCGCGCAGGTCCTCAAGTACAGGCCCCGCCAGTCAAAGCGCCCAAAGAGGGGCCGATATGCCAGCAGGTATACAGTGGCCGAGCAGAAGATGGCGGCCGAGCGGGACTATGAGCGATGCATCAACATGTGGGCAGGCCTCGCGGCTACCGACCGGAACTCTACCCATATTCTCCACTATGACTGGGAGCAGGCAGGGTATGCTGTAATCAGCATCAAAAAACCGGTGATCACGCCCGCCAAGTGGATAGATGTGGCCTGCTTTGACATGTTCGAGTATGGCCCCGGCAGATCCGGCGAGGAGATAACACCCTTGGGGGATCTAATAGACGAGATCGAAGACTCCAACATCACCGGGGGGGGGGGGGCGCAATAACTCGTACCCGGATGACATAGCCCGCCTGGCGGCGCGGCACCTTCTAGATGCCGAGCCCTCCGTGATGGGGCCGGAATCTGATGGGCCTGTTCCATTGGAAGGGCTACCATGATGCATCTGTGAGTTTGAAAAGACAGCCGCCCCCACACAATGCCCTAGGTTACCAGCACAGCTGACCCTAAGGGTTCGGGCGCGACTGTATACACTGGGATCATTCCAGTATAATAATTTGCTGCTCCTAGTGCATAATCCCGGCCCCAGTGGATCTGTGCGGCCAGGCTATCTGTGCGGCAGGGATCTACGCTTCGATTAAAATACATCGTGATACTATAACCTGCATGGATAGGTGTGCCGTGATAGTGCACGGCGGGGCGGCAAACCAGGGCCCCGGCGACTGGTTCAAGAAGGGCTACATACGCGACGTGGCAAAGTCTGCATGGGAGAAGATAGGTAAAGGCGCGGCAGCAATCGAGGTGGCCGAGCAGGCCGTAATAGACCTCGAGGACAGCCGCCTGTTCAACGCGGGAATGGGCTCGTACGCAACAAAGGAGAACACGCTGGAGATGGACGCGGGCATAATGGACGGCCGCACTCTCGCATGCGGCGGGGTGGGGGCGATAAGCGACGTAAAGAACCCTGTTGCGGTGGCCTCCAAGGTGATGAGCCTGTCGGACCACTCGGTGATAGTGGGCCCGGGCGCGCTCAGCTTTGCACTCTCCCACGGGATGGAAAAGTACACAATGGAGCTCCGGGAGAACATGGATCACGAAAAACTCGGCACGGTGGGCGCTGCCATACTGGATACCCACGGCGACATGGCCGCGGCTGTCTCAACTGGAGGAACGGGCACTATGCCCAGCGGCAGGGTTGGGGCATCCGCAATAGCCGGATCCGGATATTACGCAAAGAACGGGGCCGGCGCCGCGGCTACAACCGGGAACGGCGACACCCTGCTGATGTCCGGTACGGCGCGCAGATGCTGCGAGCTCATGGAGAAAAAAAGCGCCGCACAGGCCGCCTCGGATTTATCAGTAAAGGAGCTGGGCGCACTCCCCGGCGGCATGGGCGGTATAATATCGGTCGATGCAAACGGGGAAATAGGATTTTCATTCAATACCACATCAATGACATACGCATGCATAAACGACAGGATGGATGAGATATGGGTCTCGCTATGATGCCTAGATACATGAAAGGGCGCCTGGCACACCTCTGGTATGCTAGGGCATGGAAGATGGCATGCAACCGGCCTGGCCCCCAAACCCGGAATCAGTGCCCGGGCGATGCCCTAGGGACCTCCACGTCGGGAGCCCGCCGGCTGCCTGCCGTCATGCTATGCCGCCCGGGGCACAGCAGTGCCTGGTCTCTTGGGGTAACGCCGGGGATCCTTCAAACCGGCCACCTGCGGCTGCCCGCGATGCCCGAATCTGCCCCTGACCAAAGCGTATATATGGTATAGTACGGTACGATACAGCATGAATATTGAAAACTTCGATCTCTCGGATCTCGAAGGCGTAGGACCTGTCACCAAGAAGAAACTAGAGGACTCTGGAGTTCACTCCATGATGGACCTCGTGGTGCGCGGGCCCGTTGAGCTGGGCGAGATATCGAGCATGAGTTCAGAGATATGCGAAAAGATAGTGACGATCGCAAGAAAGAGGCTCGCTGAAACGGGCGCGATCACAAAGGACTTTGCCTCAGGCTCAGAGATCTACAAGCGGAGACAGAGCATCGGAATGATCACCACCGGCACGGACGCACTAGACGCGCTCCTGGGCGGCGGCATCGAGACGCAGGCAATAACGGAAGTCTTTGGAGAGTTCGGTTCAGGCAAGACGCAGTTCTGTCACACCATGTGTGTGACTACCCAAAAGCCCAAGGAAGAGGGCGGACTGGGCGGAGGCGTCATGTACATCGACACCGAGGGCACATTCAGGCCAGAGAGGGTAGTGACGATCGCCAAGGCTAACAACATGGATCCAGCAAAGCTGCTCGACGGCATCATAGTTGCCAGGGCATACAACAGCTCCCACCAGGTACTGATACTCGAAGAGGCCGGAAAGACAATCCAAGAGGAGAACATAAAACTGATAATCTCCGATTCCACCACCGGCCTGTTCAGATCAGAGTATCTGGGCAGGGGGACGCTGGCAAGCAGGCAGCAGAAGCTCGGGCGGTACATCCGGCTCCTCGCCAGGATTGCAGAGACGTACAACTGTGCTGTTCTCGCGACCAACCAGGTATCATCCAGCCCCGACTCGTTCTTTGGGGACCCCACGCGGCCGGTAGGCGGCAACGTGGTGGGCCACGCGAGCACGTACCGGATATACTTCAGGAAGGGCGGCAAGAACAAGCGCGTAGCCAAGATCATCGACAGCCCGCACCATCCGGCAAGCGAGGCGG
The DNA here is from genome assembly GCA_000200715.1 of Cenarchaeum symbiosum A. Classification (NCBI taxonomy): domain Archaea; kingdom Thermoproteati; phylum Nitrososphaerota; order Candidatus Cenarchaeales; family Candidatus Cenarchaeaceae; genus Candidatus Cenarchaeum; species Candidatus Cenarchaeum symbiosum. The sequence continues at coordinate 221,708 of DP000238.1, forward strand.
TCTTTGAGCTCGGCGAGCGCGGAGTGCAGGACACCGAGGAACACCTCAAGCAGCTTGACAAGGAGGCAAAAAAGGCCGAGAAAGAGGCCGCCAAGCCTGTCAAGAAGTCAAAGGCAAAGGCCAAGGCTGACGGCCCCGAGGGTGTAGACGCCACGCCGGCGATCGAGCCCGAGGGTATCGACACTGCGGCTGCCGAGCCGGAGGATATTGGTACAATTGTATCCGAATCTGCGGATGCAGGCGAGCCTGCAGATCCCGAACTAGAATAGATTTTCACACGCCCCATTGGGGCAGTTTTTTTTACTTTTTTACAAGCATGAGGGTGCGGCGCCCTAGAGCATTACCTGGGGCCGCTTGGACAGATAGAACGGCGAGTTGAGCCCTGCCGACGGCTTTCCGGCAGTCTGCTCCCTGACCGCCTCGACCAGGTCGTCGAGGCCCATCTCGGTGCTCTTGCCTGTGCGCCTGTCCCGGACGCTCAGCCTGCCCGATGCTGCCTCTTTCTCGCCCACCACCAGGATGTACCTTACCCACTCTTTTTCGGCCTCGCGTATGCGCTTTCCCATGCTTTCGTTTCTGTCGTCCACGTCCGCCCTTATGCCGTGCCCCGCCATCTCCTTTGCCAGCTCGGTTGCATTTCTGACCAGCTCCTCGCCGACGGGTATTATCCGGGCCTGCACGGGGCTCAGCCACAGCGGGAGCTCGGGCTTTGTGCCGCGGGCGGAATCTGCCGCGGCCTTTTCAAGCAGGGTGTATATGACGCGCTCGATGGCACCGCTTGGCGAGTTGTGCAGTATCACTGGATGCTGGCGCCCGTTGTTCTCGTCGACAAACTCTATCCCGTATCTCTTTCCGTTCTCGACGTCAATCTGGTCGGTGGAGAGCGCAGAGGCCTTGCCCGCGCCGTCGATATAGTTGAACTCCCACTTTAAGACAAAGTAAAAGAACCGCTCCTTCCACATCTCGACGAGAACGGGCCTGCCGTGCCTCCGGACCATCTCCCTTACCGCCCCGCCGTTTTCTGCATAGAACTCCTCTGTCAGCCTTATGGCCATTTCATAGTCGGCTGCATCGAGCCCGAGCTGGCCTATCACGTCCCTGGACAGCTCAAAGCGCACGCCCGCCTCCCTTACCGCCTGCGCCATGTCCGTGCAAAATGCATGGCAGTCGGGCATTGTAAACGCGCGCAGCCTCCTTAGGCCGACAAGCTCCCCCGACTGCTCGCGCCGGAAGCTGTACCTGGTCAGCTCGTACAGCCTGAACGGCAGGTTCTTGTACGATAGCTGATAGTCGCCCGCCATCAGAAACTGCCCAAAGCATGCGGCAAACCTCAGAAAGAGGCTCTTGCCCTCGGAATCTATGCTGTACTGCCTTGCAGGGAACCTGTTGAAATAGCTGACCATGCTCGGGTGGTTGGAATCGTACATTATGGGCGTCTCCACCTCGTACCCGCCGTACTCGACGACCCGCTCCGTAACATACCTCTCTATGAGCGATTTTATCAGCCTCCCGTTGGGAAAAAACTTCATGTTCCCCGCGTCTGACGCCGGCTCATAGTCGGCTATTCCCATTCTTTTCATGAGGGCCACGTGGGGGGGCGGCTCGTCTGTTCCGCGCTTTTTCGACGCCTCGTACCTTGCCAGCGCCTTGAGCTTGGGGCAGCCTGCAAAGTCAAACTCCGAGGCATCTGTCATGTTCCCGTCGGGAGTAAGCACGTGCCATGTCGACTTCATCGATGATTCTGATTCTAGCGCCTTTGGGGCCCCTGTCCCCCGCGCGTCCCCCGTTATCACCTTGAATCCCTCTGCCAGCGGGTGGCCCTTGACGCTTATCGTATAGCTTTTCGTCCAGCCAAAGGGGGCGCGGGATACTTCAAGGTCGTGCAGGGCTGCCTCCATCTCGGATATGAGGCCCAGCGCTATAGACGGCGCTGCCAGCGTCGAGCTTAGGTGTGCATACGGATAGATGAGCAGCTTCTTGCAGCCGATCCTGCCTAGCGCCTGCCTCAGCTCGGCCGCGGCCCTTGCAGCCTCGCCGGGCCCGTCGCCCTTTTCTACGGCCACAAACGCGAGCACCGCATCCTCGAGCTTCCCCCCGGTGGCTGGCTCTTCTGCCGCGGCAATCTCTTTTTTGACGGGCGAGTACTCTATACGGTCACAGTGTAGCTGCAGTATGCGCACAAAGACGTGGCCCTGATCCAATCGAATAAGTGTTATGAATGGTCCGCGGGGCTTGCTCCGCCCTCCAGGGCCATCATCGAGCGCAATACAACCCCGGAGACGCCCATGCTCTCGGCTAAAAACTTGGCCGCGCGCCCCAGCGCGTCTGCGCCGCGGTAGCCCTCGTCGTATATCATCTCGACGGAGCCCGCATCGGCCTCTACATACGAGGTTATCAGGGAGTACGGGCCAAGCTCTCCGCCGTCCCCTTCCGTGTACAGCCTAAGCTGCACCTTGTGCACTGTATGCCCGCCCTCCTCGAAGGATCCCGAGAGCACGTCTATCATATCGTCGGGCTCACGCGCGACGCGCGCCGGGTCGTACAGGTCTATGATCTTCACAGGCAGCGGCTGCCGCCGACCATCATTTAAATTACCACCGCGGCCCGCCACCACGTGGATGACCACCACCACTTTAGGGGAGGGACATCCCGCATATTGAACTCGACCCCGGAATGGGGATAGAGGAGCTCGTCGAGGCGTATTCCAAGACCGGCTTTAACGGCCGCCAGCTCGGCGAGGCGGCAAAGCTCTTTGGCAAGATGATAAGCGAGGACGCCACCATCTGCCTTACAATCTCGGGGGCGCTCACCCCTGTCGGCTTTGGCGGCATATTCAAGGAGCTCATCGAGCGGGGGCTCGTCGACTGGATAATAACCACGGGTGCCAACGTCTACCACGAGGACCACTTTGCCTGGGGGCTCCCCGTAAGGCAGGGCCACCATGAGGTAGACGACATGCAGCTGTACGACAAGGGCATAGTCCGGATAAGGGACGTCTTTATCAAGTTCTACGAGACCCTCGAGGTAGAGGACCAGATAATGCAGAGGATGTTCCGGGACAGGCTGCTGGATAGCTCGTTTACGAGCGCCGAGTTTTGCAATGTAATAGGGGAGATATCATCTGCAAAGGCCCCGCATCCGGAGAGGAGCTTTGTGGCGGCGGCCCACAAGTATGACGTCCCCGTGTACGTATCGACGCTCAAGGATTCTTCTCTAGCGCTCAACCTTGCCGTGCACAGGCTGCGGGGCAAGGAGCACAGCCTGGACTTTGTGCGCGAGATACTAGAACAGGCGGCTATCGTGCACGGCTCCAAAAAATCAGGCATAGTCGAGCTTGGCGGGGGCGTCCCCAAAAATGCAGCCCAGCAGACGGGCCCCCTGCTTGACCAGATACTGCGGCGCGACCACGGCGGCCAGGACTACATAATACAGGTGACCGATGCGCGGCCCGACACGGGCGGCCTCTCCGGGGCGACCCTCCAGGAGGGCAAGAGCTGGGGCAAGGTCCAGGACGCGCACGAAGGTATGGTGACAGTATATTCTGATGCCACCATCGCGTTTCCCATAATGGCTCTATACGCGATGAGCGTGGGCGGGCGCCGCAGGCACAAAAGACTCTACAAGAATCTCGGCAGGCTGTACTCTGACCTCAAGGATGCATACTTTTCAGAGCCGGACAAGTACTATGGCCTGCTAGGCGACGACTACAACATGGGCAGCTGGCCCAAGACCTAGAACCTGTCGTACCTTGCCCGCTCGAGGGCCCTGTCATCCTTGGTCTCTTTCTTCCATTCCTTGTAATGCTCCTTGCACAGGACCGCCTTTTTGGCCGATGTTGCCACGTCGAGCCCCGCACCCTCTACCTTCTTCGAGTTGAGCGAGCGGGCGCCGTCTTTACCGCACCCGGCCACTCCGCACTTTGCGCCCTTTGATACAATTCCCATGCAAGTAAACCGGGCATTATTCTATTTATGTATGAGGGCAGGCACCGCGGGAAAAGTACCCGTATCCACCGCGGCATTATACAGTCCTGTATATCCTGGATTGAATCCGGCCTCGTTCGTTTATAAAGGGACGGAGCCGACTCATCCCATGGGCGGCTCAAAGAACAAATCCCCTGCACAGCGCGAAAAGGCGCAGGGCAGGTCGCCCGATCCAAAAAAGGGCAAAAAGGGTGACAAGGGCGACGGCTCTGTCCCAAAGGCGGCAATCCGTGTAACTCTTACAGACGAGCAGGCATCCAAGATCCTCAAGGAATCCAAGGTGATAACCATCCAGCATCTGGGGACGTCCGCCGGGGTCAAGGCATCGGCCTCAAAGGCCTATCTGCGTGACGCAGAGCGCAGGGGCCTGGTAAAAGCTGTCGGCGGCAGGCGCGGCCACATACTGTATCAGCTGGCCTGATAGAACCGCAAGGTGTCTCCGGGCCCGAGACTTTTCAAGATGGACGGATCATCGAGCATCCTTCCTATCGGAGTCATCACCTTTCCCGGCACTGCATCGTCTGCAAAAAAGCATATGCAGCCCCCCGCCGGCAAAAATGCAATATCTCCCGCCTTGAACTCCTTGCGGGCCCTCTCAATGCCTGACTTTACGGGCGTCTCGATGTACGTTATGGCCCCGTCAAACCTGTGGGCGTTGCCCTCCAGAGGGAGGGCGCGCAGCACGAGCCCCGCGGTCCTCGGTGAGAGGTGCCTCTTGAGCTCGCACCGTATATTTCCCGCCTGCGGCCTCGAGGACCAGCTCGGTCTTTGATATGGATGCGGCGCCCAATCCGCACCGGTCGATATGCCGGGTATATATCGCTTCGCGGGGGATGGCCCCTGCTTTCGTACACAATGCGCAGGAATTTATGGACGTCATTGCTCCGCCGTTTCATGGCGGCACGGATGATTGGCGAGGATGATGTAAGAAAGTTTGTCCCCTCCAGGAGAAGGGATTCGCGCAAGGGCGAGAACGGCAAGGTGCTCGTTGTGGGCGGCAGCTACATCTATCATGGCGCCCCCATATTCTCGTCTGTTGCTGCCCTGCGGTCCGGGTGCGACCTTGTGTACACGGCAGTCCCCAAGATCAACGCACCTGCCACGCGGGCCGCATCGCCCTCCATGATAGTGATCCCGCTTGCGGACCAAAAGCTTACGCGCGGGGCTGCAAGAAAGCTTGCAGGGCAGATCCCTACAGGCCTCGACTCCGCCACCATCGGGATGGGCCTGGCGATAGCCGAGAGGTCGGCGCTCAAAGTGCTCGTCGTGGCGCTCGTGGATATGGACGTCCGCATATCGCTTGATGCGGGCGCACTAGTCCGCGAGATACTAGGTGACATATCGGGCAAGAACTGCCTTGTCACTCCCCACGCAGGAGAGTTCAAGAGGCTCTTTGGGGAATCTCCCCCTGCTGATATCGAGGGGAGGGCTTCCATGGTGGAGCGGCTCGCACAAGAGCACGGCATAACCATACTCCTCAAGGGGCCCACGGATGTAATATCCGACGGGAACAGGACCCTGCTTAACGACCGGGGGGCTCCCGCCATGACGGTCGGCGGAACAGGCGATGTGCTCTCTGGGATAGCCGCGGGGATACTTGCAAGGAACAGAAGCCCGCTGGAATCTGCCGCTGCGGCAGCGTACATCAACGGGCTGGCAGGCGAGGCGGCGCAGGAGATGCACGGGCTGCACATAACCGCCATGGATCTCTGCGAGCTTTTACCCTCGGTCATGAAGCCGTTTGACCGCCTGGAATGACCATGAAGGCGCTCCGCGAGGTGGACCGGGGATTTCCCGGCACGATAGATACACTGCAGGAGCTGATAAGGCAGCCTAGCGTTTCTGCAAAAAATGAGGGGATAGAAGAGTGTGCATTGCTTGTGCACAGGATACTCAAGAGATCAGGGATAACCCCGGAGATACTGCGCATAAAGGGGGCCGCCCCCCTCGTATACGGCGAGGTCCGGTCCCGGGCAAATCCCGGCAGGACATTACTCTTTTACAACCATTATGACGTGCAGCCGGCAGAGCCGCTAGATCCCTGGGATCACCCTCCGTTTGGCGGAACAGTCCGGGGGAACAAGATATTCGGGCGCGGCGCCACCGACGACAAGGGGGAGCTGGTCACCAGGATAAAGGCAGTAGAGGCGTGCCTCCGGGCGGAAGGGGATGTGCCCTGCAATGTAAAGTTCGTAATAGAGGGCGAAGAGGAGACAGGCAGCGAGCACATCGGGGCCTATCTGAAAAAGTACAGAAAAAAGTTCGCGTGCGACGGAGTCATCTGGGAGTTTGGATATGTGGACAGCAGCGACAGGCCGGTCATAAGCCTGGGCATGAAAGGATTGCTTTACGTGGAGCTATCCGTTACGGGGGCCAACCAGGACGCACATTCGAGCCTTGCCGTTCTCATAGAGAACCCCGCGTGGAGGCTAGTCTGTGCCCTGAATACAATGCGCGGCCCCGCAGGTACAGTCCTCATAAAGGACTGGTACCGGGAGGTAAAACCGCTTGGAAAAAGGGATGTACGGCTAGTCTCCAAAGAGCCGTTTGATGAGGCCGCATTCCGGCGCGAGTTTGGCATAGATAGATTTGTTGGCGGCATAAGGGGAACCGCGGCAAAAAAGGCCCTGGTATCTGGCGCGACATGCAACATAGCGGGCTTTCACTCTGGGTATGGCGGGGAGGGTGCCAAGACCGTATTGCCTGCAAAGGCGGTGGCAAAGGTCGACTTTAGGCTTGTTCCCGGCATGGATCCAAAAAAGCAAGAGGCCCGGCTCCGGCGCCACCTTCTATCGCATGGCTTTGGCGACATATCTGTGAAGGTATTCCACGGGGAGGCTGCCGCGCGCACAGACCTGGGCACAAGCTAGTCTCAGGATACTGTTGCAGCCGCAGATGAATCCTACGGCATCTCGGTCCTTACCGTATCGAACGCAGGCACCGGCCCCATGCACCAGTTTTCCATACTGAATGCCCCGTGCGTGGCAATAGGGAGCACGCACGTCTTTTCAAGGATACACTCGGCAAATGAATACGCGCGAACAGACCTGCTCAAAAAGACCACAAAGTGCATCTGCATACTATTGGACAGGTTCGCGCAGGACTAGTGGATGTACCGGGGCAGCTTTTTCACTATCTGGGCAAGCGCGATCCTTCCGGGGCCCGCCAGCATTATCACAAGGCACGAGGCAAGCAGTATGAGATCCAGCTCATAAGCCCCCTCTCCAGTGAGCGACCCCGCCCCCTTTACGACGAATATGGCACCCACCATTATCGCCGATATGACAGCGGCCGATATCCTGCTCAGCACGCCGATTATCAGCAGTATGCCGCCGACAAACTCGCCCAGGGCCACCAGGGTTCCGAGCACGGGCCCTATGTCGGGGATTCCCACCATCGAGTCTACCATTCCAAAGAAACGCTCGCTGCCGAACTTGCCAAAGCCGTGTACGATGAATATCACGCCGATGGCGCTGCGCATTCCCATGAACGTTACGTCTACGAGCTTGTTCTCCTTGAATTCCGCAGTGGGCATGTGGGCCGCGCAATTCCGGGTTGATATAAGTCCATTGTTCATTCCACGCCGGAGTAATCGCGGGCGGCACGCCCATCCGTGCCTGCCGCCTAGTGCCTGCAGTATGCAACCGCCCCGTCTGCTAGAAAAACCCTTTAATTATCCCACGGAACCCCATCGATCATGTCATACATGTATATGCCGGGTGCCACCGCAGTCGGCATTACATATGCAGGCGGGGTCATACTGGCCAGCGAAAAGAGGATCGCCTATGGCAACTTTCTCGTCAGCAAGAACACGCGCAAGACCTTTCAGATCACCCCATACGTGGGGGCGGCATGCGCCGGGCTTGTCGCGGACATGCAGATCCTGTCCCTGCAGATATCGGCCCTGGCCAAGATCCGCAAGATGGATCTAAAGCGCGACATACCGCCCAATTCGGTCGCAAAGATGATGTCCAACATGATGTACGAGAGGCGCTTCTTTCCACTGCTCACCCAGGTGATAGTCGGGGGGGTCGTAGGCGAGCCCGCAATCTATACGCTCGATTCGCTCGGCTCTGTCCTCCCGGATGAATATGCGGCAGTGGGGACCGGCGCCGAGATGGCGCTCGGCGTGCTCGATCCGCAGTTCAAGTCCGGCATGAGCGAAAAGGACGCAGTCGACCTTGCGGTCAGGGGCATCCGCTCTGCAGCCCTCCGGGATTCGTTTAGCGGCGACGGCCTGGACATACTTGCACTAGATGCAAACGGAGCCAGAGAGATAGCCCAGGCCGCCTAGGCCCCGGTCTCTTTTGCGGCATTCCAGTACTTGTCGGATATGTAATGCAGGTTTTTTACTATCTCGCCCTTTTTCATGGCTTCCCCCTCGGAGCTTGTAGCCAGGGATCTTCCCACAGCTATGAACTTGTGCTGCGACTCTTCTACCACGCATACTATGTCGCCGAGGCCGAACTCTGCAAACCCCGTTATGCCGGGCCTCATCACGTTTGCCCCCTTGCACATGAACGAGACCGCCCCCATGTCGACGGTCACAGACGGGAACTTTTCCAATGTGTCCGTATCGGAGAGAAATGGCAGGTAGTCGTCGCCGGCCTTTAGCGCCTTGAAGCCGTCCCCCACTATCAGCTGGGCACCTGCCACCTCGTGGACGCGCAGGTTTCTCGTCTTTGGTATGGCTATGCCCCAGGCCGCCCCTATCTCGCCCAGGATTGCATTCGACTCGCTCTTTGATACAAAGTTGGACTTCATTCCCGCGCCATCCCCGCCCGTATATCGAGCAGGTCCCTTATTATCGAGCTGGCAGTCTCTATACCGCCCGCCCCCCTGCCTATTATCGTCTGGGTCCCGGAATGCTCGGAGGTAAACGCCACCGCGTTGAGCGTGCCGTCCACACACAGCGGGTCGCCCACGGGGATCCTTTCCGGCGCCACGCGGAGCCCCCCGTCGCAGGTGGCCACTAGCTTGACTGCGCTGCCGGCGGCTGCCGCCTCCCTTATGTCGCCTGTATCCACGTTTCGTATCCCCGTCCTGTCCACGTCCCCCAGTGTAACCTTCATGCCCATTACCCAGTTGGCCAGTATGACAAGCTTTGCCGCCGCATCCAGGCCGTCAAGGTCGAGCGCCTCATTGCGCTCCACATAGCCCCTGCCCTTTGCGTCGGCCAGGGCCTCCTCGTAGCTGCTCCCGCCTGCCATACCCGTCAGTATGTAGTTGGTGGTCCCGTTGAGTATGCCCGCAAAAGACGTGATCCTTTCTCCGCGGAGGCTCTTTTTTGCAAAATCCAGTATGGGCGTCCCCCCTCCTACCGTCCCGCTAAAGCGCAGCATCACCCTGTTGTATTCTGCCAGCTCGGTAAGAGACGGAAACGAGAGCGCCAGCGGGCCCTTGTTGACGGATATCACATGCATGCCGCGCCCCATGGCCCCCGTTATGTGGGCCGTGCCGGGCTCTGCATTGGTATAATCGCTGACTGTGGTCTCGATCATCACGTCTGCATCTAGCCCTTCTATGAGCTCCCCGCCGGTCAGGCCTCCGCCCGCGCCGGGGTAGCCGCGCACAGAGCCTGCCTTTTTGGCCGCCACGAGCCTTTCGGGGTCAAGGCCCGACGGGTCTGTTGCGCTGCCCCCGCTGTCGGCTACGCCGACTATTCTTGCCTTGATCCCGTACCTGGCGTATAGGTCCTCGGATCTTGATTCTATAAGCTTGGCCAAGCTCTGGCCCACAACCCCGAAGCCGCAGATTATTATCCTCATGGCCCGGCGGCGTGCCCGCGCGCCGCGCTAGGAGTCATTGTCCCACTCGGTGAGAAAGTACTGGTATCTCTCCGCGTGGACCGGCGAATCGGGTGTCACGTACCACACGTTGAGGGCCGACTTGTCCCCGTGGAGCTGGTCGCAGGGGAGCATGATGGTCTCTGTATCGTTGTCAAACCGGAGATCGGCCGCCAGCCTCTCGCCCTGTGCAAAGTAGCTGTGCTCGATGATCGGCTGGAAGCGCTCGGCGCTGACCGTGCAGGTGCCGCCGTTGCGCTCCATCAGGTTGACCGGTATGAAGCTCTTTACTATATACCGCTCGTGCACCTCGTCCCAGTTGGTCGAGCCGTACCCGGAGAGGAGGCTTGCCAAAAGGGAGTTCTCTACGCGCTCGGAGAGTGTGTCTACGCCCACCGCGTACACTATGCCCACTGCGGCAGCGACGGCGACTCCGATTATTATCAGGGGTTTGAGTTCCATGGCTATATCCCTGCCGCAAAGGTTGCTGCGGGGCCGGATGTGCGCGACGTGGGTGTGTCGCGGTGCCGGCTGCCCGTGCTTGTGTTCACGGTTTTGGGGGCCGATCCGCGTGCTTATAATCTTTTTTATGAAACTCGGCCGTCTTTTTCAAAGTCAAGGGACAGCGAGTTTATGCAGTATCTGAGGCCGGACGGCTTGGGGCCGTCGTCAAAGACGTGGCCCAGGTGGGCGCCGCACCCCCCGCAGTTCACCTCGGTCCTCATCATGCCGAGGCTCCTGTCCTCTATATGCTCTATGCCGCTGCCCGGGAGTCTCCTGGGCAAAGCTCGGCCAGCCGGTCCCGGAGTCGAACTTTGCATCCGATCCAAAGAGCTTTTTGCCGCAGCAGACGCACAGGTATGTCCCGCCGTCCTTGCGGGCCAGATGCTCCCCCGAAAAGGGCGCCTCCGTTCCCTTGTTGACGCACACCTCGTACTGTTCCGGCGTGAGCCTCTCCTTTGCATCCTGGGGAATCCTGTCAGCCAACTGTACAGGGAAATGCCGTTTCCCGTTATAATCCCTTTCTCTTCTCTTCTGCCCTCTTTTCAGATGATATCCTCTCGAGGCCGCGGCCGCGCATGTCGGCGTATTTTATTATCGAGGAGAGCAGGGGGTGCTTTTTCCGCACCATGTACAGCATATCCTGGGCAGTCCTCCTGTAATCCTCGTGGCCCTGGGGGGACGTCCTGAGCTCTATCAGGTGGGCAGCCTCCCTCAGGTTGAGCCGCATGAAATACGGATAGTTGTACCCAAAGTTTACGACATACTGGGCCTCTTCTGGCATCCTGCCCCGCATCTTTTCAAAGGCCGACTTGGAGCCGTCCAGGCACTCTGTGTACTCTTTTTCACGCCCGATATCTGGCACCTCCCGGGGGACCTCGTATCCGTGGTCTGTTGTCAGCAGCTGCCTCTCCATGGTGAGCACCCGGTGCCTGTGCAAGTCGCGGAACATGCCAAAGTTTGTCAGCAGGTCAAAGGTATAGTACGTCATCTCAAACGCCCTGTGGGGCCTGTGCCTCCTGTTCCTCCTCAGGCCGGCAAACCCGCTGATTATCTTGCCCTTTTCGTTCATTGGGATCTTTTTGGCCGCACTGATCATGGCGCCAAGCGGGCTGCCAGGCGCCTGGTCGTAGGCGAGCGCGGCCACCACCCTGTCCATGGCCCTGCTTTCTGGCTCCCATTCCACCAGCTTTACCTTGGACTTGGGGCCCCCCGAGTTTACAAAACGATTCGAGGCCAGCCATTTAGACGCCCTCCGGACCCTCTGAAGGTACTCTTGCATCTCGACTCCGTGCGCGCCGTCGGCCCTCCTTACAAATGCGCCAAGCACGCCTTCAAGCTCGGCCCTGATCAGTTCCGCAAGCCGGCGCTCTTCGTGCAGCTTTGAGGCGCGGAGAACAGATAGCAGGTATTCAAACGCCCTCCCGTTGCCCGTTATTCCCACGTTGGTCAGGGCGGATGCCGGGAGCAGTCCCCTGAGCACGTCAAGCGCCTTGGCCTTTGTGGACCTGGAATATGCGGCCTCTGCGGATTTAATGTCGTCTTTTTCTTTGAGCCTGCCGAATAGCTTGCGGCTGCCGTCCGACGAGTCTTGAAAGGAGTATCTGCCTATGGGGTTTCTCTCCTTGATGTACGGTATCATCTCTTTTAGCAGGCGCGAGTATGTGTCAAACGAGAGGTTGCATGCGTTGACGTAGGTGTCCGCGTGCCTGCTCTCCATGATTCCGGGCCCGCGGTAGAACCTGTACTTGCCTCCTTCCTTTGCGTCCCATGATACATACCGCGACGACTTTTCGAGGTATGAGAGCCCCAGGCGCCTGTCCTCTATGCTCTTTACGGCTATGTTGGATAGGCCCTCTATTGCGATCTGCGCCTCGCCGAGCTCTGCCACGGAATCGTCGCCGTACTCGACGAGCACCCTCTCGTAGAACTTTTCACCGCGGCCTTTCTTTCCGCGGAACTCGTCAAGAAAGACGCGCCGCATGCTCTTGCCGGTCCTGCTGTACCTTGACATCAGGGCGCCGCGGTCGGCCTGGCGGGGCGTGGTTATGGCAAAGACCGGCCTGTCGTGGTTGGAAAAGTGCCCGCGCATGGCCCTCTTTTCTGTCGCGGTGAACTTTTCGGCCAACAGGAATGGGGCTGCAGCGCCGGTATTATCTATATTTGCGTGCGGCTCTTACTGCTTGCCCATCTTTAGCACGTCGGGCGCGCCCTCGGTCCTCTCCTGGTTGCCCTTGGCCTGCCACTTTTGCAGCACGCTCCTGAATGTCTCGGCATCCGCCTCATTCTCCGTGTACATGACCACAGTGACCCATTTGCCCATGCCGGCCCTGCCTCCTGCTGCATTCATCCAAAAGTCGTTGGGAAGGGACTGCAGGGCCTTGTTCTCTGGGTCCTTTGCAAGATCCATCCAGCGCTTTGATACCACCTCTAGTATCTGGTCGAGGCCGCTTCTATCAAGCATGGATATGGTAGAATATAGGGGGATTTTAAGATTAGCGTGCGGGTCTCAGGACGGCCCTGCACAGGGTAAAACTATTCTAACCAAAACTTGAAAGCTTGCTAACACTTTATCGGTTATATATCGACCCGGATTCCGGGCCATGAGCAACGACGACATGAGGATCATCGGCAAGGCTGTAAAGGACATGTACGGCACACCGGTGGGAAAGGTCGTCGGCGCCATGACCGACATAGACGGCACAGTCCTGTCGGCAGGCGTCGACTGCGGCTCCCGCGGGCTGGTGCAGGTCCCCTTTGAGCAGCTGGTGATCCAGGGCGACGTTGTCATCTTCATCCCCAAGTGGAGGCTGGACTCACAGAGGCTGCTCCGCGAAAAGGGGCTCACCCTGAGGCGCCTCCGGGCACTCATGGAGATAGTCTCTGAGAATGACGAGATGAAAGACGACGCGTCCATGGTCAACGAAAAGTACAGGTCGCAGCTTGCCACCTTTGATGAGCCGGAAAAAGAGATCAATTCCCGGCTTCAGGAGAGGCTCAGCGAGCTCGACGAGCAGATGAAGTCGGTCAAGATGCTAGTCTTCGATGCCAGGATACAGTTCAAGAGCGGCGAGATACCAGAGTCCGTCTTTGAATCGGTCCGGGCGCAGACGGCTGGCATGATCGAGCGGATCACCCACGAGAACGCCGAGATATCCAACGTCCAGCGGAGAATCGCAGACCTTGGTATCGATGTCCGGGAGGCGCTAGACGCATCGCCGGCGCACCTTCAGGACTCGGCGCTATCATACCTGGGCGACCAGCCCGAGGCGGAGTCCAAGCTTCCAGAGGCACCGCAGGCAGAACCACAGCCCGCCATCTCTGCAGAGGCCTTTCCCGAGCCTCCGCAGTCCGGGACCGCCGAGGTCGAGCACGCAGCGCAGCCCGAGAGGGCCGACTGGCTTACAAGAATGGAGACACAGTAGCTCCCATCTTTTTCTTTATTCTATATACAGGCGCGCATCAGCCCGCCGATGCAAACAGGTACGGCGTGCCCTCTGTCTGGTCGACAGTCCACATTGTGGGCAGGATGACAGTCTCCTTTACATGCAGGCCGTGCTTTTCGATTAGCGGCCCCCATCCGGAGAGCTCCCTGTGCCGCGCGCCCCGGGCCCTGCCGCCTGCCAGGACAAACACGGATCCCTCCAGCCGGGGCACCCGGGAGACCCCGTCCATGACTCCGCCGGCTAGCATCTCGCCGACTTCTGGCAATCCACCTATTGCAAAGCATGTGCTCTCGTATCTTACAGCAGAATAGTCGTATCTGGTGGCGTCCGCTATGACGGGATCAAACCGGGCGCCTGTGCTGTCAGCCATCTTCTCTTGAAGGGAGACTAGACCCGGGTCTATCTCTATGCCGGTGCTATTCATGCCGAGGACAGCCGCACAGTATGCTATCCTGCCGTCGCCAGAGCCCACATCCACCATCCCTGAACAGCCCATCCTGAGGGCTGTTTTCGCAAGCAGGTATGCCGAGATTATCCACGTGGGGTAGAATGGCGCATAGCTTGTATCGTGCTTTGTGCTGTCCAGCCAGTGGTTGTTGATGTCCCCTTCGTATACTGTGCACCGTTCTCCTGATATTACCTCTTCAAAGGAGGACTCGTACAGGGGGCTGCTCCTGGCAAACCGGTGCAGCATCTCAAGATGGCCAGGCTCCGCCCCGAGTACTGCCGCATCGGACGGGACTGCCTCGTACATCTGATAGCTACCATGGTATGATTTTGCGAGTCCTTTTCTTATGGATTCTGCCGCCTCTGCGGGCCCCACTAGAACCACTGGTCCAGGTTCTGGCTCCGCTTTTCAAGCGCCCGCCTGAGCCTGTTGAGGGCTGCAGCCACCCTGTCTTCTGAAAAACTCCTCTCGCCCACCAGGTATTTTGTTATGCCGTCATAGTCTGTCGCGCCAAACTCTATCTCTATGTTCCCGGGGGATTCTGGCTCGAGGAAGATCTTGCGTATCTCTGCATAGCTGACACTGCCCAGCTCGTCCTGTATTCGGGGTATGTCTTCGAGCCTGCCGTGCTCGTGCACCAGCTTGAGGGCGGTCTTTGGGCCTATCCGCTCAAAGCCGTCCGGGTTAAAGTCGGTGCCAATCAGTATGCCCACATCTACAAGCTGCTCCCTTGTAAGATCGAGCGTCGTCAGAGTCTTTTCCGTCTCTATTATCTCGGGCTGGACGTCGACGTACATGTTCCTGTTGGGGATCTTTCTTCTTCCGCTGTTGGTAAAGTTTCTGACCAGCCTCTTGGCTCCAAACAATACAGAGTCAAAGTCCTGGCTTGCAGACGCGTATGCATCTCCGGTCTGCGTAAGGTAGGCGGCAGTGGCCTCCCCTTCTGACGGGGCGTCTATGTACGGTATCCCGAAGAGCTTTAAAATCTGCTTTGAATCATCGACCATGCCGTCGCGCATGGAGGTCGTCTGCTGGGCGTACTTTCTGGCGTCGTCCATGTTGCCCGCGTCTACTGCTGCGGCATACTTTACGGCTGCGCCCTTTTTGACGTTTCTGCGGCGCTCTATCTCTGCCGACTTTAGCGTGGGGGGCCGGCCGTCAAATACATAGACCGGCTTTATCCCCATGGAGAGAAAGCTCGCATTCCTGTACAGCAGGCCGCTGAGGTGGCTTGTCACCCTGCCCCGGGCGTCGGTCAGCTGCATCCCGTCGGGGCCCCTTATGGTGGCCAGGAACTGGTATATCGCGTTGTACGCGTCTATCGCGACTACCTTTGTCGCAAACGATTCCAGCCTGGTGGGCTCCCTGCTTACGAGTGCCTTGAGATCCAGCCCCATGTCCGGGATTGGCGGGGCCATGACACTATTTTGAATGTGCCGTTGGGGTGTTTTTTTATTGGGGCTGCCCGGGGGGTGGCTGCCAGGTTAGCCAAGTGGTACGGCGGCCGCCTCGAAAGCGGCTGCGCGCAAGCGCTCAGGGGTTCGAATCCCTTACCTGGCGCCCCAATATGGCGACCTCATGCATATCAAGGACCCGGGGGGCTTCGATCCCCCGACCTGATGATCCGGAATCACCTGCACTATCCAGGCTATGCAACGGGTCCGCCTATATCCGGGATCACAATTCTAAAAGTCTATCACCCGGGCGGGCGATCTGCCCTATTCCTTGGAATCGTCCGGATCCGACCCGCCGGGGCCCACCATGTCCTCGGGCTTGACCCTCCGGTCCCAGTCGCCCCTCATGCCCTTGATCAGCGCGACCCCCCCTGCTCCGAGCACCGCCGATATGACCACGAAAAAGGCCACCTTGCCCTGCAGTGCCGCCTCGCAGGGGACAGGCTCTGGGGGCCTGTCCTCAAAGTAAGCCAAGCAGTCCTCGAACTGCTCGGCTTTTACAACGGGGCCGATAAACTGGTCGCTGAACAGCGCAAACAGGAGGTACCCCACAAATACAATCCCCACACCTATGAGGATGAACCTCATGTCGCTCATGCTATATCATGGCGCCTGCTGTATTTTACACTTTGCGGGTTGCGCACGTGGGCCGGGCCCAGATCTGAGCCGGCATTTTGTCTCGGGCGGCCATCTTCTGCATGCACACGCAGGCATGCCAAGGGCACGCTGAATATCTCTCTGACTCTCCGACCTTGCGTCTCTCCGTCTGTCACGGAGGTGAGTTTTTCCGCGCCGTGACACCTGATGCCGCGCGGTCTCTGGGTTTTTGCAGCTTCGGGATGCCGGGTTTTGTGCCATGCCTGAATATTTGCCCTCGGATTGTTCCACGGTTAAAATAAGGTCATTTGTGAGGCGTGCTAGCTTGGTAAAATATCTCAGAAGCAGGGACATAGTACAGTCTACCGTCACTATAGCGGCATCGCTGGCAATAGGCGCGGCGGTAAGCTTGATGTCCCTGGATGCCGCCCTGAAGCTGACCATAGAACTGGCAATATCGGCATCAGCCGCAGTACTGCTGTTCGTCCAGTATGTGGTACGGACCCGCAAATGGCTCTTGGGCGGCCTGGAGGTGGACAAGGCCATATCCCGGTTCAACGGGGAGAATCTACGGAAGGTCATGCGCGGATACGTCAACGAGGCACTCGCGAGGGATATCGAGATAGTGAACAACCTTTCCCGGGGCAACGTCGAGCTCAGCAGGCGCCAGGTGGAGCGGCTGATGGTTGAAATGTTCAAAACTGACGCGCGGTACATGGAGATCGACTACAACCTCCCATCGTACTATTACGACGTGTACCACTACTATCTGGACCATCATATCGAGCTTGCAACCAGGATCAAAGACAAGGGCTTCCGCATCACCGTAAGGGACGATCACGAGCTGCGGAGGGATTCCAGGAAATCCAGCTATTCCAAGTTCCTCAAATGGCACAAGGACAACGGCGTGAAACTCAAATGGGCGCCGGCGGAGGTGGCCGAGAAGGAGCTGCAAAAGACCGGGGTGGATCCAAACGACAGGACCGGAAGCATCTGCATTTGGGAGGGCGAATTTGCCCTGCTGTTTGCAAGATCCAAGCCCGACCCGGATGCACGGCCGGAGTATGACATGATCCGCATTACCCTCATAGAAGGCAAGCGGCTTGAAGAACTGACAGAGGCGTGCAACAGCATTGAAAAAAATGCCAAAGGCATAGAAGAGCTCGACCTCCAGCAGAACATTCCGGACCTGCTGGCAAAGGAATGGGAAGACTATGTGCGGCCCAAGGAACGGTGGGACCGGATCGGGGGGTTTCTCTGCAACTCGCTGGAAAAATGCAGGGTCAACAACTGGTGGATAATGGACGTTGCAGCGGGGATGGGCGTGGAATACCAGAATCTCAATGATGAAAAGTTCCATGTGGTCGCCAACGAGGCCCAGGAGAACTTTCGGAAGGCGGGCGAGGTTTATGCAAGGGAGGAGTGGCCTGATGTCCGGTACGACCCCTCGCACTATGAATGGGAGGAGATGCATAATTACGGCAAGGTGGGTTATGGCGCAGTGCTGGCCATAGGCCACTCCCTGAGGGCGCTGCCGGCGGGCGAGGAGCAGGAGAAGGCCTTGAAGACGTTCCATGATATGCTGGTTGATGGCGGCAGCATAATAATTGACGAGACCAACTTTGCCCGCCTGCATGAAAAGGTGCGTGACTGTCTTCATCGCTGCAACCAGAACCCGGACGACAAGGACATGTTCAAAGAGATGATCAAGTTTGTAGACAAGTCCCCCAGCCCCCTGTACAGGGGGAATACCGTCAAGGCCATACCGTCCTTGATAGACGCGGATGCGGGGGTTGCCCGGCTCGTCTATTACAAGCGAACCAAAGGGATAGACACCTTTGCGGAAGCCGTCAGCGAGAGGCTCCACGAGCGGGAATTCCACTATTCGGGGTCCTTGCATGAAATGCTGGAAAATGCCGGCTTTAAGAACATCAGAAAGTACGCCGACTACGACCTGTCACTGGAACGAAAGCCCGGAGACAAGGACAGCGACGCGTCGATGTTCGTGTACGTGGCAGACAAGTGAACGCCGGCTTGGGAGGATCCGACCGCGGGCCATTTGTGGGGCGCCTTATGCCTTGGCCACCTTGATTAAATCGCCCATCCGTATGTCCATGCCAAAGCGCTCCTCGTGCTTTTTCATGTACCGGAATATCGACAGAAAGTCGGGCAGCGACTTTATCATGCTGAACTTGCCGTGTATCTTTGATCTGACAAAGTTGAAGACCTTCCCGTATACCGCATAATGCCTCTCTACTGCCTTTTCGTACGCTTCAAAGTCGTCCATGTTCTCGAGGAATATCTCCACGCACTGCATGGACGGGATTATGCCCTCGCCAAGCAGCGCATACACGGTCCCTATGGATTCGCCCACGCCCACCACCTTGCCGGAATAGTACGGCTTGCACCTGTCGGGTGTGGCCAGCCTTATGGGCCTGCCCTTTGTTGCAAGCACCTTTCCGCCGTGTTTTTTGATAAAGGCGTCGGTCGCCTTTATGTGGTTTTTGTGATAGTCGCCTGCCCCGACGTGGGCCCACTTTTCCCCGAGCGGAAAGTACCAGAAATAGCCGGTCATCCCCGGGAACGGCTCTATGTAAAAGTCGTCGTACGGGACGCCGTCCTCATATTCCACCTTGTACTCGTACGTGGGAAGGAAAAAATCCTCTTTGAGCTTGGGGAGGTACTTTCTGGCAAAGCCCGTGCAGTCGACTATCATGTCGTATTTCTCCTCGAGCTCTTTGAGCTCCGGCGCCCTGCCGTATTCCACCTTTGAATCCTTGATAAAGTCCTTTATCAGGGCGAGCTTGTCGTATGTGCAGAGGCCCCTTAGGCCTATGTCGAACTTTACCCCGTTGTTCATCCTTACGTGCATGCTCTTGCCGTCGTGTATGAGAAAGTCGTCAAAGTCCCTGCCCACCTTTGTACAAAAGCCCTTTAGGACGGGCTTTATCGTGCCCCACGCGCATATCGAATCGTGCCGCTCCTGCGGGTTTCTCTCGTAGCCGGTCACGTCGTGGCCTGATCCCTCCAGCCTTGCCATCAGGTAGGAGCCTGCCACGCCCATGCCCATTACCGCGATCCTCATTGGCTGTTCGCGGGGTAATTCCACATAAATACGGTATCGTATCCTGTGCAGAATCCGGCACCAGTTCTCCGGGGGCCCTGTTGTCTACCCAGCTAGGCCGGGACGGCAACCTGCCTGGGGGGCCGTATATTGCGGGCTGTTTCCTGCACAGTACAGGCGCACCGCGGCCGCACAAGGTGCATTATCCTGCCGTCGGGGGCTGCCCGGGTACTCTTGATGCCCCTCTTGTCGTAGTGGTTGACTATCACGTGGAATACGATGAGCTTTGCAAAGACAGCAGCCGAGATCAGGGCCAGGAACCACTCCCCAAGGTACAGCAGGTACCCGCACACGCCCACAGCCGTGGACAGCTCAATCCCCGTGCAACTGCACAGAAAGAGCAGCCTGCCTGCCATGGTACGTTTACGCCGCCATTGCATTTCAAGATTTCCCGCCCGGGATATAGGCAGGTTTAAGTCGGCAAGGGGCCCATTATCCGCCATGTCGGAATATGAAGAGGTCTTGGAGCTTGTGCGCAAATCAGGGATACCCCTGGACAGGCTCAAGGCGCTCTTTAGGACAAAGTGCAAGGACTGCGGCCACCAGCGGATAGCCCACGACGAGCATGGCAAGTGCGACGGCGTGATGAACAAGCCGTGCAGCTCCGGATGCGACGAGTTCGTGCCTGAATAGGGCATTTGTGCGCAGGGTCGGGGCATTATCGCATCTAAATAAAAGGTATGCTGGCTGCCCTGGGGCGCACCAGCACTCTGGCTAGCCAGCCAGAACGTTGTACATATTGGGCGACGGCGGTGATTCCATGTAGGTCACTGCCGTGCCGTGGAGCTTTGCATGCTCCTCGCTGTCGTGGCACTTCACAAAGTCCGCCTGGTTCTCAAACTCGACGATAATCCTGTGGTGTCCGTCCATCGCCTTGAGAAGGCGCCTTGATACGAAGCCTGGAAACTTTGATATCGTTTCGTTGGCCTTTGTGAACCAAGTGGCAAACTCGCCCTCGGTGCCGTCTTTCAGCTTAACATCTGCAACTACAACAAACATCTTGCTATGGTCCGTCTTTTCTCACTTAAATTCCTTATTGGGCGTGACTCTGGGCCGATCGTCCCCCCTGCAGGCGGCCGGGGCCGCACATTCCGGGGCCGCAGGCACAGGCCGGGCTGATGCCGGCATGGGCGCCAAGCCCTCATTCTATGCTTCGAGAACTGCCTGGTGCTGAAGATCCGGGCGGGCCTGCCGACTTGGTGGCTCCAATGGATGGCCTTGAGAGAGGCCGGGCGCCGGTCCTGCAAACCTCCAGCCGCCGGTAGTATTACGCTTGGATCTTTGCCAAAACGCCCTGGGCAGAAAATGCAGCCAAGGCTATTGGGAGCCTTTCATGCAGGGTTTGTACCTAGCAGAATCTTTGCAGTTCTTGTATATCGCTGGCATTTAGGCTGTTCAACATGTGACTCCTGTCGCCCATTCCGTAATCCTTGTGACTCCTGTCGTGCATTCCGTGCCCCTTGTCACCCATGCCGGAGTGCATTCCGTGCCCCTTGTCACCCATGCCGGAGTGCATTCCATAATCCTTGTCACTCCTGTCGTGCATGCCGTGCCCCTTGTCACCCATGCCAGAGTGCATTCCATAATCCTTGTCACTCCTGTCGTGCATGCCGTGCCCCTTGTCACCCATGCCAGAGTGCATTCCGTGCCCCTTGTCACCCATGCCGGAGTGCATTCCATAATCCTTGTCACTCCTGTCGTGTATGTCGTAATCCCATTCGCCTATGTCAAAGATCTCGGAAACGAAACTATCATGGTCGACCAGGTGTTCAACCAGATATTCGTGGTGCTCTGTGCCGTGTCCATCCGATGTATCATGGCTTTCCATGTGATCCACGACAAATTCGGCATGCTCCATCAGATGGCCGCCAAACGTGAGTTGTGAGTGCAGCTCATTGTGCATGACTACATTATCGAGAGAAAGCTCATCCATCCCAATCATTTGCGCCTCCTCATGCTCCTTCAAATGCTCTTCCTCAACCATGGCAACTCTCCTCACAAATTCTTCCTCGCTTATCTCCAAGTTTCCATGTATGCCATCGTCGTACATTTTGTGCCCCATCTTACCGCACGAGCATCCCTCGCCGTCCATGTGGCCCATTCTCTCACTCATATCGTGGCCGCTCTTGCCGCACATGCCCTTTTCCATGTGGCCCATTCTCTCACTCATATCGTGGCCGCTCTTGCCGCACATGCCCTTTTCCATGTGGCCCATTCTGTCTGTCATGTTGCCGTACTTGTCATGCATGCCCTTTTCCATGTGGCCCATTCTATCGCCCATCTTGTCCGTCATATTGCCGTACTTGTCATGCATGCCCTTTTCCATGTGGCCCATTCTATCGCCCATCTTGTCTGTCATGTTGCCGTACTTGTCATGCATGCCCTTTTCCATGTGGCCCATTCTATCGCCCATCTTGTCTGTCATATTGCCGTACTTGTCATGCATGCCCTTTTCCATGTGGCCCATTCTATCGCCCATCTTGTCTGTCATATTGCCGTACTTGTCATGCATGCCCTTTTCCATGTAGCCCATCTTGTCTGTCATATTGCCGTACTTGTCATGCATGCCCTTTTCCATGTGGCCCATTTTATCACCCATTTTGTCCTTCATGTGGCCCATTCTCTCACCCATCTTGTCTGTCATATTGCCGTACTTGTCATGCATGCCCTTTTCCATGCGGTCGTTCATCTTGCCCATGTGGCCATCCTCATGCATGCCCTTTTCCATGTGCGTATCGTCACCGTGTCCTATCATATGTCCAGTCGCGTGTACCTTGTGCCCGATGATGTGCCCGTCGCCTGCATCGTGCTCCTCCATGTGCTCGGCAAGGTATTCCTTGTGCTCCTTCAGGTGCTGGACCGTCCTGTCCTGGGAATGCTTGTCATAATGCGTGCCTATCATGCGGGCATACACCTCGTGTGCGGAATCAGATGCATCCAGGTGCTCCTGAACGTGTTCCCTTGACATCATTGATGCTTCTTCCGCATACTCCTCCGAATACTGTTTGCTGCCATTGTGATTTTCATAGTGGCTTGTTTTGTTGTACGTGCCCTTGTCATACTTGCCCGAGTGCCCCGAGGCAATGTGCTCGCTTATGTGCATCTTGTGCTCGCTGATGTGCCCGTCGCCTGCATCATGCCCCTCCATGTGCACCATAAAGTACAATATGTGGTCGAAAAGGTGCTGGTCTATCCTGCCGTCCGCGTGCATGTCCCGGTGGCCGTCCATCACCTGGACAAACTCGTCCAGGCTGTCATCCGAGGCATCCAGGTGCTCCTGAATGTGCTTGCTGTTCACCCTGTCCGCTTCCATTACATACCCGGTAGCATCGCCGCCGTGATCAATGGCCATGTGCCCTATTACGTGCATTTTGTGCTCGACGATATGGCCGTCATCCGCCATATGCCCGTCCAGATGTTCTGTGAGGTACTCCCCGTGCTCGTGGCGTATGCTGTCCCCGTCATTCCGGTGTTCATCATTATGCACGTCTATCTCGCCGACAAACTTTCCAAGCGTCATAAGACTTGAGACTCCCAAGTGCTCCTGCACGTGCCTCTCTGAGAGCATCAGTGCATCCGTCTTTTCGGAGCTGCCGGATTCCATCCGGGGCTCCCCTGCCGAGCATACCAGGTGCCCGTATTTGACAAATTTGTCATAGACCGACCTGTCGCCAAACTCGGCGCACAGCCTGTCACCGCAGATGACATCGGACGTGGATGTCCCGTACCTGCCGTTTGGCTTGCCTTCTGCCTGTGCCCCGTAGGCGGCCCCCGTGATTATAAGCAGCGGTATTACAGCTACTATGGCCAGGTGTAATCTATGCACGCACTAGGGCCCGATTTGTGCTATTTAATGATTCAGCAGGATGGATGAGTCCGGACGCGGGGGAGGGGCCGCCGCGGTGGATTTCGTGCCTGAGGCCGGTCCTGCCGGGGCCCGGGCCCACGGCATATCTACCATGATTGTACCAGTCAATCCGTGAAAACCTCCAAAAACAGCCGGCCATGCGGCCCCGTGTTTCCTAAAGCCATCCGCCGCGTGAATGCCCGGATCGCCGGGTCTTGGGCCCCGCGGACTCAATCCGGGGGATGCCTGCGGCCGGGCCTATTCCAATGCAGGGCGCCCCCTGATTAATAATAAATAAGAGTCGCGACATTACCTGTCATGCCAAACCCGGCACACATTTCGGCAGCATTCTTTGTTCTGTTTGCGGCGGGGTTCAAGACGGCATCTGGCCTTGTAACCGTCGAGCCAGACTGGGGCTGGGTGGGCACATCCGACATGTACATAGTAACTGCGTGCCTGTTGATAGCATTCGGCCTGATATGGATGGTCCGGGCAAGCCATCGATTCAAAAAACCTGCCAAGACCACATGATGTGCCAGACGCGTGCCTCTCCGGCCCTGCCGGGCAACCTTAATAGATAAGCGAGCGCCCGCCCTGATCAAGCCGGCCATAGCGTCAGGGTGCGACCCAATCCCATTCCGAACTTGGAAGTCAAACCTGATGTCGCTGTTGTGTTACTAAGATGCGAGAGCTCTTGGGAAGCAACAGTGCTGGCATCATCTAGTGTTATATGACAGGTGCCGCGCCGCTGATCCCATGGACAGCTGCGCCGTATGCGGGGAAAAGTTCGACGACGGGATAAGACTCCTCAACCACATGATGACAAAGCACGGCTTTCGCAACCCCGACGTCTCAAAGCCCGACAGGAACAGCCGGGGCTACTGAGCCCTGCCCTTGAGGTAGCCTGCTACCAGCCTCACCCCGAAACCGGTGGCCCCGCCGGGATTGTACGGCTTTTTCTTGGTTGCAGGCTGATTCCACGCCGTTCCCGCTATGTCCAGGTGCACCCACGGGGTGTCCCCTATTGCATTTTTTAGAAATGCGGCAGCAGTTATCGTGCCGGCTGCCCTGCCCATCCCGAGGTTCCTCATGTCGGCCACCTCTGATTTTATCATGCTCATGTAGTCGTCGTTGATGGGGAGCCGCCAGACCTCTTCTGCTGTTCTCTCAGAAGCTCCCTCGATTCTTTTGGCAAACGCGTCGTCATTGCTGACCATGCCTGCCACGTTGTTCCCCAGGGCGACTATGCAGGCGCCAGTCAGCGTGGCAAAGTCTATGATCTCTGATGGCGCGTACTTTTTCTCTCCATATGACAGGGCGTCTGCCAGGATCAGCCTGCCCTCTGCGTCCGTG
Organism: Cenarchaeum symbiosum A; assembly: GCA_000200715.1. Classification (NCBI taxonomy): domain Archaea; kingdom Thermoproteati; phylum Nitrososphaerota; order Candidatus Cenarchaeales; family Candidatus Cenarchaeaceae; genus Candidatus Cenarchaeum; species Candidatus Cenarchaeum symbiosum. Next base: position 246,247 of record DP000238.1, read on the forward strand.
TTTAAAATCTCGGCAGTCTTTCCGCTGTACAGTTTCACTATGTCGCCGGGCCTGTACGAGCTGCCGCCGGGCATGTTCTCGACAGAGGGGACTATGCCTATTACATTGACGGGCAGCGCCAGATCCTCCACCGCCTTCATTATCCCGAGGACTGTGCAGCCCCCGCACTTGTCAAACTTCATCTCGTCCATTTTTTCGCCAGGCTTTATCGAGATTCCGCCGGTGTCAAATGTTACAGCCTTGCCCACCAGCACTATCGGCTTCTGCCCCTTTTTGCCGCCGTTATACTCTACAATGATGAGCCTCGGCTCGTTGGAGCTGCCCTGCCCCACGGCTATGATCCCGCCAAAGCCGCCTTTTTTCAGCTCTGGCTTTTTCAGCACTATACAGCGCATCTTTTTGCCGGTGCACATCTTGACTGCGGCGCGCCCCAGCTTGTCCGGCGGGCACTCGTTTGGCGGCATGTTGGCAAGGCCCCTTGCAAAGGCCACCCCTGCGGTTATGCTCTGCGCGTCCTTTATGGCGCGGGCAGCCGAGGGGCCCCCGCCGAGTATGTGCAGCCGCGGGCTGTTCCCCGCCTTTTCTGCCTTGAACTCGTCAAAAGAGTACAGGGCAAGCTCCGCACCTTCTACAATTAATGCGGCCTCTTCAGCAGGGTCCAGTATCGAGGGCGCCGCCACGGCAAAGTCGGCCAGCCCCATGTCGCGCACCTGCCGGGCCAGCCTGCCCGCCTCCGACCTTATCCCATCGGAGGTGACCTTCCCGGCGGGGCCCAGGCCTGCCAGGATTACCCTCTCCGATGGCATGCCGGGCGTTCCCGTCATGGAGATTCTGCCCTTTTTGCCCCCGTTCTTGCCTATGGCCTCTTTTATGAGATCATCCAGGCCGGGGCCGCCAAGGCCCGCCGCGCCCGCTGCCCCCTCCAGTACGAACCCGCAGAGCGCAGCGGTCTTTCTCTTTGCAGGATCTGATGCGTCGGCGGTAATCTTCATCGAGATGCGTCAGGGACCTGCCGATTTTATAGATTACCCGCCCCCGGTTTATATCGGTACTAGAGGCATACCCCCCATGAGAAAAGAGGCCGTCCTGTATGAGAAGCTGCCCGGCGACAAGGTGCGGTGCACCGCATGCGCCAGATACTGTGAGCTTGCAGACGGCCAGGTGGGTCTCTGCGGGGTGCGGGGCAACGAGGCAGGCAAGCTCGACTTGTACGTCTACGGCAAGGTGGTAGCGGGGCACACCGACCCCGTCGAGAAAAAGCCCGTGACCCACTACCGCCCGGGCACACAGGTCTACTCGATAGCCACCACAGGATGCAACTGGCTGTGCCGGTACTGCCAGAACCACGACATAAGCCAGCGGCGCAAGGCGGAAGGCCGGGACATGAGCCCCCGTCAAGTAGTCGCCGAGGCCCTCGCCCAGGGGGCCGACGGGATAGCCTACACCTACAACCAGCCGTCCATATTCATAGAGTTTGCCCGGGACTGCGGGGTGGAAGCTAGAAGGCGCGGCCTCTTCAACGTCTTTGTCTCCAACGGATATGACACGCCCGAGACCGTCTCCATGATGGGCGAGTTTCTCGACTGCATAACAGTCGACTTCAAGGGCAGCGCAGAGCCTGAATTTACGAAAAAGTACATCGGGGTGCCCGACCCGCAGCCCATCTTTGATACGCTAAGGGGGATCCGGGATGAGACGAGCATCCACGTGGAGATAACCGACCTGATAATACCGGGTGTCGGCGACAGCCTGGAGCATGCTAAAAAGCTCTGCAGGTTCGTCCTCGACGAGCTGGGCCCAGACGTCCCAGTCCACTTTCTGAGGTTCCACCCGGATTATAAAATGATGGAGTTTCCCCCCACTCCTGTCGAGACACTCGTCGCGCACCACCGTATGGCAAAAGAAGAGGGTCTAAGATACGCGTACATAGGAAACGTGCCGGGCCACCCGCTCGAGGACACGTACTGCCACGGCTGCGGAGAAGTGGCAGTAAAAAGGAACAGCTTTGATATTTCCTCCTGGAATTTGGACGCGCAGAACAGGTGCCGTTCATGCGGCTGCCAGGTCCCAATAACAGGCAGCCCGCCTCCAGGATACAAAAAGCGCTGGTTCCACCTGCTCGAATAGCTCAGAGAGCCAGCGCCCTTGCCGGCGCGCCCGTCGCCCCCCGGAGCTTGAGGGGGAGCACGGCCAGCGTAAATTCCCCGCGTATCTTTCCCAGGTTTGCAAGGTTCTCCACTATGGGAATATCCGCGCGCGCAAGTATGTGGTGCGCGGGATAGCCGCGGCCGCCGGCATCTATGCTCGGCGAGTCTATCCCGACGATATTTACACCCCTGGATGCGATGTGCCTTGCCGCGTCTGCTGCAAGGCCGGGGCATGAACCAAAGTAGGACTTCCTGCCCGGATCATCCGACCAGCCGGTCTTGAGCACGACAGCGGAGCCGCGGGGTATGCGGCCGGCCCTTTTTTCATGTTCAAGAATCCTCCCCCTTGTTATCACGCGGGGGCCGCAGGCATCCACCAGCACCCCTTTCGAGACCAGCCTGCCCGGCGGTATCTTCTCCATGCTCCTGCCCCCTTTTGCAAAGTGGCTCGGGGCGTCCATGTGCGTTCCTGTATGCGAGCTCATAAAGAGCAGCTCCATGGCAAACCCGTCTGCCCCTATCGCATTCCACGGTATGAACCGCGGCTCCGGCGAGCCGGGAAACGCCGGCATCCCGTCCGAGACGGTCATCGTGAGGTCGACAGGTCCCATAAGGGCGGTCTCCCGGGGTACAATAAATTCGCTTTTTAAAGAGACCAAAGGTTAAATGCCCGCCGCTGGAATCACTCTGCATGCCGATAACGTTCGTCCTGCTAAACTCGGACCTTGGCTCTGACGATTCCGTGATAGATAGCATACGGGAGATCCTCGAGAAAGAGGACGCCATAGAGTACGAGGTCCTGGCAGTCTACGGGGTATACGATGTGATCCTCAAGCTGACCTCCGCTGACGCGGACAAGCTGCGGATGGTCATAACCAACAGGATAAGGCGGATAAGCAAGGTGCAGTCGACCCTTACCATGATGGTCATAGAAGAGCAGGGCCGGTCATAGGCCCGCTAGGGCCTCGAGCACCCGGTCTACCTCCTCGCCCGTGTTGAAAAAGTGTGGCGACGCCCTGATTATCTTTAGATCCGTTATCTCCCTTAGGGCAAGCACTATCCCCTGTTCCTCGAGCCTTTTTACCGCATCCGCGGGATCCACCCCTTGGAGATTGAACGGTACTATGCTGGTCCGCCCCTCCTCGGGCCCGTACAGCATCGAGCCGGGAATCCTGCCTATCCCGTCGCGCAGCCTGCGGGAGAGCCTGGCCGCCCTCTCCTGTATGGCGCCCACCCCCACATCCGATATTATCCCCAGCGAATACTCGAGGCCCGCCATCCCGGCATAGTTTCTAAAGCCGGTCTGGAATCTTTCTGGCATCTTTTTGTATTCCAGCCCGGAATCCCCAAGGTCTGCTGATTCTCCCCCCGTCGATATTGGCTCGAGCGTATCTGCCGCATCCTCCCTGCAGTAGAACAACCCTGTCCCCATCGGCCCGCACAGCCACTTGGAGCCGTTAAACGACATAAAGCTGCACCTGAGCCGGGAGACGTCGACTTTCATGCAGCCGACAGTCTGGGCGGCATCCACAAAGTACGGGACGCCCGCCGACTCGAGGATCTCGCCCGTCTCTTCTGCCGGCATCACCGCACCTGTATTGTACAGGGCGTGGCTCAGGGCCGCAACACGGGTGCCCCCGTCTATCATCCCGCGCAGCAGGCTTGTATCAAACGAGCCGTGCTTGTCTATCGGGATGCTCCTCACTTCCGCCCCGGTCCTCAGCCACGGGTAATAATTCGCATGGTGCTCGTGCGCGCCGCCCCGTATTATCACACTCGAGCCCCGCGGCATGGAGAGGCCGCGGGAGACTGCGTTTATCCCGTCGGTCGTGCTCTGTGTCAGGACTATCTCTGCGGGGCGGCAGCCTATCAGGCGGGATACTGCATCCCGGGTCCGGCCGAGCATGGATGTGACGAACTCGTCGGATGCCTCTGTATCGGGGCCCATAACCGAGTACTCTTCTAAAAACCGGGCCACGGCCCGGACCATCCCTGCCGGGTTGGGGGAGACTGACGCGTTGTTCATGCATATCTTTCCGCGGGGAAAGTCCCCGCCTTGGTCCGCGCCCATTATTATACCGGGCGCGGCCCCCGCATATATTGGATGATGATACCGCGGATATATTCGGCTCCGGCGCGTGGCACATGCTGCCAGACGGCCGCGTCAGCTCGGTAATCTGCACGGACCCGTACCTCAAGGCGTCATTTCTCGACGGGCTTGCCTCCTGCAAATCGGACGTGCACTATCTGGACCTTGACCTGCTGTACAGCGGCATGGTCTCGGCGGGAATCCTGCCGCGCCGGGAGATCACCGTATACAGGCCCGGCACTGGCGGGCTTTATTCCTCGCTTGATCGCATGCTGGGCAGGGCGTCATCTGCCGGCTCGCTGATAATTATAGACACCCTCAACGGCCTCTTCAACATACTCGAGGACCGCGACGCGGGCAGGATGATCGATTCGTACATCATGCTGCTCGGCCTGGCATGCAGGAGCAGCGGCTCGCGCGCGGTGATGGCCAGCATGTCTCTGCGCCGGGACGGCGCGTGGGCCCTCTCGCCCACTGGAAGGCGCGTCATAGGCGCCGGGACCATATCCACGATCAGGCTTGAAAGGGAGGGAAGGGGCGCCACCGCCTATTCTGCCGGGGGCGGATCGGTGATCTCGGCGGATCTTGGCATTCCAGAGTCCAACCCAAAGGCGTTATGACCGCTTAAACGCCGTTATAGCAGGCCCGTTTTGGGTAAGTTATATTAAGATCAACATACCGAGGTGATACATGCCAGTAGCAATTTTACCGGACATTGGTGAACAGATGTGCATCGGATGCGCCCTCTGCGTTGAGATCTGCACAACCCTGGGACCCGATGTACTCAGAGTAAAGCCAGTCGAAGGCTGGAAGCGGGGCAAGGCATTTGTCTTTTATCCAGAGAGATGCATCGCTGATGGCGCATGCATTGGCGTGTGCCCTACCAAGGCGATCTTCTGGATGAGGCCCATGGACTTTACGGTCGGACAGCCCGTCCCTCTGTACAAGAACTCAGTCTTCGTCAAGGGTTGGACCGAGCTAGTAGACTAGGCTCCAATCACTAATTTTCTTTTTCAAACTGTTCTAGAAGGGCCATGCGGCGGCTCGCATGGATTGCTATCTATTCTGCCTTGTCTGCATGAGCCTTTTACTGGATAAAGGCTAGTCCTTCCACTTTATGGAGCAGCCTATGGATGGATCAAAGTCCTTTCTTATCTCCCTGCCTGCCAGAAAGTCGTTTATGTTGTGTGCCATCGTCTTGTCGGTGGCCTTGTCTTCTGGCTTCATGGCGTCGTCTATCCTGCCGTGAAAGATCAGCTTCCCCTCCCCGTCAAAGAGGAACGGGTCCGGGGTGCACGTGGCGCCATAACTTTTTGCAACCTCCTGAGTCTCGTCTACAAGATAGTCAAATTCTATGCCCTTTTCGGCTGCCACCTTTTTCATGTTCTCCAGGCTGTCGTCTGGATACTTTATAGAATCGTTGCTGTTTATGCCCACTATGGCTATTTTGTCGCCAAACTCCCTGTGCAGGGAGATTATCGTGTCCAGTTTGGCCTTTACGTACGGGCAGTGGTTGCACATGAAGATGACCAGGATTCCCTCGTACTTTGAATAGTCGCCTAGGGAGTGCACCGCACCGTCTGTTCCCTTGAGGCTGAACCCGGGGGCCTGCTCGCCGGTCTTGAGGCTCACTGCCGATTCCATTAGCACCATGTGAACAGCCCGGGCAATGCGGTATTTAATCATTGAACCCGCGTGCCGCCTGTCGTTATCACTGGCAACGGTTAAAATCAGAGGCGTACACACCGCTTCCGAGGGCTGATAGTATAGACTGGTAGTATACCCGCCTTGCACGCGGGGGGTCGGGGGTTCAAATCCCCCTCAGTCCACCATTGCATCTTTTGCCGGGGGCCCCTGCGCGGAAAGTGATTATAGTCATGTACCGCAGAACATTCGTTGAAGGGCGGGGCCGCTAGGCTGTTTGGGACAAACGGGATACGCGGGGTGTTTGGCGCGGACCTTGACATTCCGTTTGTATACGATATGGCCATGTCCATATCGGCACACCTCGGGGGCGGGCCGGTCCTTGTGGGCCACGACGGCAGGCACTCGGGGCCCGCCGTGGCAAAGGCCGTATGCTCGGCGCTGAACTATGCCGGGGCGGACTGCTCGCTGGCAGGCCTTGTGCCGACCCCGTGCCTCGAGTATTCCACAAGAAAGCTCGGATACAGGGGCGGCATCATGGTGACCGCCTCGCACAACCCGCCTGAATACAACGGCATGAAAGTGGTGGCGTCTGACGGCGTCGAGATCCCCCGGGAAGACGAGGAGAAGATAGAGGGGATATACCGGGACAAGGCGTTCCGGCCCGGGGAGAAATACGGTGTTATGCGCGCAGAAGACGGGGCCATTCCTGCATACCTTGACGGGATAAAATCTCAGGTGGATGCAAGCGCCGTGCGCGCAAGGGGCCCCTCTGTGGTGATAGATGCCGGCAACGGGGCCCAGGCGGTGGCTGCGCCGCAGCTCTGCAGGGATCTTGGCTGCACAGTCGAGGTGATAAACAGTGGGATAGACGGAGATTTTCCCGGCCGCGGCCCAGAACCGACTCCTGCAAACCTTGGCGGGCTCTCCGAGGCTGTACTGCGCACAGGCGCGGACCTTGGGGTGGCGTTTGATGGCGACGGGGATCGGAGCCTGTTTTGCGATGATAAAGGGGAGGTCCTGACGGGGGACCGCTCGGCACTCCTGCTAGCCGGCTTTGTGCTTGGATCAAGCCCGGGCTCGGCTGTCGTCACATGCCTCAACTCGGGCGGGGCCATAGAAGGGGTGGCTGCAGGGCACGGCTCTCCTGTGATAAGGACCAAGGTGGGGAGCGTCGCGGTATCCAGGAGGATGGTCTCGGAGGATGCGCTTGTGGGCTTTGAAGAAAACGGGGGGTTCATGTACGGAAGGCACGGCCAGGTGCGGGACGGGGCGATGAGCCTTGCACTGATGCTCGGCCTGGTATCATCGTCGGATATGCCCCTCTCTTCAATGGCTGCAGCCCTGCCGCCGTCGTTTACCTCAAAGGAGAAGATACCGTGCTCTGCAGCAGACGCAGAGCGCGTGCTCGATGTACTCCGGTCGGAGCACCCCGAGGCGGACACGACCGACGGCATCCGGATTGCCCAGGGGGGGAGCTGGACCATGGTGCGGCCCAGCGGGACCGAGCCGCTGATACGGGTCTATGCAGAATCCCATTCCGAGGCGGCCCTCTCTGAGCTGCTCTCGGGGCAGGTCCGGAGGATACGCGAGATACTAGACGGCGGGTGAAGGCCGGAATTTTGCGCCAAAATCCGGATAAAACACTTTTAAGCCCTATGGCCGGGCCACCCTCATGGAGAGCTGCAACTGATGGCAAAGGGATACTATGTCAAGTTTGAGACGCCCAAGGACCTTGTAAACCCGATACTAGAGGCGCTCCGGGCAGCCACGCAGAGCGGCAAGGTCAAAAAGGGCACAAACGAGGCGACAAAGGCCATAGAGCGCGGCACAAGCAAGCTTGTTGTAATAGCGGAAGATGTGGAGCCGCCAGAGGTGGTGGCGCACCTGCCGATACTCTGCGACGAGCAGGGGGCGGCATACGCGTTTGTGCCGAGCAAGCAGGATCTCGGCAAGGCGCTGGGCATTGACATTACATCTGCCGCAGCAATACTGGACTCGGGAGACGCGCAGCATATCGTAGACCAGGTGATAAGCTCCATAGCCAAGATCAAGGGCGAGACCGGCAAATGAGCACAGAGACAGACGAGGTAACATCAGCCGAGATAATACAGATAGTGGGCCGCACGGGGATTGCCGGCGAGGTCATACAGGTCAGGGTAAAGATAATGGCAGGCAAGGACCAGGGCAGGATACTTACGCGCAACGTCAAGGGCTCGGTAAGGATGGGCGACATACTCCGGCTCCGCGAGACCGAGCGGGAAGCCAAGAAGATAAAGTAGGTGTTGGATAGATGAGCCTGATAATAAAGCCGTGCAACTTTTGCAACCGCCCCGTCGCAAAAGGCTCGGGTACAATGTTTGCAAAAAACGACGGGACCGTAATGTGGTTCTGCTCGTCAAAGTGCAGAAAGAACATGACTGTTCTAAAGAGGGACCCGCGCAAGTTCAAGTGGACGGGCAAGTACGTCAAGGGCGGAATAAGAAAGTAGGTTGTCCGACAGAACGCTCTTTGTTGTAAAGCCGGACGCCGTATCCAGGGGGCTCGTAGGCGAGGTGCTGTCCAGGTTTGAGAGAAAGGGCTTTGCGCTAGTAAAGCTCCGGATGTTCCGGTTTACAAAAGAGCAGGCAGAAGAGTTCTATGCAGTGCACAAGGAGAGGCCGTTTTTTAACGAGCTTGTATCGTTCATAACGTCGGGTTCAGTTGTGGCCGCCGTAATAGAGGGCAACAACGCAGTGACTGCCGTGCGCACCATGATAGGCTCCACAAAGTCATCCGAGGCCGCGCCCGGCTCGATAAGGGGGGACCTTGGCCTCGGGTTTACCGACAATATAGTGCACGCCTCTGATTCTGCAGAGAGCTTTTCCCATGAAGAGAGGGTAGCGTTCCAGTGATCGGCGTTGAAGGTAAGGCAACCAATCGTGACCGTGCTTGGGCATGTGGACTCCGGCAAGACATCGCTTCTTGACAAGATACGCGGGACGGGCGTGCAGGGCAGGGAGGCTGGCGGCATCACACAGCATATCGGCGCCAGTTTTCTGCCCCGCGAGATAATCAAAAAAAGGTGCGGGCCCCTGTACGGGAAAATATCGGGCTCAGATGTCCAGGTGCCCGGCGTGCTCGTAATAGATACGCCAGGCCACGAGGTGTTTACAAATTTGCGCGCCCGGGGGGGATCTGCCGCGGATATCGCCATACTGGTAGTCGACGTCAACAGGGGCTTTCAGCCGCAGACCAGCGAGAGCCTCCGGGTGCTGCAGGCCAGAAAGGTCCCCTTTGTGGTGGCGCTCAACAAGGTCGACCAGATCCCCGGCTGGAGAAAGTCCGACGCGCCCTTCATAACGGGCGCCATCGAGATACAGGATGCCTCGATACGGGCAGACCTTGAGCAGAAGATATACGACGTGGTGGGAACGCTGTCAGTCCTGGGATACAGCTCCGAGGCGTTCTACAACGTAAAGGACTTTGCAAAGGAGGTGGCAATAGTGCCGATGAGCGCCCGCAGCGGGGTGGGGATACCTGAGCTGCTGGCCGTCCTTGTCGGCCTCACCCAGCAGTATTTATCGGCAAGGCTCGAGCAGGGATCCAAGGAATCGCGCGGCATAGTGCTGGAGGTAAACGACGAGGTAGGCATAGGCCCGTCGGCAAACATGATCCTCATCGACGGGGAGCTCGGCATGAATGACACCATACTTGTCGCAAAGAGGGACGGCGTTGTCTCTACAAAGCCCAAGGCGATACTGCTGCCAAAGCCGCTTGACGAGATGCGCGATCCTCGCGACAAGTTCCGGCCCGTCGAGCGCGTCGAAGCTGCAGCCGGGATAAAGGTGGCGTCGCCGGACCTTGGCGGGGTGCTGCCGGGCTCCGCAGTCTACATAACTTCAGATGCGGCAGAAGTCGGCAGGCTCAAAAAAGAGATGGAAGCAGAGATGAAGTCCGTATTCATAGAGACCGAGACTGACGGGGTCACTTTAAAATGCGATACAATAGGATCGCTCGAGGCCGTCACCTCGATGCTGCGCCGGCAGCAGGTCCCGATAGCAAAGGCGGACATCGGGCCCGTCAACCGGCGAGATGTCATGGGGGCCCGGGCGGTAAAAGAGAACGACCGGCACCTCGGGGTCGTGCTCGCGTTCAACGTGAGGGTGCTGCCGGACGCCGAGACAGAATCCGACGACTACCACGTGAGGATATTCTCGGACAAGATAATCTACAGCCTGGTAGACGGGTACTCCAAGTGGGTCGAAGAAGACGCCTTGCACGAGGAGGATGCCGCCTTTTCAGAGCTCACGCCTCTCTCCCGGTTTGTATTTCTTGGCGGCTTTGTATTCCGGAACAGCGACCCCGCAGTCTTTGGGATAAGGGTGGATGTAGGGACCCTGCGGCAAAAGACTGCGTTTATGAACGAAAGGGGCAAAAAAGTGGGCCACATACACCAGCTGCAGGAGGACAAAAAGACCGTCAAATCCGCCAAGGCGGGATCCGAGGTGGCCTGCTCGGTACAGGGCGTCACGATCGGCAGGCAGATAAACGAGGGCGAGACGTTCTACACCCTGCCGCATTCATACGAGGCAAAGATGCTTTTGCGAAGGTTCGCGCAGCGGCTTGGGCCCGAAGAGCGAAAGGTGCTAGACCACATAGTCGAGGTTCAGCGGCGCTCCGACCCCGCGTATGCCTATTAATCAGTCCTCTTTTATCCTGTATACTGTCATGCCGCCCTTTGAGCGGCCGGCGAGGCCGGATAGCAGCGACATTACTCCGTACTTTTTCTTGCGCAGCCCCATTATGGAGATCTCCTCCTCGCCGGATAGCTGCTCGGCGCTGCCCTCGGTCCAGTCCCCCTTTATCCCGCCCCGGAACGTGCAGGGGGCAAACCGGACGCGCGGGTTGTTTGCTATTCTTTTTGCCTTGCCGGTGGACCTGCCAGTTGCCACGTATATCACGCCTTCTGTCGCCACAAACCATACGGGTGTCTTGACCCCCTCGCCGCTCTTTTTGAAGGTCTCCAAGCTGATGTACTTTAGCTGCCCGATATTCTCTGCCGCGCCTGCCATGCGGGATGGCCCCCCGGGGCCGGATTTAAGCCTGTGTGTGCCAGGCCGCGGCGTCCCGCTTTTGCGGGATCTGCTGACCAAAGTTTAAATGGTTACCGACGGGGCAGCTCGGCGGGCTCATAGTCCAGTTCGGTCATGACGTCGCCCTTACACGGCGAAGATCCGGGGTTCAAATCCCCGTGGGCCCATGTGTGATATTTCTGCAGCGGGGGCCTGCATATCCTCCGGCCGGTGCGCCCGTATATGTATAAATACGCAGGACCGGCGCTTTATGTCGTGCCAATCGATCTAGTCTGCGGCATCGAGCTCGACGAGGACCTTGCGTTAAAACACGAGTACAAGGGCAAAGAGTATTACTTTTGCTGCAACGGCTGCAGGCGGATCTTTATCAAAAAGCCCAAAAAGTGGAGCAAGGCTCAGCCTCACGCCGGATAGGCGCCGCACATTGCGCAGAATTTGTACCCGTCGGGAACCGGATGCCTGCAGTAAGGGCACGGCCTGCCGCCCGCCGGGGGCTCCGGCTTTCCAAAGATCCGGCGGTACGCCTCGTAATAGTGGAGCGACTCCTTGCTCCTCACCCTGATCCCGTCAGATGCCTCTATTGCACCCCGCTTTGACTCAAACGTGCCGTCAGAGACCACGGATTCAAAGAGGCCTGTCAGCCCTGCCGTGCCGGAGCCGTCCTGTAAAGCGGCCTTTGGCCTCCACGCTATGGCCCGCGGTATGGCATCCTCAAAGGCCTTGCGGAGGATCCACTTGCCGTACGTCCTGCCGCCCTCTTCCCTTACCTTGTACTCTGCGGGGACAGACCTTGCAATCTCGGCCACTTTTGGCGCCAGAAAGGGCGACTCGATTCTCACCCCTAGCGCCTTGCCTATCCTGTGGGAGTCAAAGTGCATTACGCCGAGGATTCTCTGCTGCTCCTCTTCTATCTCTGCGGGGCCGAGGCGCCCGAAAAAGTCATACCCTGCAAAGAGCTCGTCTGCGCCGTCGCCTGTTATCATGCTAGTCCACCCCGTGCCGGCTACCCTCTCTATCAGCAGGTACATTGCAGCCGAGTTTCTTATTTCGATATCGTTGAAGCTGCCCAGCACGCGGATCGTCCCCTCTATCGCATCGAGAATCTCTGGAGTGGTGGCCCGGATTATGCGCGGGGGCGCCCCCATCATGGCGGCTGCCATCTGGTGGTAGGCAAGGTCTGTCCCCACAAAGTCGTCTGCTATCACGGCCGCCGCCTCGGCCCCTTCGCCTAGCAGGCACGCTATAACAGTGCTGTCGAGGCCGCCTGAGAGCGCCAGGTTCTTGGACCCGCAGGCCCTGACTGCCGCCCTGAGCTCGTCGCGCAGCCGCGCCATCATGGACTCCATTGCGGCAGCTCCCTTGGCGGAATTATAATAGCCTAGCTTGGCCTGCCCCGGCGGACTCGCATGCTTTAAATCACAAGATGGCATGGTGGAATCATTGCTGCTTCCAGCCGAGATTGAATCCAAGACTCTCATACCGGCGCTCCGCGCCATACTTGCAAGGAAGCTGGCTGGCACCCACAAGATAAGGGAGGACCGCATATCGAACATGCTCGGCGTGACGCAGGCTGCAGTCAGCAACTATATCCGGGGCACCCGCGGGGATCCCAAGCTCATGGAAAAGCTCGGCCGGGAGACCAGGATTGCCGCCATGCTGGAAGAGCTCAGCGAGGACCTGGCGTCGAGCATGGAGTACACGCCGTCGAGCCTTGCAAAGTTCATAGGCCTGTGCAACTACATAAAGTCGAGCCTGTTCATCTGCGAGATCCACCACAACCTGGAATCCAACATAGACGAAAAGGTATGCAAGGAATGCGAGAACATGCTGCTAAAGGGCCCGGGCTCTGTCTATTAGATATTCTTTGCCAGCGTTATCTCGATGGTGGAGAGTATCTGGCCCATCACCATTATGTTCTCGCTGTCAACGTGGATCTTTTCGACCGACGAGGTCCCTTTCATCATCTTGTCGGTTATGATGTTGGCTATGGCCACCGCGTTGGGTATGTTCTCCCCGCTTGCCTTGAGGGTGATCCTGCCCAGGCTGCCCAGCCTCTCTAGCACGTCGATCGCCACCCTCATGACGGGATCGTCCTCCACCTTGAAGATGCCGCCCTGCTTGCCTACCATCATGGCACTTGTCCCGTCCCCAGTTCTTTTAAATTTTGAGGACAAATTGTCCTACTTGAAATAGCTGATTGGTATGTTCTGATAGTCGCCATTGGGCAGCACTCTCCTTATCACTATGGGTATTATCCTTTTCTCTAGCTCCCCCATTGCTATGTCCAGGGACGTCCTCGCGTCTGCAGGTATCTCTATGAACGGCGGGGCTCCCAGCGAGAGCTGCAGCGCCCTTGCGCCCATTATCCTGGCCTTTTCAAAGCGGGTCAGCACGGGCGGCCCTATCAGTATCTTTTTGTCCGATGTGAGCTCCTGCGGCTCGTGCACGGTGTCTATCTCTATGACGTCCCTCTCCTGGATCTCCTTTATTCTGACCTCTAGCTCTTCTTGTTGTTCCTCGGTGAGCTCATTGACCTCGGCTAGCCGCCTGTACGATTCGAGCGCCTTGCTTAGCCCTATGTCAATCTCCGGCTCGCCTGCGGCCTCGGAGCCCTCTACAACTAGCTCCTGATCATTTGCATCCGACAAGCGATCGTGTCTTTTGGGACTGATTTATAACCCTTTTTAAATAAAAATGCAAAAGACGGCCCATTTCGCACCCTGCATCATGTTTGGGCGGCGCCCGTCATCTTTGTGCGCAGCCGCTTCTTCCACTTTACATTGCGGGGTACGCCGCGCGTCCTGTATCCGCAGCAGGGGCAGTGTATGCCGTCCCAGTTTATGAAAATATCGCACATCTGGCATCTCTTCTGGCCGTTTTCATACCTGCCTCCGCTGACCGGCTTTTTGGCCTTGTACCTGAGGCATATTCCCTTGCAAGACACCGATCAAAGTGGCCTTTGTTCATAATTAAATGTGTGGCAGAAAAGCGCCGGGCCGGAGGGCACCATGGGGGGCCTCGCCGGGCAGGGGGCACTGCCGCATGCCGCGCTGTATAATCACATTATATGCCGGCAGGCAGGTGTGGCCGTGCCGGCTGTATGAATCATAAACTAGGTTGATATTGATCGGGCACCGCCCGGTGCCTGATGAGGGGCCCGGGTATTGTGCTGGCAATATTGGCCTTGGCAGTGCTGGTGCCGGGCGTGGTCTTGGCGGCAAACTTTACGGATGCCCCCAAAGGGCCTACAACCACGTGCCTGGACCCCGGCGTTTCAGACGGGCAGCCCGGCGGAACAGACTGCACGGCCATGCATGCTGATAACGGCACCGAATGGGCCGGCTCGCACATGCACGGCAATGCGTCCGTCCAGGAGATACATGTCGTCTGCAACGAAGACGGGTGCTCTACGCACACCCATTACTATAACATGGAGGCGGGCGGACCGGCCATGCCGCACGGGGCAGATGGCGCACATTCTGCAAGCCCGGATCCCGCAGAGGAGCCCGGGCCGCCGCCGAGTCTGGGCACGTCTGCGCTCACGGATAGCTCCCCCGCTCTGAGTGATACATATTCACTGACAGCAAGGCCCGGCGTGAAGGCTGCTCCCGTAATGGATGATGCTGCCTCGGCGGGCACAGATTCCGATATGCCGGATGATGCCGCTCCCGCGCGTGATGCGGCCTTGAATGATACGGATTCTGGCGCGCCCGCAATGGATGATGCGGCTCCGGAGGGCGCCGGCGCGGCCGGGCCCGTCGCAAATGATCCTGTCCCGACTGTTACTAGCGCACCGCCCGAGCCCGCCGCAACTGTTCCCGCTCCAACCGTCCCCGACGTTCCCGAGCCCGTTGTGCCCGAGCCCGCCGCAACTGTTCCCGCTCCAACCGTCCCCGACGTGCCCGAGCCCGTTGTGCCCGAGCCCGCCGCAAATGTTCCCGCTCCAACCGTCCCCGACGTTCCCGAGCCCGTTGTGCCCGAGCCCGCCGCAACTGTTCCCGCTCCAACCGTCCCCGACGTGCCCGAGCCCGTTGTGCCCGAGCCCGCCGCAAATGTTCCCGCTCCAACCGTCCCCGACGTGCCCGAGCCCGTTGTGCCCGAGCCCGCCGCAAATGTTCCCGCTCCAACCGTCCCCGACGTTCCCGAGCCCGTTGTGCCCGAGCCCGCCGCAACTGTTCCCGCTCCAACCGTTCCAGACGTGCCCGAGCCCGTTGTGCCCGAGCCCGCCGCAAATGTTCCCGCTCCGGAGGGCGCCGGCGCGCCGACAGATCCCCCTGCCATGTTGATCACGCCATTGGTGGAAAACGCGCGCGTGGAGGGCAACTTTACGTACGGCCCGCACCCCCGGAATACGTTCGAGCTGTACCTGACAGACGGGCACGGCAGGACGCCCGTGATGGTATACTTCCACCAGGGCATGCCCGCGAACAGCAGCATCCCGCGCGGCGAATGGCACGTTACAACCGACGAGCTGCTCTCCCGGGGGATATCCGTAATACACGCGGACTATCCGTTCATCGACGAGACCGACATCAAGGGCATGGTGGGAAACGCGTCTCTTGTAATTGACTACATAGCTGTCAACGGCCTCGACATTGGAGTCGACCCCGAAAGAATGGGGGTATACGGCTCGGGCGCGGGCGGCGGCATTGCGCTGTACATTGCAACGGGCAGCCGCACAGGGCTCATAGACGCCGTAGGCCACTTTAACGCGCCGTCTACATTCGACATTGGCAGCTGGCCTGCAATAATCGGCCTTCCCCTGACCGATCTTACACGGGAGGTGGGTGCGGATGTGCCAGCCCTGTACGGGGTGGATTCATTTGACGATCTGGCCCGCGGGGAAGCGCTGAGGCTGCGCGTCTCGCTGGACATGCTGGGCAACATGGATGCTGGCAGCCCGCCGATCGTGGTCTGGACGGACGGCGTTGCGGGCGGGGACAGCCTCGAATCCCTGATGATGCATCCGGGCCACGCCCGGGCCCTGCTGGACAGGTGCAGGGAGCTTGGCATCTTGTGCGTGGATAACGCCCTGGGCGGCAGGATATTCGTAGAGCGACTCGGGGCCGGGGCGCATGACTTTATGATAAGGGGCGGCGGATTCGGCACATTAGGCTAGCGGTCTCGTATCGGGCCCGTCCGCGCCCCCCGGGGAATTTTCACAAGGATAAAAAGGACAGGGCGGGGCCATGCGGCCTGTGGCACTGACAGTAATTCCGATAAGGGCGCGCAGGGAGACTGGCAGGTTTGGCCTGCTTGGGGCCGTGCTTTGCGCCATAAAAGATGGCGGGGCGGAGCTCCAAGACGGCGACGTACTGGTGGTATCTAGCAAGTATGTGGCAAACTCGCAGGGCAGGATGGTCGATTTGGGCGGGATAAGCCCGTCCCGGGAGGGGGCGGATCTTGCCCGGAGATACAGGATAGATCCCGAGATGGCCGAGATAGTCCTAAGGGAATCCGACGCGGTGCTTGGCGGCACGGCGGGCTTTGTGCTCACCTCCGGGGGCGGCATGATGGCCCCCAATGCGGGCATAGACAGGTCCAACACGGCAGGCGGCACGGCGGTGCTATACCCGGAGGATCCCTACGGGACAGCAGAGGCGCTAAGAAGGGGGATATTTCTTGCATGCGGGGCGCACGTTGGCGTAATCCTGTCGGACAGCCGGCTCATGCCCGCAAGGGTTGGCACCACCGGCGTGGCCATATCGTGCGCCGGGATGGAGCCAGTAGAGGATGCCCGCGCGCGGCCCGACCTCGACGGAAACCCCCTCAAGGTTACATTCCAGGCGGTGGCCGACAGCCTGGCATCTGCCGCCAACCACGGCATGGGCGAGGCGGCAGAATCCGTCCCGATTGCGGTATTGAGGGGGTCGGGGGCCCGGCTGACCGGCAGGAGGATCCTGCCGGCGGAATCCGCTGTGCACCACGATACATGCGTCTACGTCCGGGGGCTCTCCGGCACAAATCCCTGACTGCTTTAAATATGGCAGCCCGCGGGGCGGCCGCAATGGAGTACCACACGAAATATCCAAAGACGCTCTCGCTTGGCGGCGGGGAGAAGGACCGCGTGAGAGTCGACGGCGGCGCGGGCGTCGAGCACCTGTACCTTGTGGTAAAAAAGAGCGCCGACGAGCTGGCCAGCATATTCAAGAGCGAGGGGTTTACCCGGGTAAAGTTTGAGCACCGCAAGCCCTTCCAGATAGGCCGCGGCCTCAACCTCAAGCTCAAAAAGCCCTGGGAGATGCATGTCCGGTTTGTAGAGATCAAAAAGGGGCTCGTGGCGATACAGGGGGAGGTCGAGGTGTCGCGCGACTACCTCCAGCACCTCTTCTGCCAGAACACGCCCGTTGTATACGAAATAGAGGAGATGCTAAAAAAACACCGTATAGACTACCGGATATGGAACAGCCGGATAAGCAGGTATGTACACTCGGTGCTAGACAACTACAAGATACGGCTCTCTGCCCCCAACATACCCGTCTTTGCGTGGAAGCCCATGGTGCCATTCATAGGGACAGTGGGCATATTCTACCTCTGGAAGTACGTGCAGACTATCTAGGCCCGTGAAGGTTTAATTACAATTTTTGCCCCCGGGGAACAGTTGGAAGGGCAGGAGCTAGTCATGTCGTCGTCGGGAGTCTCGCCGTGGGAGCTCGAGGTGGCCTATGGGTACTTTGTGGCCATGTTTGCGGTCCGCCAGGAGGAGCTCGAGCCGGACCCCGACTTTATCAGCGTGTTAAAGATAGAGATACCCGTGCAGTTCTCGCAGGAATTCTTTGACTGGTTTGGGTTCAGGCGCTGGGACAAGATAAAGTCGCTCTTCAAGGAGATGAAGCGGAGGCGCGGCAGCAGAAAGGCCATAAAGCTGCAGCTGATCTTTGCGGGCAGCCCCTCGGTTACGTTTGTGGCCGATGCCATGGACAAGGGCCTGTACGACAACTCTATAGAAAAAATAGACTTTGTGCTCGAGCTGCTCCCCTACCATCTCGGGCCCGGCAGGCTGCCGGCAAACACGACGGACGTCTCGTACAGGTACGACGGGGATGCAAGGAGGTGGCGCTTTGGCAGCGCTACTGCAGACGGCGCAGAGTACGAGTTTAAGGGCGAAGGGTGGAAAAAGGTCAGCTAAGCTCCAGTGGTTCTAGCATGCCGTGGAGCTCCTTGTACTTTGATTCTATGAACACAAGCGATTCTGAGAGCTTTTTGGACTTGCCGTACTTGAACCGGACGAGCTCCCGGTGGTGCCAGTATGTCTTGCTGCCAGCAGAGATGGTAGTAAAGTGGTCTGTCCCCTTGAGGGAATCAGGCAGGCTTGCGTCGAGGGGCAGCAGATACTCTACAATCACCCATTCGTCCCCGTCGGGATAGTCCGCTCCGGTATCCACATCAAAGAATACGTGCAGCAGGCCCGACTGCATCAGCCCGCCGTCTGTTATAGACGGGTGCCGCACGTCCGACCGTAAAAAGTCAAGGCCGAGCAGCTGCGGCTCAAAGTAGCCGGTGATTATCGACCTGCGGAACACCCTGTTGGCCTCCTGTAGGTTCAAGCGTAAGGTATCTGGGGCTGGGGCTTGCTAATTAATTCTTAGGTGGTGGCCCGGATGCCGGCGGAGCGGGGGCCCCTCCCGCAGGCACAAGGCTCAGACTTCGAGCCCGTCGAGCAGGCCCGAGATATCGGCGGCAGGCTTGCCGTGGCTTGTGATCCTCTGCTCTGAGGGGTGGTTCTCGAGATAGTTTGGCACCTTGTCGGAGAGGCGCGTCTCGTACGGGGTTATTATCTCGTTTCTGTAGAATATCCCTGTCGGTATCTTTTTGTCCCATTCGAGCGACTTTATGAGCGCCTGGCTGAGCCTCTCGTTTATCTCGGATTCCTCGTTGTAATGTACCTCGGGGTCGTATCCTGTATCCTCGAGCTTGTATATTCTCGAATGCCTCTCCGCCGAGCCCTCTGCTGCGTCTAGGCCCGCATACCAGTCCCGCGTGTTGATATCGTTGTATGTCGGGCAGGGCTGCAGCACGTCCAGGAACGCAAGCCCCTTGTGGCGCACCGCAGCTATTATCAGGTCCTTTAGATGCCGCACATCATACGCGTACCCCCTGGCGACAAACGTATACCCGCTGGCGACGGCCAGCCCTATCGGGTTTACGTTGTAGTTTGTGTTGGGCGAGGGGAGCGACTTTGTCTTCTCGCCGAGCCTGAGCGTCGGGGATGCCTGGCCCTTGGTGAGCCCGTATACCCCGTTGTTGAACAGCACGTACGTCATGTCTATGTTCCGCCTGCCTGCTGCCACAAAGTGGCCCGCGCCTATCCCCAGGCCGTCGCCGTCCCCGCCTGCTGCCACCACCGTCATGTCGGGGTTTGCGAGCTTTGCACCCTGGGCGAACGTCAGGACGCGCCCGTGCAGGGTGTGTATCCCGTAGACGTTGACATAGTGGGACGTCTTGCCAGAACAGCCTATCCCTGAGAAGAGGGCGGCCTTGTGCCGGGGGATCTCCATTTCTGCCAGGGCCATCTGGATCGCGTTTGCTATGCCAAAGTCGCCGCAGCCTGCGCACCAGTCGTTGTGCACATCGGTCTTGTAGTCTGCGAGTTTAAGCGCCATGCATTAGCACCTCCCTTTTTTTCGCGCCGCCGCGGAGTATATCTTTGAGTGCACCGTGCACTTCAGTGCTGGTCATTGCCCTGCCTGTATACTTTAGTATGTAATGGTCGGGCTCCCTGCCCAGGTGCTGCCTGAGCAGCCCGCCGAGCTGCCCCGTCTGGTTGGATTCTACATCTATGATCACCCTTGCGTCACCTAGAAGGAACCTCAGGTAGTCTGCCGGGAACGGCTGGAGCATCTTGACCTGGACAAAGCCCACCTTTTTGCCCTCTTGTTCCAGCATGGAAATGGCGTCGAGGACGGGCCCCTTTGAGGATCCCCACCCTATCACCGTATACTCGTGGACCCCGTACGATATGGCCTGGTCCTCGTCGGGGACCTCCCTGAGTATCCTGCCCAGCTTGGAGTGGCGCTTGTCCATCATCTGGACGCGGACCACCGGGTCTTCGGTTATGTGGCCGTACTCGTCGCTCTCATCCCCTGTATTCCAGAATATGCCGTTTTCGAGGCCTATCTTCGAGCGCGGCGATATCCCGTCGGGGACCAGCGCGAACCTCCTGTAGTCGCCAGGCTCCATGGATTCTAGCAGCTTGCCCCTGTTTATTGTCATCCGGTCCGGCTCAAAGCGGGGGCACGTGGTGACCGAGCTGGCCATTGCCTTGTCCATCATGTGGATTACGGGCAGCTGGTAGATGTCCGCCAGATTAAAGCACATGGCCGTATCGTAAAAGCTCTCTTCGACGTCCCCTGACGAATAGACCACCCGCGGAAACTCGCCGTGCCCCGCGTGTATCGCGAATAGCAGGTCGTCCTGGCCGTGCCTTGTGGGGAGGCCCGTAGACGGGCCGCTCCTCTGGTAGTTGGTCACCACCAGGGGGACCTCGTTTATCCCTGACCAGCCGAGCATCTCTGCCATCAGGGAGAAGCCGGGGCCGGAAGTGCACGTGGCCGAGCGCGTGCCCGTAAGTGATCCCCCTATGGCCATGCCCATTGCGCTTATCTCGTCTTCTGTCTGGACCACCAGCAGCGAGCCGGGCCTGTCGCCTGCCACCTCGAATGTCTCGTTTGTCTCGAGGTATACGCTTTCGTCTGACGCGGGGGTTATGGGATAGTACGGCTGGAACCTGCACCCGCAGGCTATCTTGCCGAGGGCGGTCCCCTGGTAGCCCTGAACGAGCATGGTGTGGGGCTTCTTGGAGGTATTGCCCAGCTTGCACCCGCAGTCAAGGCCCGCGCCCATTTCATGCGCCATGCGGGCCACCTTTCTGTTCAGCTCGGCCACCTTTGGCTTTTTTGCAAATATGGACATTACCGATCCGTATAGCGGCTCGGGCGACATTCCCAGGACGCCAAGCGACAGCGAGACCCCTATCACATTGAACATCCTCTTCATGTTGCGCAGCTTGGGGTTGTCCTCTTTTTCCGCAAGCTCCTGCAGTATCGAGCTGAATGATACCGGGATGAGCTTGACGCCTGCGTCCGAGACTGTTTCGAGCATGCCGTCGACAGTGGCGGGCTTGCCCTTGTCTGCGAGGTGCCCGTCGAGCCTCTTTCTAAATGGCCCGTCAAGCGTTGCGACCGCGTCGGTAGTTATCTTGCCCAGTTCAGTATCGTACAGTATGGCCCCGCCCGCAGGGACCTCTTCGGCATGGCGGAATATGGTCTCGGCGTCATAGGATGTGATCAGGTTGACATCGTTTACGTTGGAGCGTATGGTCCCGTCGGCCACCCTGACCAGAAAGTAGCTGTGCTCGCCCTTTATGTTGGAATAGAACTCACG
The DNA here is from genome assembly GCA_000200715.1 of Cenarchaeum symbiosum A. Taxonomy (NCBI): domain Archaea; kingdom Thermoproteati; phylum Nitrososphaerota; order Candidatus Cenarchaeales; family Candidatus Cenarchaeaceae; genus Candidatus Cenarchaeum; species Candidatus Cenarchaeum symbiosum. The sequence continues at coordinate 267,585 of DP000238.1, forward strand.
CTTGCCAAACACCTGGTACCCGGCTGCCGAGCATACATGGGAGAATATGTTGGCGGCCGATTCGACCCCGCTGCCCTGGGGCCCGCCTATCAGCCAGGAGATATCGGTATCCACGAAATGGGCAGGCTTGTACGGCATATTAACAATACGGATCGCCTGTCCTGGCTGGGTATGGGACTGTTGGATCCCTGCGGGCGCCTAGAGTATTATTCCTTTGGGGGCCTATCCGCCGGTGCCCGCGTCATCTACAGCGCAGTCGCACTTGTCGCGCTCCCCGCAAAAGGGGCATACGCACTGGCAGTTATCCAGCATGTTGCCGCAGCTCATGCAGCACGCAAACTCCTCCATGTCCGGATCCATCTGTCTTGGGCTCCACACGAATCTTATAAATGGTTTCAGGTCAGATTCCTACGTGAGAAAGAGGATACTGCTGACCAGAAGGCTGCAAGACTTTGCACAGGCCCGGCTGGGCAGGCGGTACGACCTAGAGGTGTATTCTGGGCGGGTCCCGATGCCACGAAGGGCTCTGATCCGCGCGATCTCCGGGGCACATGCGCTAGTCTGCTTTCCGTATGATGTGATAGATGCAGGGGTAATGGACGCGGCGCCAGATCTTGAGACGATCGCCACCTACAGCGTGGGGTACGACCACATCGACGTGGCGCATGCAAGGGGCAGGGGGATAACTGTCGGGTATACGCCGGATGTGCTCACCGACGCCACTGCAGATCTTACAATGGCCCTGATGCTGGACCTTCTCAGGAGGGTCACGGAAGGCGACAGGATAATCCGCGCGGGGAGGTGGCGGCAGATCTACGGGGCCGACGACTATCTTGGAACAGACGTGGGGGGCAAGACTCTTGGCATACTGGGGATGGGGAGGATAGGCTCCCGGGTGGCAAAGCGGGCCGCTGCATTTGGGATGAAGGTGATATACCACAGCAGGAGCAGCACGGGCCCCGGTACGCGCGTGACACTGGGCCGGCTGCTCGAAAGATCGGATGTGCTCTCCATACACGTCCCGCACACGCCCGATACACACGAGATGATGGATATGTCAAGGCTGCGCAAGATGAAGAGGTCTGCGTATCTGATCAACACCTCACGGGGGAGGGTGGTCCACGAGAAAGACCTGGCGGCTGCACTCCGGCAGGGAATAATAGCTGGCGCCGCACTAGATGTATTCCACTCGGAGCCTGTCGGCCCGGCAAACCCGCTTGTAAAGATGCAAAACGTGGTGCTGGCGCCCCACATAGGCAGCTCTACCGACGGCACCCGGAGAAAGATGGCAGAGCTTACCGTGAAAAATTTAGAGCTGGGGCTCTCCGGCAGGGAGCCCGCCTATTCTGTAAAATAGACTTCGGTCCCGTACTTTGAGGACAGGCCGTCATATAGCGCCTTTCTGTCCTGTGAAAGGGCGCCTTCTGTATCATACATCTTTGTAAAAAAGGCGCCAAGGACGCGCTCGCCATCATCGTCAAGAAACCTGACGCTGTAGCTGGTCCTGCCGGGCTTTTCCTCGGCGACGAAGCGCGCCGACGCAATCTTGCCGGAGTCTATGTGCATGTGGCACGGGCCGTCGTTGTCGCCTATGGTAATCCACTGCTCTTTGCGGCGTATGCCGAGTGAGTTGCTCCTTATCTCGGCCACGGCCCCGCCGCCCCTGATTATAAAGAGAATATCGCTTACGCCGAGCAGGTCCATCAGGCCATTCTGTGCGTGTCCGTTCGGGGCCGCGATCATGCGTTCCGGATGCCGTCTATCTGGACCAGGTCATCGCCGCAGGATCCGTTGACACAGTCCGTGCCCACCGCCTTGAGGACCTCAAAGTTGACCTTGCCTGATGGTATCTTGCCCTCGCCCTGGAGCACGCCGATCTTGCCGGTCACGGCCTGCCTGTGCTTGTTGCACGTGACGCCGATCATGTATTCGTCGCTCTCGGAGACCACGGATACTACAAACCCGGGCGGGTTCACACACCGCTTGCCCTCCTCTCTTATAGAGCATCTGTCGGGTATCATGGGGAATAACACGCTTTGATGGTTATTAACCTTGGCTGCCTGGGGCGAGCCGCGGCTAATCGGGGCACGCAGAACATGCCATCCATTGGGCCCGCATGCGGCATTGCACGGCAACCGCCACGATTATACCGGCGCAGGTGGCGGCATATGCCATGACAAAGAGGTTTGACGTGGTAATAGTGGGTGCGGGCATACTGGGGACGTCAATCGCGTACTTTCTTGGGCACCTAAACCCCTCCCGGGAGATAGCCGTTGTCGAGCAGGCGCTCAGGGTGGCGTTTCATACAAGCGGCAGGAACACGGGCAAGGTCCACGCCCCGTACCTGTACGATCCCAAGAAGAAGGCGCTCACCGCAAGGGCGTCGTTCCACGGGTATGCAATGTGGGAAGAGTACTCGAAGAACCGCGGACTGCCGTTCAAGCGGGACGGCGTCGTCGAGGTGGCCATGGACGCTGACGCAACAGGGGTGCTCGATAGGCACCTGCAATGGGGCATGGAAAACGGCCTTGGAGAAGATGAGATAATGCTGCTCGACAGGGCGGAGATGGAAAAGAGGGAGCCCAATGTAAAATGCGAAGCGGCGATATACTGCGGGCGCGACGCCTCTGTCGATTATGCGGCCTTTACAAGGGCACTTGGAGGCGACACGACTGCAGCCGGCGTGCGCTTTTTGCTGAATACGCGCGCAACCGGCATATCCCGCATAGATGACGGCTGGAATGTCACCCTGGACGGGGAGCACGAGGTGGAGGCCGGCCTGCTGATAAATGCGGCAGGAGGGGAGGCAGTCGACCTTGCGCATGCGGCGGGCGTGGCGAAAGACCTTACGGATGTGCATTTTAGGGGCGAGTACTGGAGGGCGCCTGCAGAATACTCTGGGCTTACTCATTCGAGCGTCTACTCGGTGCCGGCCCGGCCAGAGTACCCGTTTTTGGATCCGCACTGGATAGTGCGCTCCGACGGGACCTGCGAGGTGGGGCCCAACGCGGTGCCGGTATTCAGCCCCTACGGGTATACGGGGCGCGAGAACGCAAGGCGGCTTGTACCAAAGATGTTCGAGATGCTCTCTTCTGGCGCAAGAAAGATGGTCTTTGACCGGCAGTTTCAAAAGCTGGCGCTCGGCGAGGTCCGGTCGTCGCTCTCAAAGTCTGCCATGATAGGCAGAGTCCAAAGCTTCCTGCCGGGGATAGACCCGGGCAGGTTTACCGAGAGGGGCTCTGCGGGGATACGCTCGTCGGTGGTAGACTCGGGGGGCCACTTTGTACCTGATGCGGTCCTGGCCCCCGGCCACTCGTCATTTCACATACTCAATTATAACTCGCCTGGCGCCACCGGGGCACTGCCGTTTGCCGCCCATATAGTGGGGCGCCTTGGCGCCGAGGGACTGTTAAAAAACGAGATGGAAGACGCGCAGTGCGGACCCTGGAGGTTCGGCGAGGTGGCGGCGCACATGGCCGGATAGTGTGGCGCCGGGAGGGAGATTCGAACTCCCGATCCCTTGCGAGAACGCGCTGTATGGTCGCTGATTTCCAGGCGCGCGCCCTACCAGGCTAGGCGACCCCGGCACAAAGTGGGGCGGCATTTGTCATTATATAACAGGCGCCTTTTTCTGGCGGTCCGGCAAGCGGCCGGGCTGTGCAAAAAAACCCCTTGTTGTGGGTTTTACACACTGACAATAGGCTGGAAAGCCGCAAGTATTCTGTCCTGAAATGATTAAGCATGTTGCGGACTAGGCGTTGCAAAGGATCGTTACTGGCAAAAAACTCCGGCTAATTCGGTAAGAGTGAACCGCCAGTGGCGCACGGTCCATTTTAGGTGCACATGGAGATCCCTAGGTTTTTTCCATGCGCATGACTTTAACTCTCGTCTAGTTTGTATGATCAACATGTATAATAATCACCTACGCTCTAGGCGTTTTATGGATCCAATTGAATGGGTTGCTCTTATAGTAAGCACACTTGCTGCGATCGGCACAATCGTCACGGTGGTTATATCTGCTTACAAATATTTTGGCAAAAAAAATGCTGAAAAAATACGTTCAATACAAAATTTATACTGTGAGTTAAATGACACCTTGAAAGGACTAGACATTCTAAAATATCCGCACAATGTTCTATCTATGAAAATAGACGTTTCTGCAGGAAATGAAAAAATAGCATATTTCATGAACAGATCTCTGAATCACGATTTTTATGACAGTTTGATATCATCTGGTGCTATCTATTTATTGGATCAGGATATTCAGCAAACCATACAGCATATCTTCAGACTGATCAAAACACACAACAATTATCTCGAAATTGCGATGCGTATGCTTAGACAACCACAACCGGTAATGGAAGAAATCTGGCCATATGTCTATTGGCTGGAACAAAACCAACCGCGCATAACGATGATCATTCGGGAAGTTATGGACAAGCTGGAGGAGCGCTTTATGATTGATGAGTGCCTGCCCTCGGCAGTATAGAATTTACCTTCTAGATCGGGGTAAGTGGTTTTGCGCCCTTTCGCGTATCTGACCTGATCACTTATCGGTCATTAAATTATAGTTTTGAATAAGCTGTCGCCATACTGGATTTTAGATCTGTCTTGAATAATAAACTGCAGCGCTAAAACGACTTTTCAGTTTTTCTCCTTCGACCTGCCCAGCCTCTCTGCCGCAACCGGGTCGCCCGCCTTTACCCTGTATTTCTCGGGCACCTCGGCCAGCTCGATGCTGTCATAGGATGTCCTATCCACCTCCGGCATCTTCGACCTGCCCAGCCTCTCTGCCGCAACCGGGTCGCCCGCCTTTACCCTGTATTTCTCGGGCACCTCGGCCAGCTCGATGCTGTCATAGGATGTCCTATCCACCTCCGGCATCTTCGACCTGCCCAGCCTCTCTGCCGCAACCGGGTCACCCGCCTTTACCCTGTATTTCTGGGGCACCTCGGCCAGCTCGATGCTGTCATAGGATGTCCTATCCACCTCCGGCATCTTCGACCTGCCCAGCCTCTCTGCCGCAACCGGGTCGCCCGCCTTTACACTGTACTTTTCGGGCACCTCGGCCAGCCTGGTGCCGTCATAGGACGACTTTGCAGCTCTCCGCACACTCGCCTCGCCCAGCCTTTCTACCGCAACCGGGTCGCCCGCCTTTACACTGTACTTTTCGGGCACCTCGGCCAGCCTGGTGCCGTCATAGGACGACTTTGCAGCTCTCCGCACACTCGCCTCGCCCAGCCTTTCTACCGCAACCGGGTCGCCCGCCTTTACACTGTACTTTTCGGGCACCTCGGCCAGCCTGGTGCCGTCATAGGACGACTTTGCAGCTCTCCGCACACTCGCCTCGCCCAGCCTTTCTACCGCAACCGGGTCGCCCGCCTTTACACTGTACTTTTCGGGCACCTCGGCCAGCCTGGTGCCGTCATAGGACGACTTTGCAGCTCTCCGCACACTCGCCTCGCCCAGCCTTTCTACCGCAACCGGGTCGCCCGCCTTTACACTGTACTTTTCGGGCACCTCGGCCAGCTTGATGCTGACATAGGATGGTTCTTCAGCTTCTTGTATACTCCGTCCACCCTGCTTGTCTGGACTGTCGGTTGCCTTTGGATCGCGTTCAATATGAATCGTGGTCTTGCCAGATTTGTCTGGCCGGCTAACGGTTATTTTTACCCCGTATACGCTGACTATTTTGGTTCCCTTATCTCCGTAGGGTGGCTTCTCTTCTGCCCTTTTTTCAGTAGTACTTGCCATGTCATGTATTATACAAGCCGTTATTTAACTACCATGTGAGTTTAGACTGCCTGCCTCAAAGGCAACAGGCGGGCCGGATGCAGCTCCCAATGCTTGTCGTTTCCGGGCAGGATGCCGCAGGACGGGCGCAGGCTCGACTTTGCATTGGTTGACGGCCCCTCAGAATATGTTCACCGTGGCCGTTCCCTCCACCTCTAGCTCCCCGGAGACCGCGGTCGCAATTATCTTGTACGTGCCGTGCAGCGCGGCATCCCCGTCGCTCTTTATCTGATCCCAGACCAGGGCGGCCTCCTCGCCGGGCCCCATCGTGCGCTCTCCTCCCGAGGACTCTGGCGCGTACAGCTCTATCCCGTCGAGCTGCACCACCCTTACCCCGTACGAGGAATCGTCGAACTCCAGCGGGACCGATCCTGTATTTATTATCCTTATCAGTATCTCCTCGCCCCTCCCAAAGCCCTGCTTGTCGGCAAGAACGGACAGGGACGGCCCCTCTACGAACACCAGCGGGCCCCCGCCCGTATCCACCAGCAGGGCCCCGGCTATGCCGCCGGCAGCTGCACCAACACAGACCGCCAATACAAGCCCCGCCGGCATCATTCCTTCTCCTTGTAGGTGCCCTTTGAATGCCAGCTCTTTGGGTACGTGTCCGTCTTCATGATCAATCTTTTCGTCTTGAATGCGTGCCCCTTTGTGGCGTCGGCTATCACCTCTGCCTCCATCTCTGCCTCGGCTAGCGCCACCACCTCGCCTTTCTGCGTGTACACGCCTGCCAGATCGCCTATCCTTAGATTATCCGAGACCTGCAGTATCCCCGGTATGGCCAGCTGCGCCCCGTGGCAGAGCGCGTCCACGGCAGAATCCCTTATCACCACCGCCTTGATGCCGGCTAGCGCCTCCTCGACCGGCCGGATGATCCTCTGCAGCCTGGAGCCGTCGCCCTCCTTCCACACGGCATACGCCTCTGCCAGCTCGTGCATTGTGACAAGCCCCGAGCCCTCGGTAAAGTGGTCGACGCGCGTCCTGCGCAGCTCTATCATAGACGCGCCAGATCCCACCACCTCGCCCATATCATATAGCAGCTTCCTGATGTACGTGCCCGCCTCGCACGAGACCCTCATCAATACCAGGCGCTCCTTCTGTTCCAAGACCTCTATCTCGTGGATGGTCTTGACACGGGTCCTCCTCAATACCGACGACCTCTGGGGCGGCTTTTGGTGTATCGGGCCCGTAAAGAGGCGCGCAAGCTCGCCCAGTTTTTCAGAATCCTGCAGGGCGTGAAAGCGCCCCACCGCTACATACTCCTTGGGGCCTATCAGCAGCACGCCGAGCGCCTTTGTGGCCTCGCCGAGCCCGAGCGGGAGCACGCCCGATACCTGCGGATCAAGCGTCCCGCTGTGGCCCGCCTTTGGTATCTCTAGTATCCTCTTTGCCCAGGCTACCGCCTCGTGGCTTGTCGGGCCCGGCGGCTTGTCCAACAATACGATCCCGTACTCTAAAAGCTGCTCGACGCTCCTCTTGTCGTGGTACGTGCCGTGCGCGTCATCTGTCACATCCTGGTCTATCACGCGGAGCCCCGAGAGCTGCGCCAGGGTCAAAGCATCTCTCTTACCTGCGACTTTGCAGACTGTATCACCTGGTCCGCATCAAGATTGTCGGTGTTTATCACCACGTTGAATATGCTCGAATCCTCGCCGAACTCAAAGTCGTACATCTTTTTGTACAGCACCTTGTTTGCCAGGTACCTGCGCCTGGTTATAGCCAGCGCCTCTGCCATGCCTATGCTGTCGCGGCTGCCCATGCGCCTTGAGCTGTTCTCGTGCGAGCCGGCAAGCCAGATCTTTATCCCGTCGTCTACCAGCCACGGCAGCGTATAGCTTGTTATGACCTTGCCGCCCTCGTCAAAGAGCGCCCTGAGGCTGTCGTCGACCCTTCTGTCAAACTCGGGGTTTTTGGATCTCTTGTCAAGGAACCTCATGCCCTCTTCTGTATCCCACCAGTCGTCCCCGCCGGAGTCAAAGCCCTCCTCCCGCGCTATCCCCTTTAGCACGTCGCCGCCGCTCAGATATTCCAGCCCGAACTCTCCTGCTAGCGCCCGTGCTACTGTGGTCTTGCCCACCGCGGGGGGCCCCGATATGACTACCGAGCGCATCAGCTGAGGTCCATTGTGGTCTTTGTCAGCTTCATGTTTATTCCGCTGAATGCTATCGAGGATAAAAAGTACCATGCCCACAGGTATATCGCGTTCTCCTCCTGGCATACATGCTCGGGGTCTGCCGCCTGCTCTGCCGTGCATGTAAGCTGGAACCAGTCGCCTGGCAGCACGTTGAGCGGTATCGGCGAGACTGCCACCGTATACGGGAAGAGCTCCGGCAATACAAAATAGAATATGAGCAGCAGGGGCACCATCGTTATCATCATTGGGCGCATGTTCATCTGCATCATCTCCATGTTCATCTTGTTCATGTAGGAGGACTTTTTGCTCAGCTCGGCCTGCTTTGCCTGGTCTTTTGACTTGAAGGCGGCCATCCTCTCCTTCTGCCACGCGCGGGTCTCTTTCATTATCCTCCTCAGCTTGGTCTGGTCGATCATCTTCTTTCTTATCGCGGAATTGAAGAGGTTCAGCAGTATCCCAAAGCCGACCACGCTGAACAACACGGCCACGGCCCCCTTGATTACGGGGTCGTCGCTGCCAAGGGCGCCCCCTCCGCCCATCCCAAAGAATCCGCCGTCCTGCAGGATCACGTCCCCGAGGAAGAGCAGAATTGTCTCAATCATCACGTCTACAGCCCTATTGCGTCTATTGCCTTTTGCGCCGCCAATTCAACCTTTCCCTCCGCGTTCTGGACCGCCTTTACGGGCGATCCCGATATTACAGAACAGGTCGATATCATCGACTGGTGGAAGTTGAGCTCCTTTTTTATGCCGTCCAGGGTGACCTTGTCCCGGCTCCTGGTATCGTCCTGGAGCCTCCTGTTGTAGATATCCTCAGGCCTCGCATACACCGATATGAAGTTGCTCGGGCGTATCGCTTTTAGCACATGCTCTGGAAGCCCCGGATAGTACCCCGAAGGGGTCGAGATGAACGCATGGGTGTCGACTATCACATAATCCTCGGTAAGCCGGGCTATGGAGTCTGCCGCCGTCCTCTGCAGGTCCTGCTGCTCGGACATGGGGAGCTTGCGAAGCTTGTCCCTGTCGGTCACGCCCCTCTTTCTGGCCTCGTCAAACATCACTGTCCCAAAGCTGACCACGTTTACGGTCCTGCCGTTCTCTTTTAGTATCTCTACTAGCTTGGAGACCAGCGTGCTTTTGCCCACGCCGGGTATGCCGACTATGACTACTTTTTTACTTTCTGCCAAGCAACGCACCGAGCCGCGGCATGACCACCTCCACCTGCTCCCTTACCAGCTGGTTGTAGTAGTTTATCAGAATATCGACCATCAGCAGTATCCCTATCCCGCTGCCAAACACGCCGAGCACATCAGAGGCGCCGGCGAGGGCGCCGAGTATCATGGATCCTATGATTGTCACCGACGGGATGTACTTGTTGAGCAGCACCTCTATCGGCTGGTTGGACCTGCGGAATCCGGGTATCTGCACGTCGGCATCGAGGAGGTTCTTTGCCGCGCTCTTGGGCGAGAGCCCGCCAAGCTCCACCCAGAGCTTGCCAAAGACCACCACTATCCCTATCATGAATAGCACATACCCGACGGCCCGCATGGGGTCGAGCGCCGCAATGTCGAGCCCTCTTGGCGGCGTTATATAGTATACAATGCCGCCGATCGGAGTCGACGGATTGGTCAGATCGAACTGGGCCAGCACGTTGAGGAAGATGTTGTCGTTTCGCGGGTTAAAGTTGGACCAGAACATCTGGCCTATGAATATCGCGTTGGCCGTGAGCGCCGAGGCGAGTATGACGGGTATGTTGGAGACGTACATCAGCTTTATCGGGTAGGTGGCAGAAAAGCCCCTGTACTTTGTGGATACTATGGGTATCTCTATCTTCATGCCCTGGGTGTACACAAGTATGAGCAGCACGCCGCCAGTGAGTAACAGCCCGAATATACTGGGCAGCTGGTTGTACCTAAAGAAGATATCCTCGAAGTTGCCCATGCCGACGGACGCCCACTGGCCTATGAACGGGAATATTCCCACTGCAAAGCCGTCGCCTGCGGGAAGGGGGCTGAACAAGCTCCACAGTATCTGCTGTGCGACGCCCGCCATTATGAACAGGCTGATGCCGCTCCCGAGGCCCCATCCTTTCTGGATGAGCTCGTCGAGGAACATTATGATTATCGACGACGCCATGAGCTGCCCTATCAGTATGTACAGAACACTGGGATCCGCTATCCCGGGGCCGTACACGGCTATCCCGTATATCGAGGATTCGACCACTATCACAACGTATGAGACCATCTTGGTGGCAGTCTGGAAGATGCCGCGCTCTTCGGGTTTTTTAAAGTCGAACTTTAGTATCTCTGATCCCCTGAGCAGCTGCATGAGCAGTCCTGCCGTCACTATCGGGCCTATGCCGAGCTCGACTAACGTGCCCTGCTGGGAGGCAAATATCACCCTGGCAAACGCGAGAAAGTCAAACTCTGGGACCGTCGCCCCGAACAGGGGCGTCTGGGCCATCACCATGTATATGAGAAGGGCAAGCCCGCACCAGAGCAGCCTTGTCTGCAGGCTGAGCTTCTTTTTCGGCTTTGGGACCTGAGGCAGGTACGGCTCTGCAACCAGCACCATCTTGCGTATGAGTGCGGTTGCCGTGCCCTCTGCCATCTATGATAGCACCTCTCCGCCTGCCCGCTTTATCTTTTCCTCGGCAGAGGCGGTCAGCCTGGAGATCTTTACCGAGTAGGCGCCAGATACGGTGCCCCCTCCCAGCAGCTTGTCATATCCGCTGGCTGCAAGGTCTATGACCTTTTTCCCGCCCTCTTCTGTCCCAAACCTTGTGTGGAAGTCGTCAAGATCCCTTACAGAGGCCCATTTCTTGGCCGCGTTGGAGTGGGGCGGGTGCGTGCTGTCGTGCCCAAAGTGGCCGGGGTCTTCTTTGAGCATGCTGCTAAAGTGGTGCTTTAGCTGGCCCGATACTCCGACTCCCCCCTTGTGTCCGCTCGCCCTGTGCTGGCCCACCTGGCCCCAGCCGTGGGTCCTGGAACCCCTGAGTTTTCTCGTCTTGCGGTTGCGGGTGGCCATTTAGATCATGCTCCTGACTAGCTCGGATAGCTCGCGGTTGGCGCCAAGGACGCCCTTTTGCCCGTACATTTTCTTTGTGCTTCTCTTAAAGCCGTGCCTTGGCGGGGCGAGCGCAAACCACGGCTTGATGCGGTCTATCTTTGACATCGATGCCTTGCCGGTGGCTAGCGCGTCTGCGAGCTCTTTTATCCCGGGATAGTCGGTCCCCTCGAGGTCTTTTTCTGTGAGCTTTTTGTAGCCAGGGCCCCTGCCCCTCTTGGTTAATAGTTCCATGGCCAATCCGGCGTCAATCTCCTGCCATGCAACATAGTGCTTTACCTTGTCCAGCATGCCGCGGGTGTTCTCTTTTGACTGTATTATTGTCGCCCGGTGCTTTTTCTCCAGTCTGAGCAGCTTTAGCGTGGTCTCCGCCCAGTGGGGCACGTCAGCCTGCCCCTTTATCCTGACAACTATGTATGCGCCCGCCATATAATCATCCCTGGCTGAACGTCTGCCTCAGGCATTCCAGCACCGCCTTGGACGTCGAGTTTGTCGTCGGCGTGGATCCCTTTGCTGTCGTATATGCATCCTTGAGCCCCGCAAGCTCAAGCAGCCTCCTTATCTTGCCCCCGGCAACAAGGCCGAGCCCCCTCGGGGCTGGGAGTATCTCTATTACCACGCTGCCGCCCTTGCCCCTTACTTTGAATGGGACCGAGTGCTTTTGGTCGCATCTGCATTCCCAGCTGCCGCAGCCGAGCTTTATCGGGCCGACATTTAGCAGGGCCTGGTTGTTTGCCTTTTCTATGGCTATCCTCATCTGCTTTGCCTTGCCCTGGCCTATCCCCAGATAGCCGTTCTCGTTGCCTGCTGCCACTATCGCCTTGAAGCGCGTGGACTGGCCGTTGGATGTCATCTTTTGTATGATGCCCACGTCTACGACCTCGGTCTTGAGGTCGGGGAGGAGCTTTTTGATTATTCCTGATTCCTGTATGCGGGCCCCCGCCTCTTGGATCTCCTCAAGGGATGTGATCTCGCCTGCGTTGACCCTCTTGCCCAAGGCGGTCTTTGGGACCCATGGGGCCTCCTCGCGCGGCTCTCTGCGGCGCCTGGGACGGCCGTCCCGCCCGCCTGGCCTGGACTGGGGGTGACTCATTACATATCCCCGTCTATGACCGTCTTTATCTGCTTTACGTCGTTCTTTACGGTCAGATGCTCCCCGCTTATCCTCTCATCGGGGGGGAATGTCGAGGGGTCTATGGGGACGTCTACTCCCGCATCGGAGACCCCCTTGAGGGCCGCCGATATCCTGTCGGTGTACCTTCTAGTCCCCGTGTACATTATGGCGCTCTTGGCGCCCTTTTTGACTGCCCTCTTGCCCGCAAGATACCCTGTCAGGTAGGAAGCGGGGATGCTCTTTCTGGATCCCTTCCAGCCCTTGGAGGCGAGGTATCTGGAATGCCCCGAGGCTATCACCACGTCGCCGTCCATCTTGGGCGCATGGATCTGCACCTGGGCGTTCTCGTTGCTGATGTGTACGGTCACAAAGTCGCGCCTGCCCATCAGCATGCTTCGGCGCTTTTTGTAGTTGGTCTTCTCCTCTCTGAGCCTCCGGAGAATCCTTGAATGGGCCATGTATAAGGCGCGGCCGGGAATGCTCTTATAAACGTTAGATGCCGAGCGCGAGCAGCAGGGCCTTTTGCGAGTGCAGCCTGTTCTCCGCCTCGTCCCATACCGCGGACTGCGGCCCGTCGATTACCTCTCCGTCGACCTCCTGGCCGCGCTTTGCGGGAAGGCAGTGCATAAAGATCGCATCGTCTGCCGCCTTTTTCATCAGGGGTGCATTCACCCTGTACTTTGGCAGAAACTTGCGCTCCCTTTCTTTGTCCATGTTGTGTATGGATGCAAATGTATCGGTGAATACTATGTCCGCGCCGGCGGCAGCTTCTGCCGGGTCGGTGGTAAGCTTTACGTCTATGGATTCCCTGCATTTGTCCACCACGCCCGGAATGGGGCGGAAGACTGCGGGCGTGGCCACGGATATGTCAATGCCTACTGCCGCGCAGCCGTACAGAAGGGAGTTGCAGACGTTGTTGCCGTCGCCTATCCAGGCAGCCCTTAGCCCTTTCAGCCTGCCCTTTCTCTCTTTTATCGTCATCAGGTCGGCAAGTATCTGGCAGGGATGGAACGTATCTGAGAGCCCGTTTATCACGGGGACCGAGGCGCTTGCGGCAATCTCCTCTATTGTCTCATGGCCAAAGACCCTTGCCACTATCACATCTACGTATCCTGATAGCGCCCTTGCCGTATCCGGTATGGTCTCGCCGCGGGAGAGCTGCATGTCCCCGGGCGGGAGGTATATGGCCTCCCCGCCGAGCTGGAACATTCCTGCAGCAAAGCTTACGCGCGTCCTTGTCGACGGCTTTTGAAATACCATGGCAAGCGTCCTGCCGTCTAGCGGGTGGGCCTTGCTCCTGCCGCCTTTTTTGAGCCTGATGGCCGATTCAATTATCCCCAGGATCTCTTTTCTGTCGAGCTCCGCGCCCGTAAGCAGGTCCTTGGATCTTATCTTCAACGCCTGAATCTCCCCTTCCACGATCCCTTGGCCTCTTTGCCCTGCCTGCCTTCCGAGATCCACGATTTTATTTTGGATGCTGCCCTTTCTGCCTCGTCGTCGGTCTCGGGCGGGGGCGTGTCATGCAGCTCAAGGTATGCCTCGATGTCCTTTGTGTCTATTCCGTCAAAGGGGTCGCCGCCTTTGGGGTGCTCTTTGCCGTCGTGCGGTGACTGCTCTGCTGCCTGCTCCTGCTCTCGCCGCTTGTTCGCCTCCATCTCCTCTTGCTCCCGCTCCTTTGCTGCCTGTGCATCTGTCTTTTGCTCTCGCCGCTTGTTCGCCTCCATCTCCTCTTCCTCCACAGATGAGCCGCTGTTCACGACTGCAACCTCCGTTTCGCGCACAGTCTCCGGGATCTCCCCGGCAGGCGGGGCACCCCCAGATTTGGCGGCTTCTGTACCCTGCACGCCCTCGCTGCCAAACACGGTCTCGATGAACGTCTCCTTGCTAAAAGGCCTTATGTCGCCGTACTCCTGCCCCGTTCCCACGTAGATCACGGGCGTGGACGTGGTCTTTACTATCGAGAGCGCCGCGCCGCCCCTTGCATCCGCGTCGTTCTTTGTCAGTATCGAGCAGTCAAACTTGATGTGCTCGTGGAACTCCCCTGCCTGGTTTACAGTGTCGTTGCCCGCCAGCGAATCGCCCACAAAGATCTTGAGGTCGGGCTGCACCACGCGGATTATCTTTTCAATCTGCTCCATCAGGTTCTTGCTGGTCTGCATCCTGCCCGCCGTGTCCACCAGCACGCAGTCCACGCCGTGCGACCTGGCGTACAGGACTGCGTCACGGGCCACTGCCGCCGGGTCGGAACCGTAGTTTTGAGCCACGATCTTTAGGTTTAGCCGCTTTGCGTGCTCGCGCAGCTGCTCTATTGCGCCCGCGCGAAACGTGTCTGCGGCAGCCAGCACCACGGATAACTTGGAGTCCCTCAGCATATGGGCTATCTTGGCCACGCTTGTGGTCTTGCCGGTCCCGTTTATTCCGACGAACACTATGATGTAGGGATCATCCTTTTTGGCCCTGATTCTCTCCAGCAGGTCCACCGCGCCGGCGCCGTCAAAGAGGTCGGAGATTATCCCGATGAGGCTCTCCCTTACATGCTCCCCTATGACGTGCTTGTCCACGCTGGTGCCCACCAGCCTGCCCTTGAGGTCCTCCTTTATGGAATCTGCAACCTCTGCCGCCACGTCGGATTCGAGCAGCGAGATCTCCAGCTCGTCTAACATGCCCGTTATGTCCTTCTCCTTGAGCTCCTTCTCGGCCAGGCTTTTGGCCGCGTTAGAAAATGCAGACTTTATGCTATCAAACATTGCCGCTCGTAGAGTGGCTGTGCTGTCCCATCATCTGGTCGAGGTGCGCCTTGCCGTGCTCCAGGTTGGCCGCCGCCTCCTGCCTCTTTGCGGAAGTATCCCGCAGGGCAATCTCGATCTCTTTTATCCTGGATTCCAGATAGCTGAGCGCGGCATCCTTGTCCTTTTCTACTGCCGCACCGGCGCCTATGTTGATGACTATCTTCTCGCCCGAGGATACCTTGCTCTTGGCAAACGTGCCAAGGCCCAGGGGCACCAGTACCTCTGATTCCCCCTTCTCGCCTATCCCCTTGACCGCGCTGACTGCCGCGGCAGCCTCCTTCATGACGCCCACCAGCGCGGATTCGCGCTGGGACATGTCGGCCACGTATGTCTCGAGCATCTGGAGCTGGTAGAGCATCTTTTGCGCTTCTTCCTCGCTCATATTTGGCGCCGGCCCGTCGCAGGTTATAAACTGATTTGTTGGCATCCGGGTGCTTGGATTGCACACTGGCATGGCCGCCCCTATCCACATTGGCTGTAACACCGCAACGTCACGTGGCCGTGCTGCATGGTCGGGGGATCATATACAATCACAAGGCGCTTTTCATCCAGACCCACGTACATGTTTTAAGTAACATGGCATGTGTGTGATGATATGGATGAAAAACAGAAACGGGCTGAAATCAAGGAAAGATTTGTCATGACCGGGGGCTGTCCCATGCCCAGACTGCCCTCTTATCTCGGCGCAAAGCAGGGTGTGATAAAGCCGCCTGCCAAGCGCCCTGTGGAGGACAAGGGGTTTGTCATGACCGGGGGCTATCCCATGCCCAGACTGCCCTCTTATCTCGGCGCAAAGCAGGGTGTGATAAAGCCGCCTGCCAAGCGCCCTGTGGAGGACAAGGGGTTTGTCATGACCGGGGGCTATCCCATGCCCAGACTGCCCTCTTATCTCGACGTGAAGAGGAGCAATCCAACTGGCAAGCGGCCTTTACGTACGTAACATTTTAAATAATATGTCCGGTATGTGATGATATGGCCAAAGAACAGAAAAAGAAAGAGAAATTCACAGAAGGATTTGCCTCGCCCGCTAGCCTTCCTATGCCTGAGCTGCCCTCTTATCTTGGAGTGAGGACGAGCAAGCGCAAGCCAGATACTACGCAGCCTTAAACATACTTTCTAATTTTTTCATTATGGGCGGAATTTCATCTTTCTGTGAATCTTCCGCGTCGTTCATCCACTCGTAATATCTCTGATTCTGTTCCCTTACAACGGAGAATTCTTTGACACTATAAGCAGACAGTACCGTGCACGAGTAGTGATGCTGAGATAGTTGTTGTGGGATTTAATTATTCTGAAAAGGTTCTGTATGCTTTGCTGTAGTTGTGGCTCCAAGAAGTTAATCATCCCGGAACTGATCATACTGTCATAGAAATCATGATTAAATGCCATGGGCATCTTCCCAACCTCTAATACTCGGCCCAGAGGTTGCGGGCATGCCGGTGTGTGATGCCCAATCATTCTGCCACCCCCGATGCAGGCTGACCCTTCCGGCGCTGGCGTATGGGGTGCCTGATCCCGGAATCTGTAAGGTGCTGGTCCCTCATGCCGGGCGGTCCGTAGAGGGGGCACAAATCCTCTTTCCCACGCCTCGGCGGGGGGGACAAGATTTCGGGATACTACACATTAGAATTCGCATGCAACATTTTAAATAACATGTCCGGTATGTAATGATATGGCTGAAGAACAGAAAAAGAAAGTGGAAATCAAAGAAGGATTTGCCTCTACCGGCAGCTTTCCCATGCCTGAACCCCTTTCCTATCTTAACGTAAAAACGCGCAAACCTAAGTCAACTGCTAAGCAGCCTTAACATATTTTTCTAATTTTTTCATTATGTCTGGAATTTTATCCCTCAGTGCATCTTCCGCATCGTTCATCCATTCATAATATCTCTGATTCTGTTCCTTTATAACGGACAACTCTTTGACACTATAAGCAGACAGTATCGGTGCACGAGTGGTAATGTCGAGATATTTGTTGTGCAATTTAATTATCCTGAAAATGTTTTGTATACTTTGTTGTAGCTGTGGGTCCAAGAAATTAATTATTCCGGAACTGATCATACTGTCATAGAAATCATGGTTAAATAACATATTTATAAAGTGGACCGTCTTTTTCTTACCATTCGAATCCAGTATCTCCATTTCTTTACGACTGATTGAGTCTTTTTTACCTTTTATGGTCTGTAAAGTATCAGCTATCTCGAAATATAGATTTTCAGAAGCTCTGGATCTATCGGCATCCCTTTCTGCTATATATTTATCTTCAGCAGCCTTCTTTTCTCTGGAATATTTATCTTCAGCAGCCTTCTTTTCTCTGAAATACTTGGTTGCGGTCAGTGTTAAGACTATGATTGCAGCAATGTAAGAGATGTCCTCCAATGGATCACTTATGAAATTGGCGTAAAAATTTTCAAGTATATCCATAATATAAGTAAGGTATGGGTATGTTTTAAACATAACGAATGGACACTAAGAGATTGGATGGGTGCCCTGAAACAAAACATGCGCAAAGACCAGGCGCCGCGGCAACGCACGAAACCGCGTTTTTAATAAAAAAATACTGTCCTATTTTGCCTTGGAAAGCCTGCTCTCGACCTCGTCCCAGTTTATTACGTTCCACCAGGCCGATATATAATCGGGCCTCTTGTTCTGGTACTTGAGATAGTATGCATGCTCCCACACGTCGCAGCCAAGCAGCGGAACCAGCTTTTCAGTCCTGGGGCTGGTCTGGTTGGGCATGGCCTTGTACTCTACCTTGCTGCTTGACGGGTTGTATACGAGCCACCCCCACCCGCTGCCCTGTATCACGGCAGTGGTGGACGAGAACTTTTCCTTAAAGTCTGCAAAGCTTCCAAAGGACGAGTTGATGGCGTCGGCAACAGCCCCGCCGGGTTCCCCGCCCCCGTTTGGCTTCATGTTGTTCCAGAATAGCCTGTGGTTGTCGTAACCGCCTGCATTGAAGTTGATTGCCTTGCGCTGCGCCTCGGGCACCTGGCCTATGTTGGCCAGGATCTCGGTGACGTCCTTGCCCTGTATATCCGCGGGGCAGTCCTTTAGCGCCGCGTTGAGCTTGGTAGTATACGTCTGGTGGTGCTTTGTATGGTGTATCTCCATGGTGCGCGCGTCTATGTGCGGCTCCAGTGCGTCGTATGCATATGGCATCTCCGGAAGTGTGTATTCTCCCATGTACCCGCCCCCTATTCCATGCAATTTATTACTTTAGGCACGGCCGAGATCGGGTACTGTTCAGGGCGCGGACGGGCCCGCCCTCTGGATCTCGTCGGGCGTCTCTTTGAACTTTTCAAAGTTCTCGGCAAACATGCGGGCAAGATCCCTGGCGGCCGCGTCATAGGCCTCCCCGTCCTCCCACTGCCTTCTAGGGTCGAGGATCCCCTGCGGCACGCCGGGGCACTCTACAGGCACGTCAAGGTTGAAGAGACCGTCATGCCTGTACTCGACGCCGCTCAGGGCGCCGGTCAGCACGGCGGTCACCATGGCCCTGCTGTACTTTATCTTTATGCGCCTGCCGACCCCGTACGGCCCGCCGGACCAGCCGGTGTTAATCAGGTAGACTGCCGCGTCGTGCTTGCCTATCTTTTCGCCGAGCATCCTTGCGTATACTGCCGCGGGCCTTGGCATGAACGGCGCCGCAAAGCATTCCGAGAACACGGCCTGCGGCTCCTTTATCCCCCTTTCTGTGCCCGTCAGCTTGCTCGTATACCCCGACATGAAATGGTACATCGCGCCCTCTTTTGTAAGCCTCGAGACCGGCGGCAGGACCCCCATTGCATCTGCAGTAAGAAACACCACCACCTTTGGGTTGGTCCCCATGCTGGGTATGACCGCCCCTGGTATGTATTCCAGCGGGTATGCAGCCCTCGTATTCTCAGTTAGGCTGCCGTCATCAAAGTTCGGCCTGCTAGTCTCGCCGTCTACCACCACGTTTTCCAGCACGGCCCCCGACTTTACTGCATTCCATATCTGCGGCTCGGCCTCTTCGCTCAAGTTTATGCACTTTGCATAGCATCCTCCTTCAAAGTTGAACGAGCCCTTTTCGGACCATCCATGCTCGTCGTCTCCTATCAGCATCCTGTCGGGGTCTGCCGACAGCGTGGTCTTGCCCGTCCCGGACAGCCCAAAGAAGAGCGCAGTGTCTCCGCCCCTGCCAATGTTTGCCGAGCAGTGCATGGGGAGCACCCCCTTTGCAGGCAGCACATAGTTCATCACGCTGAACATGGATTTTTTTATCTCGCCGGCATATCTTGTCCCGCCTATCAGCACGGTCTTTCTTGTAAGGTCTATCACTATGAATACATTCGAGTTTGTGCCGTCCCGCTCGGGGACCGCCTCAAAGTCGTTTACACACAGTATGGTAAATTCAGGCTTGTGGGCTTCGAGCTCTTCGGGGCTGGGCCTGATGAATAGCTGCCTCGCAAAGAGGCTCTGCCATGCATGGTCGTTTATCACCCTGACTGCAATCCTGTTCTCGGGATCCGCCCCCACGAACCCGTCGAACACGTACAGCTCCTTTCCCTTGACAAACCCCTTCATCCTCTCGAATATCTCTGCAAACCTGCCGGGATCAAACTTGTGGTTTACCTTGCCCCAGTCGACCGTATCGCGGGTCGTCCCGTCGTATACGATATAGCGATCGCCAGGGGAGCGCCCGGTGTACTTGCCGGTCCTCACGGAGAGCGACCCCGTGCTGGTCACCACCCCGTCGCCCTTTTCTACAGCTATCCTGATGAGCTCCTGCGGCTCGAGATTCCTGTGGGCCCTGCCGGGCAGCATCCCCGTGGCCTGCAGCTGCGAGAGGAGCCTTGCCTCTACCTGTCCATCCAAGTATGTGATCCCGCCATGGGGCATGCGCGATGGCCTGTCATAAGATAAGTCGATCCGACCGGAATTTCCTTATTATCTCTTTTGCGCCGGGGCCCTGTGCCTGAATTGCACCGGTGCTTGGACACGGCGGAAAAGCCCGCCCTGCGGCCCGCGCCCTTAGATACCTATTTATCTTATCCACCGGGTGCTGCCGGCATGCCGATCAACAAGGAGAAGCTTCTGCAAAGATCCGAGGTGGCAAAGCACCGGCCGGACTTTGTGCGTGCCGAGAGCTGGCGCTACAAGAGGATCAAGCCCGCATGGAGAAAGCCCAAGGGTGTGGACAACCACCAGAGAAAGCAAAAGAGCCGCGGCAGGCCCGGCCTGGTCAAGGTCGGATACGGGGGCCCGAGGGCCGCGCGCGGCCTGCACCCGTCAGGCTACACGGACAATTTGGTATACAATACAGCAGACATCTCTGTGCTGGACCCCGCCACCGACGGCCTCCGCATAGGCCACAGCGTGGGGGCCCGCAAGCGGAAGATCATTGCAGCTTTTGCAGTGGAGAAAAAGTTCAAGATATTCAACGCGAGGGTGAGCCCAGATGGTAATCAATCTTAGGACAAAAAAGAGGCTTGCCTCGCGCGTCACCGGCGCGGGCATCCACCGGATATACTTTGATCCCACCCATCTTGACGACATAGCCGACGCCATAACGAGAAACGACATACGCAGCCTCATCACGGCCAACACGATAAAGATAAAGCCAGTCTCTGGCACCTCCCGGGGCAGGGCGCAGCACAAGCGGCGCCAAAAGGCAAAGCGCGGCTCCAAGGCGGGCTCAAAGCAGGGCCGCATGGGCGCGAGGGTCGGCAAAAAGCAGGTATACGTAAAAAAGGTCCGCGCGCTCCGCTATCTATTGGCAGTCTTCAAGGACAGAAAGGACATTACAAACCCCGAGTTCTGGGCGTTATACAAGAAAGTGGGCGGCAACACGGTTAGAAACAAGGCGCACCTCCACCTGCTAGTCGACGAGATAAAGGCAAAGAGATCCTAGAACTCAAACAGGGACCCGTCCAGATCCCTTATCTTGCCTCCGCTTATTCCTATTCCCTCTTTCTCCAGCATGGCGCTCTTTATCATCTCGCCTCCGGACATGCCGCCAGGCGAGTATCCGCCAACTTTCCCGTCGGATCTTACCACCCTGTGGCAGGGCACTATTCCCGGGTACGGGTTGTTCTTCATTATCCTGCCTATGATGCGCTGCCCGTTGGGCAGGCCTACCGCCCTTGCAAGCGCGCCATACGTGGTGACCTTGCCCCGCGGCACCCTGCACAGCTCCTTGTAGACTCTTTCGTCGAGCTTCATGCGGATATCACCTCGAGGCCTGATCCCTCGAGCATATTCAATATCCTCCTCTTTTCGGGGCCCAGGCCGCCCTCGTCTACTAGAACAGCTGCAGCGCCTGCGTTTCTCTCCAGTATGTGCGAGAACATTTTATCGTCGAGATTGACAAGGGCCCTCTTTGGGACAACCGTCCCCAGGGCGTACTCTCCCTTTAGCAGCACATCGGTGAACTTTTCCGGATAGTGTGTCCCGCCTACACATATCACAAAGGGGGTTTTTTCGTCCTGTTCTTCTGCCGTCTCGCGGACCAGCTCGGCCACCGCCCCGCACAGTCCCTTGTCATTCCACTGCTTTTCTGTCGTGCCCACCTCGACGAATATCGACGGCTTGTCAAGGCCCGTCGGGCCGTGGTGTGTCGCCTCTATCGTTATATCAAAGCCATTGAATTTTTCCCTTCTCTCCGAGAGCCGCCTCATGTACCTCCTCTGGAACCCCGGGTACGGGATGGCCACCTCCCTGTCGCTTCCCCCGAACTGCGCCTCTGCAAAGTTGCCCGTGCTGTGGCATGTCAGGGCCAGCTTGCCCGATTCTGCCCCGTGCCTGGAGAGAAAGACGTACCCGTCGTACTCGTATTCCCCCCCGATCCAGTCGGCCGATATGGCCGGGCTGTCTATTATGACCAGGTCAAAGTGCCTGCCGTGCCAGATCTTGCCGTCAGGCTCCATCCCCTCGGCCAGATATCTGGCCATGTTGCTGCCGGCGGGGTCGCCCCCGTGAGCCACGAGAAGATCCATTGGAGAAAGGATATAAAGACGCCATATTAATGCCCGCCGTTGAACCCCCGGATGACCCTCAAAAACATGGTAAACACCATGAAGATGGCCAAAAAGTCCGACAAGGAGGATTATATGCAGCACCTAAGGCTCGTCCTACTCGGGATAGGAGGAGTCGGGACGATTGGATTTATAATCCAGTTCGTCTTCTCGGTAGCTACATTCGGTAATTGAATTGTCGGAGGAAGTAAAGTCCCATCTCTTTGCAATAAGGACCACCGGTGGGCAGGAAAAAATGGTAATGAACATACTGGAGGCAAAGGCCAGGATGAACAAGATTGACATACAATCGGTCTTTGTCGTCGACAACCTCAAGGGGTACGTGGTGGTGGAAGCCAACGACCCGAACGCGGCCTACCAGGCGACAGACGGCGTGCGGCATATCAAGGGCCAGCTTAGGGGCGAGCTCGATTTCAAGGATATCGAGGGCTACCTTGTAAAGAAGTCAACCGTCACCTCGCTTGAAAAGGACCAGACCGTCGAGATTACGGGCGGGCCCTTCAAGGGCATGAAAGCAAGCATAACGCGCATCGACCACGAAAAAGAAGAGGCGACTGTAGTGCTCTTAGACGCGTCGTACCAGCTGCCTGTCACAGTCGACGCAAACTACCTGCAGGTATCCTCGTCCTAAACGGTTAAATCCCCCGCGGCGGGCGTGCCCCCATGGGCGGCATTCAAAAGATAGCGGCGCTAGTGACAGGCGGCCAGGCATCTGCAGGCCCGCCGCTTGGCCCCGCAATGGGCCCGCTTGGCGTCAACATCATGGAGGTCATAGCGGCCATAAACGACGAGACAAAGGACTTTGAGGGCATGAAGGTCCCTGTTACGGTCTCTGTGGATACTGATACAAAAAAGTGGGAGGTCGAAGTAGGCATTCCATCTGCTGCTGCGCTCCTCCTCAAGGAGGCGGGCATACAGAAAGGCTCCGGCACCCCGGGCACAGAATGGGTCGGCGATGTAACAATGGACTCTGTGGCAAAGGTGGCCCGGACAAAGCTCGAATCCTCGTACGCATCATCTGTAAAACAGGTGGCAAAGGTTGTGGCGGGAACATGCGTCCCCCTTGGAATAAAGATAGAAGGCAAGACGCCCCGCGAGATAACCGCCGAGATAAACGAAGGCAAGTGGGACGAAAAGTTCGCCTAGGCCCCGCCGGGATAGACGGGATCCTTGTCGGTCTTTTGCAGCTCCACAAAGGTCTCTGTATTCTGAATGCCCTCTATCTTGCCTATCTTGTCTATTACCACCGAGTGGAGCGATTCCAAATTTCTTGCCAGCACTCTTATCATCATGTCGAACCTTCCGGTCACCTCGGATATCGACGCCACCTCGGGAGTCTCCATTAGCTTCTGATGTATGCTCTCTTTGAACTTGGGATCCCGGTTTATCCCGACTGATGCCTTGACATCTATTCCCAGCAGGGAGTCATCTATCACTATTGTAAACCGCTTTATGAGCTTCTTTCTTACGAGGCGCTTTATCCTGCTGTATAAAACAGACGAGTTGATGTTGAGCTTTTTGGACAGGCTCGGCACGGAGACCGAGCTGTCCTTTGCGAGCTCGTACAAAAGCCTCATATCGAGCTCGTCAAACCTGTGCATTGCTGACTGATCTGCCCACATGTAGATATAGTTTTTTCAGAAAACCGCCCCGTATATTGGAAGATTCCCACAAAAGCTGCCTGTGTGCCTAGTCGGGATCTTTTGCCGTTCTGCGCCTCTTTGTCCCAAAGTAGGCCTTTCTGGCAAAGCAGAGGTATGCCGTGTGGCCTATCCCCTGGAACGAATGGCGGGTCTTGCCTTCCCTTGCCTCTATCTGCCGGAGTATCTGCTCAGAGCACTCTATGTCGGTAAACTCGTTTGCGACCAGCTCGCTTACCAGCTTTTCTAGCTGGTTCATTGTAGGGCATACTGCGACCATTGGGGCGCTGCCCTTGAGCATCCGGCGCACCTGGGGAAGGGCGGTCCAGGGATCGCCAAGGTCTATTACTGCCGCGTCTGCATCTGCAACCGGGACGGTCCTTGACTTTCTTATGTCCATCTTGTTCATTATCACATATTTTGTCATGCCCGCCCGGGCGATGTTCTTTTCGGCTATTGCCATAAAGTCTGCGTCTACATCGAATGTATGCACGCGGCCCCGCGGCTTTACTATGCTGGCAAGAAAGGTCGTAAGTGCCCCGCTGCCCGTGCCTATCTCCACTATGGTCTGGCCGCTCTGTATGCCCATGCGGGACGCCATGTAGCCCGATTCTTTGGGGTATACTATCTGCGTGCTGTGCTGGAGCTTCATTGTATAGTCGTAGGTGGTGGGCCGGAGCAGGTAGACGTACTTGTCCTTGTTGGTGGTCAGCCTGGAGCCGTACTCTTTTCCTATGGCGTCGGCGTGGCTTATTATCCCTATGTGGGTGTGCAGCTTTGCATTCTTTGTTATCTTGACGAGCCACTTTTTCGTCCTGTTATAGTAGAACAGCACGTGCTCGTTTGCCTTTATCTTGTCTGACTTGCCTGCCATGAGCGGCGGCACCTACACATCAGATAATAATCTAGTGCTTGGGTCACATCCTGTCGGGCGCGGATATCCCTATCAGGTATAGCGCCCCGGAGACCGCATGCATGAACGCACGGACAAGGCACAATCTTGCATTTGATAGTGCAGGATTGCCGGCATCTATCACCCTTACATGCTCGTAAAAGCCGTTGAACGCTACGGCAAGGCCGTGGCAGTACCTTGCTATTATCTTCGGTGAGAGGCTGCCCGCAGCGTCTCCGAGGTGTATTCCAAACATGCCTATCTCCCTGAGCAGGGCCCTCTCGCGGGGGTCCTCAAGCAGGGCATACTCTGCGTTATAGTCGGGCTCTGCCCCCGCCTTCTCCATGACCCTTGCTGCCCGCGCGTGGCTGTACTGTATGTAGGACGCGGTATCGCCCTCGAGGCTCAGCGACTTTTCCATGTCAAACGTTATTGCCCTGTTCAGATCCTGCCTTGCCATCTCATACCGGATGGTCGCAGAGGCAATATCTGCCGATATGCGGCCAAGCTCTACCTTGTCCATCTCCGGGTTGCGCCTGGACGTCTCGGCGCGGGCCTTCTCCGCCAGCACTCCTAGCACGGTATCTGCGTTTACGTACAACCCCCTGCGCCCCGACATCTGGGCCGACTTTCCGCCGGTATCTGCCCCAAGTGCCGCGGCCGTCCCGGGGCTGAGGGAGACGGATTCATACCCAAGGTGCACATAAGCCCCCTCGTCGGACTTGAACCTGCCCATTAAAGAGGCGATTATCTGCTGCAGGCGCGACTGCCTTGTATCTATCACGGTGACCACCCTGCCGCCTGCGGGGCCCGCGCGCATCTCCCCTCCTGATAGAGTGGTCTCCCAGAGCTCCTTGCCCCCGGGCTGCTCCCTGTGGTGTTTGACATACCGAAACGGATCGTCTAGCAGCCCCAGCTTCCAGGCTGCATACGGTATGTCCTTTGCGATATATGTGGCAGTCCCGTCGCTTCTTACCACCACCTTGTCGTCTGTACCCGACCGAAAGACCCAGCAGCCCGCATTCTTGCCATCTTTTTCAAGCTCCAACAGTCCCATCTTTTTGAGCCTCTCGAATACCTCGTCCCAGAGGCCAGACCGGACTATCTGGGATTCAAAGTTCAGGCAGTCATATTGAACGCCAAGGCCCCAGCACGTCTCGAGCTGGCCGTCGAGTACCCTCCTTGTTATCCTGTCTGCTAGATGCGCAGTCTCCGAGGTGCCGTCCTCGAGCCCGCGGAGTATGACTGCCCTCTTCTCTTTTAGGCCGGGATCCTCCTCGCATGCGCCGGCTGCTTTCGCATACACGTCATCCCCGCAGTACTGGTCGAACTTTTTGCCCCCGGGGGGCTCCTCGGGTATTCCAAGCTCTGTAAAGCCGAGTATTATATCGGCCACCTGCAGGCCGGAGTCGTCTATATAATTAAGGACGCTGACCTTGTATCCCTCCCGGGAGAGTATCCTGGCAACGGAATCGCCTATCACTATGTTCCTTACGTGTCCTATGTGCAGCGCCTTGTTTGGGTTTACACTTGTATGCTCGACTGTGACCGGCCCGCCGCCCGCCGGCGCCGGCCCCCCGCCTGCCGCCTCTATCACTATCTCTTTTGCCGCAATGCCCCAGTCCAGGGAAAAGTTGAGGTATCCGCCTGGGTGCGCTTCTGCCCCTGCTATTACACCGCCCGTCTTGTACTGTACAGCCAGCTCCTGCGCTATCTCAAAGGGGGCCCTGCCCCGGCTCTTTGCCAGCAGGAATGGCACATTGCATGATAGGTCGCCAAAGCCGGGCTTTGAGGGTGTGACGGAGAACTCGGCGGCCTTGTGCCCGCACCTGGACATGGCATCTGCCACGCCCCCGCGGACCCCGCCGATTATCTCCCTGTATCCCATTCTCCAGACCGTGCCATCATGGGCGCCAAAAGGTCGAGCGCTTCCACCACGCCGTCGCCAGCCTCCGCGCGGGTGCGGATGGTGGCGGCCGACCTTACCCCCGGGGGCGCGTTTCCAAGAGCTATGCTTGTATCGGCTGTTCTGAACATGGGAACATCAGTCTCGCTGTCGCCTATTGCTATCACTTTGCCGCGCGCACCGAGCATATCGAGAGCTTTTCTGAGGCCCGATTCCTTGTCTATCCCCTCGGGGTTTAGATGCACGGCATACCCGCTGTCGGCGAGCCCTATGCCAAGGCCCCTCTTTTTTGCAAACTCCCTTGCCGCACCCACATCGAACGTGCTCTCCAGCACTATCTCCGTCATGCGCGGGAATGTGCCCTTTCTTACCGCCCCGAACTCGGGGCCTATGACCTCAAAGGCCCTCTCGCATACATCCATGTCCCCAAGCAGGAGGTGCTCTGACGGGCCGGTGGTTATGCACCCGCCGTTCTCGCCCACGGCCAGCCTGGTGATTCCCCCGTAGACTGCCAGCATGTAGGCCTCTACCGAGGACCTTCCGGTTACAAGTATGACGTTGTGCCCCGAGGTAGCCAGGTGGCGCAGGGCGGATAGGGCGCCAAGGTGTATGCGGCCCCCGCCGCCGTCTTCTGTGAGGGTGCCGTCTATATCCACTGCGAATGTGGCGTGCTCCATGGCAGCCGGCCCCGGATCCGGCATAATAATTGCTTCGCAGGCAGGCCGCGCCACAAATGATAAAATAACTTCAGTGGGGATCATACACATTGGGAATACCGGAAAAGATCAAGGCCATCCAGGACGAGATGTCCCGCACCCAGATAAACAAGGCCACCGAGCACCACATCGGGCTGCTCAAGGCAAAGATTGCAAAGCTGCGGCGCGAGCAGGAGGACGACCAGACCAAAAAGAGCAGTGCCAAAAGCGACGGCTTTGACGTCCGGAGGGCGGGGGATGCCACGGTGGTATTCATAGGAATGCCGAGCGTGGGCAAGTCGACCCTGCTAAACAGGCTGACGGGGGCCAACTCGGCGGTGGGGGCGTTCCAGTTTACGACCCTTACCGTAGTCCCCGGCATGATGGAGTACAAGGGGGCGAGAATCCAGATACTCGACCTGCCGGGCATAATCAAGGGGGCATCTGGCGGCAAGGGCCTGGGAAAGAGGATCCTGTCAGTGGCTCGAAGCGCCGACCTTGTCCTGCTGGTCCTTGACGTATTCCAGCCGTACCACGAAGACGTCCTGATAAACGAGCTGGGCAACATGGGGATCCGACTCAACCAGGACCCCCCGAATATCGTCATAGAAAAGACCTCCACCGGGGGCATAGCGGTGGCCCAGCAGAAAAGGCTCACAAAGACCTCGGAGGCGTTTTTGCGGGACATACTGCACCTGTACGGGTATACTAGCGCAAGGGTGGTGATACGGGAGGATGTGGGCTCTGAGCAGCTCGTCGACTACATATCGGGCAACAAGACGTATGCCCGGGCCCTTACTGTAGTAAACAAGATCGATCTAGTCGATGCATCCGCCCTGGAAGGGCTTGCAAAGGGCCTGGGGCCGGGCGCCATACGCGTATCGGCTGATTCCAACGAGAATATGGACATGCTAAAGGAGCGGATCTACCAGGAGCTTGCGTTTATCCGGATATACATGAGGCCCAAAGGGGGGCCCACCGACTATGAAGAGCCGCTGATAATGAGGAAGAATGCTACCGTCGGCGCCGTCTGCGACAAGCTGCACCGGCGCATGCGGGGCGACTTCCGGTATGCCTTGGTGTGGGGCTCTAGCGTAAAGTTTGGCGGGCAGCGGGTCGGGATAAGCCATACTCTATACGACGAGGATGTCCTGACGATCGTAAAGGCCCGCGGATCGTAATCCGTGATCGCGCCCCGAAAGCGCGCATTTTGCGCCAAATTGCGTTGATAATTTATTATCAGTTTGTGTAATATTGTTTAGTCTTACGATAAAAAAGCAAGCAGAATCGTCAGTTATTCAATGGCTATGAAAAGAAAGGCAGTCAAGAAAACCGCCACACGACGCAAGGCGCCTGGTAGAAAACCCGGACCAAAGAAGGGTTCCACCAAGCGACGCAAGTCACCCGGCAGGAAGCCCGCAGGGCGCAAGCCTGCTGGCCGCAAACCAGCGGCGAAGAAGGGTGCCAAACGACGCAAGTCACCCGGCAGGAAGCCCGCAGGCCGCAAGCCTGCTGGCCGCAAACCAGCGGCCAAGAAGGGCGCCAAGCGGCGAAAGTCGCCTGGCAGAAAGCCCGCAGGCCGCAAGCCTGCTGGCCGCAAACCTGCTGCCAAGAAGGGTGTCAAGCGGCGAAAGACCACCAAAAAGACTGCCGCAAAAAGAAAGGTCCGGCGCTAGGCGCGCAGGGCTTCGATTAACAGCCGCCGGCCTGGCCGGCGGCCGTTTGCCTTTTTAATTCTGTTTTGTTTAATTCCGGGAAAGTTTTTCCCTCTAATTTTTGTCCGTGCGGGGCTTGTGCAATGCAGCCGGTTCTGCCGGGATTGCAGGCGCACAGGGCCATATTTTGGAGCTGCTGCATATTACACACCGCCAACTTTACATGATAATACAACATATTCCCTCTGGATTGCAGCGCATTTTACGAGACACTGTATTTTCGGAGCTGCTGCATATTGCACATCAGACTTTACATGATAATACAACCTGTTCACTATCTATTGCAGCACAGTGCGCAAACTCTAGTACAGATAGCTCATGAGGCGGATCTCTTCTTCGGTTGTAACTATGTCCTTTGAGCGCAGTATCTCCAGCATCTCCTTGAATAGCGCCTTTTGCTGCTCGGATAACCCGCCTGCGGAGCCCTTGTCGCCCGGCGGGCCCGGCGGGCCGCGTGGACCAACGGGTCCTAGTGGCCCGGGCTCGCCTCTTGGTCCCGGCTCGCCTAGCGGGCCTGCGGGTCCCAAGGGGCCCCTCTCGCCCTGCGGGCCCTGTATTCCCTGCGGGCCCTTGTCTCCGGGCGGCCCCTGCATGCCTCTTTCACCCTGCGGCCCCTGGGGGCCCTGCGGGCCCTTGTCGCCGTGGGGGCCCAGCGGGCCGTTCATGCCCTTGTCACCCTGCGGCCCTATGGCGCCCTTGTCCCCCTTGTCACCCTGCGGCCCGGGGACTCCCGTCAGCCCCTTGTCTCCGGGCTCGCCCTGGGGGCCCTGCGGCCCCTTGTCGCCCTGCGGTCCGCCTGTTCCCTCGGGCCCTGTGTTGCCCTGCGGCCCTGGGGGCCCTGCTGGGCCCTTGCCGCCCTCTACTCCTGCTGGGCCCTTGCCGCCCTCGGGACCGGCAGGTCCCTGCAGGCCCTTGTCACCCGGGGTGCCGGGGGGACCTGTCTCGCCCTTTGTCCCCGTGGGCCCGCGCTCGCCCGTTGGTCCCTTGTCACCTGGCGGCCCGTGTGGTCCTGCGTCTCCGCGCTCGCCGGGCAGGCCCTGCGGGCCCAGCGGCCCCCTGTCTCCCTTGTCGCCTGCCGGGCCATCCGGACCTGTCTCGCCCGGCTCTCCTGCTGGGCCCTTGTCACCCCTGTCGCCCATGTCTCCGGTAATTCCCTTGTCACCTGCGGGGCCCTTGTCGCCCTGCGGGCCCGGGGATCCCGGTATGCCGCGCTCGCCGGGGGGGCCTATCGGGCCCTTGTCTCCGTGCTCGCCTGGCGCCCCAGCTGGCCCCTTGTCGCCTCTTTCTCCGGGCTGGCCTGCTGGCCCCTTTTCTCCGCGGCTGCTCGCCGGGGGCTCTGCGGGCGGCTGCTCTTGCCTTGGGGCTGACTGCTCGTATCTAGGCTGGGCCGCGCCGGGCGGCGTCGAGGATAGGGCCACGTCAAACGCAGAGTGCAGGCTCGAAAAGTGGTCCATGACCACTATGCAGACTGATGCCCTGGCAAAGACGGTAGGCGGAAGGGGGTTGGCGTCTGTGCCCAGTACTTCTGAGAACGTTCCGCCGTCGACCCTCAGGTGGTAATCGCCCCTCCAGAGGGCGGCAAAGTCCCTCGATATGATGGCCTCTTCCGGGGGCCTAGATTCTGTTATGGCTATGGTGACCTCAAAGACCCCGGACTGGCTGAACGGGGCGGATCCGCGGACCCTCAGTTTTGAGCCTGAATCTGACATCACCTCTGCTGCAAATGCGAAGTATTTTTGTATTTTCAAACGGCAGTCTTGGGGGGTTTGTGGCCCTTTCGGGCGTGCCTGTGCGCCCTTGGGGCCCGGGGATCAGGCGCCAGATACCCTTATCGTGGCCGCGCTGACCAGGGGGTTGTATATGCGAAGCCCGTCACATGCCTTTTTTACGGCCTCTATTGCCTCTTCCTTGGTCTCCTCTGTTATGGTGAACTTTAGCGTCTTTGCCGTGCGTATCCTGGATACTGTCTTGTACCCGCCCCTCAGGACCAGGTCCTTTAGTATGGTGTCCCCCTCGGGATCGCTGATCCCGGGCTTGTTGCCTATTGTGACTAGTATCTCGAACTCTGGCATGATCCCGGGGCCGTACCGGGCGTAATTAAACCGTGGTTGCGGGGATGGAGGGCGTACTGCACTTGTGCGTGTTTGTACTCTTGGGGATCTGCTCTTGTACGGTCGGCCCAGCTGGTTACCTCGAGACTGGCGCCGTGGGTTGTAACTGTTCTTGCACCGGCGCCGCCTTTGTGGCATGCATAGGTGTCTTCATGACGGGCGTTGGTACTGCGCGTGGGATACATGCCCGACCGCGCCCCCTGCTGAACAGATACATGATCTTTTTCCTTGATACTGCCTTCACTCTTGTATGATGCGGCTGCCAAACGGACACCCGACAATCCTGTATGGCGGGCAGGGTCCCCCCGGAAAAGTGCGCCAACAGGCATATCAAGAATTCAAAAAAAAGATAAAAAAAGTTGGATCTCTAGGTCATAGATGACGAAAGGTCGAACGTGTACGTTACATCAACGGTGTCAGTGCCCGTGGGGCTGACATCGGTAACATCTACTGCCGCAAAGGCCGTAGTGCAGGCTCCATCAACATCGTCTCCATAGCATACCAGAACGGTATCCACTGTCTGACCCACAGTTATCTGCTCACCAGTAGTGAATGTAAGAGGGCCGATTACTGCGGTCCCGTCACCTGCAAGTGTTATTGCTGCTGCCGATTGCGCACATGCGTTAAAGGCTCCCACAGGAGTTACGAGAGTGAAGTCGCTTGTTGTGAGAGCATCATCTAATGGATCTGTACCTACACCATTGACCGTAGGAAGAACAGTTTCACCGTCTGTACTACTGATGCAGACTTGGTCGATTCTATTAGCGTCAGTTGGCCCTGTACCGGTTGTACGGAAGATTGCATTCAAGGTAAACTCTTCACCCGCATCCAGAAGCCGGTTGTGTACCACCGATGAGGACAGTATCTCGCCATCTCCGTTCCTCTGGACCACTTCTGCCATACCGTATGCGGTAATGGCCGAATCCGTGCTGGTGCTGAATGCACCTGACGGGGTCATCATCAGAGCGAAGAATGCCGCGAAGCCGATCGCCGTTGCTTTGTACGTCGTCTTTTTGGTCGTCTTTGAAATCATGGTTTAGGCGACAATTCGCGTGCTTATATGTTTTTTTGATCGGGCATCTTGAGGGCATATGGGCTGAAAATGGGCCGATCTCAGGCACGAATTCTGTCCCTGCCTCTCCATCCGGGCGCCTCTCCGGGGTTATCCTGCAAGGCAGATCTGGTGGGGGATCTACATGTTTGCCTATTGCCGTATCTCTTCTGGCGATCAGAGCCCGTGCCTAGATCTACACCATCGGTGAGAGTTTAGGCTAGGCACGGATTTCGACCCCCGCACCGAAAGATCTATTGATTATGAGATCGTATTATTCGTATGACCTCCGATATCACGCTGCTGCGCAGGGAGCTTCTACGTGCAGCGGAGCGGGAGAAGGGATACGAGGCCACGATACAGGAGAATGGCAGGCGCACCGCCAAGCTCGAGGCGGCCGTGGCGGGGCTGACGGCGGATCTGGCAACCTCCCGGGAGAGCTCCAGGGATGCTGACAGAAGGCTCCAGGAGGCTGATGAGAAATTCCAGAAAATCGAGAAAAGGAACCAGGAGCTCGAGGAGGAGATCCGCCGGCTGAAGGGTAAGCCTGCCGGCGGCGCCTCAAAGCCGAAGGCGTGCCCTCCGGGGGATCCATGCGACGTAGAGGATCAGGAGCTGCTCCGGAGGCTGGAGAAGGGAAGGTACAGGGACGGGCGCAGGGCGGCGGGGCTCGTGCAGAGGCTGAGGGGCTGCATCGCCATACTCACTGCAGAGAACAAAGAGTCCAGCACCCGCAATGCCAAGCTCGAGAGGTTCAAGAGGCAGCGCGCGGGGCCCCACATGCCCAGCTCGGCCGAGCAGTTCAAGGGGAATACGCAGTCAGACGATCGCAAAAAGCCCGGCCGCGGGCCGGGACACATAGGGAAATCATCGACTGTAAAGTGCAACGAGACCGAGAGGCACAGGTGCAACAAGTGCAAGAGCTGCGGCGGCAGGCATCTGAAGCACAAGGGACAGAGCTGCAGCAAGGAAACCGATGTGGAGGTGATAACCAAGGTCAAGACCATAAACCACATCACCGAGACCCACGAGTGCATGGACTGTGGCGTGTTAAACACGCCAAAAACACCCATAATACCGGGCACTTCGTTCGGGGTCAGCATCCTGGCGATACTATTCAACCTGTGGCAGAAGGGGACCACCATAGACGGCATGACGGACCACATCAGGGAGGAGTACGGGCTGGAATACTGCGGGGCCACCGTGCAAAACGCCATGGCCGCCC
Organism: Cenarchaeum symbiosum A; assembly: GCA_000200715.1. Classification (NCBI taxonomy): domain Archaea; kingdom Thermoproteati; phylum Nitrososphaerota; order Candidatus Cenarchaeales; family Candidatus Cenarchaeaceae; genus Candidatus Cenarchaeum; species Candidatus Cenarchaeum symbiosum. Next base: position 300,715 of record DP000238.1, read on the forward strand.
TGGGCAAATTCCTGGAGCCGCTCCAGCAGGAGATAATCCGGGCCATACAGGACACGGGGTGGTGCAACGGCGACGAGACAGGGTACCGGAAAAACGGGGAGGACATCTGGGCCTGGCTGTTCTGCAACAATCGGTTCACGCTGGTGCTCATGGACAAGGGCCGGTCGATGCAGATCCCCGCGCTCCTCTTCCCGCGGGGCGTGAGGATCATCTGCGACGGGCTGGGCTCGTACAAGATATTCCCCACCATGCAGCGCTGCTGGGCGCACATACTCCGGGATGCCAAGGATGCGGCACAAGATGCCGCCTCACAAGAGCTGCACAGGAGGCTGCAGCAAGTGTTCGCCGACGCCAAGGCGGCCAGAAAGGCCGAGGTATGCGGCATAGAGGCCGAGTTCGTCGTGCAGGAGCTGAGTGCCCGGACGCGCGGACTGGCGAAGGCCTACATGGATATCTGCCCCGCGTTTGGCAAGAAGCTGGCAAACGCGGAGCCTAACCTGTTTACCTTCCTGTACTATCACGACATGCCGCCGACCAACAATGCCGCCGAGCGGGCCATCAAGGCCATCATAAGGCAGAGGAGGTGCAGGGAGCAGCTCAAGACGGCCGGGGGCATGATGATGTTCGGCGTGCTTATGACGTGCCTGCTCACGTGGAAACAGCAGGAGATATCGATCCGGGATGGGATATTAGCCCAGATCCAAGCCTAAACTCTCACACACCATCGCCATGGAAGGTATTTAACTAGAAAAACGATCCTTTGAAACGCATGAAGGAAGCAGGCGAGAGCAGGCCCGCAAGGGCCCCTCCCCGCCCAAAGAAGGCAGGGACGGATCTTACCGATTCTGACTATCAGCGGAGAAAGCTCCACAAAAAAGGCGTAAATCTAATGGCCGATGAAAAGCTCGACGATGCCGCCGAGGCATTCGAGCAGGCCCTCCGGTACGACCCGGAGAATGTGGACACCCTGATCAAGCTGGGATACGCCAAGTTCCACCTCGATGACTATACCGACGCGCTAAAAGTCTACGACCGCATTCTCGACATAGACGTCACAAACGCAGAAACCTGGAACCTAAAGTCGCTCATCCATTACGAGCAGAAAAACTATGCCAAGGCCCTTGACTGTGTGGAAAAGGCCATAGATTCAGACCCGACATACGGGATGGCCTGGTACAACAAGGGCTGCTACCTCTCCCTGCTCATGCAGATACCAGAGGCGATAGAATCCCTGAAAAGATCCATCGAGATAGATGTTAAAAACGCCCGCAAGTCGGTAAAGGACAGGGACTTTGCAAACGTCCGGGCAGAAGACGGCTTTAGGAGGATAGTCGAGGTGGTAGTAATAGAATCCGTCAGGCAGGGCTACCACACTATTGGCGCTATAGTCTGGACCACCTTCCTGAGCAAGGCCGACACCGAAGACGCGCTGCTCAAGCTGCTAGAAAAGGGCCTCATAGTAAAGGGCGAAAAGAAGGAAGGCCTGCAGAGGATCCCCATATACGATTTATCTCCGGATATCGCAAGCAGGGTGGGCACAGAAAAGAGGAGCCTGCTTGGCCTGCGCAGAAAGAAGCTGCCCGCGCCTGTAAGGAACCTCAAGGAGTTAGGCCAGACCATCCAGGAGATAAAGGCGGCAATTGAAGACGAGGATGTCGACGCGCTTATACGCAGCTTTGACGACCTGATAGATCCCAAAAAGTTCGGCGAGCACATGATAGGCCAGTTCCTCGAAGAGCACCGGGAGATAAGGCTGTGGAAGATCCGACTCAAGGACCACGGCGTGGGCTTTCTACAGGACAACAAAAAGAAGATGTCCGCAGTCTTTGACAACATAGAGACCGCCGTTACAAAGCAGCTCAGAAGCGAGATAGCCTGACTGTCCTACTGTGCAACCCCTGAAAGAATGTGCAGCCCTGCATCCATGTGACACACCCTGGTTTTCACGCCATGTTATCTTATCAGGATCTATTCGCCGCAGAACCATGGCGGGCCTGACAGGAGATTATCCATCCGCGGCTCAGGCCGCGCACTCGCCCTTTCCGGTCTTTGCGTGGTAGCCGCCTTCATTCCCATAGTCTTTGTAAAAGTCCGGATCATCCTCTATCGCGGGCGCCACCGTCAGGGGCGCAAGCTCCGCCTTTAGGGCGTCAAGCGTATCCACTGCGCCGTCGCCGTTGCCTAGGACCAGCCTGTGTATCCAGGACTTGAGCGTATCAGACGGCTGCTTGTTATCCCGGAACAGCTCGATTATCCTCAGGATGGCGGGTATGACCCGCTTGGCGGGTATCCTCATGCAGTTTGTGCCAAGGACCGTCTGGCCGTCAAATCGGCCCCCGACGGACATCTGGTATACCGGGTACATGTTGCCGCCAGCTCTTGAGCCGCCGCCGTAAAAGCCGATGGTGGCTATGCCGTGCTGGCCGCACGAGTTGGGGCAGCCGCTTATCTTGATGCTAGAATCTGCGAGGTCCGCATCCTCATCTAGGCCCATCTCGAGGAACTTTCTCTGTATCTCCTTTGCCAGCCTGTGAGAGTTGGTGAGCGCCAGGTTGCACGATGTGGTCCCCGAGCAGCCCACCGGTGTCGACATGGTAAGGGCGCCCGACTTTGCAAGGCCGGACTCTGTAAGCCTCGAGTATATCGCGGGCAGGTCTTCTTCCTTGACATACCGGATGACCACGTTCTGCCTAAAGCCTGTCCTCGCCCTGCCCTCCCCGGAATACTCCCTGCATATGGCCGCAAGCGACCTGAGCTGGCCCGCCGTTATGTCGCCAGCTTCCAGCGTTATGAAGACGGTCTGGTAGCCGTCCTGCTTTTGCGCCATTGTATTGGTTCTAGACCACCTGGCAAAGCCGGAGGGGACGGCAGCGGGCGCCTCGTCGGTTATCCTCATGGGCGTCCTTATGCCGGGCGGCGCATCGTCCATCTCCAGCCTGGTAATCACGGGCTGGGTGGACCTGACTATGGCCCTCTCCTTGAGGACCAGGTTCTGGAACTTTTCCCACCCCATCTCGTTTACTAAATATCTCATGCGGTTGCGCGCAAGGTTCTTTCTGTCTCCGAGCCTGTCAAATATGCGCAAGACCGCCATCGAAGTATACAACAGGTCCTCGTCCGGGGTGAACTCTTCGAGCTGGTGGCCCACAAAGGACCTGTTTCCCAGCCCTCCCCCTAGAAAGACCTTGAAGCCGCGCTGGACCGCCCCCTTGAGCTCGCGCGTCTGGGGGACGAGCCCCACGTCTACCATCCTGACCATGCCGTGCTCTTCGCAGCATGTAAAGTTGAACTTGAACTTGCGGGGCAGGTTCTGGCACATTGGGTTTCGCAGGAAAAACGAGGCTGTAGCCAGCGCGTAGGGTGTTGCGTCAAACGCCTCCGCCCCGCAGACGCCAGAAAGCGGGCTGCACATCACATTCCGGACAGAGTTCCCGCAGGCCTCCCTGCTGGTCATGCCCACTTCTGCAAGGCCCCTCATTATCTCCGATACGTCCTCGAGGACAACCCAGTGGAGCTGCACATTCTCGCGTGTAGAAAAATGCGCGCTGCCTATAGAATAGGTCTCGGACAGGTATGCAATCTTTTCGAGCTGCTGGGGGAGTATCTCGCCTGCGGGCACCTTTATCCTGACCATTGCATAGTCGCCAGTCATCCTGCTGCCGTAGGCGCCGTTTTGCAGCCTGAACCGCCGGAAGCTGTCCGCGTCGTACCAGCCCTGCCTGAAGAGCTTTACGGTCTTGGCAAAGTTGTCCGCCTCCTCGTTGTCGGCCCAGCCCGCCCGGGGCACGGGGTCCGGGGGCAGTGCCTGCTTTAGCCTGGATTCCATAACAGGTGTGCTTGGGCGTGTTTGGTTATAAATTTTTGAAAAGCCGCTTGTTCTTGCCACGGCTGCAGCAGGGATGCGCGCATAATGCCACAACTAGCAGCCTCTAAAGGGCCGGGCTATACAGGGGGGGCCTATGGGAACAGGCAGCTGCAAGGGCGGCAGGAATGGATTGTTTTTGATTGGCCCCTGTCTATTCCGCCGAGAGGTCCCAGTAGTTGGCCTCTTCCTGCTTTGATGTGGGCTTTGAGAGGGCCTTCCACTCCTTGAAGGAGCGGACGTACAGCCTTACATCCTCCATGCCTGCGGACTTTAGCGCGTAATATGCCAGCCCCGAGAGCGTCCCCACGCTCCCACAGTACGTTATGGCCTCTTTTCCGTGGGGTATGTCCCGGTTGTCCAGCAGCCTTGTAAGCTCGCCAGAAGGCCGGATTATCTTGTCCGGCGATCCCAGGGTCCTGTATGGTATGTTGACCGACCCTGGTATGTGCTGTTCTAGATAGTTGAGCCGCTCCCTGTTGTCTATCAGTACTGCTCCATCCTCGACGGCCTTTTCTGTCTGCTCGAGTGTAGCCAGTATTGAATCGCGCGGATCCACTGCGTGCTTTGCAGATCTTACCTCCGGCGCCGCCTGTTCGGTGTCCAGCCCGATGCCTGTCCAGCCGGAGTATGTTACATCTAGCAGCGAGACGTCCCCGTGCCCTATGTATTCTAGAGCCCACGCCACCCTTGATGCGAGCGCCCCGAATGTATCATCGTATACTGCCACTGGCATCTCGTCGCCTATTCCCATGGAGCCGAACAGCTTGCCCATCCGCTCGGGGCTGTCGTCAAGGAGCAGCTCAGATAGTGGCAGGTTGACCGCCGAGGGCAGATGGCCCTTGTTGTAATCTGCTGCCTTTCTGACGTCCACAACCCGGATGCTGCCGTCGCGGATCTCCGAGCTCAGCCTGTCCGCGTCGACCGTTATCCGCCTGCCGCGGCTCAAGAGGCGCACTCTCCTCTTCCGGTCTTTGTGTGATAGTTATCCTCGTTCCCATAGTCCTTGTAAAAGTCCGGGTCTACCTCTATCGAGGGCGCCACCGTAAGCGGGGACAGCTCTTCTTTGAGCGCGTCCAGGGTATCTATGGTTCCATCGCCGTTGCCGCTGACCAGCCTGTGCAGCCATGACTTTAGCGTATCCGACGGCTTTTTGTGCTCCCGGAACAGCTCTATCACCTTGAGTATCGCCGGTATGACCCGCTTTGCAGGAATCCTAAGTATGGGTATTCCCAGGGAGGAGTGTCCGTCGAACCTGCCGCCGACTAGCATCTGGTATACCGGGTACATGCTGCTGCCAGCCCTTGAGCCGCCCCCGTAAAAGCCCAGCGTGGCCATCCAGTGCAGGCCGCACGAGTTGGGGCATCCGCTTATCTTGATGCTAGAGTTTGAGAAATCTGGATCCTCGTCTATCCCCAGCTCGAGGAGCTTTCTCTGCACTTCTTTTGCAAGCCTGTGCGAGTTGGTTAGCGCAAGATTGCACGAGGTGGTCCCCGAGCAGCCGACAGTGGTGGCCATGGTAAGGGCGCCCGTCTTTGCGAGCCCCGCCTCGAGAAGCCTCGAGTACATCGCGGGCAGGTCGTCCTCCTTTACATACCGGATGACCACGTTCTGATGAAAGCCGGTCCTCGCCTTGCACTCGCCGGAATAGTCCCTGCAAAGTGCCGCAACCGACCTGAGCTGGGCCGCCGTTATGTCGCCAGCTTCGAGCGTTATGAATACCGAGCGGTAGCCGTCCTGCTTTTGCGGTATCGTATTGGTGTGCGACCAGCGGGCAAAGCCGGAGGGGACGGCGGCGGGCGCCTCGTCGGCTATCCTCATGGGGGTCCTTATCCCGCGGGGTGTTCCATCGGTATCCAGCTGGGTCAGCACGGACTGGTTGGACCGGGCCAGCGCCCTCTCCTTGAGGACTAAATTCCGGAACTTTTCCCACCCCATCTCGCTTACCAAATATCTCAGGCGGTTGCGCGCCATCTTTTTTCTGTCGCCGAGCCTGTCGAATACGCTCAGCACCGCCAGGGCCGTGTACAACAAATCCTCGTCGGGCGTGAACCCCTCCAGCTGGTGGCCCAAAAATGCCTTGTTTCCCTGTCCACCTCCGAGGAATATCATAAACCCGCGCTGCATGACCCCGTTGATCTCGCGCGTCTGGGGGACAAGGCCCACGTCTACCATCCTGACCATGCCGTGATCTTCGCAGCATGTAAAGTTGAACTTGAACTTGCGGGGGAGGTTCTGGCACATTGGATTGCGCAGGAAAAACGTGCCGGTCGCCTGCGCGTACGGCGTCGCGTCGAACGCCTCGTCCCTGCAGACGCCGGCAAGCGGGGCGCACATCACATTCCGGACCGTGTTCCCGCAGGCCTCCCTGCTGGTCATGCCCACCTCGGCGAGGCCCCTCATTATCTCGGATATGTCCTCGAGAACAACCCAGTGGAGCTGCACATTCTCACGTGTAGAAAAATGCGCGCTGCCTATCGAATAGGTCTCGGACAGGTACGCTATCTTTTCGAGCTGCTGGGGGAGTATCTCGCCTGCGGGCACCTTTACCCTTATCATTGAATAGTCGTTTGTCATCCTGGTGCCGTAGGCGCCGTTTTGCAGCCTAAAGTGGCGGAAGCTTGTCGCGTCGTACTTGCCCTGCCGGAATAGCTTTACCCTCTTGGCAAACTCATCTGCCTCTTCGACATCGCCCCATCCCTCCGGGGGCTCGGGATCTGGCTGCCTTGCATGACTTAGTTCAGAGGCCAACGTATGGAAACTGCCGGATTTGGTTATAAATTTTTAGGAGATGCTTAGCAGCCGCTAAACATTGCAGGCGGCACAAGCATGCCCGGCTGTGAATCCCGGCAAACCGGGCCGTATGGGCCGGAGTATGTCCTCATTGCAGGGCCGGGGTAAGGGCAGGGCTCCCGCCGCAGGCCGGGCTGTTCGGTCCGTCCTGCGAAACTATTAATCCCCACCTTGGCCGTTGCCGCCCATGCAAGCGTCCGACACCGAGAGGCCCCGCATATTCAAGGATGTAAGCGAGGCCCAGATAACCCGCGCGATCGCCACAGAGTTCAACAGCGTCCTGCTAGATGCAGCAGAATCAGACGTGATAATAATCGGCGCGGGGCCCGCGGGGCTCACAGCATCACGCGAGCTCTCCGGCATGGGCTTCCGGGTGCTGGTAATCGAGCAGAACAACTACCTTGGCGGGGGCTACTGGCTGGGCGGCTACATGATGAACCCCGTTACAGTAAGGGAGCCGGCGCAAAAGATCTGGGACGAGCTGGGCATATCGTACAAGCAGGCGGCAGACGGCCTGTACATTACCCCGGGGCCAAACGCAGTATCGAAGCTGATAGCGGGGGCATGCGACGCGGGGGTCAAGTTTCTAAACCTTACAAAGTTTGACGACCTGGTCCTAAAGAACGGCAGGGTCGCCGGGGTCGTAGTCAACTGGATGCCGGTATCTGCCCTTCCGCGGAACATCACCTGTGTCGACCCTATAGCATTGGAGGCCAAGATGGTCATTGATTCATCGGGCCACGATTCAGTCGCCGTCAAAAGACTCGTAGACAGGGGCCTCGTACAATGGAAGGGCATGGACCCCATGCACGTCAACGCCGGCGAGGACGATGTGGTACATATGACCGGCGAGGTATTTCCGGGCCTGGTTGCCGCCGGCATGTCGGTTACTGAAACGCACGGGCTAGCTAGGATGGGGCCCACCTTTGGCTCCATGCTGTTCTCTGGCAAAAAGGCAGCCGAGGTCACAGCCACCAAGATAAAGGAACTCCAAGGCTGAGCACCAGTTGGGCCCTGCCTTTGAAGGGGTGATTATCCACGACGAGCCCTCTGTGCCCGAGCTAGATATGGAGGGACTGCAAAAATTCCTCGAGGGTATGGGGTTCTCCGCGGGGATACAGAATAGCGCATTTGATAACATGGACCGGCGTGTTGCAGCAGAACTTGCTGCATCCCGGGTCTTCCGCCCCCTCAGGCCGTTTGAGCGGCACGATCCCACTGTCTCTGAAATAGAGCACGAGCTTGACCGCGCGCCTGCGGGGCCTGGCAATATAGTCTACTATGACGGCTTTGAGGCGCAGCGGATCATTGCGGGCCTTGTACCGGACGACAGATGCCTGCATATCGTGTTTACAGACAGGCTGATGTGCACGTACGATCCAGGGGATTATAGGTACCACGGGCGTGCCCTCATAGGCGCCAACCCGTCGGTGATCTCGACTACAGGGATGGTCGAGGCGCCGGCAAAGCCGCGCAGCTATTACACCGAGCTGATATCGGGCATGGATATAGGCATGAACATGGAGGTGGTAAACAGGAGGTATTCAGGACAGTACCTTGCATACCACGACCGGAGGACCTCCCTTGTGGCACAAGGGTATGTGCTCCAGGCGATATTCTACTATATGACGGGCGAGGCGTTTTGTGATACGAAAGAGTGCAGGCTGCACAACGCGCACTGGCAGTCGGACCTGTTGTACTCGCAGATAGAGCGGGGCCTGCTCTGCCCCCGACACCAGGGGATGCTCGATTCACGGCGGCTTGATGCACGCGGCTGATCCGCAAAACCCCATGGAAATGACTTAAATTATTGGACGGGCGCCTTTCTGCCATGATGGCTGCAGAACCCGAGGGCGGGGTGCTAGTGGAGAAGGGCCCCCCAAAGGAGCCCCGCAAAAAGACGAAATACGATGTGATAATCATAGGGGCGGGCCCCGCGGGATATACCGCGGGGATATACTGTTCCAGGGCGCGCCGCGACACGCTGATACTATCCGGGATACTGCCCGGAGGACAGCTGGTAAACACCACCGACGTGGAGAACTTTCCGGGCTTTGAGAACGGGATAATGGGCCCTGATCTGATGATAAACTTTAGAAAGCAGGCCGAAAGAATGGGCACCACCATAGTGGACGACGAGGTGGTCAACGTGGACTTTAGGCACAGGCCGTTCAAGGTATTGACCTCGGAAGAGGAATACGAGGCCAAGGCCGTGATAGTGGGCACAGGGGCGACCCCCCGCAAGCTGGGGGTCGAGGGAGAAAAGGCCTTTGCGGGCAAGGGCGTCTCGTACTGCGCCACGTGCGACGGCCCGTTCTTTAAGAACATGGAGCTCGTAGTAGTCGGCGGCGGGGATTCCGCCATGGAGGAGGCTACGTTTCTTACAAAGTTTGCCACTACGGTGCACGTGGTCCACCGCAGAAAGGAGCTGCGTGCAAGCAAGATAATGCAAGAGCGCGCGCATGATGATGAAAAGATAAGGTTCCATCTCGGCTATGAGGTCAAGGAGATAAGGGGCAACGGGAAGGTGCAGCAGGTTGTGCTTGCCTCGCCCGACGGGGAGGAGCAGATGGATACAGGCGGCGTCTTTGTGGCGATAGGCCACGACCCCAACACGGAGCTCTTCAAAGGCCAGCTCGAGACCGACGACCAGGGGTATATCGTCCTCAAGGGGGCCTCCCAGACCAGCGTACCCGGAGTATTTGCAGCAGGGGACGTACACGACAGGCGGTACAGGCAGGCAATCACGGCGGCAGGCTTTGGCTGCATGGCCGGCATAGATGTGAACAACTATCTAGACGAATAGTCTACCTTACTTTCTTTATCGTTATGGATATTACCTGGCCGTCCTTTTTGACCTCTACCAGGTCGTGGCCGTTCCGGGTGGCCCACCTCGATATGTCCTCTTCTGCGGCAGGATCGTCTGCCTTTATCGTCAATACGTCTCCCACCTGCATCCTCTCCATCTCGATCTTTGTCCGGAAGACGGGCTCTGGACAGAACAGGCCCGTTGCGTCAATCTCTGGCATGATACAGGGCGGGTATAGAGGATATTAAAAGCTACTTTGGGCCGCATTTACAGGGATGCCCTGAGCATCTCGGGCAGGCTGCGCCTCTTCATTATACCCGGGTCGAGCCCCTCAAAGTTGACCTTTTTTGAGATCCTCCTCATCGATAGCATGCCGAGCCTTAGCATCAGCACCCAGAGGTAGCTCTCCGGGCTCCGGTTGAAGAGCCCGAGCAGTACGGAGAATATCCAGCGGGACCGGGGGTAGAACTCGCCCACGTAATCCCGTATGTACTCTGCAGAGTTGTCCACCTTGTACCTAAAGTACTCCATGGTCTCCCTTGCAGAGGCGTACCCCGTGGCCCGTATGGAGACCCTGCCGTGGCGAAGGGCGTCGAGTATTCCATCAAGCGAGTCCTCTGCCTCTATGACATTTGTGCACCTGCCCAGCGTCGATATTACATGTGAATCACTGCCGGCCACTCCTGTAATGCCGCGTTCATGCGCAAACTCGGCAGCCCTTGCGTTGGCTATCACGTCTATGTTGTTGCTGTTGAATACCTCGACAAGATCGCACCTGCCTGCCTTCTCGCGGAGCGCGTCGAGCAGGCCAAACGGGTGCGGGGCCGATGATACCCCGTCCTGCCTTCTTATCTCGTCTATTGTCTCTTCCAGGGACATGCCGGGCCTGATCTCCTCGTGTATCCCGTAGGCTATCACGTGGGCCCCCTCGTCGGTGGTGATCTCTTCTGCCGGGAGTATGCGGATTCTTGCGTATTTGTCGTGGTCGGCCTGGTATCTTACCATCTCCTCATAGCCGGAGAGGGTATTGTGGTTGGTCACAAAGAGCGCGTCGAGGCCCAGGTGAAGAGACCTGTCTAGCTGCTCGGCGATGCCCACGCTGGAATCATAGGGCGTATCATGGGCCGCCTGGTGAAAATTAGAGAACGAGTTATGACAGTGCATCTCGCTGTTTATCTGATCCATCCTGAACAGCCTCCGCGCGTCGCCAATTTAAAATCATTCCACAGGCGGGGCCCCGGGCATGACTCTGCCGGTACCCCTGCTCACCTGAAGAGATCCTCTCCCCGGGGGCGCAGCAGGTCATTTGCCGAGCCCTCGCCGGGGGACACAGAGTGGTTTCTGATGACTGCCGCCGGTATGCGGGATGCCTTGCCCATGACTATCTCTGCCGCGCCGCACAGCTCGTCGGCTACTGCCATCTCGGTTACCCTCAGCTCCCTGCCAAACGTATCCTTGGTGCCGATATAGTCGGTTATCGGGCCCATCCCGGAGACGCCTATCGCGCAGTCGGTCTGGCCCATCCTGAAGGGGCGGCCAAACGTGTCCGATATTATCACGGCTACCTGCCTGCCCGCCTTTTCGAGTATCTCGCGGCGGATTCTGCCCGCGGACCCGTCGGGATCCTTGGGCAGCAGGGCCGCGTGCCCCTCCTGTATGTTGCTCTCGTCCACCCCTGCATTGGCGCAGGTTATCCCTCCCTTGGTCTCCACTATGAGGATGCCGTCGCGCATCCTCACTATTCTTTTGGTCTGGGAGAGTATCACCTCTATAAGCCTCGGGTCTCTGTCGTACGCGGATGCTATCCCCGTGGATAGCATAGACGGTATCACCGATGAGAGGTCGACTATCCTGCCTTCCTGCTTTGAGACTATCTTTTGCGAGACTATCAGTATGTCATTATCTAGCAGCGGGACCGTCTTGTGCAGCTCCTCTGCAAGCTTGGTCATCTCGCCCACCTCGACGGGGAGGCGCACGGGTATTACCTCGAGCGCCGAGCCGGGTGTTCTAGGCCCTTGCCGGGATCTCCAGAGCAATTCCGTAGTGCCTGTTTATTATATCGAGCATCTTTGAGAGGTCCTTCTCTTCGAGGACTGCATCCGCCCTGTCCTTTACCACGTCTTGCGCCCTGAAGGCTATGCCCAGCCCGCAGATGTCAAACAGCTTGAGGTCGTTGGCGCCGTCTACTGCCACCACTATCTCCTCGCGCCGCTGATCCCATTCCTTTATCTTTGTCATCGCGGACCTTGACTTGTCGGAGTTGACGTTTATCTTTACGCCGTCAAGGACGCCGTTGCGGAATACAAGCTCGTTTGCGTATACGTGGTCCAGCCCGAGCACCTCCTTGAGCCTGTCGGTCATTATGGTAAAGCCGCCGGAAACCGCCATGATCTTCCATCCTGCCTCCTTGAGGGCGCTGCATGCCTCTCTCGCCCCGGTCATTATGGGCAGCGCGTCTGCTACTTCTTTGCATGTTTCATAGTCTATGCCGCGCAGCGCCTCGACCCGGGTCCTGAGGCCCTCCTCCCAGTCGATCGCCCCCCTGATGCCCTTTCTTGTTATCTCCCAGATTTCGTCCTCCTTGTTGAGCTTCTCGGCCAGGATGGGGAGGTATTCTGCGTCAAAAAGGACGCCCTCGACGTCAAAGATAACCAGCAACTTTCTACCTGACGCACGGGGTTAATTATTTTAACGTTGGGCCGGCCGTGGGGCGTTTTCCCCCCATGGGCGGAGCCTCTGCTGGCGCGGCCCGAGAGGCCGTTTACTTTGTGATCCTTGCAGGATGCGCCCGCTCTATAAAAGGCGCACCATGTTAAAAAACGTGCTATTTAACCTGATACTAGCTAGCAATAAATCACGCAACTGCGCAGGGGCACTATATGTCCGACGGCGATACCTCAGGCGAGCTGGAACACAAGTACGAAGTGGAGATAAAGACCGCCGAGAAGGTGCAGCGCATGACCGAGGACGTAAAGGCTGAGCTAAAGGCGTCCGGCATGATGGATGCAAAGGGCAAGCTCAAGCTAAAGGGGGTCAGCGCAAAGATGCTAAAGAGGATGAAGCAGGAATACGTGGACTGCCCGGTGCTGGGCGACGGGATCCAGTTTATACAGTGTTTTGCATGCCCCAACTTCCAGAGCAGGGTGCAGGGGAAGGTGCTCTGCAAGGGCCACGATCTGCCACCCAAAACCTAATTTATCAGCAGTAGGCGGCATCGTGCGTTGGGAAAGGTGAAGGTGGGGATTACTGCCTCAAAGAGTGACGACTTTAGCGAATGGTATACGCAGGTTGTCCTCAAGGCGGAGCTTGCTGATTATGCGCCGGTAAAGGGCCTAATCGTCCTGCGGCCCGACGGCTATTCCATATGGGAGTCCATCCGCACCTCCCTTGATGTAAAGCTCGCCGCACGCGGAGTCCGGAACGGCTTTCTGCCCGTGCTGATACCCGAGTCCCTCTTGGGCAAGGAGAAGGAGCACTTTGCGGGGTTCAACCCGGAGGTATTCTGGGTGACGCATTCTGGCGAGAACAAAGTGGGCGACAGGCTGGCACTGCGGCCGACCTCGGAGACGCTGGCCTATTCCCTGTACTCCAAGTGGATAAAGAGCTGGCGGGATCTTCCCTTGAGGATAAACTTCTGGAACACGGCCCTCCGGGCGGAGATCAAGTCGACAAAGCCGTTTTTGCGTACATCTGAGTTTCTCTGGCAGGAGGGGCATACGGTCCATGCGTGCAGCGAAGAGGCAGAATCCGAGGTGGCGGCCATACTGGAACTGTACAGGGAGACCGTCGAGGGGGATCTTGCCATACCTGTCATAACGGGCAGAAAGAGCGAGAAGGAAAAGTTCGTGGGTGCGGTGTACACTACGACAATGGAATCGATGATGCCCGACGGCAGGGCCCTTCAGATGGGAACGTCCCACTTTCTGGGCCAGAACTTTTCACGCCCCTTTGAGGTAAAGTTTGCAGACAAGGACAATGTCGAGCACTTTGCATGGCAGACTTCATGGGGGCTCTCGTGGAGGCTGATTGGCGCCATGATAATGGTGCACGGCGACGACAAGGGCCTTGTGCTGCCGCCAAAGGTGGCGCCCCTCCAGGTGGTGATAATACCGATATCGTATTCCGGCGAGGAGGGCGCCCAAGTCCTTGCCGCGGCGGAAGGGATGGAAGCAGAACTCCTAAAGGCGGGCATAAGGGCGCGCACGGACAAAAGAGAAGAGCTGACTCCAGGCTTCAAGTTCCACGACTGGGAGATGCGTGGGGTGCCGGTCCGGATAGAGATAGGGCCGAGGGATCTGAAAGACGGCTCTGCGGTGCTCGCCACCCGGCATGATGGCAAAAAATCAAAGGTGCCACTCGACGGCGCCGCGGTGAATATAGAGGAGGAGCTTTGCAGGGTCCAGACTGAGATGCTCGGTGCTGCAAAGCGGGCGCTTGACGGCATGATCCACGACGCATCCTCATACGGGGCGCTCACAAAGGCAGTGGAGGGCGGCGGCTTTGTCCGGGCTGCCTGGTGCGGTGGGCTCGAATGCGAGGAAAAGGTCAAGGAGGAGACTGGCGCCGACATACGGGTCGTGCCGGAGGGCGGCGCGGAGGGTGCATGCATAGTTTGCGGCGGACGGGCGGCATCAATACCCCTGTTTGCACGGGGATACTAGATCCTAGTTGTTGTCCGAGCTTACATCAAACGTATAGGTGACCTGCAGTGTGTCATTTTCACTAAACGTAAGGTTGCCAAGTGGGACTGCTGCGAATATGTAGTTCGCGGAAAAACGGCAGCTACCCTCGTCGTCATCGGGATTTGGACAGACGAGCAGGGCAGTGACGGTGCGGTTCTCGTTAAAGTTACTACCTGCGGTAAAGTTGACTGGGCCCATCACGGCAAGGCTCCTGTCATCGGTCTCGTCGTCCTCCACCTCGCCGAACACCGCACAGGCCCCATTGCGCAACGCAAAACCGGTGGCGGGATCCATGCTGGCGGCTGTAACACTGTCGGTTACTGGTACGGTAGAGTCGGTAAGGCAAAGGATGTTGATCCTGTGTATCGCTTCGATGCGGGTCTCTGCGGTCTTGAACAGCCTGTCTATCAGCTGCTCCTCGCCCTGGTCCACCACCAGGTTGTGCACGGTCTGCGACATCAGCACGCTGCCGCCGGCATCCATGTGGATAGCCTCTGCCATGCCGTAGGCTACGGGCCCGTGGCTGGAGTGCCCCGCGGGGACCGCCAGGGTCAGGGCCAGCACTGCGGCCAGTCCGACGGATGCGCCGTATATGCCCATCTTGGCTGCGGGGTTCATGGGATCCGGCCCATTTCCGTTCTTATAGGTTTTTTGAACCGGCCCGCCAGAACGACCGCCCCGCGCCAGAAGGCCCCTCCGGATTCCACAAAACGGACGGTTCTCCGCCAAAGGGATCCCCGTGCCGCAGGCACCGGGGCCCCGCAGATATAATAATACGGATTCACAGGGGGCACCCATGACGGCTGTCGCCAGGGAGTCTGCCCTGATCGATCAGTTTGATGCGACAAGGGAGAGGACCCTCGAGCTGGTAAGGACGCTTGAGAGGGACGACTTTGTGGTGCAGACGGCGCCGTACATGAGCCCCCCAAAGTGGCATCTTGGGCATGTCAGCTGGATATACGAGGCGATAATGAGCAAGATAAGCCCCGGGTACGAGTTCTATTCGGGCGATCTCGCTGGATACCTCAATTCCTACTATCAGCAGTTCGGATCACCCATGGACAAGGGGCGAAGGGGCGTGGTATCAAGGCCGACTTTAGAGCAGATATTCGACTATTTCGAGGAGACAAACCGCAGGGTCCGGGGCTTTATCGAGGGGGGGCTCTCCCCTGACAATTCTCGGATGATAACCATGGGCACGCACCACGAGTGCCAGCACCAGGAGCTGCTCATCTACGACCTGCAGCATTTGCTTGCCAGCGAGTACAGGCCTGCAAGGAGGGGCACCGAGCCCAAGCCGGCGGGGGAGACTGGCGGCACCGTGCGCGTAAAGGGCGGCCTGTACACACTGGGGTACGGGGGCGGCGGATTCTGTTATGATGTGGAGCTTCCCGAGCACCGTGTATACCTGGAAGATTACACCATTGGGGCATACCCCGTCACCAACGGCGAGTACCTATTATTCATGGAGGACGGGGGGTACGGCAGCTACCGGCACTGGCTTTCTGACGGCTGGGACAGGGTAAAGGAGAACGGCTGGAACTCGCCGATGTACTGGGAGAAAGAAGGTGACGAATGGTATACTAACGGCCTTGCGGGAAGGAGAAAGATCAACCCCAAAGAGCCCGTCTGCCACGTGAGCTTTTACGAAGCCGACGCGTACTGTAGGTGGGCAGGCAAAAGACTCCCGACCGAGGCAGAATGGGAAAAGGCGGCCTTGTGGAATGAAGAAGAGCAGACAAAATCGGTATTCCCCTGGGGCGACGGGGCGCCATCAGAGGACAGGGCGAACCTGTATGAATCAGGCCTGTGGAAGTGCACAGAAGCGGGCTCGTACCCGGAAGGGGCAAGCCCGTCGGGATGCCATCAGATGGTGGGGGATGCATGGGAGTGGACGTCATCCGAGTTTGTTGGGTATCCGGGGTTTAGAAGCGGCTTTGACGAGTATAATGACAAGTGGTTTACGGGACAGAAAGTCCTCAGGGGCGGCTCGTATGCCACGCCGTCGATGGCCATCCGGGGCACATATAGGAACTTTTTCAGGCTGGATGAGAGGTGGATGTTCTGCGGGTTTAGGTGCGCCGGGGACGCCCCTGCTTAGAGCAGAGCACCAGCGCATAGCGGTTTTCTTCGTCCTGCCATATCGCGTCTGTTCCGAGCCCAGCCTCGCGGACCATCTCCCGTATGCGGGGGATAGTATACTTGTGCGAGTTCTCCGTGTGGACGAGCTCGCCCCTGCCAAAGCGGACGGCGGCGCCCGCCGCAGGTATGGCCACGTCCTGGTCTGCAAGTGATTCTATGTACATTTCTATCCTCCGGGCGGATCCGTTGTATTTGGCCCTGTGGGCAAACGCGGAGAGGTCAAAGTTGGCCCCAAGCTCCCTGTTCATCCGGGTCAGCACGTTGAGGTTGAACCTGGCGGTGACCCCCTGGGTGTCGTCGTATGCCGCCTCGAGCACCCCGCTTTCCTTGTCGAGGTCAAGGCCCAGCAGCAGCATGTCGCGCTCGCCCATGCACGAGGCTATTTTTTTCAGGAACAGCTCCCCCTCTCCTGCGTCAAAGTTGCCCAAGCTGGAGCCCAGGAAGGCTATCAGGTTGGGCCTCTCATCTAAGGTGCTTAGAAACTCAAGGCCCCCATGGTACGTGTCTATTATGCCGGTTATCTCCAGCCTGGGATAGTCGTCAAGCAGGCCGTGGCAGCTCTCTGCGAGAACATCGGATATGTCTATCGGGAGGTACTCCATTTCATCCTGGACGCCCTCCATCACGTCTAGTATCAGCCTGGTCTTGGATGAGAGGCCGCTTCCGAGCTCGACTAGCCGGGTGTCCCGGGCCAGAAATGAGCCGAGCTCGCCCCCTATCCGGGACAGGATGGACGACTCTGTCACCGTGATATAGTATTCAGGAACGGTGCAGATCTGCCCGAACAGGGCCGAGCCCTCGTCGTCATAGAACCACTTTGGGTTTATCGATTTTGAGCTGCCGCCCAGCGTAAACGCCACGTCCCGTGCAAAGCTCTCGCCGGATACTGCCGCATGGGGCCTGAGGCAGTGCAGCCTGGGGCTCAGGCGGTGTATTTCATAGCCCAGCTCCTGGGCGGTCTGTGAACTCAATTATTGCCCGCCTAAATGGGGCCCATAAAAACCTGTCCGGGAAAAAGCACATTCCGTGGCGCGGAGGCACCACTCCGTGAGTTTGTGGATCACCGGGTGTTTTCCACTATTCTATCTGTGCTCCGGAGATGTCATCTCATAGCCGGGACATCCTTTGTTCTTGGCACCGGACACGGCACTTTCCCCGCGCCTTGGCAGGGGTTCGTGTGTGCAAGCGGTACAATCTGACAAAATGCGATTCCATGCCGCGCGACCGTGGATCCGGAGTCGATACGCGTAACAACTAGAACTTAAGGTTTTTAAGTTACTGTGGGCGTTTATACGCATGGAACAGAGTGTAGAAGAAAAGGTCAAAGAATTGTCGGACGAAGAAGTCAAGAATCTGTATGAGGGTGCTATGCAAAAAATTGGTCAGTTGGCCATGTCGAGAGACGAGTCAGCTGGGAATCCATCGTCAGAGGATTATGAGAAAAAACTTGGGCAGATGACGTTATCGAGATACGAGTCAGCCAAGAAACTGGATGAAATTATATCACTACTTCAGATCCTGCTTGGAGAAATTCATGCTCAAAAGTCGCAGGAGCGATCACATTCGCGTAAACACGGCAACAAAATATGCATTACAACCAACAGGCCGTGATGTTTCTTGCCACCTTGGAGTGATATACTTAAAGAGATACATGACTTAGAAAATGTGACCATTGAAAGCGCGTCCGACAGAATAATTCAAAAATATCTAGAACTACTTCAAAGGCATACAAAAAGAGATACAATTTTGTACACATCGTCATGGACCCGTCCTACACGTACGAATGATGTAGTTTCTATAACGGAGGATGATCTCGATGGGTTTATGGAGGTTGTATACGGCTTGAAAGCCAAAGAGCTGGATTTGGTACTTCACAGTCCCGGTGGCTCGCCGGAGGCTGCTGAAGCAATCGTCTTATACCTGCATGAGATATTCGAGGATATCCGAGTTATAATACCACATGCAGCCATGTCTGCAGCCACTATGATCTCATGTGCATCCAACTACATAGTAATGGGCAAGCATTCCTTCCTAGGCCCGACTGATCCTCAAATGTTTTTGTATACTGCCCATGGGTGGACAAACATGGCTGCACAATATATCCTCGATGACTTCGACGAGGCTCAAGAAATATCTCGTGACGATCCCGGTAAACTTGTAGCATGGAATCCATTGTTGTCCCAGTATACTCCGGGATTCATTCATGAATGCCGGAGTGCCAAGGAATTAACCAAGGAACTTGTAAGAGAATGGTCTAAGACGTATATGTTTGCTGGAAAACCCGACAAATTGGCAAGAGCAACAAGAATATCGGAAAACCTGACTTCAGATGATATATTCAAAAGTCACGCAAGACACATACCAAGAAAGAAATGTGAAGAAATGGGCCTTGAGATAATCCATTTGGAAGATGATGAAATACTTCAAGATCTGTCACTCTCGGTGTTTCATGCTGCAAATATCTTCTTTCAGCATAGCACGGCTACAAAGATCATCAAAAACCACAACGACAGGACTGTTCTAAGTTTTCCACCCGAAGAATGATTTTGTTTCATAGAACCCCTGCATCGCACAACGTATTCTAAACAGGGCATATCGGCACCATATCTGCCCTACCGTTGCTGCAATTTGGCAATGCCATCAGCACATCCCTCGGGAACGGGCGGGCCCCCAAGCATTCATCTGATTGCAGACGGCCGCTTGCACGGACCATGTGGACAGATGCCCCCACACTGCCGGGCTGCTATTGCCCTATCCCGCGCGCATGCTCAGTTGTGGCGGCAAACTGCCTGCCCGGCGCCTTTACACGCGGCATATGCCCAAAGCCGTGCCTGCCGCATCAAAACCAAATACATAAAGAGAAAAACCCCCAAAATCCACGATATAGCATGGATTCGACGGACATCGTAGACACGGTAAACGAGCTGCTCAAGCTCGGGGTGGGCGACCAGTACCGCCTCGAGCACATAAAGCTCTCGTACATGGAGAGCAAGACCCTCTGGGACAGCGACAAGAGGTATCTTGAGCGCATGAAGGAAAAGTACCTGACGGTCCACAAGACCGAAGAGATAGCCGACCCGGCGCTTGCCACCCCTGTAGTCGAGGACGACAGGGAGGTGATCCACTGCTGGAAGTGCGGCAAAAAGAACCTACTATCCGCGAACTATTGCATGAAGTGCGGGATTGCCCTGTTCGATGTGGGCACAAAGGGAGCACCGCGGCCGCACGGGGAGGCCCCCGCATCCCGGAGCCGCTTCCCGCGCTGGGCCAAGATCCTTGTAATAGTGGTGGCCGCGCTCTTTGTACTGGCGGCAGTAAGCCTTGCGTTCTCCTATGGGTACTTTGACGGCACGGACGACGCGCCCCGTGCGCCGGCGCCCCGGCAGGACGGCGCGGCCTCAAAGTGCGGCGCGGGCACGGTATTTGACGCCCCGACCAACTCGTGCGTGCTGGAACGCTAGCTCACTCGAGCCTTGCAAAGCAGGCGACGCGCCTGCCGCCGCCCGCATCCTCGAGTTCAGGCTCCTCGGCGCACCTGTCTATCGCGTAGGGGCACCGGGATCTGAACGAGCATCCCCCGCGGAGATCGTTTGGCGGGTCGTTTATCCGTATTATCTTCTCCCTGTGCAGGTTCCCCGGGTCCGGCTCGGATATGGCGTCTATGAGCGCCTGTGTATACGGGTGGGCGGGCCGCAGCAACACCGTGTCGACGGGCCCCTCCTCGACTATCTTTCCGCTATACATCACGGCTATCCTGTCCCCAAAGTGCCTGGCGGTGGCAAGATCATGCGTAATGTACAGAAAGGTTATCCCGTGGCTCTTGCGCAGCCCCGACATCAGCTCGAGCATTTCTGCACGGATGGATACGTCAAGCATCGAGACCGGCTCGTCGGCTATTATAATCCCGGGCTTTAGCGCAAGCGCCCGCGCCAGGGCGACCCGCTGCCTCTGGCCGCCGGACAGCATGTGGGGATGCTTTGCGGCAATCTCAGCGGGCGGCTCCAGCCGGACCTCGGAGAGCGCCTCGAGCACCCTTTTCTTTCTGTATGACTTGTCCCCTTCCCCGTGTATCTCCAGGGGTTCTGCCACTATGTCGGCTACCTTCATGCCGGGGTTGACTGAATCATAGGGATCCTGGTGGACCATCTGGCAGCTCATCCTGACCTTTTTCAAATCGGAAGCGCCATCCACCGCACGTCCGCCAAAGAATACCTTGCCAGAGTCCGCCTCTGCAGGGTTGAGTATCAGATTTGCCAGGGTGGACTTGCCAGAGCCGGACTCGCCTGCCAGCACGAATACCTCGCCCTTGTACACAGAGAACGAGACGTCATCTACCGCCCTGACTATCCTCTTTGGGCCAAGCAGCCCGCCGTCCTCGAATATCCTCGAGATGCCCTCCGCCCTTAGGATCTCATCCAACTGTGCATCTGGGGACTGTTCCGTATATCAACGGAGTGGGCAGGGTCAGGTGCTAGGTGCCATCGAGGGGAGCCTCTTGTCCCTGTAGGATACCACATGGGAGACCCCTCCCTTTGGGAACACCCCGTAGATGAGGCTCGCCCTGCGCACCACAGAATCCTTGAGGGATACCATGATGAACTGGCTCTCCCTGGCCCTCTCTTCTAGTATCTTGGCGAGCTTTTCAGAGTTTGGCGCGTCAAGATGAGCGTCTACCTCGTCGAACAGGTAGAAAGGCGACGGCTTGAGCTTTTGCAGCGCCAGCACAAAGACCACTGCTGCAAGCGTTTTTTCGCCCCCGCTGATAGAAGTGGACTCCCTTTTTGGCTTGTTCTGGAACTGGATCATGTACGATATGCCGGAGCTAAATATGTCGTCTTCGTTTTGCAGCTCCAGCCACGCGCTCCCGCCGGTCATCTTTGAGAATGCGTTCTTTATCTCCCTGTCGACCTTGTCGAACGCGTCAAGGAACGTCTGTTTTTTCTCCCTTTCTATTCCCTCTATAAAGCCGACTATCCTGTTGCGCTCCCCCTCGAGCGAGTTCTTTCTTGAAGACATGGACCTGTAGCCGTCTGTAACATCGGCGTACACCTCGGGGGCCCTTGCGTTGAGCTGCTGCAGCGAGCGCTGCTCCGCCTCTAGCCCGCGCAGCATGGGCCCCACGTCAAAGTATTCAAGATCCCCCCCAAAGCCGAACATATCGAGGACCGTCTGCGTCTCCTTCATGCCTTCTTCTATCGAGGAGAGATCCCTCTCGAGCGCGTCCCTGCGGCGCTCCGCCTTGGCAGCCCCCGCCGAGACCTCCCTGTCCCGGGCGTTGAGGGCGCTCAGCCTGCCGTCGTATTCCTTCATTCTTCCCACGGATTCTGCCGAGGCCTCTATGAACTCCTGCTCTCTTCCGCGGAGCTTTACAAGCTGCTCTTCTGATATTGCAAGCTGCTCCTTTGATATGGCCGCCTTGGCTGCAAGCTCGCCAGCTTCCGCGGTGATGCCTGACTTTTCTGTATCCAGGACGCGCAGCGCCGATTCTGTGCCCGAGGCGGCCGCATCGGCACCCGCCTTGGACTCTGATGCCCTGCCAAAGGCAGAGACCGCCTCCGCCTGGAGCCGTTCTAGCTCCGACCTTTTTGCATTGAGGGCGTCTATTCCTGCCGCCATCGCATCCGGATCTGCGCCCGGTTCTGCGGATGCGGCCTGTTCGAGCTCGGCCACAAGCGACGCCGTCAGGGTTTCATGCACGTTGATCTCCTCTTCGAGGCGCCCCCTCTCGGAGGAGAGCTCGGCTATCCTCTCTGCCATCTGGTCGCGGACGCGCTCTTTTCTTGCGGCCTGCTCCCCGAGTTCCCGGTGCTCCCCTTCTGTGGCGGCAAGCCCTGTCTCGGCCGACTGCAGCTCGTCCCGGCAGGCCAGGATCTCGCCTTCCGCCCTCTTTAGAAGGCCCCTTCTCTTCTCTACGTGCCCTTTTAGCATGGAGACTGCCGAGACGAGGCCCTCCACCGAGCTGCTCATCGATATGACCCTTGCAAGCTTTGATATCCGCGAGCTTATGTCGATTACGGCCGCGGCAGTGCCTGCCTCATAGTACTCGCCCCCTAGGGTCACCGACCTGTAGCCCGCCCGGGAGATCCTGTGAGCAGATTCCACAGAGTCTGCCACCACTACATTCCCGAACAAAAACTCCTTGAGGGCAGAGTACCTCCGGCCGCACTTTATGCGGTCCGAAAGCAGGCCTGCCGCCCCTTCTATCTCCGGCGGCGCCGGCCTGAGCCGCGGCAGCGCCTCCAGCGGGATTATCCTCAGCTTGGGCAGCCCGCGCTCCCGCATATGTCCCGCAAGCCCAGCAAGGGTGGCAAGATCCTCGACCACTGTAGCCTTTATCCAGTCAGAACCGGCGGCCATCACCGCGCGCTCGTCTTTTTCATCCCACGAGATCAGCTCGTATACCTGCCCCAGTATTCCAAGCTCGCGCGCGCTCTCCCTGAGCTTTGCAGCAGAGTATTCCTCATGCATCATCCCCCGGACGAGGCGCAGCTTTGCGTCGTACTGGCCTGCCGCCCTGCCGGATTTTTCAAGCAGAAATCCAAGCTCCTCGACCTCGGATCCCGTCCTTATTTTTTTTGCCTCCAGACCCTCGAGCTTGCCCCGGAGGCTGTCTGCCGATGCCCTGCGCTCCTCGACTGCAGCTGCAAGCTCGCCTTGCAGTGCACGCAGCGCCGAGCAGTCGCGCGCGTACTCGCCGCGCTTGCTCGAGTTGGATTCCTCCTTGGATTTTGCATCATCAAGCCTTGCCCTTGCCTGTGCTGTTTCAAGCCGCGCCTCGCCGAGCCTGTCCTTGACCTCCCGCATTTGCGCGTCCGCGGCGGATCTTTTCTTTGCCGCCTCTGACTGTCTGGACAGGGCCGCATCGCGCTCGGTATTTACCCCGGAGACGCCTGCCTCTGCGCGCTGCCTCGATTCTCCTGCAGCTGCAAGCTCGGCGGCTGCTGCCGCCGCGGCAGACCTTGCTGACTCCAGCCTGCCCCGGAGCTCCTGCGCTTCCCCGTCTATCTCGGGGATCCTCGCATTTATGCGCTCGACGCGCCGCTCTGCGGTTAGTATTCCCGACCTGTGCTCCTCCGAAGAGCGCAAAGCCGAGCCAAGCTCACCCTCGAATGCGGCCTTTTCTCTGCCGTGGCCCTCGACGGACTCCATATATGCGGCCTTTTCGCCTTCTGCGGACTTTAGCTCTTCCCTGATCCCGTCAAGCTCTGATCTTTGCGCGGCTGCGCTAGCCGACACCTCCGCAAGCTCGGCTGACTTTTCCACCTTTTGCGAGCCCAGGTGCCGGAGCTTGTCAGCAGCTGATACCGCCCTGAGCCTGCCTAATTCCTCCTCTATCATGTCGTGCCGGAGCTTGTGGTTTCGCTCCACTTCTAGCTCGTCTATTCTCTTTTTTATCTCGCCCATCTTTGCAAGGGCTATGGCGAGGCGCTGGTCGGCGTCGGATAGCTGCTTTACTGATTCTGCCTTTTTTTCATCAAAATAGGACAGGCCTATGAGGTTCTCTATTGCCTCGCGCTTTTCTTCCGGGGAGAACTCTGATATTCTGGTGACGGTCCCCTGCTGGACCACGTTGAGCTGGCTGAGGCCCGCGCCGGCCATGTCGAGCAGGTCCAGTATGGCCCCGCGGGGGGACTTTTTCTTGTTCAGGTAGTATACGCTCTCGCCCTGGGGGGCCATCTCGCGGGTCACCTCTACCGTGTCTGAATCGACGGGGATCCTCCTGTCGGAGTTGTCAAAGTGGACGCTGGCCCTGGTCATCTTTGGGCCCCGCCTTGATCCCTCTATGTCGTGCATCAGGCCCGACAGCCTACCTACCCTCATGGCCTTGGGCCTGTTCTCGCCGAGCGCGAATATTATGGCATCAAGTATGTTGCTCTTGCCCGATCCGTTGGGCCCCGATATGGACACAAGGCCGGGGCGGAACTCGACGGACGTGTTCCGGAACCCGAACGACTTGAATCCAAAGATCTCCACCTTGCGTATGTGTACCATCGGGAATGCTGGGTCGTCCTGTAAGATAACCGCTTGCTAACAAGTATAATTGACAAAAGGGGAAAGGTTTTTTGCCACTCAGGCGCCCGACACGAACTTTTCACAGGCTGCCTTTGCCTGCGGATCGCTCATCTGCTCGGGCGGGTGCTTCATAAGGTACGCACTGGCAGGTATTATCGGCCCGCCCACGCCGTCGTCCCGCGCTATCCTGGCCAGCCTGATCGCATCTACCACTATCCCTGCCGAGTTGGCCTTGTCGTCTACATCGAGCCTTACTTCCATGTTGTACGGTATGTTGGCCCACTGCCTGCCCTCTATCCGCATGAACATCAGCTTGGTGTTGCCCAGAAACGGTATAAAGTCCGACGGCCCGACGTATATCCGGTCGTCATCAAGCCTCTCCTTGAGCTGGCTTTGCACGCTTTCGGTCTTGGAGATCCGCTTGCTGACGAGCCTCTCCTGCTCTTTCATGTTGAGAAAGTCTGTATTGCCGCCCACGTTGATCTGGTAGGTCCTCTCTATCTTTGTGCCCCTGTCGCTGCAGAGCCGGGCCAGTGTCCTGTGCACTATGGTGGCCCCCACCTGGCCCTTGATGTCGTCCCCTATTACGGGCACGCCGGCATCGGCAAACTTTTGGCCCCATTCTGCGTCTGACGCTATAAACGAGGGTATGCAGTTGACAAAGGCCGTCCCCGTATCGAGGCATATCTGCGCCCAGAATCTGGTGGCACGGTCGGATCCGACAGGAAGATAGGATACCAGCACTTCAGCTCCCGTATCTTGTATGATCTTTTTTGCCTCGGCAGCAAGCTCGTCGTCGGTCTTTGAGCTCTTTATCGGCTTGACGCGGTTCTCCACCCAGAGGCCTACCCCGTCGAGCGCCGGCCCCTCGTGTACCATGGCTGGCGTCTTTGGCATGTCGCCGTGGTCGACCCAGTTGACCATGTTGGGCTCTGCGTAGATTGCATCGTTCATGCTCTTTCCTACCTTGCTCTCGCCCACGTCAAAGCCGCAGACAAACTCTATGTCGTGTATGCCGTAGCCGCGCAGCTCCTTGTGGATTATGCCGGTCACCTCCTGCGAGGGGTTTTTTTTATAGTATTCTATGCCCTGTATGAGGCCTGAAAAGCAGTTGCCTATGCCGACCAGCCCGACCTTTATGCCGCCCATGTTTGAGCGCCCGGCCCAAAAGCGTTTAAAGGTTTTCAACCGCGCGGATCCCCTGTTTGTCTGCGCGTTATACTCTTCTAGGCACGGGCGGCGTTCTGGTTTTTTTGCCGCGGGTACGCGGCGCATGCCAAGGGCCCCAAGACAGGGTTTTATAGCTGGCACCGGGCCCGTGCCGCATGATAGAGCCCGGCAGACCTGTAGAGGATATCAGCATCGGCAGGGGGACTGGCATAGGCGAGATATTCGACGGCCTGTCGAGGTCCGGCGGCTTTGAATCAGTCAACATGGCGCTCGGCCTTGACGTTTTGCACTCTATGGCATCCGATGATAAATGCCTGCGCTTTCTCTCGTTTGTGGGGGCGCTTGTCTCGACGGGCGCGCGCGGTATAATCCGCGACATGCTGGGCGGAAAGATGTTTGATGTGGTGGTGACGACATGCGGCGCGCTCGACCACGACATTGCCAGGTCATATTCCGAATACAGGGAGGGCTCGTTTACGATGGATGACTCGGAGCTTGTCGGCGCGGGGATGCACCGGCTGGGGAGCGTCCTTGTCCCGCTGGAGAGCTATGGGCCGCTAATAGAGCGCAAGATGCAGGCGTTTTTGGAAGAAGAGTATGCAAAGGGCACGCGCCGCATGTCTACCGCGGATATAACCAGGATGATAGGCTTGCATACGGGGGAGGATTCGTTTCTGCACAAGGCCGCAGGCCACGGCATTCCAGTGGTGGTGCCGGGTATCATGGACGGGGCTGTCGGCAGCCAGATCTGGATGTTCACGCAAAAGCATTCCGACTTTGTGCTAGATGTGTCGGCGGATTCTGAGCTACTATCGGGGCTGGTATTCAAGGCGGAGAGATCCGGAGCCCTCATGCTGGGCGGCGGCATATCAAAGCACCACACCCTGTGGTGGAACCAGTACCGGGGCGGGCTGGATTATGCCCTGTACATGGCGACTGCGGACGAGCACGACGGGAGCCTCAGCGGGGCGCCCGTGCGCGAGGCCATATCGTGGGGCAAGGTGGCCCCCGGGGCCCGGCAGGTGACCCTGCGCGCGGAGATCACCTCGGTCCTGCCGTTTATCTATGCGGCACTGCTAGAGCGACTGCAGTGACTCAAGGCCGGGGCAGGGCCCTAGGCGAGCCGTCATCTTTTGCACTAGTACGTGTAGATGAGCGTGCAAAGACTACTTGAGATGGCCACGGATCTCATCCGCCGAACAGGGACCGGAACCATTCTACGATCATATTCAGCAGGTCTTCGGGCTCCTCTGCCTCTTCGGGTGCGGAAGGCTCACTTTCATCTGGCTCTTCGGGTATCATGTCGGGCTCTGCCGCGGCATCTGACTCCGGTTCGGCAACGGGCTCGGGCTCTACTTCAATGACAGGCTCCGGCGGCTCCGCCATGGTGGCGGGCTCTGTACCGCCTGGCCCCTCCTCTGCAATTCCTGCGGGCTCCGGGTCAATCTCCAGGACGGGCTCTGCCTGCCCCGTGCTCAACCCGTATGCCGTGCCCTCATGAGATAGCAACAGTATGCCGCGGTTGTCCTGCAGCATGACGCTCATCATTCCCTCAAATTCACCTTCAAGCGGTATCTCGAGGCTCAGCTGGTCCGAGGAATCAAACGAGTACCCTGCATTCTCCTCCGAGATTACCGAGGATACATCGCACGCGAATATGCGCTCTGATGAATATGATTCACCGGCGCACTGCTCGGAGTTGAGCAGACTGGGGACTGCTGAGTATTTGACGCGGGCGTCCTCCTGTCCGCCTGCCCCGTACAGGATCACCTCCATACCGAATACCCTTGCCTCGAAGCCGGCTGATTCTAGCTCCGGGGTGATGGCGAGGGTGCCGCCCGGCGCAAGTAGTATCCCCGAGGGTGATTCCCTTGCATCCTGACCGCTAGATGCAAACCCAAGCGAGGCGGACCTGCCCGTATCTGACCCGGTGAGGGTGGAGCCGCCACCGCCTCCTCCACCGCCGCCTCCGCCGCCTCCGCCACCGCCCCTGCGCGGCAGGGGTGCGGGCTGCTCCACGGGGATGGCCTCGGATGGGAACGGGACAAACGAGCCCCATGCGGAGAGGCCGCGCGTCCATATTGCAAGGTCTACTCCGACATCGATTGAGCAGGCGCCGCCGTCACCTATCTGTGCGGCCGCCCTGGCGGAGCTGTCCGCGTCGCAGCGCGTATCTATGGATATGGTATCGTTCATCGAATCTATGCGGTATCCTGTATTTCCCCCCTGTTCATGCAGTGTGATCCGGGCCAGCATGCCCAGCTGCAGATCTGCGCCCATCTGGCCCACCTCGACCGGATCCTCGTAGGTGCCTTCCACGGCAGGAACCCGGGATGATCTCTCTATGATTATCTGGTGCATCCCGTTGAACTCCGACAGGGTCAGGTTTGCCGGCAACAACACGGTGATGTTTCCGTCTGTGATCGTAACCGACGAGGGAATCAACGCGTGAGTTTCATTGCCGCCTCCGTGCTCAAGGTTCAGTATGAGCGAGACGTTCCGGGACGTGCCGTCCCTGACAGTGAACTCTGGAGGCATCCCGCCGTGTATGACCAGCAGGTTGCCATCATCGCCTATGACTACCTCCCTGTCGTCAAGCAGAGCCTTGTCGTTATCGGTGAGGTTGTACTCGTCCGCTACAAGCGGATTCCCCGCGGGGTCCGTCACATCTGTAAACCCGACCGTGATGTTCTGTGCATCAAAGAGCGTGCGGTTTGTAGTTATGAGCAGGTTGTTGCCCGCCACCGCGTCCACCATGGTCGCATTGGCGGGTAACCCGTCTATTTCCAGTTCGATGTTCGTGCGGCTGATGTTGAACGGCTCGTTGCTGGCGGCCTCCAGAGTGTAATTCCCCGTGGCCAGTATGCGCGCTATCGCGGGCGGTTCGGTGTCTATTGTCACGTTTGAGCTGCCCGACAGCGATGAGCCGGAGCCGGGCCGCGGCAGTGCGAGGTCTGCGGGTATTCCGTCATCTGCCGCAGTTATGCTGCCGTTGCCGGGTACCAGCGCGTTTGTGCTGATATAGGACAGGTCGTCCGAGTTGTGGCCCTCGCCT
Organism: Cenarchaeum symbiosum A; assembly: GCA_000200715.1. Lineage (NCBI taxonomy): Archaea > Thermoproteati > Nitrososphaerota > Candidatus Cenarchaeales > Candidatus Cenarchaeaceae > Candidatus Cenarchaeum > Candidatus Cenarchaeum symbiosum. The sequence goes on from DP000238.1 coordinate 329,241, forward strand.
ACCGTATAGTTGAAGGTTACACTGGAGGTGCCCGAGCCGGCTGCAAATGTGGCATTTGCGCCCACATCAAGCCTGAGCAGCGGGACTCCCGAGATGTTTACGGGCTCGCTGAATGTGACCGTTATCTCGACTGTGCCGTTTACCATCTCTATGGAAGAGGGGGCCGAGACCGACCTTACCGTCGGAGTGGTGTGCGCAGAGTCCGTCACCCCCGGCGCCTCCGAGGCGCTCAAAAGGATCATGCTCATGCCTTCAACCATCTCGGAGAATGCAGGCCCGTCCCCTGTGCCGAGCGAGGCCGACAGGGAGACTGTCTCGACTATGCCCGGTGCGTCTGCCGCCCCGTCTGCGCCCATGCTCAATATGCTAGCGCCGTCGGATACCGACGAAACATCAGAGATGCCAATGGATAAGGACAGTGCGGCTCCGTCAGCGACTGCGGGGATATCTAATGCATCAGCAGATCCTGTTCCCATCCTGGCTATTCTCTCGGATACTGCCGGCGCATCCGTTATACCCAGCGAGACCGACAGGGATGCCTCATCGGATGTTCCGGGTGCGTCTGTCGCGCGCGTCTCCCCCATTGATGCTGTTGCTGCATCGGATACAGCAGGCAGGTCTGAGGCCCCGCGGAGAACAGACAGCGCGGCCCCGTCTTGTATGTCAAGGATGCTCTCCGCTGTTAGATCTGCAGTCCCCATCCCGCCGCCATTCTCCATGACACTCGGGGTATCTGATACGGCCACCTTGATCACCATGGGGGCGGATACCCGCAGCACGTCCGAGGGCACAGGCGAGTCCATGACTACCACGTTGACATCCGGCGCCCCTACCACCACACCCGGCCCGCCAGGCGGGGGCGGCAGCTCCAAAAATGCAGGCAGCGTGGATCCTCTTGCCGTTATGGAACCGCCGTCGAGCACAAGCGAGTCCTCGCCTGCATGGCCGAGCCCCTGCGACGCGTTGCCCGCCCCGACAGTATACTCAAAGACAAGCTCTGCAGTGCCCGACCCCGAGGAGTAGACTGCATCGGCCCCCGGTATGTCCAGCAGCAGGCGCGGAGCCCCGCCTACATCCACCTCCTCTGAAAAGGCCACGGTAAAGGGGACTGCGCGGCCTTCTCTGTAAATGCCCGCCTCCGCCGAGACCGAGAGCACGTGCGGCGCAGCCCCTGCCTCTGCACCTGCATACTCGTATACTATCAGGCGGGATGCCCGCGGCTCCAAAAGATAGTCCTCCATGGCGAATATGTGGGTCCCGTTGGACGTCACGGCCCTCACCTCCCAGTCCGGGGAGGACACATCCAGATCCTGCACTATCCTGCGGGATTTGTCAAGGACCAGTACTTCAGTTTCATGGGCCAGCAGCATTGTATCGTTTGAGACGTGCACGTCCCAGGGCGTGCCGATGAGTTCATAGTGTGTAGAGCGGTCAAGCACCTTCTGCGCGGTGCCATTGGCATCGAATATCTGCACCCTGAAGTTGTTTCTATCGGCTACAAAGATGTGTGTCCCGTTGGTCTCCACCCCCAGAGGGGCTTTTAACACCTCGGGCGGATTGCCGCCGCCCACTGTCCTGTTGCCGCCGGGCAGGTAAACTGTCACTTTGTCGGTCCCTCTATCGCTGACTATAATCCCGGGATCCAGGGGCCAGGTCCCACTGATAGATGGAACCGTTAGTGGTGAATCCGCCCACCCTGTTCCCGCTCAAATCCAGCACGTGGACGCCGCTGTTATTCCCGATCTGTGTGGCCAGTACGATGTTGGTCGCATTAACGTCCACCCCTGTGATAAAGAAACTATCAATGCCTGTCGTATTCTGGTCTACCTTGTCCGCTAGGCCGAATGATCCGTCAAGTATGTACAGGCCCCCTGCCAGGGCATAGTCGGCGATAAAAAGGTGGGTTGAGTTGTGCGCTATGTTTTCCACATTGAGAAAGGATTCCCCGCCAGCTCCATCGACTGTGGCCACATTTGATGCGGACACGTCATCCTCGCTGCCGCTCGCAAAGACCGACCCGTGCAGGGCCACCCTTGGGGTGCTGCCGGCCGGTATGGGGGCATCCAGGAACAGGTTTACCTCGCTTCCGGATGCTGTGCTCCCTGCAATCCTGCTGCCTGGCACGGCAAATGCCCCCGCCGTCGCCGATATCGGGTCCACCTCCCGCGAAAAGCCCAGCCTTATCCGCTCCCCTCCGGGGGACAGCGCCGCATGCTCCATCACAAACTCGTCCTCTTCTGTGAACAGCGTATACGAATAGAACACCTTTTGCGGCAGTATCTCGCTTTCGACAAAGCTGAGCTGCAGGTCGTACTCCCCGGGAACGGGGTCCTCGAGCACCAGCCTCTGCAGGACGGAGCCGGAGTGTGTGGATGATAAGAGGGCAGACCCGTTGGATACAATGTGCAGGTGCACCTCGTTGTGGTCGTTGCGGTCGTTGCTGGGATTGTCCAGCGCCACTTCTGGCCACCACAGCGCTGCCGTTATCTTTACTGTTCCGCCGGGTATCTCCAGGGGGACGGTCGTATTCCCCGTGGAATTGAACGTGTACGAGCCCGAATGCGTCTCCATTGTGTCATAGTTCATGCCCATGACCCCCGCGCCGCTCCTCTCATCCATGTGTATGTCCTCAAAGCTTCCAGTTTCGGTCCCGCCCGCCTGGCTGAGCATCATCGCGTATACGTGGCCCGGCTCGAGCACTATGTCCTGTTCCTTGTACATCCCGATCATGGTGGCCATGGCCCCTGCCACGGCGGGCGCCGCAAAGCTGGTGCCGGTGGATGCCTGGTATGTGTTGCCTGTACTGGGTACTGTCATGGGGGCTACCGGGATGGTGATCTCGGGCTTTATCCTGCCGTCAAGCGTGGTCCCGTAGTTGCTTGTCGGGCGGCCATTGAGTACGCCGTGTTCGCCGTTTGCCAGCAACTGGCCCGCCGTAAACACCTTGTGGCCGTCGCCCGTATTGTCGTAAAAATTCGGATTAACCAGATTGTTGCCCGCGCTGCGGGTTATCGCTATCCCGCTGTCATAGACCATGTCGGTCAGCTGCACGCTCGTTACCCTGCCATAGCCGTTGCCTTTGGATACATAGGAGATGGTGAGCACGTCTGCACCCTCGCCGGGCGCAGCCGCTTTTGTATCAATTATATCGTTTATGGCCCTCATGGCGCCCCCGATATCTATTACGGCCTGGTCGACTGTTTTACAGGATGCATACACGATAAGCTCCGCTTGGGGCGCAAAGCCGCGGAACCTCGGATCCTGCGAGCCCGTGCCGGAGGCTGCTCCGACAACCCGGGTGCCGTGGTTGGCGCAGTCGTCGGGGTCGTAGCCCCTGTTGGATATCATGTCCCTTATGTATACCACCTTGGGGTCGTCCGTATCGGGGTCGTCGTCCAGGTCGTCTAGATCATCATGGGCAATCTCGGCCGTAAATGCAGTGTGGTTGTAGCTGCCGTCTACAATGTCCACGCCGGTATCTATGCTGGCTATCCTCGTGCCATCTCCCCCAAAGCCGTCATAGAACGGGATGTTTATCCCCGTGGCCCTCCTTGTAGAGTCCGCCGATGTAAAGAAGAGATATTCGGTGGTGTCTATACCCTTGACCCATTCCAGCCCTGCTATTCCGGATATTGCCGAGCCCGGGACGCTTGCCGCCACGCCCCCTATGCCATAGTATACCTCGATCCCCGTCGCGTTGATTCCCTCCAGATATTCCGCCACGGATTCTGCCGGCGCCTCGAGCGCGGCCGATGCGCGGGCGCCCTCCTCCTGGATCATCCTGTATACTGTCTCCCTGTCGTAGTTGTACCTGGAATAGTCCACGGGCCTTCGTTCCTGCTCCAGCAGGATTATCACGGAGATGTACCTGTTATCAAAGTCGTCGGGCTTTGAGCAGTCCATTCCAAAGATATTCTCTGCCGTCTCGTTCATGCCGCGGCCGCACATCGGATGCATGCCGGTCTCTGCATAATTTTGCAGCTCAGGCGATATCTTTGAGGCGGGGTCTGCCTCTATCTGGAACTGCCGCGGCGGCTCGAATGTCTCGACGGATGTTACCTGCACGGGCACCGTAGATACGGCCAGCTCCCCGTCTATAACGCGGTGGACAAGCTGCATGTGGCCCTCTTCGGCCTGGGAGTGCGGCGCCCCCGCGGAGAGCACCGCAAGCATGGCCAGCAATGCGAGGGATGCCGGTATTGCGGCCATGCGGCCGAGCCTGCCGGGGCCTTGCATCATGCACCCTGCGGGGCCCTGCCCGCACCTGCGAAGATGGGGCGCCCGCTGACCCCGGCCAAACGGGGAATGGTGATAGATGATCCATCCTGCATGCACCGCCTGTCCATGGACGTCGGCCCGGCGGGATGCAATTAATCGTTTATTCTCCTGGCGGGCCCCTGCAGGAGCTCCGGGATGGTTGCGGGCGTGTCCTTTGCCCTCCGGCGGCAGGGCCATCCGGCATGCTAGGCATAAACCATGCCCGGATTGTACGGAAATCAAAACGTGGCGCAAAACTATTAAATTTTCCGGGGGCCGGTGCCCGCGCATGGGGGAGAAATTCAAGATCACCGAGACCAGGCCGATAGACGTCAAGGGCGGCTACCTCATAGAGGGCTTTCCGTCGATAGGGCTTACGAGCGCGATTGCGACAGAATCACTCATACGGACGACCAACTTTGAGCTGGCAGGGTTCATAGACTCGGACCGGTTTCCCCCTGTGAGCCTTGTAAGAAACGGCGAGCCGACCTTCCCCACTACCATCCACGTCAACAACGCCCTCAACGTTGCAGTCTTTTCATCTTACCTGATGCTCAACGAAAAACTTCACAAGGAGATGGCAAGGACGCTGCTCGGCTGGGCGAAAAAGCACGGGATATCCAACGTGATAAGCAGCGTGGCCACAAAGTCGCCCGAGGCAAAGACCGCTGCTGCAGCCAGCACCGTGGAGGCCCGGAAGATGCTCAAGGAGAAAGGAATACCTGTAATCGAGCACGGGGCCATCCCCGGCATACCGGGGGCGCTTCTCAACCACGGAGTCCTCAGCGGCCAGAATGTCATAGTGCTCACCTTCAGCCCGTCCACGCAGGGCCCAGACTTTAACTCCAGCATCGAGCTGTGCAATGCGTTTGCAAGCATAGTCCCCGGTGTCTCGTGCGACATACCCGCCTTGAAAAAGGAATCAGAGCGGGCCGAGCTGGAGATAAACGCGGCCAAACTAGAGACAAAGAACCTCTCAGACGGCATGTACGGTTAGGTCTACTTTTTTTGTGATGTCGATCTCGATGGTGGATATGGTCCGCGTCTTGTTGTCGGGGCCCGTCAGCTGGTCCGACGATATCCTGACTTCGCTGACGCTGTAGCCCACGCTTGACATCCTCTTGACTATTGTCTGCGAGACGTCTACCGCCTGGGTTATCCGCCTGCCCCTTGCCTTTATCGTGACACGCGGAAGGTTGGACAGCTGGGTCAGGGTGGCCATCACATAGGTCATTATCGACTTTGCGCCGACGTATATGGTGTCCCTCTCCGGGACTGCCTGCTCGTCCTCGGCCGGCTGCGGGCCGGGCGGGTTCTCCGGGGGTGCTCCGGGCCCCGCATCCGCGCTAGGGTGCTCCGGCTGCCCGCCGGCGGCAGCCTGCACTTCGGGCTTTGCATCGGCGGGCTCCTGGCCCTGCCGAAACTCTGATAGTATCTCTTCTGCGTCGCTCATGTTCTTTTCGCCGTCCAAACCGCTGTCCTACCAACCGGGGAATGGGGCCTTTTATTTAATCATTAAGGCGCCGCTCCCTGATGTAATCCTCGAGAATCCCCTCTATCCCCTCCGGGGTCTCATTTTTGACGCGCATTACAATCTCCTTCTCCTCTATCTCGTAACAGTGCAGCACCTCCTGCCCGTCCTTGAACGCCAGCATGACCTTGTCTCCGAATATACAGTGGTATAGCTTCTCCGTCTCCATGAGCTCGGGCTTTATCTTGATGCCGTCCTCGCCTGGCACAAGAGGTCCTGACATGCGCGCACTGCCCCCGCATATAGGATAAACCTTGCCGATCCTATATTAGACGAACCGCCGGGGCAGGGCACATGGACAGGATCGTCCTGCACGTGGACTTTGACCACTTCTTTGCCCAGTGCGAGGAGGCCCGGCGGCCGGAACTGCGGTCGGGGCCTGTGGTGGTGTGCGTCTTCTCCGACAGGGGGGGCGACAGCGGGGCGGTGGCCACCGCAAACTATGCGGCAAGAAAGTTCGGGGTAAAGTCGGGCATCCCAATAAGTCACGCAAAGAGCAGGCTACATGAGGTGCCAGATGCCGTCTTTTTGCCAGCAGACTTTGCCTACTATTCTGGCATCTCGCAGGAGGCGATGGACGAGATGAAGGGGTTTGCAGATGTCTTTGAGTACGTGGGCAAGGACGAGGCGTACATGGACGTCACCCGGAGGACCGGCGGGGACTACAAAAAGGCCTCGTACCTTGCCCAGCAGGTAAAAAACGCAGTCAGGCGCAAGACCCGGCTCACCTGTTCTGTCGGCGTTACCCCCAACAGGCTCCTCTCAAAGATCGCATCCGACTACAAAAAGCCCGACGGCCTGACTGTCGTGCCCCCCGGGAAGGTTGCCGAGTTTCTAGAGCCCCTGGACATACGGGACATACCGGGGATCGGCGGCAAGACCGAAAAGGCGCTGGCAGAAATGGGAATCCGTACAGTCGGGCAGATGCGTTCTGTGGATATCTTTGAGCTGCAGCAGAGGTTCGGCAGAAGATCGGGCACCCACATGCACAATGCGGCCCGGGGGATAGACGACGAGCCGGTCTCCGAGAGGGAGCCCAATGTGCAGCACAGCCGGATAGTCACGCTCAAGAGGGATTCAAACGAGTTTGGATTCCTGGCCGAGACCCTCGGCGAGCTGTGCAGGGATCTGCATTCTGCTGTGGTAAAGAGGCGGCAGCGCTTCAAATCGGTGGGCATCCAGCTGGTGCAGTCGGATCTTTCCCAAAAGACGCGCTCGAGGATGCTGCGAAGCCCCGTCTCGGATCTTGAAGTGCTTGAGAAGAGCTCAGTTCAGCTGCTCCGCGAGGCGCTGCGGGACCAGGAAAAGCCCGTCCGGAGGCTGGGGGTTAGAATCTCGGAGCTCTCCGAGGCGGGAAGCCAGGGCGTGATGGACAGCTATTTCTGAGACTGCGCCTTGAGGCGGGTGAGCCTCCTGCTCTCCACCACCATTACTATGACAAGAAACGCAAAGAGCCACGGCAGGAACATTATCTCGCCTGCAACCGAGTGGAACTCCTCCCATTTCGCCGCATCGGTGGTCACCTTGAGGGCGTACCATGACAGCGCGAATATGCGCGCCACATTGACCGCTATGGTGCCGATTATCCCTATTGCAAACCATGCCGCCTTGCGGCCCCTCGGCACGTTCATCTTTAGGAGAAACGCCATCATTACCAGCGAGTAAATTATGATGCTGTGCACGCCGGCCGACGGCCAGAAGACCTGCAGCGCAAACGCGCCGTGATCCCCCCTTAGAAACATCAGGTTGTCGTTTGCGGTGGCCATCCCGAGATCGAACAGGCCTATCAGCCAGACGTTGAGCTCGACAAGATACGGGACAAAGAACTGCAGGGGCCCAAGGGAATCGTACGGAAAAAACGCATCCAGCGAGAGTATGGCCGCGCTGCCGCCAAGGAATATGGGCCCCGCCGGGGCTATCCTCACCCACTTTTTGCCAAAGTATATCGCGAGCGCCACGGATACAAAGGCAGTCATCACCGCAAAGTCCCACAGCCAGATCCACGAGTAGACAAGCTCCACGCCGAAATCGGGGGCAGCCGCCTCTATCTGCTCGCGCAGGCCGTTCTCGACTGCTATGATGTACGCTATGACTGCTGCAGCCAGCGGGATTGTCGCAAGCAGCCTCCTTGTAGATACGCCCATTCTCAGCCCTACAAGCTCGGCTGCGACAAAGGCCAGCCCGAAGAGAAACCCGCCCCTGCCCTGGTTCCAGCTCAGCCCGAAGGTCTCCGAGTATGCGGCCAGCGTGAAGAGGATCGGCGCCGAGACTATCGCTATGGCAAGGATGAGGTTTCTTTGCAACTATTCACCGGGCGAGGGGCGGGCCATAAATAACATGGCGCGCGGGCTCTTGCATTGCAGAGCCCCATTCATGCGGCCTGCCGCGGGCCCGGGAAATTTTCCGGCGCGTCGCCGGGCAAAACCCCGGACCGGATCCAACACATATAACCCGCCGGGGCCGACTCGCCCCGTGAAGAAGGCGGCCAAGATTGGCATTGCGGCAGTTGTAGCCGCGGTTGCCGTCGGACTGGCCAGCCCGCTGTTCTATGAGACCGAGGTCAACGAGGCCCTTCCAGCTGCGCTCGACGAGATGCAAACGGGGCTCACACTAGAAGAGTTTGAGACGATGGACGAGGGTTCGCGGTCGGTCCTCGTCGATTCCATGCCGGAGGATCTCAAGGGGATGATCATGGATGCGTCGGCCAGAAAGGTAAGGCCGGTCTCCGAGAACATGGATGAAGATGGGCCCGATGTGCTCAAGCGGGGCAGCTTTGCGGGGCTGGCGGGCCATGCGGCAGACGGGGATGCAAAGATACTCGACGTCTCGGGAACCAGATTCCTGCGCTTTGAGAACTTTGAGGTGACCAACGGCCCCGACCTCCGTGTCTACCTTGCACCGGACGGCAGCGTCTCCCAGGGGATAGAGCTCGGCAAGCTAAAGGGCAGCAGAGGCTCGCAAAATTACAACATAGACGGCATAGACACCGACGTGTACAACACGGTGGTCATCTACTGCCAGCCGTTCCGCGTCTACTTTGGAGAGGCGCAACTGTTCCCGTCCTAGTAAAATCACGCGCGCAGCCGGGGTGCCTGTATGATGCCTGAAAAATGAAAAAAAAGCTTGGAACCCTAGTCCTTGAAGGTTCTTATCTTTTTGACTATCTTGTTGTGGTCGTAGCGGGGAGTGCAGGTGATGAAGAACAGATGGGACTTGCCTGCGGGCATGACCAGCCTCTTGATCTTGTCGTACTCTGCCAGGGTGTACCTGCACTGGCCTAGCTTCTTTGAGAGTTTCTTGCGCCCCTTCATGTTTCTTGCCGATATCCTGAGGGATTCCTTGCTCTCCTTCGGGCTCAACACGTTGGTTACGGTCTTTCTCCTGCCGGTGAATACCAGCTTGCCGCTCATGTCACAGATGGTCACCACGCGTATGGCCTTGTTCATTGCCAGCAGCTTCTTTACGGCGATCTCTACTTCCATGAAAGTGCCACAGACTAATGTGTGATAAAGGTTTCCGCGTACGTCAGGTGCCTAGAGTCCGCCCCCTGCCGTGCAAAACCCGGCCTCTGGCGCGGGCTGTTGATCGTTTTCCATACTGCGATCCGGGCCCCGGCGCGGGATTTTGCCATACAAGGGATCCGCACGGCCTGCCGCCGAACCAGCCTGCCGCATAGGGGCCGGATCGATGCCCGTCTGGATGCTCGCTATAAAAGGGGGCATTCCGCTTAGAAATACATATAACTCGCGGGACGGCTGCTTCTATCATGGTCCCTATACTGGGTACATTCATGAGTATCCTGTCCACACTGGCAGGACAGCTGGGTCCCAACTACGATCCGCTGTTCTACGATGTAATGATCTACATCTTTGGCACCATAATGTTCACGGTGTTCCTGCTGGCAATTATCTCGTTCTGGCTCCGTGTACACGGCTGGGGCTACAAAGACAACCGTGAGAGGTGGGTCGACGAGCTGGACAGGCACTTTGAGAGGGAAGGCATCGGCCTCATTCCCGACAACGGAAAATACTGGTAAGCATTCTTTACCTACATTATTTTGACTGCTGGAACAGGCTGCCATGCCGCGGCCCGGCAGGCAAAGTCTGAGGGATCACCCCGGAGGGCATTTGTGCCAAAGATCCGGCTTTGCATGGCCGGCTGTATACATCCCCAGTGGATTGAATCAGAGGCCCGCAGGCTTGGCCGCTAAAGATCCTGCTTTGCATGGCTTGGTGTGCACCCTGCAGTGGCAGTCTACAAGTCGGGAGGCAGAAAGTCTGTATCCTTTGAGTCGTCATAACTCTTGGACGTAAACTCTGCCCGGTAGTGGCTGCCGTCCTTCAGCGGGGCGTGGATGTAATCGTCTGTCGGCCTGCCGTCGACGAGGAACCTCGACTTTGACTCTTCCATGTCCCTGTGCGGAAAGTCCCAGATCCACAAAAAGTGCCCTATCTCGAACGGATACTCCTCCTCCCATTCCGCGTATATCGTCCCGTCGTCGCTTAACGTGTACAGGCTCCTTTTACACCCGTTGATGTTCCCGACGTTGGCGGGTATCTCGGCCTTTATCCCGTCTACGAACAACTCCAGCGTTGCGGTGATTCTGTAGGGCGTGTCCCTGTCATCTATGCACACCTTGAGCGGGTTGTCCGCGTCGACTATCTGCTGCGCAAAGGTGCTGGCCAGCCCCACCGATATGCCAATTGCAGCGGTAATGATGAGAAACCTTAGGGTCTTTTTCCTCTTCCTGGGATCACCCATTCCGGGCCAGAACATGACACAAGAGGGCCTCAGATTCCATAAAGTTGTTTCTATAAGGCCCGCAAAACCCAGTTTCAGGCACAGATTCTGCCTTGGAAAATCTTTCGCGCGCCCGGACCGGGGTATGGGTGCACCCCTGACCCGGGGGCCGTCCCCCGCCGGCACCCCCGCGGGGAAACAGGGCCTGGAATGCATGCATCCGTGGCGCCATGTGCCGGCGGGCTGCTTTCGAAAACCCCCGGCGAGCATCACTGCGGCCCGGCAGTGCGTCTGTGCCATCGCGGCTACTCGTCCATTACCTCTATGGTGTCCAGCTGGTCCTGGTGGTCTGCAAGAAAGTAGGCTATCTCGTCGGAGTCTATCTCGAGCCATTCTGATTCCCCCTTGTACGGGAGATAGTCCTCTACATAGATGCCCCCGGGCCCTGTAAGCCTGACGACGAGGCGCTCTTTTGACGGCCTCATGCCAGGCGGCATCCTGAGCACCTTGCCCCTGCGCTCGCTTTGTATGTTCAGCTTGTACTCTTCGCCGCCTGTCTCGACCCTGCCAAAAAAGTAACTCTGCTGTATGTCCATCTTTGTTATCCTGAATCCCGGCACGCTGCATGCTGCGGCTATAGAGGTAATAAAACGGCGCGCATGCAGGCGCATATGCCTTCAAAATTAAAATGAAAAAGGGGGTTAAATTACCTGCCAGGGTCTCGTAGCGAATGTTATCACATAGCCCACGCCAATGATGATTGACTGGTATGCGATGTTGGTGTACGGTATCTCTTTGAGTATGAACTCGCCGTCCACTACAACTGTCTGTCCCGGACCGAGACCTGGGCCTACTGTCGCAACATTGAGCTGGGTGTGTACGTGGTATACACCGGGCTCTAGTGCTAGGGCGCAGATCTCGTATGGGATCTCAGAGTTCCCTGGGATGTCAAAGACGTTTCCAGGTGGATCCCTGGAGAGGATCTCCCACCTGTTTCCGGCATTGGTGGACTCTGAAAAGATGGAGTTCCATCCCCTCAGATCCCTCTCTACCAGGCTTACAAAGCTGCCAGCGAGGCAGAGCGTCTCTCCTGTCTGGAGGGACTGCCTGTTGAAGGTCTCGTCCTCAATGCGTATGAAACGGCTTTGAAGCTGTGCTTGGACACCGTGTGCCTCTGCACTAGGTAATATCGCTTCCATCCAGTTGAAGCCTAGCGTTCCTAGCGCAAGGACCATACCGAGTCCAACTACCATCAGTTTCTTATCGATTATAGCCATCCCGTTATTGCATGGGTGTACCAGAACGTTATATGTTTTACTTTAAGCGTGCTTATGACGTGCCTGTTCACGTGGAAACAGCAGGACATATCGATCCGGGCGGAGATATTAGCACAGATCCGAGCCTAAACTCTCAGAGCCTCTCTGTATCCTCCACGTGATAACCATCTCTGGACTGTAAACATGTGCGGAATCCGAGCTAATCTCCCAAATCTCCTGTAAACTAGTGTCCCTAGCCCGTAAAATCCTCCAATACGGCCCTCCCGCACGCCTCTGCCTGTCAAATACCGTGTACTCGTGCCAGCGCTCCCATTTCCACCCGCCCAGCCTGCATTTCCGGCACCGTGGATCTCCAATGAGCATGAGGGTGATGAGGGACCGGCGCTCGGCCGGGCTTCTGGGAAACCTGCCCCTAGACCACCTTTGCCGTATGTGGGGGTACGGACACCTGGCCCCCGCCCGAGTCTGTGTTTGCCGAGTTTGGCTTTGAGGGCCTCCAGCCCCGGAGACTATGCTTATCCTCTACAGGCATCTCCTGCCGGTATCTCCCACAGTGCAAATCCGCCTTCTGTCTGGATCAGGCCGTTTATCTCCCCGGCAACCTTGTCTGTCATGTCGGGGTCCGCCGTCACGCTGACTGCATCTACCCGCACCTCGAATCGTATATGCCGGCAGAGCTTGTGATTGAGGTTCACGAGGAACGCCTTGTCATGGCGCCTCGACCTGTCAATCAGCCCGGAGAATCTGTCAAAGGACCCGTTGTACTTGCCGGCAGCCGCCGGAGTCCTGTCCCCGATGGACGAATGCTTGTGGAAGAAATTGAAATGAATAATTCTCAGATTCATGACCATCATGACGTCCTCGATGCTCATGCTGTACGTCTCCATTCCCTCCTTGAGCACACCCTGTATGCTCTCTATGGTGTTGGGGGGCGATAACTACAACTATGGTGTGGCAGGTGCAAAGCGGTTCAAAAAGGCAGTGGTGGCAGGCATGTAAGAGGGCAAGATGACGCCTGGTTGGGGCGAATTTATGCAAGATGCCAAGATCACCGAGGCGGACATAGCCTCTGGCAAGGCCCTTGAGCTGGCCGACAAGTACGTGCAGAATTGGAAAAACCACTATTTCAACGAGCAGCATTCCGAGTTCTTTTCAGTCAAGTACGGGGGCCATGCAGACATACGCCCGATAGATGACGCAGGTTTTAAATGGGTTGAGGGGGCCATGAAAGAAGTTGGTCTTTGAGCTGCCCAAACTGTCTGATTATCCACCAGACGCCGTATTCCGCACAGAGGATCTGCACCTGACTGACGATCCCAGAGATGCCTTTGTCGTGGAATTCAGCCGTTTAGAGGATGGCGAGATAGTCAAGGTCATGGTGCCTGTCGGCATGAACAAAATGATCTTGGATATGTTTGACAGGGTTGAGAAAAGGGTCGATGCAGAGATCGAGGCCGAGGATCAGCAGGCCCTCAACGCCGCCCTAGCCCAAGGCCACCAAATGCGAGCCGTCGAGATAATCGATAAAGGCGAGGGGAATACATACGTCAAGACCTTTCTGATCAACGATGAGAGAAACCGCAACGGCTGGCGGGCCTCGTGGGAAAGCATCAGAAATAATACAAAGTCGTTCGTGGGCAAGCCGGGCATAGAATTTATCAAGTGCGGCGATAGAGGCTGCCTGCGGGATCACTCGCCTGGCCACAAGGATTATTCCAAGGCCCCCAAAAGCGACCAAAAGCACAAGGTCTCTACTATAATCGACGTACAGCTCGATGAGGCTACACATACGGCGTACGCCATACACAGGATAGACAGCCCCGGCCTAGCCGAGATAATCAAGCAAGACGAGATCAAATACCTGTCGCCATCGATCTGGCCTAACAGGGAAAAGACCACAGTGATAGGCGCTGATGATGAATGGTACATAGACAACACCGATTGGAAAGGCGTGCATGACGCGTGGGTGGATATGCCTGCATTCGGGCATCCGGCACGGGTTATCGCCGCCTGCGATGGCACCAGCCTCCGGTAACTCCCTGTCTATGAAACCTGCACGTACGACACTATCCCATGATTAACTGCTATGATTAACATTGAATAGGGGAAGAAATCTTTCAAATTATATCAAGTTTGTTTAGGAATTATTGTGGAAATAATAATATAAAGTTCATATCAATCTAGAAATACTAACAAAACAGACCCGATTTGAACTCTTATTTTATAAGGTAAATCACACATAGCATGCTCATGGCACAGATGCCCGCTTTAATCCCAAAGGAAGTCGAGATCCAGCGTCTAAAGAAGATCTGGATGATTATGATTGCCATGGGTTCAGTTGCGGCATCGGTCGAGGTCGACAACTTCGTTGACGGCTCTCTACACCAGACGTCCATACGTGATAGTGCGTTTACTCCTGCACACTGGTGGCTATACTCCCACTTTGTGGCTCTGCCACTCGGATGGGGTTCAGTAGCCATCTATGATCGCAGGGTTCCAACACTTCGCGGTCCCAACAACTCCATGAACACGGGGCTCAAGATGACCATCCTTGGTTACCTTGCAACCATGTTCACAATCGGGGTCAATGAGATGTGGCATTTCTGGTTCGTAGAAGAGATCTTTGCAGTTCCCAACCACTGGATGTTCAATATGGGCGTTGTAGTGGCGTTTATGGGTGCGCTGGCTTATGTGGTCAGGGTATATGCAAGGCTCATAGAGCTGGGTGCGGAGACGCCGGGTGAAAACCCGTATGTCGCCGAGATGTACAAGATGGCCCTAGAAGGCAAATTGTACAGCAGATCGATACCGTAGACAACTAGTGCGAAAGCACAGTTTTTCTTTTTTTTAATTTTCTACAACTCCGTTGCGCCATGCCGCCTGGCATGTCCGGCGCGCCGCGGGTGCATCAGCTGCAGGTTGTCTGCCCGTGCACCGCCCCCGGGGCCCGCAGACCCGGCAGCACATGCGCCGCTCCGGGTTGTCTGCACATGCGCCGCTCCAGGTTGTCTGCACATGCGCCGCTCCAGGTTGTCTGCACATGCGCCGCTCCAGGTTGTCTGCACATGCGCCGCTCCAGGGGCCCGTATACCCGGCAGCACGTGCAGCCGCCATACCTGTATCGGACTGACTGCATGTGCATGCTGCGGAGGGAATTTGGAGAGGCGCCGCAGGGCAGAGCAGTCGATGTTACGGGGCTGTATTTCAGCACAGCCGCGGCAGTCTGCACTGCGGGCCCTGCAAGCCGCGGCATACGCCGTGTTCTGCATGAATGAATGGTGTGCGGGCCGTGCTGCGGCCGAGCTGAAACCGGGGCTGATTGGTCATGCAGACACATGCTGGGACGAGCCCACCGAGGACTGGGACCCGCGCTGCTGTGCACGAATTGTACCTTGTGACGCCTTGGCACGATGGTACCTGGGGCAAGCAAAGGCCGGTAGGATTCCGGCTAAAGACCAGTCCTGCATGCCGGACCGGACGGCGAGGGATCCGCACCGTGCCCGCGGCCCCTCCGGCGCGGTCCGGGCGATATGCAGTGGCCTCCCGGTCTGCGGATCGGGATCCGTTCTCCGATCCGGCGCGGCAGGGATATGGAATGACCGCGGCCCCTCCGGCGCGGTCCGGGCGATATGCAGTGGCCTCCCGGTCTGCGGATCGGGATCCGTTCTCCGATCCGGCGCGGCAGGGATATGGAATGACCGCGGCCCCTCCGGCGCGGTCCGGGCGATATGCAGTGGCCTCCCGGTCTGCGGATCGGGATCCGTTCTCCGATCCGGCGCGGCAGGGATATGGAATGACCGCGGCTCCTCCGGCGCGGTCCGGGCGATATGCAGTGGCCTCCCGGCGTGCAGCCAGGGACGGGGCCCCGTTCTCCGATCCAGCGCGGCGGGTGTATGGAATGGCCGCAGGCGCGCCAGGCAGTCTCCGGTGGATGGGGTGCCAGCGGACGGGCGCGGAAACCGCCACCAGAACAGTGTCCCATGAATCCGGGATCTGCGGCAGGTTCTCCGGACCGGCGGGGATCCGTTCTGGGGTATATGGCGCGTCCGAGGGCCGGCAGATGCACTATCTTCACATCCGGGCCGGAATCCTCCTGAGGGCCGGCAGTGCCTGCCCTCGCCGGCGCACGTCCTGTTTTCAGGCCCGGTTCTATCACATGAGGCATTTCACGCCTGAATTTGTACCCCTGCAGGGGCCGATCAAGAAAGATTTTAATACATTCCGTACACCCTTGATTTCGATGACTCTTCCAAAAGGCTTTGGATCGGGAGGTGCTGGTGGAGCAGATGCTGCAGACGTAGAAAAGATGATCGGCCGCCGCATCGAGAACATGACAGGTATCATAACCCTGTCATTTATCGCTGCATGGCTGGCTACATTTGCCGGCACCGCTGTCGGATACTTTTACTATCCGTGGGCATATCCGACCAACAGCGGGCATTACGCCTTTATCGTACTCACAATAATTGAGGCGATTGGATACCTGTTTGCCGTAAAGATAGCAGAGGAAGGCTCTAGAAAGAAGAGCAATTTGATGATCGGATCAACGCTAGGTGGCGTGACCGTACTCACCATGTACCTATCTATCTTTGTAGGCTGGTAGCCACACATTCTATTTTTATTCACAACTGGCCGGCAGGCCGCCCTCTTGCGTCGGCTGGGCTTTGCACCTGCCGAGGCATGCCTGGCAGGTGTTCCCCGGGGCGTCATCCTGCGGATCCCATGATCCCTCCCTGATCCATATCCCGGAGCCCGCCTGACCTGGAACATTGTCCATGCCGTATACCTGCAGGCGGTGGCGTGATCCGCACCCGGGCAGCTATTCCTGCACGGAATCAGGCACGGGATAATTAGTATGACCTAACACGTGACGGGGGGCGTGCCTGCCGCTTTATCAGAATCACGATCATCAGACGACTCTAAATTTTTATATACTAATCCGATGCCTAGATTAACAATGGTCTGGCTAAGACGCTGTACCCACTACTTGTTCATAGCAGTGGTTGCAGTGAATTCGACCCTGTTGACGATCAATGCAGGAGATTACATCTTTTACACCGACTGGGCTTGGACGTCATTCACGGTATTCTCTATATCGCAGACGCTCATGCTGGTTGTCGGTGCAACGTACTACCTGACGTTTACAGGCGTACCCGGAACCGCGACATACTATGCCCTCATCATGACGGTGTATGTATGGATAGCAAAGGGCGCATGGTTCGCCCTTGGCTACCCGTATGACTTCATCGCGACCCCGATATGGCTTCCATCAGCAATGCTGTTGGATCTGGCATACTGGGCCACGAAGCGCAACAAGCACTCGCTGATATTGTTCGGCGGTGTCTTGGTGGGCATGTCATTACCGCTGTTCAACATGGTAAACCTGATCACAGTAGCAGATCCGCTGGAGACGGCCTTCAAGTATCCGAGGCCCACGCTGCCACCCTACATGACTCCAATAGAACCTCAAGTTGGAAAGTTCTATAACAGTCCGGTGGCGCTAGGGGCTGGGGCTGGGGCCGTCTTATCGGTGACGTTCGCGGCCTTGGGTGTCAAGCTCAATACGTGGACGTATCGGTGGATGGCCGCTTGGTCAAAGTGGGACTAGTATCCCATAATCTCCCTTTTTCATATTTCCATAAAGGGCACTTGCCGCGCCACTTGGGATGATAATTTGTAATGACTAATAGTTTGTAATGACTAATAGTTTGTAATGACCAGCTCGGTGTGGCCCGACCTTCCGCCCGAGTCCGAGTTGATGGCGCGGTTGGCCCGTACCTTTCTTGTCTTCCAGCTGTTGCCAAAGTGCGACCTCACCTCGGGGGTGTTGGAGTTTGACAGCATTACATGGCAGCCCCTTGCGTCGAGCCGCCGGCACAGGCCGGCAAGCCTTGCAAGATCCTCCGCGCCAAAGTCCGCCCGTGTATAGCTCGTAAAGCTTGCAGTCCTGCTGACGGGCTGGTACGGCGGATCAAAGTACACAAAGTCGCCCCGCTTGGCATCCTCGGCTGAGTCCACAAAGTCGTGGCAGCCGATGGAGACCCTGCCGGACCGCAGCGTGGCGCTCACGGCGCGCAGGTTCTCGGCGTTGACTATTCCGGGGTTTGAATACCTGCCGAGCGGCACGTTGAAGCGGCCCCTCTTGTTTACCCTGTACAGGCCGTTAAAGCACGTCCTGTTGAGAAATATCATCCTCGACACCCTTGCCAGATCCCCGCGCGGCTCTGCTGCCCGCACTTCATAATAGTGGCCGCTCTTGTCCGCATTGTACGCCCTTGCATGCTCTTCCAGGGCGGATATCAGATCCTCGACGCTGTCGCGCACCACTTCATACGCGAGGACCAGCTCGCCGTTTAGATCCGACGCGTGGCACTTGTGCCGCCTGCCGCCGGACAGCATGTGGAAGAGCACCGCGCCTCCTCCTAGAAACGGCTCGTGGTACTCGCCAAACGCCCTGGGAAAGAACCCCTGCAGGACCGGAATGATCTGCCTCTTGCCGCCCGCCCACTTGACAAAGGGCCTGATGGGGGACTGTTCCAGTCCGTACTGCTGGCTCAACATGGTATGCTCCCCGGCGCGGATATTCGGGCGGTTATCAAAAAAACTTGATCTGGCACTGCATTTCGGATCATGGGCACCGGGCCCTGGATCATGTCAAAAGCGGGCACCTGTGGGTCAAGAACGGGCACACCCACATGTTTATAGCAGGGCATACTGCATTGTACGGTAAGTGATGGTATAGTGCCGAAACCAGGATTCAAGTCAATAACGATCTCGGATGCAGTCTACGATCGGTTCTTTGACGTCTACAGCAAGAACCGGGAGAAGATGATGATGCGTGGCGTCAGCAGCTTCGCCGGTTATGTCACCTACATGATGGAGGAGACGATGCAAAAGGACAAGACGTTTGCAAGGTACGCACCCAGGATGGAGAGCATCTCCGTCGAGGACGACCGGGTCATACTCAAGGACAACATCGAGGACCGTATTGCCGAGATAACTATCCGCGGGGGAAAGTTCTTCTGCCAGCTATGCGAGCAGGAGCACTGTGTCCACGTGGGGTTTGCCTTTTCACTGCCCGAGGTATACGAGGCCCTTGCGGCCCGTGGAATGAACAAACGGGGCTAGTGGAGGAGGTGGGATTTGAACCCACGAACCCCTAGGAGACAGGATCCCCTATTTTTTTGATCTTAAGTCCTGCATCTCCAAAAGCTTGCGCTTGCTTTGGCCAGGCTTGATTACTCCTCCCCGACACGGGGATCTACGGGTGCGATTTAACGGTTTGCGGGGGCCTAATCAAGAATTATAAGGATTTTAGATGGTGGATCCTGCATGCTTCGATAGCTCAGCCTGGTAGAGCGTTACCTTGGTAAGGTAAAGGTCGTGGGTTCGGATCCCACTCGAAGCTCCTTTTCTTATCCGGCGGATGGGGGCCCGCCGCGGCCCCTGCGCGAAAAACCCGCCCCGGTGATCGTAAGGGTAATAAACCCCCTCGGTATGACTGCCCACATGGCGGATAAACCCCACCTGAACATGATCGTGACGGGCCACATCGACAACGGCAAGTCCACTACAATGGGCCATTTCCTGATGGATCTGGGCGTGGTGGACGAGCGGACGATCGCGCAGCATGCCGAAGAGTCCGAAAAGACAGGAAAGGGTGACACCTTCAAGTACGCCTGGGTCATGGACAACATAAAGGACGAGAGAGAAAGGGGCATCACCATCGACCTTGCCTTCCAAAAGTTCGAGACGCCCAAGTACTTTTTCACCCTGATAGACGCACCGGGGCACCGAGACTTTATCAAGAACATGATCACGGGCGCCTCCGAGGCCGACTGCGCCATACTGGTGCTATCCGCAAAGGAAGGCGAGACGGATACCGCCATTGCAGCAGGCGGACAGGCAAGGGAGCATGCATTCCTGCTAAAGACGCTCGGCGTCAACCAGCTTATAGTGGCCGTAAACAAGATGGACGACAGCAAGTACTCTGAGGAGGCCTACAAAAAGACGGTGGAAAAAGGCGAGGGCCTGGTAAAGTCAGTAGGGTACAAGCTGGAGAATGTGCCCTTCATACCCGTATCCGGATGGAAGGGGGACAACCTGGTAAAGAGATCCGAGAACATGCCGTGGTACAAGGGCAAGACGCTGTTAGAATCCTTTGACGACTTTAAGATGGCTGAGAAGCCTGTGGGCAAGCCGCTGCGCGTCCCCATACAGGATGTATACACGATAACGGGAGTGGGAACTGTCCCGGTGGGGCGTGTCGAGACCGGCACGATGAAGCCTGGCGACAAGATAGTAGTGATGCCTTCGGGCGCACAGGGCGAGATAAAGTCAATAGAGACCCACCATACTGAGATGCCGTCTGCCGAAGCTGGCGACAACATAGGCTTTAACCTCCGCGGTATAGAAAAGAAGGACATCAAGAGGGGGGACGTCCTCGGTGATCCTGCAAACCCGCCCAAGGTGGCAAAAGAGTTTCTGGCACAGATTATAGTAATTCACCATCCGACGGCCCTGGCACCCGGGTATACGCCTGTAATGCACTGCCATACGGCGCAGGTGGCCGCGATAATGTCCGAGTTTGTCTCCAAGATAAACCCCGCCACGGGCGCAGTCGAGGAAGAGAACCCCAAGTTCCTCAAGGTGGGCGACTCTGCAATAATCAAGATACGGCCTGTCAGGCCCACGCCAATAGAGACCTTCAAAGAGTTCCCCGAGATGGGCAGGTTCGCACTCCGGGACATGGGCGCCACGATAGCAGCAGGTATAGTAAAAGAGATCACCGAAGAGCACAAAGTGTAGGGCCGGATGACCCAGTCCGCCCGCGTAAAGCTCACCAGCATAAACCTCCTCAAGCTTGACGGTGTCTGCGGGATCATAATGGACATCGGCAAGAGGACGGGCGTCCGCATAAAGGGACCCACCCCGCTGCCGGTCAAAAAGCTCCACATTGCCACCCGCAAGTCCCCCTGCGGAAGCGGCACTGAAACGTATGAAAAGTGGGAGATGAGGATGCACCGGAGGATAATCGACATCAGCGCCGACGACAAGACTATACGGCGGCTGATAGACCTCAAGATCCCGGATGATGTGCACCTTGAGCTGTTCCTTACATAGGTTTTTTACGCCCCGTGCGGGCCGGCAAACATGGTAGACGAAGAGGCGGCACCAGAGGCCGCGCCAGAAGAGGATGAAGAGCCTGTCGAGGAGCCGGAGCCAAAGTTCGAGGTATTCTACTCGTGCCTGCGCTGCGGCACGTCCGTCTCCAACGTGGAGCTGCACAGGCTGCCCGAGATAAAGTGCATCTGCGGCTTCCGGGTGTTTACAAAGGTCAGGCCGCCGATAATAAAGTCGGTCAAGGCCGTCTGATATCCCAGTACCCGTGCTTTGCCTTTACGTGCGAGCGCATCTCCTCCATTCCGTGGAACGACATGCCGCATTTTTCGCAGCGGTATTTCAGATCCCCGTGGACCCTGTCCTTGTGGTGCATCAGCTGCTCTTCTCCGCGGAACGACGCCCCGCACCGGGGGCACCTGGCCCTCTTGAAGAGGCCCATGGTCAGCCGAACTTTGCCTTCTGGGAGTCCCAGCACTCCCTGCAGAGCTCCCCGTCCATCTTCCATCCCGGCTTGGGCCTGTACCTGAGGAACTTCATCCGGGCCCCGCACATGCTGCAATACTTTTTCCTGTTCTCAAAGTCGCCCTCCTTTACATCAAAGCACTCTTTGCACAGCAGGCCCTCCATGTCCCACTGCCAGCGGGGCTCCCAGAGGTCGGTTATCTTTTTTGTCGTGCCGCAGACTGTGCAGGACTGCCTTATCTTCCCCTCATAGTACTCCTTGGACTTGTCCACGTGGCAGTCCCCGCAGAGGCGGCCCTTCATGTTCCACTCCCTTTTTGGCTTGTGCCTGTGCTGCATCTCCTTGCCGCACACCGCGCAATGCTCCGCCTTGCGGCCAAATAGCCCCATGCGCAGGGCTCGCTTATCCATCTCAAAAATATGTTTGCCGTGTGTGGGCCTACTTTAGCAGGTTCTCTAGGGCCTGGCCGGCGTTGAGCATGCCGTTTTTGCGTGCGTGCTCTGTGATCAGCCTGTACTGCTCTGTGGTAAAGCATACGGGCATTGTGCGTTTTGCCATGGATATACGGCATCGCAATAATTAATATCCCTTCCGGATCGCCCCCGCGGGCCGGCACCTGCGTTCTTGGAAAGGTATTTGATTGGCTGATCCCGGGGCAGGTCCATGGCAAGAAAGACGCAGATCCTGGTGATAGGGCACAACGATAATGGCTGCACCCCGGAGCATGAAAAGACCGCGTACGATACAGGTGCCGCGATAGCCCGGTCCGGGGCGGTGCTCATATCGGGCGGCCTGGGCGGGGTGATGAGGGCCTCGTGCAGGGGAGCCCGGGAGGCTGGCGGCCTTACAGTGGGGATCATACCCCAGGATGCCCACTCGGAGGCAAACGAGTTTTGCGACGTGGTGCTCCCAAGCGGGATGGGCCTGACCCGGGACTTTCTCAACGCGCTTGCAGCAGATGGGATAATAATAATCGGGGGAGGGTCCGGGACGCTCTCCGAGGTGTGCGCCGCATACATGTACAGGCGGCCGATGGTGGCCGTGCGCGGGACTGGCGGCGTGGCGGACCGCTACGGGGGCACCTTTGTCGATTACAGGGAGAACATCATGATAGGGCAGGCCGACTCGCCGGACGAGGCGGTCAGGTCGATACTGGAAGCCATCACATAGTGGCAAACAGCGGGTCGGGTCTGTAGAACGGGCCGTATTTCGCGGCCATCTTTTCAAGCGCGCCGACTATCCTGCCCATTCCCATCTCTTTTGCGGTCTCAAAGAGGGGATTTTTGAGCCCAAGGCCGAGCCTTGCCGCCTTTTCTATCTCCTCTATGTCGCTTGCCCCGTTGCTGACCAGCCATGCCGCGTTGTTCAGCACGCTTGCTGCAAGCTCCAGCGGGTCGTATCCGGCGGCCAGCTCTTCTGAGAGCGCCACCCTCTCGTACTTTTCATCAGAGTACTTGTAGTACCCTTCGCCGGACTTTTTGCCGAGTTTTTTTTCGTTAAACATCTTCTCTACCAGCGGGTGCGGGTTGACCACGCCCTTGTCCCTCTGGTGCATCTCTACAGTCGCCTTGTGTATCACGTCCATGCCGGTAAAGTCGGCCAGCTCGAATATCCCCATGGGAAAGCCCAGCCCGAACTTTACGGCAGAGTCTATCTGCTCCATGGATGCGCCGGTCCTGTCCATTGCATGGCACGCCTCGTGCACCATCGGTATGAAGAGCCTGTTTACGATAAAGCCTGGCACGTCTTTTCTGCACAGGACGGCCTGCTTGCCGAGGGACTCTACATATTCCAGGGTCATCCTGGTGGTCTCATCGGATGTGCCCTCGCCGGGTATCACCTCGACGAGCTTCATTAGCTGCGGCGGGTTGAAAAAGTGTATCCCGATGAACCTCTCCGGGCGGGACGTGGCCTGGGCTATCTCGGTTATCGGCAGCGTGCTCGTGTTTGACGCAAAGGCCGCCCCCTCGGGGGCTGCCGCGTCAAGTTCTGCGTACACCTTTCTCTTTAGATCCATCACCTCGGGGACCGCCTCTATGACCAGGTCCGCGCCCTCGAGCGCCTCGCCTAGCGCCACCACGGGTCTTATCCTGTTTAGTATGCCGTCTTTCTCCTCGGCGGTGATCCTGCCCTTGGAGGCCATCTTGTCAAGGCTCCACCGTATCTTTTCCATGGCAGAATCAAGGAACCTCTGCTCTATATCGCGCAATACCACCTCGTATCCGGAGGCGGCAGATACCTGGGCTATGCCGTGGCCCATGATCCCGGAGCCGAGCACCGTTATCTTTTTGACGGTCAACGGTTCCGCTGGGCGGGGGCGTCCATATTATCCTATCCTGTGCCGGAGGCTGCAAGGTATATGATATGGCCGCCGCTCCATGCCGGAATGGACGCAGGGGCTGACCGCATGCGGGGGACGTACAACGACTGGGCCCGGTACGCCAAGATGTATGACAGCTTTTTGAGCAGCGGCAAGATGGTCGGCACGTACAAGGCGGTCCTGCTGCGCTCCCTGGCGGACCTCGGGCTGTATTCCGAGCCCTGCCTGGTCGGAAGAAGATGGATAGGGCACAGGGACGGCAGGATAATGTTGAATCTTGACTTTGTGGCGGCGCGGTTTGCAAAATATTATTGGGACATGCACGCGGGCTTTGGACTGCGCCACACGCCGCACAGGTCCCGCGGGGGCCGCGAGGATGCAGACACGATAATCAGTCTGATAGATAACGAGCAGGCAGGCAGGGCGGATCAGAACCCGCCGGAGCTTGCGGAGCTTGCGTCGGATAAAATGGAGGGATTCCGGTGCAAGGTTGCAAGGCTGTGCGTAGCGCGCCATGCGATAGATGCCGTGCTCACCGACATGCCCGGCCTGTACGAAAAGGTGGGAAAAGAGTACATCGAGCTAGAGCCTGGCCTGGTTGCGTTTTTGCGCGAGCACCGCACGCTGATCCGAAAGTCCCTGAACTGCATACTGGCCCAGCACCTTGAAAGGATAAACCCCGAGGCGCGGCATATAGCCACCAAGATAGACGGCGAGACGCCCCTTGTGGAGCGGCAGGCGATCATAGCAGAGATGGAGAGCAGGGCAGGTGCCCCGCCGGGTTGAGGCATGCGGGGCAATGCGCCCCGGAATGCTTTATAACATGCAGGCGGAGCAGACGGGCCATGGGCCTATTCGGAAAGGGCAAAAAGAAGGACGAGAACAAGACAAAGTGCGACGTATGCGGCAACGAACTGTACTATCCGGAGAGGCTGGAGCGGCACATGAAAAAGGCGCACGGCAACGTGCCAGAAAAGAAGATGGACCCAAAAGAGTCGTCCGACGGGATGTGGTAGACGGTGGAGCTTAGCGACGGACAAAAATACGGCGCAATATTTGGCGGCGCAATAGTTGCTGCTGGGCTCATACTGGCCACCGTGGTCTTTCCCTTTTGGAACCTCATACGCGAGGACGTCTTTGAGGAGGTGGTCATACTTACCAACACTGACGGGACATGCTATGTAGAGACAGAAGACATGGTCCCAAAGACCATCGAGGACTGCGCGGCGCAGCCGGGTGACACGGTCATGATAAAGTTCGGCAGGGACCTTGCGTGGGCCGCCATAGTCGAGCCCGGGGACGGGTGAGATATACTGGGCGCCGTGCGTGACGCCGACTGTGTATTCTGCAAGATAGCATCAGGCGAGCTGCCGGCCAGGATCATATCCGAGACCGGCAATACGATTGCGTTCATGGATGCCTTTCCCGTGGCGCGCGGCCACTCGCTTGTCATACCCAAGGGCCATTACGAGAGAATGCAGGAGATCCCAGAATCCGAGAACGCCGACTTATTCGAGGTCGTAAGAAGGGTGGTTGCCCGGGTGGACGAAATGGGCGGGTCCACCCTTGTAGCCCTGCACAACGGCCGGGGCAGCGGCCAGGAGGTCCCGCACGCGCACGTCCATCTCATACCGCGCAGCGAAGGCGACGGCGCGGGGCCCGTCCACAGCATGTTCGGCGGGGCCATACAGCTGGGAACAGACGAGACGTTTGAGATCTACGACCGCCTAAAGGGATAGCTACAGCGGGTACAGCCTCTCGTCTGTATCCTTGTTCTCCACTATTATGGCCTTGGTGGGGCAGGTCTCGGCTGCGTTCATTATCTTGTTGAGCCCCGCCCCTTTTCTGTTTATCACCCTTGACTTTGGGTTCATGTTTGTATCCCTGTCCACGCGGAAGACGTCCGGTGCTATGGTCTCGCAGCTCTGGCATCCTATGCACAGGGAGGGCTCTACCTCGACGTGCAAGTCGGGCTGCTTTTTGGGCTCTTTTGCCTTTTCAAACTCGCCGTTTCTGCCGTCTGCGTTTATGGTATTTTCATAATCCTTCCAAAAGTTTCTCTCGTATTCCTTCCAAAAGTCCGGGTTCTCCTCCTCTATGTCCCGCGTATGCTTGGACCAGTCCTGTTCCGGCGGGCCGTCCTGGCCCGGCGGCGGCCCCCAGTTGCGGGCGGAACCCGCCGCGGGGCCCTGGCGGGCTGCAGGCCTGGATGCAGGCCGCGGATTTCTCTGCTCCTCCCTGAGTATGCTGTATGCCTCGTTTATCTCCTGGAACAGCGATCCGTCGCCGCTCCTGTCAGGGTGCTTTTCGAGCGCCTGCCTCCTGTAGGCTGCCTTGATCTCATCAAAGCCTGCGTCGTCTCCTACTCCCAGAATCCGGCGGGCCTTGTGCGGGTCCAACACTACCCCTGATATTCCGCAGCTTAAAAACATGCAGCCCGCGGGGCCGTCCCGCGGATCCTGCAGCAGGATACAATGCTTCATGGCAGGCGATCCCGGCGATGGCAAGCGCAAGGTTAATTATTCCACAAAGGGCCGGATCGGCATGAGCAAGCCCTCGGAGCTAGGCTCGCTGAAGATTGGCTCCTATATACTGCTGCCGGTAGGCGACCAGGCGACGGGGGAGCCGTGCCGGATATCCGAGTATGATACAAGCAAGCCGGGCAAGCACGGCGCGGCAAAGGCGAGAATAGTGGGCGTGGGCGTCTTTGACGGCCAGAAGCGGCCCCATGTGGGCCCCGTCAGCATGCAGGTGCACGTACCACTCATCGACAAGAGGACCGGCCAGGTGATCTCCATAATCGGGGAGACGATCCAGATAATGGACTCGGAGACCTTTGAGACAGTCGACATAGTCATGATAGACGAGGAGGTCCAGGGCAGGATAGAGAACGGCCAGAATGTAGAGTACTGGCTGGTCATGGACAAGACCAAAATAATGCGCATAAAGAACTAGGCCGGGCGCCTGTGATGTCTGGAAAAGCCGTCTGATGCGTGATGAGGGTTATGAGTGATGAGTCGCCTTTTGATATACGCGGGGCCCTGCCTTGAGGCTTGCCGCCCTGTTCTCTGGAGGCAAGGACAGCGCCTATTCCGCATACAGGGCCATACAGGAGGGGCATACAGTGGCCTGCCTGGTCTCTGCGGCGCCTGTTTCGCCTGACAGCATGCTGTTTCACGCGCCAAACACGCACATCACAGGCCTGCAGGCCATCTCCATGGGGATCCCCCGGATATGCGCCCGGTCGGGCCCATCTGACGCGGATTCCGAGGAGAAACTGCTAGCAGAATCACTCTTGTTTGCAAGGGACGAGTACCGCATACAGGGGGTGGTGCACGGCGGGCTGTCCAGCGCATTCCAAAAGAGGCACTTTGAGGGCGCGTGCGGCTCGGCCGGCCTGGAGGCTGTAGCCCCGCTCTGGGGCCTTGAGCCCGGGCAGTACATGCGGAGCCTGGTTGACGACGGCTTTCGGTTTATAATAACGGCGGTCTCGGCGGGCGGCCTTGGTGCACGGTGGCTTGGCAGGGAGATAGGCAGGCGGGAGATAGACGAGCTTGGGCGGATATCAGCCCGGCACGGCCTAGGCCTTGCATTCGAGGGCGGCGAGGCAGAGACTTTGGTGGTGGACTGCCCGCTGTTTTCGCGCGAAATACGCATACTCCGGTCCCGGGGCTCCTGGGACGGCTGCAGGGGAATATTTGAAATAGAGGCAGCCGGACTCTCACGGCATGCTCGACGGCCTCAAGACCAACCTCCGGTCGGCAATAAAAAAGATAGTCAGCTCGCAGGGGGTCGACGAAAAGCTGATACACGAGCTGGCGCTCGACGTCCAGAGGGCGCTGATACGCTCTGACGTGGACGTCCGGCTGGTCAAGGAGATTGCGGGCAGGCTCGAGGAGAGGTGCGTGGGGGAGGTGCCCCCGCCGGGCCTCTCCAGGAAGGACCACATAGTAAAGATACTCTACGACGAGCTTGCAAAGCTGCTCGGGGGCGAATCCGAGTTCTCGTTCAAGCCGGGTCGCACAAACAAGGTTCTCATGCTGGGGATACAGGGCAGCGGCAAGAGCACCATCACGGCGAAGCTTGCAAAGCTGCTGACCCGGCAGGGATACAAGACCGGCGTTGTTGGCGCCGACACGTACAGGCCGGGCGCGCTTGTGCAGCTCCGGACCATGTGCGAGAGGTCCAATGTTGAGGTCTACGGAGAAGAGGGCGAATCCGACGCGCCAGCGGTAGTGCGGCGGGGGCTGCGGCACTTTGGGGATTCATGCGATGTCATACTGGTCGATACAGCCGGCAGGCACAAGGAAGAGGGCGAGCTGCTCGACGAGATGAAGAGGATAGGCAAGGCCGCCGAGCCCGACCTGGCGCTCCTTGTAATCGACGGGACTATCGGCAACCGCTGCTATGCCCAGGCCGAGGCGTTCCACAAGACTGTCCCCGTCGGGGGCATAGTGGTGACAAAGCTTGACAGCTCCGCCAAGGGCGGGGGCGCCATAGCCGCCTCTGCGGCAACTGGCTCGAGCGTCATGTACATAGGGACCGGCGAGCGCATCGACGACATAGAGCAGTTTTCTTCTACCAGGTTTGTCGGCAGATTGCTCGGCATGGGGGACGTCCGGGCGGTGCTCGAGCTCGCAAAAAGGCTCGAGGACGGGGACCAGGACCGCCTCAAGAGGATCAGCAGCGGCAAGATGACCATGGATGATTTTTACCAGCAGCTCGGCGAGGTGGCCGGCGCAGGATCCCTCCAGGGATTGCTCGAGAACATGCCGGGCTTTTCCGGCTCTGTCCAGACGGGCAAGATAGAGCAGCTCGAGGGCCGGATAGAAAGGTGGAGGTACATCATACAGAGCATGACCCAGGCGGAGAAGGCCGACCCCGACCTGCTCAACGCATCCCGGATAAAGAGGATAGCGCGGGGCTCGGGGTGGCCCGAGCACGATGTAAAGGAGCTGCGCAAGGGGTACAACAACTCAAAGGGCATGATAAAGGCCTCCAAGGGGAGGCAGATGCAGGGCATGCTCAGGCGCATGGGGCTGGGCTGAGCCCTGCGGGCTCGAAACGGGACCCGGGATGCCGGGGAGATGCGGCCTGAGCGCGGGTATGTCCTGTGTGATCCGTGCCTTGGAAGGCTGTTCGGGTCGGGCAACATACTGCACTGTGAAAAGCGGGGGCGCATCATCCGCGGCAAGGGGCGGGACCGGCCGTCGGAATGCCACATCTGCAAAGGACTGTGCCCGTCACTTGAGGAATCGTGCGGGCCGTCGCTCTGGGGTGCGGCAGCATATGAATTTGAGACGTTTGTAGTCGGCGTGCGCCTAAAATCGTCGATGGCAGAAAGGGATGACGAGGTCCGCTCGCGGTGCAGGCTGGCAGGAGCTGCGGCACTCCGGGCGTACGTGGCCGCCATGCTCTCATCGTATCTTGGGGCGATGACCGGGGCTTCGGTGGACCATGGGGCGCCAGAGCTCTCCATAACTGCAGACCTGCGGGATAATACCGCCGAGTTCCATCCGCGGCCGGTGGTACTCTCCGGCAGGTACACAAAGTCCGTGCGGGGGCTATCCCAGAAGGGCGCGCCATGCGGCGGGTGCGCGGGCGAGGGCTGCACATCGTGCGGGATGCTGGGCGTGGATACCGGGGGGAGCGTCGAGGGCGTGATATCCGGGCATGCATGCGGCACCTATTCTGCGCGCCGCGCGTCGTTTACGTGGGTTGGCGGCGAGGACCAGGAGAGCCTCGTGGGCGGCAGGGGCAGGCCGTTTGTGGCGCAGCTTGTGCAGCCGCACAGGAGGGGCCTTGTGCACCCTGCCACTGTGCGCCTCGGAGGGGTGGTATTGCACGGCCTGCGGGAGGTGCGCTCCATGCCGCAGCTCCCCGTGCGGTTCCGCTCAAAGGTGAGGCTTGCAGTATCTGCAAAAGGGGAAATATCCGACGATACACTGGGCAGGCTTGCAGATCTCGGGGGCAGCACGCTGGCAGTCTACGAGGGCAGGCGGCGCGTAGAGAGGGCCATACACTCGGCCAGCCACTCGAGGACCGGCCCCGGGTCGTTTGAGCTGCACATGGAGGTAGACGGGGGCGTCCCGTTCAAGAGGTTCGTCAGCGGCGAGACCGTCTTTCCCAACCTGTCCGACCTGCTTGGCACCGTCTGCTCCTGCGGGGGGTTTGACTTTGAGGAGATAACAGTCGAGCGGGGGGGCCATCCGGGCGCCCGGGGAGGGACCCGCAGGCGCCCCCGAAAGGGGCCTGCGCGCCCGGCAGGCGGCCGGGACCGGCCCCGTAAAACTTGAAATAAGTCGGGCCCGGGGGCGGTGCATGCCTCAGAGAAAGAAGGGAAAGCACGTCAGGCGTGCCGACAGCCACGCCACGCGCCGCAAGGAAAAGTCGTCCAAGAGGGGCAAGCCCCGCGGATAGGCGCCGCGGCCGGGCGCCCCGGATCGCGCAGCCTGTGTCTCCGCGGAGGATCTCTTGCCGGCCACCGCGCTTGGGGGCCCTGCGCCAACGTATTTTACTTCAGGGATCAGAGCCGCCGCATTGGATCCGCTCTCCAAGATTGAAGAGGCATCCGGCCGGGGGCTCATACCGGATAGTATGGCGGAGCTGGTCCGGAAGCGCTTTTCACTTGCCGTCTCCGGGATAGGCCGCATCGAGCGCGCCTCGGGGATAGACTATCCTGCTGCGTATGTGGATCCCTCCATACTGGTATCCGTGCAGGACCCCGGCTCGTTTGAATACGGGATACTCTTTGCAAGGACGCTGCCGCTTGTGCGCGAGGGCAGGCTGCAGGTGGTGATACAGGTGTGCGCCCCGCTGATAGCCTATGGACTCAAGGGGACGGTCCACGCGATACTGGCGCACGAGTTTTTGCACTATCTGGAACTGATACACAGGGCATCGGGCGCCATTACATCCGACGAGACCTCGGGGAACATACGGGATAGCGTATACGCCGACGGCACGCGCGTGCTAGAACCGGGCGCCGTATTCTCCGACAGGACTCTCGTATCCCACATAACAAAGAGGTTCCCCGCGGGATTCCGGGATGCTAGGCTCGAGGCCAAGACCATAACCAACTGGATAGATGCGGGGCTGCCACGCACGGGCGTGGACCTCGGGGGCAACACTGCCGTGCTCCCGGCGGGGGGCTTGGCGGGCCTGCGCCTCGAGACGGGGCTGGCGGAGCGGCTAAAGATAATGGCAGAAAAGAGCTCTCGCATGCGCGGCAGGATGGCCAGGGCCGCCTCTGGCATCTGACTATTTACTGGTTGAACTCTGTAAGCCCGCACTTGCCGCAGGAGCGCCTGTCCTTGTGCTGTGCCATGAAGAAGC
Source organism: Cenarchaeum symbiosum A (assembly GCA_000200715.1). Lineage (NCBI taxonomy): Archaea > Thermoproteati > Nitrososphaerota > Candidatus Cenarchaeales > Candidatus Cenarchaeaceae > Candidatus Cenarchaeum > Candidatus Cenarchaeum symbiosum. The sequence goes on from DP000238.1 coordinate 360,287, forward strand.
CCTTGCCGCATCTCGAGCAAATGTGCCGGAGCTTTACGGTCTTGCCGTCCTCTATCTTGTAGAACCTGTGGACGCCACCTTCCTTTTTGTCTGCCATCAGGAGCCCTCCTTGGCCTCTGCGGGATTCTCTGCCGGCTTTTCATCCTTGGCCTCTGCAGCTTCTGCGGGCTTGTCGGCGCCCTCGTCTGCCTTGGCCTCTGCAGCCTCGGCAGGTTTCTCCGCGGCTTCCTCTGCGGGCTTTTCCGCGGCCTTTGCCTCCTCGATCTTCTTTTTGGCCTTGTCAAGCCTGGCAAAGACGGCCGAGCTGACGTGGGATCTTGCCAGCGCCTCGTCGTCGTATACATAGAAAGTGCCGGTCACCATGGTCTTGCCTACATGGTTCTTGAGATTCATGGGTATGACCAGTTTTCCGCCCAGGCCAAGCTCGCTGGTTACAGCGTCCACTGCCCCGAGCTTGTCCAGCTTGCCTGCCAGCCCCAGGAAGTTGCACGTGATCTCCCTTCTAGAGAGAAACTTTGACTCTGTATCGCTTACGGTCTCTACCATTCCCATGGTCGGGGATCCCCGGCGCTGTTCATATAAACCTTGAAAGGAGAATCCGGGGCACAGAAAGGCAGGGGCCGCATCCGCGGGTTCCTGCACCGGCGGCAGATGCCATTTGCAGCCTGCCATGATGATCCGGCCGGATGCGTGCGCGTCCTCCCTGGCCAAGGCGCAGATCCCTGATGCTATGACCGCCCATTATCACGGGGGCACAAACAGATGATCACGCGTTTCATGCTGTACAGGACAGGCCGCCTCTGCAGCGCATGCATTTTTTGGACACCCGCCACTATAGAATCAGAGGCCGCCGGCTCCCGCCTGTCCGGGGAAATGCCACCGCATAATCTTGGGGCACCGTGCGGTTGTTTGCAGGCTTTGGCTGTTCCAAAGAACAGGTGACAGGGCAGACCAGTCCGCGGCTTTGCAGAACGCATGAACGGGGCCATTGTGCAGGTTTATCTATCATCATTGCGTGTTATTCCAGGTGAGCCGGAAAAGGATCATAGTTCTATGCCTGCTTGCGGTGCTCGCGGGGGCCGTTACAACAGGCGGGGCGGCCTTTGCGTACATTTCCGTGTCGGGGGAGGAGCTCAAGGCCGATGTCAGGGAATGGCTTATCGATAACGACCCGAACAAGATGACCCAAAATGAAAAGATGGTCGAGCTCAAGGATAAACATTACAGCTATCTGGCGGGCTTCATCGAGATGGTGCGGGTCATTATCGGCGGGGAGTTTAGTGAGGACGATGTCCGGGGGATGATGTACTATGTTATTCACGAGACCATAAAGGATGAAAAGATGAAACTTCTCAAGGCGACGGCGCAGGAGAACGGATGGGGTGGATAGTTACAGCTGTTTAGAGGGGAGAATCAGCCGCTGTCCCCCTTGGATATCTGGTGGATGATACAGGACAGGATCCTCAATGCGGCAGCAAAAGAGGCGCCGGCAGATTACGGCCCCCTGTATGTGTACACGGTGTAGAGTGGAGGTCAGGGAGGCCCCATGGGTGTCGAAAAGGAGGCCATCAGCGTTACAATACTGAATGGCGAGACCGGGCCGAACCTGCTCACTTTGAGCGCCACGAGGTGCTGCCCGGCGAGCACTTCATAATGTTTCTTGGCGCGGGCGGCGCCTGTGAGATCAGGGATCTCCCTGACTTTGGCGTGATCGCGCCAGGTGCCGGGCTCTGCCATGTCGGGGACAGCATTGCAAGCATCTTGGAAGGCGAGTCGCTTCCAGCGGACGACCTGAGGGATGGCCGAGCTTGCAGGCAAGCCCCGGACCGAGATACCTGCCTAGTGCCTGCACTCCCCTTTGAGCTGGCCTCATTAGACGCCTGTATAGTGTGCCGTGCACCGCACCCAAATCCGGAAGCCGCCCCCATGAATAGAAATTTAAGAAATAGCATCCGGGGGGTTGCATGGAGCGGTACATGGTCCACCTGGTGAATACGCAGTACTCGCCAAAGGAATCGCGGCATATAGTGCACAAGGCAAGGGATCTGTGCGACGGCCTTGGCGCCTCGATAAGGGTGGTCCGGGTGGCCACAGGATTCATAGAGCTTGACGTCTCCGTCGCGCCAAGCCTGCTTGACGAGCTAATAGGAAGGCTGCGGCCCATAGGCGGCCTCGACAACATACGCCACGTCACCGAGGAAGAAGAGATCACAAAAGACGAGGGCATAGTGGAGGGCATATCCTACTTTAACGGCGAGAGGTTCTGGGAGGCCCACGAGGCCTGGGAGGGCGCCTGGAAAAAATGCAGCGGCGACGAAAAGTCGCTCGTCCAGGGGATAATACTGGTGGCCGTCGCATTTGCCCACTCGCAAAAGAACGACGATGACATAGGGATAAACATGTTCGGCAGGGCGCTCGAAAAGATGGGCGAGTTTGCGGGCATCTACCACAACATAGACGTGGGCCGCATAAGATCCAAGATAACCGCCATGATGGACGAGCGCCGCATGGAACTCTTCAGGATCTGATTCTATTCAGTGCCGCATCCAGCACGTCTGCGCCCGCGAGCCTGCCCATCATGCCGCTGCGCGCCTGCGCCTCTGTAAACCTGACAGTCCCGTCGGGCGGCGCGAGCGCCCCCGAGACCAGCAGGGGTACGGGGTCGTCGCTGTGCCCCTTGCTTATGCACGGCGTGGAGTGGTCTGCAGATATGACGACTGCCGTCTCATCCCGGCTGATGGCCCCGAGCAGCGGCCCAAAAAACCTGCCGTCTATATCCTCTATGCTGCTGGTCTTGCCTGCCGCATCCCCGTCGTGCCCAAACTCGTCGGGCCCCTTTAGGTGCACGTACACGGAGCCGTCTGCGCCGGCAGCAGCTGCCGCCTTTTGCTCATAGTCGCATGTCCCGCCCGCCTCGAGCACCTCCATGCCCAGCACCTCTGATATGCCGAGCTCGACGGGCATATCGGCTATGCAGGAGAATCCGAGCGAGTACTTTTTCTCTATCGGCTCGACGACCGGCCGCCTGCTGCCAGCGTCGCGGAGCAGTATGCAGCTGATCTTCTTTGCGCCGGCTGCCGCGCGGCGCTCGTTGGTGCCGCTATCCCCCAGTATCTTTACCGCCTGCTCGCTGAACTCGTTGACAAGCTCGGCTGCTGTTTGCGCGCGCGGGTCGTCGTCGAGCGCGCGGCACCTGTCTATCCTCATGGGGCCCGACGCATCTTTGGCCACGCCCATCCCCCTGAGCCTCTCGTACGCGGGGTCCGTATTCGTTATGCTCCCCGACAGGCCGCCTTCGGACCTTATGCGGACCGTAACCCTGTGCCCCACGCTCGGTATGACCGAGACTGACGCGCCGCTCTTTGAGAACCGCACGCCCTCCTCGAGCTCGCGGGAGACTGCCTCGGCGTCAGGCCTGCCTACGTTTCTGCCCGCCCTCCTGTCGGTTATCTCCCCGGAGCCGCCAAGCGTTGCAAAGTTGCCCCGCAGCGCAAGATCCCCGTCTTTAAAGTCGGCACCCGTCCCTATCGCCTCTATGACGCCCCTGCCGGGATACTCGTCGCCGAACCTGTACCCGAGCATGTTGAATACGGCTATGTCAGATTCCGGGGCTATCCCCTCGCCCACCGAGATGACCTCGCCCATGGCGCCCCGGACGGCAAGCCTGTCCATGTTTGGCGTCGATGCGGCCTCGAGGGGCGTCTTGCCGCCAAGGTCCGGATGCGGCAGGTCCCCCACGCCGTCAAGCAGCACATACACCATGCGGGCTTCGGTCATCCGGATCCCGCGGGCCGCCTGTACTGCTTTAAACCTTGGCGCCGCTGATCGATCCCGCAGCACATGAAAAACGTTTTAACGCGCTTTGTACGTGGCACCCACATGGGCGTCATGAGAAAGGACTATGTCTCGGAGCGTTACATGATCGTCACCGGAAAGGAGGCCAAAGAATCGGATGCCAAAAAATCCCTCTATTCGCCCGGCAACGAATCCAAGACAAAGCCGTCGGTCCTATCGCTGGTGGCAAAGGACGGCATGCTGCAGAGGCTCCAGGATTCCGAGGACCAGTACGTAAAGGACTGGTCGATACGGGTATTCGAGAGCAGCAACCCCGCCGTCACCACCGAGCAGAACAACACGTACAGCGACCGGCCGCACTATTCAGAGCCCGCGTACGGCTACCACTATATCGTGGTTGCATCCCCCAACCAAAAGGACACATTCTCTACAATAGACGTAGACCAGTGGTCCAACATACTGATGGTGGTCCAGGACCGCCTCAAGTGGCTGTACACAAAAAAGGGCGTCACATATGTCTCAATATATGCAAACTGGGGCGAGGCAGCAGGCGCGGCCACCTCGCACCCGCACATGAACATAGTCACATTCTCGACAATACCGCCGGTGGTCGACGCAGAAGTGGATGCATCCCACCGGATCCTCAACGAAAAGGGCGTCTGCCCCATGTGCCAGACCGTGGCAGCCGAGCTCGACGGGCCGAGGCAGGTCCTGCAGACAAAGGGCTTTGTGGCGTTCTGCCCGTGGGCCCCTGCGTACCCGTACGAGTTCTGGATCTGCCCGAGAAAGCACAATACGTTTTTCTCAAAGATAAGCCAGAAAGAGCTTACCGACCTTGCCCTGATGCTGCGCACCACCCTGGGCGGGCTGGCAAAGACCGCCAAGGACCCCGCCTTCAACCTGGTGTTCCACCTGTCCCCGGAGCGCAAGAACAGCAGGCAGATTCACTGGCACATCGAGGTGTACCCCGTGACCGCCCCCCGGTCGGGCCTCGAGCGCGGCTACGGGATATACCTGAGCAGCATATCGCCCGAGGATGCGGCAGGCAGGCTGGGGCCTGCGTGCAGAAAGGAGCTAGCAGGCCTCGTGGGCATACTGTAACCCGGCGCGGGGGGCATGAATGGTATTTATTTTGGGGCCGCGGCGTCTGCTGCATGGCCATAGAAAAGTACATCGCGGCTGCATCGCTTGGCCTGTTTATCATGTTTGTAGGCGAGATCATCACAATATTCTATTACATGCAGACCGCCCCGGGCGAGTTTATCATCTTTGTGCTCGAGCCCGACCCCAAGATACTCCAGTTCATATCGATAGGGGCGGCGCCGGCGATCATAATGGCTGGCGTCTCGTTCCTGCTGACGCGCCGCTACGGCTCAAGGCTGATAGGATCGCTCATCATAGCAGGCGGCGCGGTGATGTTCGGCGGGATGGTAGTCGCCCACTCGATGGCGGGCGGCATACACCCGGAATACGAGGGCAACTTTGTGCCGATAATCACGCCGCTCTTCATGGCCGTGTCCGTGCCCATAATGGTGATTGGCGCGATGCTGCTCCGGCGCAAGCAGCGCAGGAGAAAAAAAGAGTACGTCTAGTGGTCGAACCTCATGGCGTTGGCGCCGCGCCTAAAGCCCAGCCCCTCGTAGAACGGCAGCAGAGAATCCTCGCAGTCAAGTATTGTCTTGTAGCAGCCCGCCTTTTTTGCACATTCGAGCGCCTCCCGGACCAGCAATTTTCCTATGCCCTTTCCCTGCATGCCGCGCGCGACTGCCACATCCTCTATGTGGCCGGCGATGCCTCCTCCGTGTATGAACTTGGGCTCGATGAGCAGAGTGGTGGCGCCAACTATGCGGCCCCCGTATTCCGCCACGAGCACTATGTGATCGGGGTTTGCAGATATCCTTGATAGGATATCTTTTGCCTTTTCCGGGCCCATGCCGCTAGCCTCCCTGAGGCTGTCAAGTGATTCCAAAAAGCCCGCCGCAAGATCTTCGGTGCTGAGCCGCCGCACCGTCGCCCCGCCGCTCAGATCTTGCCCAGCCTCTCTACAAAGCTCTGGTACGCCCTTGAATAGGATTCCTTGTCGCCTATGTCCATGAATCCCTTCTTTGTGGGGTAGCTGCCCACCGGCAGGCCCTTTGACATTGCCCTGCGGACCACGTCATCCATGCCGTATGATTTGCCGCGCGGTATGAGGTCCATCACGCCGGGCTCCATGATGTAGCACCCCATGTTTATCATTGCCTTGATCTCCGGCTTTTCATCCCAGCTTGCCACCTTGCCGCCCCTTCCGGTCTTTATCACCCCGTAGGGCAGAGTGGTAGAGTACTCGTAGAGGCCCATGGTTATAAACGACCTTTTGCGCCGGTGCTGCGCCGCCATCGCCCTCAGGCTGAACCCGAACACAGAATCGCCGTACAAACAGGCAAAGGTGCCGTCGACAAGGTCGGCCGCGGTCCTGAGCTGGCCTGCAGTCGCCAGCGGCCTCTCGGATACTGCATACTCTATGCTAACGCCGAACCTGCTGCCGTCCTCGAAATAGTCCTGTATGGCCTTTCTCATGTAGCTTACGCAGAGCACGACAGACTTTGTGCCGTTTTTTCGGGCCCACTCTATGAGCAGCTCCAGCAGCGGCCTGTCGCCTAGCGGGAGCATCGGCTTTGGAAGGAACATCGTATACGGGTGCAGCCTCGTCCCGAGGCCGCCCGCCAGAATGACCGCCTTCACGGCGATCCCGGGCGCCGCGGGGTATTTAATTTGAGCATGCGGCCCCTATTCCAGCTTGAAAAAATCCCACAAAAAGGGGTGTATTGCACGACCCCCTAGGTATATCCGCAGGCCCCCATACAGCACGGTGTTGACCGTGATATACGTGCCCGTCAGGCCCTGCAGGAGCACCGCAGACCCCGACCGGGACGAAGACGACTAGGGCGGGCCCATCTTTTTGCACGCGCCCCGCGGCGCATCCGCGGATCCCGGGCGCAGTATGTTTGCGATTATCTCCACGCCGGCGGCCACGCCTATGCCTGGCCTTGTAAAGTATGCCGCAGAGTCCACCGCGTACACCTCGCCTTCTGCAACTGCCCGCATCTGCCGCCACCGCACATTGGTTGCAAGAGACCCCCTGTACTCTGATTCTGCCCTTGCCGCGTCAAAGCCGCACGGCATCAGTACCACCTTGTCGGGATCAGAGGCTGCCGCTTCTTCCATGTCCATCCTGCGCGAATGCGCGCCCGCCGCGCCCACGGCGTCCGTACCGCCGGCTGCAGCTATCATGTCGGGCACCCAGTGCCCCGACGTGTACAGCGGGTCCACCCACTCGAGCGCCAGCACGCGCGGCCCGGGCCCTGCGGCGCCCGCCGCGGCTATCCTCTCTTCAAGCGCGCCGCGTATCTCCCGGCCCTCGCCCTCCCTGCCTATTACTCCGGCGAGATCAGTTATGCTATCCAGTATGCCCGCCATGTCGTGCGGGTCCATAGAGTGCGCGCGCGCGCCGTCTACTATCTCGAGCGCCCTTGCGGCCTGCGCAGAGTGCGGCGCGCACACCTTGCATGTGTCCTGGGCTATTATCAGGTCCGGCCGCGCCTCCATCAGGGCTTTCTCGTCGAGCACAAAGACTCCCTCGCCCGCCCGGGCAGTCGCATCGTCTATCTCCTTGCTGGACATTGCCGCGGGGTCAAACGAGGATCTTATCACCTTGGGCTTTGATGCAGCCTCCGGCGGCCGGTCGCACTCGTGGGTCACGCCGTGCAGCATGTCCTGGGCGCCCAGCGCGTATATCATCTCGGTGGCGCTCGGAAGAAACGAGACGATCCTTCTTGCCATGGATGGGCGGGGGCCGCCGGGGAATAAACGTCATGCGCCCGGGGTTGGAGGAGCAGACTTTACGCCCCATTACAAAATCTGGGCGGCAAGTCGGCCCGTTTTTCATGCGCAAATGATGTACCGATCTAGAATATAAGAAATAAAAAATCTCTGCAAAAACCTAATCGTTTTCTGCTTCCTGGTTTTCGCGATTTTCTTCTGACGCATCGTATGAATCATTGTTCGGATTCATTGAATCTGATCTATCGTCATTTGGATCTCTATCCATGCATTACAGGGGCTGTAGTAATATTTAAGATTTGATTATGCCTGTAGGGTGGCCTGTATCTGGGCGTGATTCTGCGATCTTGATACGGGCCAATTTAATAATCTGAATGGGCTCACCGTGCTTCGTACAGCATGTCTCAGGCACCCCGCGTATATCATCTAGGGCATGCAGTGGTATTGGTCCGCAGGCATCATGCTCTCCCAGCACGGCCCGGCGTGCTAGGCATGGCACTCTGACAGGTAAGCGCCTGCATATCTGCACATTCAAATATTGCAGTCTGCCTGCATGTGCCATGATAGAAGGAACGGCCATGTTCGCAGGGGCGCTAGGTATGAGCATTGCCCTGGCAATAGCCTCGTTTGCGCTCCGGCACCGGAATTACTTTTTCAAGTCCCCGGCTGTGGAAGCCGGGCCCGAAGAACGCTAGATACCGGTTAGGGGCCGGCGGCCTGCATCCGGGCAAGATTTTACGATCTTGATACGGGCCAATTTAATAATCTCAACGGGCCCACCGTGCCCTGTGCAGCAGAGCTCGGCGGACATTCGCAAGGCCATGGAGGTGCGGTGGAACGAGTATCTCTCCCGGAACGGCAGCCTCTTCTCGTCAGACGAGCTGAGCGGGGCGAGCCCGCCGTCGGTCTTTGTGGGGTCGTACGGCTATCCCCGGGTGGGCGTGGGCCCGATGGTGCCCCCCGTACACGGGGATACCTCGCTTATGGACGCGCCAGAGAGGTGGGCCGGCCGGCCGCTCGATGAGATAGTAAACTACCGCCTCAGCCTGGTCCGGGGGATAAGAAAGACGCGCGTTACGGGCACGTCGGGCCGGTACATAGAGGGCCTGCAGGAGGCTGCCATGTCGCGCAGGCCCGTAGACTCTGATATACGCTTTGAGAAGCCAGTCTCGCCTGCAGCCCTTGCCGACGGGTGCTGCGCGCCCTTTGGGCCCGTGGGGGAGATCCGGCGTGCAAGCTTTGGGGGCTCGTCAGCAGACGGGGCCATAGAGCGGGCCTACTATGACAGGGACCTTGGCGCGGCAGATGCCGCCGTCGCTCTATACGACGGCGGGACCGAGATATCCCGCATACAGGGGTGCCTCTCGGTGGGGATGCTGGGCCGCCGGAGAAAGCTTGTCCCCACGCGCTGGAGCATAACTGCCGTCGATGACATGGTCTCAAAGAGACTCGTCGGCCGGATAAAAGACGCGCCCGTATCCGACGCACACCAGGTCTTCCACTATGTGCACATGGGGAACCTCTTCTCGGTGGTGCTATTCCCGCACAGGTGGCTCTTTGAGATGATGGAGGCCTATTATTCTGGCGGCGTGCTGGGCTTTGGCGCGGACCACGAGGATGCCAGGGGTCTTGACCACGCGCCGGCCACAGCAGGGGCGCACTTTGCATCTAGGCTGGCCGTGGCCGAGCACCTTTGCGGAAGAGGAGTGCAGGCGGGCGCTCTTGTCCTCCGCGAGATACGGGCGGAATATTCCGTCCCGGTGGGAGTCTGGCAGGTCCGCGAGGGCCTCCGGGCCGCCATGGCGCAAAAGCCGTTTGTCGCCGGCAGCCTGGACGAGGCCATTGACGAGGCGTGCAGGCCCATGAGCATATCGAGAAACGAATGGCTCTCGCACGGCTCGATAATGCGGCTTGTCCGGCAGAGGACGCTCTCTGAGTTCTTTTAGCACTTGAAATCCCGGTGTTCTGTTCTAGTACCTGGGTATTATGCTCAGTCCAGACCTTGCCGTGACGGCTATTATCGAGACTATTGCAACTGCCAGCACCAGCACTGCGACCGTGCCGAACTCTGGTATCACTACACAGTCCCTTATCTCAACCTGGTGTACATCCTTGTACAGAATGTTCTCTTCTTGCTGTATCGTTATGGTGTACATGCCGTCTTGCGCCCAGTTCGGGCAGCCTACGTTTATCGTGGCCTCAAAGTCGCCGCTTGCATCGGGAGATAGCTGGTCTGTGTGTATTAGGTTGCCGTTGGGGGCGGTCACTACCATGGTGACGTCAGTATGCAGGTGGTCTGTATTGCCGTTTATGCCCATCTCGAGTGCTCCCTCGGGCGCGTCAACAGTAAAGCTCAGACCGCTTATCCTGTTATCTGGCCGGACGGTTGTGGCACTGGAAAGATCAAGTGATGATGTAGTCTCGTCTATGTTGCCCAGAACCCCGCCGGTGATCATCACCCTGACATTAAGGTCGTACAGATTGGCATCGCTCTGGTACGCCCTTATCGTGTACACTCCGTCCTGTATTCCCAGTATGCCGTCGCCAAGCTGGACCTCTGTCCGGTAGTTGCCATCACGGTCCGGGGCTTTCTGATCTATGCCCACTATGTTGCCGTTTGGGGCCTGCACCGTTATTGATACATCGCCGAGCGCCCTGTTGGTGGTCATCCCGCTTACTGTAAGAGCAGTTGAGCCGGCTTCGGCGAATACGTTTAGTGACATTCCTATCCCCTGGGCGGAGACGGATCCCACCAAGGGGCCGGCCGCCATGAATACCGCCAGCATCAGCACGGGGATCAGCCTTGCGCTTTTGCGGGGGTTCATCTTATCTCACGCCCCGATTAGACTATTTATGTTGTGTGTACAAATGCGCAAAGAAAGGCCCTGTTCCGGCCCCCGGGGGCATATGCAGGCCGCCCCGGGCTTTGCCGCCACCGGCCGTACCGGGATCGGAATCCTGCATCCATCAGGACGGTTTTGATGCGCACAGCCCCGCCAAAGAGGCAGGGCATTTAAGGCAGCCGCGGAGCGCCGGCGGCCGCGCCCGGGAAACCCCCGCGAAAGTGTATAGTCCGCACCAACATGGATGAATCGTCCATGCGGATATGCGGCTGCCCGGAAGGGGCCCGCGGGATAGATCCCGACCGGCGCAGTTTTTCCCGATTAATTTTTATTGTCCCTTGTTCGATCCGAATACCCATGAAGCTGGGAATACTCCGCGGGGGATCCAACGAACCAAAGATCGGCACCGGGGTCCGGATATGCATCGACTGCGGCAGTGCGCGGATTGTGCTGGCAGACGACCTTGTCAGGTGCAGGGACTGCGGGGCATCCCACAAAAAGAGCATCCCCGGACTGCGTTTCCAGCCCGGGGACATGGTGAGGATAGTCGACGGGGATCACGGGGACGGGATCATCTACCGCATAGAGCGGATAAGCCAGGACGACGGCGGGGCCGTGCGGTACACCCTAAAGTCGGAGTCAAGCCCGATCTCGCTGCTCTTTGTCGAGGGCAAAGACTCGCATTTAGAGAGATCCGACTGACGGCGCGCGCCCGTCAGTGCATGCTCGATGCAGAATAGCCCTCCCTTGTGGTCCGGGAGGACTTCATGGCGTAATCGTATATCATCTCTGAATAATTCTCGTGCTCTGTCCTCATCTCGCCCGCATCTGCAGACATGTAAAATCCTGGACAGTCGCCCGTAAACTGGTACGCCGCGTGCACCCTGGCCCTGCCCCCGTCGTTCTCGAGCCACGCGGAAAACGGGTACATCTGGCAGACCCCGGGCCTGTCGGGGTGCAGCGTGCAGCCGCCGTCCTTGTCGAGGAACCTGCACGATACATGCGTGCCGTCGTCTTTCTCGGTCTCGCCGTCCTTTCTCTTGAGGTTTATCGTAGTCAGCGTGACGGTCCCGCCGCCGGGCGAGGGCTCCTGCCACGTGGCAGTTATGGTCTCGCGCTCGATAAACTCCGAGACATCCTTGTACTCCAGCTTGCCCCCCACCTTTATCAGGTCGTCCGAGGTCAGCGGCAGCCTGCCCTGCCGGTCGCAGCAGTTGTGGCAGTCGGGCCAGAGGCACGTCCACAGTATGTATTTTTTCTCATCCTCCAGATACGGCATATGATAGGTAACGCTTCCCACCGTGACTGTATGGTCCGATACCTTCTCTATCTTGCGCAGCATGAAATCCTTGAGCAGCGGGTCCACCTCCCAGTCCTTTTCCAGCAGATCCAGTGCGACGGCGATGTCCTCGCTCGACAATTCAGTTAATAACATGCGCCAGCGGGTATTAATGTTGGGCGAGAAGGGCAAGTACGCGTCTGCCACAGAGAAGAGGCGGTTTGTCTGGAAGGAGATAGTCTGGCCCCTCATACTGGAGCTTGACGCGACCGTATTTACCGTCGAACAGTACAGGACAAAGCGGGACGAGATATGCAAAAAAGGTGGCCTGGACGTGGCCTCGCTGTCTAGGGGGCTGGTCTCGCTGGCCCAGAAGGGGATCATATACAAGGACGGCGGCTCTTACGGCATACACTACCGGCTCATCCCGTACATGCGCCTGCGCGCAGAATGCGGGTATGCCACCGCTATACATGAGGCACAGACAAGGTAGGCTCCTAAATGGTTATATTTCCGCAGGCCGGCAAGGCGCCTGTAGCCCGATAGTCTAGTCTGGCCAAACCTTACGGGGCCAAGGATTCCGCGCTCTGGATCTAGCGAGTAGACACGCGGAGACGGCAGTTCGAATCTGCCTCGGGCTACTGTACTATCTTGACGCCTGGGCTATCCTTTCAAGCTCGTTCTTTTTCTTGACGGATGGCGCGTCTGTCGTGTTGTTTGCAGCCAGGATTAGATGCTCTGCCAGGAACTCTTCGAGCGACTTTGGCTTTCTAAAGGCGGCTTCCTTTACGCCGTCAGCTATAAAGCGCAGCGCCAGGTCTACCCTGCGCAAAGGCGAGACATCCACTGATACATGGTAGACTGTCCCCCCGTAGACTATCCTTGTCGTGTCCTCGTTGGGGGCCGAGTTCTCTACGGCGCGGACCAGGACCTCCACTGGGTTTCTGCCCGTTTTCAGGTTGATTATCTCAAAGGCCGTCTTTACCGTGTTTATCGATCCCATCTTTTTGCCCGCCATGCGGCCGGTGTTCTTTGCGTACTTTTTGCCAAAGTGCATCATCTTGTTTGCGAGCCTCTCCACTATGTTGGCGTCGGCCTTGTTAAAGCGCTTGAGCGCAGAGCGGCCGTACGTATACGGGAGGGTCATCTTACGGAGCGATATCGCGGTCTTGAGGCCCGGGTCTACGACCTCTATATCCGAGAGGTCCCATTTTCTGAACAGCAAAAGGTTCTGCGTCTCGGCCATGATTATCTCCTGGGCTTCTCCTTTTTGCCTATGACCAGCTCGTGCAGCGAGGTCCCGTTGACCTTGAATACCTTGAAGCGCACGCCGGGTATGTCCCCCATTGCGCCGCCCTGGGTTGCGCCCATGCCCTCTACATGCACCTCGTCATGCTCGTCGATAAAGTTCATCGCCCCGTCCCGGGGCAGAAACGCGGTGATTGATTTTCCGTTTTTTATCAGCTGGACCCTGACGCACTTTCTGACGGCCGAGTTTGGCTGCTTGGCCTCGACGCCCACCTTTTCTAGCACTATCCCCCTGGCCTGCGGCGAGCCGCCCATCGGGTTTGCCTTGCGGTCAAGCCCGAGCTCCCTCCGCTTGTACCTGGATATGGACCAGCGTTGCCTTTTCTTTTTTGCCTTGAGAACCCTTCCTGCAAAGAGTCCGAGTGGTGATTTCGCCACATCTACCACTCTATCTTTTCTCTCTCGGGGCTGTTTATCATGACGCTGCTTATCTCAAAGTATCTTTTTGCCAGCATCCTTGCCTTCTCCACGTTGCGCCCGTCCCTGCCTATCACTATGCCCTTTTTCTGGGGGTCCACTATTACAATCGCCTGGGTCGTCCCGTCGGAGCGCTTGTTGAGCTTTACCTCCGAGACCAGCTTGGAGTCGAGCATGTGCTTTAGGAACTCTGCGGGGTCCTCGTGGTACTCGACGAGCTCGACGTTCTTTTTTATTATATTCTGGAGCGACTTTATGTTCGAGCCGCCCCTGCCTATTGCCAGCCCCATCTTGTTGCCGCCCACGACAAATATGACCCTGTTCTGCTTTTCATCCTCGATGCAGTCCCTTGCAGTCGCCTTTGTTATGCTCTGGAACAGCGACATAAGTCGCATCTGATCGTTGGTTAGTTTTATTGCCTGCGTCATGTAGATCCTGTTTACCTCAAGGCCCGGCCCTTGTCATTTAAACTTTCATGGATACTGCAGTCGCGCACGGGTGTCATTGCGCCTCCTCCAGTATCGGCTTTATGCCAGCCTCGGGCATTGCATCAATGGATATGGCCGATACGCGGTACTGCAGGCCGCACAGCCTGCCTAGCGCCACAGAGGATCCTTCAAAGCTGACGGTGGGCACCCCGGCCTCTTCGGCACCGCGCGTTATCTCCCCCGTATCGTTGCCCTGGCGCAGCCTGGACAGGACTATCATCTTTGAGCCCTTTATCGCCCCGGCTACCTGTTTTGCGCCGATCGTGCACCTGTCCTCCTTGACGGCGTCCCTTAGGGCCTTTTCTAGAAGCTTTCCCATTCGGATCCCGATCTTGAGGAGGCCTTTATAGGTTCTTACTATGCCCTACGCCTACAGCCTTGCGGTAAGCTCCTGCCCCCACCCCACATGAAGGGTGACGGTCCGGACGCCTTCGCGCCGCCTGACATGCTCGATATACGGCCGCATCTCCCTCATGTCCAGGGTGTTGTCTGCGGCTATGATCCCGTTTCTTCTCACCAGCGGAAGGCACGCCTCAAAGTACCCTATGGCGTTCTCCTTGTCTGCATCTATGAATACAAAGTCAAATGGACCCTCCAAGCCATCCAGGGTATCTGCTGCATCGCCCTGCCGTATATTGACCATCCCGTCCACGCCTGCCTCCCTGAGGTTCGCACCTGCTATTGAACACTTGGAGCTGTCCCTCTCCAGGGTGGTTATCCGGGAGCCGGGTACATCCTGTATTCCATCGGCAAACCATATCGTAGAGTACCCGTGAGAGAGCCCTATCTCTAGTACACTTGATGCCCCCATCGCCCTGAGCAGGATATTGTAGAATCTGCCCGTCTCCGGGGTTATTGCCATCATTCTCTCTGCAGGGGATGTGCACCTCTCATTTCTGCTCTGCTTTTCTAAGCGTCCCATCACCTGTATCATGCGCTCCTCCACGGATATGATTTATACTCTAAATTCTTAAAACTTTGCCCTTGTTTTGCTATATTATCGCAATATTTACACTCTATTATTGTTGTATTTTGAATGTTTTTGGAATAATTGATAAATACTTCAAGCCCGCTGAATAAATTGTGCAAATTATCGACAGCTCTCTTGTAGAACAGATAGAGATCCGCATGATCCGGCCCTCCCGGTATACTCTGAGATATGCCCGGCCCTCAGGTTCCGGAATAGAGGATCTCCGGGCTAGCATCAGGGAGCAGGGCCTGTTACAGCCAATACTGATCAGGCCGCAGGACCACGGCTTTGAGATAGTGGCCGGCCACCGCAGGTTTGCCGCATGCAGATCGCTCCGCTGGAGGGTCATACCGTGCAGGATACGGGAGCTTACCGACAGGCAGGCCTATGAGGTGCAGCTGGCAGAGAACATACAGAGAAAGTCGATGGACCCGATAGAGGAGGCTGAGGCCTACCGCCGGTACGTGACAGAGTACGGCTGGGGCGGCGTCGGCGAGCTCGGAAAAAGGATAGGCAAGAGCGAGGAGTATGTATCGCACAGGATGCAGCTGCTCCGGCTGCCCGAGGACCTGCGGGAGAGGGTGGCCGGCGGCGGCATGGGTGTAAGCCAGGCGCTCGAGCTTGCGGGCGCGGACGAGCCCCTCAGGACAGAGCTTGCTGCCGAGATGGCCTCGGGGGGCCTGACCGTCCGGCAGATAAGGGATGCCAAGAGGCGTGTTGCGCGCGAGCCTAAACCCGACGGCGGGACAAGGTCTGCTGCGATATTGAACAGGGGCAATCTGGCGCTAAAGATAACGCTGTCGAGAATAGATGATCTCATCGAGGACGCGCGGGCGGTGGGCCCAAAGGAGAGGGCCGAGCTTGTGCGCTTTTTGATGGAGCTGCGGCTGCAGACCCATTCGATGATAGACGAGACGTTAAAGTACAAAAAAAGGCGCCCCGGCAGGGCCTAGCACTTTCTTATCCCCGGGTATGCGGCGCCTGTCATCTCCATCCTGCATGCGCCAGCTATCCCCTCTATACACTTGAAGATGCTGTCTGTTCTGTGCGAGAGCAGCCTTGCAGTGATGCCTGCGCCGCCCGGGAGAAGTGATGTGCCCCCCAGAATGCCGTCTGTGTGAGATATTATGCGGCCCGCCGTATACTCTATTGTCCTTGCACTCTCCGGGGGGGCCATCACGTAGACGGTCCCGTGAACAGAGTATCCGCCGAGTACTGCCTCGCCGCGCAGGTTCATCCTGCGGGGCTCGGCCCTTGCGTTTTCGGCAAACCGGAGTGATCCGTCCTGGTTTTCGCACCGGACGGACGTGCATAGTATGTCGTAGAGAAACGACTCCCCCATGGCCACCCTGCCGGGGGTGACCACCTCGGAATAGACTGCTGCAGCATCATCGTCTATTGCAAGGCGCACCTCCTGAAAGTATCTGGATTTCGCGTATGGTATCACCTGGTCTGGGATGTATTCCAGATAGCATCCCTTGCCTGCCGAGATATCCATTTTGTGGATGGCGCAGTTGCTATTCATGCCGTATATGCGCGAGGCGCCCTGGGTTGTCACATGGGCAGCGGCTTTATCCTTTAACGATATGCTGGTTTTGTACCTGTCGCCCTGGAGCAGCCCGCCCGACGGGGAGAGCACGTACACGTGCGCCATCCCCGGCAGGCCCGCATCGGGGTAGAGCGCGCGCTGCACCTGCAGGGGCACCTCAGAGTACTGTCTGGAGATTATGGTCCTGCTCCCGGAGCGCCGCAGTTCTATATCGAGCACGGCAGTCTTGCCAGTCCTGCCCACGCCGAGCTGCCCCACCGCTCCGTCATACGCGGATTCGGGGGCCGCGCTATCCAACGGGGTGCCCCGGGGGGGCGCCCAGGAGGGCGTCGTGTATGATTCTTTCTGCCACCTCTGTTATCCCCTCGTCGGTCATGCAGTTGACAAAGCCAAACGGCCTCTCCCCCCTGATCCTCTCCGCGTCGGCCCTCATCACGCCAAGATCGGCGCCAACCATTCCGGCAAGGTCGGTCTTGTTTATCAGCAAAAGATCGCAGCTCTCTATGCCGAGGCCGCCTTTTCTTGGATACTTGTCCCCCCCTGCTACGTCTATCATGTATATGAAATAGTCCGCCAGCGCGGGGCTAAACGTGGTGGTGATGTTGTCGCCGCCGCTCTCTATTATGACCAGGTCGAGCTCGGGGTGGCCCGCTTCTATCTCTTCTATTATCGATATGTTCATCGAGGGATCCTCCCTTACTGCTGTATGCGGGCAGCCCCCCGTCGCCACCCCGACCACCAGGTCTTCTGGCAGCAGGCCCCTCTCGGTGGCCAGGCTTGCCCTCATGCGGTCGGCGTCTTCTTTGGATATTACATCATTGGATACTATGCTTACATGGTAGCCGCGCGCGGCAAGCACCGGCACGACCCTCTCGATTAGCATGCTCTTGCCCGCCCCCACGGGCCCGCCTATGCCAACCCTTGGAACGCGCCCCATGGAACACAGACTCTAATTCAAGTAATAAACATCTTGGAGTCCGTCTTTTCGTGGAGCATCTGCATTATATCCATTCTGGGGGAGAACTGCCACATTGTGCTGTTCAATTCCTTGGTCGCGCTGCATATTGCGGGCTTTAGCCGGTGGATCATCCCCTGACCCTCCACGTGGTCGATAAGCCCCATCCTCAGGGCCGCGCTGACAGAGCCCGATGCGTATCCGTATAGCAGCATGACAGCGGCCCTCTCCTTTTGTACGCCCAGGGCGTTGCAGCAGAGCGCAAACGCCACAGGATAGGCGCCGTGCACGCCGCCGCCTATATCCGAGACGTACCTGTCAAGCGTATCATCTTTTGCAAATTCTGCCACGCACCTTGCCGCCTGCGCGCCCGACCTTGCAGACGCGTCCCGCTGCCCGGCGACTAATTTCGAGCAGTGCACAAGGCGGTCAGTCTCTGCTATGCCGGGATAGTCGCCGTCTTTTATGAAACTGTATGTAGAGCCAAGCGCCGCACAATCCAGCGGGCCCACCTGCTGCAAGATAACGCCCTCTATTACATCGTACAATCCGCCTGCATCCGATATTGCCTTGCTGTTTATCATGTACTCGAGGCCGTTTGAGTGGGCAAACATTCCCGACGGGAAGAGCGAATCCGAGAGCTGCAGCTCCCCCACTTCGTCAGTGGCCATGCACGTCCGCCGACCCGTCGGGCACAAAGATACGCTCTTCTATCTTCACGTCAATGCTGCCCACCCCTCCGAGCAGGCGCCCAAAGACCTCCGCCTCAGAGTCCGCCTGTATTGGAAAGCATACATCTCCGCCCTTCACCGAGACGGGCCTGTGCCTGTTCCCTATTACATGTCCGAGCAGTACTGCCGCCCCAAAGTCCGTATCCCCGGGCGTCACCACCATGACCTTCTCCGGTTTCTGCTCTATTATTATCACGGGCCCGTCCCCGTGCAGGACGTCCCCGTGCCGGAGCCTGGCGCCCCCTGCTAGGCTTATGCCCACGTCTGTGCCCCCGTCGGTGCTCCTCCGGATTATCCGCTTTTCAAGCTCCTGCCTTGAGAGGCGCAGCACCTCGTGGGCCTCGTCCATTGCTTTGGCGTACCTGCCGCCGTCAAAGACGTTTCCCAGTGGCTCCCGGACCTCCAGCATGCATGAGAACGGGCTGTTGCAAAAATTATACCTTCCTGCGTGCGCCGGTTTAATTGTTAAATACGCTTGTGCGCCATCAAGACCCGATGATGCTCACGCCAAGGGAGCTTGAAAAGCTCAACGTGTTCGTGGCGGCCGAGCTTGCCCGCAGAAGGATGGGCAGGGGCCTCCGCCTCAACCACCCCGAGGCAGTCTCGATACTGGCCGACCACATACTAGAGGGGGCGCGCGACGGCAGGAGCGTGCCCGAGCTTATGAGCTCCGGGCGGGGCGTCCTGACAAGGGAGCAGGTCCTGCCCGGCGTGCCGGAGCTCATAGATTCAGTGCAGGTGGAGGCTACATTCGAGGACGGCACCAAGCTGGTGACCGTGCACGACCCGATAGTGTGACCATGATCCCCGGGGAATACTTTGTAGAAGATGAGCCCGTCATCGCCAACGGTAATAGGAAGACGGTCCGCGTTAGAGTCTCCAACACGGGCGACCGGCCGGTCCAGACTGGCTCGCACACGCACTTTTTCGAGGTGAACAGGGCGCTTGACTTTCCCAGATCAGAGGCGTACGGTTTTCGCCTCAACATACCGTCGGGCACGTCTGTCCGCTTCGAGCCGGGGGATACAAGAGAGGTGGAGCTTGTGGAACTGGCAGGCTCCCGCATAGTGCATGGAATGGGGGGCCTGGTGGAGGGCCCGCTTGATGAGAACAGGGAAGAAGCGCTACGCAGGGCCCGCGAGCGGGGGTACAGGGGCGCATGACGCTAGAGATACCCCGCAGCACGTACGTGGACCTCTTTGGCCCTACTACCGGGGACCGCATACGCCTTGGCGATACCGATCTGATAATCGAGGTCGAGCGCGACCTGATAAGGCACGGCGACGAGGCGGTATTCGGGGGAGGCAAGAGCATACGCGACGGGCTCTGCCAGGCCGCAGGTACTGGCAGGGACGGCTCGCTTGATCTTGTGATTACAAACGCGATAATAGCCGACCCCATACTGGGGATAGTCAAGGCGGACATTGGCGTAAAAGGCGGCCTGATAGCGGGAGTGGGCAATGCAGGCAACCCCGGGATAATGGACGGCGTAGACATGGTGATATCGTCGAGCACCGAGGTCGTCGCAGGCGAGCATTACATCTGCACGCCGGGAACAGTGGATTCGCACGTACACTATATCTCTCCGCAGCAGGCCGTCCACGCGATATGCAACGGGACTACCACCATGATAGGCGGCGGCACTGGTCCCGCAGACGGGACCAACGCGACCACATGCACGCCGGGGCGCTGGAACATTGCGCGCATGATGGAGTCCATCCGGGACATGCCGCTCAACTTTGGATTTCTGGCAAAGGGAAACGATTCGATTGAAGGAGCGCTCATGGACCAGCTCAAGGCCGGCGCCTGCGGCTTGAAGCTGCACGAGGACTGGGGGACGACTCCCGCCACCATAGATTCTGCGCTAAAAGTAGCAGAGAGGACGGACACGCAGGTCGCCATACACACGGATACGCTCAACGAGTGCGGCTTTGTAGATGATACAATACGGGCCATTGCGGGCAGGACAATACACACGTACCATACCGAGGGCGCCGGCGGGGGCCACGCCCCGGACATAATGAAGATAGCCGGCGAGCCCAACGTGCTGCCGTCATCGACAAACCCCACGCGCCCCTTTACGGTAAACACGCTTGCCGAGCATCTAGACATGATGATGGTCTGCCACCACCTAAACCCCCACGTGCCAGAAGACGTCTCGTTTGCAGAATCACGCATACGGGGCGAGACCATAGCTGCAGAAGACGTGCTGCATGACATGGGGGTACTGAGCATGATGTCATCGGACAGCCAGGCCATGGGCCGCGTCGGCGAGGTGACTACGCGCAACTGGCAGACTGCCGACAAGATGAAAAAGATGGCGGGCCCCCTCCCCGGCGATACTGCGCACAATGACAACCTGCGGGTCAAAAGATACCTTGCCAAGATAACGATAAACCCCGCCATAACCCATGGAATATCGGAATACGTGGGCTCCATCCGGCCCGGCAGGCTCGCCGATATGGTGCTCTGGTCGCCCAAGTTCTTTGGCGCAAAGCCCAGGTTGATAATCAAGGGCGGGATGATAGCCTATTCGTTGATGGGGGATCCCGGCGCGTCCATACCGACTACCGAGCCAGTCCTGTACAGGCCCATGTTTGGCGCGCACGGGGCGGCGGCCGCCTCCACATCGCTTACGTTCACCTCGCAGATCGCGCTTGATTCCGGCCTGGGGCCGGAGGTTGCGGGGAGGCGCCTTGCCCCCGTCCGGGGATGCCGGCACATTGGCAAAAAGGACATGGTACACAATGATCTCACCCCCGATATACAGATCAACCCAGAGACGTACGAGGTCCGTGTAGACGGGGCGCTTGCCACCACCGAGCCCGCCAGGAGCGTCTCGCTTGCGCGCCTCTACAACCTGTTCTAGGCGTGTATATCGGAATTTCTGCCGACATCGGCTAAATTTCTGATATATAGTCGGATGCGGCGGGAATTTTCAAGTAGGCTTGAACGCCAATCCTTTCGTGGACAAAAAGGGCACCTTTATGGTTGCAGCCTCTGTGCTCGCGCTTGCGGCTCTCGTATCTGCGGGGCCTCCCCAGATGGCAGAGGCCGCAGGCGAGATAGCCCAGGGCTTTGCCATAGGTGACGTCCTCGACGAGGGCTGGGGCTGGTTCATAGTGGTGGGCCTCGGGGCGGTCTTTGCAGTAGTCATAACCGCCGAGATAAAGCTCGAAGAAAAGTACCTCGGGGTCAAGACCAGCTCCGAGTGGTTCAACACGGCAGGCCGGGTCATAAAGACCGGCCTGACTGCCGCGGCTATAGTATCCGCATGGACCTGGGCCGCCACCCTTCTCCAGTCGTCGACTGTGGCCTACCAGTACGGGGTCAGCGGGCCGTTCTGGTATGCCGCAGGCGCGTCCATACAGGTGCTCCTCTTTGGGATACTGGCCATCGAGCTCAAGCGCAAGGCGCCAAACGCGCACACATTTCTCGAGATAATAAGGGCCAGGTACGGCAACGGCTCCCACAAGGTCTTCCTGGTGTTTGCCCTGATGACCAACATGATAGTGACGGCTATGCTGCTCCTGGGCGGATCTGCCGTCGTCAACGGCCTGACCGGCATGGACATATCGCTTGCGGCCTTTCTGATACCTGCGGGGATAATGATATACACGCTCGTCGGCGGCCTCAAGGCCACCTTTGTCGCCGACTATATGCACACGATAATCATATTCATAGTGATACTGACGTTTGTTGCAGCAGTATACATCAACTCGGATCTGACCGGGGGCGTGGAAGGCATGTACGACAAGCTCGTCGAGGCCGCAAGGCTCAACCCGGTAGAGGGCAACGCGGCGGGCGCGTTTCTGACGATGGCATCGATAGGGGGCCTCATGTTTGGAATAATCAACATAGTGGGCAACTTTGGGACCGTATTCGTTGACCAGGCGTACTGGCAGCGGGCCATAGCGGCCAAGCCCTCGTCTACAGTCAAGGGCTTCCTGCTGGGCGGGGCCTGCTGGTTTGCCATACCGTTTACGCTGGCCACCACCATGGGGCTGACCGCGGTCGCGCTCGGCGTCGACCTTACACCCGAGGAGGTGCAGCTCGGCCTGGTTGTCCCGGCGGCCGCATCCGTCCTGATGGGAGAAGTTGGCGCCATACTGGTGCTAACGATGCTATTCATGGCGGTAACATCTGCCGGCTCGGCGGAGCTAATCGCTGTCTCGTCGCTGATCACCTACGACATATACAGGACGTACAAGAATCCGCGCGCGACTGGGCGGCAGCTGCTGCGCGTCTCGCGCGGCGCAATCATAGGGTTCGGGGTCGGCATGGGCGGCCTTGCAGTGATACTGCTGGGCGCTGGGCTGAGCCTGGGATTTGTCTACCTTGCAATGGGAATACTGATAGGCTCGGCCGTCATACCGATAGCCGTGTCAATACTGTGGAAGGGAGCCAACCGTGCTGCGGCAACTGCCGCGCCGATAATAGGCCTTGCAGTCTCGCTTACAGTCTGGGTGAGCGTTGCTGCCTCGCTGCCGCAATACGGGGGCGAGATAACGCTTGCCAGCCTTGGGGACAACTATTCGATGCTGTTTGGCAACATAGCTGGCATACTCACCGGCGGCGCAGTGGTGATACTGGGCAGCCTTGCACGCAAGCCCACCTTTGAATGGGAAGATCTCAAGGACAAGATAACCCTTGTAGATGTGACCCCCGAAGAGTTCGACGAGCGCGAGAGCGACGAGGCGGAGCTCAAAAAGGCGTTCAAGTTCAGCCTCAAAGGGGGAGGCCTGATGACGCTCGTCCTGATAGTGCTCTGGCCGCTGCCGCTATTCTTTAGCGACTATGTCTTTGACCTTGGCTTTTACACGCTCTGGGTCGGCATATCAATAGTCTGGGTCAGCGTTGCGGCATTCTTTATAGTCGGCCTGCCGATAATAGAGGCCCGCAAGGGATTGATCCAGGTGCTGACCGGCAAAAAGACCGAGCAGTCCGAGGAGGGCGGCACATGACCTCGTGTTCGGGCTGCGGGACGGTTCTAGGCCGCAAAAAGTACAGGTTCCACAAGATGTGGCGGATACCTGGCCACTATTGCAAAAAGTGCATGCTGGTTCTGGGGCAGGACTTTGATGACCACGGCAAACTGACCCTGCCCAAGACGCCTTGCAAGCTGTGCGAGACGGAGATCTTTTTCCCGGTTACAGTCTCAAAGGGAGGCAAAAGGGGCAGGTACTGTTCCTTGTGCAGCGAGGCTGTCGAGGCCGGGGCAGTGGCAGCCCCCGGGTCCCCGCCAAGCCAGGTGCCAGCGAGGCTCCCGCATGTAATGATGATGTTTGCGGGCCTTGGAGTCCTTATGATGGCGCTGGGGCTTATCTTTACGCTCGGGGCAGGAGACGGGGGTCTTGTCAACATACTGTTTGGTGCCGTGACTACCGCGCTCGGCTTTATGCTGTTTAGAAAGACGATACGATCTAGAAGCCTGCTCCTTGGCAAGACAGGGGTCCGGCAGAATGCTGTACAAGACTAGGCTGGCCTTTTGGAACTGGCAAATGAGATGCCTGATCCCTGCATTGGTAAGGCGTTGGCTTGCCATACCAGACGGCCCATACAGGCGGTAAAAATCCGCCTTGCCACGCCTCCGCAGAGGCGAACCTGATTTCGTTATCCTACAGTATGGAGCCTGCATCATGGCGTATTATTCGTAAAAGCCCTTATTGATTATGAAATTAAAATTGTTTACGGATAATTATATATTAAATATTACTATAATAGTAATATATATAGCATAATTATCCCAAATTTAGGCTTATTAAGAGCTAAATATTACTATAATAGTATTATCTAGTCTTCAATTTACTACAACATTATAAATAATGATGTTATTTTAATACTATACTGGAGAAATTACAATATGGAACTTGGAATGTACATGAGGCCGATGAGTCACACGGAGCAGAAGCTCTATCTATATCTGGAGAGCATGAGCAAGAACATCTTTAGGCTGCCCGAGATTGAGCACGAACGGCTGGGCCTGAGCAGGGGGCATTATCACACCCTGATCAGCAGGCTGGTGAAGAAGGGGTGGATAAAACGGGCGGGGCACGGGACCTACCTGCGGAACCCACCACTCTCGGTCCGTGCGGGGCCGTACTACATAGAGGACCCGTTTGAGACGGGTCTGAAGATGTACGGCGGATACATTGCATTTCATACCGCGATGTATCTGTACGGCCTAAATGACAACCAGCCTGTCATGATCTATGTCGCCACACCCAGTAAGTCGGAGACCGTGGACCTGGGCCCCTACCACAGAATAAAGGCGGTAAAGATGGGAAGGAGGTTCACAGGAATCAGGACAAAGGACAAGTATCGCATATCGACACTGATGAAGACTATCTTTGACTGCTTTGATCATGTGATGCATTCCGGCGGGTACCCCGATCTACTAAAATCCATTACCTTTGCAGAGAGCTATGGCTTCGGGGGGAGCCTTGACTGGAATGAGTTCGAGGTGTACCTTGACGAGTTTGCCTCATCTAGCCTGTGCCAGAAGATAGGCTACATGCTGTCTCTGCTTAAGGAGGAGGGGATATACGAGACGCCAGACGACCTCATGGAGTACCTCCGGGGCAGGATAAAGAACAAGACAAACCTTTTCGGTGGGAGGCTGGGCGGCAAATATGACCGGAACTGGATGGTGGTGGACAATATTGGGAGGCGCGCACTTTTGTCGTGGCATTATCATGGTTAGCCTCGAAGAGGCCGGTCAGGCATCATCAAATACTGGGATCGGCCTCCAGCTGGTCTTCAAAGAGGAGTATATGTTTGACATCTGGAACAGCCTATGCTACATTTCGACGGATGAGGTGCTAAAAGATGTGCAGTTCGCATTCAGGGGCGGGACAACATTGAGCAAGGTGTATTTTGGCAGTCGGCAGAGAATATCCGAGGAAATAAACCTTGACATATTCTTCAAGGATGGCATGACCCGGGAGGAGGCAGTTGACTTTGTCTACAGGAAGATCGTTTCACGTATGGGGCCGTATGAAGTTGACGGTCCGTTCGGAAAAGGGCGCGTGTCGCGGCACAGATTCACGTTCACAAATGAGCTTGGTTCAAAAGATCATGTATACGTTGATTTTAACATAAAAACCACGGCCCCCGTATACGACACTGAGACACGGGGGGCATCAAGCATAATACTTCCGTTAAATATCCGGAACGTGCCGGTATACCCTTTCCATGTAATTCTTGCACAGAAACTGATAGCGTTTCACGACCGGGCGGAGGGCAAGGATCTGTATGACATACATACCGGCCTCGCAATGGCAGACAAGTTGGGCCCTGTACTGGACACCCTCCGCGAGATACTGGCCGCAATAAACATCGATTACAGCGACTTCAAGGAAAGAATAGTGGAGAAGCTCTCGGATTACAAAGCCATGTGGAACCTGCATCTCTCACTAAACCCGTATGTATTGGATGAGAACAAGTTGGACTGGGGCAAGGCCGCACAGCAGGCCCTGGACAGACTCGGCCCGCACCTCTAGCCCCCCGCCGGCACAGGGCCATCTTTAAGTAGTATGCGTGGTAAAACAGGCACATGGCATACGAAAAACTGCTAAAGACCATAATGGACTCTGACACCAACATCAGGCACTGCCTTGTGGCGGACACCGAGGGCAACATCGTGGAGACAAACCACCGCGAGGGGATTACCAACTTTCTCTCACCAGAAGAGACTGCCGCATCACTCAAGAGGGCCGCATCCGCCTGGAAGGGTAGAAAACAGCTCGCCCCCAAGATCGGCAGGGGCATGTACGCGGTGGCCGCATTTGAAAAGATAACAAGGCTAACCTTCCCGCTGGGCGATGACCACCTGATATTTGTCAGCTTGGGCTCCGAGCAGACGAGGGTGGACCTGCATGCAGGCGGGCAGCGGCAGATAGTCGAGCACGTCCTGAACATACTCACAGACGATCCCACCCGGGAATAGGCTCAGACGGCAGGGGCGCCCCTGGGCGCAAAGACCGACTTTCCCTGCGAGTCTATCTCCCAGCTGATCAGGCCAAGCTCCGAGAGCCTCCCCATGGTGGCCACGCGCCACCCTTCTACCATCTTTGCAGACTCCTCTACAGTATGGGATTCGAGGTTTATGTTGTGCCGCTTGGCCTCCTCGGGATGCTCCCTCTGGTATGACACTATTGTCTCGCGGAACCTCTCGTCTAGCAGCTCCGTGACGGGCCCTTCTGTGTGACCCTTTACCGCCTCGAGCGCCACGTCAAACAGCCTCCCCTCCAGGGGGAGCCTGCGGATCATTCCCGTTATGAAGGCGGACTCTTCGCCGGAGAGAGCCCTTGAATATTCACCCGATAGTATCGGGTTCTCCATCATGCAGAACTTGCGCCCCTCCTCTGTAAGGTAGACGCGGTATGCCCCGTCTTCTTCTGCTGCGCGCGCAAGCCCGAGTGCCGCAGGCGCCCCCTCAAAGTGCCTCTCCTTGGTCCTGCGGTCCTTTCTTATCCTGCCCACATAATGGTCCTTAAAGCGCCTCTTGACTGCCACCATTACATCGGGGTCGTCGCCTGCCGCCTTGGGCAGGCCAGTAGATACCTTTCTTGTCCGCTTTATCCCCTTTGACTTTTCATACTCGACAATATCTGCTGCAAGCGCCGAGGCCACCTCGAAGGCGCGGTCCCTCAGGGCTTCAAGCTCCACGCTCTCGGCATTCCCCTTGTACAGCATCTCGGCCAGGACCGCCATTGCTATCTTTACTGGCGCAAACCTGCTGTAAAACCGAAAGAGCATCGGGTACGAATCATACTCTATGGGGTTCTCGGGCCCGTGCAACTTCAGCCCTTTCAAGTATGTAACAGTCTCGCCAAGCCCCTCCCGCAGCGTTGCATGCGCCCCTGCCTCCGGCTCCCCAAAGACCCTCTCATATTCCTGGGGCTTCCAGATCTTGTTGACCAGCGTCTTTTGCTCGGCGGTAAGCGGATACCCCTGGATTATGTTCAGCGATGATTCCGGGTCAAGCTCCCATGCGAGCAGTATCTTGACTGCCCTGTCGATGAACGCTTCTGTATTTCTGAACCGCTGCTTTTTTACCAGCCGGTCTATCTTTGCTGCATCCTCACTGAGTGGTATGTATCCGGGTTTTGTCATATTCTACCGACCCCTTTATCCTATTTATCATGGTTGTTATGGGTATAATTTACCTCTGTCCGTGCCTGAATATGGTTGGAAACACCAGTTACGGTACCCTTGATCTCATTTGTTATGCCTGATTTCAAGTGTGTAAAGCCTTTCTATCTGAAATAAAGTCTTAAATATTATTTCAACCTCCAAAAACACATGGATTTTAACGAGAGAGAGGTCCGGGAGATCGTCGCGTGAGGCTCAAGAACAAGGCCATCTTCGGGCTGGCTATATTCTTGACGATTGTGCCCCCGCATGTGTGGGGGGTGCTCATGCTGATATTTGCATGGATATACTACAAGCTGGATCCCCGGGAGGCCGGACCGGCAGGGGCGCGCGAGAATGCAAGGGAGAGAGTCCAAGAGTATCAGGAGTATCAAGGAAACGACGGGGACAGGCAGTGGCCTGATGCCGGCGAGCAGTATGAGGATGACGGGTACAGGAGGAGCAGTAGAAGATGGCGCTAGTGGTCCCGTCCGCACCATACGGATACACCTTTGATACGTGTGCGATAATCAACGTCTGGAGAAACCCCAACATCAGCACGCCGTTAAGGATGCTGCTTGAAACGGAGGGCTCGATAGTATACATGAACAGCTATGTGGTGGGAGAGCTTGCGGTGAAAAGCCTCGGACAGGATGAGGCGGGGCGCATGCTGCACGAGCACCTCGGCGCAGATGCTGGGGCGGACGTCATCTCTACAATGAGGGAGCGTGCAGGGAGCATGCTGCAAAAGCGCCTAGGAGCAGACGTGTCAGGGGGGGATGTCATCCCCAAGATGAGGGAGCATGCGGTGCAAATGGAGGAGCACTGCCCCACCCTTCACAGTCCGGACAGCATAATCCTGGCCTTTGCAATGTATACAAAGACCGTGCTAGTTACACACGACAAGGGCCTGCTGGCCGCGACAGAAAAAATGAAGGCCCCGTGTGTGGATCCCAACGTCATAGTGGGGGATTGCTCCGCCAAGAGGCGGAGGAACCAGTTCGAGGGCCTAGTCGGGTATATGGGCAGCGCCAGACTCGGGTTCGATTAGACAAAGTTGCGTAGAGGCCGCAGGTCCTAGACGGCATAATCGCACATGCCGGAATAGTCACAGAACATGCATGTGCTGACCGCGGGTGTGGGGTCGAATCTGCCCTCCCGTATGCCGTCTACGTATTCTTCTATCCGTCCGATGGCACTCTTCACACTTGCCTCGTCGAGCCGGTACTCGACTGTCTCACCGCTCTCAAGGTAGAGCAGTACTGCCTTTTCGGGCAGCTCTTTGTATAACTTCTTGGCGGCCTCGGCATACAGGTTGAGCTGTACATCCTCTGCTATTTTGCCGGGGGAGACCTTGGTCCTGCCGGTCTTGTAGTCTATCAG
The DNA here is from genome assembly GCA_000200715.1 of Cenarchaeum symbiosum A. Taxonomy (NCBI): domain Archaea; kingdom Thermoproteati; phylum Nitrososphaerota; order Candidatus Cenarchaeales; family Candidatus Cenarchaeaceae; genus Candidatus Cenarchaeum; species Candidatus Cenarchaeum symbiosum. Next base: position 388,962 of record DP000238.1, read on the forward strand.
GACGAGCCCTCCGTCCGGGGTTCTCTCAACCCTGTCTATGCTTCCTCTAAACTCGGCGCCCGCTATTTCCAGCTCGAACTTTTTTTCAACTGCTATGGGCTTGTTGGGGCTGCCTGCACTCCATTTTACAAACCAGCTGATCATACTTTCTGCCTCCTCTTTTGACTGCTCAAAAGAGGTCCGGCTATCATAGACGGCATACTTTAGCTGCCCCTCCAGCATGGCAAGGGCACCTGCCTCGTCGGGAGTCTGGCCATTCATCTGGGCATCGGTGATCTTCTCTAGGACCTTGTGGATGACGCCGCCCATGACCATTGGGATGCCCGGCGGGGACGGGATCGTCATCACGTGGGCAAACCAGTACATCAGGGGGCATTTTTTGTATGTCCCGATTTTTGTACTGCTCAGCCTCAGAGGAGCCGGCTTTGCAGGCCCGGCGCCGGCCCCGAGTCCGGGGCTCGGGCTCCTTGCCGCGGGCGGGACAAAGCCGTCGAGGCCTCCGTGCTCCTTCATGTATTCAAGCGCGGCCAGGTCCGTCACCTTTTGCACCGCCGTTCCGTGATCCCCCACTGATACGGCGCGCATGGCCTCCTCCTGCAGTCCGGAGACCGTACTGGCAGTACCGGCCCCCTGGGCGGGCCCGCCGGCAAACACAAAAGTCCTGACGAGCGGGTTTGAACGGAACTGCATCTCCTCTAGGAAGCGGGAGGGTTTTGACTCGGTCTTCTTTGAAGCGTATTCTTTCGAGTATGTTATGCACAGGTTTTTTTTAGCGCGTGTCATTGCCACGTAGAGCAGCCTCCTTTCTTCTTGCATGTGCCGGTCCTTTTCTTTTCCCTGAGGCCTCCTCCCATGCAACAGTGTCGTGGGGACCTGGTATTTTCTCCCCTTGTACTTGAGGGGCAGCCTGTCCTCTACCGCATCTGCAATAAAGACCGCGTCAAACTCCCTGCCCTTGCTCTTGTGTATGGTAGTTACCTCTACGGCGCCACCCGCATCCGCGTCAGAACGCAGGTTCTTGTCCGAGTTTGCCGCCCAGAGGTATCCCACCAGGCCGTCGAGGCCGCCGCGTGGGTCGAGCAAGTCATACTCTGTGGCCAGCCTGCAGGCCTCGCGCAGATGCTCCGCCCCGGCGCCGTCCTCTAGGTTCCGGAACAACCCCGCAAGGGGCACCGCTATGTGGTATGCAAGCGTCCCGGGGGAATAGGACCCGGCAAGGGTGATTACCTTGTCTAACCTCCGGACCAGTCCTGCAAGCTCGGCTTTTTTGCGCACCCCCGAGTTCCCCCCTCGGCGGATCACCTCGAGCACATGGTCGTTGCCATGAATATCGTTGTACGCGGCCTTTTTGGCCTCCGTGTTTATGACTGCAATGTCCCCCTCGGGTATTCCGTGTTTTTTCATCAGGAGGTTTATCTCCCCTCCTGCGGAGGCCGGGGCGCGGGCTATCTCGAGGTATGTAAGCAGCTCGCGTGCGGGGCCCGCCGAGAAGATGCCGTCCCCCCCGGAGTATCTTGCGGGCACGCCGCGCAGTTCGAGCTCGTCGGAAAACTTTTTCCCGTCGGCAATTTTTCTTGTGAGCACCGCTATGCTGTAACCGGCAGACTCGCCTCCGGGGCTCCGTATTTGCACTATCCTGTCGGCTATGCACGCCGCCTCAGAGTCCTCATCTGCGCATTCGACTATCTCCACAGGGGATCCCTCCGGGTGTACCGCACCTGCCTGGCTGCCGGACGGGGTGTTTGCAATGCACTGGGCCGCAAGCCCCGCTATGGTTTTTGTGCAGCGGTAGTTGTTATTCAGACTGATGGTCTCGGCGCCACCTGTGATATCGTCAAAGTTTTCGAAACCCGACGTATATGCCCCTTGAAAACCGTAAATCGACTGGTTCTCATCCCCCACGGCTGTAATGTTGCCCGCAATCAGCCTGACAAGCTCCAGCTGGGCATAGTTGGCATCCTGGAGCTCGTCAACTAGTATGTGGGAGTATCTGCCCCCGTATTCTGATCTCACATCGTCCCTCGCCCTGAATAGCCGGACCGCCTCCGATACCATGTCGTCAAAGTCTATTATTCCCATCTCCCTGAGGTGCCCCTGGTATCTTTGGTACACGGAGCAGAGGTCCTTTAGCTCGCCGTTCTCCTCCCCCTCGAGATACTTTTCAAGCTCTCCGGGTGTTACAAGCTCCCGCTTGAAGCCGCTGATCCCCTCCATTATCTTTCTGATCACCTCGTGCGGTCTGATCACCACGCGGTGGCTGCCCAGCTTGAACTCGTCTATGTGGGCTGCGGCCCACGCCGCCCCCGCGGGCCCAGATATTGTGCCGCGGGACGTGACTATGCCTGATTCTGGCTCGTTGTCCTCGAGGATCTGTTTTGCAAAGGAATGAAAGGTGCACACATCCATCTCTGTAGTGTCTATGCTCTCCTTGAGGCGGCCGAGCATCTCGCCTGCCGCCTTCTCAGAGAATGTAAGGCACAGAATCCTGCCGGGATCCGCGCCGTTTCTCACCATGTGCAGCACCCTCTCTACAATCACCCTGGTCTTGCCGCTGCCCGGGCCCGCCCTGACCAGCAGTGCGGGACCGCTGTATTCGACGGCCCTCCTCTGCTCCGGGTCAAGATCCATGCAGAGGGGGCGGGCCCGCGGCGCAATTATTCGTTATTACGGATCCCCGTAGGCTGGCCGCCGATGGCGTACCGCCCGCCTGCCTTCCCACAGACTGTTAAAATAGGGCCCCCGGAGCATGCGCCCCATGACAACCAAAAAGCCGTCCGGCCGCTCCCACGGCTTCCGCCACAAGTCGCGCTCGGTCATGACCAAGAGGGCGCCCCGCGGCGTCTCGTTTCTCCTCCGGGAGTACTCGGCAGGCGACAGGGCGCTCATAATAATAGACCCGAGGCAGCACAAGGGCCTCCCCCACCGCAGGTACCACGGCAAGGTGGGCACAGTCAAGGAGGCGGGCAGGCGCGCCGTCACCCTGGATGTAAGGCTGGGCGAGAAAATGAAAACCTTAATCACTAGGTACGACCACATCAAGCCGTTCGGTGTATGACATGGAAGAGATAAAGAAGAAACAGCCGGTCTCCATACCCGAGGTCCAGGAGATACTCGGCAAGGGGGATCCCGAGATGATGGACCAGATACAGCGCTGGACATATGATTATGTCTCAAAGTTTGTGACCGCCGACCCCAAGAACGCAAAAAAGATGAAGCAGGTGCTAGTCAAGGAGTGCGAGCTCACAGAAGAGGAGGCAGTCGAGCTCGTCAACATAAGGCCCACCAGCATGGCCGAGCTCCGCTCGTTTACGTTCGGCTGGAAAAAGCTCATACTTGCAGAGACGCTAGAAAAGATACTCCGCACAATCCAGGAGCACTCCTAGCCGGCGGGTGATTCACCTGCAGGAAGACGGGCAGACACCCAGAAGATACGAGGAGCACGCGTACGTGCTCGATGTGCGGCGCCGGGGCCGCTCTACTACAGTCCGCGGCAGGGAGGGCACGATAGTTACGGCGATAGGCGAGGACAGGCTCACCCTGCTCGAGCTGCTTGGCGCGCCCGATGCCATGTTCAAGGCGGGCGAGCGCGTCTACATCGGCAAGGAGGGCCGCAAAAAGGTCTCGTCTGTGCTCGGCAAGATGGAGTATGGAAGGATCACCGATTCCGCAAAGGCGGAGCTCGAAGACGTGGTAAACGGCATAGTGGCAAGCTGCGAGGACAGGTTCGTCCATTATGTGAACAGCTCCCAGCCGCTTACCCCGCGCGTGCACGCACTCGAGCTGCTCTCCGGCATAGGCAAGAACTACCTCAAGACTATACTCGGCGAGCGCGAGAAGAAAAAGTTTGAGAGCTTTGCGGATATCGAGGAGAGGACCGGCCTCAAGCAGCCCGCGGCGCTCTTCTCGAAGAGGATCCTCGAGGAGGTGGCAGGAAAGGCCCGCATGAACATGTTCGTAAAAAGATGAGCGCGCGCCAAAAGTCGGGGATCCACCTCATGCGCTCCCGGCAGGCGGCCCGGAGAATAGCTGATTCTGCCGGGATATCGCCCGGTGACACGGTCCTCGAGGTGGGCACCGGACTCGGAGCACTGACAAGGGAGCTCTGCGGAAGAGGCGCCCGCATAATATCCGTCGAGCGCAACGGGCGCCTCTACGGGGAGGCATCTGCTTCCCTGCATTGTGAGGGGCTTGAGCTGCGCCGCGGCGACGGGTTTGCCGTTGAGGACGGCTTTGATGTCTTTGTGTCGAACCTGCCGTACTCGCAGAGCCGCAGGGCCGTCGAGTGGCTAGTCCAGCGGGATTTTGCCCGCGGGATAGTCACGGTCCAGAAAGAGTTTGCGGCAAAGCTCATGGAGGCTGATCCGCGCCGCCGCAGGGCGATAGGCGTGCTTGCAGGCCACTGCTTTGAGATGAGGGTGCTCTTCCCAGTTGCCAGATCCTGCTTTGATCCACCTCCGAGGGTCGACTCTGTCGTGGTGGAGCTTGCAAAGAGGCGCACCATACCGGGCGGCGTGGTGCGGGCGGTCAACGGGATCTTTTCATACCGCCGCAAGACCATGCGGGGGATAATGAAACAGTTCGGCAGGGAGGGCGGACCTGGGCGCCTCGATGATCTATCCGGGGACGAGATTGTGGGGGTGGCCGCAGAGATTGCTCGGTGAGCCGTATTTGCCCGCGGAGGACACGTACCTGCTTGAGGACTGCATAGCCGGCCGCAGCGGGGATGCCGCGCTCGACATGGGGTGCGGCACGGGCTACATCTCGAGGGCGCTTGGGCGCTCGTTTGGGACAGTGGTGGGCACAGACGTGGACATGCTATCCCTGCGGGGCGGCAGCATGGACAGAACAGTCTGCTGTACGGGCGCTGACGCGCTATCCTGCACATTCGACCTCATAGTGTGCAATCCGCCGTACCTTGCGACAGACGGCATACTGGATAGATCCACCGACGGGGGCCGTCTCGGCCTGGAGGTGCCCGGGAGAATGGTGCGGTCGGCAGCGCCCCTGCTCAAAAGGGGGGGCAGCATGCTGGTGGTCACCTCGTCGCTATCCGACTATGCGGCCCTCATGGGGGTGGCATCTTCATGCGGGCTCGAATGTACAATATGCGCCAGAAAAAAGCTGTTCTTTGAGGAGCTAATAGTGATAGAGGCAGTCAGGCCCTGAGCCTCGAGGCCGCGCGGCTTGCTATCTCGTCGGACATCTTTTTGGTGCCGGCGTCGCCGCCTATGTCGTAGGTGACGTATTTGCCCTCGTTTATGACCTCTTCTGTGGCAGCAAATATTGCGTCCCTTATCCCCGGCTCTCCCAGGTACTCTGCCATCCACGCACCCGAGAGAACAGCCGCCGTCGGGTTGACCTTGTCCATTCCCTTGTACTTTGGGGCGCTGCCGTGGGCAGGCTCGAACATGGCGTACTTGTCGCCCATGTTCGCAGAGTAGACGTTGCCTATGGACCCCGTGTTCCCCGAGGCGCACTCGGACACTATATCCATGAAAAGATTGGTGCTAGTCAGCACCATCCCGTTGAACCTCTCGGGGTTCTTTACTAGCTGCTGAGTCATGTTGTCGATATAGTATTCCTCCAGGCCTATCCCCGGGTTTGCAGAGGCTGCACTTTCCATCTCGGACCAGAATATCCCGTCGGTCCTGCGCAGTATGTTCCTCTTGGTTATGGCCACTACATTCTTGAGGTTGCGCTCTTTGGCCCACTTGAACGAGGCCTCGGCTATCCTCCTGCAGCCCTTCCGGGTGGTCTTGCGTATGGCTATTGCGGAATCCTCGGACGTATCAAACTCTATCCCGGAGTAGAGCCCTTCTGTCGCCTCCCTAAAGCAGACAAAGTCAAGGCTTCTCTCGGGTGAGAGCCTCTCGTAGGTCTTGATGGGGCGGACGTTGGCGTAAAGGTTGAACTTTTGCCTGGTACTGACCGCCACGCTCCTTGGCGCGTCCGGCAAGGGTATGGTTGTAGTCGGGCCCTTGTAGCAGGCGTCGCTCTCCTCCATCAACTTTTGTGTATCCGCCGGTATGTACGAGTCGCCCCCGTGCTTCTCCCAGTATTCAGAGCCCGCCTCGCACTGGACAAGCTCGCTTTGTATGTTGCATTCATTTAGCACGTGCATCATGGCGTCGACAAGCTCGGGGCCCGTGCCGTCACCGTTGATTACAGCTGCCTTTTTTGACAATTCGACGGCGCTCTTAGGGCCAACTATTTTAGAGTTTGGTTTGGCGCAGGACGGATTTTTGGCGGCGCGCGCAGCTCAGGCCAGCAGCGCCGCCACAATATATGCCGCGTATGCCGCGACCAGGCCGGCCCCTATCCACCTGCCTATCCCGCCCGTCTTGGCTGCTGCCAATACGACCAGGCTGAAGCAGATCATTATGCCGTATTCCGTAAACACACCTGGCGCCACCGGCACGGCAGCTATCATCGAGGCGACCCCCATGATCATGAGTATGTTGTAGATGTTGCTGCCTATGATGTTGCCCACCCCTATGTCCGTGTGTCCCCTCTTTATCGCCACCACCGAGGTGACCAGCTCGGGAAGCGACGTCCCTATGGCTATTACAGTAGTCCCTATGACCATCTCGGAGAGGCCAAACGCGCGCGCAAGCACCACTGCATTTTCCACTGCAAGCCATGCACCGGCCCCGAGAAGGGCCACGCCGGCGGCTATCATCCCCCCTGACTTTAGATAGAACCTGCCGCCGTCGGCAGGCGGGGCGCTGCCTCCGCTTCTCTCCCTTATCCCCCTGAAAGTATACGCCGTAAACGCAACTAGCACGCCTATCAGAACAATCCCGTCGTATCCGGCGACCTCCCCGTCTATCGAGAGCAACACGAGCAGCAATGAAGCGCCGATCATTATGGGCACCTCCCGCCTGAGAGTCGAGCGGCTCACCGCTATGAAGACCAGGATGGCCGATATGCCGATTATCATGCCCACGTTTGCTATGTTGCTGCCTATCACATTGCCGAGGATGAGCTCCCCGTGCTCGCCTGACGCGGCCAGGCTTGCCGCAAGCTCTGGCGTGGACGTGCCGTACGCCACCACCGTCATGCCTATTACGAGCGAGCTTATCCCGAACCTGCGGGCCAGCATGACCCCGCCCGAGACCAGCCAGTTGCCCCCAAAGCAGAGCATTGCAAGCCCCGCCACGGTCAGGGCCCCCGCAACGATGATCTCCACGGAACCCCACGTGGATGCCCGCTTATAGGAATTTTCAATACTCTGGGGCGTGCGCCAAGAGCGGCGCACTATTCTTGCGCGCCGCGGCCGGGGGCCCGCGGCTGCATCCGGGGCAATCCTTTAAAACAGCCCGCCCGGGCCGTTAACCTGAATGAAGAACGTCTACTATTTCGACGAGGGAGACTACAAGAACAGGAGGCTGCTTGGCGGCAAGGGGGCAGGCCTCTGCGAGATGACGCATCTCAAGCTGCCCGTCCCGCCGGGCTTTGTGATAACCACCGAGGTCTGCAAGAGCTATTATGCAAAAAAGGGGTCGCTGCCCGGCGGCTTCATGGCCCAGGTCAAAAAGGGCATAAAGAGGATAGAGCGGGACACTGGCAAGGGCTGGAACTCGCGGGATGATCCCCTGCTGGTATCCGTAAGATCCGGGGCGGCAATATCGATGCCCGGCATGATGGATACGATACTCAACCTGGGGCTCAACGACACCACCGTGGACGCGCTGTCCCGGAGCAGCGGGGATCCGCGGTTTGCCTGGGATTCGTACCGGCGGTTTGTGCAGCTCTTCGGCAAGGTGGTATTCGGGGTGGATGATTCCAAGTTTGACAAGATACTCGACGGGGCCAAAAAGGACGCAGGCGTCTCTTCTGATGCGGCCCTTGCCGAGGACTCTTTGCGCGGAGTAGTCAAAAAGTACAAGGAGGCGTGCCGCAAGCACACGGGGAGGAGCTTTCCGTCGGATCCCGACGAGCAGCTGGAACTCGCCATAAGGGCGGTCTTTAAGAGCTGGATGGGCGAGCGCGCCATCGTGTACAGGGAAAAGTACGGCATCACCCCTGACGTGGCAGACGGTACGGCAGTCAACGTAGTATCCATGGTATACGGGAACATGGGCGATGACAGCGCCACGGGGGTTGTATTTACGAGAAACCCCGGGGACGGGACCCCCGGGCTGTACGGCGACTATCTGATCAACGCCCAGGGCGAGGACGTGGTGGCGGGCACTAGAACCCCCGAACCCGTTGCCTCGCTCAGGAAAACCATGCCAAAGTCGTACGCCGAGCTTGAGAGGACCTGCAGGCGCCTCGAGAAGCACTTTAGGGAGCCGCAGGACATCGAGTTTACCATAGAAAAGGGCAGGTTCTACCTGCTGCAGACGAGGGCGGCCAAGATGAACGCTGTCGCCATGATAAAGACGTCCATTGACATGGTAAAAGAGGGCCTAATCGGCAGGGAGAGGGCGCTAGTCCGGCTCGATGCGGGCCAGCTTGAGCAGCTGCTGCACAGGAGGATCGACACAGAGGCGGCAGGCTCGCACGAGCGCCTGACAACGGGCATTGCAGCCTCCCCGGGCGCCGCGACGGGCCTTGCAGTATTTGACGTAAAAAAGGCGGCCGAGATGGGCGAGGCTGGAACCAGCGTCATACTGGTCAGGGAGGAGACAAAGCCAGAAGACGTGCCGGCTTTCTTTGCAGCCGCAGGGATACTGACCAGCAGGGGCGGCAAGACCTCGCACGCGGCAGTCGTCGCCCGCGGCATGGGCAAGCCGTGCGTGGTCGGCGCCTCGGATATGAAGATCGACTATTCCTCCGGGAGCTGCTCTGCCGCTGGCACTGCGATAAAGGACGGCGACGAGATCACCATAGACGGCAGCAGCGGCCACGTCTTTCTTGGCCGGGTCCCCACGATAGAGCCGTCTGTAACGGGCGGACTCCGCACCATACTGGAGTGGGCGGGCAAGGCAAAGAAGCTCGGCGTCCGAGCCAACGCGGACACGCCGGAGGCGGCAAAGCTTGCAAGAAGCTTTGGGGCCCAGGGGATAGGCCTGTGCAGGACCGAGCGCATGTTCAACGCGGCCGACCGGATAGGCCTGTTCGTCGAGATGATAATGGCCGGCAGCGCAGCCGAGAGAAAAGGCATACTAGACAAGCTAGGCCGCCTCCAGAGGAGCGACTTTGCCAAGATACTGCGGGTAATGGAGGGGTATCCTGTGACCATACGCCTGCTTGATCCCCCGCTGCACGAGTTTCTACCCAATCCAGAAGAGCTTGCAGGCCGCCTGCGGGAGATGAAGCCGGGCCCCGAGGAGCGCAGGGCAAGGACGGTCCTGGACAGGGCGCGCGAGCTTGCCGAGACCAACCCCATGATGGGCCACCGCGGCGTGCGCGTGGGGATAACATACCCCGAGATATACGAGATGCAGATAAGGGCGGTATTCGAGGCCGCAGCAGGGCTTGCCGCCAAGGGGGTCGACGCGCGGCCACAGATAATGGTCCCCCAGGTGGGCAGCCTCTCCGAGCTCGGGGCCGTCCGTGACATATACGACAGGATACGCGCCGAGATGGAGAAAAAACATTCTAGAAAACTCAAGATAAACTTTGGAACCATGATCGAGGTGGTGCGGGCGGCGCTTACCGCGGCCGAGCTTGCAGGCCCCGCAGAGTTTTTCAGCTTTGGGACAAACGATCTTACCCAGGCCACTTTTAGCTTCAGCAGGGAGGACGCAGAGGGCAAGTTTCTCCCGGAATACATGGAAAAGGGGCTGCTCGATACCAGCCCGTTCCAGTCGATAGACGAGGATGGCGTCGGCCGCCTCATGAAGATGGGCGCGGCAGACGGCCGCGGCAGGCGCCCGGGACTTGAGGTGGGCATATGCGGCGAGCACGGCGGCGACCCGTCGTCTGTGCGCTTTTGCCACGGCATGGGCCTGAGCTATGTCAGCGCGTCGCCCCACCGCATACCGATAGCGACAGTGGCCGCGGCACAGGCGACGATAGCCGGCCGCGCAGGCGCCCGGGGCCGCTGAGCCGGCCGGGGACATGCTGCCAAGGATCGACTCCATAAGGCAGGTCCGCACCAAGCTGGGCATAACGCAAAAGAGGCTCGCCTCGCTCGCCGGGGTGAGCACGTCGATGATAAACCAGATAGAATCAGGCAGGAGCCAGCCGAGCTACGAGACTGCAAAGAGGATATTTGACAACCTGGCTGCAGCAGAAGGGCACTCTTCATCGCACAAGGCGGGGGACTTTTGCAGCACCGACATAGTAAAGCTCCGCCCGACGGACACCCTCAACGGGGCAATACGCCAGATGCAAAAGTACGGCATAAGCCAGATACCCGTATTCGACGGGGCCGCGCCTGCGGGGGTCGTCACCGAAGACGGCATAGTGGGGTACATGGCAGACCACGGCGCGTCCGGCCTCAAAAAGACCCACGTATCGCAGATAATGAGGCCGGTGCCCCCGATAGTCGACTATGACACGCCTGCCAACGTGCTAGTCCCGCTCATACGGTTCACAAAGTGCATCCTGGTCTCACGCAACTCGGAGATAGTGGGCATAGTCACAGCACTTGATACGCTCAAGATGATGGAGTAGTGCACAGCTCGGCTAGCACGCCGTGGAGCGACCTTGGGTGTATGAAGGTGACCCTGGTCCCCTCGGAGCCCCCGCGTATCCCGCCCAGAAAGTTTATGCCGCACCCCTCCATGCGGGAGACCTCGCCGTCTATGTCCTTTGTCCTGAGCGCTATATGGTGCAGGCCCTCGCCCCTCTTTTCCAGAAACTTGGCAATAGGACTCGCATCGCCTGTCGGCTGCATCAGCTCTATCCTGGCGTCCCCGAGGCGCAGTATGGCCAGCCTTACGCCCTCGCCCTCGACGGTCTCGTACTCTATCTTCTCTATCCCCAGCGCTCTTCCATAGTCCTTGGCTGCAGCCTCCACGTCGCGCACGGCTATTGCAACATGGTCTATCTCCATTAGAACACCTCGTCCGGCCTGTACTCGCCAAAGACCTCGCGGAGCGCGTTGCTAATCTCGCCGGTGGTCGCCCTGGCCCGCACCGCGTCTAGTATGGCGGGCATCAGGTTATCTTCGGTGTCAGCCGCCGCCTGGAGCGCGGTTATGGCAGCCGAGTGCTTTGCCGGGTCGCGCCGCCTCCGGATTGATCGTAACGCCCTTGCCTGGCCGGCGCCTATGCTGTCGCTTACCCGGAGCAGCTCCCTGCCGCCCTCTTCTTCATCCTTGAACTTGTTTACGCCGACTATGACGCGCCCCTCCGAGTCGACCTCCTTTTTGAGCCTGTATGCGTTGTTTCTTATCTCCGACTGGAAAAAGCCCTTTTCTATGGCGCGGATGGATCCCCCCATTCTTTCTATCTTTTTGAGGTATTTTAGCACGCCTTCTTCCATCTCGTCGCAGAGCTGTTCAAGATAGTACGATCCCGCCATCGGGTCGGCGGTCTTTGTTATGCCGCTTTCATGCGCCACTATCTGCTGCGTGCGGAGCGCTATCTTGGCTGATTCCTTTGTCGGCAGGGAGAGCGCCTCGTCCCGGGAATTCGTATGCAGCGACTGCGTGCCCCCTAAAACTGCCGCCATCGACTGTATGGACACCCTTACGACGTTGTTGTCCGGCTGCTGGGCGGTAAGCGATTCCCCGCTAGTCTGCGTGTGGAAGCGCAGCTGCAGCGAGCGCGGATCCTTTGCGTGGAACTCTTCTTTGAGTATTTTTGCATAGACCCTTCGCGCCACGCGGAACTTGGCTATCTCTTCAAAGAACTCCATCGTGCAGCAGAAGAAAAACGAGAGGCGCGGTGCAAAGTCGTCTATCTTGAGCCCCTGCGCCAGGCAGGTCCGTATGTAGGCTATGGCGTTTGCCAGGGTGAATGCTACCTCCTGGGTGGCAGTGGATCCTGCCTCGCGCATGTGGTAGCCCGATATGGACACGGGGTACCACCGGGGCACATGCTTTGCGCAATAGCCTATCATGTCGCCTATTATCCTCATCGACGGCTGCGGCGGATAGATGTAGGTGTTTCTTGCAATGTACTCCTTTAGGATGTCGTTCTGGGTCGTCCCGCGGAGCGCCTCCCCGCCGACCCCCTGGGCCTCGCCCACCGCTATGTAATATGCAAGCAGGGTCGATGCCGTCGAGTTTATCGTCATGGACGTGCTCACCTTGTCTATTGGTATCCCGTCAAAGGCGGTCATCATGTCGTCTATCGAGGCTATGGAGACGCCCACCTTGCCCACCTCGCCTTCGGCCTGCGGCACGTCGGGGTCGTGGCCTATCTGGGTGGGGAGGTCAAATGCCATGCTCAGGCCCGTCTGGCCCTTGTCGAGCATGAACTTGAAGCGCTCGTTGGTCAGCCTGGCGTCGCCAAAGCCCGTATACTGGCGCATGGTCCAGAGCCTGTCCCTGTACATGCCCGCGTGTATACCGCGGGTATACGGGTATGTGCCCGGTTCTTCTTTGCGCCCTCCGGCCTTTCTATGGTAGACCCTGTCGACTGCAAAGTTCGAGTCGGTTACAAACGGGGTGGATGCGGGCTTTTTTGCAGTCATATGCCTACCCTACCAGCTTCCGCGCGACCTTCTCTGCCGCCTCCCGGGGATCCATCCTGCGGGCCCTTACCTTTTTGAGGCATTCCTGGTACGTCTCATCGGCGTCGAGCATAGAGTCGATTCTCTCCTTGATGTTATTAAGAATAACGCCCCGCAGCTCCTCTTCTAGGCGGCCCTCCCTGCGGGCACCTGCCTCCATCATCTTGTATAACATGCGGGCAAGGGCCTTGACGCCGGAGCCGGTCTTGGCAGAGGCCATCAGGACGGGCGGCCCCCCGTCTGATCCCACAAACTCCTTTAGGGCCTCCTGGAGCTTTTGCGCCCCCGGGAGGTCCCCCTTGTTGACCACGCAGATGTCGCCTATCTCGGTTATCCCCGCCTTGACTGCCTGGATGCCGTCCCCGGTATGCGGGTTGAAGACCACCACCGTTATGTCGGCTATCCGGGAGATCTCCACTTCTGTCTGGCCCGCGCCCACGCTCTCTATTATCACCGGGTTGAACCCGGCATATTCCAGTACGCGCGTTATGTCCCGGACGTGCGCAGACACGGCGCCCGTTGCCCCCCTGGATGCTATGCTCCGTATGTACGTCCCAGAGTCGGCTGATTCGGCCATCCTGACCCTGTCGCCCAGGATTGCCCCGCCGGTCAGGTGGCTCGTCGGGTCCACTGCAAGGACGGCCGGCCGGGCGCCAAGCCTGCCCAGCTCGATGGCTGCCCTGTTGATAAGCGAGCTCTTGCCGGAGCCTGCAGGGCCCGTTATCCCTATTATTACAGAATCCCCGGGGTCGCGAAATATGCTCTTCATAAGGGCCCTCGATCCCGCGGCCCCGTTCTCTACTGATGATATGGCCTTTGCCACGGCGCCCCTCTTGCCACTTTTGAGGTCCGCAAGCAGGCTCAACGGGCCGCCTCGTACATACCGCAATAAAACCCTGTGTCCCTACCTGCCGAATATCACGCGGGGGGCGGGCCCGCCGGCGGGGCGGACCTCGGTCTTTGCGTGTATCATGCCGTACTCTATATGGTCTATCTCCAGGATTATTGGGTGCGCCTGCCAGCCGTATCTCGGCTCTGCAAAGGGGATGGTCTCGGAGAATGAACTCGAGTCGTACGTGCGCCGGAATGATTCCTGCATGCCCAGCATCTCCAGTGTTACAGACGATGTGCCGCCGCTCCTGTCCTCGTAGGTAATCTCGACTGCCTCGCCGTCATATTCCGCCCCTATGAGCAGCGTTTCTCCCAGGCCCGCCTCCTGGGGCGCCGCGGCCCCTACAACGGCAGCTATGACCAGCGCAGATATGATGGCCGCACCTGCCAGCAGCGCCCTCATCTGTCAGGCCCCGAACTCCGCCGAGGCCCTTGCAAGAAAGGCGCGCCGCATGCCGGAGGCCTCGAGCGCCTGCCGGAGGGTCATCTCCGTGCCAGGTGCGGGGTTTCTCTTGTAGAACAGCCTTGCCTCTTCTTCTATTTTTTTGTCGGCTACCAGCGAGAGGCTGCCCACTATCCTGTTGAGCAGCGGGTTGCCCGTTCCTGTCTTTTTTGTTATCACAGTCCAGTTCTTTTTCATCCAGGGCCAGACGATCGCCGTACCGTGTGGATTTGCCGCAATGCGGGCCGCCGGTATGTGCATGTTCTGCGGCCGGACCGCCGCTCCCAGAGAGTAGTCCAGCGTCTTTTGCAGCAGCTTGGAATCTGCCGGGTGGCACAGGGCGCCAAGCAGGCGCGTCCTCTCCTCTTCGGTGGGCGCCGCCTCGTACATGGCGGCTATCTCCTTGTACTCTTTGGCGCCGCCGTTCCAGGCTATTACAGAGTATACCGCCTCGCGCAGGTCCGCCGGCAGCGGGCGCCCCCTGCGGAGCCCCGCAAAGCGCCTTCTTGCCTCCTCCAGTATTCCTTCGTCCCCCATCCTGCCAAGGACGGATATCACAAGGCCCCTGAGCAGCGCGTCGGTATGGGCCTCCCCTTTTCTTGCATCCCAGCCGAGCCTCGAGTGCATGCCTGTATAATGCCGGATGCACCTTGCTTGTATCATGTGATAGTACGGCTCGTGGTACGTCCTGAGGCGTATCGAGTTGAGGTTGGCCGAGACGCCCATTGCGGCGAGATACCCCCCCTCGTTAGAGTAGGCGTCTGCCATGTCGAGATAGTCTGACAGGGTGGCCTCGCCGGCAAGGCAGAGCGCGTACAAGTCGTCTTGTACGGCCCACCTGTCTATGTGGGGTATCGCCTTGCTCTCTACTGCATACTTTAGGTCTAGCAGGCAGCTCTGGTCGTATTTGGCGCGGTAAAAGCCGTACCTGCCGTGGTTTAGAACAAGCTCCCCGCCGCTGACGGGGATGCTGGCCGACTCTTTTTCCATCAGCGTCCTGTAGAGGGGCTTTTTGCGGCCTATTGTAACTGGTATAGACCATCTTCCCCCTGCTTTTCCGCGGGGCCCCATGAGAAAGCGCCTCTGTTTGAGCCGCATGGTGGAGCCGTGCCTTGCGGCCTCCACAACGGGAAAGCCCGTCTGGCCTATCCAGCCCTCCATCATGCGGCGGACCGGGCGGCCGGACTCCCTGCCTATGGCGTCCCAGAGATCCCCACCTTCGGCGTTTCCATAGGCGAACTTTTTGATGTACGCCCGGAGGCCCCTGCGGAACTTTGCCGCGGTCACATACTCTTCGAGCATCCTCAGTATGCAGCCGCCCTTGTCGTAGGATATGGCGTCGAATATCTCCCTTATCTCGGAGGGTTCTCGGACCTTGACGTCTATCGGGTGTGACGACTTTAGCGCGTCGAGGGCCATCGCAGTCGGCATCGCATCGCCGACAAACTGCTCCCAGAGCTCCCACTCGGGGTATATCTTGTCGAGGATCTTTGTGGCCATGAAAGTGGCAAAGCTCTCGTTGAGCCACAGGTCGTTCCACCACTTCATGGTGACCAGGTTGCCGAACCACTGGTGCGCTATCTCGTGGGATATCACCTCGGCTATGAGCTGCTTTGTGCGGGTGGTCGACGACTTTGGGTCGTACAGCAGCAGGGCCTCCCTGAATGTTATGGCGCCCCAGTTCTCCATTGCCCCTGCTGCAAAGTCGGGTATCGCTATCAAGTCGAGCTTTGGCAGCGGGTACTTTGCGCCAAAGTATTTTTCATACTCGCCCAGTATGCTCTTTCCAAGGTCTAGCGCGTACCTTGCGCTGCGTATCTTGCCCGCTGTCGCGGCAACCCTGACGGTCACGTTTCCGTGCTTTCCGCTTACAAACTCAAACTCGCCCGCCCCGAGGTAGACAAGGTAGGTCGACATGACGGGGGTGGTCGCAAAGACATACTTTGTCCTGGGGCCGGATCTTTTTTTGGACGTTTCTGGCATGTTTGATATGGCGGTGTTTTTGTTCCCGGTGGTGATCGATATGTCAAAGGTGGCCTTGGCCTCGGGCTCGTCCCAGCAGGGAAACGCCCTTCTTGCATCCGCCGCTTCAAACTGGGTCGTGGCAAGGTGCTTTGTCTTTTTTCCCGACTTGTACCTGCTCAGGTAGAGGCCGCGCAGCTCGTCTTTGAGTTTGCCTGCAAACTCTATGTTCAGCTTGCACCTGCCGGATACTTTTTCAGCAGAGCGTAACAGCAGGAGCTCTGCTTTTTCATCCTGAATAATCTTGGCCGGGACGGTCCTGCCGGGCATATCTATCGAGGCCTTTGTTATAGATAGGTCGGCCGAGTGCAGCTTGAACTCGGAGGTGGGCCGGGGCGCAGCAACCCGCACTGTCTCGCTGCACGAGAATGTAAGCTTGTCTAGGTCGATGACATAGTCGAGGCGGTAGTTTTCCGGGGTGTACGACATGGGTGCCTTTTGCCATGCTTTGCGCGCCCCGCCCGTGCGCCGCCCTGATGCCATGGGATGGGCGGCATCTCCGGGGGTTATTTGCCTTGTCCCCGGGGTGGAGGGATACACCAGGTTCTGGCATGCATTATACACTCTTGGATCAGCTTGTCACCCGGTACGGGATCCGGTCTTCCGGCCCGGGGACCTTGTCCCGATCTCACCCGGGATCGGTCTCAATCTTTATTATCGCCGCAAGGCAAGGATGGCATTATGACTGGATTGCTGGGAATTGCGCCTTCTGGCCGTGCCTTGAGTCTGCTAGATGCAGCCGGATTGCAGGTATGGGGCCTGACATGGCCGAATCCGGCACGGCGTTTTGAATCCATTAACCCTGGGCGGCAAAACTGCGGGGGGGGGGGGGCATCCGAGAACAGGCGCCTGTTATGGGCCACGTCCGGTAGATATTCGTGAAGGGCGCGGTGCCGCATCGAGAACGGGCGCGCCTAGTACGCCCTGGACCAGAGGCGCTTTCAGCAATGAGGGCCGGTGCATCATATGATCCGGGCGGGGGCCGGAATGGGGCATTTGATGCTGCTGGTGGCGGCATCCTTTGCCATTTCGGCACTACTTGCTCCGGCAAACGGGGAGGCCGGCGCGCAGATGCCGTATCCGCAATGCCAGGCGGTTCAAAAACCGGCACTGTTGGGCGATGTATCCGCACCGCCACTCTCGGTGGCGGCTGACAAGAGCGCATATTCGTACGGCGATATCGTCTACATATCCGGAAGGACCAGCTCCCTTTTTGGATCGGGCCCGGCCGACACGCTGCTTTTGATAAATCCCCTTGGAAACGCGATAGTTGTGGCCAAACCCGAACCCCGTCCTGACGGCATGCTTGCCATGGCAGTGGCGGCGGGGGGGCCGATGTGGGCGGGGGGCACATATGAAATCAGGGTCCGGGACGGGACACTCGAGGCCTCTGATACATTTGAGTACTCGGGGAACATAACTGACCGCAGGCCCGACTTTGATCCGATAGCGTCAATGCCGGCCCTTTCAGTGGGCACTGACAGGCCCGGATACTTTAGGGGCGACGCCGTGACCGTCGCCGGAAGAATCTGGGACCTGTCTGATTATCCGCAGGATGTCACCATAACCGTGTTTGACAATTCCAGCGGGGACGCCGTCCTGCCGGCGCAAAACCCCGGCCTGCTCTCCCGCGGCTTTGCACTGATAGCCGCGGCCCAGGTTTCTCCCACGGCAGGCGGGTATTATGAATCGCCAGTACAGACTGACGGCCCCCAATGGAGATGGGCCGGGGAGCGCGTGGTTCTGGCCCAGTACGGGGGCAGGCAATCGGCCTGCATGTTTGACTATTCTGCAACCGACTGGACCCCGTTTGAGTTTGCCGCCGGCGGCGGGGATGCGTTAGACGGGTCCACCATCGGCCTCACACCGGGCGACACGCTGGTCATAACGCCCAACGAGCTCACCGGCAATTCACAGGCCGCCTTTGACATGGAAGTGATCCTCTCCGATGCAGGCGGAAGCGCGGCCAGCGTGTATTACAACAGTGTGGGCGCCTTTCTTGGAAAGACATGCGGCGGGGAGGTCATCACATCAGGCCTGATCTATACGTGCGACGAAAAATCGGTAATACTCGGGGGCGCCACATACTCAACCCGGGGCACGTACCTTGACAGCATTGGCATACCGTTCCAGGACGGCTTTGAAGGAACACTGAGCATATTTCTGCGTGACAGCCGGGGCGTACCGCTGGCCACCCATGACACGGACCGATACACGATATCCGCCGTCCCCGCCGGGCCGTCCCCTGAACTGCCCACCGAGCCGCGGCCATCCCCGGTTGTCAGGTCGCGCGGCGGCGGGGGAGGGGGCGGAGGCGGCGGAGGCGGAGGCGGCGCACCGGCAATGGGCGCAGGCCTTGGACAGGCGGTATCCCTTGGATTTACGGCCCACGGGGATGACGTACTGGACGGATCTGAGATAAGCCTTGATCCGGGTGATCCACTGATCATATCCGTATCGTCCATGGACGGGGATCCAATCAGCATCTATGATCTGGAGATAACAATGACCGGAAAGGAGGGGCAGCAGGCGGACGTATACTACAACAGGATAGGCGCATTTTACGGAAGGGAATGCGGCATCAACGCAACGACTTCGGGCAACATGTACACCTGCGATGTGTCATCGCTCATATCGCAGGGCAGTGCGCGCTATTCACACTCTGCAAACGGCTCACTCGAGAGCATTACCATACCCTTGGAAGGGGAGTTCTCCGGCACCCTTAGCATAGCCCCGCGTGACAACCAGGGCCTGCTGCTTGCACCGCGTGAAGGCAGCGTGTACAGGGTGAGCGCGGCAGAACTGCCCCCCGTTGAGCCTGACGTTCCCGCAGACAGCCCACCGGATCAGCAGATACCCACAGCACATGTGGTGGATGCCCAGCAGGCCCGGCCTGAGCCTGACATGGATCTAGAGCCCGAGGAGCCTGCCCCGGAGCCCCCCCATGCAGCCGGTTCAAGAGCCCGCAGTACAGCCGACTCCCCCGGAGCCTGCCACAGTACAGGCACCGCCCGGTGTAGAGTCCACGCCTGCCGAACCATCCAACGTATCGCAGGCACATGCCGGGCCTCAGGACGAGGACTATCTGGGGATGCTCGTGGAGTTTCTAAGATCTGCGCTGGGGCTTGACGGCACAGATGCCACCGGGAATGCTGAAGGATAGAGCATCAGGCCGGGGAAAATCAAATAAACTACGTGTGTATAGCATTACCCATGAAGCAAAAGTCCGTCTCTAGAAGCATAAAGATACTGGTGGCAAAGCTTGGCCTCGACGGCCACGACCGGGGGGCCCTTGTCCTGTGCAGGGCGTTTAGGGATGCCGGCATGGAGGTCATATACTCTGGCCTGTTTGCCACGCCCGAGCGGGTTGCCCGGATGGCCGAGGATGAAGATGTAGACGCGATAGCCCTAAGCCTGCTCAACGGGGCACACGGGACGCTATTCCCCCGGGTGGTAAAGGCCGTGGAAAAAAAGGGCCTCAAGGATGTACTCATAGTGGGGGGCGGCATAATACCTGAAGTCGACATAAAAAAGCTCGAAAAGGCGGGCATCGACGGAGTCTTTGGGCCCGGCACCACGCTACCCGAGGTGATAGACCACATAACTGCCGGCGTCAAGAGGCTGCGCAAGGTATAGCCTTACCAACAACATTATACCGAATGAACAGAGGGTAGATCCATGAAGATATCCGCCGTGATAATAGGCGCCATCGGGCTCGCCGCCGGCCTCTCTGTCGGCCTATCCCTCGGGTTCTCTTATGCTGGAACAGATGCGGGCGGCCCGGCCATATCCTTTGAACAACCCGCCGGCAGCATGGTCCCCTCGGGCACGGTAAACATAGGACTGGTGGTGCCCCTCACGGGCGAGATCTCGACCATTGGCAATGACAACGAGATGGCGGCACGGCTCGCAGTGGAGGATTTCAACCTGTATCTGGACAAGATAGGCGCCGGGTGGGAGTTCAACCTGGTAGTAGAGGACAGCCAGGCCGACCCGATAGTGGCGCTTGAAAAGGTCCAGTCGCTAAACTCAAAGGGGATACAGCTTGTGCTCGGCCCTGACAGCAGCACCGAGCTCCGCAACGTAAAGAGCTATACGGGCTCCAACGGGATGCTGCTCATATCCTCGACGAGCACAACCCCGACGCTTTCCATAGACGACAACATATTCCGGCTCGTCCCCGATGACACTCAACAGGGCAGGGCGATAGCAACCCTGGCAGAATCGCGGGGGATTACCACGCTTATACCCGTGCACAGGGGGGATGTATGGGGCGATGGATTGTACGAATCAACCAAGACATGGTTCGAGGCCCGGGGCGGCACATTCGACGAGGGGATACGCTATTCCCCGGAGAACTCTGTCTTTTCCATCGAGGCGTACCTGCTCAGCGAGAGGCTGGCGGGGTACCTGCAGGAGAGGCCTGCCTCCGAGGTGGCCATTGTGATGATGACCTTTGAAGAGGGGGTTCACATTTTCCAGTCGGCCAGCTCTTACGACGAGCTCAGGTCGGTCCTGTGGATTGGCACGGACACGCTGAGCAACAACGGCCTGCTAGTAGAGGACTCGATCACGGCCGGGTTCCTGAGTGATGTGGACTTTGTATCGGGACAGTTTGCGGTATCGGAGAACGACCATTACAACCGCGTCAAGGGGATACTTACCGACAGGATGGGCTCATCGCCTGCCAACTATGCATACCCGACCTACGATTCAGTGTGGCTGATAGGCCTGGGCATACTGCAGTTGCAGACGACCGACTCGGAGCTGCTAATAGAGGCGCTCCCGATGGTGGCAAGCCACTATTCCGGCGCCCTCGGTGCGGTAATACTCAATGATGCAGGCGATCTTGCGATCTCCGACTATGGATTATTCGCCGTGCGAGACGGGAAATGGGTCGACTATGGCTTGTATGATGCCCGGACTGACACGGTAATCGTGCGATAGCGCCCCCCAACTGGGCCGCATACAGCTAGTTATTTTAACCACTTCGGCAATCCTTTGTCATATGCAAAAACACGTCCTCGGAGAGTGGGATCTTACCGAGCTGGTACGGGATCCGCGGGGGCCCGCATTTGAGAGGCAGGAAGGGGACGTGCTGGCGCGGGCAAAAAAGTTCCAGAGGCACAGAAAGTCGCTTGATCCCTCGATGGAGAGAAAAAAGTTCCGTGATATCCTCGACGAGCTGGAATCCATCCACGAAAAGACTAGCATCGTGCACGGGTATGCCTCGCTTGATTATTCCGCCGACACCCAGTCCGACAAGGCCACGGCCCTGCTCAGCAGGGCGGGCAAGATGGGCGCCGATGTCGCAAACAGCCTGGTCTTTTTCGACCTGTGGTGGAAAAAAACCATAGATGACAAAAACGCGCGGCGGCTCATAAAAGAATCAGGGGACCTTGCAAACCTCCTCTCCCACAAGCGGCTAGTAGCCAGATACTCCCTTACAGAGCCAGAAGAGCGCATAATCAACACGCTCGACGTGACTGGCGCATCGGCGCTAGTCAAGCTGTACGACAAGATAACCAACGCCTTTCTATACGAGGTAAGGGTCCGCGGCAAAAAAAAGACAATGGGCAGGGAGGAGCTGGTCACCCTGGTCCGCGGGACAGATGCCGCGGCAAGGGAGTCTGCCTACCGCTCGCTTTTGGGAAAGTACGAATCAAACAGGGGCGTATTGGGCGAGATATACCAGAATATTGTGCTCAACTGGCGGGATGAAGGCGTGGACATACGAGGCTACGATTCCCCCATATCCATGAGAAATACTGCCAATGACATAGACGATGCGACCATCTCGTCGCTCCTCAAAGTCTGCAAGGGCAACGCCCGCGTCTTCCGGGACTTTTTCTCGCTAAAGGCCAAGATGCTCGGCATGAAAAAGATGCGAAGGTACGACCTCTACGCGCCTGCCGCCAAAGACGGAGAGAAAAACTACACCTACGACAAGTCAGTAAAACTTGTGCTTGAATCACTAGAGCGGTTCAGCCCCGTCCTCTCGGAATACGCAAGCCGGGTCTTTGAGAGCAGGCACGTGGACTCGTCGGTCAGAAAAGGCAAGAGGGGCGGGGCCTTTTGCAGCACCATCTCGCCTGGGATAACGCCGTACGTGATGCTCAGCTTTGACGGCAAGTCAAAGGACGTATTCACCCTGGCACACGAGCTTGGGCACGCAGTCCACAGCATATCTGCCTCCAAGCGGTCCATACTGGTCCAGGAGGCGCCCCTTCCATTGGCCGAGACCGCCTCCACATTCTCGGAGCTATTGCTCTACGACAACCTTTCTGATTCCATGCCGGACGACGAAAAGCGGTCCATGCTAGTAGAAAAAGTAGACGACTTGTACGCCTCGATAATGAGGCAGTCGTTTTTCACCATATTCGAGATGGAAGCGCACAAGCTGATAGCGGGCTCGGCCACTGTGGACGAGCTGTCTGGCGCGTACCTTGGCGGCCTCCGGGGCCAGTTTGGATCATCCGTTGACGTTTCAGACGACTTTGCCATAGAGTGGAGCTGCATCCCGCACTTTCACCACGCGCCATTCTACTGCTATGCATACTCCTTTGGGAACCTGCTGGCGCTATCCCTGTTCAGGCGCTTTAAAAAAGAGGGCGACGACTTTGTGCCCTCGTACCTTGCGATACTCTCTTCGGGGGGCTCGCAAAAACCAGAGAAACTCCTGGCAGAGCACGGCATAGACATATCGTCAGAGAAATTCTGGCAGGACGGCTTTGATCAGATCCGCGAGCAGGTCCGCTCGCTGGCAAAACTCAGATGATATAATGGGGGCTGGCGGCCTAACGCACAGGCCACCAGCCTTGTTCCCCGATCGGTTTGAATCGATGTCAAGCGGGACCCACCTATATGGGGATTTAAACCTTTGAAGTTTTCTCCCGGCTAGGTACGGCATTTGCCCGGGCCTGATGCCTTCATGTTCTCTCGGGGCCGGACGGGGCCTCCAAAAAAAGAGGCCCCTCCAACTCGGAGCCGCCCGCCGGGGCGCGCTGTACTCACATGTCCAGGGCTGTCGAGTGCTTGCTTGTATGGGGCCGCTCGCCGGGGAACTTTCTGCGCATGTGTCCCGAGGGCCTGCCGTATATCAGCTCGAGGAACCACGATTCATGCTCAATCTCCTCGGCCAGGATGTCCTTGGCTATGTCATACGTCATGGGGTCCTTTCCCTCGGTCATCTTGCACACCTTGAGCCAGTTGACGATTGCACCCTGCTCGGCTTTGAGGCACTTTTTCATTATCTCCATGTGGTCCGTCCGCTTCTTTGGCAGCTGCAGAAACTCGCACCCTGACATCTTGATGTAGTCGATGGGGTCTATTGGGAGCGTGCCCCCGAGCTGGTATATCCGGGCGATGCTGGATTCAAAGTGGCTGAGGTCCTCCATCCGCGCGTCCTCGATTACATACTTTATCCCCTCGCCCTCGACGCCCACGCAGTGGGCGCGCAGCAGCGTAAAGTAATAGTACGCCGCAAACTCTACCGACGAGTTGATGACCAGCTGTTTTATCAAGGCATCAACGTCCAGACCCGCCTGCTTTAGCACCTCTATGCCTACAACATGTGGCTTGGTATCCGCCATGCGTTGAATACGTCGGTTTGATATTTAAGACACACGCGTTTTGCCGGGTCCGGCATTCTGCCCATTATAACCCCAAACTTTAGTCGCAGGGGCCGGGACTCCAAACCTTGCACAAGGGTGTACCGGGGGGAAAATTATGCCCGGGTGCAAAGACCGCACAAGTTCGCAGTGCGATGGATGCCCTATACCGCAGGGCCCCGTGCAGGGCTGCGCCCACAAGCTTAATACCGCATAGCCGGGGCGCCACGCCGTTGAACCGCCTCCTGCTACTGGCCGCATTTTGCGTGCTGTTCATGCCGCTTGCCGCGTCCGCCCAGGAGCTCCGCTTTGCCACCTTCCAGGAGACGGCGCAGGTGCTAGTCGATGCCGGCGCCTCTAATGTGACCGCATCTGTGACTTTACAGAGCACCAGCGAACGGGAGATGAAGGTGCCACCGGAGATCGCAGACCGCATCACCGGGGATGAAAACATAGCATCGGTGGTGCTGACCAACGAGGACGTCTGCGTGCTTGGCGTCTCTGGGGAATCGTGCATACTGGTCAACGTGGCAAGAAACCCCGACTGGGGGGGCATATCGGGCACCCAGGAGGCGGCCAAGATAATAGGCGACTCGCTCATAGGCGAGCTAAACGACTTTTTCGACACGCAGGCCAGCTTCCACTCTGTATTCCTGCATCACAGCGATGATGTCAACGTGGCATTTGACACATCTGGGGCGGTCTCTGGCAGGGGGACGGTCTCGGCAGTCTACACCATGCCGAGGGAGGCTACCGACTCCATGTATGAGAAGATCTCCGCCCTGCTGCTCTCCCAGGAGATAAGGGCTTCCGGGGGCTTTTACGACGCGGCCCGCGGATTAGCGGCAGACGAATCCTCGTCGATGAGCTTTGCAATCATCAGGGGCGGCCCGCTGTACCAGCTCAAGGTCTCCCTTGTGCAGGGCGGCAGCCCCGGGGATGTGATAAACCCGCTTGAATACCTGCAGGCAGAGACCCTGCACCGCTCGGAGCACTTTTCGGGCGGATTCTTTCCGCTCAACTCGATAGTGCAGGTGGCCGTGATAGGCAAAGGCGGCATAACCGGCGTCTCCCCGGGCCTTGTCGACTTTGACGTGGTCGAGGACACGCCCATCCCCACGGATCTCACCCAGACGGGATGGATAGACCAGAGCGCCGAGGGCGCGGGCGAGATGGTCTTTTTGTTTGGCGAGAGAAACTCTGTGGGCTCGGGCGAGCTTGCCGTCATGCTGGGGGAGAATCCCGCCGCGCCCCCGCGGCCGGGCCTCATCGATGGCATCCCCGACGAATCACTTGTTGTGCTGATTATAGCAGTCGCAGGCGCCAGTGGTGCGGCTGCGCTGTTCTTGCGCGGCTACAAGAGGGCGCCCGGGTCCCGGGCGCGCTAGAACAGCAGGCAGGCTGCCGCAAAGACCGTGGTCCACTTGCCGTCCTTGTTGCCTACAGCGGTCTGCGTGATGTTCTGCGTCTTGTATATCTCTCCCGATATGTTCCACTGCTGCCTCTTTTCGTCCCAGCTCTTGTCAATATCGAACGGTATCCCGAGCGACGAGGCTAGCATCTGGGCGGATACATCCTCGGCATAGTCTCCCGCGGTCTTTTCGGACTGGCCAAAGGACTCGTACTCCGAGAGGTATCCGTACCTGTCGGGGTCCTTGGGCCGGGCCACGCCCACGGAGGCGGCCACCAGCCTGTGCGGCTCGCTGGTCTGGTTCTTTGAGTATATCGTGAAGAGTATCTGGCCGTGCCTTATCAGCTTGAGGCCCTCGCTCTTGGGGACCAGCTTGGCCTTTGGCGGGAATATGCTCGATATGAGGACAAGGTTGGTCCCCGATATGCCCGCGTCCCTGAGCGCGTACTCGAAGCTCGTCAGCTTGTCCTCGTGCACCCCCTTGCCCTTTGTCAAGAACAGTTTCTTCGCAACAAGGTCAAGCAACTCCAAATCCGTCAAGATCCCTAGTTATTATATTGATCCCATGCCGGGCCGCATATCCCGGGCATTTCTTTTATACGATCGGCCGCATGCTAGTGTATCTTGGACTTTGACTTTTTCCAGTCCGAGGGCTTTGTGGTGGGCTATTACGTGCTAACGGTGGGCGCGTCGCTGCTGCTCGTCCGGGAGACCAGGTCCCGCCTGCGCGATCTGCGAAAGGGCCTGCGCTCTGCCTGGTACGCCCCGCTGCCATTCGGGGTGGTGCTGGTGTACGTGATAGTCGGCTTTGGGCCGCTCGACGAGATACCTATACTCAACTGGAGCTGGCTTGGCTACAACATAGCGTTTGGCCCCTATGCGGGCGAGGGCATCTGGGGGATACTGCCGTTTGTGCCGCTGCTTGTGTACATGTTCATCCACATAAACTACATCGAGGAGCTCTACTTTAGAAAGTCCAAAAAGATGGTCGTGGCATGGGCACTTTTGCACATCGCCATGGGGATAAAGGTGCACACCGCACTCATCCTCATACCGATAGGCTTCCTCTTCAAATACATATACGACAAAAAGGGGGTCCGGCACGCTTATGCCATGCACTTTGCGGCAAACACGCTAGTCGTCGTGTCGCTTCTTCTTACGACTGTCGCGCAGGCGGGGTTTCTGGGTGAGTAGCATCCAGCCGGTGAGGCCGCCTATGCAGAACAGCCCGGTCCCAAACGCGGTCATCATCAGGCCGCCGCCCTGGCTTATCCCCATTATCATGCCGAGCGCGCCCGAGCCAAAGAACATGCCGGTCAGCACCTTGAGCTTCTTTGGGGGAAAGTACTTGAAGCCCATTGTACAGCGGGCTCACCCATGGTATAAAAAATGCTGGTTTGGGGCCGCCCTGGCAAGCTCGCACCCGCCCGGTTATGTTTTATACCACCGGCTGATGCGCCGAATCCTGTGCCAATGTAGCTCAGCCTGGTAGAGCATTCGCCTTGTAAGCGAAAGGTCGAGGGTTCAAAGCCCTCCATTGGCTTCAACACTACCCTGCCCCTGCGGTTGCACGGTCCAGCCGTGGCATGCCGCCGGGCCGGATCCCCCAACAAGCGTTTATTAATGCCCGAAAAGGGGTTTGGCTAGGAATAACGATGGACCGGCAACAGCTCTTCTATCGCCGGGAAAAATGAAAGTATGACAAAATTCGAGGAACTGGGGATAAAGCAGAACGTGCTAGACGCGCTGCGCGACATGGGCTTTGAAAAGGCCTTTCCCATACAGGAGGCCGCAATACCCGTATTGCTCACGGGCCGGGACGTGGTGGGCCAGGCCCACACCGGCACCGGCAAGACCGGGGCGTACTCGATATCGATGCTCCAGGAGATCAAGGAAGGCGGGGGCATCCAGGGCCTGATAGTGGCGCCCACCCGGGAGCTCGCAGTCCAGATCACCGAAGAGGTGAAAAAGTTTGCAAAGTATACAAAGGTGCGGCCCGTCGCTATCTACGGGGGCCAGAGCATGGGCGTCCAGCTCGACGCGCTCAAAAGGGGCGCCGAGATCCTGGTCGCCACACCGGGCAGGCTGATAGACCACATCAAGCGGGGCTCCATATCGATAGACAGGGTGACGCACCTGGTCCTCGACGAGGCAGATACGATGCTCGACATGGGCTTTATCGACGACATACAGTTCATACTCGATCTTACCCCGGACGAAAAGGTCATGTCGCTCTTCTCGGCCACCATGCCGATAGAGATCCTGCGGCTATCCGAAGAGTACCTAAAGAACCCCAAGCAGTTCCTGCTCGATGCAGACGACCTGAGCGGCGAGGGCATAGACCAGTCGTATCTGGTCATAAGGGACCGCGAAAAGATGGACTATCTGGTCGACTTTATCAAGGAGAACGGCAAGGGGCAGACCATAGTATTCTGCTCTACAAAGTACAGGACCCGGGACGTGGCCCGGATGCTGCACAAGAGAAACTATGGCGCGGTGGCCATCGAGGGTGATATGTCACAGCACCGCAGGGAGCAGTCGATGTCGCGGTTCAGGACCGCCAAGGCGCAGATACTCGTCGCTACCGACGTGGCGGCCAGGGGGATAGATGTGCCCCGCGTGGCGCTGGTGGTCAACTATGATGTGCCCAACCAGGAGATGATCTACTTTCACAGGATAGGCAGGACCGCCAGGGCCGGCGCAAAGGGCCGGGCCATAACGCTCGTCTCATATTCTTCAGTATCCGAGTTCGATGTGATAAAGCGTCAGATAAAGGCCAAGGTGACCTATCTAAATGATGAAATGGGCATAGTCGTAAAGATACCCGACCCGCTAAAGAGGGAGTCGGCGCGGAGGCGCGGGGGCCCGCAGAGGCTCGGCCAGCGGCGGCAGTCCCGGGAGAGGTCAGATCCCCGAGACGAGCGGCGCCGGTCTGCTCGGCGCAAGTCGGGTGCAATCCGGCACGGCCCGGGGTACTATCGCGGCCTCAAGAGCCGCTGGTAGGCGTAGACACTAATAGCTGAGAGGCCCTGTGTATGCATTGAAGATAAGATGCCCCCGGTGCAAGGGGGCCGCCGAGCTATTTTCGGACTTTACTGCTGTAAAGTGCGACGGCTGCGACCTTGACATGAGCTACGGCGAGTACGTCCGGTATGTGGCCCACAGCGATTCGACCTATTCCGACATACTGGGCGACTATACCGGGAGCACATCGGGCCAGGCTGCGGGCACGCTAGACGAGTGGGACGCCCAGGACCAGTCCTGATCCCGGGCGTAAAACGGCCTCTCCGAACTACGGTGGCGGACGCGCCTCCCCTACGGCGCGCCGGGATCCACAAAGCAGTCCGTCCTCACGCCCTCCTCCTCGAAGAGAAGGCGGCGGGGATCCTCATCGATGCATACGTGTGAAAAATCCGAGGCCTCCCGGTTGTAATACCCTATAATCAGGTGGGCACTCCTGTCGCCGTCCTGTGCAACAAAGCCTAACCGGACCGAGGCCGTGCTCATATCGGAGAAGGTTATGTCGCGCCCCTCGTACATCTCATGGAACGCCTTGACCTCCGGCAGGCCCATCAACTCATCCATGTGGCCCTCCACGGAACCGTAGGTGGAGTTTTCAAAAGGCCACAACGACCTCATGCGCCCCTCGCGCATATCCTCCTCATGGGCCGCCTCATAGACCGACTGGTCCAGACAGGGCCTCTTTATGACGCCGGGGACATCGAACTTGGGCATCCATGCAAGCCAGGCTATCTCCCATCTCAGATCATCCGCGGGCAGCGACTCACTTTCCACGTTGTTCTTTGCAATGCCGCCCTCGACAAGGTACAGCCCCCCGCTTGGCGCGATGGTCCTAAAGTCCGAGAGGTGCCTGGTCCTGCAGGATCCCTCACTAAGGAACATTATGAAATGCTCGCCTGGGATCACCTCGTGGCGGTCATAATTCATGGAATACCGCTCGGTCTCGCCCCCGGTGACCGCGACGCTGATGATCTTTTTCTCCATGCTCCCCCTTAGGACCTCCATGACCTCCACCATGTATACCGTGTCCACATTCACCGTGTACTCTGCGTCCTCGTCCCTGTAGCCCATCGCCGACCATCTCTCCATTACCGTCCCGTTGAGAATCCTGCCCTCGATTATCCACTCTGTGGCGGATATCTTGAAGGGCAGGGGCAGGTACGACTCGCTTGCAAATACGTTTATCCGCGCCTTCCCGGGCTCCGTGCCGGCGTGCCCTGCATCCTGTGGCGCCGGGGCGGAATCCGCGGGCAGGGAAATCTCTGCCGTACCGCCCGCCGGGGCTATGATGCCCCCCAGGCTGATCATACCCGCCGCTGCCAGCAGAACAGCTAGACTCCTCATCGGCACATCCCCTGCACGGACTCTTGCGGGGCGGCAGCAGTAACAACGGCGCCTTGCGGCCCGGCCCCTCCGAATGCGCGTGTACTAGTGTGGCTGCAGCCAAGTGCCGCGGGACCCGACACAGATAGAGCCCTGCCGTGCCCGCGCATCTCATCAGCCTAACCGGCAACTGGCATAAAAGGAGCCCGCGGACTTTCTCATGTATGACCCTGCCCCGTACGTGCCTCCGCATCCGGCGGATGCCGGCCCGGGGATGCGCCTGCGAGCACGTGGGCATTCAAAGGAGAGCCCCCCTGCGGCGCACCCCTGCCATGGCAGGACCCCGGACACATCCGTATAGACACGTTGCATTGCCGCGGCACAGGATCTATCACAACCCTGCAAAACAGGCGGATTGATGGGGACTCAACTGTCGGGACTTTGTGCACCGGGCCACAGGTGCCGCGGCCTCCGGTTCCATCTTCCTGATTGCGGACGGGGGACTGCCAATGTTAAATACCACCCCTGCCTGCCTGCCGCCAATGTATACAAGACTCCGCCTGTAACATATTGCATATGACGCGCGACAACACTGGCTGGGGGGAAAGATGCTGGGACGTCATGGAGGGCGCCTCGTCTGGCTTTTTTCACAGGGGTGACAGGACAAGGCTGCTGTACCTGGCGCTTCCCGCGCTCGGGTACCTGCTCCTTCCTGCGGAAGCGGCGTTCAACCGGCTCGGCTATCCCCTCAACCCCTCGGCCTTTCCGATGCTGTTCTTTCACACTGCCGCAGGGCCGCTGATTGGCTATAAGGCGGCTTCCATCATTGCCATGACACTCATCCACATCCCCGTCTGGCTTGCCGTGGCGCAGGTAACGGTATGGCTGGCAAGGCTCCTGCAAAGGTTCAGGACGGGGCCGCAGGGGCCCCTGCCCGGCCCGTAACCCGGTGCATGCTGCACGTGATGGCGCATGCCGGGAAAGGCGCAGGAACTGCAAAGAACACCTCAATCGATTTATAACTGCGGGATCCGGGGCAGTATCCATGGAGACTATCGAGTACGAGGGGACAGTCTGGGCCATAAACCACAACAATCCCGAGCCCTTGGTAGAGCATTCGATAAAAAAGCTCCAGGACTATGGCGTCAAAAAAGAGGACATAAAGCTGACCGATGCGCCCGACGACATCAAGGTGGGGGCCATAGTAGTCGAGATGTGGCCGCACCACCTCGACGTTACCCGCATCAGGACCGTCAGAAACGAGTCGTTTATCAGCGGGACTGTCATGACCATCCAGCTCAACACGGACGCCGCGGGCAAGTACATCGACTGATCCGCCCGATCTCATCCCGGGCAGTATCTTAATATACATCGATCCCGGCATGTGCGCAACACATGGAACAAGGTACCGTAAAATGGTTCAACCGCACGAGGGGCTTCGGCTTCATCGAGAGGGAGACAGGCGCCGATCTATTCGTCCACAAGACGAACATCGACGGCAACCTCAGAGATGGCGACAAAGTCGAATTCGAGGTCGGGGAAGGCCCAAAAGGTCCTAGTGCTGTCAACGTAAAGAAGGCGGAGTAGGAATAGACAAGTCGCGGGCAAACACCCGCACGCTGTATACTTTTTAACATATTTTGAAGGAATTGTATTAATAACCTCGCCGCAGCATCCGCCGCATTGAAGGGCAAGGGGGCCGTACTGGCCGCCGTCGCGGCCGCTGTAATATTGGCGGCAGTCGGGTACAACTATCATGCGGACCAGCTGCGCATCAGCGGCGGCATCTTTGGCAATGAGCTGCAGGCCATACAGGACGACCTGACTGCTCAGCAGGATCTCTTCTCTGCCGAGCTTGCCTCATACGAGGGCGGCTCGTCTACCCGCGCCGAGTTTCTTGCAGCATCGGAGGGGCACTTTGTCGAGATGGACGGGATACTCGACAGGTACGATTCCCTGCGGCCGCCGCCTGCGTTTGAATCCTCGGTGGAGCTCTTCCGCCTCTCGACAGAATCCCAGATAGGGCGCGACCAGGAGGTGGTCTTATGGGTGGAGACCGGGGATCCGTCACACAACCTGCGCGCAGACGAGCTGCACCAAGAATCGTTTGCATACGAGCTTGCCGCCCTTGCAGACTACAAGGCGGCCCAGTCCGGAGCGCGCTGACCCTATACCAGGCCGTGCCGCTGCAGGCCGTCTAGCACGGGCGATAGCGGAGCGCGCAGGCCCTTTTCGCCGAGCGGCGCGGGCTCTGCAAACCTGACGGGAAATGTGACTGTCAGCATGTCCTGGTCTGTATGCGATATGTTCACGTAATGGTATGGGATATCCCCGCCTGACAGGTACTCTTTCCACTGGGATATCCTGGTTGCAGCATCGCCCAGCCTCTCCTCGAGGCCTGTTATGTCGGAATTATAGTCGCCCTGGAATATGCCGAACTTTACCATCCCCACCATCATGTGGCCGCCGGGCACGGGATCGTGATTCCTCCACATGGCGTCTATCAGCTCCTCTTCTCTCTCCTTGGGGACTATCTCCCCGTAGTCGGGATCAAAATAGCCCGCGATGTTCTTTTTTCCGTCCAGTATGCGCAGGTAGTATTCCTCCTGCTCGAGCCTCCAAGTGGTCATCCGAGCTTTGATTCTATTATCGAGCGGAACGATTCATAGGGCTTTGCACCCGAGACCTTTGTGTATCCGACGTCGTCATTTCCTATGAAAAATGTGGGCGTGCCAGTCACGCCGTATCCGGACCCCTGGGCAAGATCCTTGCGCACCTCGGAGACCGTATCCGGCATGACCATGCACTCGTCAAAGCCCGACCCGACGCCGAGCTCGTCGGCGTACGCGCCAAGCTGCTCAATCAGGTCGGCTGGGCCAAGCCTGCCCCACTGTCCGGCCCTGTCAAAGAGCAGGTCGTGGTACTCCCAAAACGCCCCCTGCCCGTCGGCGCACTCGGCGGCCATGTGCGCGGGCAGCGCGTTTGGGTGTATGTCAAGTGGCATGTCCCTGAATACCAGGTTGACCTTTCCCGTATCGATGTACTCGCGCTCAAGCTGGGGCAGCGTATCCTGGTAGAACCTGTTGCAGAACGGGCACTGAAAGTCCGAGAACTCTATCACGGTCAGCGGCGCGTCAGGGCTGCCCTTGACTGGGTCGTCATCGGTAGATGCAAACACCAGCTGTCCCGCGTCCGGGCGGGGTGGTGCAGCCACGGGGGCTGCGGGGGCCGCAGGCGCGGCCTGGTATTGTGCTGACGCGGGGGCAGTCTCGCCCCCGAGCGCGTACCCGCCGAGGAACGCGGCCGCCACCACGGCGGCCACAAGGCCCCCCACAAGATACCTTGAATTTCCCGTCTTGGCGGACATTACACCGTTGAACGCATGTATCCATAAATAATTTTGGTATTCCTGGATGATCCGCGGGTGCTGTGCACGCCCCGGACCGCCCTCTGCAGGCCCGTCTTGAAGGCACAAATATGCGGTATCCTGGCTTCATTCAATGGGAATCCCGGAGGAGATCAAGGGGTACATCGAGGGGCAGATCGACTACTATATCAGCGAGGCAGGATCCTACAGGCAGATCGCAGAAGAGTATACTCCCGAGGTGGGATCCGTGCCAGACGCCGCGTTTGGCATCATAGCGGGGTGCGTCTATTCTGCCTTTTTGCAGGCGTACCAGGGCAGGGGGATGTCGCCCTCGCTAGTAGATATGCGCGAGTTCAACGTGCTGCTCAAGGGCAGGGCCCCCCTGATAAAAGGGGCCATCCTGGGCTCGCTGCCGGGGCATCAAAAGGATCATAAGCCGACTGCCCGGACATAGGGACATGGACGGCAGCAAGGTAATATTCATGACCGGCGTGGGCGGGGCAGTGGTGCTGACGGCTGTCGTCTTTTTTATCGCCATCCGCTAGAGATAAATGCAAAACATCCCCGTTTAGCGCCATGTCCGAGATCAACGAGTTCAAGGTCCAGCAGATAGTGGACAACGGCAGGGTCATACAGCTCTCGCTCGTCGAGAACGTGCAGACCGAGCAGATCTCGCAAAAACAGATGATCCAGGAGAGCATCTCGAAAAACCTCGATTCCGAGACCCGCGGCCAGATAATGCCCATACTCAACGCGATACTCCAGGCCCAGCCCACCATCAAGATCAAGAGCTACCAGCAGACGGGCATCAACATTACGATGCCCCGCAACCGCTACGAGCGGATGGGCCGGCCCCAGGTCGGCCAGATAGTCGAAGTGGACCTGCGGAAAAAGTAGGCCCGATGACGTTTAAATCGGGCGCCGCCGCATATACCGCATGCTAGGAGGCGAGATAAGAGACGAGATGCGGCACGGGATCAACGAGATCTCTGATCACTCGGACGACTTTGCCGCGGCGGGGCCCGTGGGGATATTCTCACTGTTAATGGCGCTCGCCGATATGCTGCTGGGCGCGGCGGGCCTGCTGCTCATGCTGTTCCGGCGCTAGAGCAGCGCCTCTACCCCATTCATTGTATCCTGTGGCGCAGAGCACGTCTTGTTTCTGCAAATGTATGCCGTGCTGTTCCCGCCAAAGCTCTTTCCCGCAAAGAATGGATACCTGGATAGCGCGTCGAGCTGGCCCTGGCTTGCAACGTTGATCAGCAGCGCCTCGGGGAGGAATTTTTCTGCCAGGCCCCTTGGTATCTCGCCTCCTTTGTCCAGCACTGTAATCTCCGCGGGCCCCAATATGTGCATGTACATGACGTTGAGCATGTGCCCAAAGGCAAACGGGTTCTCGGCTGCAGCCTGCGCCTGCGAGGACATCGTTCTCTCGGCCGTCTTGAGGCAGCTTTCATCGCCGGTCAGGTGGTACAGCCGGAGCATCAGATGTGCGGCAGCCGAGTTGCCCGACGGGAGGGACAGGTCGTAGCCGCTCCTCGGCCTGACTATGAGCCCCTCGTGCACGTCAGATGTCATAAAGAATCCGCCCCTCTCCTCGTCCCAAAAGTTCTGCACAAGATGTGATCCTATCTCGGATGCCCTGCGCAAGTACCGCTCTTCTGCGTCAACCTCGAATGCATCAAGAAGGGCGCAGCCGTAATACGCGTGGTCGTCAAGGTATCCGGGTATCCTGGCTTCGCCCTTGTAGGTCCGCATAAGTGCCCCGTCCCGGTGCATCTTTGCATCTATAAAGCCGAGGCAGCGGCGCGCGGCATCAAGATATCTGGCCTCCCCCGAGGCCCTGTACCCGCGCGCCAGCGCCGTCACCATCAGCGAGTTCCAAGAGGCCAGCACCTTGTCGTCAAGCCCCGGCGGCACCCTTCCTGAGCGCGCTTCTAGCAGCTTTGCCGCGCTGCGCTCGATTATCCCGTCCAGCTCGCCTACTGTAATCCCGCACTGGAATGCGACGGCAGAGGGGGCCGCCCCGTTGTACAGTATAGTCTTGCCCTCCCAGTTGCCGCCGTCTGTCACATCATAGAACATGCAAAAGGCGTCGGCATCCGCGCCCAGAATCTCCTTTACCTCTTTTTTTGACCATACGTAATACCTTCCCTCCTCGCCTTCCGTGTCTGCATCCTGCGAGGAATAGAATCCGCCCTCCGGGGAGGATAGCTCGCGCAATACATAGTCGAGAGTCTTTTCCATGATGCGAAGATACGCTGGGCTGCCCGTCACCTGGTATGCCTCTGCATAGTTGACCGGTATGAGGGCGTTGTCGTACAGCATCTTTTCAAAGTGGGGGGCCAGCCAGCGCTCGTCCGTCGAATACCTGTGGAAGCCGCCGCCCACCTGGTCGAATATCCCGCCCCTGGCCATCCTGTCGAGAGTCAAGAGCGCAAACCGCGTGAACTTTGATATTCCAGATAACTTGCCGTACCTGAACAGGAACGATATATTGGCGGAGCCTGGAAACTTGGGCGCCCTTCCGAACCCGCCGTGAGTCGTGTCGGCCATCTGCAGCAGGTTGACTGCCGCCTCGTCGAGAACAGACCTGTCGGGCTCGGCGGGAGCAGTGGCCCGCTCTCCTCCCCGGAGCGTCTCGAGGAACTTTTCTGCCGTTCCCTTTATGTCCCCGGGCTTTTCTTTCCACGCCTGGGAGAGCTGCCGCAGTATGCTCTCAAAGCCGTTTCTGCCGTGCGAGCTCGACGGCGGTATGTACGTGCCGATATAGAACGGCTTGCGGTCCGGCGTGAGAAACGCGCTCAGCGGCCAGCCGCCCTGCCCCGTCGCCAGCTGGCAGCCCTTCTGGTATATGTCGTCTATGTCGGGCCGCTCCTCCCTGTCGACCTTTATGTTGATAAAATTCTCGTTCATTATATCGGCTATGTTCTCGTTCTCAAATGATTCGTGCGCCATCACGTGGCACCAGTGGCATGCGCTGTACCCTATGCTGAGAAATATCGGCTTGTCCTCGTCCACAGCCCTTCCCAGGGCCTCCTTGTTCCAGGCGTACCACTCGACGGGATTCTGGGCGTGCTGAAGAAGGTACGGGCTGGTCTCGTGGATCAGGCTGTTGGGCACAGCATATCCCATTTGTGCAGTTATTTGTATTTTGGCCGCCTGTTCAGGCGCCTGCAGGCGGGGCCCCGTTCCATTGCCCCCTTGAGCTGCACCCGAATTTTTCCATGTTATACGCTGTGCTCCACCCGTACATCAGGTATATCACGAGCGCAAGAAACCCAAGATCCACCCCCAGCATGTAATAATGGCTTATAGTCCACTCTGCAGCATAATAGCCCTCGCCTGCGGCGTATGCGATGAGCATGTTTATGGGGATCGACAAAAGTGATACGACCAGCCATCTCCGGGTCTTTTTCATCTTGAGCGTCCAGAACAGGGCAAATATGGATCCCGCAAAGAAACAGGCCCAGAACCTGCTGACAGGGGCATTGTGCTTCATGCACCGGGCCGATACGCCCCAGCTATATCAAAGCTCAGCATTGAATGATCCGGGGTCGGCCAGGGGGGCCGGCCCTCGGTAGAACCGGGGCAGCGTGCTCTATGGTGCTGCCCCCTGGCACGGGATCCGGGCCTTGCTGCTCATGCAGCGGGCCCGCCTGCCGGCGGATGCCCACCTGGGCGTCCACTCCGCGGCATGGCTCCTACCTGTAGGACTGACCCTCTATTCCCTTCAGGGTCAGGGTAGACCTTACGCGTCCCAGCCTCCTGATCCTCCAGGTTATGATCTCGCGCAGTTCGCTCTCGCTGCCTGCGTGGACCTCTGCAACGATGTCATACGCCCCAAATGTCTCCCGGGCGTTCTCCACGCCTCCGATCTTCTGAAGGTCGGAGATGATCTCTTCTTTGCATCCCAGATCGCAGTTGATCAGGACGAACGCAGAATGCCTCGTCTCCGGAGCCAGTTCCAGTGCCATGCTTGTATATGCGGATTCTAATATATTAAGCATATTTTAGAAAAACCTTACATTTGTTTGATAATTTACAATATATGATAGCGATCGCAAAGTAAATTGGATGAGGCTGGTGGCAGGGCTATCTGCGGGAACAGTATACCTCGCTGTACCATTTGCGCAGATCTGCATACTCTTCGGGTATTCTAGAGGGCTTTGGCGTTATGGGGCCTGATTTTCTCGAGGGGTGGAACCGCTCGCCCCTCTTGTAGAGCCTGTACATGCCGCGCCCTGTGCGGTAGAGCTTTCTGTGGGGGGATCCGCCCCTGGAGGCCGCGCTGTTTGCCACACAGAGGTTGGTCACGTGGGTCTCTATGGTGGAATCCGAGACGGAGCAGAGCTCCTGCTCTCTTACCTTTGAGATGATTGCATCCTTTGTAAAGGACTCCTCCTTGCCGTGCTCCCTGTGCAGCGTGGCTGCCGCTATCCAGACTGCCACCGCGGTGGGGACGTGCACGGCGCGGGGCTCTGTATCGTCATCACTCTCCAGGCCGTCCTTTTCCGGGCCCTCCCGGGGCATCCCAGTGCTCTCC
This sequence comes from Cenarchaeum symbiosum A, assembly GCA_000200715.1. Taxonomy (NCBI): domain Archaea; kingdom Thermoproteati; phylum Nitrososphaerota; order Candidatus Cenarchaeales; family Candidatus Cenarchaeaceae; genus Candidatus Cenarchaeum; species Candidatus Cenarchaeum symbiosum. The sequence continues at coordinate 426,168 of DP000238.1, forward strand.
CTGTAGGTGAGCATAAAGTCGAAAAAGGCCCCGCCGCGGTGCACCTCTTTGATCTCTACACTTTTGTCCATCTTCAGCCTGGTGGCAAGGCCCGACATCTCCTCCTGGGATATGCCCAAGATCCCCCTGAGGTCGCCCATGTATGCTCCCTTGCTTGACCTTATCAGGTGGAGCAGCTTCTCCGCCTGAAGATCTGTATTCCTGCTGGCCGCCATTATGCCGTCCGGTGCGGCCTAGGGCGCGCAGGGCCGGAGGCGGCCTGCCACCCTGGATCGTCGCTTCATGCGCGCCGATGCGCGGTATGTCTAATTAACCTAGCAGGGCCCGTCACATTCCGAACAGGGATCTAAAGAAGCCGATTATTGCATCCAGGATGCCCTCGCCGGGTTCTGTCTCCGGGCCCGCATCGGCAGGCTCCATGGCGGGCGAATCCGGCTCCATCTCGGGCTCTGCCACGGCGGGCTCCGGATCCATCTCCGGGGGAACCTCGGGCTCGGATGCGGGCGGCTCGGGCTCTGCCGCGGGCTCTGGCTCTGCTGCCGCAGGCTCGGGCTCCGGATCCATCTCGGGCTCTGCCGCAGTCTCTGTTTCGGGCAGTGATACGGATACCGGTTCTGTCTCGGATAGTATCGTGTATGATCCCCTTTCATGGGACGCGAGCAGCAGGCCCTGGTTGTCGCGCAGCATTATCGTCATCCTGCCGGAGAAGCCGTCCTCGAAGGGTATGCTGATCTCCTCAAGCGATCCGCCTTTTGCGGAATAGGACGCCCCTCCGGATATGGCAGATGACATGTCACATGTGTGCACCCTGTCGGATGCGGTCATCTCGCCCTGGCACTCCTTGCCTATGAACGCGCCAAGCCTGTTGTAGTATACCTTCGCTGCTATACCCTCCGCGTCGGATAGTATCATTTCCATGTCATAGACGGTAGTCCCCCCGGGTGTCAGAACGGGGGCTATGCCCATGGCTACCCCCTGTTCAAGGCGTATCAGGGGTAAATTCGGAACATCCTCGGCCCCGGTAAAGGTGAACGATACGTCATAGCCCAGGCTGTTCCCGCTTATGGATACGCCGCTTCTGCTGCCGCCACCGCCCCCTCCTCCTCTGGGACTCGGCTGGGGCGCCGGTTCAGGCGGCAGCACGGGTGGAGTCTCGTCTTCAGGAGTTGATCCGCGTTCGTCCAGTCCGGGCGCGTCCGAAGATGAGAGCCTCACGTCGACGCGCACCTTCTCGGATACTGCCGGGGCGTCTGACTTCCTGTCTACGTTGACTATTGCATCTCCACGAGTCAACAGGCTTGGCGCGTCCGATGATGATAGACTCACGCCCACGCCTGCCCTGTCTGATACTGCCGGGGTCTCTGTCTCCCTGATCATACCTGAGATTGCCGAGTCCCCGCTAGTTGTCAGCCCAGGAGTATCTGCAACTGAGAGTTTCACGCCGATGCCTGCCTTGTCCGATACTGCGGGCTCGTCGGGCGCCATTCTCATGCCGCCACTCGGGGCCAATCCGCCATCGCCCAGCTCCGGCGTATCTGAAACCTGCAGCTCTGCACCGATGGTCACCCTGTCCGATACTGCGGGCTCGTCGGGCGCCATTCTCATGCCGCCACTCGGGGCCAATCCGCCATCGCCCAGCTCCGGCGTATCTGAAACCTGCAGCTCTGCACCGATGGTCACCCTGTCCGATACTGCGGGCTCGTCGGGCGCCATTCTCATGCCGCCACTCGGGGCACTCGCGCCATCTGCCAGCTCCGGCGTATCTGAAACCTGCAGCTCTGCACCGATGGTCACCCTGTCCGATACTGCGGGCTCGTCGGGCGCCATTCTCATGCCGCCACTCGGGGCACTCGCGCCATCTGCCAGCTCCGGCGTATCTGAAACCTGCAGCTCTGCGCCGATGGTCGCCCTGTCCGATACTGCGGGCTCATCAGGCGCCATTCTCATGCCGCCACTCGGGGCACTCGCGCCATCACCCAGCTCCGGCGTATCTGAAACCTGCAGCCCTGCACCGATGGTCACCCTGTCCGATACTGCGGGCTCATCGGGCGCCATTCTCATGCCGCTGCCCGGGGCGGTCGCACCATCGCCCAGAACCGGCGCATCTGAAACCTGCAGCTTTGCACCAAAGCCCGAGCTTTCCGATACGCTCGGGGCATCCGACTCATCGATTATGTTCACGCCCTCGACTGCCGACTCACCGCGTGTCTCCAGGCTGGGCGCATCCGAGGATGAGAGCCTTGCGCCGACTCCTGCCCCGTCGAATGCGGCAAGCCCGTCTGCCGCGACCAAGTCAGTTGTATTCACGGCAGCTAGTATGCGAACAGGGTGCGTGCCCAGCTGATACCAGTGGACTGCGCCGAGCTGGGTAAAGGGATGGTCCGTAAAGAATATGCGCAGGCCGTCGGAGGAGAACGCCAGCCCGGTGGGGCCCCTGATCTTCCCCGCCACGCTGAAGGATCCCGTGTATTCCGCACTGCCCACATCGTATGCAGAACCAAGCTCATACCTGTTCACGCGGTCTGCGGCTCCGCTTAGTATGAACATCAAACGGCCGTCATCCGAGAATGCCACCTCCGTGGGATCCTCCCCTTGAGCAGCCACGCTGAAGTTTGCCCCAAGGGAGTCGGCCGGAATGGATCCGCCCAGCTCGTACTGCCCCGCAAGACTGTATTCATACACGGCATCTTCTGCGGTGCCCACGACAAAGAGCCCCTCCCCGTCTGGCGTAAACGCAATACCGTTGGGGGATGCCTCGGATCCGCCAACGGAAAAGGATCCGTTGAGGGAGTGCGTCCCGGTAAGGTTGAGGGGGGATGCCAGGTCGTATCTGTGCACGCTGCCGCTCTGCCTGCCCACGACAAAGAACGAGCTGCCGTCGGCCGAAAAGTCCACGTCCCGGGGCCTGTTGTCTTCGGCGGTGGTGTTAAAGAATCCGCGGTACGTGGCAGTCGACAGGTCAAACGGCTGGTCCACCGTGTACCTGTATACCGCCCCCCTGCCTATCCCCGAGACCAGCATGGCGGTGCCGTCAGACGAGAACGCCACTCCCGTGATCCCGCCCTCTTGCAGGACGAACCTTCCCGTGGGTGGGCTGTCAAAACTGTACGGGCCGTAGAGCTCGTATTCGTGGATGGAATTGGCGGCAGAGTCCGTTATGAATACAAGCCTGCCGTCGGCCGAGAATGCCAGATCCGTGGGTGTGCCCGAATCCACTGCGTCCAAAGATCCCGTGTACGAGTGCCCTGAGAGATTAAACGCATTATCCAGCTCGTACCTGTGCAGCGAACCCGAGTCCGTTCCCGTTATGAACATGAGTGTGCCGTCGGCAGAGAACTCGACGCCCTGGGTGCTGTTCTCCTGGCCTGACACGTCAATGGAGACTCCGCTGTATATTGCAGTGCCGATGTCAAAGGCCGTGCCCAGCGTATACTGGTGGACTGCATCGCTGATCTGCCCCGCTATAAACATCTGCAGCCCGTCGGGGGAGATGGCAATCCCCCGGGGCGACGGTGCCTCCGGCCGCACCCGGAACGTATCGCCCGTCGGAGTGGCGCCAACTATGCTATACGGCTCTGCCAGCCTGTAGGCGTGGACGGTGTCGGCCGTCCCGCCGAGCACCAGCATCAGCCTACCCCCGTCTGCAAGGGCCAGCGCCACGGGCGCTATCCCCTGCGTTCCAAGGGAGTCGCCCGTGTATGCGGCGGTAGCTGTATCATAGGCCTCGGACAGGTTGTACTGGTGCACGGCGGCAGAGACCGTCCCCACAACCAGCATGCGCGTGCCGTCGGGAGAGAATGCCGCGTCCCGGAGGTCGCCCTCCTGGGCCGCCACATTCAGCGCGCCGCCGTATGCGGGCAGGGGCAGAGCAAACTGCCGCGGGAACCTACCGCCGCCCTCGCCGCTTAGCGCGCCGGCATCAAAGTGCAGCCGGGCGCTTGCATAGCCGAGTATCTCCACCAGGCCCTCCCTGGCCAGGCTGAATGAGACTGTATCATTGCCGCCTGTGCTTGCAAGCCCCGACAGCGCCAGCCCGGAAGTTTCATTGCCGTCCCTTATGTGGATTCTTGACGCGTTTACCGTAGAGTGGTCGATGGGCTGATCAAAGGTAATGTGCAGCGTGCCCGCGCTGTCTACCTCTGCTAAGAGCAGCACTGGGATGGCGGGCGGCACCGCCGATGCACTGTCGGATATCTGCGGCGCATCCCGGGGAACGGCGATAGGGGGTAGATCAACCGGGTGTGTGCCCAGCAGGTACCAGTGGACTGAGTCGGTGTCTTGTTCGGTAGTGAACATCCGCAGGCCGTCGGAGGAGAACGCCAGCCCGGTGTGGGCGCTGCCCTGCCCGCCCACATTGAAGGAGCCCGTGTATTCTGAGGTGCCTATCCCGTGGGCGGAACCGAGCCCGTACCTGAGCACAGAGTTTCCTGCGTCGCTTGCCGCGAACATGACGCGGCCGTCGGGTGAAAAGGACACCGCCGTGGGGCTGCCGCTCTGCCCCCTGACACTGAAGGATCCTGCAAGGGAGTTGGCCGGGTCGGAGTCGACAAGCTCGTACGGTCCCTCGAGCCTGTATTCCTGCACGGCATCCTCGGCAGTTCCCACAATGAACAACCCCTCCCCGTCTGGCGTGAACTCAAGGCCGGTGGGGCCCGACTCGGAATCGCCGATGAAAAATGATCCGTTTAGCGAAGGATCTGTTATGTTGAATGGCGATGCCAGGTCGTACCTGTGCACACTGTCGCTCTGCCTGCCTATTATGAATACAGAGCCGCCGTCTGCTGATAACTTCACGTCCCTCAAGTTGTTGTCCTGCGCGGAGACACTAAAGGTTCCAATCGATGCGGGTGCCGACAGGTCAAATGGCGAATCCAACTCGTAGCCGAGCACCGCGTCCCTGACGTTTCCCGATATCAGCATGATTGTGCCGTCATCCGAGAATGCAACACCCGTGGGCTCCCCGTCGGGCAGGTCGAACGCTCCCGTGGGCGGGCCGTCGAAACTGTACGGGCCGTCCAACTCGTATTCGTTGATAGTATCAGGCCCAGAGTCTGATATGAATACACGCCTGCCGTCTGTTGAGAACGCCACCTCGGTGGGCACGTCCGTATCCTTGCCCACGTGCACAGACCCTGTGTACGAGTGCCCCGAGAGATCAAAGGCGCCGTCCAGCTCATATCTGTGCAGGGACAGGGAGTCTGCTCCTGTTATGAACACAAGCGTTCCGTCAGCCGAGAATGCGACGCCCTGGGGCCTGCCCTCCTGCCCCGATACGTCCATGGAGGATCCGCTGTATGCTGCCGTGCTGATATCAAAGGCCGTGCCCAGCAAATACTGGTGCACTGCATCGCTGCCGGACCCGACTATGAAGAACCGCCGTCCGTCGGGGGAGATGGCAATACCCCTTGGCGCCTGTTCTTCCTGATCCACCAGTAATGTCTCCCCGGACGGGGCGGCGCCGCCCACGTCGTAGGGCACAGCCAGCCTGTATGCATGGACGGTGTCGTCGGCCCCGCCGAGTACCAGCAGCAGCCTCCCGCCGTCTGCAAGCGCCAGGGATACGGGGGCTATCCCGGTTGTCGCAAGGGAGGTGCCCGTGTATGCGGCAGACGTCACGTCATGGGCTCCGCGCAGGTCGTACTGGTATATGGTATTGCTGCCAGTTCCGGCAACTAGCATGCGCATGCCGTCGGCCGAGAATGTCACGGCCTGGGTTATATCCTCCTGTTCCCTCACGCTGAACTCGTCCCTGTACGCGGGCAGGGGCAGAGCAAACTGCTGCGGGAAACTCCCGCCGTCCTCGCCGCTTAGCGCGTCAGCATCAAAGTGCAGCCGGGCTCTCGTATACCCGAGCACCGCCTCCAGGCCCTCCCGGTCCAGGTCGAAGGAGACGGTCTCATTGCTGCCTGAGCTTGCAAGCCCCGACAGCGCCAGCCCGGCGGTTTCATTGCCGTCCCTTATGTGGATCCTCGACGCGTTTACCGTAGAGTGGTCGATGGGCTGATCAAATGTAATGTGCAGCGTGCCCGTATTGTTTACCGCTGCCAAGTGCAGCACAGGGATGGCGGGCGGTGATGCTGATGCGGTGTCGGATACCTGCGGTGCATCCCGGGGAACGGCGACAGGGGGCAGATTAACCGGGTATGTGCCCAGCAAGAACCAGTGGACTGAGTCTGTGTCTTGCTTAGTGACGAACATGCGCAGGCCGTCGGAGGAGAACGCCAGGCCTGTCTGGATCCCGTCCTGCCCATCGACGCTAAAGGAGCCCGTGTATGCCGCGGTGTCTATTCCGTGGGCGGAACTGAGCCCGTACCTGAGCACGGCGTTTCCTGCGTCGCTTGCAGCGAACATGACGCGGCCGTCGGGTGAAAAGGACACCGCCGTGGGGTTGTCACTCTGCCCCCTGACACTGAAGGATCTTGCAAGGGAGCTGGCCGGATCGGCGCCGACAAGCTCGTACGGGCCCGCAAGCCTGTATTCCTGCACGGTATCCTCGGCAGTTCCCACAATGAACAACCCCTCCCCGTCTGGCGTGAACTCAAGGCCGGTGGGGCCCGACTCGGAATCGCCGATGAAAAATGATCCGTTGAACGAAGGATCTGTTATGTTGAACGGGGATGCCAGGTCGTACCTGTACACGCTGTCCCTCTGCCTGCCTATTATGAATACAGAACCGCCGTCTGCTGATAATTCCACGTCCCGGACGTTGTCGTCCTCGGCGGAGACGCTGAAGGTCCCGATGGATACGGGTGCAGACAGGTCAAACGGCGAATCCAGCTCGTAGCCGAAGACTGCGTCCCTGACGTTTCCCGATATCAGCATGATTGTGCCGTCATCCGAGAACGCAACACCCGTGGGCTCCCCGTCGGGCAGGCCGAATGTTCCCGTGGGCGGGCCTGCCAGGCTGTACGGTCCGTCTAGCTTGTATTCGTTGACTGTATCGGCCCCAGAGTCCGATATGAACACGCGCCTGCCGTCTGGTGAGAACGCCATCCCCGTGGGCACCCCCGTGTCCTTGCCCACATGCAGGGATCCCGTGTACGAGTGCCCCGAGAGGTCAAAGGGATCATCCAGCTCATACCTGTGCAGGGACAGGGAGTCCGCCCCGGTTATGAACATCAGGGTGCCGCCGGCCGAGAATGCAACATCCTGGGATCTTCCATCCTGCTCTGCCACGCTAATGGAATCCCCGCTGTAAACTGCCGTGCTGATGTCAAAGGCCGTGCCCAGTGAATACTGGTGCACAGCATCGCTGCCGGCCCCGACTATAAAGATCCGCAGCCCGTCGGGGGAGATGGCCATCCCCCTTGGCGCCTGTTCTTCCTGTCTAACCTGGAATGTCTCCCCCGACCGGGTGGCGCCGCCCACGTCGTAGGGAACAGCCAGCCTGTATGCATGGACTCTATCGTCGGTCCCGCCGAGTACCAGCAGCAGCCTCCCGCCGTCCGCCAAAGCCAGCGCCACGGGGCTTATCCCCGTCGTCGCAAGGGAGGTGCCCCTGTATACTGCAGACGTCACGTCATGGGCCTCCCGCAGGTTGTACTGGTGCACGGAATTGCTGCCCGACCCGGCAACTAGCATGCGCATGCCGTCGGCCGAGAACGCCACGCCCTGGGCGCTGCCCTCCTGCCCGCCCACACTGAACTCGTCCCTGTACGCGGGCAGTGGCAGCGCAAACTGCTGCGGGAAACTCTTCTCAAAGTTGCTGCTCAGCGCGCCTGCATCAAAGTGCAGGCGGGTGCTTGCATATCCGAGTATCTCCGCCAGCCCCTCCCCGGCCAGGTTGAAGGAGACGGTCTCGTTGCTGCCCAAGTTCGCAAGCCCCGACAGCGTAATCCCGGCAGTTTCATTGCCGTCCCTTACGTGGATTCTAGACGCGTTTACTGACGAGTGGTTGATGGGCTGATCAAACGTGACATTGAGCATCCCCGTCTTGTCTATTGCCGCCGAGAGCAGAACGGGGATGCCGGGAGCCACTGCGGATGCGGCATCGTATACCTGCGGGGTGTCGCGCGCATCTGCGGCCGAGAACAGATCAACCGGGTACGTGCCCATCTGATACCAGTGTGCGCTGCCGCTGCCTAGCACGACTCCCGGCGCGTTAGTAAAGAACATGCGCAGGCCGTCGGGGCTGAACGCCAGCCCTTCTGGGTTGTTGCCCTGCTGCGCCACCCTGAAGGATCCTGCATATTCCATGCTGCCCACATCATAGGGCGAGCCAAGCTCGTACCTGCTTACGTGTTTTGCGGCCAGACTCAGCACGTACATGACGCGGCCGTCCCCCGAGAAGGACACCCCCGTGGGATTCTCGCCCTGCTGCGCCACACTGAAGGAGCCCACAAGGGAATCGGACGGGGTGGAGCCGGACAGATTGTACGGCCCGGCAAGCCTGTATTCATGCACGGCATCTTCTGCGGTTCCCACGACGAACAGGCCCTCCCCGTCTGGCGTAAATGCAATGCCGCTGGGGGCCGACTCGGCATCGCCCACGGAAAAGGATCCTCTGCGGGTGGGAGGCGGGTCGGTATCATAGGGGGATACTAGCTCGTACTCGTGCACCCTGTCTCTCTGCTTTCCTACGATGAAGATGGATCCGCCATCCGTCGAAAAGACCACGTCCTGGGGGGAGCCGTCGGCGTCGGATATGGAAAAGGAGCTGAGGAACCCGGACGTCGACAGATCAAACGGCTGGTCCAGCGTGTACCTGTATACCGCCCTCCTGTCAACCCCCGTGATTAACATGTGGGTGCCGTCTGCCGAAAACGCCATTCCTGTGGCCGATTTATCAAGTGGTGCCTGGGTTCCCGTGGGGGGGCCGTCGAAACTGTACGGGCCGTCGAGCTCGTACTGGTGTATGGCGCCAGAAGAGTCCGGCATGAATGCAACCCTGCCTCCTGCCGAGAACGCCAGGCCGGCTACTGCGCCCGCGTCTCTCGCGTCCAGGGATCCCGTGTACGAGTGCCCAGAGAGGTCAAAGGCGCCATCCAGCTCGTACCTGTGCAGCGATGCCGAGCCCTGGCCAGCTATAAACATGAGCCTGCCGTCGGCCGAGAATGCGACGCCCTGGGGGCTGCCCTCCCGGCCCGATACGTCGATGGAGACTCCGCTGTATGCCGCCGTTCCTATGTTAAAGGCCGTGCCCAGGGAATACTGGTGCACGGCACCGCCGCCCGACACTATGAATATACGCAGCCCGTCGGTGGAGACGGCCATTCCCCGGGGCGCGGGTGCCTCCGACTGTACCATGAACGTATCCCCCGTCAGGGCGGCATTGACTATCTCGTAGGGCTCTGCCAGGCTGTACGCATGCACGGTGTCATTGTCGAGGATCAGCATCAGCCTCCCGCCGTCAGCAAGAACCAGGGCCACGGGGTCTATCCCCGCCGTGGCGAAGGAGGCGCCTGCATACTCGGCGGACGTCACATCATGGGCCTCCGTCAGGTCATACTGGTGCACGGCGCTGCTGTTCGTACCTGCGACTAGCATGCGCGTCCCGTCGGGCGAGAATGCGACGCCCTGGGGGCCGTTCTGCTGCGCCGACACATTCAACGCTCCCCCGTACCTGGGCAGGGGCAGAGCAAACTGTTCCGGGAAACTTGTGCCGTTCTCGTCGTTTAGCGCGTCCGCGTCAAAGTGCAGCCGGGGGTTTGCATAACTGCTTATCTCCTCCCGGCCCTCCATGGTCAGGCCAAAGGAGACGGTGCTGCCGGTGCCGGAGCTTGCAATATTCACCTCCGACAGCGTGATTCCGTCTGCGTCGTTGCCGTCCCTTACGTGGATCCTTGACGCGTCTACTGTAGAGTGGTTTATGGGCAGGTCAAACACAATGTCCAGCATGTTCGCGTTGTTGATGGAGGCGGAGAGCAGCACGGGGCTGGGGGGACGCTCGGGAACCTCTATTATGAGTTCGGCTGTAGCGCCGTCGTCCACACCGGGTGTGCTCCTGCCAACTGCAACCGCGTCACCTGCCATGCCGCCGTCATCTATGCCCGGCGCATCGCCTTTTGATATCTTTACCATGCGGGCCGTCGTGGCGCCGTCGTCCACGACGGGCGTGCTCTTTGCAATTGCATCTGTTCCTAGAACGGCTGCCGCGCCGTCGTCCACGACGGGCGTGCTCCTGGCAATTGCATCTGTTCCTAGAACGGCCGTGGCGCCGTCGTCCACGACGGGCGTGCTCCTGGCAATTGCATCTGTTCCTAGAACGGCTGTAGCGCCGTCGTCTACACCGGGCGTGCTCCTCGCAATTGCGTCGCCTAAGATAACGGCTGCCGCATCGTCGTCATTGATGCTCGGCGCATCATCTTCCATTATAACGGCCAGCTTTGCCGTTTGCGGGCTGTCAGACACGCCTGGCGCATCACCTGCGCTTATCCGCTCTATTCCAGCTGTCGGCATGCTGACGTTCAAATCCGGGGCGTCACCTGCCAGCACGTGGATGGGCACGGGGCCCGCCAGATCAAACAGGTATACCAGATCCCTTTGCTGCCCAACAAAGAACAATCTCGAGCCGTCCTCTGAAAACGCAATTCCCCGGAGATCGTTTTCAAGCATCCCCACGTTGATCAATCCCGTATACACGGCGGTCGAAAGATTGTACGCAGCGGTCATATCGTACCTATGTATGGAATCACTCGAGACCCCCGTCATGAACAGCCTCTTGCCGTCGGACGACAATGCAAGCCCGGTGGGATTGGTATCCCTTGCAAGTACATTGAGGGATTCTACATAGGCAGTGGTATTGTCAAGAGAATACGGGTTGCTTAGGATATAGTGATGTATTAACCGGTCCGTCTCGTCTATCATAAACAGGTCCGTCCCGTCAGACGAGAACCTAATTGCCGAGGGGCTGGTTACCGCCGCGTCTCCCGATGGCGCGTTTGCCGCGCTGCCGGTGATAAAGCTGCCTGCAAGCTGGGCCGTGGATACGTCAAATGCCGTGCTCAGACTGTATGTATGAATTGCCCGGCCGGTAACACGATCTGGATTAATGCTGGCGGAGGGCACGTCCCATCCCGCCAAGAACATCAGCGTCCCGTTGGGTGAGAACTCCATTGCGTTTACGTTGGTGTCCTGGGGGCGAATGCTGGGCGAGTCATCCGACTGCACGGAGGTATGCAGGTCGTACGGCTGGCGGAGGGTATAGTCATGGACCATGTCCCGTAGGTTGTTGAATACTAGCACCGAGCCGCCGTCATTGCTTACGGATATGTCACTCGGAGTGGGATTACTGCCGTCGGTCACCGCAATGACCGCGGCGCGGGCAGACGAGGTTACATCATAGGGTGATGTCAGGTTGTACGTCTCTACGTTGTTGTTTCGGGACCCGACGATGAACATCTTTCTGCCGTCTCCAGAGAACGCCATATCGTTGGAATTGGGCTCGTCGTTGAACACCTCAGAGTCTATAAACAGGGAGCCCTTCAGGGTGTACGGCGTTAAAAGGTCGTACCTGTGCACAGTCTCGGTGTTATCCACTATGAAGAGCCTGTGCCCGTCTGACGAGTATGCAAGCCCCACAGGATTCAGCCCGTCCTGTATGCTAAACGGCGCCTCCACGGCGCCGGATATATCAAACGGGCTAGAAAGGTTGTATTCCTGTATAAAGCCGGGGTTTTCCACTGCAAGCAGCATGATGGTCCCTTCGGGGCTGAATACCACGTCCATCTGCGCATTGTTCTGCGCTGTAGTTATCTCGTACGTGTCGTTTTGCACGGCCGATGTTATGTTGTACGGAGTATCGAGTGTATACGAGTATACGTTCTGCCCGTCTCGCCCGGTGGTAAACATCCAGAGGCCGTCAGCGGAGAATTCCACGTCAAAGGGGCGATCGCGGGTGAGGCCAGGGGCAATGGCCGTGGTATAAGAGTCTGCGGCTGCAGCAGTCGTCACAGCATAGGGGACTGCCAGGTCGTACGATTGTACGGTTCCCGCAGCATGAGTGGAGATGAACATCTGCAGGCCGTCAGAGGAAAATTCAATCCCCGTCGGGTTCCTGCCGGGCCCGTCCGGGTTGTCGTCCCGGTGGTACAGGTTGAAGGTGGGACCGTTACCCGCCCTGTCCCGGGCTACATCGTACGCTGCGCCAAGATCATATCTGTGCACTTCATCCCTCTGCGTGCCCGTGACAAAGAGCAGCCTCCCGTCGGCAGATGCCGCCATCCCCTCCGGGTTGTTGTCCTGGCTCCGGACCAGCAGGGATCCCACATACCCCGCGGTGGATATATCGTGCGGCTCGTCTATTCCGTACATGTACACCCTGTCGTCTTCTCCGCCGAGCACCAGCATGTTGCGGCCGTCTTCTGAGACTGTGACCCCGCGGGGCAAATCATCCTGTAATACCGTGCTAAAGTTTCCCGCATGGACGGGCTGGATGGTTATGTCATATGGGCTTGACAGGTTGTACTGTTGTATGGCGCCGTTGTCCGCCCCCGATAGGTACAACCGGGTGCCGTTGCGGCCAAAGTCAACCCCCGTGACCAGGCCATCCTCGGCCGCGCCAAAGCTGCCCCCGGGTACGGGGGCGGGACTGAAGCCAAACGGGGTCGCCAGTGCATACTGGTGTATGTTTCCCGAGCCGCCGGCGACGAACAGACCGAGTCCGTCTGCGGAGAATGCCAGCCCGCGGGGGTCCTCCTCCTGGGCGTTCACGTTGTGCGAGCCGTCAATTCTTGCCGAGGATATGTCGTAGGGCTGTTCGAGCACATACCGGAATATAGTATTCTGGTCGAGACCCACCGTGATCATTATCCTGCCGTCCGCCGAGAATGCAAGCCCCTGCGGCGATCCCTCGGTGTTGTTGAGGTTTATTGATGCCGTGTCCAGCCCGTACGGGTACAGCGAATCCGGGAGCCTGTATCCTATATCGGGCAGTCCCTGCCCGAGCGCCCCGATTTCGACCCGCAGCCGGGGATCCGCGTAATCCCGCACCAGGTCCAGTTTGTTCCCGTCCAGCACATAGCGCAGACTGTTATCCACGGCCTGCTCAAACTCGCCGATGGACAGGGGTATCCGCCCGGCTGGCGCATACCCGTCGGCGATGCTGATCAAGCCGTGTTCTACATTGCCTGCGTTCACCAATCCGTCAAAGGTTATCTCCAGTACGCCGCTGCTGTACAGCACGGTGGAAACGACCTGCCGCGCGGTCGCCACTATCCCGTCTACGCCAGTGTGCTCTGCGCCGTCGCTCACTACGGGCGCACTTGTCCCTTCTGCAACATGCTTTCCCTCCACACGGGGCGCCCCATCGTCTGCAATGCCCGGCGCATCATCTCCTGATATTGTGCCCATGCGGGCTGTCGTGGCCCCGTCGCTAACTCCGGGCTTACTTGTCCCTTCTGCAACATCCTTGCCCATTACTTTTGGCTTGCCGCCGTCTATAACGCCTGGCGCATCATCTCCTGATATTGTGCCCATGCGGGCTGTCGTGGCGCCGTCGCTAACTACGGGCTTACTTGTCCCTTCTGCAACATCCTTGCCCATTACTTTTGGCTTGCCGCCGTCTATAACGCCCGGCGCATCATCTCCTGATATTGTGCCCATGCGGGCTGTAATGGCGCCGTCGCTAACTACGGGCTTACTTGTCCCTTCTGCAACATCCTTGCCCATTACTTTTGGCTTGCCGCCGTCTATAACGCCCGGCGCATCATCTCCTGATATTGTGCCCATGCGGGCTGTAATGGCGCCGTCGCTAACTACGGGCTTACTTGTCCCTTCTGCAACATCCTTGCCCAATACTTTTGGCTTGCCGCCGTCTATAACGCCTGGCGCATCATCTCCTGTTATGTTCAGGTCCCGCGGAGCCGCGGCCCTAATGCCGATCGGATGCGTGCCGAGCTGATACGAATAGACGGCGTCGGCGCCCGCATCGGTAAAGAACAAGCGCAGGCCGTCGGAGGAGAAAGCCATCCCGGTGGGGGACCTGCCCTGATCCCTCACACTGTATGATCCCGCGTATTCCGCGGTGTCCGTGTCATGCGCAGAGTCGAGCTCGTACCTTAGCACGGCGTCTCTACTGTCGCTTATAGTTAGCATGACATGCCCGTCGGGTGAAAAGTACAAGCCCGTGGGGTTGTTGCCCTGATCCCTCACACTGAAGGATCTGACAAGGGATTCGGACGGCCTGGAGCCTCCCAGGTCGTACGGGCCCGCAAGGTTGTACCTGAACACCGTGTCTTCTGTGACGCCCACTACGAATAGCACTGTACCGTCTGGCGTGAATGCAAAATCGGTGGAGGCCGTCTCGGATCCAAACACGGAAAAGAATCCGGCGACGGGGGGCGCAGTTATGTTGTAGGGGGATGCCAGGTCGTACCTGAGCACGCGGTCGAACTGCCTGCCTATGATGAATAGCGAGCTGCCGTCTGCAGAAAAGTCCACGTCCCGCGGCGAGCTGTCCTGAAAGCTGGTGCTAAATGATTCAATGGGCACCGGCGCCGACAGGTCAAACGGGGGATCCAGCGCAAACCCGTACACCATGTCCCCGCCGTTCCCCGAGACGACCATGACGGTGCCGTCCGCCGATAACGCCATTCCGGTGGGTTCTGAATCTGACAGCCCGTACATGGAAACGGGGGGGCCGCCAAAGCCGTACGGGCCGTCGAGCTCATACTCGTGGATTGCTCCAGAGTTCATATCAGATATGAATACAAGCCTGCCGTCGGCCGAAAAGGCCAGGCCGCTGGGCGTCCCCAAATTATTCCTCATGAACAGGGACCCCGCGTACGTGTGCCCCGACAGGTCAAAGGGATCATCCAGCTCGTACCTGTGCAGCGAATCAGAGCTTGTCCCCGTTATGAACATGAGTGTGCCGTCTGCCGAGAATGCCACGCCCTGGGCGGACCCCTCCTGCCCGGCTATGCTGGCGGAATCCCCGCTGTAAGCTGCCGTGCTGATGTTAAAGGCCGTGCCCAATTCATACTGGTGGACTGCATCGCTGAGCTGCCCCGTTATGAACATCCGCATCCCGTCGGGGGAGACTGCAATGCCCCGGGGCGCCTGTTCCTGCGGCCGAACGGGCAACGTGTCCCCGGTCTTGGCGGCACCGCTTATGTCGTAGGGCTCTGCAAGGCTGTACGCATGCACTCTGTCGGCAGTCCCTCCAAGGACAAGCAGCAGCCTTCCCCCGTCCGCTAGCTCCAGCGCCACGGGATCTATCCCCGGAGTCTCAAAGAATATTCCCGTGTACTCTGCGGACGTCACGTCATAGGCTTTTGGCAGCTCGTACTGGTGCACAGAGCTGTTCCCAGTACCTGCCAATAGCATGCGCATGCCGTCGGGCGAAAATGCCACCCCGTGGGCGGTCTCCACCTGCCCTGCCACACCAAACGCGCCCCCGTATGCGGGCAGGGGCAGCGCAAACGGCACGGGGAATGGATCCCCCGTGGCGTCCCTGAGGGCATCGGCATCAAAGTGCAGCCGGGGGCTCGAATAACCGAGTATCTCCCGGAGGCGCTCGTCTGGCAGCATAAAGGAGATGGTGTTGTTGTCGGCAGGATCCGCAAGTTCCACCTCCAGCAGCGTCAGGCCGGCGGTGGAGTTGCTGTCCCTCACATGGATCCTCGACGCGTTTACCGTCGAATGGTCTATCAACTGGTCGAACGCGATGCTCAGGACGCCATCCGCGTCGGCGGTTACAGAGGTCACCCTGGGCCTTGGGGTGGTAACGGCAGATGCGCCGTCGGAGAATAGCGGACTGTCCGAGGCTGCACCGGACAGGACGATCCCGACCGGGTACGTGCCCAGCTCATACCAGTGGATCGAATCGGTGCCCGGGTCGGTAAAGAACAAGTGTAGGCCGTCTGCCGAGTATGCAAGCCCCGTGGGGGATCTGCCCTGATTCTTCACGCTAAATGAGCCCGCGTATTCGGCGGTGTCTATATCGTAGGCGGCTCCAAGCTCGTACCTGAGCACAAAGCCCCTGTCGTCGCTTGCAACAAGCATGACATTCCCGCCGGGCAAAAAGTACACATCAGTAGGGCGGTCCCCCCGTGCCCCGAGATTGAAGGATCCGACAAGGGAGTCGGTGGGCACGGAGCTATTCAGGTCGTATGGGCCCGCAAGGCCGTACTCGTACACGGTATCCCCCGCAAAGCCCGTGATGAACAACCCCTCCCCGTCTGCCGTGAACGCAAGGCCGTTGGGGGTTCCCTCGGATCCGCCGACGAAAAATGATCCGTTGGGTGTAGGCGCGGTTATGTCGTAGGGTGATGCCAGGTCGTACCTGTATACACTGTTGGTTTCCCTGCCTATTACAAAGACCGAGCCGCCGTCGGCCGAGAGGTCCACATCCCGGGGGTTCGTGTCCTCGCCTGCTGTGCTAAATGATCCGGCGGACTCTATCCCCGACAGGTCAAACGGCGGATCCAGTGTAAACCCGTACACCGCATCCCCGCCGTTCCCCGAGATCAGCATGAGCGTCCCGTCTGCCGAGAACGCCGCCCCTGTGGGTGCCCCGTCGGGCAGGCCGTACGAGTCAGTGGGGGAGACATCAAAGCTGTACGGGTTGTCGAGCTCGTATCTGTATATGGAATCAGAGGAGGAATCCGATATGAATACAAGCCTGCCGTCAGACGAGAATGCCAGGTCGGTGGGCATCCCCCCGCCGGCCCGCAAGTCCAGAGACCCCGCGTACGAGGCACCCGCGAGATCAAAGGAGCTATCCAGCTCGTACATGTGCAGCAAATCCGAGATTGTACCGGTTAGGAACATGAGGCCGCCTCCGGCGGAGAATGCAACGCCCTGGAGGTTGGCCTCCTGGTCAACCACGCTGACGGATTTCCTGTATGATGCAGTGCTCAGTTCAAAGGCCGTGCCCAGGGAATACTGGTGCACGGAATTGCTGCCCTGTCCAGTCACAAATATACTCAGCCCGTCGGGGGAGATGGCGACACCGCGGGGCTCATGCTCCCGCCCCGCCGGCGAGAGTATCCCCCCTGTAGGGGCTGCAGTGCTTATGTTGTAGGGATCTGTCATCTCGTAGGCGCGAACCGGGCCGGCGAACCCGCCAAGGGTTATCAGCAGCCTCCCGCTGTCTGCGAACGCCAGGGACACGGGGTCCAGCCCCGGCGTCTCAAGGGATGTGGAGTACTCGGCGGCCTCTATATCATAGGCCCTGGGCAGGTCGTACCGGTGTATGGAGTCGCTGCCCGTACCTGCAACTAGCATGATCATCCCGTCGGGCGAGAATGCTACGCCCTGCGGGGTCCGGTCCTGTGCCGCCACGTCAAACGAGCCCTTTTGTGCGGGCAGGGGCAGCACAAACGGCTCGGGGAATATCCCACGGTCTGTAGCGTTCAATGCGCCTGCGTCAAAGTGCAGCCTGGGGTTTGAATGGTTTGATATCTCCCCCCGGCGGTCCGCGGACAGCCTGAACGAGACGGTATTCTCGGCGCCAGGTGCCGCAAGCTCCGACTGCACCATAGTCAGCCCTGCCGCCCCGCCGTCCCTTATGTGGATTCTCGATGCGTTTACCGTCGAGTGGTCGACGGGCCGGTCAAATACAATGCTCAGAATGTCCGCCAAGTCTAAAACGGCCGAGACCAGCACGGGGCTCTCCCCCCGGGGTGGAATGGCCGCAGCATCCGAGTTAACATCCGGCGCATCGCGCGCCATTGCGTCAAACATGACTATGCGCAGCACGTCATCATCCAGGACGGGCCCGTCCCTTGGATTTAGCTTCCCCGGTATCACGGCATCCCCGAGGATTCCCACGCTTGGCGCATCGCCTGCCGTTACTATCCTGGTTATGCGGGATATCTCGCCCACGCCGGGCGCGTCGCGCGCCCTTGCCACCTGCTCCCCGTCCTTCAGGGCAACATCCGACAAGGCGAGCCTGTCGCCAGGTATCAAATGCGCAATGAATCTGGTGGGGACCTCGACTGTTATCTCTTCAAGCATGGGCCCGTCGGAACCGTTCAAGGCAGCCGTGCGCCTGGCGGGATACCCCCCGAACTCAAAGCTAGCCACCGCCCTGGTGCCCCCGTCGAGGCCAAACAGCGTGCGGCCGTCATCCGAGAACGACAGGGCCTGGAGGGACTCTGTCCCCGTGAGGAAGCTTCCCACGCGCGTGGCGTTGATTATATTGTACGCGGCATCCAGGGCATAGTGGTGCACCTGGCCATCGTCATCGGAGACATACAGCGCGCCGCCTGTGCGTGAAAAGTACAAATCTGTCGGAGTCAGGCCGTCGAGCTCAAGACCCGCCTCGTATGCGGCCCCGGTTACATCGTACGGCGTGCTTAGTCCATACTGATGTATTGTACCGCCGGCGCCCCCGGCGACGACAATTTTGGTGCCGTCATCAGAGAGGGCGACCCCCACCGGGTTGATATCGCGCAGCGATACGTTGAGCATGCTGTGCACGGTGATGCTGCTGGTGTCGTACTCGCCGGGCAGCGTGAGCCTGTGGACGAAGGGGGGGCTGCTGCCCACCGTGTACATCTCTGCCCTGCCCGCGGGAAAGTACACCCCCTTGGGGGACTCTTGCCATCCGGTGGTCTGGGTTCTCTGCAAGGTCGCGGTGGACAGGTCGTATTCCGTCGGCATATTGTACCAGCGCACACTCCCCTGGGAATCGTCGGTCACGTACAGGCTGGATCCCCCGGGCACAATGAACATGCCGCTCGGTGAGTCTCCATGAACATCGAGCGCGGCAAGATTCTGCTCGGGGCCCGATATGTCATGGGGCCGGCTCAGCTCGTACTGGTGCACCCCCTCAAAGGAGACTGCGAAGAGAAAGCGCCCGTCGGGCGAGAACGTGAGTCCGTAGGCCCGGCTGGTCTGCGGCTCCAGAGAGAAGGAGCTTAGATATTCGGCGCTGCTGATGTCATTTTTTGTATTCAGGGAATATGTGTGGACCTTGCTGCCGTTTCTGTCCGAGATGTGCATGGTGTTCCCGTCGGGCGTAATTGATATGCCCCTGCCGTCGTCCACGTTCCCGGATGTGTCAAACGACCGGGCATCGGATATATTTGCAGTATCGACCATGAACTTTTCGGCAAGCGGGAACTGGTATATCGTGTCGGTTCTTCCTATCGCATACATCTGGCGGCCGTCAAGCGAGAAGGCAAGCCCGTACAGCTTCCCCAGGCCGGGGATCGGATCGCTCCTCCTGTGACTCTCGGCGCTCAGTACATTGTAGGGATCGCTCAGCTCGTACTGGATGGCCCTTGTTGTCTGCTGCCCGGTGGCAAACATGCGCAGCCCGTCATCAGAGAATGAGATGTAGTTTATGATGCCTGTTACGCTGCTGATGTCCAGGGACTGGCCGGAGCGCCCTGCCGTGCTCAGGTCAAACTCCTCGGTCATCACATACGGGTAGATCCAGTCCAACTGGGTGGGCAAGCCCATGTAGGTGAACAAGCGGCCCGCTATGACCATGAACAAGCCGTCCTTGGAGAACGCCACCGCTCTGTCCTCGCTGAGCTCGGTACCCGTGGTATAGGTCCGTAGGTACCGCGGTGAGGGGATCTCGTGCCCCGCGGGAAACGCGCCCACCTCGCTTGTTACCGCCGACGGGGAAAAATAAAGGCGGGGGTCTGCAAACAAGGCCGCCGCGCCCAGGCTGCTTGCGTTTACGGGCAGCTCCACCACCTCCGGAGGCGTACCTTCTATCCTGTTCCCCGACGGGGCAATCTCGCCGATTCCCCCCGCATCCGCGATGCGCATGCCCGCGCCATCCACCGAGAGTATCGGCCGGTCAAAGACAATCCTGAGTGTCCCAAGCCCAGCGTCGAGCTGGACCGACACCACGTACGGTGTAGGATCGGGACGTATGACATCCTGCGGTAGCACATACCCGCAGTTATCCGGATAGAACTCCCCGGGCATGGGGCGGTTTACGGTCCCAAACTCGGACGGGTCCACGCACACGGCTCCGCCCCGTATGGTCAGGTCGGGGCTATGCCCAGCGGCTGCCAGCACCTCGTCTGCGTCATGCGTTCCGGGCAGCTCGAACACAAAGTCCCCGGTAAGAGTCGAGTTGGCCATGCACCTGGGATCAAGCGTCTCGTCTTCCACGTCGCACCATATCCAGAACGTCTGGGGGTCAAGCTCGAACCCAAAATCCACGTGGTCCGGGTTCCGGCAGCTCGACGACGTGCACTCGAGCGTGCGCGTCATCTCTATTACAGAATCGGGGGACATCCTTACCGTCTCCACGCTAGATATCTCGCCCTTTGGCACGTACGGCCGGAGCCTGTCACTGTTGAAGTTTAACTGGGTCAGTATGCCCTCGTCCCCGTCAAGGGCCCCCGGAATGATGCACTCTTCGGTCCCGTCGGTATATGTTATCTTCTGTGAATACGGAAAGAACGAATGGCGGAACTCAGCGATCTGGCCGTTCAGAACGTATGTCTCGTCTTGGTTGTGGGTGTGTGTGCGGTCATCACAGCTAAACGAGCGCAATGCGTCTGGGAACCCTGGAAAGTATCCCTCCATAATCGAAAAGGCGCCAGCAGGTATCTGCGAGACCTCCTGGACCCTATAGTTCAGGGCGGGCCTGCCGCCTGAGTAGCTGATCCCAAACTCCGTCTCGTACATCTTGACCCCGTACCCGCCATATGCCGCGGGCAGTGGCACCTTCTCGTTGTTGGCGAATATCTCTATCCTTCTATAGGAGTCGCCTATCAGGGCCTGGCTCGAATACAGGTCCAGGCCGGGGGTACCGCCTCCCGGGGGCACCGACCCGTACGTGTATTTCAGCACTGTATGGTGGAGGTCCTGGTTGTTCGTCCTGTGGCCCTCCCCTGGATCTTCTGTGGATCCTATGGGGTGGCCGTATGCCTCCGGAAAGGCCGCGGCGCCGGCAAGGGCCGCGGCAGCCATCACCATGAGGATCCCCGCGGATCTCTTAGCACGGATCATGGGGGGAGGGCACCCTGACACAAAGCAATATCCATGGGATCGGCCCTGCATTATGAATAAAATGTCTTTTTGCAGGGGAGGGGGGGCACAGGCATGGATCTCCACAGGGAGTACCCTTGACGCCTACAAGATCCCGGGCCGCAGTCAGCCCCGCGCTCACTTTTCGACTTCGTATATAGCCACGTTGATCTGCTTTAGGAGCTTTTTCTTGGATCTTGCGGCCTTGCCGCTGTGGCTGTAGTCCTTTTTCTCTACCAGCTCCTCGAGCCTTTTGAGCTTTTCAGCGCCCAGCTCCTTGAACCCCTTGCGGCTCACCTGCTCGAGCAGCTTGATGCGCTCCTTGTCCTCGGGGGTCAGCCTATAGTCCATGGATAATGTGGGGTGCGGGCGCCTTTAAGCTTGTCCCGCGCATCATCCCGCATGTAGTGCCGGCAGACGTTCAGCTGCGGCAGGATCCCCTGCATCTGCCGGCCCCGCATGCCGGGGCTCTTGGGCAGAAATTGGCGCCGGGGCGAATCTAAAAATACCGCGGCCCCCGGTGGCATGCATGGCCGGCATGCGCGCGATGGTACTGAACAAGACGGGCCCAATAGAGGAGAACCCGCTGGAGCTTGCAGAAATTGAGAGGCACCGCGTGAACGGTCCCAGGGAGGTGCTGCTAAAGATACAGGCCTGCGGGGTCTGCCATTCCCAACTGCACAGCATAGAGGGCGACTGGAAGCACCTCGGGATACCGCCCGCCCTGCCGACTGTCCCCGGCCACGAGGTTGTGGGCGAGGTGGTCGAGACGGGCCCCGGCGTCACAAAGTTCTCTGTAGGGGACCACGCCGGAGTCTCGCCGCTGCTCGAATCGTGCATGGACTGTGCATACTGTACCGGCGGCAGGGAATATCTCTGCGATTCTTCGACGATACTAGGCGAGTCCATGAGAGGAGGATATGCGGAATACCTCAACGTCTCAGAAGACTTTGCAACTTTAGTTCCCGCGGACATGAATCCAGAGCACGCGGCGCCGCTATTCTGCGCCGGCATAACAGCATACAAGGCGGTAAAGGCGGCAGGCCCCGCACCGGGCAGCAGGGTTGGCATATTCGGCATAGGAGGTGTGGGGCACATGGCTGTACAGTTTGCGCGCCTTGCAGGAGCAGAGGTGACGGCAGTCTCGCGCAGCGCCGAGCACCTCCAGGTGGCTGCAGAACTTGGCGCCTCGTCGACTGCAGTCTTTGGCAGCGAGCTGCCCGGAGGGCCGCTGGATACTGCCATAGTCTTTGCACCTTCAGATGCAGCAACTACCGCGGCCATCAGAGCCGTCAAAAAGGGCGGCACCATTGTAGTCGGCACAATCGGGGAGATAAGGGGCTTTGTGGCCTTTGAGGAAAAGACCATCCGGGGCACGCTAATAGGATCCCCGCGGGACATGGAGGATGTAATCAGAATAGCACACGAGAACTCTCTTCAGGTGGTCACCGAGAGATTTCCCCTCGAGGGAGCAAATGAAGCGCTCCAAAAACTCAAGAACTCTAAAATCAAGGCAAGGGCCGTGCTCGTGCCCTGATTCTCCCGCCAGCCGGAACTGCTTAAATAAACGCCAAGGCCCCGTCGAGCCATGCAGTGCTCAAGGTGCCATCATACACACGAGGCGCACTCATCCTCCGGGGGAATAGAGAACCTCGGGCTCGGAGGATGCGGCGTGCCCGGCTGCACGTGCAATTCCTACCGGGACCCCGTCCCGGTCATAGACGAGGATCTCCTCTGACTGGCGTGGATGCATATCCATTATATTTGGCAAAAACTCCGCACAACCATGGTACACGCATCCCCAGAAGAGAGAAAGGGCGAGCTTGAGGCGCTAGTCTCCAAGGTAAACGCGCTAGAGGCAGACGGGACCGACGCCGGGCTTGCAGACGTATTGAGGGCGATGATCCAGGAAGAATCCCACCTGATAAGCGAGCATGACCACCTCAAAAAGGCCATCGACCAGGTGACTTTCATGGTCATGGACATAAAGAACAAGTCATGACTTTACGCGGGTATCGCTCATGCCGCACCCCGTACACCTCATGAGGACCGACCCTCCAAGATCCCTCTCCTTTTTCATCTCCTCTCCGCAGCAGGGGCAGTTCACGGGGTATATGCGCCCCCGCACAAGTTAAACCCTGCCTAGTTGCAGGGCGGGTTATACTTGTAGACTATCTTGTCGACTACCCTCTTGCGGTCCTGCGCCTCCCGATCAAACATGGGCAATATGCACAGGTACAGGGCGTCCTCTGTCCGGGCCTTTTTCATCCAGCACTTGAAGGCCTCGTTTGACGTAAAATAGTCCCCCTTGTCGGTCTTTTCGCACTCTCCCACATAGATCATGTTGAATACGTCCTTGTCCCTGGCCATGACCATGTAGACGAGCTTCTCCATGGGGGGCCCCCACTCTGAGAGCTTTACGGGGCCCAAAAACTCGTACTGTAGTATCTGTATGACCAACTGTACAGTCCAGTCTGCCCCCTGATTTTTGCTTTTCTGTGCAGGCACGAAGGGGCCCTTCCTGAAAGGAATAAATCCCGCCTGCTTTGTCGGCCGCTGCATGTCGGATCCGCACAACTACCGCAAGGTGGGCTATTCCATGATAGTGGTATCTGCCTCCCTTACCGCGATAGCCCTGATCGGCTTGGCAATAGGCGATGATGTGCTGTTCTCGGACAAGATCCAGAGGGCCAAGACCGCCGACTTTGAGGCCTGCCAGGAGAGCGGCTTTGCCGGGGAATCGTGCCAGCCGTACATGATCCACATGAAGTACGAGGAATGCATAGCCAACAAGGATCTTGAGGACCCGTCGTGCAACAGGTACAGGACGTGGGTGGAATCTGCCATATTCGAGGAGTGCCGGGCCAGCGAAGACGTCACCAGCCAGCTGTGCCAGAAATACGCGGGGCTCTACTAGTAGCCGTTCTTGTAGTCTTCCCAGTCGTTGTGCCCGCGCGTCAGCCTGTTCATCTCGAATAGCGCCCCGCCGATTATCCCGGCCTGGTAGAACGTAAACAGGTACACCTCGGAATCAGTCGGGTTGCTCTGCGTAAAGCTGAGCGTCAGCATGGAAAAAAAGGCAAACGTGCCCACAAACGTAAAGATCCTGTTCTGCAGGCCGCCTATCCTGACTATCCTGCGCGTGGCTGCAGCCATCAGTGTTATGCTCGATATTATCAGAAACGTCGCCCCGCCGTTTGCAGACACATACTCTGTGACCCACGCTATCAGGCCGTCCTCGAGTATCCTGGCCCCCGGTATGATGCTCCCCCCGTTTACCGCAAAGCTGACCGAGCTAAACAGGCTCCCTATCACAAAAAAGAACAGGAACACCTTTGCCAGCGAGCGCCCCCGGGGGCTGCGGCCCTCCGACGGGCTGACCGCACCTGAGGTTATCCTCACCCCGTACAGAAAGCCTATGGCCATGGCGGGCGCAAACATCGCGTTTATCAAAAGCGTGGATTCGCGGTTGAGCTCGTCTATCTGGGGGCGGAACACAAGGTAGACCACAATGGCAAGGGCCACCGCAGTGGCAAACAGTATGAGCCCCGTATACCGGTGGCCCCCCTCGCTGTGCCTGCCGTGCTCCCAGTTGTACACGGAGATGCCTGGCTGTGCGGGGTTAAAAAAAGCGGCAGAAAATCATTTGGCCAGTTTATCAATTCTCTTTGCCTAGAAGCCGCTCGCAATGGGGTCTGACGGCTTTATTATCTCCCTCATCACCATTGTGGCGTATGATCCCCTCGACAGGGTAAACTCGGCCCTGTCCGGGCCCGAACGGGCATCGCTGCACCCTATGACTGCCTGCCTAAATCCTCCTTCTGCCGCCGCCTTTGGCAGCTCCTTTACCCCAAAGTCCGCCGGCCGGACGCCCTCTTCCTTTAGTATCCCCGAGACGGGGCCGTCAAACCGGGTCTTTCTAAAGTACGCATACCCGACGGTCGGTATGGCAAGGTACTGCCCTGTTCCGTCTGAATACCTGCCTAGCAGGCCTTTTGTATAACAGACGTCTCCTTCTGCGGGCTGCAGCTCATCGGTCCCGCTGAGCGTCTTGTTGAATATGTACGACTGGTACGCCTGGACGAAAAATCCCGCCATCGACGAGGGTAGGGCGGCAAGCGCGCGCCGGGCATCCCCGTGCCGGACCAGCTCGGCAGCAGCCGTCCTCTCGAGGTCCATCCCCGGCGGGATATCTCCCATTTTCCCCGCGAGCTTTTCCCTGTCGCCAAGACTCCTGCGAAGCTCCGCCTTTTCTGTGCTGTCATACTCCGAAGGGTGCGAGAGCAGCAGGTCTACAGCCCAGTCAAAGTCGCCCTTTACTATTGCCCTGCCTATCAGGTGGGAGACGGGCCTAGCCGAGCCGAACCGCTGGTACCCGTAGTGGTTCGGTATTGAATTGTACCCGTCAAATTCCGAGGCATCCCCGTGTGTTCCAGTTATCCTGATCGAGAACCTGTTGCCTGCCATGTCCTTGCCGGAGAGCGGCCTCTCTACATACCCTGCATGGGAGAGGGATATTGTGCCTGACGACCAGGCCTTGGCAGGGCCCTTTCTCATGGAGCAGACGTACTGTTCCGTTACAGCTGCCGCATCCTTGAGGCCGAGCGCCTTGAGCCGCAGGCCCGCCTTGGCGGCCCTCCGCAGGGCGTGGCTTGTGTCCATGCCGCGCTTTTTCAGTATGTACACGGCGTAGCCGCCGCTGCCTATTTTGTTCAGGGCGGCATCCGTGAGCACCTCTGATACCTCAAAGTCCTCGTGCCTCTCCCGGATGCGGCCCCCTGTCCCGGGAAAGATAGTCGAATACCCGGAGATGCCCACCTTTGCGTCTATTGCGGGCGCGGCGGCCGCGGGCTTCTCCATCACACTATGTTGACGGTCACGTATCTAGAGACCGACACGTCATCATCCTGCACGCCGAGCAGGACCTTGTGGGTCCCCTTTATCGCAAAGGATCCTGTATTTATCGTAAGGTCTATGGTGCGCGGCCCGTCGAGCTCGCCTAGCTCGAGGACATCCGGCTCTATCACTATGTCCCTAAATGCCGCAGTATCTGCAGCTACCATCCGCACTTTTCCGGACGATCCCCCCAGCGGGACGACCGTAAAGGAGATCTCGGCCGTGCCGTCCCTCGGGACGGTTATCTCGCCGCCCACCTCTATCTCATACGGGAGCGGGACCGAGGTATCCAGCACGCCTATGTTGTTCTCGACCCATTCTGTAAACCACACCTTTTCGCCATCGAGAGCTATCCCGAACGTCTGTGCCAGCCCGCAGTCGGTATTCTCACCGCAGTCGGCCCAGTTGGGATTCTTGGAGGGTATCGTATACTCGACGAGCATCTCTTCTGCCGGGTCGAAGACGCCCAGCCGGTTTGCGGTCTGCTCGTTGAATACAAGCCTGCCGGAATCGTCGACCTCCATCCAGTACGGCCTGGATACCGGGTCCCTTATCACGCCGGTGGCATTCCCGTACGAGGACTCTTGCAGCCCCGATGTCACATATTTTGTAAACCCGCCAAAGATGGGATCAAAGGAGAAAAAAAAGCTGCTCGACGTATCGGCTATCCAGATGCGGCCGTCGGGCCCCACTGCCGCCCCGTTGGGCGTCTCCATGTCTGCGGGAAGCTCGTACACCCTTAGATAGTCTGCCGCAGACGCGTTTGCCGAGTAGCCATCCGGGTCGAACCTGACCAGGACGCCGCTGCCCTGGAATATCCAGTTGGTATACCAGATGTTGCCTGCCGCATCCAGCCCAAAGTCGCCCGCCAGCGAATAGTTGACCGGCGATGGCAGGTCGTACCCGTGTATCGCATCGCCGGTATCTGACAGCGTCGCGTTGACGGGCACCGGGAATTCCTCGTATTCAGAGGCCTCCCCCTCCATGCCGAGAAACGTGATCTTGCCCCCGGTAAAGTCGTTTATTATTATCCTCTCCTCTGACACCTCTATCTTTTGTGGGAGCGAATCGTCGGATGCCGGATAGTCCAGGCGGTCGTACGTGCCGTTCTCTACAGAGTACTTCCAGATGCTGTCGTACGCCTCGTCCGTATACCACAGCTCGCCCTCGTGGTAGTCAATCCCCCAGAACATCGAGCGGCCCTGCTGCGGCCAGCGCGGGTTGTCATATTCTGCAAACTCTTCCGTGGCCGGGTCGAACTTGGCTATCCTGCCCGTGTTGACCTGGGCGAACCAGACGTTGCCGTCGGGGTCGGTCGTTATCGCAAGCGGCTGCGTGCAGTCGGTGGGGATCTTGTACTCTGTGATGAACCTGCTAGACGACGCCTCGCCGGTCCCACAGTACTGCGCCCTTTGCACGTCCGGAAAGTTGTCCGCCGGCGTCCCGGTAAAGGTGGCCGCGCTCATGTTGTCCTGCATGGCCCCGGGCATGCTTGCAGCGGTGGCCCAGAACAGCAATCCCCCGCCAAAGACTATCGTAAATATGATCCCCTTGGTCTGCTTCTTCACGCGGATGCTCCTATAGAGCCGCGTTATATCTTTTCACGAGGGCCGGCAGGGGATTGTATGCGGGCGGCGGCATCCGGCCGGGGGATTCCAGCAGGTGTGCCTGAAGGCGTATTCCAGAGCGGGATGATCAAGGGGGCATGGCCAGCTATGGGATGAAATTTCCGCCATTAATCTGGCGGCGTTGCTTATATCCCCACCCGGCTGTACGCAAAGCGTGTGGTGGCACGGTGAGTAGGGACGGGCCGACCATATCCCGCATATCGGAATCGGCGGAACTGGCCGGCAGAAACGCACGGGCTTTTGAGGCGTTTGATTCACTTGAACACAGAGCACGGATGGCTGATGGCGGCCTCTAGAAAAAAGGACAAGCTGGCAGTTGCTGCGAGGTCCCCCCGGCCGCGCCGGGATTCTGCGCGGCTCGGCCCGGGCAGAAACCGCATCTATTGCGGGGATGCTGCTGCAGTGCTGGCAAAGCTGGGGGACGGCTCGGTTGACCTGGCAGTCACGTCCCCCCCGTATGACAATCTGCGCGATTATCAGGGGTACTCGTTTGACTTTGACGGCATATGCTCGCAGCTATACAGGGTGTTGAGGAAAGGGGGGGTGCTGGTATGGGTTGTAGGCGACAGGATAGCCGGGGGCAGGAGCCTGACCAGCTTTCGGCAGGGGCTTGCATTCCAGGACCTGGGGTTCTCTATGCATGATATTATGATATACCGCAAAAAGAACACCCCGTTTATGAGGAGCAACGCATACACGAACTGTTACGAGTTCATGTTTGTGCTCTCAAAGGGGCGCCCCCGGGTATTCCGCCCTATAATGGAGAAGACAAAAAGAAGCGGCATGGAAATGCTGGTGCACAATAAAAAATCTGACGGGATAAACAAAAAGACGCTGGCTGAGCTAAAGCCTGAAAAGACCAGGACCAATATCTGGGATTATGCCGTGGGCCTTGGCGGCACTACCTGCGACAGGTTTGCCTTCAAGCACCCTGCCATGTTCCCCGAAAAGCTTGCACAAGACCACATACTCTCATGGAGCAAGCCGGGTGATCTTGTGCTTGATCCGATGTGCGGGTCGGGCACCACCTGTAAAATGGCCGCAGCCAACGGCCGCGACTATATCGGGATAGAAATATCAAAGGAATATGCGGCAATAGCACGGCGGCGCATGGCGGGAATACAAAAGAGAATATCCGCCCAGCCTTGAATATTTTCAGGCATTCCATTTTCTCAAAGCACCTGTCATCTCAGCCTTTTCGGGCCTGCATCATGGGCGGTACTCCCACTAGAGCAGCTTCATATCTCCGGTCACCCTGTCGACCATGCTCTCGGGGGCGGGCCCTATCGATATGCACGTTATAGTCCCGGGCTCCACCTGGGTGTGGCCTGCGTCGGAGACCTCCGACCACGGTATCCCCAGGGAGGCTGCCATCTTTTTGATCTCTTCGAGCTCGACGGGGCCCCGCACCCGGACGACCACCTTCTCCTGCCGGGGCCACCACAGCTCGAACCACTCGGGGTGCGACCTTCTTACGCGCTCGGCGCCCATGACGCACGCGTGGCCCACCTGCGCTGCTATCTTGCCCTTTCCCATTCCAAGGTCGGTCCTTACCGCGACCACCTGCTTTATCGGGCTCATACACGGGATGGCCCTCAACTGAGTTAAATAACTGCGCGGCCCAAGACCGCCCATGTATGACGTTGCCGTGGCGGGCGGCAGCATAGCGGGCCTGCTGTGCGCAAGGGAGGCCGCATCATCGGGCTTATCCGTGGTGGTCCTCGAGGAGGACCACGAGATAGGGACGCCCGACCACTGCGGGGGCCTCGTAAGCTCGGAGGCATTGGGCGAGCTCGGCCTTGTTCCGGGCCCCGGCGCCGCCGTCCGCGCGGTCCAGTCCGCCCGGCTCCGCTCGCCCGGAGGGAAGGTAATAGACGTGGACTCGTCGGCGCAAAACGTGCTCGGCGTGGACCGGAGGGCCCTTGACAAACAGGCCGCATTGCAGGCGCAAAGGGCCGGCGCGGAGATAAGGGCGGGAGTGCGCTGCACCGCCGTGCACAAGAACAGTTTAGGGACCGTCTCCGGCCCGATCCCCTGCAAGGTGGCCGTCGACGCAAGGGGGCTGGCCCCGCTGGCGCTCAAGGATCCCTCTGGGGTGGTCCCGTCTGCCCAGTATGAGGTATACGCGGACTGGACGGAGGGGACTCCCGTGGAGGTAATCCTGGATAGTGCAAAGTATCCGGGGTTTTTTGCCTGGGTGATACCGTCTGCGGGGGGTTCCGCCAAGGTGGGAGCCGCAGGCAGGGGGATAAACGCGGGCAGGGCGCTAGGGGATTTCCTGAAATCAAGGGGGCGCCATTCCATACTCCGGAGGGTATACGCGCCGCTCTGGACCGGCGGTCCTGCTGACGAGTTCATAGACGGAGCGGTCGCAGTTGGCGACGCGGCAGGCCAGGCAAAGCCGACTACCTCTGGCGGGATATACACCTGTGGAATGGGCGGCGTGCTGGCAGGCCGGGCGATCGCCTCGTATATTGCCACGGGGGAGCTGTCCCGGCTGCAAGAGTACCCTGATAACTGGAAAAAGCGCTTTGGCAAAGAGTTTGCCCGGCAGATGCTCCTGCGCAGGCTCCTCGAGAGGATGGATAATGCGGCCATAGACGGGCTCTTTGATTCCGTGGGACCTGGCTCCCTTGCAGGGGACTCTGACTTTGACTTTCACACGGATTCCATAGTGGGGCTGCTGGGCCTGCGGGGCTCGCTCAGGGCGGTCCGGGCCGTGCTTGGCGGCGAGGCGCGAAAGCTGCTGGGCTAGCGCCCCTGCACCTGTGCGAATACATTAAATCCGGCACAAGGCGGCTGTATACAGTTGGGTGCCAGGGAGATTCTTGAGGTGTCAAAGCCTCGCATAGTGTTGCTGCTTGTAATCACGGCGGTAACTACAATGTACGCGGGCGATGCCCTTTCTGCAGGCGAGCCGGGGCCCGATCTCTGGGACTATGCCCACCTGATGGCTGCAGGGGCCCTCGCCTCCGCGGGCTCTAGCGCGCTCAACCACTATTACGACAGGGACATCGACCCCAAGATGCGCCGGACCGCCCGCAGGCCCATACCATCAGGAAGGATAGGCGAGAATATTGTCCTTGCATACGGCCTTGCGATAAGCTCGGCGGCAGTCGTATACGCGTACTTTCTGCTCAACGCGCCGACTGCCTTTTTCATAGCCCTCGGGATATTCTCATACGTGATAATATACACGGCCTGGCTCAAGCGGACCAACCGCTCCAACATTGTAATAGGCGGCATAGCCGGCAGCGCTGCATCCTGGGCGGGCTGGACTGCAGCCACCGGCACGCTGGACCTGCTCGGCTTTCTCATCGGCTTTCTGGTCTTTGTCTGGACGCCCTCGCACTTTTGGTGCCTTGCCATGAAGATAAGGGAAGACTATGAGGCAGCAGGCGTTCCGATGCTGCCGGTGGTCATAGGCATGCAGCGGACCTCAAAGTACATACTCGGAAACACACTGCTGCTGCTGCCGTACTCGCTGGCTTTGTACGCGTTTGGCATGGGGCTGGTCTACCTTGTGATAGCGGTGGCATCCGGCGGACTGATGCTAGTCTACCATTACAAGCTGACAAAGACGCCCACGCCCGACTTTGCATGGAAGGCGTACAAGGTGACGGCGCCGTACCTTACGATAATATTTGCAGCAGTGGCGCTAGACGCGGCCTTTCACTATCCGTTTCCGTTCCCATTCTAGCTTGCGCCGGGGAAGCTGGCCTCATAGTCCTTTTCTGCAGCCTCGCGGGCCTGCTCTTCGACCTCGTCGCGCTCGCCTGCCTGCGGCACGGCCTCTATCCTTCTCGTATCCTTGGTCATCCACGTGACCTTTATCAGGCCGAGTATCTCGAGGTCGAGCAGTATCTTTTCAAACCTGTCCTCGGCGACGGGGGCGCCCGCCTTTATGAGCGCCTTTGTAAGCTCGACATCTGTCGCCGGGCCGCCCTCTATTATCCTGTTGTACACCCTGTTGCGCATGGGAATGGTCATGTACATTCAGACGTAAAACGGCCTATCTAAGTTTTTTGGAACCGCGTCGGATATGCCGCTGCGGATGCTGCTGTACCACTGGTCGACCTCCTTGGTTATAGACGGGCGGACCCTCTTGAGGGCTGCTGCAAAGTCCGCGCTCGACACCTTCTCTGCCTCCTGCTGCATGGCATGCACGGCGGCCTCCCTGCACAGGGCAGCCAAGTCCGCGCCCGTATAGTTTCTCGTCGATACGGCTATCTCCGGCAGCTTGACGTCGGGCGCAAGAGGCATCCTCTCTGTGAGTATCTTGATTATCTCGAGGCGCCCGGCCTCGTCGGGCGGCTGCACGTACAGCAGCAGGTCCAGCCTGCCAGTCCTGAGAAGCGAGCCGTCGAGCAGGTCGGGCCGGCTGGTCACGCCCACTATCACCACGCGCGACGACGCCCCGTCGTCCATCTCTGTGAGCAGCTGCCCGAGTATGGTCTCGCCTGTGCCGCCCGTCTCGTCTCCCCCCCTGTACTTTGCAAGCGAATCCATCTCGTCGAATATCACCACGCACGGGGATGCCGACTTTGCCTTTCTGAATATCTCGCGGATCGCCTTTTCTGATTCCCCCACCCATTTTGAGAGCACCTCGGGCCCGCGCACCAGTATCATGTTGGCCCCGCTCTCGGCGGCAAGCGCCCGCGCCACCATGGTCTTGCCGCAGCCCGGGGGGCCGTATATCAGGGCCCCCTTGGGGGGCCTGACGCCCATCTTTGAGAACCTTCCGGGATCCTCCATGGCCGCTATCAGGTTGTCCTTTAGCGACTGCTTTACGCCGTCAAGGCCGCCTACATCGTCCCACCAGACTTTTGCGCGCTCTACATAAAACTCCCTCATCGCGGTGGGGACCACCTCGTGCATTGCGTCGTAAAAGTCCACAAGCTTGACCTCCATGGTCTCTAGCACCTCCGCCGGTATCCTGTCGGTCTCTAGGTCTATCTTGGGAAGATACCGCCTTATCGCCTTCATGGCAGCCTCCCTGCACAGCGACTTTATGTCGGCGCCCGTATACCCGTGCAGCTCGCTTGCCAGCTCGCGCAGGTCTATCCCATCGGAGAGCGGCATGCCCCTTGTATGTATCTGGAGTATCTCGAGCCTGCCGTCGGCGTTGGGGACCGATATTTCAGCCTCCCTGTCGAACCTGCCGGGCCTGCGCAGCGCGGGATCCACGCTGTCCGGCCGGTTGGTGGCGCCGAGCACTATGACGTTGCCCCTGTCGGTCAGCCCGTCCATCAGGGCAAGCAGCTGCGCGACTACCCTTTTTTCGACGTCGCCGTACGCTTCTTCCCTCTTTGGGGCTATCGCGTCTATTTCATCTATGAATATTATGCTAGGAGAGTTGTCCTTTGCCTCCTTGAATATGTCGCGGAGCCTGGCTTCTGTCTCGCCATAGTACTTGTTCATGATCTCCGGGCCGTTTATCGAGTACATGTTGGCCTCGGATTCGCTTGCGAGCACCTTTGCTATGAGGGTCTTGCCGCAGCCCGGCGGGCCGTACAAGAGTATCCCGCTGTGGGATTCGACGCCCAGCCTGCTGAAGAGCTCCGGGTGGCGCAGGGGCAGCTCGACTATCTCCCTCATTGCCCTTATCTCGGATTCCAGGCCGCCGACCTCCTCGTATGTGACGCGGGCCTTTTTGGATTCCGGGGCCTCTGTCAGTATGCTCAGGGATGTAGAGCGGTCCATCCTGACCACCGACCGGGGGGTGGTCTTGCCTATCTTGAAGTCTATCGAGTTTCCGAGTATCATCACAGAGATCTCGTCGCCCTGGGAGAGCGGGAGCCCCTTGAGGCGGTTTTTTACAAAGTCGGCAAACTCTTTGTCTACCGTGACCGAGCCGCTGGCAGGAGCTAGAATGACCGACTTTGCCGCCTTTGCCTGGATTCTTCTTATCCGGACTGCGTCGTTTATAGCGGCTCCCACGTTCTTGCGCGTCTGCCCGTCTATCCTTACCACTTCGGGGCTCCGCTCGTCTTCGTCGTTGGGCCAGACTACCGCGCAGCTGGGCCGCGAGCCTGCAATCTCTATTATGTCCCCGGGTGTGACCTTGAGGCGGTCCATTGCTTCGGGGCCTATCCTGGCCCTCTTTTTGCCCACGTCCCTCTGCTTGGCCTCGCCCACCCTCATTTGCAGCGGGCCGTCCTTGCGCGCCATGTGCACCTATTTCATGTCGACTGACATCCGGCTCATGTTGAGCACCTCGTATTCACTGACGCCCTTGGCCGACCTGACTGTCGCCTCCAGCGCGTCGTTCTGGCCCTCCTTGTCTTCGAGTATGAACTCTGCTTTTACAAAGTGCAGGCCAAAGGCGAGGGGCTCTTTTGCGTACCTCCTCAGGACGATGCCCCCCTTTAGGCCGCCCTTCAGGCCCTCCATCATTTCATCAAGGTCGACCTCCGTCCCCTTGGGGAGGATCTTTACAATAACCAGTAACTGTGCCATCTTAAGGCCCCGCAAAGTGGCACTTGGAGCACTCGTAGCCCCTGGCGGCCTCCCTGCAGCTCTCGCAGCGCCAGACCAGCTCGCCTGCACAGCTGGGGCAGTCGAACTTGACGCACATGTCGTTTGGCATTATATGCCGCTTGCAGCAACTGCAGACGGGCAGCGTAATTGACGACGACATTGCCGTGGGGCGGGGCGGTGCGCATTTATACCTTGCCTGATCGGCCCCCTCGCATTCCACTGCGCCTGACGGTGCGCTGTTCCATCCCGTGCGAAAATACCGGGCTTACTCGTTTGTATACGCCAGTTCGCCGTGCTGGGCAAGATCGAGGCCCATCTCCTCTTCCTTGGCAGTCACCCTTATCCCGCCGGGCCATACCTTGTCCATGATTTTTAGTATCACTACTGTCATGCCAAACGAGTATCCTGCCACGATCCCTGCCGCCATTATATTGATGCCCTGCTGCTCAAAGCCTTCGGGCGTGCCAGTCCATGCGCCAATTCCCCCCGTATCCCAGTTGTCGGGGCTTGCAAGCGTGCCGACTAGCACGCTGCCCGTAATGCCGCCCATGCCGTGCACCCCCCATACATCGAGCGCGTCATCCCATTTGTGCGCGTTCTTGAAGGCGACACATGCATAGCAGACAGAAGCTGCAGCTATTCCTATTATTATTGCGGCCATCGGGCCCACCCAACCGGCCGCGGGCGTGATCGTCCCCAGCCCTGCGATTGTACCGGTTGCGGCGCCCACTATGCTCGGCTTGCCCGTGTGGGCCCAGCTTAGCAGCATCCATGTGACTGTTCCCACGCCTGCAGCAAGGTTGGTCACCACCATCGCCCTTACGGCCACCCCGTCGGCCATCACCTCGCTTCCCGCGTTAAAGCCGGTCCAGCCGAACCAGAGTATGGTCACTCCGAGGACCATCATGGGAACGTTGTGCGGATCCATTGGCACCTTGCCGTATCCTATCCTCCTACCTAGCACCAGCGCTGCCGCCAGCGCTGAAAATCCCGATGTAACGTGCACCACAATGCCGCCTGCAAAGTCAAGCGCGAACGACGGCGAGAGGTCCGGATCTATGTCCAGCGATCCCGCGCTTACAAACCCGCCGCCCCAGATCCAGTGTGCGACAGGATCATAGACGAACGTGGCCCAGAGGAGCACAAAGATGATCAGCGCGCTAAACTTCATCCTGTCGATCAGGCCGCCCACTATGAGAGCTGGCGTGATTATCGCAAACGTGCCCTGGAATGCCGCAAAGAGCGCATGGGGTATTGTTCCCGGCCATGTATCGCTGCAGGCAACCCCCGACTTTATCTCCTGCATGAGGTATTCGTTCGATGCGGTATCCTGGCATTCTATCGGGCTGCCCAGCGGCGCAAAGTATGACACCTGGTTAAAGCCCGCATAGTCCAGCGAGCCCGCGAACATGTTCCAGTCGCTGTCCCCGGGCCCAAACGAGAGCGAGTACCCCCACGCGACCCACTGCCATGATATTGCGCCCATTACTATCAGGGTCATGCCGATCACGTTGACGACATTCTTTGAGCGGGCCATCCCGCCGTAAAAGAACGCAACACCTGGCGTCATGAACAGCACCAAGGCTGTTGCGATAATCATAAACGAGGTATCCCCGCTGTCTATGTAGCAGGCTGTGAACTCGCCCTCGCCGTCATCCACCCAGCATTCATTGGGGTTGCCGGTGTAGAGTCCGCGATTATCATACCCGTCTGCGTCGTCTTCCATGGTCTGCGAGTATGCCGTCGACATTGCGCCCGTGGCTGCAATGGCAACGGCCGCCGCCAGGATCAGTGCACGCTTGCTGATGCTCTCCATTGTGGCGCCCGATATGAATCGTGATTTAAAGATATAGGGCTTTGTGCACCTGTGGAATGTGGCAATCACGCACGCTTCCGCTAAGGCGCGGCTAATATGATCCTTGCCGTTTCCGTCCTGCACCCTGATGGCCTGGGGTCATGCATTATTGTTCCCGCGGTGCGGCCGCCACTGCAAGCCCGGCATGCGGCCCCTTGTGAAATCTGATACGGGAGGGGATTTCTTTTTGTGCATGATACAGCCGGGGAGCATAGGCGCAAAACAGGTGGGGCGTCTTTGGGGCCGATCTGCCCTGGAGCCCATTGGGAGACTCCATGGGCCGCCCCTGATGACGGAGATGGTTTTCATATAGAACACACCCGCTGCAGCCCAAAAATGCTTATAAACGGATTAGTCGGGGATGGGGTATGTCAAAACAGACGTACGGGATAGCACTGGGCGGATCTGCCGCGGTCCTTGCACTGCTGGCGCTTGTTCCGGCCGGTACGTCGTTTCTACCCGGCGGAGCCGCCGATCCCGCGTTCTATGGCATGGCGGAACTGGTGCATACTAGTGCCGACGGCGAGCTGCTTTCATCACATACCGTCCATAACCGGCTGGTGGATACGGGCGAGGAGATCCTGATATACGGCGCCTTTGGCGACCTTGCTGATAGTAAAAAGCCCACGCTGTTGTGCGTCTCTGACGTGGATCACACTGATACGTTCCCGGCTGATGACTCTCTAGTCGCCCTTCATGTGCCCTCTAACGCCTTTGCCAACACCAGCGTGAATACATGCGTGACGGCAGATATCAACACCACCATAAGCAGCGTAGCCATCATGAATGCCACGTTCACACCCGACACCAACTATGCCTTCGGCGAGGTGATCAACTCCATTACAGTCTGCAACACCAATATGAATAATTCAAACATGCAAAACTGCGTTAATGCCGGCGATATATTCTCCACCGTTGAGACACCCCAGACAAACGCGACATCGGCAGACGACCTGATAGGCGTGACATACACCTTCAACGTCACATCCCCCGAAAACTAGCACAAGGACAGGCTCTTACACAATGGTTCTGGCCATCCGTTAATCACCTGCCGCAATGTGCCCCTGGCCGCAAGCCCCGTATTCTGGTGAACAAAATGTGCCATATCCCGCAGATCGACAGGCAGTCCAGTATGCCTTCCCCGGACTCGGGCTGCGGCCCCCTGCACTTTCATGGCCCCGGCGGCCCTGCCTGCGCAGATCCCCCTGCTTTGGCACAGCTGCCCCGTGTACCGGGTGCTCCCCGCACCCTGCCCGCCCCTCAGGCACGTGCTTTTGTCCGCCGTCCGGGTGCCCAAAAACCATCTTACAAAGGATTAAGTAAGCACAGGTGGGGACAGGCGTAACCATGAGCAACTGGGATCTGATGATGCCCGGGATGGGCCTTACCGCGATAGGCCTCGCGGGAGTGGTCGTCTCTTATGCGGGAATAGCGCACACTTTCATCGACGGCATGCACGCGCTCACCGGCCTGACCATG
The DNA here is from genome assembly GCA_000200715.1 of Cenarchaeum symbiosum A. Taxonomy (NCBI): domain Archaea; kingdom Thermoproteati; phylum Nitrososphaerota; order Candidatus Cenarchaeales; family Candidatus Cenarchaeaceae; genus Candidatus Cenarchaeum; species Candidatus Cenarchaeum symbiosum. The sequence continues at coordinate 463,389 of DP000238.1, forward strand.
TTCGTCGGCCTGATATTCCTCTCTGCGGGAATACTCGAGGGAGGGGTATCTACTAGCAACAAGGCCAAGGCGACAACGCTTGTAATCCTGGCGATAAGCCTATCCTTTGGGACGGCCGCGCTCGTATACAATACGATAAGCACTGTACAGACCTTTGCCTCTATCATGATGATACTTGCAGTTCCCGCAATAGTCATAGCGTACATGGCCACCAAGATGCCAGAATACCTAAAGCCCGTCGGCGTGATATTCTGCCTTGCCATAGGACTTGGCGTGGTCACGTTTGTGGCCCTTGGCATGATAGGGCCCGGCACATACCTGATAGACGAGCCAGAAGAGGCTGCTGCCCCGGCAGAGGCTCCGGCGGCAGCGCCGGCACCGGACGCTCCTGTCTTTGATATAACAATACTGGAGGGCTCCGGCATACCCGATACCCCCGATTATGATCCTGACGTGGCGACCGTCCTGCAGGGGACCTTGGTCGTGTGGACCAACGTAGATCCCCTTGTCCACACTGTAACCAGCACGGCGGGGCTCGGCGAGACGTTTGATTCCGGCCTGATAAGCGAGGGCGATGTATTCTCGCTTGATACCCGGGGGATAGACACGGGCGTGCATGAATACACCTGCATAGTCCACCCGTGGATGGTATCGACACTGGTGGTCGAGGAGCCCGAGCCCGAGCCGGAGGAACCGGTTATAGCCGAGCCTTGAACATTCTGGTTCTAGGCGGGAACACCAGGGAGCTGCTCTCGTCCCATGCTGCAGCATCGGAGCCGCATGAATCATGCGCCCTGCTGTTCGGGGATGAGCAGGAGGACCGGACGGTTGTCCGGGAGGTATATCCCGCAAGAAACGCCGACGAATCCCCCGTGAGCTTTTCCATATCGCCAGAAGAGCTTATCCGCGGGTACGTAAAAGCGGGCGAGATGGGCCTTGATGTAGTGGGAATATTCCACTCGCACCCGTCTTCTGAGGCGGCCCCTTCTGGAAAGGACAGGCAGTACATGATCACAAACCCTGTCCCGTGGTTGATATATTCCGGCATAGACGGGTCGTTTAGGGCCTATATCCTTGACGGCGATATTGCCGAGATCCGCGTCTGCTAGCGCGCCCTTGGCGGCCTTGCAAACATGTTGGAGGGATCACTGTGGTACTCGACGGGAAGCATCGCGTCTTTCTGCCTTCCTGTCAGTATTCCCACTACGGTGTCGTCGCGCTTGATTACCCCTTCTTTTACGAGCTTTTTAATCCCCGCGGGTGTGGCGCCCGAGGCCATCTCGCAGTCAAAGCCGTTGAGGCCGACCGCGGACATGCCGTCGAGCATCTCTGTATCGGAGACGGTGGTGACAACCCCGTCAGTATATTCGAGCGCCCGCAGCCCCTTGAGTATGTTGGCAGGCCTGCCTATCTGTATGGCGGTGGCCCGGGTCCGCGGCCCCGCGCCGGTCCGGTCCATCTCTGCATAGTGATCCTCTATCAGACCGGTATCGGGTTTGCCGCCGTTCCAGCGGAGTCCTCTATCATTGTACAGGTCGGAAAGCGTGCGGGCCCCTTCTGCATTGATAACTGCTATCCGGGGTATCTTGCCTATCCAGCCCCACTCGTGCAGCTCCATGAGGGCCTTGCCGCAGCTCGACGTGTTGCCGAGCGCACCTCCGGGGTAGACTATCCAGTCGGGCGCCTCCCAGTCGAGCTGCTCTAGCGCCCTGTACGGGATGGTCTTTTGGCCCTCTATGCGGAACGGGTTTATCGAGTTTACGGTGTAGCCGCCGCTGCCGCGCGCCTCATCGAGTGAGCGCCGCAGCGCGTCATCAAAGTTGCCGTCTACTTCGATTATCTGGGCCCCGAACTGGTAGGCTTGGCTGAGCTTGCCCGGGGCGATCTGGCCCGCCGGTATGTACACGTCGCACTCTATCCCCTCGTTTGCTGCAAACATGCCCGCTGACGCAGAAGTGTTGCCCGTCGAGGCGCACACTATCTTGCCCGCCGAGACCATCCTTGCATGCGTGACGGCGGTGGCCATGCCGTTGTCCTTGAACGAGCCGCTCGGGTTGTACCCTTCAGGCTGCAGCCACAGCGAGTCCGGCTCCATTTCTGTAAACTTGGAGACCCTGCCCATCCGGTACGGCTTGGACTGCCTGCCCTCGGCCCCGTCAAGCGATACCAGGTGTGCCGCGCACTGTTCTGCATCCTCGGTGTCTATGCTGCAAAAGTTGAGCAGCTCCCGGAACCGCCACACGCCGCTCTCGTTGAATATGCTGCCCCCCGGGTCCCTCCTGCACCGGAAGACCTCCTTGAGGGATTCTGGCGGGCTGCCGGGATACTTTACATCTAGCAGGTGGCCGCGCTCGCACTCGACTAGAGTGCTGTCTATCGGATATTCTAACCCGCAGCCCGGGTCTATGCATTTTAGCACCGCGTTCATGGGGGGCCCGCCCACGGGCTCGCTTAATTGCCTTGCGCCGCATGTATGCGGCATGGTGCGTGCAAGGATTGCTGTGGCTCACACGGCCGGTGCACGGGCAGGATGTCCGGCTACCGTACTGCGGCCATGGGGCGTCATACGGGGGCCGTACAGTGCGCCGCGGGATGCGTTCTACCGCGTATCTGCCGGCCTTGCCGCCGGCGTGCCCTGCATGTCCCTTGCGGGGACAGAGTCCTGCAGCCGGGTCTTGTGCATGCAGCGCCGGACATTGTATTCTCACACACCGGATCCGCTGTAAGGCTACATGCCGGACATGGCTTTGCGAGAAATGGGATCCCGTACTGCTGTATTATTTCAATTGAATAGCGATCCGCATAATCCCGATTAAATAGAGGCCTGTACAATACAAGGCATGCAGGATGAAAAAGAAGGGACGCCTCATGATGACATCCGGGCGTTTGCAACGTCGTCTGTAAAGGCAGGCACGGATACCTACATTCGTTTACGGATACCGGATTGCGTTGACAAGGAAAAATGCTCTAGGCTTTTTCAAGAATTAATCCGGGAGCTCGCACGTTCAAGACAGATCCCTCCGGTTGGTCCCAGCCCCCAAATGCCGCATATTGGGGAACCTGCAAGGCCGGCCGAAGATGCTGCATGTGATGAGCCGGACAAGACTGTGACAAAAAAACCGAAAAGGAGTATTACGGCAGCATTTCATTGCCAAAACCGAATCCAAAGTTTGGAATAAAGCCTCTTCATCCAGAAGGCTCTGTCCAGTATGGGCGCCATGGGTGGAATAGTGTGCGGCCCCATGACATTAGAATCTTCCAAACTTTCGGGCTTTCCAGCTCCTGTATCGTGTAGCCCCTTATACAAGCCGGATGCTCCGGTTCCGGCTTGACTGTCAATACGTCCCTCCTGAACCGGTTGTCCAAATTAGATGCCCATGTCGGCCCGCTTCCTTGGGTATCTCTAATGCCCTGCTCCTCCGTTCACTGGACTTGCCGAATAGTATTGGTTCGCTGACCATGGCATTGCACCGCCAGCCCTGAGACAAACACCCCACACATGATTCCGTCATGCTGTTTTAAATATCAGTTTGGACGCGGTTGCTCAATGAAGGCGCAAATCGGAATTGTCGCTGCTACCCTTGTATTGTTCTCCCTGTTTGCCATTCCTGCATATTCACGGTCTCAAGAGGCTGATGTGACAGGGGGATTTGTGCCGGGGGACGATGCGGTGGGGCCCGTGGGAATCGTCGACGCAGAATACAAGTTTGACGCAGGACTTTACGCAAAAGTCTTGGATCTTGTACAGGAGGATCCACAGGGGGGCGATCCGGGTGTCTTTGACGGGGTCCGGTACTATAACGTCATCATGGTGGTAAGCAGGGACGACGGGGACGGCAGGGGCCCCGAAGAGACCGCCCAAGAGAACAAGGACAGCATAGTGAGGCGGCTTAATCTTTTGGGGGCTCGGGACATACTGGCGGCAGAATCCCTTTCGTTTGTCACGGCCTCGATACCGGTTGTGGAGATACCTGGCTTTGCACTAGATAATTCCATATACCGCATGGGGGATGGCGAGGAGGAGGTCCGGGTATTTGTAGACACGGCAAGGCAGACGATCCGGGCCACGGATGATAACATAAGGACACCCATCGGCAAAGTGCACGGGGGCACACACGTATTCTGGATTACCGCATCCGACGGGATAGACACGGTGCGCGAGCCATACGCGGTGGCCGTCCCGTGAGGAGGGCGTACCTTGCAGCTGCAGCCGTGATAATTGTGGCCGCGGCAGTAGGATACGCAGCATTCCCTGCATCTGACATACAGGACGCCCCGGCGCCCACCGGGACGGGGCCTCCTGACCTTGCCAGCCTGCCCGTTGTCAGTGCCTCTGAAATAGAATCCGCGGTCATACCGCAGGAGATAGCCGATTCAAACAACGGCTTTGCCGTGGACTTTTACAGGCAGGTCTCCAAAGAAGATGGAAACATCTTCTTTTCTCCGCTGAGCATGTACACGGCATTCTCTTTACTGTACGAGGGGGCCAGCGGAGAGGCGGCAGGGGAGCTCGAGGATGCCTTTGGCTTTGAGCCCGACGCGCAGGCGCGCCACAATATGACAGCCCATACAATAGCATCGATAAACCGAGACGATCCGCACGCCAAGCTGGCACTGGCAAATTCACTGTGGCCCTTCGTGGGAAATGTACGGCCAGAATACCTCGATGTAGGCCGCAGCACATACCTTGCCACCATAGAGAATCCAGGGGATGATCCCTCTATGCGGATCAACCAGTGGGTGTCTAATATAACAAATGGAAAGATAACAGAGGTAGTCGGTCCGGACTCGTTTGCAGACCCTATACTTGCAATCGTAAACGCCGTATACTTCAAGGGAACATGGGAGATGCAGTTCCCGCCGGAGGCCACAAAAATGGATGAATGGCACGGGGAGGGGGACGCCGAGGCAAATTATATGAATGTCGTGGGTATATTTGACTATGAGGAATACGACGGGCTGCAGGTGCTCAGGATGCCGTATGAGGGGGGCCGACTGTCGATGACGGTGGTGCTGCCAGAGCCCGGCGGCATGGCAGATCTGGAGGAATCCATATCGGAGGGGCAGGTGGCGGACTGGACGGGCAGCATGCTCGAGAGGGAGGTGTCCGTGTCACTACCAAAGTTTACCGCATCGACAAATTATGACCTGATCGGTTACCTGAAAGCACTAGGCGTGCACCGCATATTTGAGTTCAAGCCCCCGGCCTTGGCCGGCATATATGGCGGCGATTTATCTGTAAGAACTGCAATCCACGGCGCATTTGTCGACATCAACGAGGAGGGGACAGAGGCGGCTGCCGCCACGATCATAAGTGCAGCTATAACGGAGCCTCCTCGGTTCAATGCAGACCGCCCGTTCATATTCCTCATACAGGATGATGAGAGCGGGACCATCCTCTTCATGGGACGGGTGTCGAATCCCTGACTGACGGGCTCCTGTAGGCCCGGCAGGACCCGGAGCGGGCACCACGGCGAAAACAACTGTGTGAATGCACCCGGGACAATTGAAAATATCCGGCGCGCCGGGTGGAAATGCAAGAAAGCTAAACGTGGAGTGAATTGGTCCATACAACAAAACAATCCCGAAGGCGGGAAGTACCGGACGCAACAGTCTTGTCTTGTCTCGAAAAAGGCCAAACGAGACACCCCCCATCAAGTCCCAGTACCTTTACCTCCAGCATGTGCCGTCATTCATGCTAAAATATGTCTGGGCACTATGTCATAGTAACATCCAAGATTTGTGTTCTTTTTTCTCTGTATCGGTCCGCAGACCGACCAGAATATTCTGGAGCATTCCCACACATGGACTGCAGAGACACGAAATCAAGGTGCCAAGCCCACGGGCACCTAACTTGGTCAATCGGTTCTCGAGAGGTGTGTGGTATTTCAGGACCCCGCCACAGGCATTTCGTTCAAGATGGGGACTATATGGTGCAGGCACAGGTCGGTTCAAAATTTGGAAAGTTCTCATGCCGCTTGGATGCCCACTATTCCATCCATGGCGCTCGTATTGGACAGAGCCATCCAGAATTAAAATCTAGAAATTGATCTTGAAGTGTTTTCGTATCTTTTCTCTTGCGCCTCAGATTTTGATTTTCACGGACTGCTGGTATTTCTCCTGACACTCCCATTACGTCTAGGTTTCTGGCGGTTGGTTTTGGGCGATGAACTTGGTTCTATTCAGAGCATCTTTGCCTCTCATGGCCTAATCTCCGAGCAAAATCCCGGTGACGGAGACCATGCGGGCTGACGCGATCTTTCGTATGGTTCTTTCAATTCTAGGGATCCGATCTCGTATTTGTCCTGGAATCCTACCCGCCTGCGCAACGTCAATTAAATAGTATGTGCAATATACAGCATTATGGACAAGCCCGAAGGAAGGGATGGTGCGTCTCATGGTGTCGGGACCGACACTGAACATGCCGAGGCAGGGCCCGCCGGCTGTGCTGGGCCAGACGACTCTGAGAAAGAAAAGCTCCGGGAGATCCTAAACGAGCTGACCCGTACAATAGACACGTATACAATACAAAGACTGGTGGGGGCCGAACAGGCCGAGTCGCACGAGGAGCCGGCAAAAAATACCAAATTCGAGTATTTTGGCAGTGTTACGCTGCCCAAACCGCATCCCCGATCTGGCATAAGGGCCGTTTATCCAGAGCTAAAATCCTTCATCTGATCTTGAAGTGTTTCTGTAACTTTTTCGCCACGTCTAGGTTTTTGGTCTTTATAGATGGGGGGTGTCGATAACTAGCGAGCATGACTCAAGTATTTGCTTTATATACATAATGCATAATGCTTATAATCCATCTAGGTGTGGGTATGCTGCCTGCACCGAATCCCTTGGACCAGCTGAGCTGGGGAGTCAAGGGTTGATGTGAATGCAGGCACTATGCTAAATCAAGATAGAAGGTGCACGAGCAGGTTGTTTGCCATACACGATGATCCATTCCGCGCTTGTTCTTTACTGTTTCTAGGTGCGGTCCGGCAGATGGCTGAATCTAGGCAATGTAATTGAATAATTATCTGTCATCAAAACATGCGAGTTAGCTATGCAGCCTATTGCACATCGGGGAATGCTTATTAACCATTCAAACCCACGCATTTTGTCTGCACCGAATCCTCTGGACCAGCTGAGCTGGGGAATCAGGGGTTGATGTGAATGCGGGCAGCATCTTATGTACCACTGCTGTGCCGCCTCGGTACCCCTGCTATACCGGGGGCGCCGCCTGCGCCAAATGCTAAATGAGGGTGCCGCCCCGCGGTGTACAGATGCAGACGCTTGGCGCGTACGTCCGCGACATACTGGTCCAGATAAAAGAATCCCACGGCGCAATCTCCTCCCTTGAGGACAAGCCGGGCGACCTAGACGTGCTAAAGAGGGAATGGGGGAGGATAGACGGCCTTGTGGGCACGCTTCCCCGGCGCATGGACGGGCGGGGCGCACTGCCAGACATCTACAAGAGGATCCGCAAAAAGTGCGCCTACTATTCAGAGAACTATTACTTTTACCGGGAGATGGAGATAATGTCGGACCTGTACGGGGCAGACCCTGGAAGACTCCGCCACATGCGCCTCAAGATATTAGAGTCGCTTGCCGACAACAGGTTCATGGAGACGGTCTCCGAGGGAATAGACGAGCTGGAGGGGGCGTAGACGGCCAAAAAATGCATAATCTGCGGGTGCAGGGACCACCGCCTGGTCGGGTGCGCGCGGCACCGCGCAGGCAGGTGCAGCTGCCGACAAGACTAGCCGGACTTTATCGCCATACTGCGCAACTTCCTGTTGTATTCTACGCCAAAGCGGTGCGCCTCGTCCCTTGCATGGCGGAGCACTCCTAGAGCGGGACTCGTCCGCGGCAGCACCAGCGGCTCGGGGCTGCCCGGCCGGAAGACCTCTTCGTTTTTCTTTGCAAGCGAGACGCACGGTATGCGGGCGGCCATCCCCTTTAGAGCCCCGAGTGCCGCGCCTAGCTGGCCCTTGCCGCCGTCTATCAATACAAGGTCGGGCGCCGTTCCGCCGCCGCCCAGCAGCCGCATGTACCTGCGCCTTACCACCTCGGCAATCATGGCATAGTCGTCCCTGCCGCTGACGGTCCTTATCTTGAACTTTCTGTACCCCGAACGGTCGGGCGCCCCGTCGGAGAGCCTCGACATTGCGCCCACCGCAAAGTCGGCCCCGTGGTTTGATATATCAAAGCACTCTATGGTCCTTGGCGGGCCGCCAAGGCCGAGCGCCTCGCCGAGCTCCTCTAGAGCAGGCTCCGTACCGCTGGTCTGCATCAAATCGATGTTCCGCAGTATCAGCTCTATCATCTTTTTGCGCCTGCCGCGAGACGGGGATACTATCGAGACGCTCCGGCCGGCGGCATCTGTTAGCGCCTTTTCAAGCGCGCCCTTTTGTGGCGGCTCCTCGCTGGTCACCACGTACCTTGGCGTCTTGTGTGTGGTGTAATACTGGTACAAAAAGCTGCCCAGTGTGTTGTCCGCAACAAGGTCAAAGGAGAACCTGTCCCTGTCCCGGATCACCCCGTTTACCTGTCTCAGCGACATGACCAGCGCCGACTGGTCCCACACCCTCATTCCAAAATAGTCCTCGTCAGGCGATACCCGTGCATACTCCATCTTCTGGTCGGTCCTGAGGCTTCCCAGGCGCCGCAGCGTGTCGCGTATTTCCATGGCCCGCTCATAGTCCTGGCTCTCAGACGCGCGGCCCATCTCGTCTTTCATCTTGGTCGCAAACTTTTCAGTCTCGGCCCCTCCCTTTAGCACGGACTCTAGATCCTTGATGTGCCCCGCATAGTCTTTTTTTGCCGAAGCTATCTCGCAGGGCGCCTCGCAGTTGCCGAGATGGTACTCGAGGCACGCAGTCTTTGGCAGCGTCTTGCATATCCTCACCTTGAACGACTTGCGGAGCGTGCCTATCGTCAGAAGCTTTGAGCTGCCGTGCGTAAACGGGCCGTAGATCCTGCCCTTTCCGATGAACTTGCCGCTCCTCATCCGGCGCGCAACAAGCAGGCGCGGCAGCTCCTCGTCTGTGACCCTCAGATAGGTGTACCTCTGCTGGTCCTTGAGCTCTATGTTGTACATGGGCCTGTACCGCTTTATCAGGTTGGACTCCAGCACAAACGCCTCGCCCTCGCTGTCTGTCAGCACAAACTCTATGTCGGCTATCTTTTCGACTAGCTTTTTTGTCTTGTAGTTCTGGGCTCCCGTAAAGTACGAGCTGACGCGGTTCCTCAGGCTTTTTGCCTTGCCGATGTATATTATGTTCGCCTTTGAATCCTTCATAAGGTACACGCCGGGCTGCGCGGGCACGGCGGCCCTCTTGTGGTCGTATTTCATGCCATGAACTTTTTGAGGTACCTCCCCGTGTGTGTGGCCGTGGCGGCCACCTGGACTGGCGTGCCCTGGGCCACTATCCTGCCGCCGCCGTCCCCGCCTTCGGGCCCGAGGTCTATGACCCAGTCCGAGTTGCGTATTACATCCATGTTGTGCTCTATGACCACTATTGTATTCCCAAGGTCCGCCAGGCGGTTGAGCACATCGAGCAGCTTTTGCACGTCCGCAAAGTGCAGGCCCGTCGTCGGCTCATCCAGTACGTATACGGTGCTGCCGGTGCTCCTCTTGGATAGCTCTAGCGCCAGCTTTACGCGCTGCGCCTCGCCGCCGGACAGCGTAGTAGACGGCTGCCCGAGCTTTATGTAGCCGAGCCCCACGTCGCGGACCAGCTCAAGCTTTCTTCTAATCGCAGGGACGTTCCCGAAAAAGTCGAGCGCCTCGTCGACGGTCATCTCCAGGACGTCCGCTATGCTCCTGCCCTTGTACAGCACGCCGAGCGTCTCGCTGTTGTACCTTCTCCCCTTGCACTCGTCGCACCTCACGTACACGTCCGAGAGAAACTGCATCTCTATCCTTTTTACGCCGTCGCCCTCGCACGCAAAGCACCTTCCCCCCTCCACATTGAACGAAAACTGCCCCGGCTTGTACCCGCGCTGCCGCGATAGCTCCGTCCCCGTATACAGGACGCGCATCGGGGTAAACGCCCCCACATAGGTGGCGGGGTTCGAGCGGGGCGTCCTCCCTATGGGCGACTGGTCTATGGCTATCACCTTGTCGACCGAGCTTGTCCCAGAGACCGACTTGTGCCGGCCCGGGCGCCTCCTCGAACCGTGCAGCCTCCTTTGTAGGGCCTTGAGCAGTATCTCGTTTACCAGCGTGGACTTGCCCGATCCCGACACGCCGGTCACGGATATGAACAATCCTAGCGGGAACTTGACATCTATCCCCCGCAGGTTGTTCTCTGACGCGCCCTTGACTGTGACGGCGCCCTTCTCTACTCTTCCCTTCTCCCCCACCGTAATGAGCGATTTATCCTTGAGGTACCTCCCCGTGACAGAATCATGCCCGTCTAGTATCTCTTTTACAGTCCCCTCGAATACTATGCTGCCCCCGTGCACGCCGGCCCCGGGGCCAAGGTCAATTATCCAGTCCGAGCTCCTGATCACCTCTTCATCATGTTCCACCACTATGACCGTGTTGCCGAGCTTCTTGAGGCCCTCGAGCGTCTTTATCAGCCGGGCGTTGTCCCTCTGGTGCAGGCCTATTGTCGGCTCGTCTAGCACGTACAGGACACCTGTCAGGTTGGAGCCTATCTGGGTGGCCAGCCTTATCCTCTGCGATTCCCCCCCGGAGAGCGTCGAGCTGGTCCTGTTCAAAGTGAGATAGTTGAGCCCCACGTTGCGCAAAAAGCCGAGCCTTGATCTTATCTCCCGCATGAGATCCCTCACTATGTGCTGTTCGGTCTTGGATAGTTTGAGCCCCTCAAAGAATGTGTGGCAGCCGTCTATAGACAGATCGCATATCTCCATTATGCTCTTTGCGCCGACCTTTACTGCTAGCGCCTCCGGGCGGAGCTTTCTGCCCTTGCAGGAACTGCAGGGGGTCTCCCGCATGAACTGCCGCAGCCACTCCCTCTTGGATTCGGATTCTGTATACATAAAGCCCCTGTGCAGCCACTGTATCACCCCTTCGTAGGGCACTCCACCCCTGCTCCACCTTCCCTCGTGCGCGGCGGGGTCTGTCATGTCCACGCTAGATAGGTCGTCGGTCCCGTAGAGAAGGGTGTCGAGCGCCGCCTTTCCAATCTTGCCCACCGGAGTATCGAGGCCAAAGCCGTACTCTTTTCCAATCTTTCTTATCATGCCGCTAAGATGCTGCGAATCCTGCACGTTCCAGGGCGCTATCGCCCCGTCGAGTATGGATAGCGACCTGTCGGGTATGACCAGCTCGGGATCAAATACCACCCTCGTGCCAAGCCCGCTGCACGTATTGCACATGCCAAACGGCGAGTTGAACGAAAATGTCCTCGGTTCCAGCTCGCCTATGCTTATCCCGCAGTGGGGGCATGCATTGTCCTGCGAGAATATCCTCTCGCCACCGTCGTGTGCTACTAGCACGCGCCCGCCCGACGCGCGTATCGCAGTCTGTATCCCCTCAAACAGCCTAGAGCGCTCGGAAGCCTCTGCGCGCAGCCTGTCGACAGCTATCTCTATGTTGTGCCATTTCTGCCTGTCCAAGGAGGGAAGCTCGCCGTCTGCCTGGTATACCTCGCCGTCTATCCTGATCCGGGAGTAGCCGTCCATCCTCACCTTGTCCATGAGCTTTTCATACGTGCCCTTTTTGCGGCTGATAAGCGGTGCCAGTATTGTAAGCTGCCTGCCGGCAAACTCCTGCAGGACCGTATCGGTTATGGTATCCACCGACTGGCTCGATATCGTCCTGCCGCATTTTGTACAGTGGGGCACGCCCACCCTGGCAAAGAGCAGCCTCATGTAGTCGTATATCTCGGTGGTGGTCCCGACAGTCGAGCGGGGGTTCTTGCTGGTGGTCTTTTGCTGTATCGATATGGCCGGGCTGAGGCCCTCTATCGAGTCCACCTCGGGCTTGTCCATCATGCCGAGAAACTGCCTTGCATATGACGAGAGCGATTCTACATACCTGCGCTGCCCTTCCGCATATATCGTGTCAAACGCCAGCGTGCTCTTGCCCGACCCTGAGAGGCCGCTAATCACCACTATGCTGTTCTTGGGTATGTCGACATCTATGTTCCGAAGGTTGTGGTGGCGCGCCCCCCGCACGCGGAGCATCTCACCTGCCATGCCCTCTCTCCATGCCCTCGCGGAGCCTCCTTATCTGGTCCCTGCACTCTATGGCCTTTTCAAAGGAGAGCTCTTCGGCGTGCCTCTTCATGGATGCCTCGAGCTCTATTATCTCCCGGGATATGTCATGCGGGGACTTGTGCTTTACATCGTCGAGCTTTACTGTCTGCTCGGGTATCGCCTTTGTTATCGATCTTGGGGTTATGCCGTGCTGCACATTGTATTCCGACTGCCTCTCCCTGCGCCGTGCAGTCTCGTCGAGCGCGTTTTTCATGGACGCGGTAGTCCTATCTGCATACATTATCACGCGGCCAGCCGAGTTGCGCGCCGCCCTGCCAAACGTCTGTATCAGGCTTGTCATGTTCCGCAAAAACCCCTCCTTGTCAGCATCCAGTATGGCGACCAGCGAGACCTCGGGTATGTCGAGGCCTTCCCTGAGCAGGTTTATCCCCACAAGCACGTCAAACTCGCCGAGCCGGAGCTGCCTTATCAGCTCGGTCCTCTGCAGGCCCTCTATCTCGGAATGCATGTACCTGACGCGGACCTTTCTTTTGGAGAGAAACTCTGCGAGATCTTCCGCCATCCTCTTTGTAAGGGTGGTGACGAGAGCGCGCTCGTCCCTTTTTGCGCACGCCCCTATCTCGGAGACCAGGTCGTCCATCTGCCCCTTTGTGGGGCGTATCTCGGCCACCGGGTCAAGCAGGCCCGTGGGCCGTACCAGCTGCTCGACTATCTCTGCGGACTTTGTCCTCTCGTATTCGGAAGGCGTAGCCGAGACGAATATTACATTCTTTAGATACCCTTCAAACTCCTCGAACTTTAGGGGCCGGTTGTCATATGCGCTAGGCAGCCGGAAGCCGTACGTGATAAGCTCGCCCTTTCTGGAATGGTCCCCCTTGTACATGCCGTGCAGCTGCGGCAGCGTCACGTGCGATTCGTCTATGACCAGCAGAAAGTCGGGGCCGAAAAAGTCCAGCAGGCAAAATGCGGGCTCCCCGGGCTTGCGGCCGTCGAAATGGCGCGAATAGTTCTCTATGCCGGAGCAGTAGCCGAGCTCCTCTATCATCTCCAAATCGTAGGAGGTCCGCATCTCGAGGCGCTGCCGCTCTAGCTCGCGCAGCTCCGGCAGGCGCGACTTGAGCTCCGACTTTATAGACCCGAGCGCCCTCTTTCGCGCGTCCCCCGCTATCAGGTAGTGCTTTGCGGGAAAGACTCTTATCGTGCCAACCCTCTGCTTTTCATCCATGGTCATCCTGTCAAGAACGCTTATCCTCTCGACCTCGTCGCCAAACATCGATATGCGGACGACATCCTGCGAATAGGCGGGTATCACATCTATGGTGTCGCCCCTAACCCGGAAGTTGCCGGGGGCAAGCTCCACATCGTTGCGCTCGTACCTTGCGTCTACAAGCCTCCTTATCACGTCGGCCCTGCCCGCACCCCTGCCCTCTTCCAGGGTGATGGCCATCTCGTCCCAGTCGTCGGGGTTGCCCAGCGAGTATATGCAAGATACCGTCGAGACCACTATCGTGGGCTCGCCGGAGAGGAGCATCGCTGTGGTCTCGAGCCTCATCTTTTCTATCTGCTCGTTGACGACCGTGTCCTTTTCTATGTAGGTGTCAGTCTGCACCATATAGCTCTCCGGCTGGTAATAGTCATAGTATGAGACAAAATATCCCACGTTGTTCCCCGGAAAGAACTGCTTGAGCTCCGCGTAGAGCTGAGCGGCAAGCGTCTTGTTGTGGGATATTACCAGCGTGTTTTTGCCGGTCCTTGCGATCACGTTTGCGACCGTGAATGTCTTGCCCGAGCCCGTCACACCAAGGAGCGTCTGCAGGGATTTTTTCCGCACGCCGCTTGCCAGCGCGTCTATGGCCTCCGGCTGGTCGCCAGTCGGGGCAAACTCTGAGACAAGATCAAACTTGCGCACCTGCTGCATTGCGCACGCCTGCCTTCGTGCGGGATTTAAAGCATGGCGGGGGCCCGGGGCGCGATCAGCTGCCGGCCCCCGTCAGCCGGCGGCGCTGATTCTCTTGTTTGCGGCCCTGCAGTACCCTGCGTTGAGCTCTATCCCCATGAATGACCTGCCAAGGGATCTTGCCGCGACCCCGGTGGTCCCGCTCCCCATGTAGGGATCAAGCACGACAGCACCTTTTGGCGTCAGCAGCCGTATAAACTCGGCAATTATCCCCACCGGGTATATCGCGGGGTGCGCATTCCACCTTATGCTCTCCACCTGGTGGTGTATCACGTCCCTCTTTATCGGGTTGCCCCTCATGCGTATTATCGTAAAGCCGTTGTCCCTGAGCTGTATCTGCCTGCCGCCTGCCTGGCCGCCAAACGCAGGCGAGTGTATTCCCCGTATCTTCATCCTAAACCCCGCTATCGCCCCGCTCTTTGTCTCTTCTATGGCCTCTTGCAGGGCCTTTTGCGCGCGCCTCTTTTGTACAGGCTCAAGCTCCGAGGACTCTATTAGCTTTTTGTAGCCCTCTCCCACCCTTGTATTCTCTGGGGGTTTTTTCACACCTGTCTCGGGCCTCTGAAAGTCGTCTATGTTGTAACAGTACGAATCCGACTTGGCAAAGTGAAAAAACGGCTCTGTGCCGCTGACCAGCCGCCGCTTGAACTGCCGCGGCGTCGGGTTTGTCTTGACCCATGTGGTGTTGTTTACCAGCCTGACTGCGCCGCTGCCCGTAGCCCTGATTGCAAACCGGTACGGGACTAGCATGAGGCTGCCTTGAGAGTACTTGTCGCCCATGTTGAATACTATGCTGCCGGTCTCTTTGGTCACCCGGACGCACTGCTCAAAGACCTGCATTATAGAATCAATGTACGCCTCTACGTGCCCTTCATTGCCCGTCCTGCCGCCCCCATAGTCCCTCTGCTGATAGTATGGAGGGGATGTTATCACAAGGTCGACAGATCCGCTTGGCACGTCTTTTAGCATTTTCGCGCTGTCGCCGCACCGCACTGTATTGAGAAACGGGGCCAGAGAGCCCCGGACGGACTGCCTGTTGGCCGCTGGCACCATGCCCGTTGGGCGAGCTTTGTTATTCAACCTTGTGCGGGGGCCCCCGGTGCCCCGGCGCGCTACCAGGAGGGCTCGTCCCTCATGACTGGCCTGCCGTCCACCACCTCAAAGCCCATGATCTTTAGAGCAGAGGCGGCAGTATCCGAGCCCCTGTCGAGTATCTTGGCTGCAAGCTCCGCGCGCTCTTTGGTGTCAAGGTGCTGGCCTATCTTGTATTTTCCCCGCATGCTGTGCGGCACCACCTTGATTATCTCCAGGTGCCCGAGCACCTCGTCTCCGGGCTTTACAGGGTCGTACCTGCCTTCTGGCTGGTACTTTGCCATCAGCCCGTTGAGCGCTGCAGCCTTCTCTGCTGTATCGTCTATTAGCTCCGCCCTGCCCTTTATGACCACGCTGACATACAGTGTATCGGCGACTGATGCGTCATGCGGATCCTCAAAGTAAGAGGGCAGAAACTCCACCTCCCTGTCCACCTCAAAGCCCGCCCGGGAATCCCTCCTTATGTTGTCGAGCTTTTCGCCCTTTACGTGCGAGTGCATGTATACCGCATCTTTCATGTACACAAAGTTCATGGGTATGACCTGCGGGTATCCGTCGGCATCTACAGTTGATATGCGGCCCACGTGCTCTTCCCCGAGAAACTCGATGATCCTCTCCTCTGAGCGGATCTCCAGCCTGCCTAGCAGCTGCATGGCCTATTTCTGTTCGCGCAGGTGGGGCATTACATGCGTGGCGAACTTGTCGATGCTGCCGAAATAGTCCTTGCCCCAGAACCGTATCACAAAGTGGTTTACGCCCGCCTTGAGGAAGCGCTCAAAGGTGGGTATGACATCATCGGGCGTCCCTATCGCGGTGGACGAGCGCGCCACGCCGTCGGGTATCCTGGTGGCAGCCTCCCTCATCTTTACTATCCATTCCTGGTTGGACATTGAATACTCTGTAAAGTACTTGACAAAGTCAAAGCCCTCTATCTCCTTGAGGTTGTGCACCCTGAGCACCTCGGGCTTGAAGAGGCTCACCTTGACTGCCTCTTTCATCCTTGCCCACGATTCTTCGGCATCTTCTGAAAAGTACACGTCTATGTCGAGCGCCATCTGAAAGTTCTCCTTTTCCTCTTCGGTCCTGTCGTGCTTTTTCATCGAATCCACTATCTGGCCCCTGTGGTCCTCGAATAGCTCCGGCGTGTACCCTATGGGGAGCCACCCGTCGCCGAGCTTGCCGGTCAGCATGAGGGTCCTCTTGCCGCCGGACGCCATGTACGTGGGCGGGTGCGGCTTTCTTATGGGCGGCGCCTGCAGGCAGGCCCCCTTGAGGTCATAGTACTTGCCGGAATAGTCGACTGTATTATCCGGGCTCGAGCTGTACAGCGCCTTTATCACCTCTATCTGCTCCTCCCACTTGGAGACCGGCTTTTCAAATGGAATGCAGAACTCTTTTAGATTCTGCGCCTCGCCGGCGCCTATCCCGAGTATGGCCCTTCCCTTGGAGACCCTGTCCAGGGTTATGGCGGCAAGGGCTATGTTGGAGGGGTGCCGCCTTATCGCATCGGTCACACATGTGCCTATCTCTACATTGTTGGTTATCGCCGCTATCGCCGAGAGCATGACCCAGGGGTCGAGCACTATGGCCTTTTTCCACTGGGGGACGTTTGTATGGTCCATGTAGAATATCGAATCATAGCCGGTCTTGTCGGCAAGTATGCATGCGGTCAGTATCTGGTCTTCTGTATACCCGGCCCTTGCCACGTTGAGGCCGTTTTGTATGCCGAACTTTATCCTGTTCATGTACCCTTGGCTGCTGTACTTCTGTGGTAAATAAGTTTGGCTGGGATTCAGGCTCTCATCCGTAAATGGCTTGGCATCAGGCACGGGATGCTCAGAGGTCGCCTGACTTTATCCGCTCGAGGCACTTTATCACGTCCTGCTTTGCTATGGGGACGGGGTTGGGATCGAGGTGCCCCTTGTCGGTCATTACCACGTCTGCCGCCTCTGATATGTCCGCCTTGAGATCGAGCCTCTCAAAGCCGAGCTTTTCCATGCATTCCTTGAACCGGCCGTAGAACTTTGAGTTGTTGTGCTTGTGGGCTACAGTAGTGCATGACGAGAGAGAATATCCGTGGGGGACGCCCTCGTTGGAGAATACGTATGATAGCGCGTGGCCAAGCGTGGTCGAGCAGTTCCCAAAGCCCATCCCGGAGAGCATCGAGCCGTACGGGTATTCCTTGGTGTTGCCGCTCATTATCGCATCGTACAGTATGTTAAACGCCCTCTCGCATAGGCCCCTGGTATAGTCGTTTCCGAGCTTGCTGTCGTACCCTTCGGTGGCCTGGGCGCACGCGTCGCATACGGAGTTGTTTACTATCTGCTGGGGAGTCCCGTCGAGAAAGTACGAATCCACCACCGCCATGTCTGCGAGGAACCTGTCCTCGCGGAGCAGCTTCTTTTTTCCGTCAAACTTTAGCACGCAGTAGGTGGTCATCTCGGCGCCCGTGCCAAAGGTTGTCGGTATGAGGATCTTTTCGACGCCAAAGTCGCGCGCCGAATACTTTACAACGTCAAGCGAGCTTCCGCCGCCGAGGCCTATCAGGACCGACGGCTTTTTGTCCTTGAACTCGGCTATGAGGGCCTGCGAGTCCTCGACCGACGGCTCGGGGTTTACCTTGTCGTACAACATGTAGTCCTTTATCTCCATTTTTGCCAGCCACTTTTCAGAGAGGGCGGGCGCTGCGGTGGTCACGACTAGCGCATTGGCTGGGTACTCTGTCTCTGCGAGCGCGTTTTCGCCAAAGTTGATCATCTTTGGGATTCGTACAGTGTGCATGGGGAATAGCCGTGGGGGATTGTTATTATATCATGCTATGGGCGTGCGGGAACAGCCTGCATGATGGGTTGTCTGCGGGGTCCTGGAGGCCGGTTTGGCGCGGCTGTCATGCCGCGGGCGGCCTACCTTCTCCTTCTTCTCTGTCCCGGCTTGTTCTGGCCGGGGAAGCGGTTTAGGACCAGACGTTTTCTATAGTTGCTCCTGTTCTGGACGCTTGCGTTGGTGCCGGTCTTTTTTCTTCCCTCGATCTTGGGCGTCTGGCTTCTGACCTTTCCGGCCTTTGTAAGCGATCCGTGAGTTGCCATGATAATACGGTCCGCCGGTGCGATTTATACATTTGGAACAGGGCTGTGGGTGCCTGGCTGGGCAAGGCCCGGCTTCAGGCACGGATTGCACCCTTGTTTTTTCCCACGCCTGAACTTACATGACATACGTGAAGTTTTTTATACCGAAAGAATACACACCTATTGATGGATGACAGCACCAACCCTCGAGATGAGGCGCCAGGAAACACACCCGGATCAGACAAGGATGTCAAAAAGGGTAAAGAACAAGTCGTATATTTCGACGGCACAGAGGAATTTATGACTGTGGTAATTCACGTTCCACCCTAGTTTGCTTGCAGCACCGTGAATATTTGCAGGCTAGTGACGTCCAAAAGACACAGTCTGCATGATTTTTATGTATTCGGCAGGTATAGGACTCTCGACGACCTTAAATCGGACAGATAGATCCGATCTCCTTTGGGATCAAAGAGACTAGTCCGTGATATCCTGTTCAGATTTAAGTGAAAGACTATTCCCACGTTGTTGTCCAAGGTGTATTCCGACGCTTCGTACGACATTGTCTCATACCGGCATACCCTCTTTTCAATATTTTCCATTAATTGTGACGGGGTATGAGGTGTTTGATCTTTTTCTCCTTGTTTGGAAGTGTGACATAGTACAACTCTCATATTGTGGATATCGCAGTGATACGCCACTGCCCCCAAACTGTCGGTTTCCACCCAGACGGACCTCAGCGTATTGCGTGTCTTTAACTTGGTACCATCTTCCAATTCATATACATTCCACCTCTCCTTAACCACTTCAAAGTCGATGTATCTCCTTTCTTCAGTCATAGCCGTTCAACCTATGCTTAAAATATAAAAACCCTTAGAAACGGGCAGGGCCCGCTGACGCCCTACCAGTACTTTGCCTTGATCTTCTCGATTACCAGCTCGTGCTCGCGGCTCTTGCGGCGCGCGTACTTTTCCATGGCTGTAAGGGGGACGCCCCCGAGCGAGCGGGCTATCGCGTTAAAGAAGAGCTTTTTGGCGCTGTTGCCGCCGCCGGTCTTTGTCATGAACTTTTGTATCCCGTACTTGAAGTTGTGCTGCCACGTCTTGTACATGACTCCCAGCTGCGCGGGATCCATCTCGTTGCCTATGTTGAAAAAGTCGGACTTTTCAAGCAGGCCTATCGGGACAAATGTAAGCGGGGTGGTGGTAAACATAGAGTCCGGCTGCTCGGTCTCGAGATCGCTTATCAGCTGTATGGTCTCCCACGAGTCTTCTGGCGTCTCGTCATTGTTGAGCCCCATTATCAGGGTAAACGCAGGCACCCAATAGTCCTGGTTGAGAGTCTTTACCCCCTCCTTTACCAGCCAGTGCCACTCGCTTGGCTTGTACGGCGCAAGCTTCCTGTCTGCGTACTTTTCTATCAGGCGCAGGCTGCCCGTCTCAAAGCCTACCTGTATTCCCGTCATGTTCTCGGGGCCCGATTTTATTATCTTGGACAGCATGGGTATGAGCTTTTCGTCGGCCACCGCGCCAGCGAGCGTCCCGTGTGTCGGGTTTGTATGCTTTACACCTGCGGACATTACGCCCTTGAAGAGATCAACCAGCGCGTCCCTGTTGGGCTCCATGCCCTTGCTGGTCCTGGGGTTCATCCCGTATACGAATATGTCGTCGCTGTGGATCCACGCGGAGGTCTGGCCGAACCTTTTGTTCACCTCTATCTCCCTCTTGACCTTCTCCGGGGGATAGTACCGGAGTGCCCTGAGTGTAACATCACAGAACTTGCAGCCCCTGCCGCAGCCCCTCATCACCTCTATCATGCCGTGCATGCTCGGCTCTACTATCTCGGGGATCTCATCGAGCTCCGGCCTGTCCCAAAAGTTGACAAACCTGCCGTGTATTTTCTCGCCTTCATTGTCAAACTCCTTCATGTTGACGCGGAAGTTGCCGCTCATCCTGGACTGGTCGGTATACTCAAAGTCGCCGTTTATCAGGTGCCTAAAGAACTGGCCCGCGTGGCCGTCAATCTCTGGCGCTATCCCGCCAAGCTCGCCTTCTAGCACGGCATACAGGCCGTACTCCTTTATCTTTTCTGGAGCATAATTGTACTGCCAGGTCCCCGAGGCGCCCACTATCACCTTTGCCTTGCTGCCGGTCTTTTCCTTGGCCGCAAGTATCCTCCTGTGGATCTCCCTGTTGTAATACTCGTCGTATGACATCTGCTTTCGTCCGTACGTAAACGTCATGGTGACGGGGCCCATGCCCAGCGGGTCCATCTCGTAGGTGCCCACCGCTTCCGTCTCCGGCCCTATGAACTGCTCTATATGATCTGGATGCGCCACTACGACCTCCTCCCTCTCGAAGCCGTCGCGGAGCAGGCCTGCCTCGACCTTTCTCAGGCCGTAGGGCGCATAGTCGGCCACGCCGTTGTGGTGAGGTATGTAATTGCAGATAAAGTCAAAGAGGACCTTGGGCGTGACCTGGTTCTTTAGTATCTTGTACCAAAAACTCTTGGGGTCGCGGTTGGGGTCGAGCGCCGGGGCGCACCCAAAGAACGTGGCAAGCGAGATGTTCCTGTACGGCGACATCAGTGTACGATCCGCACTTAGAACAATCTTGGGGTGGCCCATGCTACTCAAGGCAATCGATTGCAGATTGGTTTTAAACCTTATCAACTAGATCTCTGGCCCGCAGGCACGCCCTATCTGCCCCGATCAGGCCCTACATGACGCCTAGAAAGGCCCCCCGGGGGAAAAGGCAGCCAGATACCGCTCTACCCTGGACGCCGGGCCCTACACATTGCGGACCGTGCCGGACTTGTCGCGAAAGACGCTCCCAAACTCGGAATTTGCGATCAGGTGTTTGCCGTCAAAGACCGCCCCGTCGGTACATACAAGATCCTCCCCCATGCAGCAGCTCCCGCATATGCCTACACCGCACTTCATCACCCTCTCTACGCTGGCCTGCACGGGTATACCCCGTGAATCTGCCGCCCGGACCACCGCGTGCATCATGGGCTCCGGCCCGCAGGTGTACACGGCATCCGGCTTTTCATCCAGCATTCCTTCAAGCTCGTCTGTTACCCTGCCCTGTCTTCCGTACGAGCCGTCCTCGGTAGTAACCACTATCCTGTGCGGTACATCCCCTGCCAGCCTGCCGGCGAGCCCCTCAAAGAACACCTCTTTTTCCGTCTGGGCCCCAATCAATACATCAACGTGAGAGGCGCTGCCCAGCCGGGAGAGCAGCCTCATCAGGGGAGACATTCCCGTGCCGCCGCCAACAAGCAGGGCCCTGCCCTGTGTGGCCTCAAACGCCCTCCCATAGGGCCCCCTGACTCCTATGAGGCCGCCCTTGGCCGTATCGTAGAGTCCAGTCGATGCAGCCCCGCGCCTTCTTACAGTAAATGCCGCCATGCCGGGCTCTTCTGCCGCCATTACACTCATGGGAAGCTCCCCTGCTCCCGGCACCCAGACCATGGCAAACTGCCCCGGCAGCGCCCCCTCCATTATGTCATCCTGGAAGAGCAGCGTGCGCACGGTCGGCGTCTCGTCTATCACCCGCTCTATCTCCATCATGGCGGGCCTGTCACGTTCGCGCAAGACCCACCATCTCCTTTACGCTGCCAAAGCCGTTTCTCTCCATGTACCCTAAAATGCCCGCGTTGATCTCCCCGAATATGCCTATCCTCCCGCCCGCGGCGCTCCCCACCTGTACAGCGCAGGCGCCTGCCAGCATCATCTCTATTGCATCCTCCCATGACGAGACGCCCCCGCATCCTATAACGGGCACGTCATACTTTGACGCCAACTCCCAGACGCACCTGACAGCTATGGGCCTTATCGGCGGCCCCGAGAGCCCCCCAAAGCCGTTGCTGAGCACCGGCTTTTTTGCCTCTACATCTATCGACATTGCACGCACTGTGTTTATTGCAGTTATCGCGTCGGCGCCGGCCTCTGCTGCCGCCCCCGCAGTCTTGATGTAATGTGTGGACCCGAGTCCCACCTTTGCAAAGACGGGCACATCGGCTGCCCGCTTTGCAGCAGATACTATCTCGCCTACCAGCCCCGGGTCGTCGCCCACCTCGAGGCCCACCTTTGCCACGTGAGGGCACGACAGGTTGATCTCAAATGCGGCCGCCCCGTCCCTGAACTCTTTTATCATTGATACAAACTCGGCGGGAGCAGAACCCACGAGACTTACCACCGCCGGCAGGCCCTGCCCCTTTAGCATGCCTGCAAAGGCGGAAGCACCTGGATTGGAGAGGCCGACTGCGTTGAGCCATCCGCCCCCGCCCGTCCCCGTTATGGTCGGATTGGAGTAGCCCTCCCACGGCTCGCGGCTGAGCGACTTTGTCACCACCGCGCCCGCTCCCGCCCCGAGCACTCTGCGGAACACATCAACTGATATTCCCAGTATACCCGATGCCAGCATCGCGGGCCTTTCCATGACAAGCGGGCCCACCCTTGTCTCGAGGCTCGGCTTCACCGCGGCCGGTGCGGCCCCTCTGAATATAACGCTTGGGCAGCGGCCCTGCGCGCAGGCCGGGCGCCGCTGGTAGGCTTTTTAACGGAGGCATGGCGGGATCGCGCCATGAACAGGGTGGTGCTCACCGAGCTTGGAATAGTGGTATACGACGGGGATAAAATCTCCAACAGGCTCCCCTTTGGGAGCCCCGCCTCCGAGTACGCGGCAATACAGGACGGCTCTTCTGGCGTGCCCGCCCTGAAGTCCTGCCTGCGCGGAACAGATGCCACGGTCAACGACCGTGCGCTCCTCAGAATACTGCGCAAGGCCTCCATGGATGTGCGCGAGTGCAGCGAGGCAGAAGCTGCAGACATCCGCTCATCAAAGCTGCAGATTCTCGAAGAGGCGGGCTTTGCCTCTGGAGAAGATGACGCCATGGACAAGCTCCGCCGCTTTGCACTGGAGCTCTCATCATTCAGGATTGCAGCAGAATCGCAGAGCCCCGACCTGCATATAATACAGGCCGTGGGCGCGCTCGATTCTTTGGATGATGCGATAAACGCGGCAGCCTCGCACATGCGGGAATGGTACGGCCTGCACTTTCCCGAGCTCGAGAGCCTTGCCGACGGCATACCTGGATACGCGGGGATAGCTTCTGCCGGCAGGCGCGACGGCCTGTCGCGCGGCACATTCGAGGCGGCAGGATACGACGCCCGCCGCTCGGAGATGATGGATCTTGTCTGCGGAAAAAGCAGGGGCGGCGAGATCTCCGATGCAAACCTCCGGATGGTACAGGCCCTTGCGGCAGAGGTGCTAGCCTTGCACAGGCTCAGATCCGAGATGGAATCCCACATAGACGAGCAGATGAGGTCGTCGGCGCCAAACGTCACGGCCATCCTGGGGGCCACTGTCGGCGCCAAGCTGCTCTCCCGGGCGGGCAGCCTGCGCAGGCTCGCCTCCATGTCGTCGAGCACAATACAGATACTTGGCGCAGAAAAGGCGCTGTTTCGCTCCCTCAAGACGGGCTCGCAGCCGCCAAAGCACGGCCTGCTATTCCAGCACCCGCTGGTCCACTCCGCGCCCCGGTGGCAGCGGGGCAAGGTGGCGCGCGCAGTAGCGGCAAAGGCGGCCATAGCAGCCCGCATAGACTACCACACGGGCGAGCCCAACGGGGCGCTGCTCCAGTCACTGGAGGCGCGCATATCGGAGATATCAGAGAAATACAAGGACCCGCCGGAGCGGCCGCCCGCCAAGCCGCCGGGCGCGCGCAGAAAGAGGGGCGGCTTTAGAAGAAAGAGGGCATAGGCGCCCCTTGGAGCACAACGACGGCATATTCTGGATAAGGCACGAGGGGGCCCCGCGCCTTGCCACTGAAAACATGGACCCCGGGTGCAGCGTATACGGGGAGAAGCTGCTAGACCGGGCGGGCACAGAATACCGCCTCTGGGATCCGTTTCGCAGCAAGCTTGCCGCCTGCATATACAACGGCCTCGAGCGCCTCCCCATCATCCCGGGCTCGCGCGTCTTGTACCTTGGCGCGTCCACCGGAACAACTGCAAGCCACGTCTCCGATATAGTGGGGGGCAGGGGGGCGGTCTTTGCAGTCGAGCCCGCAGGCAGGGTGGCGCGCGACCTGCTCCACAGGGTGGCCTCCAGGCGCCCAAATGTAATACCGATAATGCAGGATTCACGGAGGCCCGGCGAGTACCCTGGAATGTACGGGGCAGCAGACGTGGTATACGCGGACATAGCCCAGCCCGACCAGACTGCAATGGCCGTGGCCAACTGTAAAATGTACCTGCGCGCCGAAGGCTCGCTCCTCCTGGTCATCAAGGCAAGGAGCATAGACTCTGTACGGGATCCCGCCGGGGTAATCCGGGAGGAGACTGCAAAGCTGGAGGCTGACTTTGGCATATCCCAGGCAGTAGACCTGCGGACGTACGACCGCGACCACTCGTTGGTCCACGCGGTATACCCGGGCTAGCCGCCTGCCTCTATGAGCCGCGCGGGGCGCCAGCTCCTCCTCACAAAGGGCGGCATCGCGCCGTTCTTGTTATAGTACCCCCTGACAAAGCCTACAGTCCTGCGGTCCGACGGGTATCCACTGCCCACGTCGTGGCTTTTACGCAGCCGCTCTATCGAGCGGTCGCGGGCCACCTTTGCCAGTATGGATGCGGCAGATACTATGACAAACCTGTCGTCTGCCCGGTGGTACGAGCGGACTGTACGACCCGACATCTCCGAGACCCTGCCCCCAAAGCGCCTTGGGTTTACATCGCACGAATCAACGTATGTCGTCCCATGGCCCAGCCGGGTTATCACGCGGGCCATGTACCTGGCCTCTAAATCGTTGAGCATGTGCCTGCCCACGCTCCGGTCCACCACGCCGGGCGGCACCCTGCTGATGTGGTACGAATCCGCCATATTCACTATCTCTGGATACAGGGATTCTCTTGCCTTGCGCGTCAGCTTTTTGGAATCGCGGACGCCCATGCTTTTGAGCTCCCGCATCCTGTTGCGCTTTATGGCCACGCCGGCTATGACGAGCGGCCCCACCAGGGATCCGCGCCCCGCTTCGTCTACCCCGCAGACCAGCATGGCATGCGCCGGGGGCGCACCCGTATTAAACCGTGTACGGGATGGCCGCACTATCAACTATATTGGACGGGCCGCCGCTGGGGCCGCGGTGGAACAGTTTACGGTAAGAAACGGGATCGGGCGGGGCGGCCCCAAGCTCATCCCGTACATCGGCTGCAAGTCGGGCTTTATGCACATCTTCGATCAGCTGGTCCCCGATGACCCGGGCCGCATATACGACATATTTGGCGGCGGCGGAAGCTTTGCGTTTTATGCGTGCGGCAGGTTCGGCGCAAAGAAGGTGGTATACAACGACCACAACCCGGTGGTGGCAAACCTGGTCAGGACGCTCCAGCGCGACCCCGGCGGCCTGCATGCAGAGTACCAGAAGCACTATTCCAAGTCGTCCCCAGAATACTATCTTGGCGTGCGGGACAAAGACCTGCTAGACGGGACGCGGGGCGCCGGCCGGTTCTTTTACTTGGCAAAAAACGCATTCTCTGGCAAGATAAGGTTCAACACAAAGAACAAGTTCAACTCGCCCATGAGAAAGGGGGCCCGGTGCCCCCGCGTGGACGCGGATGCTCTCCGGTCGCTCGCCTCCTCCATATCCGGAATGGAGATCACCTGCAGGGACTTTGCCGAGTATGATGACATATCCGGCTCGTTTGTCTACCTTGACCCGCCCTACATGAACAACCCCAACGGGCACTACAACGCAGTAGTCGGACTCGACGAGTTCTCCCGCTTTGTGCAAAAGATAGAAGGGCGCAACAGGGTCATGATCTCCGAGCAGAACGACCCGGACAGCCTGCGCCTCTCGCCTGGATATACAATATTCAAAGTCTCCCTGCGGCGCTCGCTCCAGTACTTTACCCAGAATGGCAGCAGCGAGATAATAGCCGTCAACTACGATGCCGGGCATGGATGAGATGCCTGCCGGGCCCGCACAGGGCTGCATAGAGACAACAGAGGGCTCCACAAGGCTGCTGGTCCCCGAGGGATCGCTTGGACCAGGCGTTCCCCCGCGCGAGCCTGCGTTTTTCAACCCGCGGGCCCGGGCAAACCGCGACACGTCCATGGCCGCATATTCGGCGCACCTGCGCGGCCTACACGATGCAGTGCTGCTTGACTGCATGTCGGGCCTTGGAGCAAGGGGCCTGCGCGCCGCAAACGAGGTGGGCGGTATTGAGGTATGCCTCAATGATACAAACGAGCAGGCGCTAAACATTGCGCGCGAATCAGCAAAGCTCAACTGCCTTGACTGTGTGAGCACCTCCAACGCGGAAGCCTGCTCGTTTCTTGCGGAACATTGGGGCAGGGGGAAGAGGGCCGCCATAGTCGATATCGACCCGTTTGGCTCGCCCGCACCGCATCTTGACTGCTGCCTCCGGGCCGTATCCCACGGGGGCATGCTATCCATTACCGCGACCGACCTGCAGGTGCTCAACGGGATCTTTCCCGACGCATGCCGCCGCATATACGGCGGCTCCCCCGCCAGGGCGGTCTTTGGCGCAGAAGCTGCAGTAAGGCTGCTGCTCGGCTGCCTGCGAAACGTGGCGGCCAGGCTTGGCGTCTCGTTTGAGCCGCTGCTCACCGAGAGCGACCAGCACTATTACAGGTCGTACGTCCGGGTGCTGGCCCGGCGGGACACCTCCGAGAACATGGGCTTTCTATACAGGTGTGTAACCTGCGGGGACCGCGGCGCATCACCCTCCCCGGGGACATCATGCCCCTGCGGGGGCACACTGGACATTGCGGGCCCGCTGTGGACGGGGCCGCTCTTTGAGGGGAGATTCCTCAATATGATGCTCGAAGAGGCGGGGAGGCTCCCCCTTGGAGAAAAGTGCGCAAAGAGGATAGAGACCTGCATCGGCGAGCAGGGCCTGCCTCCTGCCTACTATACCCTAGATGAGATGGCCTCGCGCTGCCGGGCCTCGCCCCCAAAGAGGGATTTTGTAATAGAGTACCTCCGGGGCAGGGGCTATTCCGCCGGGCCTACATCGTTTGACCCGTCCGGATTCAGGACCGACGCCCCCGTCTCCGAGGTTCGGGGCGCCTTTTAGCCCCTGAACCCGAGGCAGACAAGGTACAGCTCGCTGCTCTGCTTGCGGCTGGCCTGGGGCTTTGTGGACTTTGTCTTGGAGAACATGTGCCCCATGTGCTCGCGAAACTCTGCCGCATACTCGCCGTCGAATACCTTGAAGACGGCGTTGCCCTTTGGCGCAAGGACCCTCCCCATGATGCGCGCGGCGGCATAATTCAGCGAGATCTGCCTTGCATGGTCGACAGACCAGTTGCCCGAGACCTGCGGGGAGAGGTCGCAGATCACCGCGTCGGCCCTGCCCAGCCTCTCTGCCACCGTCTCTGCAAGTGATTCATCCTCGACGTCACCCCTCATGGACTCTGCGTGATTCAACTCCTCCGCATACTCGAGGTCCACCCCGAGCACGGTGCCCCTGTTGCCTGCAGCTGACGCCGCCACCTGCATCCAGCTGCCCGGGGCGCACCCAAGATCGAGCACGGTAAACCCCGCGCCGATTATCCTGTACGCCTTGTTTAACTCCTTGAGCTTGTACGCGGCCCTGCTGCGGTACCCCTGCTCGCGCGCCATCTTGCGGTAGTGGTCCTTTTTTGCATCTAGGGGCCTCATTGCAGCATCTTGGGCCTCTCGCCCTTTGACGTGACCCAGTCGAGTATCCACTGGCACGTGCGGGGGTTTATCTCGCCGTCCGCGGAACACTGCTGCTCCACCGGGCATATCAGACACGGCGAGTTTTCTATCGATGCTGTGCTAATCGGGGTCTTTTTGAGTATAAGCTTGTATGTCCACCTGCCTTTCTCCAGTATCTTCTCCCTTGTGATGTAGCCTGTCCTCTCCAGCTTCAGCGCCAGCCTCGCCCCGTTCCTGCTGTTGAGCTTGAGCCTCTTCCACAGTACGTTTTGCACGGCTCCAGCTGATTCATAGGCTGCCAGCATCTCGCATACCTTGTTGGTGAGCCGGTCCATGTCGACCCTCTCTATCTGAAAGTTCTCTATCTCCTCTCCGGAGAGGCTCTTCTCCATCTCCTCCTCGATGGTCCTCTCCCGCTCTTCCTTCTCCTTGCGGGCCTCTTCTTCTAGCTGCTTTTTTGTCTTTCTTGGCGGCTTTGGCTCGGGGGGCTTTGCCTCTGGTTTTTTTGGAACGGGCTTTGCCGCGGGTTTTGCTGCTGGCTTTTTCGGGACAGGTTTTGCCGCCGGCTTTTTTGGAACAGGTTTTGCTGCCGGTTTCTTTGGAACAGGCTTTGCTGCTGCCGGCTTTTTCGGGACAGGCTTTGCCGCGGGCTTTGTTGCATCAGGCTTTGCCGCGGGCTTTGTTGCATCAGGCTTTGCCGCGGGCTTTGTTGCATCAGGCTTTGCCGCGGGCTTTGCTGCATCAGGCTTTGCCGCGGGCTTTGTTGCATCAGGTTTTGCCGCCGGCTTCTTTGGAACAGGCTTTGCCGCTGCCGGCTTTTTCGGGACAGGCTTTGCCGCGGGCTTTGTTATATCGGGTGTCTTGGCCGGGACTGTTTTCTTGGGCTCTGCGGCCTTTTTGCCGGCGGCCTTGGCTGCCGAGCCTGCCTTTGGGGCCGCATTCTTTCCGGCGCCAGCCGGCTTTTTCTTGGCGTTGAGCTTGCTCAACTCGAGCTTGTATGCCGCCAGCTCCGCCTCGAGCTCGCTTTTGTTCTTGTCCCCCACCAGTTCGTCGTTTTTTGTCATATGATCACCAGCCGGACTCCAGAGTATTCCGTGCACCTTCGGACGGAGTCAATATATAAGATTGCCTAGTGAACCCGCAGGAATCTGCCTGTACAGCCGGGCCCCCCGCCTGCGGCGTGCCTATCTGACCGTAAAAGTCCCGCTCAGCGTGATGGTCTCGGCGAGCGACTGGTCGGTTATGGCCCCCCTTATCTCGTATATCCCAGGCTCGTCTATCACGGTAGAGAACGCGCCGTCCACCGGCAGTGTGAAATCGCCCTCTACAAAACACTGGTCAAAGAACTCGCCCTGGGCCGCTATCTCGGCGGTCTCTGCATTGAGTATCGTAATGTGGAGTATCCCGCAGTCAAAGGACTCGTCTATAATGTTCACCTCCAGGGATACTGCCTCGCCGGCGGCATAGCTTGGCCTGAGGCCGAGAATGTCCACCCTGCCGTCGCCCCGGTCCGGCGGCGACGAGAGCAGCGGGCCTGTGGCCGGTCCTGCGGCGGGGCTTGCATCCGGCCCTTCGCCCTCCTGCATGGACTGGGCCAGCACGAACCCCCCGAACACAAAGGAGAGCACCGCCGGAAGGAGGAACACGACATAGACAGTCTTTGTGGCCATCGTTCTACCCCGCGCACTTCCCATATATCAGCTCTAAGCCCGGCCCCCCGATGCCGCCGCGGCTGCCCTTGGGCAACTACACATAAATCGGAGGCCGTGCGGGTGCCGCCCGTGAGGATTACCGTATCTGCGATAAAGGCGGACGTGGGCGGAATAGGCGGCCACACCCTGCCGAGCAGCGGGCTGCTGGACGCCGTCCGCAGGAAGGTGAGCTCGTCCTCCCTGCTCATAGACCACTACATCGGGTACTGCGGGGACGACGTCCACATAGTAATGACCCACACGCGGGGCACCGACAACAGCGACATCCACAAGCTTGCATGGGATGCCTTTATGGAGGGCACGCGGGTGGCCAAGGAAGAGGGCCTGTACGGGGCGGGCCAGGACCTGCTGCGCGATTCATTTTCTGGCAACGTAAAGGGCATGGGCCCCGGCGTGGCCGAGCTGGAGTTCGAGGAGCGCGCAAACGAGGCGTTTACAGTATTTGCAGCAGACAAGACAGAGCCTGGCGCATTCAACTATCCCTTTTACAGGATGTTCGTCGATTCACTTAGCAATACCGGCCTGATAGTAAACAAGTCGCTTGCAGAAGGCGTCGTCATAAACATAATGGATGTCTCAAAGGCCAGGACTGCGAGGCTGGTCCTCTGGGAGGACAAGCCGACAATAGAGGCAGCTCTGATGTACCCCGGCAGGTTTGTAGTATCTTCCGTAGAGACCCGGGACGGCGAGCCCATAGCATCCGCATCCACCGACAGGCTCCACAACATAGCGGGCACCTACGTGGGCAAGGACGACCCCATCTGCCTTGTCCGGACCCAGAAGAGGTTCCCCGCTACCGAGGAGGCGGGCAGCTGCTTTAACAATCCGCATTATGTGGCGGGCAACACGCGCGGAAGCCACCACATGCCGCTGATGCCCGTGCGGCTCAACTCGCCGGCTAGCATAAACTTCTGCATACCGATAGTCGAGGCGCTAGTATTCAGCATGCACGAAGGCAGGCTGACCGGCCCGTTCGACGGCTTCTCGACCCCCGACTGGGACGATGTGCGGAGGACCGCGACCCGGAGGGCGCACGCCATGCGGCGCCAGGGCTTTGTCCACCCGGCCACGCTGGTCCCCGACGAGCTGGAATACGCCGAAGGGTACAGGAGCCGGATGGACGTGCTGGATTCCAAGATGGTCCCGCTGAAGGATTCGGGGCCTGCAGGCACGGGCCGCGCCTATGAAGACCCCGACTAGCCTGACCAAATATTGACAAAGAATACAACAATTACTAACAACGGCGATATTTTTACCGTGGATAGAGCAATGCCCGTTGAAGATTATACTGCTGCTGGCGCTAGTAGTGGCAGGTGCCGCAGGCACGGCCAGCGGGAGCTTGAGCCACCCGTTTATCCTTGACTGGGGCGAATCAGGCCTGGTCAAGGAGGGCCACTTTATGAGCCCGCAGGGGGTGGCGGCAGGCCCCGACGGGTCTGTCTACGTGACGGACCTTGGCAACATGAGGGTGCAAAAATTCGATGATAGCGGGGCCTTTCTGCTCCAATGGGGCGGGCAGGGCATCGCCAATGGAAGCTTCAAGTCGCCCGAGGGGATAGCCGTGGGCGAGAATCATACGGTATACGTGGTGGACGGCCAGCTGAACAGGGTGCAGGCGTTTACGCCTGAAGGCGAGTTTCTCTTCGGGTGGGGAACGCAGGGCTCTAACAGCGGCGAGTTTCTGCTACCTCGGGGGATAGCCGCTGATCCCGGGGGCGACATATACGTCGCCGATACCGGCAACCACCGGATACAGCGGTTCACGCCTGACGGCGGGTACGTCTCCGAGATAGTCGGCAGTTCCGGCAGCGGGTTCATATCGCCGGCGGGCCTGGCGGCGGCAGGCAACGGGACTGTATACGTTACATTTGCAGGCGGCAACGCCATAGAAAAGTACGGTGGAACAGGCGAGCTTCTCTCCCGGTATGATTCGAGCGTCGGCGGCAGGCCGATAAGGGCGCACGGTTTGGAGGCGGACCCCGAGGGGAACCTGTACGTTGCAGATACCGGAAACGACCGGATACTGCGCCTTGATGCAAACGGCGAGGCAATATCAGTCTGGGGCAGCAGCGGCTCCGACGGCGGAATGTTCAAGATGCCGCAGGACCTGGCGCTGGGCCCCGACAACAGCCTGTACGTTGTCGATGCCAACGGGCACAGGGTGCAAAAGTTCGGCACGCCGCTGCAGGCGCAGCCTGTGCAGGACGAGCCCGCAAAAGATCCCGCGCAGGGTGCTCCTGCCCAAGGCGGCCCTGTGCAGGGTGCTCCCGCGCAGGGTGCAGCACCCGTTTCAGGTGACCTTACAAAGCCCGTAATCACGCCGCCAAACGACCTGTTCATAGAGGCGACGGGCGCTCTTACCCCGGTCAACGTCGGCCGGGCCACCGCGACAGATGCAAGCGGGATAACCTCGCTTACCCATAATACCCCCGGCGAGTTCACGCTGGGGACGAGCACCGTAATCTGGACCGCGATAGACGGCGCGGGGAATATTGCGGTGGCGACCCAGTCCGTGACAGTATCTGATACTACACCTCCGGTGATAGACGGAATAGGAGGAGTCGCAGTAGAGGCCGCAGGTACAGGCGGCAACACCATAGATCTTGGCACCCCCGGCGTGAGTGATGCAGTGGGCGTGCTATCACTTGAAAATGATGCGCCGCAGAACTATCCGCTCGGCAAGACGGTGGTCACGTGGACTGCCCGGGATATAGCCGGCAACGAGGCGTCGGTCCAGCAGGAGGTAAGCGTGGTGGACAGCACGCCCCCCGCGGTATCGGCCCCGCCCGCCATAACCATCGAGGCCTCGTCTCCGGGGGCCACGGAGGCGTTTCTTGGCGCCCCCGGCGTTACAGACAACGGCGAGATAATCTCAATATCCAACGACGCTCCGGCGGGCTTTGCCCTCGGCAACACGACGGTCACGTGGCTTGCGTCTGATTCATCGGGGAACACGGCATCAGATGTGCAGCTGGTTACAGTAATTGATACAACCCCGCCTGCCATCTCCCCGCCCCGGGACATAACCTCCGAGGCCTCATCACAGGGCACAAACTCTGTCGACATAGGCTCCCCTGACGTCTCTGATGTGCAGGCAGTCGAGGTCTCGAGCAATGCGCCGGCCCTATTCCCCATGGGCGAGACTGTCGTCATCTGGACTGCCACTGATGCATCCGGCAACAACGCGTCTGCGGTACAGCGGGTCACAATAGTCGATACCATCCCGCCCCTGGTTGCCGTCCCCGCAGATGTAACTGCAGAAGCCACGGGCCCCGGCGGGGCGGAGGCGGGCCTCGGCGAGGTGACGGTCTCCGACGTATCTGCTATCTCCTCGATAGACAACGACGCGCCGGCCTCGTTTCCGATAGGCGAGACCGTGGTCACGTGGACCGTCCGGGACGCGCACGGAAACATACAGGCGGCGCTGCAGACCATCTCGATAGTCGATACCACCCCGCCGTCGGTGATCCCGCCCCGCGATATCATAATCGAGGCCGCATCAGCCGAGGGGGCACATGCTGACCCCGGATTGCCCACGGTAAACGACATTGTCGGGGTGCATGCGGTGGATAGCGACGCGCCGGAGATGTACCCGGTGGGCATGACGACTATAACCTGGAGCGCGGCAGATGCCGCCGGAAACACGGCGACTGCAACCCAGGCTGTAACGGTAGTCGATAGCACTGCTCCCGTGGTTGAGGCGCCATCAGATGTGACTGCAGAAGCAGCAGGCCCCGACGGCGCGGCGGCAGAGACCGGCGAGGCATCCGCATCTGACGCGACAGGCATATCATCGACAAGCAGCGACGCGCCGGCAATCTTCCCGCTGGGCACAACAGAGGTCACATGGACTGCGGCAGACAACCACGGGAACACGGCCCAGGACATACAGGCGGTCACCATACTGGATACTACTTCGCCGGTGATCTCCGCGCCGCCAGATATCTCAATAGAGGCCGCGGGCCCGGGGCCTGAGGCCGCGGATATAGGCGTAGCCGACGCAGGCGACCTTGTCGGCGTCTCGTACATGCAAAACGACGCGCCCGCGGCATACCCCTTGGGCACAACCGAGGTAACCTGGACTGCCACCGACGACGCGGGCAACTCGGCGTCGGCCGTGCAAAAGATTACAGTATACGATACTATTCCCCCCGTGGTGCTCGCGCCTGCAGACGTATCTGCCGAGGCCGAGTCTGCGGCAGGCGCCGCCGTGCGGCT
Organism: Cenarchaeum symbiosum A; assembly: GCA_000200715.1. Classification (NCBI taxonomy): domain Archaea; kingdom Thermoproteati; phylum Nitrososphaerota; order Candidatus Cenarchaeales; family Candidatus Cenarchaeaceae; genus Candidatus Cenarchaeum; species Candidatus Cenarchaeum symbiosum. The sequence goes on from DP000238.1 coordinate 497,321, forward strand.
TATCGGCGTCAACGCAAGCGACGCAGTCGGGGTGGTCTCTGTAAGCAGCGATGCGCCCGAGATCTTCCCGCTCGGCGAGACCGTGGTCACGTGGACCGCCTCCGATGAGGCAGGCAATACAGCCGCCGATACCCAGCTGGTCACCATATCCGATACGACCCCGCCGTCGATCACAGCTCCCCGGTCGGTCCTGGCAGAGGCGACTGGCGCGGAATCTTCCGTCGACTATGGCAGTGCGGCATCAGCAGACGAGGTCGGCGTCACATCCGTATACAACGACGCGCCAGCCGTCTTCCCGCTGGGGCTGACCACTGTTACATGGACTGCTGAAGATGCAGCAGGCAACTCCAAATCGGCAGTCCAGCAGGTCTCGGTTGTCGATACGACCCCGCCCGAGATATCCGCGCCAGAAGACCTGGTTCTTGAGGCTGAGAACGACGGCGGCGGCAAGGCGCAACTGGGCGAGGCCGCGGCAGATGATCTGGTCCTGCTTGAATCAATAGAAAATGACGCACCCGGTACATTCCCGATAGGCGAGACCGAGGTCACATGGACCGCAACTGATTCATCACAGAATACAGCCACTGCAGTCCAGCTGGTAACAGTAGGGGATACCGTCCCCCCCGGCATAACTGCTCCCGCGGATATAACGGCCGAGGCCGAGGGGCCGCGCGGCAGCGCCGTCCCCCTGGGGGTGCCCGAGGCGTCGGACACGGCAGGCAGCGTGGCCGTATCAAACAATGCCCCCTCGATATTCCCGATAGGCGAGACCGAGGTCACATGGACGGCCTCTGATGATGCGGGCAACACGGCGTCGGACGTGCAGCAGGTGACGGTCCTCGATACTATTCCTCCCGAGCTTGCACTCCCGGCAGATGTAGAGGCAGAAGCGTTGTCCCCGTCAGGGAATGTGGTGGATACAGGCGAGGCTGCCGCGGAGGATCTCGTGGGCGTCCTCTCTATCGAGAGCGACGCGCCGGAGCTATTCCCGTACGGCGAGACTGTGATCACCTGGACCGCCGTGGACGATGCAGGCAATACAGTCTCTGGCGAGCAGACAATATCGGTAATTGACACGACGGCACCGTCGGTGGTCGCCCCGCCCGATGTAGAGATGGAGGCCGCATCTGCCGCGGGCAATCCCGTGGATACCGGCACCGCAACTGCCGAGGATACAGTCGGGGTCGCCTCTCTTGAGAGTGACGCGCCTGCCGAGTTTACGCTGGGCGATACGCTCGTCACGTGGACCGCCACGGATGCCGACGGCAACTCGGCGTCCGACGTGCAGAGGGTGGTCATTGTAGATACGACAGCCCCCGAGATAACGCCGCCTCCGGATGTAGAGGTCGAGGCCTCCTCAATGGAGACCGAGGTGGAGATAGTCGCGGCAACTGCGCTCGACCTTGTGGATCCCGCGCCTAGCGTGGCAGGCGATGCTCGGGGGCTCTTCCCGCTGGGCAGCACCAATGTTACATGGACGGCATCTGACATGTTTGGAAATGAGGCGTCTACCGTGCAGGTGGTGACCGTGCTGGCATGCGGCAGGCCTGCAGAATACTACAACCTGATAGAGGGCACGCATGACAACGACATACTGCAGGGCACCTCCCAGGCCGACCTGGTATTTGCCCTGGGCGGCGACGACATAATATCCGGGGCGGGTGGAAACGACTGCATCTTTGGGGGCGACGGCGACGATATAATACTCGGAGGCGGCGGCGATGACACTCTTTCTGGCGGCGGAGGCAACGACATAATCCGCGGCCACTCCGGGGTTGATGCGATAACAGGCGGCGGCGGCGCCGATATCGCCGACGGCGGGGACGACCGTGATACGTGCGGCATCGAGCCCGATGACACTGCAGTAAAGTGCGAGGCCTAGGGCGCGCCTATACCTGCACATCCGGACGCGCCCTGAATCCGCCGGCTGATGCGCCCGCCTACAGCCCGAGGAGATTCCTAAAGAAGTCCATTATGACGTCAAAGAGGCCCTTTGCGGCAGGCAGGGCCGGCTCGGCATCTGGCACGGCGGGGCCTGCCTCCGGTCCTATCTGTACGGGGGGCTCTGCGCGCCCCGCATCCTGCACGGGAACAGTGCCGGAGGCTGGCGCATCTAGAATGTCCGGCGCGCGGGGGGCGGGTGGTTCTGTGGGGCCGTCTGATGGGCCCTGCGCCGGAGCGCGGGGCGCCGCGGCGCCGGGGGTGAATATGTAGTATCTGTCGTCATCATGAGTGGCGAGAACTATGCCCTGGCTGTTGCGGAGCTTTATCGATAGCGTCCCCGTGAACCCCTCCAGGGGGACCGTGATGCTGCCGGGCTGGTCGTACCGCGCAGGACCAGATAGTACTGACGACATGTCGCATGCGTGCACCCTGTCGGACTGCCAGATCATGCCGCTGCACTGCTTGCCAAAGACCCCCAGCCTGTTATAGTATACCTCTGCCAACGAGTCCCCTGCGCCAGCAAATAACAGCTCCACGTCGTAGATGTTCATGATGCCCTCCGGCACCAGCATCGGCGTTATGACCAGCGGGTACCCGGGCTCGACGCGCAGCGAGAACGGGCCCAATGCGGCGTTGGAGCCGCCTGAGCTAAACCCGAACTCTACGTCATATCCCAGACTGGTGCCGGCGGGCAGGCTGCTGCTGCCTCCCCCGCCGCCGGATCTGGACCTCGTCGGCGCCGCGCCGGAGTCGCCGCGCACAGGGCCGGCCTCATCCTCTACACCTGTCGCTATATCCGCCACCGCAGAGTCGGCCACCACCGGGGATGTGCCAGTCCTGATTACATCGCCCTCTCGGTCTGCAACACCTGGACTGTCTGCCACGTGGATAAAGCGGCCCAGCGTGATTTTTTCAACCGGCAGCGGCCTGTCGAGGACTGCAAGCATGCCGTCGAGCTCCCCTGCCATCTCGATCATGGGCGCATCCTTTGCCAGAAGGTGCACATTCAGCATTACTGCATCTGCCGGCCGTCCTATGTCTCTTGCATTTATCATCCCCATTGTGATGATATCCCCTGACGCTTCCACGACTGGCGCATCCTTTGCCTGAAGGTGCACATTCAACTTAACTGCATCTGCCAGCCTGCCTACATCCCTTGCATTTATCATCCCCATTGTGATGATATCCCCTGACGCTTCCACGACGGGCGCATCTTTTGCCAGAAGGTGCACATTCAGCATTACCGCATCTGCCGGCCGTCCTATGTCTCTTGCATTTATCATCCCCATTGTGATGGCATCCCCTGACGCTTCCACGACGGGCGCATCTTTTGCCAGAAGGTGCACATTCAGCATTACTGCATCTGCCAGCCTGCCTGCATCCCTTGCATTTATCATCCCCGCGAGGGCGGCATCTGCAAAAGTACCCACGGATGGGGCGTCTTCTGCCAGCAGGGCCGCGGAAAGTGCGACGCCATCGCGCACCGCAGGACCGTCCATGGTTTCTACAACACTATCCCTGTCCACGCTGTGCCCGTCGCCAAGCTCCATTGCATCTGCGACGTATACGCTCACCACGCCTGCATTTCTCACCGCGTCCCCCGCGTCTCCAAGTTCCGGCGCGCCCTCCGGCAGCAGGCCCACATTCAGCAGGACCGCATCTGCCAGCCTGCTTGCATCCCCTGCATTTATCATCCCCATGAGTGCCGCATCCCCGGACGTTCCCACGGCGGGTGCGTCATCTGCCCGCAAGCCCGTGGAAAGTGCGACTCCATCGCGCACCGCAGGGCCGTCCACGCCCTCTGCGGCTCTCGCCCTGTCCACATTGTGACCGTCGCCAATCTCCATTGCATCTGCGACGTATACGCTAACCACGCCCGCATTTCTCGCCGCATCTGCAGCATCTCTTGGCGCTGCAACGTCACCCGCCGGGAGATGCACGCCCAGGGAGACCTTTTCTGCCAGCAGGGGCGAGTCCCTGCCGCCGTGCGGCACGTCGGCTGCCTGCAGAGGAACCCTGAGCGGATGCATGTTCATTGCATACTGGTGTATGCGGCCCGCGCCTGAATCCGCGACAAACAGGTGCAGGCCGTCGGATGAGAATGCCAGCCCCTGCAGGCTTGCGAGCTGTGGAACTCCCCCCTGTCCGCCCGCGTAGAAACTCCCCGCAAGAACCGCGCTGGAGAGATTGTATGGTTCTTCCAGATCATACCCGTATATCGAGACGGACTCCCTGCCCAATAGGTACATGCGCAGCCCGTCCGGGGCGAATGTTATCGCGGTGGGCCTGGCATCGTCCGCCGGGAATGTTCCGTCATGTGACGCGGCAGATATGTTGTACGGCTGCCCCAGCACATACTGCTGGACGCTCTGATTGCCCGTCCCCGTAATGAACAGCCCGGCGCCCCCGGCGGAGATCTCAAGCCCGCGCGGCCGGCCCTCCTGCAGCGAGGTGTCAAATGCCCCGGACCTGGCCGGATCACTGATGTCATTTACGCCGGACAGGTTGTACCTGTGTACTATGCTGGGCTGGAGTCCCACCGTATACATGAGCAGGCCATCAGCCGAAAGACGCACATCATGTAGTGCGTTCTGGCGGTTCCTTGCAACAAACGTATCGCTGAGCGTGGAGGTGCCTATGTCGTGGCGCACCATGTCATACGCGTACACCGCGTCATTCTGGTTGCCCGATACCACAAGCACGGTGCCGCCTCCTGATACGTCCACTCCCGTGGGGGAGCTGTCCTGCCCTCCGACCGACAGCGACCTCGTTGGAAACGCCCCTATGTCATAGGGCGCGCGGAGGTCGTACTGCTGTATGACCGGATCACGGCCCAAATCATGCGACCTGCCTATGAACATCTTGCCGCCGCCAAAGGCTACATCTGTTGACGTCAGATTCCCCCTGTAGGGAAACGACGTGTGCAGCGTGGCAGTCGACACCTCAAAGGGCTCGGCCAGCCGGTAGGCGTGGACAAAGCCTTCGGGCCCTGTTATGTACATGAACCCGCCGCCCGGGGAGAGCGCCAGCCCTGTGGGGATGCGCTCCTCGCTGCGGACGTCGAGGGAGGCTGCATGGGCCGCGCCATCCAGCGCGTAGGTGCCGTTGAGGCTGTACTGGTGCACAAAGCCCCCCAGCCCGGCCACGTACATGCTGAGCCCGTCATCCGAGAACGCAAGCCCGTGGGGGTCGGGGTCCTGCGCCGACAGATCGAGGGAGCCGAAATATTCGAGGGTTCCTGGCGCAAACGGCCTGCTAAGGTCGTACCCGTGCACCGCCTCGCTGGCCGGACCGGCAACGAACAGGCGCATGCCGTCGGCAGAAAAGGCGATGGCCCCGGGCGCCTCCTCCTGGTCCCCCACCGCGACGGAGCCCACACGGCTGGCACCGGTTACGTCGAATGCCGAGCCCAGCCGGTATTGGTATATGAGGCCGCCAAAGTATTCGTGGGCGACAAACATCTTCAGTCCGTCGTCCGAAAATGCGATTCCCCGCGGCCCCGTCTGCGTGGGATTTATGATTCTCTCCCCCGTGTTGACCGGCCCTGGAAGCTTGAACGCTGCAGGAAAGAGGGCGCCGCCCTCTCCGGACAGAGCGGCCTCGTCAAACTGCAGGCGGGCCCCCGCATAACCCGCCAGCTCATCCAGCTGCGCCCCTGTCAGCCCGATGACCAAAGTGCCCCCTCCACCCGACACCGCTGCACCGCCGAGGTCCAGCCCCCCGGAGAACTCTGAGCCGTTCCGGACGTGGATTCTTTCTGCCCTCACCGAGGCAATGTCGACCGCACTGTCAAATGTGACGGTGATTGAGCCGTTTGCCAGAACCGCCGAGATTATCCGCGGCGCCGCCCCAGAGTCCTGCCGTGCAGATTTGCTGCGCGGCTCCGTGTGGCCCTGCGCACCCGCCACGCTGCCATCCTGTGGCGCGCCCCGGATCCCGGATTCTTGGGCTGCCGACAAGGGTGCATTCGGGGACCCTTCGGGGGCGGGGGCCCCGGAAGGGGGAGCGCCGGCTTGGTGGACTTCCGGCATGCCGCGGGCGCCTACGGATGTATAGTCTCTGTATCTCCCGGGTTCATAGTTCATGGGGGGGGGGGGCCGCACCTGCGGCCGCCGGCATCGCGGACTCATACACGGCCGGATCTATGATCTGGCCGGCCGGCTCTTGGGTGATTCCAGGCAGGGCCCCTGCCTCCGTCACATGGACAAGCACCACTGCCGCCAGCACTGCGTATGAGATGCCGGTCATCCCGCACGGGCCTGCCGCGCCCCGCCGCACGCGCCTTTTGAGATCCATGTGTAGTGAGCGATCAGACTTTGCCTATAAATCGGATCTAAATTACCACGGCAGGAATCCGCCGGCGCAGGGTCCGGCTCCGGGTGCAGATTCTGACCCCGGCCAATAGTCCTTTTGCCGAGCCGCATCCGGATGCCGGGCCACCCTGGCCGATTTCAGGCCCGGACCCGGCTTGGACGCGCCGGAAAACCAGACAAGGGGCCCCGCAGGGACGGCAGCCCTCCGACCCGGCAGAATCCGGCGCTGCCCGGAAGCTACCGGCCCGGCTCCCCGTCGACCAGGCAGACTAGCTCCCGGGCGAAATCCCCCAGGATCTCCGCCTCCTCAAGCGGGTCCTTTCCCCTGATCTCCAGGTCCTGCCTGAGCTCCCCAAGACGCGGCGTGTCCCGGGGGCACGCCTCGAGATGCGAGCTGAATATTTTGTCAGACACATGTGCCAGCATGAGCAGCCCGTTCTCTTTGCTTGCGTGGCGCGTGCTGAGCATCACAAGCTTGTCGTCGCTGTAAATGTCCCTTAGCATCTTGAGCGCCTTTGTCTCCGGCACCATCCCGAACTTTGGATGGCTTTGTATGATTATCAGTTCCAGCCTGCCCTCGGCGGTCGGCTGCATGTTGTATTCATATTCGCGGCCCCCCGCCCGCGTCCTGACCTGCACGAATTTTTTTACGCGGCCGCGCAGCTGCCGGGCGAGTATGTCGGAGCCGGGATCAAAGCACGGCGGCTCCTTGTGAAAGTGGAGATTCCCGACCTTGCTGTCACTCAGGTTCTTGATTGTATACTCTGAATATTCGTCCCCCAGCTGCTGCCTGCATACTATGCATATATCCCCCGCCAATGCGGGATCCGTTGCGCAATTTTCCATAAATGTCTTGTGATATAAGGCTCTGTTACGTTGCGGGGGCATGGCCCAAAACGTGTCAAGAGCCGGGGACATGGGCGATCTGGGGTCAAAAACTGTTAATCCGCGGGTACATTGGTGTTAACCGCGGTGACATGGATACTACATGGAACAAAAACTAGTGAGGCTTTTACGTAGCCATGGATACTAGTGTACATGGCACCTATTTTGTAGAGGCGACATACTCTAGATTAGATTTTTGATCTTGTTTTTAAGCACGAGATCAAGGCCCCATGCAGACCAGCCGCGGTATTTTTCCCGGGCAAACAACTCTATTTTTTTCTGGAATGGAAACATCCTTTCTATGCCCTGCATTGCTTGTACCGGTTTTCTGCTATGCTCCGACCGGGGTACCGTGATGAGCTGTCTTACATTCCTCGCGCCCCGGGGGGTGGGTATTTTTCCGTGTTTGAACAAAAGGCAGAGCTCACAGTTTGACAGGGTGTATTTTCCCGGATTATGATTCATCTTGTCCCATACAAACGCGACCGTGCGATATTCAAACCCCCAGGCCTTGCCCAGCTGAATAGCCTGTTCCAGATGCGGGCTTGTCGCCCACAGGAACAAGAGGCTGTTGCTGCTTGCAATTTTCTTAATCGGAATCTCCATCATTTTTTCAGTCTTCATCGTTGGATATTTGAAACTAGACGTACTAACGTAGAGATCCGTTTTGTCATACTGGAGCTTGCCGTTGTAATCCCAGGGCGGATCGGCATATATAATGTCAAATTTCCTATTTGGGAGCTTTTGATATAGAATTTCACGCGGTACCCTGTTTTGCTTTGTCCTGTTTCTGACGTCTTTTGAATAGACAGAATAGCTGCTCTGCCTGCTCATTTTCCGCCCCTCCCGTCACTTGAAGCGGCTCCGGCCTTGCGCCCCGTCAATTCGAATACAAGGCTTTCATGGAGTCTTGACGCCATAGCGGTTGGCTGCCGGATGATTTCCACAAGACCGCACCTTCCGTCAAAACCAACGGCTCCAAATTTCCTTTGAGCCTTCCCCCAGGCCATTATCGCAGTATGTTATCATCATCATTTAAAATTTTTTTTATTGCCCTTGATTAAGGGACGGATGGCCCGGGGCATTGACGTCGGAGATCCCCGGATGGACCGGAATGTTTTATGCCCGGACACGTGCATTATATACGAGCCATGCCGGGGCACCGTGCAAGTGCCAGCCGATCCAAAAAAAACCACCAGTCGGCCCCGCCCGCTGCATGTCCCCGCCCCCTAGGATTCTGTACGTCTGAGGTGCCCCGGCAGGGTATCTTCCCTCCCCGGCAGAAATCGAGCCCCGCACGCCTCTGCCAAGCAGCTCACCTGGCCCGCCGATCCCCTGACCCCCGGAACTTCTGTACATGCGCCTTGTGTCTGGCGCGTCCAATCCGGCGGGACTTGAAACTTATAAAACGGCAGCCACTACCCGCGGCCATGAAAGCGGCACTATCTGCTCTTGCGGTCGCGGCCGTATTGGCCGCATCCTTTGCGCACGCCCAGCCTGAGCCCCACACGGGGGACGAGCTGTCCATCAACGCGGCCGGCGCCACCTTCCCGTTCCCGCTCATAGACCTGTGGAGGGTCGAATACAACAGCCTGTACGAGAGCGTCAACCTCAACTACCAGTCGATAGGCAGCGGCGGCGGCATAAAGCAGCACATCGAGGGGACCGTCTCCTTTGCGGCATCCGACAAGCCCATGTCGGGATCAGAATCCGAGCGGGCCCCCGGCACCCTGCACATACCCGAGGCGATAGGCGGCATAGTAATAGCGTACAACCTGCCCGAGATACACCGCTCGGGCGTGCAGCTCACGGGTTCGATGATTGCCGATATCTTCCTCGGAAAGATCACGCGCTGGGACGATCCCGCCATTGCATCTGCCAACCCCGGCCTTGAGCTGCCCGCAGAAGACATCATAACCGTGCACCGCTCGGACGGGTCGGGCACCACCTTTGTATTCACCGACTACATGGTCCATGTAAGCCCCGAGTTCGATGAAATGGTGGGCCGCGGCAAGAGCGTGCCCTGGCCTAGCGGCGTGGGTGCAGCAGGCAACGAGGGCGTCGCAGGGGTGGTAAAGACCACGCCCTATTCAATCGGCTACATCGAGCTTGCATACGCGTTCCAGGCCGGCATAACATATGCAGACGTGCAGAACGCCGACGGCACCACGTTTATCACGCCCACCCTCGAGACGCTGGCCGCCGCATCCGAGCACGCGGCAGAGGTGGGCCTGCCTGCCGCGCACGAGGCCTGGGACGGCGTCTCCATAGTCAACGCGCCGGGCTCCGACTCGTACCCTATCGCAAGCCTCACCTACCTGCTGGTCTACGAGGACCTCGAAAAGTCGACTGATTCCATAGAGGAGGCCCGGGCGGTGGTCCATCTCGTACACTGGATGATCACAGAGGGCCAGCAGTACTCGTCGTCCCTCCTGTACGTCCCGCTCCATGCTCACGTGGCCGACATAGGCAAGGCTGGCCTGAAAAGGGTAAGCTATGAAGGCGAGCTCATCTGGGAGGAGAAATACCAGATACCCCAGTGGATAAAGGACAACGCTCTCTGGTGGGCCGAGGGCAAGATAACCGACGAGGACTATATCTCCGGCCTGCAGTACCTGATATCCCAGGGCATACTAAAGGTCTAGACTGCAGTGCCATGGGGGGCCTGCGTTGCGTACATGGCCGATCTAACCCCTGATACCGGCGCTCCCCGGCCATGCCCTTATGACATCAGGATGCTGTTCAGGCACGATAAACCGCCTGAATATGTCATAGATCTCCAGACTATTACTATTTGCTTTTATATGATTGATATATAGATACTAATATGATCGGGTTTATCACTGATTTACTACTCGATTTTCTATTATTGATATAGGTTTTATATATAAATGAAAAGTAATAACTTGATTATCATTTATATACACATCATCAAGCATAGTATCGATATATCATTAGTATATAAATAAAAACGATATATTTTTATAGAAACTCTGTCTACTCATCATATGCTGGTAGAAAAAACACAGACGGTTCCACCTGTGTCCAAAAAAAAGGTAGAGGACAGGCAGGCCGAGCTTGGGAAACAGTCAGGACTCCTGACCCGGAACCTTGCGGAGACAATCCTGGACACGCCTGCAATCAGGGGAATGCAGGGTGTTATAGACGCCCAGGATGCCCTCATAAAAAAGCTAAATGATCTCAACAAGATCCTGATGGGGAATTCGTCGATGCCGGCAGCTGGTACGATTCATGGCGAAATGGATGCACCCGTAAAGGATTCCTGGAAGCGCGCGGTTAGGCATTCTGGTGCGATTGCCGACAAACAGGTAACCCGCACAAACATCAAGGGCAGGGTGGCCCGGGTGCTCTTCAACGCCCCCCGCGGCAAACTGACAAAATATGGTGTGGCAAAGCGTGCAGAAAGCGGATATCCGTGGGTCAAGACCATCCTGCAAAGGCTTGAAGGGGATGGCATAATCCGGGGAACGCAGGTGATCGATTTTAGGGGGCTGATGAAGTGGTGGCGACTCCACCAGCCCAGCCCCAAGTACAGGGATTACCTGATGCGCCGCCCCTTGAAGGCACTGGACACCAAGCTCGATTATGCGCTTACCAGTTATTACGCAGAGGACAAGATACAAGGCTACCTGTTTACGTCATCGCTGGAGCTTCACATCCGTGAATCAGACAAGCGATTCTGGCACGAGTTGGTGATGAAAAAGGGGGCATCTGCCGGGAAAGGGGACGTCAGACTTATCTCTGGGGATGAGCATGTGTTCTATGGGTCATTTATGGTGGATGGCGTGAGGCTTGCATCCATACCGCAAATCATGCTAGACCTGTATGATCTCGGCGGGGCCGCACATGAGGCGGCGGACATGATAATGGAAAAGTGGGAGAAGGAGGCAACGGTTACCGAGCCAAGACCGCCGCACTATCCCCAGTAACGGCATCCTCCACGCCTTGGGCGCCTTTGATCGGCCGCGCATTCCTATTAGTAAATTATTTATATGAAGTAATAGTAGAACCAACGATGGATTCAGAAGTAAGGCGGCTGTATGATAAATTTGAGACACGCATATCAAAGGACAACATGCTGCACGTCCTGTCCGCCGTTGAGGGCCCCGCCTGTCTGGTGGGCGGATGGGCGGTTTATCTTACCGTGAACGAGAAATACGAGGAGCTCTATGGGCGGACATATCAGGAATCCCGGGACATTGATATTGCGTTTCATTTCTCCAAAAATGAAACCGCAGACTCCCTGCACATCTCCCCGTTTTATCAGGCCGTGCAGGCACTAAAAAACTTGGAATATGAATGGTCCGGGTTTAGGCTCCTGAGGGAGTATGACCGGGACAGCATGGTGCCGCTGGCGCAAGAAGCGGCCAAAAAAAGGCCCAGCTTTGAATTATTCCGCCTGTATGTGGACCTGATAGCCGACAATGTGCCTGAAAATTTTCAGGACGTCATGGGGTTTACGCCTGTCAATCAGCGCATATTTGAGCCGATATTCACGGAAAACCTCTCTGTAACAAAAGAGATATCCGGAGTCAAAGTAACGCTTCCGGCAATTGAAGTGCTTGTCGCCAGCAAGACCATATCGATGCCTGACAGGCCGCCTGATCACAAAAAAACAAAGGACATCATGGATGTCTTTACCCTCATCTGGCAGTCGGAGGACCGGCTGGCGGAGATGAAGGCGGACATGCTGCGGCTGCTGTCCAAGTACCACGGGCAGGAGCACCCACAAAAATATGTGGAGCAGGCATTTGCAAAGGTAAGCCAGAGTGACTGCGATGATGCCGCAAAGCCCCTCGGCATAGATCCTGCCATGATAACAGATGCGCTGGACAACTTTGCCAGGCTGCCCGTTTAGGACGGCCGCTAAACCCGGTCCACGCCGGGCCCTGATCTGCCGGACCCGTGCTCTTTTGCGCGGAGAACAATTCTTGCCGCCGGAACGTATTGTGTAATCCTTACTACCGCGCACACGGTCAAATGAGACCCATGTTTCTATAATATTCGGTTATCAGGCGCATGGCCTCGTCTGGCGTCGTGCTCGTATCATCCGTTACCCGGTGCATCGTATCCTCCCCACACCTGTGGCAGTATGCATGTGGGATGCCTTCTGGACTTTCTATCATGTACGCATGGGATGAAAATCTGCATTTCCAACACTCGATCCGGGTCAGGGGGAAAGTCCACAGCTTGTCTCCGAGCATGTGCGCTGTGTACTGCATTCCACTCTGTTTGATCCTTGTCTTGGCACCGTGATCCATGCAGTTTGTACTTGCTTTCTCCAATAAAAGAATTTCATCCAACACTATATGGGCCGCATGGCCGGGCTTTGTGTTATCTACCATGTCGTCCCCCGGGTTAACCCCGGGGCTTTTTGTGCTTGACAGAATTTGTGTGGGAAATCGAAATATCCTTGACGCTTGGCGGGTGACCATACCCCGTCTCCTGACGCAAGCGCCCCGGACATGACCTGCGCCTGCGCGTGGTCCGGCGGTGCCAGGGAAGCGGGCTGTACCATCTTTATGACCGCCGGGCACCGTCTCGCCTGTTGGCAGGCGCTTTAGGCGCGCTCAGTTAAATACTATCGAGTTCCTATCCCTGATATGAATATGGCACTCGCCGCGGTACTACCGCTGCTCCTTGCAGGCGGGATGGCCTCGTCTTCTGCGGTTACATGGGATGAGAGCACCTGGGATGAAGACCTCTACTTTGCCGCCGCAGTAGACGGGTCGATGGCCCACCTCAGGGCGCTTGATCTCAACCTACAGGACAGGAACGGGCCGCTGGCCGAGGCGCATGCCTTGCACCTGATGCTCTTAGAATACCCCAAGATGGAGTGGCAACTGCAGGCCGATCCCGACTTTGACGAGAGGCTCGTGCAGACGCTGCAGGATGTGCAGGTCAGGGCCACAATCAAGGCCGATCCGGAAGATGCCCAGGCTTCAATGGATGATGCAGCCGCCATTTTAGAAGAAGCCCGGATGCTCGTAGTCGGGGACGAGCTTAGCAGGGACAAGGATTTCAAGCTCTCCGTGATAGTGGAGCTGCTCAAGATGGCAAAGTTCTTTTACGATGTGGGCGTATCTGACGGGGAGGTAGTCGCCTTGGCAGAGTTCCAACAGTCCTCGGCGCTTGTGTGGAGGTCAGATCAAATCCTGTCTGGATTCTCAGGGGACCTGCACAGCGGGGACCTTGTAAGGGTGAATGGACTCCTCGAGGAGATCGACCGCAGCTTCAGCGCTAGAAGCAATCCGGACTTTGTACTCTTACAGATGGACGCCCTGATCAAGGTGTTGGAATCCAACGTTGACCGGATGCCGGGTGAGATGATGGATGATAAAATGATGGATGAAAAGATGATGGACGACGGGCACATGGCAGGCGATGAGCACATGGATGACGGGCACATGGAAGATGAGATGATGGGCGACAACATGATGGACGATGACAAGATGATGGGCGACAACATGATGGATGGTGATGAGATGATGGGCGACAACATGATGGACGATGACAAGATGATGGATGACCGCATGATGGGCGACAAGATGATGGATGACCGCATGATGGGCGACAAGATGATGGATGACCGCATGATGGGCGACAAGATGATGGATGACCGCATGATGGGCGACAAGATGATGGACGGCATGGTGCTTCCGCCTCTCAAGCAGATTATGGCAGGCGTTGAGCCGGCAGAGATAGAATGCATGGACGGCTTTGAGCTGCTCTTTGGACCCTCGGGTAGGCCTGCCTGCATAATGGAGGATACCGTCTCCCGGCTGGTCCAGGCCGGCTGGACCAGTTGAGCTGTACAGTGAATCTAGCATAGAACCTAGTTGCAATCAGTCAAGAACCGGGGCTCTGCGACATCTGGGTGTTCCCACTAGGACGGAATAAATGGTTAAATGAAACTCTCCCAGATCCATGCCATGAAGATGGTGGCTGCGATCCTGCCTCTGCTACTTGCGGGCGGCATGGCCGCGTCATCAGCCGAATCATGGGGGGATGAGCTCGAGTTCTCCTCTGCGGTGGAGGAATCACTGAGCCACTACCATGCCTTTGAGCTCAACCTTGATGCTGGAAACACAGAGCTGGCAGCAGCCCATGCCGCTCACCCGGCGCTGGAGCTGTACCCTGTCATGTCTCCGCACCTGCAGGCATATCCGGAGCTCGCCGAGAGGCTCCGGCTGGCCCTGCTGGATGTCCCCAGTACCGCAGGCCCCGGGGCCGAAAGGGCTGATGCACAAGCGGCCGTGGATGCGGCGACAGCCCTGCTGGAAGAGGCCCGCCTGCTCGTTGCAGGAGGGGAGCTCTCCTCGGATGATGATTTCAAACTGGCGCTAACCGCCGGCCTTCTCGGGACGGCAGGGCACGAATACGGGGAGGCAGTCTCCGGCGGGGAGATAATCAACATGGTGGAGTTTCAGGATAGTTCTGCATTCGTGTGGAGGTCCCAGCAGATTCTAAAAAACCTGGACCTGCCTGATGGCGACCTTGAAAGGGTCATGGCACTCTACGCGGAGATCCAGGGCGGCTTTGACTCCCGCAGCGATCCCTCCCTGATGACCCCCAGGTTCGACGCCCTGGCCGCCGCGCTCGAATCCAACATGGATGCGGGGCCGACCGCCCGCGGTGACATAGCCCCACCTCTCAAGCAGCTAAACATGGGCGTTGATCCGGCGGACATACAATGCATAGATGGCCTGGGGCTGTTATTCTCCCCCTCGGGGCGCCCTGCCTGCATATCGGAGAAGACGGCGCCCATGCTTCAAAGTGAAGGCTGGACGAGCTGACCGGACTATATAGCGCTATATTACGGGCATAGAATACAGCCCAATTTCTGATAAGCTCTCCCGCCGAAGGCGCGCCGTGCGGCACAGCCGGCACCGTCCTGGCGGGCGGGCGATCAGCGACAGGCTCTTCCGCCTGGGCGCCACGATCGCGGGCGCCTACGTGCTGGCCGTAATACTCGTCATATTCCTCCAGCTCGGGATAGAGTCGGCGCCAATCTGGGAAAAAGAGGGCGCCGCCTTCATCTGGGGGACCGACTGGAACCCCGTAGAAGGCAGGGATTCATTTGGGGCTCTCCCGTATATCGTGGGCACGCTTCTGACAGCGGGAATAGCCATGGCGATTGGAGTCCCGCTGAGCATCGGCATCGCCATGCTGGTGATAATCGCGCCAGGCAAGATAGGGGCGCCCCTCGGATACCTGGTCGAGCTGATAGAGGCAGTACCTAGCGTCATATTCGGGCTCTGGGGGCTCTTTGTCTTCCGCGTATACTTGCGCGACTGGGTCGAAAAGCCTTTACACGATATGTTCGGCGATTCCATATTCCTATTCTCGGGCACGCCGTTTGGCCTCGACGTGCTGTCTGCCAGCCTGATTCTCGCCATAATGATAATACCGACCATATCTGCGGTCTCGCGCGAGGTGATGACCGCCGTGCCCCAGCAGCAAAAAGAAGCAGCATACATGCTCGGCTCCACCACCTGGGAGATGTTCCGCATGGCGGTATTTCCCTATTCCAAGGCGGGATTGATAGGCGCCTCTGTGCTCGGGCTTGGCCGGGCCGTCGGCGAGACCATGGCCGTCACCATGCTGATAGGAAACGCCACGGGCCTGCGGGCAATACCCGAATCGCTATTCGATCCGGCCCAGTCGATGGCCAGCATAATGGCAAACGAGTTCATCGAGGCGGATCTTGTATTCCATGTGCCCGCGCTAATAGGGGTGGCGCTTGTCCTCCTGCTGATATCCATGGCCATCAACGTGGGGGCGCACTTTCTCGTCTCCAGGATGCTCCACATAAGACAGGAGGCCGTAAACTCTTGAGCGATGCGGCACGCCGGGCCGAGATAAGGGCCATGTTCCAGTCCAACGTCCGCAAAAGGCTCGCCGTAAACAAGGCCATGACCCTTGTCATAATAGCATGCGCTGCAACTGCAATAACGCCGCTCCTCTGGATACTCGGCACGCTGTTCGTCGGGGGCGCGGGCGCGCTCAGCTGGGAGTTTCTGACCGCAGAGCCCGGCGCCGTGGGCACCGGCGTGCCCCTCGCCATAGGCCCCGCCATACAGGGAACGCTGATAATCATAGGCCTCTCGGGAATACTCGGCATACCCGTCGGGGTGATGGCAGGCGTATACCTGGCGGAGATTGGAAGGGGCCGCCTTGCAGCCCAGGTCCGCTTTTTCATGGACGTGTTCATGCAGGTGCCGTCGATAGTCCTTGGAATATTCGCCTTTCTTGCCATCGTTCTATTGGTGGGGGGCTTCTCCCTCTGGGCCGGCGCCTTTGCGCTCTCCCTGATAATGTTCCCGATAGTCGCCCGCTCGACAGAGGGCGCCATGAGGATGGTCCCGTGGTCGCTCCGGGAGGCTGGCACGGCGCTCGGCCTGCGCGGCTGGGTCGTGACCCTGCGAGTCGTGCTGCCCGCCGCAAAAAGGGGGATAATAACGGGCGTGCTGCTGTCCGTATCCCGCGTAGGAGGGGAGACTGCCCCGCTGATAATGACCATATTGGGTAGCAGCCAGTTCTTTGCCGGCCTGAGCGACCCCATGGATGCGCTCCCCCTCCGCATATGGCGCCTCTCTCTGCAGCCGTACGACGAGGCGCGGCTTGCCGGCTGGGGCGCCGCCCTTGTGCTTGTCCTTGTGATACTTGCCATCCACGTGGGCGTAAGGTACTGGTTTGTCCACCGTGGAAAAGGATTAATTGCCTCCCCCGGCAGGGCGGGTGCGTGAAGATGGCAGCAACCGCATCCACACTCCGGCCTGATACAAGCGCCGAGATTCCCGCCGGGCCTGCTGACGGGTACAAGATGATAGCCGAGAACGTAACAGTCCACTATGGGGACGTCTGCGCCGTCAGCGATGTATCCATAAAGTTCCACGAGCGGTCCGTCACTGCGCTGATCGGGCCCTCGGGGTGCGGCAAGACCACCTTTCTGCGCTGTTTAAACAGGATGCACGACATGACGGGCAGCGCGCGCGTCGAAGGCAGGGTCTCTATAGACGGGACCGACCTGTACGGCGGGGACGTCGACCCCATATACCACCGGAGAAAAGTCGGCATGGTATTCCAAAAGCCCAACCCGTTTCCGACAATGTCAATCTATGACAATGCAGTCGCCGGCGTAAGGCTCAACGGGGTCCGGGACAGGGGTATACTCGACGAGATTGCGCGCGACGCGCTAGAGATGGCGTATCTTTGGGACGAGGTAAAGGACTCCCTGAAGAGGCCGGCCATGGAGCTATCCGGCGGGCAGCAGCAGCGGCTCTGCATAGCGCGTGCCCTTGCCATACAGCCCGAGGTGCTGCTCATGGACGAGCCGGCATCCGCGCTCGACCCGATAGCGACCCAAAAGATAGAAGAGACCATAACGGAGCTCAAAAGGGAATACTGCATCATAATAATAACGCACAACATGCAGCAGGCTGTGCGCTGCTCGGATTATACGGGCTTTATGTACATGGGCAAGCTCATAGAATTTGGCAAGACTGGGCGCGTGTTCACGCAGCCGCGCAGCGAGCTTACCTCAAAGTACGTAAAGGGCCAGTTCGGATAGCTCACAGTTTATAGGATCCGCGGCCGGATATTTGTTCATGCGCGCTAAACGGTCGGCTGCATACCACAGAAAGGTCTCGAGGACCAGGAGGCAGCGGGGGTATGCATGGGAGGATGCAATAGTCAAGAGGTTCAACGGGGCCGAAGGCTGGCGCGCGTTCCGGCTCGGCTCGCCCAGCACCGGCCTGCCGGATGTTCTCGCTGTTGGACCCGCAGGCCTGTACGCGATAGAGGCCAAGTCGGGCACGGCCACCTCGCTTACAGTCCCCGCCGACCAGATAGAGAGGTGCCTCAGCTGGACCCGGGCGTTTGGCGCGTACCATGACAGGCGGGCGGTCCTGGCATTCAAGTTCCTCTCGAAAAAGCGCACGGGGACCGGCACCTATGAATCCCGCCGGCTCCGGGAGTACTTTGTGGTCTGGGACGGGAGCCCTGTCGACTGTATCTGCACGTACGACGGGGAGACCTACGCCCGCAGGGATGGGGAAAGAAGCAGAATACGCCTCGCCAGGTGCTCCCTGCCGTTTGCCACAAGGACTCCGGACGGCCCGCCCGTCAAAGGCGCCCGGGGATAGCGGCACTTGCAGGCGGCATTACCAAGTATGTTTTTAACACGCTATCCCGTACGCTGTGCGTGCCTGACGAGGAGAAATCCGGCAAGGACCGGCCAGAAAAGCCAGAGATTGACAGCCATCTCAAGGAGGAAAAGATCGACAAGTCGCTCGACGAGGTCTCCAATGTGATACACGACCTGCTAAGCGAGCCGGACCATCCGGATACCGACGAGCAGGTAGAACGCGTGCTCTCGGGGAACACCGGGGCGCCCCCCGAGCCAAAACCAAAAGGGCTCTCCCGCCTGGGCGGTCTCTTCAAGAGGCGCCGCTCCGACGAGGGGCCGCCGGAGCCCGCGGAGGAATTGCCGGAGCCTGCCGATGTGGTGCCCGGGGAGGATGGATCCGCCGGGAACCTGCCGGAGAAGGTGCTCAAATCGATACTCGAGCCGGTGGACGTGTACCCAAAGGATGGCGGCAAGTACGCGTTTGACGAGTTTGTAGACGAGCGGATCCTGGTCAGCAGGGACGCGTTTGGCAAAAAAGAGATGAAGATCAAGGTCCTGGAGGTATCCGACGAAAAGGCACCGACCCAGTGGAAGCTCGGCGACCGCGTAAAAATAGACAAGATACTGATTACAATAAAGCACCTCGAATCTCAGGAAATAGAAGAGGGCGAATTTGACATAAAGGCGATAGAAGAAGAGCTCATTGAAAAGCGGCACTATACCTCGACGAACCGGTGGGTTCCCGTCGACGAGATAAAAAACGGGTACGTTTCCGGCGCGCGCCACACCACACTGGTCAGCGATGCAGCCGCGCTTGACTATATCGCGTTCTGATCAAGGCCGCACGCCGCCCGTGATCATTCAAACAGCGACTGGAAGAACGCTATTATTGAATCGAAAAATCCAGGCTCTTCGGCGGGATCAGCCGCTGGCTCTGATTCGGGCGCGCGTTCCGGCTCTGATTCTGCCACGGGCTCCGGAACTGATTCTGCCACAGGCTCGATAACGGACTCGATAACGGGCTCTATGACGGATTCCACCTCGGGCTCTGGATCCATAACGGGCTCCGGATCCATCTCGGGCACAAGTGCCGCGGGCGCGGGCTCCTGGGGAACAGCCGCAGGCAGCAGGTCCACCGCATACACGTCGCTTGCATGCGAGGCCATCACTATCCCCTGGTTGTCGCGCAGCATTATGCTCAGCATGCCAGAGAACTCGCCTTCAAACTGCACCGTAAAGCTCTCGAGCGTGCCGGCGCCGGTTCCATAGTATGCGCCGTCCGGCGCTATAATGGATGCCGCGTCGCACACGTAAAACCATGCCGCCTCCTCCGGCCCGACGGGGCACGTCCTGTCAAGGAAGGAACCTATCCTGTTGTAGGCGATGGTCGATGAGCCGCCGTCCCCTGTCAGAATTACCTCCATGTCGAATATGCTCAGGCCTCCCTCCGGCGTCCTGTAGGGCGATATGGTCAGCGCCGATCCCGGCTCCGCCCTGATCCGCGTCCCATCCAGCTGGATGCTCTCCCCGCCTGCTGCAAAGTCAAAGCCTACCCCGTACCCGACATCCGATCCGCCGAGCGTGACGCTGCCTATGGCGCCGCCCCCTCCTCCGCCGCCGCCACCGCCGCCACCGCCCCTGCGCGGCAGGGGTGCGGGCGCCGGCCTTGGGACGTCGGGGACGATTATTCTGACGTCAGAGCTGCCAGATAGCGATAACGAGGAGCCTGGCGGAGGCAGTGTGAGGTCTGCTGCCGCCCCGTTGTCTGCTGCAAATATGGCGCCCCCGTTTAGGGCCAGCGCGCCTGTTCCAGTATATGCCAGGTCGTCTGAGGTATGGCCTGCGGCCACCGTATATCTGAAGAGTATCTCGGTACTGCCCGAGCCGGAGACGTACACTGCCGACGCACCCGTCTCTAACTCGAGGCTCGGCGCCCCCGTTACGTTGACCGGCTCGCTAAACGTGACGGTTATCGAGACCGTCCCGCCCTCGCTTTCCGTGGTGGATGCAGCCGAGACCGACAGCACCACCGGCCCCGTGCGGATTGCATCCATCAAGCCCGGCGTGTCATATGCGGATATCTCCCACATGCGGGTGATAGTAGCGCCGTCATCCACTTCTGGCGTGCTCTTTCCATTTGCGGTGTCTTCGAGCTCGGCCTTTGCGCCATCAAGCACTCCCGGCATGCTCCTCCCCATTCGCTCATGCATGCCCATCACATTGCGCGCGCCTTCGTCTGCAATACTGGGAGTATCAGCCGCCATTATATCCCCCATGTAGATGATTCTAGCGCCGTCAAGCACTTCCGGCATGCTCCTCCCCATTCGCTCATGCTTGCCCATCACATTGCGCGCGCCTTCGTCTGCAATACTGGGAGTATCATCCGCCGTTATAACCCCCATGTAGATGATTCTAGCGCCGTCAACCACGCCCGGCATGCTCTCTGCCATTCTTGTGTTTTCGGGCACGGCAGTCGCGCCGTCAACCACGCCGGGCTCGCTCTTGCCCGTCGCATTCTCCCTTGTGATGCCTGTTGCATTGTTCACGCCGCCGTCTATAATGCTCGGCGCATCAACGCCCGTTATCTCGCCCATGACCCCGCGCACGCCGTCATCTGTAATGCCCAGTGTGTCATTTGCCTTCAAGACCCTGATGTGGTCGGCCGCCGCGCCATCGCCCACGCCGGGCTCGCTCTTGCCTGTCGCATTCTCCCTTGTGATGCCTGTCGCATTGCGCACGCCGCCGTCTATAATGCTCGGCGCATCACCCGCCGTTATCTCGCCCATGAAAACGGCCCATATGCCATCGTTTACTGCCGGAGAGTCGCCTGTCTTCCTGTCGTGCGCGATTACCACCGAGTCCCTTGTGCCCGGCTCGTCTGAAACCTCTATTCCCTGGGCACCTTTTAGCGGGTAGGATGCAAGCGCGTACCTCGATATTGTATCTGGGATCCCGTCGACTGTAAACATGTTCAGCCCGTCATCAGAAAAGGCAAGCCCCAGCAGGGATCCCGCCATGGCAAAACCGCCTGTATACTCTGCCGTGGTCACATCAAAGGGCGTTCCCAGCGAGTGGGCGTATATGATATTGTGTTCGTCGCCCGATATGAACATGGACGTCCCGTCGTTGGAGAATGCTACCGACGTGGGCAGGCTCTCCCTTAAGGGCATGAGGCTGCTTGACGCCGTGTACGAGGGCTCCTCCAGCCTGTAGGAGCCGTTGGATGCGGCGGCAGACACGTTGTACGGCTCCTGCAGGATGAACTGGTATACCCTATCCGTGGACTCCTCGACGATAAAGAGCCTCGTCCCGTCGGCTGAAAACGCAATGCTCTCCGGCACAGAGCCGCCCACTGCCAGGATCTGTGTGTCGTCCAGCACCGAGGCGCTGATCGTCGCGCCTTCCACGTCGTACGGCGACTGCAGGCTGAACGTGTGCACGGCGGGGGGGTCAACGCCGGTGATGAACAAGGAGGTGCCGTCATCCGAGACGGCAAGGCCGCGCGGGTCGCCCTGGCCTTGTGCGCCCTGTTCTGTATCAAGCGACGTCCCGTTGTACTCTGCACCTGTGATCACGTACGGATCCTGCAGCGTGTACCCGTAGACACTGTTATTCCCGGTCCCGGAGACTAGCATCTGCAGCCCGTCGGGCGAGAAGACGACCCCGGTGGGGGTGCTATCTGCCACCGTTATCTCGGTGGGCACCGGGGGGAACACGTCGTACGGCGCGTCCAAGTCAAACCTGTGGATGGCGTCGCCAGTGTGGGCCGCCGACTCGCCCATCCTGCCGGACCCTGCATCCTCGCCTGCCACGTACAGGTGCCGCCCGTCTATCGAAAAGTCAATTCCCTGTATTGTAGGGCTCCACAGCGCGTCTAGCGCCCCCTCGTATACGGCGGCGGTCGCATCAAAGGAATCCGTCGAGTACACGTGCACGCTATTTGTATCGCCGACAACGAACATTCTCGCGCCGTCGGCCGAGAACTGCACGCCGCGGGGCACCCCCGCCTGGCCGTCCACCTGCACGCTCCCTGAATGGGATGCGCCAGTCAAATTGTACGGGCCCCCAAGCGTATACTGGTGTATTGCGCCGCCCGCCGCACCTGCGACGTACATGCTGCGCCCGTCTCTTGAGAATGCCAGGCCTGCCGGCTCTGCATCCTCGCCTGATACATCAAGGGATCCGCTGGAGAACGCCGCCGTGGATATGTTGTACGGCTCTGCCATCGAGAACTCGTAGACGGTATCCGTGGTACTCCCCACGACAAACGCCTGCATTCCGCCCGGTACAACGCGCACATCAGTCGGGCGGGACTCTGCAGCTCCTGCCACTATGTGCGCGGATCCCGCGGGGCCCCCGCCGTCCACCAGGGCGATGCCGCCCCCTGCCAGCCCCGCGCCGCTTACATCAAAGATCTCCCCGAGATGGTACTCGAATAGAATGCCCCTCTCTGCTCCATCAAGCACCGCAAACCCCGCGCCTATCATTGTGGTCCCGCCGGGGCTGATTGCAATCCCCTTTGGATGGATAGAATCGCCCAGCGTGAGCATGCTGTCGTGGTACGCGGGCCCCGGGATCACAAACTGCTCCGGGAATATCTTGCCGTTGGGGCCCTCGACTGCCCCTGCCCCGAATATGAGCTCCAGGCTTGTCTGGTTCAGCGCCCCGGTGGCGTTTGGATCAAACCTGAACGATACAATGTGGGGCTCTGCATCCACGGGCTCCGCATCTTCTGCTCCAAGGCTGGTCGTGCCGTCGTTGATCTCCATTCTAGATGCGTTGGCTGCAACAAGTGGGCGGTCAAATGCAACCTGCAGCAGGCCGTCCGCGCCAAGTTCCGCGGATATTAGGGCAATCGGGGGGCTCCGCAGCTCGGCGGATGCGGCATCTGCCGCGGCGGGCGCGCTTGCGGAATTCCTCTTCCTCACGTGCTCCAACTCATACTCGTCAAGTATGACGGGCCCGCCCGGGTCGTCTTCGGGATACAAAAAGAAGCTGGCCGACCTTCCAATTTCGAGCACCCCCGGGGAATCCCCCGCGTGGATCCCTGTCGAGTCCACCTCTGCAATCCCCGGTTCTTCGAGCACCGTTATGTTGTTCGTACTCGTTACGGGGTACCCGCCGAACTCAAAGTACGCCATCACGCGGTTTCCCTCGTCGAGGCCAAACAGCGTGCGGCCGTCATCCGAGAATGAGAGGGCCTCTAGAGACTCTACTCCCGTAAAGAAGCTCCCCACACGCGTGGCATTGAGCACGTTATACGCTGCATCGAGCGCAAAGTGGTGCACCTGGCCCTCGTCGTCGGAGACGTACAGCGCGTCACCCTGGCGCGAGAATGCCAAGTCGGTCGGGGTTATCATGTCAAGCTCAAGGCCGCCTTCATATGCGGCACCTGTCACATTGTACGGCGTGCCCAGGCCGTACTGGTACACTATGTTGTTGGCGCCTCCGGCGACTAGCATTCTTGTTCCGTCATCAGACAGGGCGACCCCCGATGGGTCGATATCGCGCTCCGAGACGTCGAACTGTCCCATCAGGACGGCGCTGCTTGTGTCGTACGCGCCCGGCAGCGCGACCCTGTGCACGGCGGCGGGGCTGCTGCCCGACGTGTACATCTCCGTCCCGCCCGCGGGAAAATACAGCCCCTCGGGCGACGTCTGCCATGGGGTGACCAGGGTGCTCCGGAAGGCCGCGGTCGACAGGTCGTACCCGGACGACATCGTATACCAGTGTACCCTGCCGTTTACCTCGTTGGCTATGTACAGGCTGAAGCCGTCTGGCGCAAAGAACATTCCCCTCGGCGAGCCGCCCCGCACCGAGAGCGCGGAGAGGTCCTGCTCGGGGGCCGATGTATCATGGGGCCTGCTCAGTTCATACTGGTGTATCCCGTCGGATGCCGCCACGAATAGAAAGCTCCCGTCGCTCGAGAAAGTCAGGCCGTGGATCTCGCCGCTCTGCGGAGCCGCCGAAAAGGCGCCCATGTATGTGGCGCTGAGGATGCTGCCGCTTGTGCCCAGCGAGTACGTGTGGACTAAACTGCCCGTCCTGTCCGATATGTGCATGGTGTTCCCGTCGGGCGTTATTGATATGCCCCTGCCGTCGGCCACATTGACGGATATGTCAAACGACCGGGAATCAGATACGTCGGCGGTATCAGGCCTGAACTTTTCAGAGAGCGGCATCTGGTAGATGGTATCATCCCCCCTTATCACATACATCTGGCGGCCGTTTAGAGAGAAGGCGGCCCCGTATACATCGCCTGTTCCCGGCAGCGGATCGCTTCTCTTGTACCCTCCTGCTGTCTGGATGTTGTAGGGAACGGTCAGATCATACGAGTGCACCCTCGGCTGCTCGTCGCCGGTAACGAACAGGCGCAGCCCGCTGTCCGAAAAGGAGATGTGGTGTATCACCCCCGCCTGGGAGCCGACGTCCAGGCTGTTGCCGGCGAGCGCGGCTGTTCCTATGTCGAACCCCTCGCTTAATACGTACGGGTGGACCCAGTCCACAAAGTTGGTACGTCGGCCCCCTATCGCCATGAACAGGCCGTCTTCTGAGAACGCCACCGCCCTGTCCTCGATAAGCTCCACACCCGTGGTATATGACCTGAGGTACCGCGGGGAGGGGAGCTCGTGGCCCGTGGGAAACGAGCCATCCTCGCCTGTAACCGCCTGCGGGGAAAAGTAGAGGCTGGGGCCGTCGAACAGGCCCAGTGCGGTCTGGTCGGAACTGCTCAGGGGAATCTCCACCACTTCCGGGGGCGTCCCGGGCGTTCTGTTCCCCGACAGGGTGATCTCGCCCCTGCCGTCAGGATCCACAATGCGCATGCTGCTGCTATTCACCGAGAGTATCGGCCGGTCAAAGATGATCCTGAAGATTCCGAGCTCGCCGTCCAGCTGGGCCGACACCACGTACGGCGCCGGTTCGGGGCGCATTATATCCGACGGGAGCACATACCCGCAGTTGTCGGGATAGAGCTGCCCCGGCCCCGGGTTGTTTCCTGTTCCAAATAAGGACGGGTCGCCGCATACTGCATTGTTCGGTATTGACAGTCGGGAGCTCCTCCCCTCGGCGGCCAGTATATCCTCCCTGTTGTGCTCCCCCGGCAGCTCAAAGATATAGTCGCCGGTCATCGTCGAGTTGAGCGTGCACCTGGGATCGAGCGTCTCGTCTTCTACATCGCACTGCATCCAGTATGTCTGGGTGGGCAGCGCGTGCCCAAAGTCCACATGGTCCGGGTCCAGGCAGCTCGAAGATGTGCATGTAAAGCTCTGCGTCATCTTTATGGTAGAATTGGGGGCCATCCCGACGATCTCCACGCTGGATATATTGCCAGTTGGCCTGTACGGTGGGTAGTTGGAGTTGAGGTGCACCCCCTCCAGCAGGCCCACGTCGCCGTCGAGGGCCCCAGGCAGGACGCACTCTTCGGTTCCGTCTGTATATGTTATCTTTTGGGAATACGGAAAGAACGACTGTTGTACAACGTTGGTTACGCCCAAGTGTGAATAGTCATACGCGCCGACAAGGGAGCGGCTGTAGGTGCGGTCGTCGCAGCTAAACGCGGCAAAGTTGGACGAAAAGTCCAACGGGTTGGGTATTGCCTCCGAATACGCAAAGGCGCCCGCGGGTATCTGCGAGAACTCGCTGAACAGGTAATCTGCCCCGAGCCTGCCGCCCGAGTACGTGTATTCATAGTGTATCTTGTATATCTTGACCCCGTGCCCGCCCCACGCCACGGGCAGGCCCAGCTCCTCGCCGTTGGCGTAAACCTCTATCCTGCTACCCCGGTCCGACAGCAGGGGCTTGAATCCGTACAGCGGAATGCCAAAGGTTCCTCCGCCCTGGGGCACGCGCTCGAACTTGTAACTTGGCTGTATATGGTGAAAGTCCCGGTTGTTCGCCCTGTGGCCCTCCCCGGGATCCTCAGTAGAGCCTGGGGGATGCGCGTACGCATCCGGGGCAAGTGCGGCGATGCCGGCAATTGCCGCGGCTGCCAGCACGATCACGAGTATCCATGCCGGCCTGTACGCACCCACGATCATCCGCGCCACGCCGTGCCCATGGTCTCTGCCTAGAAACCCGGATAAAATATGTTTTTTACAGTAGCCCTGCCCGTGCGGATCCGGCGGCCCCCTGCCGGGCGTACCGGGTCCGGCGGGGCATCATGTGGGCTAAAGCGGGCCGGATCAGCCAAACAGGGATGCAAAGAACTCTATTATTCTGTCAAGGAAGCCCTGTTCTCTTGCCGCATCCGTTCCGGGCTCATCCACGGGCGCCTCGGGCGCGGGCTCCGGCTCGCCTTCACGCTCAGGTTCTGGGTCCATCTCGGGCTCTGGCGCCACCGGCTCCGGCGCAGGCTCTGGCACCACCGGTTCCGGTTCTGGCGCCACCTGTTCTGGCGCGGGCTCCGGCTCGACTGGCGCCGGCGCGGGATCCATCACCATGGCGACCGGCACGGGGCCCGCGCCCGCCATTATCGAATACCTGTCCCTGTCGTGGTTTGCCAGCACTATTCCCTGGCTGTCGCGAAGGGCTATGCTCATGGTTCCCGAGAACTCGCCCTCGAGCGGTATGTTCATGCCCTCGAGGAAGCCTCCGTTTGTCCTGACCGATGCACCAGACCCGGATATTGCCGACTGGGGATCACACGTATACAGCACGTCGGTTATCACCGGGTCCGTATCGCACTGCCTGCCAAAGAAGGATCCGACCCTGTTGTAGTATACGTCGGTGGTATCCCCGTCTGCCCCATGCAGCGAGACCTCCATGTCGAAGACGTTGAGCGTGCTCGGGGGGTTGAGCACCGGGCTTATCGCCAGGGTTCCGCCGGGGGCGGCGCTTACCGTCGAGACGCCGCGCAGTGCGTTCTCCCCGTCCGCCATGATGTCAAACGAGACGCTGAATCCCAGGCTGCCTCCGCCTATGATGGCGCCGGAGCTGCCGCCCCCTCCGCCGCCACCGCCGCCGCCCCTGCGCGGTAGCGGAGCCGGTGCCGGAATCTCCGCGGGCGTATGGGTGTACGCACCAAACGCGGAGAGTGCATGCGTCCATATTGCAAGGTCCGGCCCTGCATCCACCCGGCAGGCGCCACTCCCTGCATGTGCTGCCGCCGCCGCTGCACTGTCCGCGCTGCAGCGCGCACCTATCTCCGTGGTTATATTGTCCGAGTTTATGCGGTATCCGTCATTTCCAGCCCGCCCGGGCAGGGATATGCGGACAGGCTCGTTGAGCTCGATGTCCTCGTCCAGCTGTCCCACCTCTATGGAATTGCCCTGTAGGGTGCCGTCCAGGCCGGTTGGCACCCTGCCTGGATCCTCTATGGTTATCTGCCGCTCTGCAAGCCCGGACAGGTCCAGGTCTGCCGGCAGCAGGGCCGTGACCTCCCCGCTAGTTACGGTCACCGACGAGGGGAGCACTGCTGATCTGTTGTCGCCGGCGATCCCAAGATGCAGTATCGCCGGGATGCCCTCTGTAGTCTCGTCTATAACGGAGAACTCTGGCGGCATGTCCCCGTGCATTACAAGCAGGTTGTCGTCGTCCGTCATGGTTATAGTCTGATTGTCAAGTAGTGTCCTGCTTTCTAGGGAGAGGCTGTAATTGGCCGCCGTGAGCGGATTCCCCGCGGGATCCGTCACGTTCTCAAACCGGACCGTGATGCTTTGCGCCGTCAAAAATCCGTCTGTAGTGGTTACAAGTAGGTTGTTGCCAGCTATCAGCTCTGCCGATACACCGCCGGCGTCGCTCCCGTTTATCTTCAGCGTTATGCCGCTCCCGTCGGTACCTTCGTGAAGCGGCTCGTCGGCGGTGGCCTCCAGGGTGTTGTTTCCCGTCACCAGGATGCGCTCGATAGAGGGCCGCATGGTGTCTATTGTAACGTCCGAGCTGCCCGACAGAGATGACGGCGAGCCTGGCTGCGGCAGTGTGAGGTCGGCTGCCGCCCCGTTGCCGGCCGATATCGACCCCCCGTTGAGCACCAGCGCGTCTCTTCCCGCATAGGCGAGATCTGCCGCATTGTGGCCTGCGCCCACCGTATAATTGAAGATCAGCGCTGTTCCGCCGGAACCCTGCACATACCCTGCTGACGCGTTCACATTGAGCAGGAGGCTTGGCGCCCCGGTCACGCTTACGGGCTCGCTAAACGTGACGGTTATGGCTACCATACCGCCCTCTCTTTCTGCTGCATCTGCAGCCGAGACCGACCGCACCACCGGTACTGTATGGGCCGCATCTCCCACTATCGGCTTGTCGAGCGCGCCCACCCTTGTGTTGCTCATTTTTGCGGACAGCCCGCCGTCTGCAATGCCCGGAGCATCGCCCTCTGCTATGTCGCCCATGCGGGAGGTCGTGGCGCCGTCGCCCACGGAGGGCCCGTCATACGCCGTTGCATCTCCCATTATCTCGCTCCTGATTTCATCATTTACACTGGGCGTATCATATCCCGTTATTCCCCCCATGAATACGGTTCTCGCACTATCCGCCACGATCGGAGCGCTCTTCCCTGTTGCGTCATGCATCCCCGTCACATTGCGCATGCCGCCGTCTATAACACTGGGCGTATCATCCGCCGTTATCCTCCCCATGAATACGGTTGCCGCACTATCAACCACGACTGGAGCGCTCTTCCCTGTTGCGTCATGCTTCCCCGTCACATTGCGCATGCCGCCGTCTATAACACTGGGCGTATCATCCGCCGTTATCTCCCCCATGCGGACGGTTGTCGCACCGTCAAGCACGCCGGGCGTGCTATTCCCCGCTGCGTCATGCTTTCCCGTCGCATTGCGCACACTTTCGTCATCCACATCCAGCGTATCATTTGCCATTATGTCGACCATGCGGGCGGTCATCGCGCCGTCAACCACTCCCGGCATGCTATTCCCCGCTGCGTCATGCTTTCCCGTCGCATTGCGCACACTTTCGTCATCCACATCCAGCGTATCATTTGCCATTATGTCGACCATGCGGGCGGTAGTCGCGCCATCGGCCACGATGACCGTGCTGTTTCCAATTGCGGCGTGACTCCCTTCCCGCTTGGGCACGCCGCCGTCTGCAACACTCGGCGTATCATCTGCCGTTATATCCCCCATGCGCGATACAGTGGCCTCATCAACCACGATGACCGTGCTGTTTCCAATTGCGGCGTGACTCCCTTCCCGCTTGGGCACGCCGCCGTCTGCAACACTCGGCGCATCATCTGCCGTTATATCCCCCATGCGCGATACAGTGGCCTCATCAACCACGACGGCCGTGCTGTTTCCAATTGCGGCGTGACTCCCTTCCCGCTTGGGCACGCCGCCGTCTGCAATGCCCGGCGCATCAACTTCCATTATAATGGACATCTTTGCCAGCTGCAGGCCGTCGACTATATCCGGCGCATCGCCCTCCATTATCGGGTCTATTCCCTCGGGCGGCAGACCGTCAACCACGTCCGGCCCGTCGACTACCACCACTGCTGTCTTTTTCACATGCACCGCGCCATCTGCCGCATCCGGCCCGTCTGCACCTGTTATCGTTGCTATCCTTGCGGAATTCGCGCCATCTGTTGCTCCCGGCTTATCACCTGCCGGCACGGCGAAGCTCCGCACAGCCGCGGCCTGCGAGCTGTCGATCGGATACGTTCCCATCTGGTATGAATGCACTGAGGGACCACCCACTGCGGGACTGCCCACATCGGTAAAGAACATGCGCAGGCCGTCTGCCGAGAATGCAAGCCCCGTGGGGGACCTGCCCTGATCCCTCACACTAAAGGAGCCCGTATATTCGGCAGTAGATGTGTCATGCGGTGATCCGAGCACGTACCTGAGCACAGTGTTTTTGCCGTCGCTTGCCGCAAACATGACATGCCCGTCTGGTGAAAAGTATATGCCCGTGGGGTTGTCACCCTGCCCCTTTACACTAAAGGAACCAACAAGGGAGTCGGCCGGCATGGAGTCGAGGTCGTACGGGCCGGCAAGGCTGTATTCGTACACTGTATCATTTCCAGTGCCCACGATGAACAGCCCCTCCCCGTCCGGTGTGAATGCAAGGTCAGTGGACGCCATCTCGAAATCATTGATGAAAAATGATCCGCCAGGTGTCGGAGCGGCCAGGCTAAAGGGCGGTGACAGGTCGTACCTGAGCACGCTGTCACTTCCCCTCCCTATGATGAATACCGAGCTGCCGTCGGCCGAAAACTCCACGTCCCGGGGGGCGCCTTCCCGGGCCGCAGTGCCAAATGATTCCATGGGCTCCGGCGCCGACAGGTCAAACGGCGGATCCAGCGCAAACCCGTACACCCTGTCCCCGCCGTTTCCCGATACCAGCATGATGGTGCCGTTTGCAGAAAATGCCATACCTGTTGGCTCTGAATCAGACAGCCCGTACATGGCCCTGGGGGGGCCGCCTACCCCGTACGGCCCGTCAAGCTCGTATTCATGTATGGCATCGGAGGCAGAATCCGCTATGAATGCAAACCTGCCGTCTGCAGAGAATGCAAGGCCGGTGGGTGATGTCGCATAGCTCCCCAGGTAATGGGAGCCTGCATACGTGCTCCCCGCGAGATCAAAGGCGCCGTCGAGCTCGTACCTGTGCAGCGCCTTTGAGTTTGTCCCCGTTATGAGCATGACTGTTCCATCCGCAGAGAATGCCACGCCCTGCGGCGCGTTCTCTTGCGCCGACACGTTGATGGATATCCCGCTGTGGACTGCAGTGCTGATGTCAAAGGCCGTGCTCATGTTATACTGGTGCACAGAATCGTTGATCTGCCCGGTCACAAATAACCGCATCCCGTCGGGGGAGATGGCTATGCCCCGGGGCGCACCTGCCTGATCCCGCACAAACACAGTCTCCCCGGTAGGTGTGGCGTTGACTATGTCATAGGGCTCTGCCAGCCTGTAGGCATGGGCGGTATCTGCAGTCCCTCCAAGGATTATCAGCAATCTGCCGCCATCAGCTAGCGCAAGGTCCACCGGGTCTATCGTGGTATCAAGGGAGGTGCCGGAATATTCGGCTGCCTGTGCATTATAGGCCTCCGGCAGGTCGTACTGGTGTATCGCACTGCTGCCCGTCCCTACGATCAGCATGCGCCGTCCGTCTGGCGAGAATGCCACGCCTTGGATGGCATCATCCTGTGCGGCCACGCCAAACCCGCCCCTGTACGCGGGCAGGGGCAGCTCAAACTGCCGGGGGAATGCATCCCCGGATGCGCTCCTTAGTGCGCCTGCATCAAAGTGCAGCCTGGGGCTTGAATAATTCAGTATCTCCCCCAGATTGTCGGACATGTTGAAGGATACTGTACTGCCTGTGCCCGGGACAATGTCCGATTGCACAAGCGTCACCCCCGCGGTCCCGTTTCCGTCCCTTGCGTGGATTTTAGACGCGTCTATCGTCGAGTGGTCTATGGGCTGGTCAAATACGATTCCCAGGATGCCTCCGGTGTGGGCTGTAACAGAGACCAGCTTGGGTTTGGGGGCAAATGAGATCGTGACCGATGCATCATCAGAGATCCGCGGGGCGTCCGGGGGAAAGTCTTCCCGGGCGAGGACGACCGGATACGTGCCCAGCTGGTACGAATAGACGGCATCACTGTCAGAATCGGTAAAGAACATCCGCAGGCCGTCTGCCGAGAACGCCATCCCTGTGGGGATCGCGACCTGATCCCTCAAGTTGAAAGAGCCGGTGTATTCCGCACTGTCCAGATCATGCGCTGATCCGAGCTCGTACCTGAGCACCCTGTCCCTGGTCTCGCTTGCCGCAAACATCACCCGTCCATCGGGTGAAAAGGATACGGCCACCGGGTTGTCGTCCTGTTCCTTTACACTAAAGGATCCAACAAGGGAGTCTGCAGGCACGGTGCCATCTAGATCGTACGGGCCCGCAAGGCTGTATTTGTACACTGTATCTTTGTCGGCTCCCGCGATGAACAGCACCTCCCCGTCTGGCGTGAAATCAAGGCCGGTGGGGAAAGTCTCGTTTTCGCCGACGAAAAATGATCCGTTGGGTGTAGGCGCGGTTATGTCAAAGGGCGATGCCAGATCATACCGGTACACGCGGTCGTTATCCCTTCCTATGACAAATACCAAGCCGCCGTCCGCCGAGATATCCACGTCCTGCGGATCTGCATCCTGGGCTGAGACGCTGAAGAATCCAGAAGACTCCGGAGCAGACAGGTCAAACGGCGGATCCAGCGTGAACCCGTATACCGAGTCCCTCTCGCTTCCCGAGACTAGCATGACTGTTCCGTCTGCAGAGAGCGCCACGCCCGTGGGCTCCCCGTCTGTCAGGCCGTACACGGCCACGGGGGGCCCGTCTATGTCGTACGGCCCGTCAAGCTCGTATTCATGGACTGCATCGTGGACAAAGTCAGTTATGTATACAAACCGGCCATCTGCAGAGAAGGCCAGGCCGGAGGGCGACCCCACGTTGTCCGCCAGGTAAAAGCTTCCAGTATACGTGTGCCCCGTAATGTTAAAGGCGCCATCGAGCTCATACCTGTGCATGGATTTTGAGGTCGGCCCCGTTATGAACATGAGGGTCCCGTCTGCAGAAAACGCCACACCATGGGGGTTACTGGCCTGCCCCGATACGTTAACGGAGGCACCGCTGTATGCCCCCGTGCTGAGATCAAAGGGAATGCCCAGGGAATATTCATGCACAGAATCGCTGTCCTGCCCCGTGATGAATACCCGCCGGCCGTCAGGGGATATGGCAATCCCGCGGGGTTCCGCCGCCTCCGAGATCACGGAGAGCATCTCCCCCGTCGGGGTCGCATTGACTATATCATAGGGCTCCGCCAGCCTGTATGCATGGGCTGTACCATTGGTCCCGCCAAGGACTATCATCAGCCTCCCTTCATCGGCTATCACCAAGTCCACCGGGTCTGTCGCGGTATCAAGGGAGATGCCGGTGTACACGGCGGCCGGCACATCATAGGCCCTCGGCAGGTCGTACTGGTGTACAGCACCGCTGCCCGTTCCTGCTATTATCATGCGCCGTCCGTCGGGCGAGATTGCCACGCCCTCGATTCTGTCATCCTGCGCCACTACATCAAGCGAGCTCCTGTACGCGGGCAGGGGCATCGCAAACGGCTGGGGGAATGCATCCCCGTAGGCGCTGCTGAGGGCGCCGGCATCAAAGTGCAGCCGGGGGCTTGAATGGTTGAATATCTCCCCGATGCGCGTCTTGTCCAGGCTGAAGGATACGGTATCACCTGTTCCCCTGTCTGAAAGCTCCCCTTGAACAAGCGTCAGCCCCGCGGTGGAATTGCCGTCCCTTGCGTGAATTCTAGACGCGTTTACCGTCGAGTGATCTATGGGCTGGTCAAACACGATTCTCAGCGTGCCTCCCGTCTCGGCTGTAACGGAGATCAGCTTGGGCTTGGGCGGAGGAGGTATTCCGGCAGATGCATTGTCTGATATTATGGGCTCGTCCAGGGATGTGCTGAACCGGGTGATCCTGACCGGGTATGTGCCCAGCTCATACCAGTGGATTGCATCGGTGACCGCGTCGGTAACGAACAAGCGCAGGCCGTCTGCCGAGTATGCAAGCCCCGTGGGGGACGTGCCTTCATTCTTCACGCTAAAGGAGCCCGCGTATTCGGCGGTTCCTATATCATAGGGGGCTCCAAGATCGTACCTGAGCACAGAGGCCGCGCCGACGCTTGCCGCAAGCATGACGTCCCCGCCGGGCAAAAAGTACACGTCAGTGGGGTTCTCCCCCCTGTCCCTGAGGCTGAAGGATCCGGCAAGGGAGCTGTTGGGCATGGAGCCGTTCAGGTCGTACGGGCCCTCGAGATTGTATTCGTACACTGCATCTTCTGCAAAGCCCACAATGAACAATCCATCCCCGTCCTGTGTGAACGCAAGGCCGTTGGGTGTTGTCTCGGTTTCGCCGACGAAAAATGATCCGTTGTGTGTAGGCGCAGTTATCTCAAAGGGCGATGCCAGGTCGTACCTGTGCACGCTGTCAGTTTGCCTCCCCATGACAAATACCGAGCCGCCGTCGGCCGTGATGTCCACATCCCGGGGGACAGTATCCTCGGCTGCCGTGCTAAATGATCCAGAGGACCTTGGCGCAGACAGGTCAAACGGCGGATCCAGCGCGAACCCGTACACTGCATCCCCGCCGTTCCCCGAGATCAGCATGAGCGTCCCGTCTGCCGAGAACGCCACCCCCGTGGGCGCACTGTCGGGCAGGCCGTACTCCCCCGTCGGGGTTCCGTCTATCCCGTACGGCCCGTCGAGCTCGTACCTGTGGATGGAATCAGAAGAAGAATCAGGTATGAATGCAAGCCTGCCGTCAGACGATAACGCCAGGTCCATGGCATTGCCCCCGGTGCCCGCAATGTACAGCGACCCCGTGTGCGTGCGCCCCGAGAGATCAAAGGCGCCGCTCAGCTCGTACCTGTGCAGCAAATCCGATTCCGTACCGACTATGAACATGAGGTCTCCTCGGGCAGAGAATGCAACGCCCTGGATGTTGGTCTCCTGTTGAGCCACGCTGACGGATTTTCCGCTGTATGAACCCGTGCTCAGATCAAAGGCCGTGCCCAGTGAATACTGGTGCACGGAATTGCTGCCCTGCCCCGTCACAAATACACTCAGCCCGTCGGGGGAGATGGCGATCCCGCGGGGCTCCACCTCCCTCCCGCTCGTCGAGAGCACATCCCCCGACGGGGCGGCAGTGCTTATGTTGTAGGGATCTGCCATCTCGTAGGCGCGGGCTTCAAAGCCTGCCCCGTCAAGTATTATCAGCAGTCTCCCGCCGTCTGCAAACACAAGTGCCACGGGCTCCATCCCGGGCGTCGCGAGGGATAAACCGGAGTACTCGGCTGCCTCCACGTCATAAGCAGCAGGCAGGTCGTACTGGTGTATGGCGTCGCTGCTTGTTCCCGCCATCAGCATGATCATCCCGTCGGGCGAGAATGCCGCGCCCTGCGGGGTGCGGTCCTGTGCAGCCACGTTGAGCGAGCCCTTTTGCGCGGGCAGGGGCAGAACAAACGGCTCGGGGAATACGCCCCTCACTGTAGTATTCAGCGCGCCGGCATCAAAGTGCAGCCGGGGGCCTGACTGGGCTAATGCCTCCCCGATGCGCGTCTCATTCAGGCTAAAGGAGACGGTGTTTCCGGCGCCCGTGCTTGAAAGCTCCCCCGGCAGCAGCGTCAGCCCCGCCGCTGCATTGCCGTCCCTTACGTGGATTCTTGACACGTTTATCGTAGAGTGGTCTATGGGCAGGTCAAACACCATGCGCAAAAGGCCCGTCGAGTCCACATCCGCCGAGAGCAGCACGGGGCTCTCCCCTGTGGGCGGGATGGCCGACGCATCCGAGTTGATGCCTGGCTTATCGCCCGCCTTTACGTCGACCATGGCTGTGCGCATAACGCCAACATCCAGGGTGGGGCTGTCCCTTACGTTTAGCTTCCCCGGTATGCCTGCATCTACTAGCATGCCCACGTTTGGCGCGTCGACTGCCGGTACTATCCTGGTTATGTGGGTATCTCGCCCACGCCGGGCGCGTCGAGCACAAGCTTGCCGCGCACGGCACTAGCTGCATCGGAGGTGATGGCCCCGTCAAGTGCATCTGTCATCCGGTTGTGCAAGACATCTGCCCTCATGGCCACGCCGGGCTCGTCGCGTATGACTGCCCTGCTCTCCCCGTCCCGCAGGGCAAAATCCGAAAAGGCGAGCCTGTCGCCTGCCTCCCGGGGCAGAAACTTGTTCAAGTCTCTGTCCCCAGTCTCGGCAAGCCCGGGCCCGTCTGATGCGCCCACGGCAGCCGTGCGCCTGGCCGGATACCCTCCGAAATTGAACTGCGCCACAGTCCCTGCGTCCCCGTCTAGCCCAAACAGCATTCGGCCGTCATCCGAGAACGACAGGCCATGGAGGGACTCTGTCCCCATGAGGAAGCTCCCCACACGCTTGGCGTTGACTATATTGTACGCGGGTTTCAGAGCATAGTGGTGCACCTGCCCCTCGTCGTCGGATACGTACAGCGCGTCTCCCTGCCTCGAGAATGCAAGGTCTGTCGGGGTCGGCCCGCCGAGATCCAGGGCCCTGTTGTACACGGCCCCGTTCAAATTGTACGCAGGTACCAGCCCGTACTGGAATACCGTGCCGCTGGCTCCGCCGGCAACGAGCATCTTTTTGCCGTCACCGGACAGGGCGACCCCCACAGGGTTGATATCGCGCAGCGATACGTTGAGCATGCTGTGCTCGGTTATGCTGCTGGTGTCGTATTCTCCGGGCAGCGTGAGCCTGTGGACGAAGGGGGGGCTGCTGCCCACCGTATACATCTCCGCCCTGCCGGCGGGAAAGTACACCCCCTGGGGGGAATCCTGCCATGTGGTGATCTGGGTTCTCCGCAAGGTGGCGGTGGACAGGTCGTATTCAGACGATATATCGTACCAGCGCAGCCTGCCCCGTGCATCGTCGGTCAGGTACAAGTCGGTGCCCCCGGGCGCAATGAACATGCCGCTCGGTGAATCGCCATCCGCCTCGAGCGCGGCAAGATCCTGCACGGGGCCCGATATGTCATGGGGCCGGCTCAGCTCGTACTGGTGCACCCCCTCAAAGGAGACTGCGAATAGAAAGCGCCCGTCGGGCGAGAATTTAATCCCAAAGACGCTTTCTGTCTGCGGCGATATTGAAAAAGAGGTCTCGTATCTGGCGCTAGACACGTCGTTCTTTTCGACGAGGGTGTATGCGTGCACATCGCCGCCTCCCGATACATACATGGTCTTTCCGTCGGGCGATACTGCCACCCCCCTTGCGTCATCCTCCACCGCCGATACATCAAACGATACGGGGGACGAGACGTCTGCCGTGCTCACCGTGAACTTTTCAGAAAGCGGGAACTGTTGCACGGTGTCGCTGTTCCCTATCGTATACATCTGGCGGCCGTCAAGCGAGAAGGCAATCCCGTACAGCTGGCCCTCGCCGGGTATGTTGGGGCTCGGAGTCCTTCCCCTGACCGAGTTTATCGTATATGGGGTGGTCAGCTCGTACGGGAACACCTTTGGCGACTTGTTCCCGGTAACGAACATGAACAGGCCGTCATCCGAGAATGAGATGTGGTGTATCGATAGGCCGACGCGGTCGTCCACGTCGAGGAACTTGCCGGAGCGCTCGGCCGTGCTGACGTCGAATTTTTCGGTCATCACATAAGGGTAGATCCAGCCCTGGAAGGTCCTCCAGAGCCCGCCTATTACCATGGATGAGCCGTCTGAAGAGAACGCCACCGCCCTGTCCCGGTTAAGCTCGGTGCCCGTCGAGTATGTCCGGAGGTACCGCGGGGATGGCAGCTCGTGGCCCGCGGGAAACGCGCCCACCTCGCTTGTGACCGCAGACGGCTCAAAGTAAAGCCGGGGGTCTGCAAACGAGG
This sequence comes from Cenarchaeum symbiosum A, assembly GCA_000200715.1. Classification (NCBI taxonomy): domain Archaea; kingdom Thermoproteati; phylum Nitrososphaerota; order Candidatus Cenarchaeales; family Candidatus Cenarchaeaceae; genus Candidatus Cenarchaeum; species Candidatus Cenarchaeum symbiosum. The sequence continues at coordinate 534,965 of DP000238.1, forward strand.
CTGCCGCGCCAATGCTGCTTGCGTTTACTGGCAGCTCCACCACCTCGGGCGGAGTCCCGGATATTCTGTTCCCCGACGGGGCAATCTCGCCGCTGCCCCCCGCATCCGCGATGCGCATGCCCGAGCCATCCACTGAGAGTATCGGCCGGTCAAAGACCACCCTGAGTGTCCCAAGCCCCTCGTCGAGCTGGACCGACACCACGTACGGCGTGGGATCTGGGCGTATGACATCCTCTGGCAATACATACCCGCAGTTGTCCGGATAAAACTCCCCGGGGCCGGGCCTGTTTACGGCTCCAAACTCTGACGGGTCCGTGCATACTGCATTGTTCGGTATCTGCAGGTCGGGGCTTACCCCTTCTGCCGCCAGCACATCCTCCCTGTCATGCTGTCCCGGCAGCTCGAACACATAGTCTCCGGTAAGCGTCGAGTTGGCCATGCATCTCGGCCGGAGCGTCTCATCCTCTACGTCGCACCACTGCCAGAATGTCTGGGGGGGCAGCGCGTGCCCAAAGTCCACGTGGTCCGGGTTCCGGCAGCTCGATGATGTGCACTCTAGGGTGCGCGTCATCTCTATTACAGAATCGGGGGACATCCTTACCGTCTCCACGCTGGATATCTCGCCCTTTGGCACGTACGGGGCGTACCTGTTGAACGCAGAGAACGCCCCCTCCAGCTGCCCCTCGTCGCCGTCCAGGGCTCCCGGAAGTATGCACTCTTCGGTCCCGTCGGTGTACGTTATCTTTTGCGAATATGGAAAGAACGAGTGATACATGTAGTTAACCTGGTCCCTCACGATGTAGTCCTGGCGAAAGGACACGGTGTTTGTGTGGTCGTCGCAGCTAAACGCGGTGAGCCGGGGCTCGAAGCTCACCGGGTGGAAACCTATTGCATCGCTGTACGCAAAGGCGCCCGCGGGGATGCTCGAGACCTCGGTCCTCTGATAGGACGAGCCCGTCCTGCCGTTTACAAGGGTTGTCCTAAACTCCGTCTCGTACCACTCGACCCCGTATCCGCCCCATGTTACAGGCAGGGCCAGCTCCTCGCCGTTGGCGTATACCTCTATCCTCCTCTCGGAATCGCCTATCAGGGCCTTGTATCCGAATACAGGGCCAAAGTCTCCGCCGCCGGGGGGCACAGGACCGAACCTGTATCTGATCTCCGTATGGTGGTAGTCGCTTGTGCCGCTCCTGTGGCCCTCCCCGGGATCCTCCGTGGAACCCGGGGGGTGAGCGTATGCCTCCTGGGTGAAGGGTACAGTTCCGGATAGTGCCGCGGCGCCGGCCATGACGGCTACGGCCAGCATGAGGATCCCCGCGGATCTCTTAGCACGGATCATATGGGGGGGAGAGCACCCGGACGCAAAGCAATATCCATGGAATCCCCCTTGTATTGCAGATAAAATGTCTTTTTGAAAAGGGGATCTACGTGTGCCTGCGGCCACGGATTCCGGGCATGTACCATGCAGTCTCCGGACCCGGCGGGGCCATATCCGTGCCTGATCGGCCCCAGAAAGGCGCGCTAAAAGGATTTTAAGGATGCGCCCGGGGGCCCCCGTATGATCACAAAGGAGATCACAATAAACGGCACAGATTTCCGCCTGACCCTCACCGACCAGGTGATAAGCCAGGTCAACAACCTCAAGAGCCTATACGCCACCGCATACGAGGACCCGGAGAGCTTTGAGCAGGTGAGCTCCGAGATATCATCTGCGATAAAAGAGATCTCCACTGCCGTCGAACCTGCAGTCTCGGACGGGGACCTTGACGGGCTCATCCAGGAGGTCATCCGGGTCGTAGACAGCAGGGCAGCCGAGATGGAGCAGGAGCTCTCCAACCATGCAGCCGAATCCGCCAGAAAGTCAAAGCGGTCCAGGCGCAGATCCTAGGGCAGGGGCCGCCATGCAACTTATAACCGCGCCCGGTCGATAGTGCCCCATGCCCAGCTGCGAGTGTGGTATCTGCGGGCACTTCTCTGAAGAGGAGTGCATAAAGCGCGAGTGCAGGTGCTGCATGAACTTTCACATAAGGTCCGGCTCTGTAATACGCGGCGGCGCCCGGGCATAGATTTAGCTGGGCCCGACCTCGAACCGGGATCTTCCGCCTTCAGTCCACGCGCGCAGCAGGCGCACCTTCTGCCCGTCGGCCGGACTCTTCCCGGAATACGACGCGACCAGGCGCACCCCGTCCATATCCACCAGACAATATCTGCCCGACTTGTCCCCGGAAAATCCCACTATCCGCCCTGTATCTGGAAGTATCCCGCGGACGGTCCTGCCCAGGCAGCGCGGGCACCTACCCGACGGGGGCCAGACCGTATGCTTGCATGAGCTGCAATAGTCCGGGGATATCCCGCTCATGCTTCCATCACCAGTACCGTGGACGATGTGGCCGCCGCCGACATGTTGTGTACAAGGCCTGCCGCGGCCCCCTCTACCTGCCTGCCTTTTGCAGCGCCTTGCAGCTGCATTACTATCTCGTTTGCCTGCGCTATCCCCGTGGCCCCGAGCGGGTGGCCTGCGCCAATCAGGCCGCCCCGGGGATTTACAAAGTTATCCCCGGTCTCGTAGAGCTTGCTGCAAAATGCAGCACCCCTGCCCTTGCCTGCAATTCCAATCCCCTCGAGAGCCATCGGCTCGCATATCCCAAACGCGTCGTGCAGCTCCATCACATCAATCTCCTTTGCGGACCTGTTCGATGCGGCCAGCGCGTCTGCTGCCGCCATTGCAGTGGATTCCATGTGTACAAGCGGGCCCGCGCCCGAGAGAGAAGCAGAGACAGTCCTCTGGCCTATCCCCGATATGCGCACCGGCGCCTCCTGGCCCCGGGCCGCATCTTTTGATGCCAGCAGAATGGCGGCCCCGCCGCTGCACTCCCTTGAGCACTCGTATAGCTTCAAGTCGTCGGTTATGCTGCGCGATTCAAGCACGTCTTGTATAGTTATATCCATGGCCGAGCACGCGCGCGGATTCGATGCGGCATTGCGGTGGTTCTTTGCGGCAACTGCCGCAAGATCCTCTGCGCTTGCGCCGTGCTCCCTCTTGTAGGCGCCAGCAAATAGCGACGCCCAGAATACCGGCTCCGGGTATCCTCCCCGCGACTGGTCCCACTCGAGGATGCCTCCGGGGCTCTTGCTCTTTTCTGCCCCTGCCACAAGGACCACCTCTGCCATGCCGCTAGCTATGTATGATACGCCCGATACTATCGCGCTGGTCCCTGAACTGCACAGGCTCTCGACAGTATGCGCAATTCTAGGCGTTATCCCGCACTTTTCTGCCAGTATCGCCCCGAGATACTTTGAGTTGTCGTTTGTCGATGCTATGACCGCATCGACGCTCTCCCGCTGTATGTCCGTGCCCAAGAACAGCTCGGCTGACGCCTCCAGCAGGCTCTCCTCGACGGGCACATCCTGCAGGCCGAATTTTGTGCCCCCGGTACCCACGGCAAAGACCGGCCTCACGCCCCCTCCATCGCCGATGCAATCAGCCTGCACGATTCTAGCGCGTCCCCCACGGGGTTGAGCTGTATAATCGGCAGGTCTATCCCCGCAGCGGCAAACCTCTCGATACCCTTCCTGCACTCGTCGGGCGTCCCGCATACTGCAAGCTCGGATACCATGCGTGGGGTCACCTGCCCGGCTGCAGCCTCAATCCCGGATTTTTTATACTCGCCGTATATGTTGCCCACCTCTGCATCAAACCCGCTTGCCGCCAGAAACTCCCTGTATATGCTGCCAACTGAGACGTAAAAGGCGACAGTCGTCCTGGCCCTGGCTGCCGCCGCCTCTGAATCATGCGAGACGGCAGTTATCACCTGGCAGGCCGCATCTATCTTGCGCCGCGACTGCATCCTCTTTATCGTCCCCCGCAGCTCCCCGAGGGGCCGCAGGAACAACAGCGCCCCGTCGGCTATCTCCCATGCGAGCTCTAGCATTCGGCGGTTCACCGCCGCCATATACACAGGTATTTGTTCCCTGACGGGCTTTACTATCAGCGTAAAGCCCTTGAGCTTGAAGAACTCGCCCGAATAGTCTATCCTATTCCCCGATGATGCCAGCCGAACCACCTCGACATACTCGCGCATCCTCTCTACGGGCCGCTCAAAGCTCATTCCGTGCAGGCCCCCCACTATCGGCGGGCTGCCGGCGCCAAGGCCCATCACCATGCGGCCGCCTGAGAGCGCATCCACTGTTACCGCCCCCATTGCTGCAAGCGCAGGGCTCCTCGAATAGATGTTGGTTATAGACGAGCCCACTTTGCAGCCGACTACCTGCGATACTGCCGACAGCATTGCAAAGTTCTCCATCCCCCACGTCTCTGGAATCCAGACCGTATCGGGCCGCGCGGAATCCAGTATCTTGGAGCAGCCGAGCACCTCGCCTATCGATAGCAGCGAGCCCAAGCTGTATGATACCCTCATGCGGCGCCGGGGCGCCGTACATTGCAGTTTAACTGTTTTGCCTGCGCCGTGTGCGCGGTATGCGCCGTGGCGAGCCCCGGGTGCATGCGCGACGCGGCGTGCCGCCAGCCGGCTTGCGCCGCGCAGAGCCGCCTGCAGGCCTGCGCCGCCCCGGCGGCCGGCTCGAATATGCATCATTGAGCGACCTTATCATGTCAAGTGATTCATTTTGGACAAGCTCGAGGTTCGGTATCACACAGTGGCCCCCTATCACGCCCGGGTACATCTTGGGCCTGTTTCCGAGCGCCTTGTGTATTTCGTCTGAAAACGACCACATCTCGTCATAGTTTATGCCGTGCTCTGCTGCTATCGCGTTGCTTATCTGCGCATAGCTTATCAGCCATCCATAGTATGAAGTATCCACTACTATCTTGGCGAGCTCCAGCACCAGCGGGGTCGACATCTTTTTGGTCTTTACACCTGACGCCCTCATCAAAGATGCAAATGCGCGGCCCGCCCATGCGGCCCGCGGCGCCCACGGATACACCGCGTAAAATTTTGTGTACCGCTTAAGATCTCCTGCCATCCTGCGGTGCACGCCCCTAGTCGCGCTGTATATGACGGGCACACCGAGCCCCTTTTGCAGCCTCTCTGTAGTATACGGGCTGATTGTGCTGTGGACGGCCACGGCTTCGGGCCGGAACATCTCTGCTAGCGATATTACATCGTCTTCAAAGTTAACAGTAAACGGTATGCATACGTGCAGGAATCCAGTCCTGTCATCTTTGTGCGCCTTTAGCCTTTTCCCCTCGCTTCGCGCCGGGTCTGCGTCATAGCCGAGGACAGTCCGGCCCCTGGAGAGGACCTTCTGTATAGGCAGCCCTATCTCGCCGAGCCCGGCTACTACATCCTTTGAGGCCATTGCCGCCCCCGCCAATATACCATTAATTAATCAGCGCGGCTCAGAGGTGCCTCTTGATGTAGTCGATGGCGGGCACCGGGGATGGCTCGACTCCCCGCAGGACTGCAAGGTATATCGAAGCATAGTCGAGCAGGTAGACAAGGTTTATGATTTTTGAGAGGACGCCGCCTTTGACCGACCTTACCTCCCTGTACCCTATCCCGCGCGATTCAAAAAAGCCGCGCAGTATGGCCCAGCGCTCTTTTGTCTTGTAATAGTCGTCGGCCCCCTCGATGAGTATGGGCTGGGCATTCCCCCCTCCTTCCCAGCTGACTATCCCGTTGTGGCACGCCTCTATGACATCTTCTGCTATCACGTGGCACTTTGCGTTCTCTTGGAGCGAGTTTTTGAAGCGGACCGCCGCCGCCTGCAGGCCCCACGGATAATATATCACAGGCATGCCCTTTATCCACCGGGCAAGCTCCAGCGCGGGGTTATCTTCTCTTTCAGGCGATATCCTGGATCTCAGCTCCCTCATGTCCGATATGGAATCGCGGACGTCCTTTTCATCGACGGGTATCACCCCTCCCAGCACGCTTAACATCGCGTATAGAAACGAGGGAAACGACGTCCTCGGCGAATGGTGCATGGGGACCACCCAGTGGGGCATCTTGTGGCGGGTACAGTATTCGAGCATCTCGCCCCCGCTGCAAAAGCAGGCCGTCTGGCAGCCGGCCTCCCTTGCCGCCTCTATTACAGTAAGCGTCTCGCGCGTGTTCCCCGATATGCTAGTGGATACCACCAGCGTTCCTGGGCCCGCCGTGCGCGGCAGGACATACCCCTTTACCACGCTTACGTGGATGCCGGTCTTTGAGAGCATCGAGTATAGGACATCTCCTATCGCGCCAGAGCCCCCCATGCCGGCAAATACTACATCCGAGACCCCGCCGCTCTCCGCCTGCCCGTATTCCTCAGAGTATGATTCTTCTGCTATCTCCGGCCACCTGTCGTATGTCCGGTGCATGCCCCCGGGGTCCCCCTTGTCCAGCCAGCATGAATGATTCAAGCATTCGGGTTGGTTCTCCTTGAAAATATAACGGTTAACTGTGTACGGCCCGCCTTGCTTTAAATACAGAATGTCCAGCCGCTGCAGCATGGATATCCCTCAGGATCTCAAGACCGTCGAGTGGAGGGACGGCAGGGTGGTAATGATAGACCAGACTCGGCTGCCAGGCGAGCTTGTCTTTGTTGAATATGAGACATACGGGCAGGTAGCCGACGCAATACGGAACCTTGTCATCCGCGGGGCGCCGGCGATAGGCGTGGCCGGCGCGTTCGGGCTGGCACTGGCTGCTTCCCGCAGCACGGCGGGGACTGTGGATTCATTGATGGCCGACCTTTGCACCGCAAGAGACGAGCTGCTCGGCACCCGGCCTACTGCTGTAAACCTCAAATGGGGCCTGGAGCGGGCGCTTGCTGCAGCAGAAAAGTGCACGGACGCTGATTCCATGCGGCGGGCAGTCGTGGATGAATCGCTTGCAATGGCCGAAGAAGATGTAAAGACCAACAAGGAGATGGGCAAAAACGGCTCGGGCCTGATAGGCGACGGCGAGACCGTAATGACCCACTGCAACGCAGGAGCGCTGGCCACGGTCTCTTACGGGACCGCGCTGGGGGTGATAAGGGCCACCAGGGAGGCGGGCAAGAACATCCGGGTTATAGCAACAGAGACCCGGCCTGTACAGCAGGGCTCGCGCCTTACAGCTTTTGAGCTGATGCACGACGGGATAGACGTGCGGCTCATCCCCGATACGGCAGTGGGTTATTCCATGGCGCAGGGGCTGGTCGACAAGGTGGTGGTAGGGGCGGACCGCATACTGGGCACAGGCCATGTCTACAACAAGATAGGCACCTACCAGGTGGCAGCCATGGCCGCACGGCACGGCATACCGTTCTATGTGGCCGCCCCGCTCTCTACGTTTGATCTTGACAGCGGGCCTGAAGATGTAGTGATAGAGCAGCGAAAGGCGGCAGAGGTGACAGGGATTGGCGACAGCATGACCGCCCCCGACGGGGTGGGTGTGATCAATCCTGCCTTTGATGTGACGCCCCCGGAGCTCATCTCCGGGATAATCACGGAAAAAGGTGTGGCTGCGCCGCCGTTCAAAGAATCTATTCGGGCGCTGTTCGGCTAGGCCCCGGGCCCGCCTGTCATATATCTGACTCAAAAATAGTTATAAGTGGGTTATCAAGGGGGTGGCCATGCTTACAAGACGATACGGAATAGCACTGACGGGCTTTGCCGCAGTATTTGCACTGCTGGCGATCACCCCTGCAAGTGCATCATTCCTGCCCGCAAGCCAGGCTGATACTCCTGTACTGTTCGGCATGGCGGAGCTTGTTCACAAGAATGTTGACGGCGAGGTTCTCTCATCACATACTGTCCACAACCAGCTGGTCGACTATGGGGAATCCATTCTCATAAAGGGCACCTTTGGGGTTGATTCCGTTGGCACTACTTCGAACTTTGAAAGGTCGATGGTACTGTGTGTTACTGATGCTTTGACAGGGGCGGATATATCAGATACTACCATCGCCGGGGACCTCACGCCTACCACCGCGGTTGATGACGGCGATCAGTCCTGCATAGACGCAACTGTACTACTCAACTCTGAACCGGGCTCGGCCGTACTCAACACCGAACCCGGCTTGGCCGTACTCAACGCCACGTTCGACGGGGATGATGTAGTTGACGATGCGGTTATCACGGCTATAGCCGTCTGCAACACCCTCAATGAAGACTTCAACGACCGCGATGACTGCCAGGCTAGCGGAGGATTGTTCTCTGCTGTTGGCGTTGTTAACACTACGATAGGGGCAGATGACACGCTAGACATTACCTACACCTTTGATATTAGATCACCTATCAACTAGTCAACACATCTGAATTTTTCGCTTTTTGAATGCAATGTATGCTCTGCGCCTGTCCACATGCGGGTGAGAACCGATAAAAATCGTTATAAACGGGCTATGCGCGGGAAAAGCATGGTAAAACCAACAGTCGGAATTGCACTGACAGGGTTTGCCGCAGTGTTTGCACTGCTGGCGCTGACCCCCGCAAGTGCCTCATTCTTTCCGGCAGACCAGGCTGACAGTCCCGTGCTATTCGGCATGGCGGAGCTTGTACACAAGAACGTAGACGGCGAGGTTCTCTCATCACAGACGGTCCACAACCAGCTGCTCGATAGCGGCGAGAGCATACTAATCCGTGGAGCCTTTGGTCCTACTAATCTGGATGAAAGTGACCAGCCCGCGGCAATATGCATCGGAGACGCGGAGGCAACAGACGTAACCGAGGATGCCGTAGCAGCCGACTTTGTGCCCGCTCTTGCATTTGCTGACTCGGGTGAAAGTACCTGCATACTGACGAACAACGTTGATAGCACCGACACCACCACCGACACAAGCCAGGCGGTCCTGCGTGCCAATTTTACAGATGCCAACATCGCAGCAGGTGAGACGATCACGTCACTTGTAATCTGCACTAACTCCCTTGACAACAGCAATGACAACTGCAGCACCCTGGGCGAAGCATTTGCGGTGGTCATAGTGCCCCAGCCCACTCTGGTAAATGCGGACGACATGGTGGAAGTAACGTACACCTTTGACCTCACATCTACCAACACCTAGTCCGGCAACCTGATTTTTCACTTTTTTGATAGAATACTATCCGTGCCGACTGCGCGTTTTTTTTCACACTAGTACCATGTGTGGCATACGCCGGGGCCCGTGCCGCCCGGCGGCCCTGTTAAGTTGCGGGTACATGGCTCAAAAAGTGTTAAGAGCCGGGTGCATGAGGGATACCCTGCTAGGGCACCTCGGGCGCACAGGATCCCGGGGGCAGGGGCATGCAGCGGGCGGGGCCGACTGGTGGTTTTTTTTGATCGGCTGGCACTTGCACGGGGCCCCGGCATGACTCGTATCTAACACACGTGTCCTGACATAAAACATTCCGGGCCATCCGGGGATCTCCGACGCCAATGCCCTGGGCCATCCGTCCCTTAATCAAGGGCAATGAAAAAAATTTTAAATGACGATGATATCATACTATGATAATGGCATGGGGGAAGGCTCAAAGGAAATTTGGAGGCGTTGGTTTTGACGGAAGGCGCGGTCATGTGGAAGTCATCCGGCAGCCGACCGCTATGGCGTCAAAACTCCATGAAAGCCTTGTATTCGAATTGATGGGCCGCAAGGCCGGTGCCGTTTCAAGTGACGGGAGGGGCGGAAAATGAGCAGGCAGAGCAGCTATTCTGTATATTCAAAAGACGTCAGAAACAGGACAAAGCAAAACAAGATACCGCAGGAAATTCTATATCAAAAGCTCCCAAATAGGAAATTTGATATTATATATGCCGATCCGCCCTGGGATTACAACGGCAAACTCCAGTATGACAAAACGGATCTCTACGTTAGTACGTCTAGTTTCAAATATCCAACGATGAAGACTAAAAAAATGATGGAAATTCCGATCAAAAAAATTGCAAGCAGCAACAGCCTCTTGTTCCTGTGGGCGACAAGCCCACATCTGGAACAGGCTATTCAGCTGGGCAAGGCCTGGGGGTTTGAATATCGCACGGTTGCATTTGTATGGGACAAGATGAATCACAATCCGGGAAAATACACCCTGTCAAACTGTGAGCTCTGCCTTTTGTTCAAACACGGAAAAATACCTACCCCCCGGGGCGCGAGGAACGTAAGACAGCTCATCACGATACCCCGGACGGAGCATAGCAGAAAACCGGTACAAGCAATGCAGGGCATAGAAAGGATGTTTCCATTCCAGAAAAAAATAGAGTTGTTTGCCCGGGAAAAATACCGCGGCTGGTCTGCCTGGGGCCTTGATCTCGTGCTTAAAAACAAGATCAAAAACCTAATCTAGAATATGTCTTAGATTCTTTTTAAAATGATTTATCAGTGGTGTGGAACTGGAACTTTTCCACAAGAAGAAATGTGCTCCATATTCATCGAACCAATATGTTATTTCTCTTGTTCTTTTTGCATCTCTGGTTATTCTACCTTGGTATACGATCCAAAAAGGCAGGGTGCCAACAGGCAGGTTTGAAAGTTTGCACATTACTTTGAGCAGGCCGGGAGTAAAAAACTTACATGATCTTTCATGAGCATTGCCCCTGCCATCCTTGGGCAGTGTTTCTCCCGGCACGTATCCCTCCTGACTTTTTATTTCAACATACAACGTTTTCTTGGTTTTTTTGTTTGTTATCGCATAATCAATAGATACGCCATGTTTTGGATTTTTTGAATAAATGTCTTTAAGCTCTTTGGGTTCTTTTCTTATCACATATTCTGTACCTGTGAATTCAGCTAGAAAAACCGCCTCAAATTCATCTTCCGCCTTTTTACCCATTAGGCCGCTTTTCTTTTGCCATACGTCGCGATCTCGAAGCTCCTTCTTACCCATCTATTAACAAACACCGACATATACTAATAAACACTCTTCTGATTTGCCGAGAATCTATCTCGATGTAGGGGTTTGCCTGAGTTGGAGAATGTTTGTCTTTCAGGCACATCCTTTCTATTGGAGACCTTGATACATGAACCCAAACTCATATTTCAGTCTACGCAAGACACGTCCTGCGCGCGAGTTCTATCCTAGTCATTTTCTTTTACACCCGAGACTGGACTCTTGTCTCTGTGGTAGTCCTGAAGTCGGATGTGTGTCATCCTTGTGTTTTCACCGGAAAAGTGCCCCCAAGAAATGCTCTAAAGCCGGCCTTCTGACCCGAGATGTTCTCCCAAATTTGACCCTTCTGGGCCAAGCTATCAGCCGGACAGCGCAAATCTCCCAAATTTTGACTCCTACGGAGGCGTCTGCATGGAGGCTGTACAAAATAGGTGCCATGTACACTAGTATCCATAGCTGCGTAAAAGTATCACTAGTTTTTGTTCCATGCAGTATCCATGTCCCTGCGGATTAACAGTTTTTGGCCCCAGATCGTTCATGTCCCCGGCTCTTGACACTTTTTGTGTCACGTGCCCGCAACTTAACAGAGCCCGCCCGGTGTGCACTTTTATCGGCGCCCGCATCATACACCGCATGGTGGACGGGCCGCTTGGGGGCATAGCCGCCCGGGTCTCTGTCTGTACAAGGTGCGGCCTGTGCGAGGGCAGAACCAATGCAGTACCGGGCACGGGCCCCGCATCCGCGCGGGCGATACTCGTCGGCGAGGCGCCCGGCAGGGAGGAGGACCTGCAAGGCAAGCCGTTTGTGGGGGGAGCGGGCAGGGTGCTGGACAAGGAGCTCGAGCGCGCGGGGATCCCGCGCAGTACTGTCTACATAACAAACGTGGTAAAGTGCCGGCCCCCGAAAAACAGGGTGCCTTCCGACGAAGAGAGGGACGCATGCATCGAATATCTAAAAGAAGAAATCTCTGTGATAAACCCCAGGATAGTCTGTATACTGGGGGCCACTGCCCTCAGGTCGCTTCTGGGCCTCGGCGGGATAACCGGGATACGGGGCACGATAATAAACCAGGATAATACGGACTATCTGGTGAGCCTGCATCCGGCGGCCACAATGTACAGAAGGGATCTGCTCCCAGCGTTTAGAAGGGACATGAAAAAGCTTGCCGGGATGATATTATCCACATGACCCCGCTGGATAGAGCCTTTTACTCCAGGGAGCCTGCTGCTGTAGCCCGCGGCCTGCTAGGCAAGAGGCTTGCAAGAAAAATAGACGGCATCACCATGTCCGGGGTGATAATAGAGACGGAAGCGTACGGCTCGTCTGATGACCCGGCCAGCCACGCGCACAGGGGCATGACTGGGAGAAATAGGGCCATGTTCGGCGAGGTGGGCAGGGCGTACGTCTACTTTACCTATGGCATGCATTACTGCATGAATGTAGTGGCCCGCCGCGGCAGGTCCGACGCGGGGGCGGTCCTGATACGCGCCATCCGGCCCGAGCTGGGGGCTGCACAGATGTCAAAAAACAGAAACGGCAGGGCCGCAATATCCGACGGCCCGGCAAAGCTCACACAGGCCATGAGGATATCTGCCGAACAGTACGGCGAGGATCTTACGCGGCGCGGTGCACTGTACATAGCAGAGGGGCCCCGCATACGGAGCATAACAGCCTCGCCCCGGGTGGGAATCCGGCGGGGCACCGATTTATTGTGGAACTTTAAGGTGAAATAGGCTATTTGGACTCGTCGTCCTCGAGCGTCCACGGCAGCCGCTTGCCTAGTATCTTGCCCCAGTCCAGCCTGAGCATCAGCACCACAATCACTGTAAGCGCCGCCGCAAAGACAGCCACCCCAATGTATACCGGCGTGGGATCCGTATTGTTGGCAAAGTAGGCCTCTAGTATGGACGCGCCCAGATAGTGCGATATCAGCACTATGATGTAATGGAGGACTATCTTGCCTGTAAACGTGGCTATAAAAAACCTCCTCGGGTTGTACCTTGCCAGGCCCAGGGGCACGTACACAAGGTCATCGGGCATGGGCGTGGCTGCAGCCACGAATACTGCAGCAGCGCCGTACCTCTTTACCAGCCTTTCAAACGGCCTCATCCTTCTTCGCGCCTCCTCGCTCATCATCTTCCTGCCCCCGTAGCTTGCATAGAATATGATCTGCTTTGCACCGGTCGCGCATGCGGCAGAGAGCAGCACCAGTATGTGCAGGTTGAACGTATCGCCCACCGCCATGGTGACTAGCAGCAAAAACGACGGGACGGGCAGAAACGGGACCAGGGATCCCAGAAAGCTCACGACTGCGAGCCCCAGGTACCCTATCTCGGCGCCAAAGGGGAACAGGTCTATGACGTCCATCGGCCGCGGCCGGGCGGGGCATTATTAAACCGTAGTGGATTTTTTCCGGATATCTGGCAATCATTAAAATATCATCTGTGGTACGGCAGATCAGCTTGAGAAAAAAAGAGTACTCTGAGATAGCCGGCGAGATTGCAGGGATCAGCCCGTACATACGGTTTGTGGCGGTGGTGGGCGGCCGCGGCGACCTGCTATACCACCACAGGAGGCGGGGGCTCCGGCCGATGCTCGACTCCAAGGACACGCACTACCAGTTCTCGCACATTGCGATAAAGACGGGCCTCGAAGCCGCCTTTGACAGGGCTCTAGGGCCGCTTGAGTTTGTCTGGGAGGAGCGAAAAAAAGTCCAGATACTCTCCTTTGCGATAAAAAAGACAAGGGTGTGGGTGTCCGTGGACAAAAAGGTGGTCCGCAGCGAGATGCTGAGGATTATTGATTCGTGCCTGCCTGTTGTCCGGCGCTATTCATAGAGCCAGCACTTTGCATAGCCCGACTTTGTGCCCGCCTTTGGCGGGTCTGTACTGCACTTTTCCATGACGTCTGGGCACCTGTCTGCAAACCTGCACCCTGAACCAGGCGATATGAGCCCCGGCGGGGATCCCCTGATGTAGCCCGGCTTTTCTCCGCGCAGCTTGGGTATCGAGGCCAGCAGGCCCTGTGTATACGGGTGCCGGGGGCTTCCGTATACATCCTCTGATGAGCCAAGCTCGGCTATCTGCCCGCCGTACATTATTCCAACCTTGTCTGCTATCTCGGAGAGTATGGATAGATCGTGCGTTATTATGATGAATGATGTTCCCTCTTTTTTTAGCCGCTTGAGCAGGTTGATTATCTGGGCCTGCACTAGAACGTCTAGCGCGGTGGTCGGCTCGTCAGCTATTACCAGGTCCGGCTTTAGAAGAAGTGCCATTGCCGTCACGGCGCGCTGCTTCATGCCGCCGCTCAGCTCGTGGGGGTACCTGCCCAGCACGCCGGGCTCCAGGCCGACGGATGTTGCAGCCTCCTCCATGCGGCCCTCCCTGTCCCCTTCAAAGCCGTGCTGCCGGAGCACTTCAGAGAACTGCGACCTTATGGTATATACCGGGTCAAGCGAGCTCATCGCGCCCTGAAAGATCATGGATATGCGCTTCCACCTGTATTCTGCGCTGAACCTGCGCTCGGCCATGTCTAGCAGGGATTCTCCCCGCATGGATATCGCCCCGGAATCTATGCGGCCCCCCTGCAGCATCCTCATTATGGCCAGCCCCAGGGTGCTCTTGCCGCAGGCGCTCTCGCCGGCTATCCCCAGTGATTCGCCTTCTTTTAGAGAAAAGCCCACGTCATCTAGTGCGTGCACCCTCCCGGCCCTGGTCCCGTAGCTGACCGAGAGGCCCTCTACGTCAAGAAAGGCCATGGGGGGGCTATACTCCTGCGGGATTTTTGTCTTGCGCAGCCGCGGCATTACTAGATCTGAACGAAATACTGCCGATTCGGGGTTGGAGATAAGAAAGATGATAGAAAAAGAACGAAGTTAGTAACAAACTATTGAAAATATCGCAGAAGAGGGGACACTTTCATAGAAAGACTACGTAATACGGGTATATTGGATTTTTGTTCTAGCATTTTGGGCCTATAGTGCAAAAACCGTGCCTGCCTCCACGGAAGCATGCCTAAGCGGATTTTTGACGCCTCTAGGGACGGGCTGGTACCTTGCCGATGCCGGGATCATGCATCTCGTACGCAGGCTCCGGAAGGGCCGTCCTGTATCGGAGGCGGCAAGGTGGTTTAAATCTCATAGGTGGAAACTGCCGCCGGTGAATCCTGCCATTACAGCACACGTGCCTACAGTCCAGAACCCCAGGACCGGCCAGTGGCACATGGATGGGCCCTGGGCTCCGGCATGATGGGCGACTCTGGCCTGACGGGGAAGCGCAGGGGAATGGTGCGTTTTTTCAAAGACAAAAAGACAAGGCTGCTGTACCTGGCGCTGCCCACCTTTGGTCTCTCGCTGCAGATTGCGCCGTATCCCCCGGAGGTGACATCTCTTCCGCTGGCGCTCCCGTTTGGGTACATCCCGCTAAACCCCGTGGCCTTTACGGCGATACTCGGATTTGCCGCGGCGCCCCTGATCGGCCACGGCGCCGCCATGTTCGTCCTGCTTGCGTTTATAGGCGCCGCCACCTGGCTTGGCGTGGCCCACGGGATGGTCCTGCTTGCGGGGCTTCTCCCAAGGGCAGTGCGCGGGACGGCGGGGCTTTTGCGCGGGGAGGTGCCGGAGCTGCACATGACGCGGCGCACAGCCGCCGCCCTCATCGTGATAGCGCTCATAATCCTCTCGCCTGTTATGGTATGGGGGGTGCTCATGTACGACTTTCACATGCGCTCGCTGTGGCCTTTTCAAAACGGCACCCGTCATGGCAGCATAGAGGATAACATGGGCGAGATCAGGGGCCTGCCGGAGGTCGAGGCATTCCACGAGGTGTACGCGGGGCGCAACATAACCTTCTCAGATCAGAGCATGTCCTCGGTCCGGTTTGATTATACAGTGCGTGATGACGGCAGGAGCGCGAGCCTGGTGATTGGATATTATGACCGGGAACCCTCGCGTTTTTACCACTCGTGCTACAACACTGATCTCAGATATGAGCTCTTCAGGGAGGATGGCGTGCAGACTGACTGCTTTTCTTTTGTGGACGAGCACGGGCCGCCGGAGACAGACTAGCCCGGGGGCCGGGCAGAATCCGGATCTTCCCGGCCGCCGCCCGGAATGACTTCCAGCGATGCTGCCAGGCGGGCCATCTTTGCAATGTCAAACAGCGCCCTCTTTTTCATCATCTGTTTTACGGCATGGTTTAGCGCCTCGTATCTTTTGCACCCCGGGTTCTCCCTCACATAGTCGCGTATCGCAGAATCCGCCATTCCCGGCACCTCCCGGGGGGACCTGCCCCTGCGGCCGGTCTTTTTGAACGTGAATACAAAGTCCGTCTTTAGCCCCCCTTTTCTGCTGTCCTGTACCACGGATGCTGCCGAATACCCGAGCACATCCACGCCGGCAAGCTCCAGCCGGAGCCCAAAGAGCACCCTTTGCAGACCCTCCCACGTGCCGGCATCCATGTTGTTGAACATGATCGTAAGATGCCTGCCCGGCCGCAGCACGCGCTCGGCCTCTGACAGTATCCTTGCCATCTGCGCATTGTATGCCGCCGGCGTCTTGTCCCTTTCCGGCGAATCGCTTATCACCAGCTCCTCTTCCGCGTCCGCGGATGAGCCCATCCATCCGTTCCACATGGCGCTCAGCTCCATGTACGGGAGCCTGTCACCGTGCGGCGGATCCGTTATTATGTAGTCGACGGACCCGCCTGGCATCGAGGAGAGCGTCCGGTAACAGTCGGCGTTGAGCAGCAGGGCATTGCCGGAACCGCCCAGCATCCCGCCCATGCTGCACCGGGCCTGCGGGACTGCCGAATGCTGCCCCTCTTTTGCCCTGATTATCCTGCTGTACCTGTGCTCAAAGCAGTTCCACACGTTTATCTCAAAGTTGTTCCGCGGCACCCAGTATCCTATCACCCAGCTTCCAACCTCCTTTCGCCCCTGGGTGCGCGCGCCGCTGAGCCTGCCGCGCCTCCTCACCACGAACACCATGCGGCTTGCCTGCCCGACCGATGCGGTAAAGCAGAACCGGAAAAAGTCGCACATCCTTTTCTCCCGGACCGCCCGTATCCCCTCCATCAGCATCGAGAGTGCAAGCAGGTTCCTCGGCGTGAACAGCTCGTACACCCTCATGCCCCTCCTTACGTTGATGCGGCTGTTCTCGGGCATCCTGCCCCTTGGATGGGGCAGATCAATGGAATCATAGGCAAAGCTGCCGGCATGCTCCACGTCCCGTTTGAGCGGCCGGAAGACGAGTTTCTTGCCCCCGTGTTTGCACCATATCTCGGCCATCTTCCCGTCTTTGTAGATGTAGTGGGATCCCGTATGCTGCGCGCCGTTCCTGTACACCGGGTACAGGGAATGCACCCTATTCATGCACCTGTCCTGCAGCCGTGCAAACTCCGCCCTGGCCTTTTTGGTGTCCAGCCCGTATATCATCTGCCCCGTTATGAACACCGCCATCGGGTTGATGTCTATCCCGATGGTCCTGCGGCCGAGGACCAGCGATTCTGTGTTTGATATTCCGGAGCCGCAGAACGGATCGAGCACTATCTCGCCGGGGCGGGAGTACTCTTTGATATAGCTCCGCACCACGTTGAACGGCTTTTTCGACCAGTACTTGTGCATGGCATAGATGCCCGTGTACGGCTCGGGATCCGGCCTGGCCTTTTGAACCCTCTGCATAATGGCCGTTTTGCCTCTAGGGAATTTATGGCGTTTGATTTGCGGCCCTTCCACTCTGGGGGCGGATTGTCTGCGCAACTTTGACAAGGGGCGGGTCCGTGCAGCGGCATCCGGACTGTGGAGAGGCTGCCGTGGATGCATGACGGGGTGCCCTGCATCTGGCAGGGCTCTGAAACAGGAGTTTAATATACTTGGACTGGGTAGGCTATGTATGAAAATGTCCCCTCACTGGCGATATTTTCAATAGACGGCTAGTAACGTTATTCTTTTTCCATCATCCTTCTCAACTCGATTCCCGAATAAGTGTGGATTTCACTCATGTCACGCAGCGCCTCCCCAATTCTTTTTGACACACCGCCGGCATAGACAAACACGTCGCCGTCACGTACGATCGCCGGATCCTCGGCCCTGCTGTAAAATTTCAGGCAGCCTCCTTTTTCAAAGGCATAGCGCATCGCGGCGTGATAGACGGGATGCCGCTGAATGACCCGGTTTAGCTTTCTTGGCTTTTCAATATTCTGCCCCGTTGTCTCTTCAGGATTCCGT
The DNA here is from genome assembly GCA_000200715.1 of Cenarchaeum symbiosum A. Lineage (NCBI taxonomy): Archaea > Thermoproteati > Nitrososphaerota > Candidatus Cenarchaeales > Candidatus Cenarchaeaceae > Candidatus Cenarchaeum > Candidatus Cenarchaeum symbiosum. The sequence continues at coordinate 552,975 of DP000238.1, forward strand.
TTTCTAGTTCCATTTTATCGACCGAGAGGAAAATTACCGGCCTGGCCAGATATCCAGTTATGTTGATGTTACTGTTGTCTTTCCATGAGTAATAGGGAATGTTTTTTTTGTCAAAAAACTGCGTAGAGGTGTCAAAGCTGTGACCTGCCCATATTTTTCCCAGATTTTCCACGTTCAAATCTAGCATTTGCCTGCGGAGTTTGACATCGGTAAGAAATGCAATTATGCTGGCACAAGATATGTACGGATTGCATTCGTTGCCCTTGATGAATATCTTGGGCTCCGTGTTGTCGATAATCTGATTCCATGCGGGTGTAAACTTGGATCTAAACGAGTTGATATGCAGCTCCACTTTCTCGGCATTTTTGTATCCGCGCATCCATAGAAAGCTATGCGCGGTCAGGTATGAAAACATGGGGCCCAAATTGTCGATGAAAGCATCCGTCGGCATTATCTTCTTATAATGCTGTAGACCGCCCACCATAATTCGCGGCAATGAGCTGCGTGATAGTATGACATACGAAAAATGGACAGATTTGATATGTTCCTGCATGCCTGCTATGAGCTGATCCGCAAAGGATGCGGCCTTGCTCACTCCTAGACTATTCTCTAGATGCCTGCTTGAAAAAAACAGCGCGTTGCGGCTAATGCCAAAACCCTCCTTTAATTTCTCATTTAGGCTGACATATTCCTCTACAAACCTCTCTGGTTGTTCCGTGGAGACGCCCACGCCAAGCTGCGTGTTAAATCCGTGATATCTGTAATCTTTGCCCATTGCCGAGGCGTACTGCGTCTTCCCCCGGGTGAACTGCTTGGAATCGAATCCCACTATTGTCATAAGGTGATATTGCACCTGCGGGCATAATATAACTTCATTGCTAACACAAGACTTGTTCTCGCTATTGTGAGACCGGCTTGAATGCAAATCTTGTATCCATACTCGAGTCTAGGCCCCCATGAGCCTTGGCTGTGTTGCACAATGCGCAAGTTTTGGCTGGAAATACCCTGTCTCCAGGCGCTGCATCCGCGGAGCGGCCGGCTTCGAGCTTCTGCCTGAAAGAAGATTGATGGCAGGATGGCGCCCCATCTGGTCAATATCTGCCCGAAATTCCTCTGTGATGCGGATGTTCTCCTTGCGTAGCAGCGTCCTCTCGGAGTCCATGCGGATACCGCGATCTCATAATCAACAGATCTTTCGGTTTGGGGGTGATTATTCCGTGCCTGGCCTAAACACACACCTTTTTTATTTTTTCAAGTATTTTAGGATAACTTGCCGCAGGCACAAAAACCCTTGAACTTAACAGTGCAATGAAACCGCCCGCAGACTTGCCAGGGCATTATTCCTTGTACGGCCTGACAATGCAGCATTTACAGCGGTTTAGGTTGTCGTTGAATATCTGCTTGTAGCATTGACAGTTGTAACAATAATACTCGCAGCGCCCGTCAGGCCATTCGGATTTACAATCACAGGTTTTAGACGATAATTTCTTTGGGGGTTTGATGCCTATTGTATATAGTCAGGGGCTGTCCGGCTTGGCCAGCTTTGGCCTATGTGCTGTAAATTCCTCAAACCAGACATCAAACTCGGGCACATCGGCCATGTAAACATCCTAGCCGTAAATGAGCTTTGCAGCCTCTTTTTTGCTCATTATACCTTTGGGATGGCTCTGGCCAGCCAGTGGATCTGGGACATGCCACGCGGAAAACCTGTCCGGAGTGATGACTATTATGCAGTCTGTAATGGTTAGCACTTTGTCGGCATCATCACCGGATAGATGATATTTGTCCATTATGAGACGTTCAATGCGCTCTACTTCCATTTTATCCATGATGAATGTGACACTGCCACTTCCCGTTACAGCTGTAACATTGTACATGCCGGAGCCCTCGTCAACGGAAAATCCCGCCCTGGGACGGCCCTCTAGATTATGCGCCTTTTGTGTCTGTGTGTTTGTCCCTATGTAGATTTTGCCGTTCTTGTACACATACCAGACAGGCACCACATGGGGCGTTCCGTCAGATCCAACGGTTGCGAGTCTTAGCAGTTTTTGTGACTGTAAAAAGGCGTCCCTCTTGGACGGGCTGATTGTACCTGCGGCGATCCCTGCCATAACACTGCTGGATTACATATCACAAATAAAGATTGTCATCAGTAATGACTCGGGCAATTATATTCATGTGATGTTTGTGCTGCCATTCGCCCATATCCCTGCCGTTGTTATGCATGTACATAGATGTGGCATGCCTGCGGAGGTCATCAATAGACATCATGCGCATTTGACAAACGACTTCCCCTTGGAGCCGCTGCACAAGCTTACAAACAATTTGTAAAAATAAAATCTGCCGGCATGTGTGATCTTGCGCAGCGATCTGGGCTAAAATGAGTCGTGTACTGTGCAGGATTGCAGCACCTGTATGCTTGTCTCAGCACCCCGGATGCGCGTCATGGGGGCCAGGACATTGCCATGCCGTTTATTGTCGCTGCCTGCTGCCTTGATCAACGATGTACCGGAGGGGCTGCCCCGAGGGTTGCCGGCGGGCGCCGGTCTGCCATTCCGTATGGTCAGGCAGATTCTGTATCCAGACGGATAAACCGAATTGAACATCCCTTGGAAAAACCATAAATATCAGCCTACGCTGCTGCCAAGGCATGATTGGCAATAGGGGCAAGGACAAGGAATATGAAAAGATACGCTCCAGACTCCGGGATGGTGAGGAGATACTGCTCACCGTGACGCAGTCCAAGGCTATACTGCCAGCAACGTACTTTGTCACCAACGAGAGGATCATAACGAGGGATCCCAGCATAACCGGCGAAGGGATAACCTCCATACAGTGGGTGGATGTGGGTGACTTTTCATTAAAAAAGAGGTTGTTTAGGGCTTACATCGAGTTTGTCATAAGATCGGGAAGCACCGTCACCTTGGACAACATCTCGAGGGGGGATGCCGAGGAAATGTACCGGCTGATAGAAAAATACGTAAAGAGGCTGCGCGAGGCCGCAAACGAACAGCACGCAAAGGAACAGGCCCACACAGGGCAAGGGGAGGACAAGTCTGCCTCGGACCCGCTAGCCGTGCTCAAAATGAAGCTTGTAAACGACGAGATCACCGAAGAAGAGTTTGAAAAGAAAAAGAAGCTGCTAGAATAGGGCAGGCACGCCCGCGGGGCAATATCATAAATGGATCCCCTTTTTTCCACATCCCATGGGGGCAGGGGGCAGAATCCACATAGCCGACATGGCAAAGCCCATGGCGGGCCAGAAGGTGCTGCTTGCCGGCTGGGTCGAGGACCTGCGTGAGCTCGGAAAGGTCTCCTTTGTCACACTCCGCGACGCCACGGGCCTGGCCCAGATAGTAGTAAAGGGCGGCCTGCAGGCCAGCATGGACGGCCTCACCCGGCAGAGCGTGGTTGCCGTCTCGGGCACAGTGGCGGAGACCCGTGCCAGGGACTTTGAGGTGGAGGTCTCAGCCGAGCAGATAGACGTGCTGTCCCGGGCCATACACCCTCTCCCGATAGACCCCCTAGGCAGACTAGAGAGCGGCATGGACAACCGCCTCAACGCAAGGGCGCTCGACATGAGAAACCAAAAGACCGCGTCTATATTCCGCCTCCGGCACCGCGTTTTGGAATCGCTGCGGCAGGGGCTCTCAAAGAGGCGCTTTACCGAGATCACCACCCCCAAGATAATAGGCAGCGCCAGCGAGGGCGGGGCGAACCTATTCTCGCTCGAATACTTTGGCAAGACCGCATACCTTGCCCAGAGCCCCCAGTTGTACAAGGAGCAGATGACCATGGGATTAGAAAGGGTCTATGAGATATCCGGCTTTTACCGGGCAGAGAACTCGCACACGGGAAGGCACCTGAGCGAGTTTACATCCGTGGACATAGAGGCCGCATTCATGGATTATACAGATGTAATGGACGTGCTGGAACAGCTAGTCCGGGAGGCGTGTGTCGCCGCCTCTGAATGTACAATAGAGCAGGAGGCCACCGGCCACAAGGCGGAGGTGCCGTCCGACATACCCCGGATAACCTACTCGCAGGCGGTAGACGAGCTTGGCTCCGACTGCGGGGTCAGCTTTGGCGACGACCTGCTTGATTCGCACCTGCGGCTACTCGGCGAAAAGCACCCCGGGTATTACTTTCTGACAGACTGGCCCACAAAGCTAAAGCCGTTTTACATCCGCCCAAAGGATGATGATGCCGAGGTGTCGCGCTCGTTTGATTTGCAGCACGGATACCTCGAGCTCTCCTCCGGCGGGTCTAGACTGCACGACCCCTCGATACTCCGGTCGCGCCTCGAACAGCAGGGGCTCGACCCGGCCCTGTTTGCAGACCACCTGCGCGCCTTTGACTGGGGGATGCCGCCCCATTCGGGATGGGGCATGGGGCTAGACCGGTTCATGGCGGTACTTGTTGGCGTGGATAACGTGCGGGAGGCGGTCCTGTACCCGCGCGACCCCGACAGGCTATCCCCCTAGAGTCTCGATATTATCTCTGCGGTAAACTTGTCTGTCCCCGCCGATCCGCCCATGTCCTTTGTCTTTATGCCCTCTTTGACCGCGCCGTAGACTGCCGCGTTTAACCTGGTTGCGGCAACTAGGCACGTGGCATCATCGTTTCTTCCCCCCAGCCACCCGAGCATCATAGCCGCAGATAGCAGAAACGACGACGGGTTGGCCTCGTTTTTGCCCGCTATGTCAAAGGCCGCCCCGTGCACCGGCTCAAATATGGCAAACTTGTCCCCTATGTTTCCAGCCGGCGCCATCCCGAGGCCCCCTGCAGCCTGAGATGATTCATCGGAGAGTATGTCGCCAAAGAGGTTGGTCGTCACTATCACGTCGAACCACTCGGGCCTCCTTATCAGGTTCATGGCGCACGCATCCACATACATCTCACCAAACTCCACATCCGGGTATTCCGCGGCCACCCTGCGGCAGGTACTAGCAAACAGCCCGTCGGTCACCCTCATCACGTTTGCCTTGTGCACGCAGGTCACCTTGCGCCTCCTTGTCATGGCGGCCTTCAGCGCATACCTTGCTATCCTCTCTGACGCCCTCTCCGTTATGGTGCGGAGAGCCACTGCCGCCCCGTCTATGAAAAACTCGTTTCCCGTGTACAGATCTTCTGTATTCTCCCTGGCTATCAAAAGGTCGATATCATCGCGTATCGCTGGCATGCCCGGGTGTGATTTTGCGGGCCTCACATTGGCGTACAGGTCAAGGCGCCTGCGCAAGGCAACTATAACATCTGCCGCGCTCTCGCCCACCGGCGCCTTGAGGCATGCATCCGATTCTTCCACCCCTCGTATTGTCTCTGGAGGCAGAGCTGTGCCGTGCTCTTTGAGCGCCCTATCTCCTGCATCGAACCGTTCTATGGATAATTTGGGCTCCTTGAGTGCCCCCAGCACATCCGTTACAGAACGGGATATCTCGGGGCCTATGCCGTCGCCCTCTATGAGCGCTATCCGGTACATGATATTCTACCCCCGGGTCTTTTTGCCGCCGAGCATCTTTTTGAGCATTATCCGGTTCATGCCGTCTATCACGGCCTGCACGCTCGTGGTCACTATGTCCTCGCCCACCGAGCGCGCAGACGCCTTGTTCCCCTTGGCATCTTCCACGCCTATGGTCACCTCGCAGAGCGCATTGGAGCCCCCCGATATAGACGCCAGGCCGTACTCTCTTATGCGCACCTCTGCTATCTCGCCTGTTATCTTTTGCATTGCACTCAGTGATGCGTCCACGGGGCCCACGCCATAGTCTGTAGCAGAGAACTCTTTGCCATCCACGTTTAGCTTTACAAACGCATACGGCATCGTCCCTATCCCCGTAGACACGGAGAAGCCGCTCAACTGCACCATCCGCCGCAGGCCCGGCTCCCCTATCACTTCTCCTGCTATGGAGAGCAGCTCGACATCGGTCACCTTTTTGCCCTGGTCCCCGAGCGCCTTTACCCGGGATAGTATCACCTTGGACTGCTCGGCAGTCGGCTTTACCCCGTATTCGCCTAGCATCGCGTTCATACCGTGCAGCCCCGCATGCTTTCCCACCTCGAGGCGCCGCGTATGCCCTACAAGCTCGGGGCTTATCGGCTCGTATGTAAGCGGGTTGCTCAGTACGCCGTGCGTGTGTATGCCTGATTCGTGCCCAAACGCATTCTCGCCCACTATGGCCTTGTTTGGCTGCACCTGGATGCCTACAAGGCCCGATACCGCCCGGGACGTACCGTAGAGCTTTTCAGTATGTATGCCTGTACTTCGCGCCTCGTCAAACTGCAGGCACTGCAGGGCCATGACGAGCTCTTCCAAAGACGCGTTGCCCGCCCTCTCGCCTATCCCGTTTATTGTAACATGCGCGCACGTGGCGCCCGCCTGCAGCCCTGATATTGTATTGGCCACTGCCAGCCCGAAATCATTATGGCAGTGCACGCTGACCGGCAGGCCCGTCGCCTCGACGGCATCCCTTGTGATCTCCGCCATGTATGCTGGAGTAGAGTACCCGACGGTATCCGGTATGTCCGCCCTGTCGGCGCCAGCTTCTGCCACCTGTTTGAAAAAGTCCCGCAGAAATCCCCTCTCTGTCCTTGTGGCATCCTCTGCAGAGAACTCTACCTTCATGCCGCGCGACTTTGCATACTCTATCGATGATATGGCGCGCCTGACAGCCTCCTCCCTGTCCATCATCAGCTTGTGCTTTAGATGTATGTCGGACGTGGCAATGAACAGGTGCACATAATCCAGGCCGGCATCTGCTGCAGCATCTATGTCCCTTTTATCCGCGCGCGCAAGGCCGCATATGTCCGCGGAGAGGCCGGCTGTTGCTATCATCTTTACCGCCTTTGATTCTCCCTCCGATATCACGGGAAAGCCCGCCTCTATCGCGTCCACTCCTAGCTCGTCGAGCATCCGCGCTATCTGCAGCTTTTGCTCAGGGGATAGCGATACCCCGGGCGTCTGCTCGCCGTCCCGGAGGGTAGTATCAAATATGCGTATCCTCATGACCTGCTCCTCTGCAGGGCCGCTATCCCCGTCCTTGCGGTCTCTATTATCCCAAAGGGCCGGGCGAGCTCCTCAAAGGCCCTTATCTGGTCAGGCGTGGCCGTCAGCTCGACCATGATGGAATCCTTTTTTGCATCGTGGACCTTGCCCCCGTAGGTGTTGGCCAGGCTGTTTATCTTCATGCTGTCGTCTGCACTCCCCACCTTTATCTTAAAAAGGATCAGCTCCCGGAACACCGCATGGTGCTCGTCTATCTGCCTGACCTCGACAGTGTCTATCATCTTGTCTAGCTGCTTTACTATCTGCCTTATCCGCTTTTCATCCCCGTAGGTCGTTATCGTCATCCGGGAGAACTCTGGATCTTCCGTCACCCCGACCGATATGCTGTCAATGTTAAAGTTTCTCGACCGGAACAGGTGCGTCACCTGGAAGAGTATTCCAGGCTTGTTCTCGACCAGGATGGATAGTATCGCCCACATATTCATCACTATGAAGGGAGGATCATATCCTTGAGCGGCGTCCCCGGCGCGACAAATGGCAGCACGTCCTCTTCCGGGTCTATTGGTATGTCTATCACGGTAGATACATCGCTCTTGAGGCCCGCCTTTATTGCGGCTCCGAGCTCGTCTAGCGACTGGGCCCTTATCCCCTGGGCGCCGTAGGATTCTGCTAGTTTTACATAATCGGGGCAGTGCTTTTGGTCCACGCCTATCATCCTCCTGTCATAGAACGTCCTCTGCCACTGGGCGACCATTCCCAGGGTAAAGTTGTTTATCAGGAATACTATCACGGGTATGCCTTCTAGCACAGAGGTGGCAAGCGAGTTCTCCGTCATGTTGAAGCTGCCATCCCCCGCTATGTCGACTACTGGTACGTCGGGCCGGGCAACCTTTGCGCCTATAGCAGCAGGAAAGCCCCAGCCCATCGTCCCCAGCCCGGTCGAGCTAAAAAAAGTCCCCGGGTGTATCACGTCATAGAATAATGATGCCCACATCTGGTGCTGGCCCACTTCTGTCGTCACTATAGACTCGTGGGGCAGCATCTCCCGTAGTTTGCGCAGTATCTTTGCCGCGCCCATCTCGCCGGGGTGTATCTTTAGGTTCTCCCTCCAGTACTCTTTTACCTTTTTTACGTGGGCAAACCACCCGTCCTGGTCCTTTTTTAGCGCCCTGCCGGCCAGCATCTTTACCATTATCTTTAGGGACGCGCGCACATCCCCTACCACTGCAACCTGCGCCGTCTGGTTCTTGCCTATCTCGGCCGGGTCGACATCCATGTGGATTATGCTGAGCTTTTTCTCAAACTCCTCGAATGTGCCCACCGAGCGGTCCGAAAAGCGCGTACCTATGGCCAGCACGCAGTCGGCCTCTGTCATCAGCTTGTTTGCCTCTGCGTGCCCGTGCATGCCTATGGGGCCAAGAGACAGCGGGTGGTTCTCTGGAAACGCGCCCTTGCCCTTGAAGGTGGTCACCACCGGGATCATCATCAGCTCGGCCACCGCCTGCAGCTCTGCAAATGCCGACGAGATTATTGTCCCTCCCCCGGCCAGTATTATCGGCCTCTCTGAGTGCAGCAGCATGTCTATGGCCTTTTCTATGCTGGGAATATCAGGGTCGGTCCACGGGTGATACCCCCTTATCTTGAACTCGTCGGGAAATGTCATCTCGGCCTCGTTTTGCTGCACGTCCTTGGGCATATCAATCAGCACCGGCCCCGGCCTGCCGGTCTCTGCTATGTAAAACCCTTTTTTTACGGCAAGCGGCACCTCTGATGCCTCCCTCGGCTGGAAGGCGTACTTTACGACGGGGTTTGCCATTCCTATGATATCGCTTTCCTGGAACGCGTCTTTTCCTATCATGTGTACCGGCACCTGGCCCGTCACCGCCACCATTGGGGCAGAATCGGCCTGGGCGGTCGCTATCCCGGTCAGTATGTTTGTGGCCCCGGGGCCCGAGGTGGCAAAGCACACCCCGGGCTTTCTGCTGACGCGCCCAAAGCCGTCGGCCATGTGCGCGGCAGACTGCTCGTGCCTTACCAGTATGTGGCGTATGTCTGACTTGAATAGCTCGTCGTATATCGGCAGGTTTGCGCCCCCCGGCAGGCCGAATACCTGCTTTACGCCCTCTTTTTGAAGCGACTTCATAAGGGCGGTAGCGCCCATCATGCTCTCCATCCGATCAGCCACCCTTTTCCTTGATTTAAAGTGTGCCGGAATTGATCTTTTCTGTATCTGCCTTGTACATGCCGTATGCGACCCATTCCCCGCCGCGCACGGTATACAGCTCATAGTCGGAGGCAGCCAGGTCGCCTGCATCGTTGAGTATTATCGGCCCCAGGCTGCCAGAATGGTGCCGGGCTACAGTGGGAAGCGCCACTGATATCAGCTCCGGATCAGCCGACTGCACCTGGAGTATGCTCATGCCTAGCAGCCACAGCGAATCATAGGAGGAATATGCAAAGCTGTTGGGCGATGAGCCTATCTGACTGGTAAGCTCCTTTTTGACGTGCTCGTACCGGTCGTTCTGCGAGGCTGCAAACTGGGCCGATACAAAGCCCACCTCCTCCATGAATGCGGTAGCAATCGGGTCCTCCACCAGTAGCCCGTTGTTGGTAAGCGCGTCGGTGCCCGTCCACAGGACAGACGAAAGGCCGTCGTACGGGCTTGCCGCGTTGAAAAAATGCACCGCCTCCTCAAAGCCCATCATCACTATTGCCACCTCGGAGGCGGGCCTCTCCTGCAGGTATTCCCCGAGTCTTTCGTTGAGCAGGTGGGCCTCTGTTGAGAATACCGCGCTCTCCGGGGAGTAGCGTATCCCCTCGTCGAGCGTGCCCCCGCGGGATTCAAACGATCCCTTTGTAGTCTTGTACAGCCCGTCCCCCCAGACGTCGCCCCTGTAGACGGGGATTGCCGCGGTGATCCCCCTTGATTCAAGCAGGCTGGCAGTCACCCTGCCCTGCTGGGTGTCATCTGGGACGAGCCGGAATATCCTGTCATCTATGGATAGCGCCGACGACGAGCTTGACGGCGATATGAGCAGCATCCCGTTGGATTCCGCATAGTTTCTTACATTGCGGAGCTCGGCGCTAGTCTCCGTGCCGAGCACGAGCTTTATCCCCTTGGAGTTTAGCGACTGGATTTTCTCAAGTGCTACTACCGGGTCGGACTGGCTGTCCTCGACGACCAGGTTGAACTCCCACCCTGCATCTATCTTGTCCAGATACCGGTTAAAATCCTCCAGCGCGAGCTGTGCCGCCAGCCCGTTGTCGTAGCCGTGCCACGAGACGTCTCCCGTGGCCGGCAGCACCAGCCCTATGTCTATTGTCCCCGAGGGGCCCGTGCTAGCTGTGAGCTGTTCGGGGGCTGCCGGGTCGTCCGCACCGGTTGTCATATATGAGAATCCGATTGATAGCCCGATGGAGAGGCCCGCGGCCAGCCCCACGGCTCCCATCATCCCGGCGGATCTCTGCATGGGGCGACTCTTGGCCCGTTTATTATAAAGCAGTTGACACGATGCGGGATCTGGTATGCGGCAGCTTCAAAGACTTGACAGGCACCGTTTCCGGGCCCTGGATGCCTGTTGTACCGGGCCGTGGACGGCGTCTTGTCACAACTGTATCCGGCATTTCATCGTCCCCGGGGGCCCGAAGTCTCTGCTGTTTCAGGCGCGGATCTCCGGGCGGCTCTTTACCCCGGGGCGGCCGTGCCGCTTTCGCACCTTTAGGTCACGCAGGTCGACTACCGCCCCGTGCTCGCGGAATACAGTGGAGAACCTCCGCACGTTCCCGCCATAGTATACCATGGCGCATGCCATGGGGGCGCCCTTGCCGCCGTCCCTGCCGTCCACGAGAAACCTTAGGCGCGTATCCCTCAGGAAGCATACAGCGTCGGCCCTCCCAAAGACGTGCATCTTCCAGTGTGATGTATTGGTGGCCACCGGGACCAGTGCGAGCACCTCCGAGCCTGACTTTCCGGCCTCCGCGCACCTGCGCAGCCAGTCCGATATTTTCGTGCCTCGGGCTCTGTCCGCACCGTACGGCGGGTTTACGTATATCTTGGGATAGTTCCATTTCTCCTCCAGCCCGTCGCGGGCGGGCAGCATGTACTCTACCTCCGCTCCGACCACCGACCGCGGGTTGGAGCACGGATCAAGACAGATCACGCCCCCAAGGACACGCCTCACGGCATCTACATAGACGGGGGGTGTGCCCCAGTCCTTGTTCTCGGTGGTGCTGTGCCTACCTGCCGTCACCGAATCCACCCCAGTCCTTATTGGAGAGCAGGCGCATCTGCTCCTCTAGTTCGGCAAGCGTGCCCGATTCGGGCCGTATCACATTGAACCATGATCTTACTCTTCTGTGGTTCTGGTTGAAATACCCTAGCATCTCTACATGCGCACCATAATCCATCTGGATCTTTGTAAACCGCGTTCTTGCGGCATTCCCGGAATATGACCTGTGGAAGGCTTCGGATGCCCGTCTGCGCCCCTCGGCAGGCTCCAGATGTAGAAGAGCCCCGCACAGAGCCTGTGCCGCGCGACGAGCCAGAACCCATCCAGGACAGGGAGGCCCCGGAGGAGGAACCGGCGGCAGAACCCGCGGACGAGCCCCGTACAGAGCCTCAACAGGACAGGGAGGCCCCCGAAGACAGGCAGGATTCAGGACCGGAGGCAGAACCCGCAGGGGATTCCGAGGTGGGCTTCTTTGAGGCGATAGGCAACTTTTTCAGGTCGCCGTTCGGGCTTAACTGACCCCCGTGAACAGGCGGGAACGTATCCAAAGTCCGATAAATATCCCAAGTATTCGCAGAGGGACCATGCCTGCACCATGGACACAGACGGCCTATGCAACGAATAGGGACAGTTGTAATGATGCTGGCAATATATTCTCGGTAGTCAGAGTAGGTGCCACGCCGGTAAGAGGCAATGACACAGTGGACGTAAGGTACGCCTTTGACGTGTCGTCCCCTAGAAACTAGGCCCGGGTGCTGATTTTACACTTTTCTAAATACAATTCCTGGCCGCATATCGTGTAGACAGGTTATGGCGGGGCGTTCAAGCAGTCGCCGGTTCACGTATATTCAAGAGACTGCGGGTTTGCACCTGTACCGTGGGAACCCCCAGTATGTGGAGCTGACCGGACATTGGTAGATTCCGGGCCATAACACTAGCGGGCTTTGGTGCTGTGCGACCCAGGTACCCATATCACAAGCACGCACCGAGTTTCTGCCTGTATCACTGGTAGGCACTAGAGCCTGTCTAACGCGGATCTGAATTTGATCAGAGCATGCATCTTGCATCCTTGAATACATGTAGTTAGGAATGGCGGGGTCCACATTGAACCGCGGCGGGGAGCATGACTTTAGATCTGCCCGCCCTGAACAGCCGGCCTGGACCGCCACCCGGTCGGAGGGGCCGCCATTTACCCGCAATTCTGCACCGTGAGCTGGAATAGGCCAGAGGGCTGGTTCTGACCGCGATTCTGAACAGATCAGCGATTTTGCACAGTTGGCCAGATGTGCCTAGAGGTCCGCACTTTGAGCAGTCAGGCAGGCAATTCCATGATATTGAACAGAGTCAAAAACTCCCGAACTTAACAGTGTAGTGAAACCGCCCGCAGACTTGCCAGAAGCACGCCTGTCATATGATCAGTCATTGCGAAGCAGTATGATTGCCTGTTGTGTGTCTCCCTTGGCGTCGTCAAGAGCCTCCATGGCACGCTTCCTGCCCACGCCCGTATGATTACACACCACGTTTATCATGTCATCAGAGTGTGTGGGTTTCCCGGGATACTTCTCCTCATCCCTGCCCTCGCTGATCATGAATGGATAACTGTCATTCTTTTTCATCTCTGTAACATGGGGCTTTACAAAGACTATGTCTTTTCCATTTATCCTTATGGTCATAAAGCCGTCAGGGACTGTCGCCAGATTTTTTTTAAACACGGTTAGCATGGCCTCCATATGGGGATCCACACCGTCGTCCGGGAACGCCTCGTTTATCTCATCGAGCTCCTTTTGCGAGAGTGTCATGGTTAATCTGGTGCCTCTTTTACTTTTATACCTAGTGGAATAAGCTCCTTTTTCAGGTTTTTTACGACTTTGGGTGAGGTTTTTGCCGGTATATGAACGCGTTTTATCTTGGGCTTTGCCCCATATTTGAGGCGGACTTCCATAAAGTACGAGGATGCGGCACTGTGGGCATTCCCGAATTTTTGCAGTACGGCCCCGGCGGGTTTGCCGTCCCTTATACGGCGGCAGATGGGCCGATGATCGTATTTTTGGGCCAGCCACTCCTTGCCCTCATTTAGAGCCGAAACGTCCATTTCCATTATTATCTTGTCTTTCAAGTCTTGGGCAAAGTGTTTTGCAACGGCAAACGAGACGCTAGCCGAGATGTTATCATCCTGTCCGTAATCCTTATCACGTTTTTCTCTGCCATCGCCGACTGCGCCTCCGCGTGCCAAAGTGAGGATCTCGTTAACCGAGGTGGCCCGGTAAACTTTGCATGTTTTACGAACCAAAGCAGGCAATGCCTCGTTGATATGGTCCAATTCTTTGACTACCTTGGCGGCATTGCCATTAGGGTTACGGGCCGCAACTTCACACATCAGTTGGTTGGCGGTCTCAATGTCCTGCCGGAATTGCTCCAGCTCCTCATCCGTTCTAATATCAGAGTCGTCCTCGACACCCGTAAACGCCCTGCCTCGATCCCAGACACGCTTAAGCTGTAGTTGATCTCTGATCCAGCAACCCTCGTCCTGAGAGATAAAGCCAAGATAGGTATGAGACATATTTTCAGTTCGCCTACTGAGGTCACGAATCTCCATCTTGAATAACTCTGATTTTTCCGCCTCGGAGGTGTGATGATCCCCACTCATGACTTCTGGCACCGGTCTAGCGCCTTGCGCACTGCCAAAGAGGATGCTGTAGTGGTAATGCCTCCCGGGCACCCGTACAGGTGTCTCAGCAGGTCCGGCTTGCCCGTACCTGTAGGAAACTCGAATGTATCCAGTGCGCCGACAGTAAGGCTCATGGCCCCACTCCGGAGGATCCCGGGGCCGCACCGCCCATACATTGTATCATTCATTTCTACCACCCAACCCCGTCGCGGCCGGGCAGCATGTACTCTACTGCATCAACCACCGACTGCCTGTTCGAGCACGGGTCGAGGCAGATCACGCCCCCGAGGGCGCGCCTTGCCGCATCGACGTATACGGGGGGCGTGCCCCAGTCCTTGTTCCCGGTGGTGCTGTTTCTGCCCGCCGTCACAGAATCCAGCCCCTATCCGCCAAACAATGACCGGAACCATTCTACGATCATATCCAGCAGGCCGTCAGGCTCCCCTGTCCCTTCGGGTGAAGGCTCGCTTTCACTTGGACCATCAGGCATCGCGCCGGGCCCTGCCGCTGTATCTGCCTCCGGTTCGGCGCCGGGCTCTGGCTCTGCGATGAGAGGCTCCGGAGGCACTTTTGCAGGCTCTGGCTCTGTGCCCCCGGGCGCCTCCTCGATAATCCCTGCGGGCTCCGGATCAATCTCCAGGACGGGCTCTTCCTGCCCCGTGCTCAGCCTGTACATTGTACCCTCATGCGAGAGCAACAGTATGCCGCGGCTGTCCTGCAGCCTGACACTCATTGTCCCCTCAAACTCGCCTTCAAGCGGCACCTCGAGGCTGATCTGATCCGAGGAATCAAGCGTGTACCCTGCGTTCTCCTCTGTGATCACCGAGGATACATCACACGCGAATATGCGGTCCGATGAATACGATTCACCGGCGCACTGCTCGGAGCCGAGCAGCGCGGGGACCGCCGAGTACCTGACGCGTGCATCCTGCTGCCCGCCTGCCCCGTACAGGATTGCCTCCATCCCGAATACCCTTGCCTCAAAGCTGCCTGATTCTATCTCCGGGGTGATGACTAGGGTGCCGCCCGGTGAGAGGAGTATCCCCGAGGGGGATTCCCTTGCATCCTGCCCTCCCACTGTGAACCCAAGCGAGGCTGACCTGCCCGCATCTGATCCTGTGAGGATGGAGCCGCCGCCTCCTCCTCCGCCCCCGCCGCCGCCACCGCCGCCCCTGCGCGGCAGCGGTGCGGGCTGCTGCACGGTGACGGGCTCGGGCGGCGCCGGTGTGAACAGCCCGTACGTGGAGAGCCTGTACGTCCATATTGCAAAATTCTCGCCGGTATTGAACAGGCAGGCGCCGGCGTCGGCTCCTTGCCCGGGCGCCGACCCGTCTGGGGTGTCGTCGTTGCAGCGAACATCTATCACCGTGGTATTGTTAGTAGAGTTTATGCGGTATCCCAGGTCTCCCGGCGATCCGACCAGCCCGATCCGGACCGGCGCATCCAGCCCAAGGTCCGCATCGGGCAGGCCCACCTCCACGGGTGTGTTCCCGGGATCGCCATCCACATCAGGAGTCCTGGTTGAATTCTGTATGATTATCTGCTGCGTTCCATTGAATCCAGACAGGGTCAGGTTTGCCGGCAGCAAAAGGGTGACGTTATCTCGGTTGACATTCATCCGGGTGACCGTTATATTCGAGGGAAGGGTTGCGTTGGCATTGTCGGGGCTTTTTACCTGCTCAAGGTTCAGTATGAGCGGCTTGTCCCGTGTTTCATCATTTAGGCGGACATCGGATATCCCGTCGTGTATTACAAGCAGGTTGCTAGTATCATTTATGACTACCTCCCTGTCATCAAGCAGAGCCCTGTCGTTGTCGGTAAGGTTGTATGCATACGCCGCAAGCGTGTTTCCCGCGGGGTCTGCCACGTCTGAAAACCGTACCGTGATGTTCTGTGCGTTAAAGAGCGCACTGCTTGTGTTTATGAGCAGGTTGCTGCCCGCCACTATCTCCACCATGGGGTTGCTGGCGGATGTGCCGTTTATCACCAGTATTGTATTGCCGGGGGTGCTGTCAAGCGGCTCGCTGATTGTGGCCACAAGGGTGTAATTTCCAGTGGCCAGGATGCGCGCTATCGAGGGGACTATGGTGTCGATTACCACGTCTGAGCTGCCCGACAGCGATGAGGCAGAGCCTGGCTGCGGCAGCGTCAGGTCTGCGGGTATTCCGTCATCGGCCGCCGTTATGCTGCCGTTGCCGGGCACCAGAGCGCCTGTGCTGATATAGGACAGGTCTGGAGAGTTGTGGCCATCTAGCACCGTATAGTTGAAGACAAGCTCGGCGGTGCCCGAGCCTGACTCAAACGTGGCATTTGCGCCCACGTCAAGCCCGAGCAGCGGGACTCCCGCCACGTTTACGGGCTCGCTAAACGTGATGGTTATGGCGACCGTTCCATTCTCTTTTTCAGCGGCGGAGCTGGCCGAGACCGAGCTTACCGTCGGGGTGGTGTGCGCCGAGTCCGCTATGCCCGGGGCATCCGATGTATCCAGTAGGATCATGCCCATGCTAGTCTCCGTCTCAAGTATTCCGGGGGCGTCCCCAGTCCCGAGTGATATGGCGCGGAGCACAGTCTCGGAGAATGCAGGCGCATCGGTCTCTTGTATAATGCCGTCTTGCATGGCTTCTATCCCGTCAGCCGCGGCCGGGCGGTCCGTTGCACCTATGTGTATCGAAAACATTACCACATCAGAGGCCATGGGCGCGTCTGTTCCCTGTGTCATGCCCGACAGGTCCGCGCCAGGTATCTCGGATACGGCAGGCGCGTCCCCTCCTGTCCGTATGGCAGTCAGGCTGATATCTGCACGATCTGTAGCGGACGGCTCATCTGCCGCGGCGCGCATCCCCGCCATTGAATTGTCTGTCCTGTCAGATACCGTACTATCGGCAATGGCAGGTAAATCTGCCGCGGATATTGCCAGCGATGCAGGGGCCGTCGTACTGTCAGCTGATGCACTATCGGCAATTGCAGGCTCATCAGATGCGGACCTTGTCAGCGATGTATGGATGGTCGCACCCTCGGTTAAGGGCAGGGCATCTGCTGCATCGCGCATCACCCCCACTGAACTAGCTGTCCCGTTGGCGGCCACACTGTCGGCCACACTGGGGGAATCAAAAGCGGAGACGCTGACAGACTGTGCTGTGGAGCGCCGCAGCTCATCTGTCGGCACCGGCGAGTCCATGACCACTATTGTGATACTCGGGGCCCCCACTGCCACCACTGTTCCAGCAAGTGATGATGCAGATGTGGTGGGCGGCAGGCCCAGCAGCGCGGGAACAGCCGAACCTGCTGCAGTTATGGATCCTCCCCCGAGCACAAGCGAGTCCTCGTCGACATAGTTGAGGCCCGCCGAGATATCGCCAGAACCCACTGTGTACCCAAAGACTATATCCACGGTGCCATTGCCCGAGGAATAGTTGGCCGTTGCCCCGGGTATATCGAGGAGAATATGCGGCATTCCCCCTATGTACACCTCTTCGGAGAATGTAACAGTAATCGGGACCGTATCCCCTGTATCGTACGTGCCCGCCGGCGCCGCAACCGACAGCACGCGGGGCTCCGCACCCGACTGTACAGAATGGTATTCCAAAACGCGTACCTGCACCACCGGGTCTGGCGTGGCTTGCCCCGGGGTCTCTGGTATGAACACGTGTGTCCCGTTGGATGTTATCGAAAAGTGGGAGTGCCCCGGGGCCGGAACACCAAAATCCTGCAGCAAGCCGCCCTGCAGGCCCATGGCCGCGGCGCCCACCCCGTCTGCAACCAGCATAAAGCCGTCGGATACATGCACGTCGTAGGGGGAGAATGTGCCCCACCCGGGGACCGCCGAGCCGTCAACTGCTCCCCGCGGGGCCCCGCTGGCATTGAACACATGTATCCTAAAGTTGCCGTTATCGGCCACAAAGATGTGCGTCCCGTTCGATGACACCCCGATGGGCACGCTGAGCTGCCCCGGGCGGGAGCGGTCGGGCATGCCGTCCGTCCCAAAGGCGATATGGCTGCTGCCGTCTGGCTCAAAGACGGTCACTGTATTATTGAGCAGGCTGGATATTATAATCCCGGGGCCCAGCTCCAGGTCGAACGGGATGCCCACCGTATCTGGTATCTCAAAGCTGCCCGTCTGGTTCCCGCTGGGATCCAGCACGTGTATGTTCCCGAGGTGGCTTGCCACCACAATGTTGGTCCCGTTGACCCCTGCCGCCCGGGGCAGCCACTGTTCCCCGAGTGTCGTCGCATTAACGCGGTCCGCAATATCGAGGGAGCTGTCCAGTATGTCCAGCGTATTGTTTCTAAAATCTACAAGAAACAGATGGGTCGAGTTGTGTGCCGCATCGCTCAAGGACGCAAACGGCATCCCGCCGGCGCCTGTCACATTGGCCACATTTTGCACCCCGAGGCGCACGTCTGCATCGCGCGCGGATACGGACCCGTACAGGACCACCCTCGGGGGCTCTGCTATCTGCAGGGGCTCAGACAGGGAGAGGACCACCTCGCTTCCGGAGACTGCCGTATCTGTTACTGTGCCTCCTGTAACGCCAAAGGCCACGGGCCCTGCAGTCGGCGGGTCCACTGCTCTTGTAAAGCCCACCGTTATGCTCTCCCCGTCGGAAGATAATGCGGCATACTCTGTGTCAAACCCGCCCTCTCCCGCAAAGAACGTATACGAATAGAATACCTTTTGCGATGAAACCTCGCCGTCTACAAAGTCCATCACCATGTCGTACCCCGCGCCCTCCGGGCCCACAAGCACGGCCCTCTGCAGTATGGATCCCGAATTATCCGATGATTCTTGGACCGTCCCGTTGGCCCTCAGGTGCAGATGCACCTCATTGTGGTCATCCCCGTCTGTATCCGCGGTATCGAGCGCCTCTTCGGGCCACCAGAGCGCGGCGGCCATCTTTTCGGTCCCCCCTGGAATGTCCGGGAGCGGGATCGTCACGTTGCCCGTGGAATTAAACACGTACGTTCCAGAATGCGTCTCTATCCTGCCATAGTCCATGCCCATTATCCCCGCGCCCCTCCTCTCGTCCATGCGTATGTCCGAAAAGCTCCCCCCGGTCCCGTCGGCCTGGCTGAGCATCATCGCGTATACGTGGCCGGGCTCCAGCACGATACCCTGCCCCTTGTACAATCCAATCATGGTCGCCATCGCGCCTGCTACAGCAGGGGTCGAAAAGCTGGTCCCGCCGTTGAATCCGGAATATGTGTTCCCCATTGTGGGGAGCGTCATGGGGAATACAGGCGCCACAATCTCGGGCTTTATCCTGCCATCGAGGGTGGTCCCGTAGTTGTTGGAATCGGAGTTTCTGCCATCCTCGAACACCTGGCCGACAGTAAACACCTTGTGGGAGTCGGCCGTGCCGTTGTAGAACCCCGGATCCTCAAGGCTGTTGCCCGCCGACCATGTGACTGCTATTCCGTTGTCATAGGCCGCGTCGCCCAGGATGGCATCAGGCCCTGTCCCGTATCCGTCCGCGGGTCCGCCATAGGATAATGTAAGCACATCCACGCTGGGGGCGGCAGAACTTGAGTTGATAAGCTCGATTACCGCCCTGACCGACCCCCCAAGGTCGGCGTTGCCCCTAAAGCAGTTCGAGTATATGACCAGCTCCGCGCCGGGCGCAAACCCGCGGAACCTCGGATCAAGCGAGCCCGTGCCCGCCGCCGCCCCCGCCACGTTGGTCCCGTGGGGGACGCACCCCCTGGGGTCGTCCATACCGTCGGCAGTCACGGTATCCCGGATGTACACCACCTTGGGGTCGTCCGTCAGGGGGTCGTCATCAAGATCGTCAAGGTCGTCGTGGACCGGCTCGGCTGTGCCTGTGACATTGTCATAGCTTCCAAATACTATGTCAAGGCCGCTGTCTATGCTGGCTATCCTTGTGCCTTCCCCGCCAAAGCCCGCGTAATACGGGGCGTTTATCCCTGTAGACCTTCTCGACGAGTCCAGCGAGTATTCGTACAGGTACTCTGTCGCCTCTATCCTCTCCACCTGTTCTAGCGCGGCTATCCCGCTTATTGCAGATGCCGGGACCTTGGCTGTTATGCCGCCTATGGATGCATGTTTTTCTATCCCTGTCCCGTTTATCCCCAGGAGGTATTCTGTGACGCGCTCGATGGGCGCGGATATCGCCTCGGCTCTTCTCTCCTTCTCCTCCTGCAACCGGCTGTATACTGCCTCCATGTTGTAGTTGTATTCGGCATAGTTTACCTGTATTTTCTCCTGCTCTAATAGTATCAGCACGGAGACGGGCCTGTCTACGGGCACAGAGCAGTCTATACCAAAGCGCTCTGTCGCATTATCATCCATGCCGCGGCCGCACATCGGGTGTATGCCTGTTTCTGCGTACCTTTGCAGCTCAGATGACACCTTTGGACGGGATACCTCCTCGGCCTGGAATTGCCGCGGCTGCGCGTATTCCTCCGCTGTAACCTGCACCGGGACTGTGCTGACTGTGATCTCCCCGTCTGTCATCCTGTGGACGAGCTGCATATGGGCCTCTTCTGCCTGGGAGTTTGGCGCGCCTGCCAGGACAAGGGCGGCTATTCCAAGGAATGCCGCGAGCCCGGCCATGTAGCCGAGCCTCCGGGCGCCTGATCCGCGCCGCATGGGGATCTGCCGTCCGTCCATGACGGGCGGGCGGGGGGCGTTTAATTAACTGTTATTGGAAAGTTATGCGCCTGCCGCGGGCAGGCCCCAGTCAGGCCCGGGCTTTTGCATGCTCTGGTTTTGAGAGCCTCTGGTATAGCTCGTACGCCTCGTCTGCCTTCATGTTCCCGTGGACTATTGCCCTCACGGCCCTGATCATGGGGACCGGGTTCTCTGACTGCCAGATGTTCCTCCCCATGTCGACGCCTACCGCCCCCGCATTGACGGCATTGTATGTAAGGTGCAATGCGTCGCGCTCTGGTATCTTTTTGCCCCCCGCTATGATTACGGGGACAGGGCACGATTCTATAACCTTTTCAAAGTTCTCGCAATAGTATGTCTTGATTATGTGGGCCCCCTGTTCGGCGGCTATCCTGCAAGCAAGGGAGAGGTATCTTGCGTCTTTTCCCATGTCCTTTCCGACAGCGGTGACAGCTAGAACGGGCATGCCGTATTCCTCTGCCTCGTTTACGAGCCTGCCAAGGCTCACTATTGTCCTGTGCTCGTGCTTTGCGCCCACAAATATCGACATTGCAAGCGCGCTCGAGTTGAGCCTTAACGCGTCTTTTATCCCAGTGGTTATCCTCTCATTCGATAGGTCCTCGCCTATTATGCTTGAACCGCCGGAGACCCTCAGCACTATGGGTATGTGCTGGGTTGCGGATACCGAGCTTCGCAATACGCCGCGTGTCACCATGAGGGAATCACAGTGGCGGAGCAGGGGGCGTATGGCGCGCGCAGGCGCCTCTAGCTTTTCTGTCGGGCCCAGAAAGTAACCGTGGTCGACGGCCAGCATCACGGCCTTGCCGTCGGGCGGGCGTATTATCCCTGAGATGCGGTTCTTGAGGCCCCAGTCCATGCGCGAACGCTAGTTTTACCTATGATAAGCCTTTCCCGGGCCGTGCTGTGGGTGTTTGCCCCATCATTACTGATGCCAGGCCCTCTTCGATCCATATATTCTTCCTCCTCCACGTCTCTGTGAGAGTTTACCCTCGGCTCCGCAAAACCGGATTTCAGGCACGAATCCTGCCTTGGAAGTTTTTCCCCCACGCACGAATCTAAACTCTCACCACGTCTCTAGGCATGTCAGGAGCATGCTGAATATCATCATGCCATCAGGCGTCTTGAGACGCTCGATCAGTATGTATAATAATCATCTACACCTATACACGTTTTATGGATGCATTTGAATGGGTTGTCTTAATCGCAAGCATGTTTGCCGTGTGTGGCGCGATCGCTGCAATTGCCACAGTATGGATATCCGCTCGCAGATATTTAAAGGAAAAAAATACCGAAGAAGTAGATTCAGCTCAAAACCTATACTGCGAATTAAATACTGACTCGAAATACCTTGATAAAACAGAATATCCATACAGTTTTTTAAGTCTGAAAACAACCGATTCCACAGGAAATAAAAAAATGGCACGCTTCATGTTACAATTTCTGAATCACGACTTTTATGACAGCATGATGTATTCTGGCAAGCTCTATTTCTTGAAACGAGATACTCACCGGTCTATCCAATATGCTTTCAAGCTAATTAAAACGTACAACAAGTATCTCGAAATGGTGTCACCCGTGCTTATTCAACCAGAGCCAGAACTGGAAGAAATCTGGTTATATTGTAAATTGCTTGAAGAATACCAGTCACGTATCAAGGTGGCCATTCAGGAAAGTATGAGAAAACTGGAACAAGACTTTAAGATCGTCAAGTGCTAGCCTTTTGTGGCGCCCGACTCGTCTCGGATGAAATGAACCGTATCCCGACTTTACTCGATCCAAACACTCGCTGATTACCAAATTCCAATTCTGGATGAGTTGTCTTTATACTGGGTCTCGGGTATAGTCTAGGCAGTAAGGCACTGTGGTAAAACAGATTCAGTTTCCTTTCTCCGACCTGATCGGCTCATCTGGCGCAGCCAGCTCCTCCGGCGTCGCCCTGTATTTCTTGGGTACCAGAAATGGCTCAACGCTGCCATAAAGTGGCTCTTCAACTTTTCCTACTGGCTCATCTGGCGCAGCCAGCTCCTCCGGCGTCGCCCTGTATTTCTTGGGTACCAGAAATGGCTCAACGCTGCCATAAAGTGGCTCTTCAACTTTTCCTACTGGCTCATCTGGCGCAGCCAGCTCCTCCGGCGTCGCCCTGTATTTCTCGGGTACCAGAAATGGCTCAACGCTGCCATAAAGTGGCTCTTCAACTTTTCCTACTGGCTCATCTGGCGCAGCCAGCTCCTCCGGCGTCGCCCTGTATTTCTCGGGTACCAGAAATGGCTCAACGCTGCCATAAAGTGGCTCTTCAACTTTTCCTACCGCCTTATCTGCCGCGGCCAGATCCTCCGGCGTCGCCCTGTATTTCTCGGGTACCGGGAATGGCTCAACGGTGCCATGATGCGACTCTTCAACTTTTCCTACCGCCTTATCTGCCGCGGCCAGATCCTCCGGCGTCGCCCTGTATTTCTCGGGTACCGGGAATGGCTCAACGGTGCCATGAAACGGCTCTTCGGTTTTTCGCATCTCCGATCCATCCGGCTCGCCCGGCATGTCAATTACTGCTTTTAGTATAATTTTAACGGGCACCTCGATTCCATCCGGCTTGCCCGGCATGTCATCTAGTTTAAACTCAAGGGGCATCTCAATTGTCTTGGCATGACTGTAAAGCATCTTCTCCTTTGCCTTCTTTTCTATCTTGTCTGGCATATGCCGTATTGTGCAAGCTGATATTTAATTGGTATGTAGGCTCAGACATTGGCGTTTGCCCGATCATTACTGATGCCAGGCCCTCGATCAATATGTTCTTCCTCCGCGCCTACAGGCACGTCAGAAGTGCGCCAAATATCATCATGCCATCAGGCGTCTTGAGCTGCTCCCTGCACCTCTGCCTCACCGCCTTGATGGCCGCCTCGGCCGAGTTGTTGGCGGACTCTGCATCCTTGTACCGGAGGAATATGAACAGGCGCGGCTCGGCCCTCTTCGGGGTGCCGGCAAAGGCGGAGCCGGACCGCTCGCAGGCCGCAATCAGGCCGCTCATCCGGTAATCAGGGCCTCCACCATGCTGTTTCTCAGGTTTTCAGTGGATCCCAGGTGGTAAAAATGCTCGTGCTTGTGAATGGCAAATCCGCTGAAATACCTGTCTATTGTATCGTTTCTGCGGTACTTGTTCTCGTACCATAGGGATAGGGCAAACCTTGTGCCCCTATCTATGAGAAACCCCGCCAGGTCTGCCATGTCTGATTCCGACCACGTATCGTAATAGTTTGCATGCCTGCCGTAATAGGGCGGGTCCAGATATGCAAAGTCATTATCCCGCATGCCCTCGAGGGCGCCGCGCCAGTCGGCCGTCTCAAAGCACCACTTGTTATCCCGGATGAGCCGCTCCACCGCATACACCTGGTTGACTATCTTTGTGATGTACGCCTTTGAGAATCTGCCGGGTTTTTTGCAAAAGGGCGTGTTGTACCCGCCTTTTGAGTTGAACCTGACCAGGCCGTTGAAGCCTGCCCTGTTCAGGAACAGAAAATCCAGCGGATCATGTGACGAGTTGAACCTGTCCCTTATTTCATAGTAATATGCGCCCCCTTCTTTAGCCAGCCTTTGGCCCTCTTTTTCCAGGTATCGCCTCACCGCATGATGTGTGATGGTCCCGCGGGAGATGCCCTGATAGAACCCTGCTATGTGCGGGTTGTGATCCGAGGCAGCTGCGCGCCCGGGCTGGATGTTGAACAGGACCACGCCCGAGCCCAGGAACGGCTCGAACCATCTCCCTTTCCCGTCCCAGCGTGCATTCTCCCGTATGAACGGGACGAGCTTGCTCTTTATCCCCTGTATCTTGATCGGGGGTATTATCCTGGGCTGTGCCGCCCGCACCGGGCCGGACTGCGGAATAGTTGATTGCATCATGGGGGCAATCAAATGCCCCCGTATTCAATGGATCCTCTGGCACGGAAGGGCTTTGTATCTGGCCTAGGCCTTTCCGGTTATGACTATCTTCATGGAGTCGGCGCCGCCCCGGGCGTGCTCAAACGCCCGCTGCGAATCCTCGAGCGGATACCTGTGGGTAATCAACGGCGATACGTCTATTCCCCCCGACGACATGAGCTTTAGCGCCTCCCTTGTATCCCTGTCCGATGCGGCATAGCTGCTAGCCAGGGTGACCTCTCTCGAATAGAGGCCCGCCATGTCGAGATTCATTGCAGCTCCAGTAGAGGGCACGCCAAACATGACTGCCGTGCCGCCCTTGCGGACCATCTGTATGCCCTCTTGTAAAGCCCCTATATTCCCTGTTGCCACCATCGCCACGTCTACTCCCCTGTTCTCTGTTCCATCTAGTATCTTGTCCATTCTATCGGGATCTGTTGCGCCTATGGGCTCGCCTACGTTGCATTTTCTGGCAAACTCGAGCCGGAACGGGTTTGTATCTATACAGAATACTTTGCTTGCGCCCATCGACTTTGCAAGCATCGCGTGCATCATGCCTGTGGCTCCCACGCCTATTATCCCTATAGCATCGCCCTCTGATATGGGGGCCTTTCTCCAGGCCCTAATGCAGCATGCAAGCGGCTCTATTAGCGCGGCATCCTCGAATGTTATCTTCTCTGGCAGCCGGATAATCCCGCCGTGCATTATATTGTGGCGGGGGACCACATATCTCTGGGCCAGCCCGCACGGGGAAAGGTTGCTTTTGGAATATTCTGTGCACATGGTCTCGCTGCCCCTTGTGCAGTAATGGCACGAATAGCACGGCACGTGATGGTGCGTGAACACGCGGTCGCCGCCGGATATTCCCCCTGCCCGGGATTGCACTACTGTTCCCGCGGGCTCGTGGCCGAGCCTCATGGACGGCTGCGAATAGCTTCCGTACACCCTTTCCACGTCGGAGCCGCATATACCGCAGGCGGCCATCTCTACTAGCACCTCGCCGGGCCCCGGCACGGGATCGTCCACCTCCCGCACCTCCACTGACTGGTCCGACACAAATGCAGCCTTCACGGCGGCAGGCCATTCCCGCGGATATATGTACATTCCATGCCTTGCCCGGGCCATGCATCTTCTTTAGTGCCTTGCATTGATGCCTGTTCCCGGATGATATACTTTCAGCAGCAGCCCCGCGCTTTATCCTGCATGGCCCCTGGCATTTTTACAGCATCGGCGCCTAGACGCCGAGTATCTTTTTTAGCATGGCCCTATAGTCCACGTCGGTCTTTGTGGCGCCGGCAGAGGGCAGCGCAAAGACCAGGGTGGATTTTTCTGCCCTCAGGGCGGTAAGCTGGTCGTTTATGGGCTCCGAGATATCGTCGCTTACTAGTACCAGGCCGACCTCGGGGTCGTCAGATAGCCTCTTTATCTCGCCGAGCGCCTTGTCGGGGGTGGTTATTACCCCCTGCACGCCTGCCAGGCGGAAGCTTGTCACAAACTGCCTGCTTCCTACCGTGATTATCTTCACGGGTGGAGTGGGGCGTAATTGCAATTTAACCGTTTATTGGGGCTTGAAACGGGCCCCTGTCTATTCCGGGGGGCGGGGCCGCCCGGGACTGCGGCATCCGGGGAGAGCCCCTGCTGCCTGATCTGGCCCTATCCAAGGGGGTTGTGCTTGTAGAACGGGTACTTTTCTATGACCGGCAATACTATCTTTTTATCCTTGACGTACCCGCTCGTTACATCGCCATACTTTGTAACCAGTATGAACTCTTTGGGCTCATCCTCGGAGAAGCCCATCGCCTTCACATCGCAATGAAAATAATCCACGAACCTGTACCGCGTCCTTATGTTCGTAAAGCACAGCATCGTATCCATGTTTAGGCTGTAGATTCTGGGCCCGCTGTACGTGGTTACCCCGAATATGATCACTTCGTTTGAATACACGTCTGGCGGCTTTTCACAAGCTATCTCTATGTATGGTATCTTCATTGTGGCGTCCCTGTTGCGCCCAAAGATGTTCCATGACCGCCTGCCCCGTGGCTGCTGCAATGCCGCGTTGCCGGGACGGATGCCGGCATCTTCCGCCGGCCCGCCGGCCGGGATTCCGCTTGGAGGGCCCCTGTGGTGCGGCGCCGCCCATGGCCGGTTCCGCAGGTACGGGTGCTCGGCTATCTCCGGAGGCAGCATGATCTTTTTTGGATCGCACTCGACAAAGCCCGACTTGCTCTTGTAGAACGGGTATTTCTCCAACAGGCCGGTTATGTTTTTTCTCCCGTGGATGAGCACGCTTTTGACGCTCAGCGCCTTTGTGATCATTGTGAATTGCTGGTACTCATACTTTGAAAATCCCACCTCCGCTATCTCGCCATGAAGATAGCTCCTGCCTGCCATCCATATCCTTTTGCTAGTAAGGCACAGCGGATCCGGGTGCTCGCTCTTCCTGCCAGGCCAGCCGTGCGTGCGCACGATAAATATGATCTCTTCATCCGGATCCAGCTCCGGCTGCCTGCAGTGCTTGTCAATGTATGGAACGACCATTGCATACATGGCAGTATCGCGCTTAAAAACGTTCCATGGCCGGCTTGGGCATTTGCGCCGTGATTGATACCCTGCATGACATTGCCCTGCTTGTCATTCGGGGCCGCCGGCCTCGCAGTTTTATCCTGTTATGCATGAACTTGTATCACCTCATAATATTTGTCCAATCAGCATCAAAGTCAATCCCCAAAGCCTGTGATCTTGGCTGTTCTCCGCGGCTTGTTTTCTGGCCATGGCAAATTTCCTGCGCCTTTTGCCGTCCTGTACCGGCATGGATAGCGCTGCCGATGCCTGGAATGACGCCCGCCGGCAGAAGATAGCACGGGCCGTGCCTGAATGATTCATGTGTGGCCCGCAGTAAAACACCATTCATGGGCCTCTTCCGGGGCTGCAGCATCTTGCACCCGGGCGGCCGCGCCTGCCCGGTCCAGGGCCGCGGCACCCTTGCGGGTGGGCCTATCCAAGGGGGTTGTGCTTGTAGAACGGGTACTTTTCTATGACCGGCAATACTATCTTTTTATTCCGGATGTACAGGCGCTTTACGTCGTCTTTCTTTGGGATCAGTATGAGCTCTTTGGGCTCATCCTCGGAGAAGCCCATCGCCTTCATGTCGCAATGAAAATAATCCCAGGTCCACAACCGTGTCCTTATGTTAGTAAAGCACAGCATCATCTTCAGGTTTATGCCAAAGATACTAGGCGCGGTGTACGTGGATACCATGAACATGATCGCTTCGTTTGAATACAGTAATGGCGGCTTCTCACAAGCTGTCTCCATGTGTGGTATCTTCATTGTAGCGCCCCTGTTGCGCCCAAAGATGTTCCATGACCGCCTGCCCCGTGGCTGCTGCAATGCCGCGTTGCCGGGACGGATGCCGGCATCTTCCGCCGGTCCGCCGGCCGGGATTCCGCCTGGAGGGCCCCTGCGGTGCGGCGCCGCCCATAGCCGGTTCCGCAGGTACGGGTGCTCGGCTATCTCCGGAGGCAGCATGATCTTTTTTGGATCGCACTCGACAAAGGCCGACTCGCTCTTGTAGAACGGGTATTTCTCCAACAGGCCGGTTATGTTTTTTCTCCCGTGGATGAGCACGCTTCTAACTTTCAGTGCCTTTGTGATCATTGTGAATTGCTGGTACACATACTCGGAAAATCCCACCTCCGTTATCTCGCCATGAAGATAGCTCCTGCCTGCCATCCATATCCTTTTGCTAGTAAGGCACAGCGGATCCGGGTGCTCGCCCTTCCTGCCAGGCCAGCCGTGCGTGCGCACGATAAATATGATCTCTTCATCCGGATCCAGCTCCGGCTGCCTGCAGTGTTTGTCAATGTATGGAACGACCATTGTATACGTGGCAGTATCGCGCTTAAAAGCGTTATACGGCCGGCTTGTATACGGGCCCCGGGATTGCAGGATGCCGCGGCCTGCCAAGGCAGCCTCCGTCTTTGCCGCGCATGCAAACAGCGCCCGGGGACCGGCGGCGCCCTGCCGGAAATACTTGCGGATTAGGCAAAATCTTGCCATCACTATCATCATGCGGGGCTTTGCCGTGCCATGGGGTGCCCCGCATGGGCCAGCTGATCCCCGTACAAGATTACAAGAGCACAACCTGCAAACCATGGGCTTTGACCATCGGGCGGAACCGTGCACGGGCCGCATCCTGCCCGCGCATTTGATATATGGCCCGCCGTGAAATATAGAAATGAGCCAGGAGACGCCATGTATCGGGGAATGCTCAAAGTTTCGCGCCATGCGGCCCGAATCTGGTGGCAGGCTGCAGGCAGGCCAGTGCCTCTGCTGGAACTGCGGGATATGGCTGGCCCCCCATGAATCGCACACAGACGGCGGTCCGTCCCAGGATGCAGGCGGGCCGTACTGCAACTGCTGCAACCATACGGTCTGCGCGCCCCGCCCGGGCCTTGAAGGCAGTGCAGACCTTGGGCATTTTAGCAGGCCAAAAGCGGAGATGCTAGAAAAAATTGTGCGGCAGCTAGCGGGAGGGGAGGGCAGATCCTCCATTACACGGTTTATAGATGCAGTACAAAACGATGACCTGCTTGCCATTGGGATACAAGAGCTTGGCATTCCGCTCTATGAAATGGTTGATCTGGCGTACACGTACAATCCCCCGAACAAACTCTCCATGCTGCTCGAACTAGAGACGGTGAGAAAAAAGCTAGGGCACGTGCCAGATAGGTCCGAGATGGATGAGCATTCGGCCATCTCTGTCTCTGTATACGATGGCGAGTTCCAGTCGTGGGATAGAATGCTCGGGATGCTCGGGCATGATCCCGGGGCGGATGATCCGCCGGCGCCATCCCCCGGCATGTCCGTCGACGAGATGAAATTGGCAATAAATGACGCACTGCAAAACGAGCCGGAGATTTTAGAGCTCTTTGAAAAGCTGTCCAGGGTAGTGCCCCATTTTGACGGGGACGAGCTGGATGGGATAATACGGTCGGTGCGGCAAGACTAGGCCTCTGCGCGCAGCTGCAGGTACTCCAAAAGGATCTCCCTGTCTTCTATACCTAGTGTATCGTATACCGCCTGGATGCTCCTCTTCATGTTGAGGGATCTGAGCCCTGCCAGCTGTATGGTGGTTGATTCTATCCTCTTGAATATCACATCCCACCCGAGCCCGTCCAGGCAGTAGTGTATTACACCGGAGACCAGGTGGCTGCAAAGTGTATGATAGTATGTCTCGTTCATGGATTTTCCGCATGTGCATTCGGGGGGCCCTCCCATCCCGGGGCCAAGGCTTGCATATACATTCTCAAACTGCACGTACGATATGCCGGAAGGCTTTTTCTCTGTGTTGATCGGCGGGTGTACTCCCTCGTATAGTTCCGGGTGTATTTTGCGCTGGAGATTTTCAAACGTGTCATGGATGGCCACAGGTTCTGTGCGCATCCCGTCCTCAAAGTCATCCTCCGACATGGAGTATAGGGTGCGCACAAGGCCAAAATAGATAGCATTTGCCGCCTCGTAATCTTCTCCGTCAGGTAAGCGTAGGTCCACCTCTTTCATGCAGCCTATAGGAAACGCCGCCTCTTTTCCGTCTGGCATCTCCACTACAGCCAGGCCGGATTCATAGTTTAGCGACTTTACCAGCACGGTGCTGCCCGAGCTGTCCCCGTACATTATGCGCGCGACTGAAAGCCTCCTGCACGGGATTATCGGGGTAATCTCGCACCAGTTTCTGATGCCCGCCTCGCCTATCACCTGTATAATCCTGTCCTGTCTGGTCAGCTCTGCTATCTCCCGGCTTACCGTCCTGCATGTAAACACCACGCCCTGCTCTTCTGCGGGGACCGCCCTTTTGAGGTCGGAGATCACATCTTCTGTGACCTCCTCGTCTATCATCACCTTACAGTGGAATATCTTTGCTGTGGCCTCAAAGTCGAGGTTTTTCATCATGTCTAGATGCTCGGGCCTGAAGGTATACTCTGTAAGGTCCACGACAAAGTCAAAGCCTCTTGCGTACTCTTTGGGGCTCTGCAGCGAGGCAGAATCGGCTAGCACCAGCCCTGCAATGCGCGTTATCTGGTCGTCAAGGTCGTCGAGGTCGCCGCGCTCGAGTGATTCGAGCTCCATGATGAACTGGTCCGGCGTTATATTCCTGCCAAAGAACGCCGTCTTTCCCGACAGGACCTTCTCAGTTCTGACCTTTTCCATCATCCGTATGTAATTGTCATGCGTGAACAGCTGGTCTGATGTAGGGGACCCTCCGGAGAACGGCCGCTTTCTTACTATGCCGTCCTTTGCCTCGAGATCATCGAGGGCGCTGTTGAGAATATCCAGCCCGAAGACCATCGCAAGGAGGGGAAACTTGGCCCATATGCTTGTCAGCAGGCGCCTGTAAGTGATTCCGCTCTTTTCCTGCCCTATCAGCCCGTGAAGGGTCTGCGTTATGTTGGGATACTCTTCTGGGACAGATATGTCGGCTCCAGTCCTTGCAACATTACACTCTTTTACAAGCTCGCCGGTTATATCGTTGAGCTTTGTCCTCAGGTCTTTCTGGATATACTCTTCAAACGATTCCCGTATGCTGTCGTCTTCTAGCAGTGGGATGGACTTGAGCCTGGCATAGGTCTCTCTGACGGCATTCTCGGCCTCCTTGTACTCGATAAACTGGGCCTCTAGTATCGCATGTACTAGAAACGACCTGAGAATGTTATAGTTTAGCAGGCCGGATATCTGTCGGTGAAACCTGTCGCATTGCGCGTGTATCAGCATGTATCTTTGCTCCCATTTGTCATTGGAGAGGTTGGCATTGCGGCTTTCTGTGCCCTTGCCCGTAGACCGGTGTCCGACAAACTTCAACTTGGAGGCCAGATAGGAAAAATCCTCATAA
Organism: Cenarchaeum symbiosum A; assembly: GCA_000200715.1. Lineage (NCBI taxonomy): Archaea > Thermoproteati > Nitrososphaerota > Candidatus Cenarchaeales > Candidatus Cenarchaeaceae > Candidatus Cenarchaeum > Candidatus Cenarchaeum symbiosum. Next base: position 584,325 of record DP000238.1, read on the forward strand.
TTGCGTATGTTGTATTTTCTTCTAATCACCGACGTCTTGATTCCGTCTATGTAATCTTCGAGCAGTCCGGGCAGGAACACGTGGGGGTATTTTCTGTTGATTTTTAGTACAAGCTCGACTATCTCGTTTGCACGCCCCAGCTCGTCGGGCCCCATCTGGGCAGTCATGGAATGGCAGGCCTCTTTGAAATCCCCTATCTGTGACAACTTCTAGACCTGCCCTGCTGCCGATATTATACATTTTGAATGCATTCTGGCTGTAAAGAATGCCATGGCTTAGAGCCCCAGCAGAGAACCAAAGAACTCTGCTATTGCGTCTAGTATGCCGGGCTCTTCAGACGGGGCCGCGGCATCTGCAAATATATCATATCTATCTGGCAGCTCGTACCTGCTTACAGAATCTCCCCCTACAACAAACATTACAGCGCCTTCGTCCGCAAAGGCAAGCCCGCTGGCCCGCTGACCCTCAGTATCTAGCGAGCCCATGTATCCCCTCAGGGCGGGGTCGTACGGCCCGCCAAGCTCGTACCCGTGCACCTCTGTCTCCTCTGATACAAACAAGAGCAGGCCGTCATCAGAGAACTCTATCTCCCAGATTACATCGGAATGCTCCCCCAGATCGTACGAGCCGTCGTGGACAGGATTAGTTATGTCGTACGGGGCAGACAGGCTGTACCGTTGGATAGAGTCATCTCCCGATATGAGCATCTCTGTTCCCCCTGGGACAAATACTATTCCGCCTGATTCTGTAATGCCCTCTTTGAGCTCAAAGGATCCTGAGTGGATGGGGCCTGTTATGTCATACGGGGCGTATAGATCATACTGCTCAATGGAGATGCTCTCCCCCGGATTTCCGTTTCTAGATACAAATAGAACGGTGCCGTCATCTGATGTGGCCATTCCATATGCGCTACCTCCGTCTTTCAGCTCTGCCGAGCCCGCGTATACCGGACTGGATGTATCGTGCGGGGAGTGAAGGTCATACCGGTGTACCGCGTCGGGACCGGTAGATACGGTAAGCATGATCATGCCGTCAGATGAAAAGGCCTCGTCGGTTATCTCTGCGGACTGGCCCAGGGGGCCCTGCGGCGCCTCTATCTGTGCCGATGTGATGTCATATTCTCCTGATAGCGCATACCGACTCATGGAGCTCTCTCCTGCCACGAACAGCTCTGTGCCCCCGTCTGAAAAGGCAAGGCCGCTTGCAGGCTGTTCACCGGTATCAAACGATCCCGCATACTCCATGTTGTCCAGGTCGTACGGCCCGCCAAGCTCGTAACTGTGCACGCCGGTCTCTTCTGATGCAAACATGCTCGTGCCGTCATCAGAGAACTCTATCTCCCAGATGAACTCTGTCTGGTTTAGACCGTACGATGTATCGTGGATAGGGTCTGATATGTCGTATGGGGCGGAGAGCTCGTACCGTAGGACGGAGTTGTCCGACGAGACGAACATGACCGTTCCCCCCTGAGCAAAGACTATCCCCCCTGTCTCCGGGGCGTGCAGCTCAAAGAGACCGGCATGCACGGGGGCTGATATGTCAAACGGGGAAGAGAGATCGTACCTGTGTATGGATGCGGGCCCGGCACGTATACTCTGGTCGGTAGCAGCCATCATCCCCTCCATTCCATTCCGTACCACAAACAGGGCGGCGCCGTCGCCTGAAAATGCCATTCCGACAGCGGAACCGCCTTCTTCGAGCCTGAACGAGTCTGAATATTCGGGATAGGCCGTATCGAACGGAGAAGACAGGGTATAGTGGTATATTGCGTCGGGGTCGGTCACCGACGTGAATGCATCAAGGCCGTCATCTGAGAATACCATGTCGGAGACGTATGCAAAGGGCCCGAGGACGGTCCTCTCGGGGTTTGCATATGCGGGGGTGGCGATCGCCAGTGCCGCGGCTATCGAAAGGGCAAGGATGCAACCTGTACTTGGGGTCTTCATTCTGATGGCGCCTTGTGGGTGGCATAAAAACCCACTTGGGTTTTCAGTCCGGATCGGTGCCCATGTAGAACGAGACAATATGGTTCGGTCACAGCCCCAGCAGTGACCTAAAGAACTCTGTTATTGCGTCTATTATGCCGGGTTCCTGTCCTGTCTCCACCCGTGCTACCGCGGGAGTGATTTTCGCAGAATCCTCTGCCCCCGGGACCGTGTCTGATTTTACGGCTTCCACGGGAATAATCGGCTCTGCCTCCGGTTCGGGCTCTGCGGGGACTGGCTCTGGATCCATCTCGGGAACTATCACCGGCTCTGGATCCATCTCGGGCTCTACTGCCTGCACCGGGATTATCACCTCCGGCGCGGGTCCCGTATCCAGTGCATTTACGGGCACAGATGACGGGTTTATCCTGTATACTTTGTCATGGGAGACAAGTATTATGCCGGAGTTGTCCCGGAGCTGCATGCTCATGGTCCCAGAGAACTCGCCTTCCAGGGGCACGGCAAGGCTCTCAAAGGAGCCGTCATTATCATCCCTGTATGACGCCCCGGAGGGGGATATCAGCGACTGCACGTCGCACGTGTACAGGCTGCCGGATGCGGCCGCATCCCCCTCGCATTCCCTGTCAAAGAACGCCCCTATCCTGTTATAGTATATCTTGGCCTGGCCGTCTTCACTGGATATGATGACCTCCATGTCGTATACGTCAAGGTCATCTGCTGACAGGGGGGATATCACCAGGGGCATGTTTGTCCCTATGATTATCTCGGAGCTCCCCCTTGATGCGTCCTGTCCATCGGCTGTAAACTCCAGCGAGACGTCGCGCCCTATGCTCGTTATACTGGTGGAGGTTCCGCCGCCACCGCCTCCTCCGCCTCCCCTGGGACGGGGATCGGGCTGGGGATTGGGTTGGGAAACAGGCTGGGGATCAGGCTGGAGAGTGTTGGACGCAAAAGCAATTTGATGGTCCATGGAAACTGTCTCAACCATGGCAGGCGTATCAGGGCCCATCATACCACTCCCGTCTTGGTTTACCGTTGGCTGTGGGATCTGCTCTTTTGGTTCGTACCGGCTTATGGAATCTCCCCCTGCCACAAAGAGCCCCGTGCCGTCGGCCGAGAAGGCAAGCCCATCGGCCCGCTGTCCTCCGGTATAGAACGAGCCCAGGTATTCCACCTGATCCAGATCGTATGCCCTGCCGAGATCATGGCCGTATACGTGCCTGCCCTCCGAGACAAACATGCGCATACCGTCGGCCGAGAACTCCAGCCCCGAGAGCTGACCTACATACTCCTCCAGATCGTACGAGCCGGAGGGTACAGGAGAGGTGATGTTGTATGGAGAGGAGAGGCTGTAGCGGCGGATGGATTCCCCGGCAACCACAAAGACGTGCATGCCTTCCTCGGAAAAGACAATGTCGCCAGTCCCGTGGACACCGTCCAGTTCAAACGAACCGGAGGCGGCGGGCTCGGATATGTCATACGGGGAGGACAGGTTGTAGCTGTGGACGGAGGCATTCTTGGCTTCCTGAACGTATTGGTTGCTGTTATATCCATACGAGTACTTGTATCCGCCGTATCTGGTCACAAATATTGTGCTTCCGTCTGCCGAAAAAGCAATGCCAGCCGCGTCGTCATCGCCCCCCAGCCGGCCCATACCCACATACAGCGGGCTAGTCGTGTTGTACGGCGAAGTGAGGTTGTAGCGGTATATGGCATCATGGCCCGCTATACCCGTGAACATGGCCATGCCGTCGGCCGAGAAGGCCACGTCGTAGACACTTCCGGACGAATCCAAGCCGTTGCGCGAGGTTACAAGCCGAGGTGATGTAATGTCGTACTGTGTCAGTATGTACCGGCTTATGGAATCTCCCCCTGCCACAAAGAGCCCCGTGCCGTCGGCCGAGAAGGCAAGCCCATCGGACCGCTGTCCTCCGGTATAGAACGAGCCCAGGTATTCCACCTGATCCAGATCGTATGCCCTGCCGAGATCATGGCCGTATACGTGCCTGCCCTCCGAGACAAACATGCGCATACCGTCGGCCGAGAACTCCAGCCCCGAGAGCTGACCTACATACTCCTCCAGATCGTACGAGCCGGAGGGTACAGGAGAGGTGATGTTGTATGGAGAGGAGAGGCTGTAGCGGCGGATGGATTCCCCGGCAACCACAAAGACGTGCATGCCTTCCTCGGAAAAGACAATGTCGCCAGTCCCGTGGACACCGTCCAGTTCAAACGAACCGGAGGCGGCGGGCTCGGATATGTCATACGGGGAGGACAGGTTGTAGCTGTGGACGGAGGCATTCTTGGCTTCCTGAACGTATTGGTTGCTGTTATATCCATACGAGTACTTGTATCCGCCGTATCTGGTCACAAATATTGTGCTTCCGTCTGCCGAAAAAGCAATGCCAGCCGCGTCGTCATCGCCCCCCAGCCGGCCCATACCCACATACAGCGGGCTAGTCGTGTTGTACGGCGAAGTGAGGTTGTAGCGGTATATGGCATCATGGCCCGCTATACCCGTGAACATGGCCATGCCGTCGGCCGAGAAGGCCACGTCGTAGACACTTCCGGACGAATCCAAGCCGTTGCGCGAGGTTACAAGCCTAGACAAATCTATGGTAAATGGTATGGGTAATTCATATTCTTGCACATAGTCTTCCTGCAGTATGAACATCTTGGTACCATTGCCTGAGAATGCCAGCCCGGTGGCATCATTGTCCTGCAGGTCTATGGATCCTGATCTGTTCAGCGAGGACAGGTTGTACGGCTCGGCTAGGTCGTACTGATCCAGCATACTATACTCCATCAAGAACAACCTCGTTCCCTCCGGCGAGAAGGCCATGTCCAGGATTGATGTCTGGATATCTTGCGTTGAGTTGTATTCCGCCGTGGAGACATCATACGGCACAGGCAGCTTGTATGTCATTATCTGCCTGTAATTAGACACGAACATCATGTCCCCAGTCGTCGAGAAGTAAAGCCCTGTTCCATAGTAACGCCCGCCATACAAATCATACGATCCTACCTGCCGTGGTGCAATGATCTCGTACGGCTCGGACAGAGAGTATGTGTGCACAGACAAGCGGCTGCTATCTATGTATGAGAGTACGAACAACAAGGTGCCGTTAGCCGAGAAGGAAAAGTCAATGGTATTGCCATCTTCCGGACCCACGTATACGGAATCCACAAATGAGGAGTCGGTGGTATTGTACGGCTGCGACAGGTCGTACCTGTACATATGATGGTCGTACCTACCCAGCATGAACATCTGGGCGCCGTCATCAGAGAAGACCAGTCCCTCGAAATAATCATTTTGTCCTCCGGTATGAAATATTAGATCACGTTCCGGAGCGGCAATGTCATACGTATGGGGCAGGTGATATTCTTGCACATAGTCTTCCTGCAGTATGAACATCTTGGTACCATTGCCTGAGAATGCCAGCCCGGTGGCATCATTGTCCTGCAGGTCTATGGATCCTGATCTGTTCAGCGAGGACAGGTTGTACGGCTCGGCTAGGTCGTACTGATCCAGCATACTATACTCCATCAAGAACAACCTCGTTCCCTCCGGCGAGAAGGCCATGTCCAGGATTGATGTCTGGATATCTTGCGTTGAGTTGTATTCCGCCGTGGAGACATCATACGGCACAGGCAGCTTGTATGTCATTATCTGCCTGTAATTAGACACGAACATCATGTCCCCAGTCGTCGAGAAGTAAAGCCCTGTTCCATAGTAACGCCCGCCATACAAATCATACGATCCTACCTGCCGTGGTGCAATGATCTCGTACGGCTCGGACAGAGAGTATGTGTGCACAGACAAGCGGCTGCTATCTATGTATGAGAGTACGAACAACAAGGTGCCGTTAGCCGAGAAGGAAAAGTCAATGGTATTGCCATCTTCCGGACCCACGTATACGGAATCCACAAATGAGGAGTCGGTGGTATTGTACGGCTGCGACAGGTCGTACCTGTACATATGATGGTCGTACCTACCCAGCATGAACATCTGGGCGCCGTCATCAGAGAAGACCAGTCCCTCGAAATAATCATTTTGTCCTCCGGTATGAAGTACACTTGCATGCTCAAACCCTGTAAGCCTAGGGGATATACCAAATATCTCTTCACCGTAGTCGGACAGGACAGTAGGCTCAAAGTACAACAACGGCTGCGCATACCTGACGACCTCTTGCCTGTTTTCCTCCGTGAGTCGGAATTTGATTGCTCCGGGGTTTTTCACGTCTACAAGTTCCATTTCTGATAGCGTAATTCCAAGCGACGACATAGTATCATTTCTTACCTGGATCCTCTCAGGTTGTATGGCAACGGTGTCAACCGTGTCATCAAATACGATCTCCAACACGCCCGTCTGTCTATCCATATAGGCGAAAAGTACGCTAGTTGTGTAATTTACATCGCGTTCATCGCCACGATCATAGCCGCGTTCATCGCCACGATCATAGCCGCGTTCATCGCCACGATCATAGCCGCGTTCATCGCCACGATCATAGCCGCGTTCATCGCCACGATCATAGCCGCGTTCATCGCCACGATCATAGCCATTATCTCTGTTCTCTACCACCGTAATCGTTCCTGTATGCCACGGGTGCACCGAACAAAAGTAAGGATAATCCCCTGGTTCCTCATGAAATATTCTGGAATATGATTCCCCCCTCTCTACGCTACCACTGTCGAAGAGGTTGTCTTCCTCCCCTATCCCTACTCCACTGGTCACTGTGTGGAAAAACATGTCTTCATTGATCCACGTTATCTCGTCACCCTGTTCAATTATGACATCGCTTGGAATGTCGCATTCATTGGTCTCTTCACAACCCTGCATGTATGAATTCTCTGATATTATGATGGTTGCTCCGGAACGATCTGCGTATGACGTGGTAGTGATTGCTACTGCTGCAATAATAAAAAACGTGAAAAACCAGCCAATATTCAGAACCTTCATTCTAGTAGAGCTTTATCGGTGGCATAAAAACCCACTTGAATTTTCACGGGCGAATTTGGGCTAGTGTCTACACCAACTCTGATCCGCAGAATTAAACCGATAGATCGTGTTTTCTAGATGTCTGAAGTTTATAGATTACTGCCCTACTGGAACAACTGTATTGACCAGATTCTACAGGAGCCCACTGTTTGGGAGCATACGGGCATATCTCAAAGGCGGGTCCCCTGACCAGACAATCTTCATCTTTGTGCCGTATATCCGGACGGAGGCGCTCAGGGGCCTACTCGAGGATCTGCCCAACAGGGCGGTCATCGTGACCTCTTGGAGGCCGAGCGATCTCCGGCTAGGCTCATCGGATCTGGGACTGTATCCGTTTTGCCGTGAAAGGGGCATCGCCTTGTACATTAATGAGGATGTGCACCTCAAGGCGTACTCGCTGGACCTCTCTAGCATGATACTTGCCACCGGGAACATATCACAGCGGGGTCTTATGCCCGGCGGGAACCACGAGGCAGCAGTTCTTGTGGATCCGCTTGCGGCCGAGGACCACCTGTTCTTTGAGCACATACGGAACGAGTCAAGACTCGTGGACGATGACGTATACAACGCACTGGTACAATGGCTTGATAACAACAAGGCGCCTCCGGAAGAAGACGTTGCCATGAAGGACGTCATACCATCTCTCAAAAAGGACTATTTCCTCATATCCGAGCTCCCCATGACCATGCACGTAGATGCCCTTGTAGATGGCTATTCATGTATACAACGGGGCCAAGAGCCATCAGATGATGCAGAGACTGCCGCATGTATCTTCCATGACATAGAAAACTATGGCATCAGACCGGGACTATCAGAGGGGCAGTTCCGAGAGTCCCTCGTGACTGCATTCTTTGCACATCCGTTCATACAACGAATAGACGGGTTCATAGCGCCAGAGGCATACTTTGGCAGGATAAAGGAGTGGATACAGAGTAACTGCACAGATGTCCCTGTGCCGAGTAGAAGGGAGCTCACCGGGAACGTCCAGGTGCTTCTCAGGTGGTTTGTGGAGCTGGCAGGAGACCGGTATGCAGTGGACATACCGGGGGCCCGCTCGGAACGCATAAGAAAGATCTAGTGCGTTCGGGCAGGATGTCACATACTCGTCTTAACGCTTGAGAAAATGCTCAATCATCTCGCCCCAGTTGGTCCGTATTATCCCCATCATCTTGCGCTTTTCATCATTTGACTCTTCGTCTTCAAGGCGCGCCCACGATGCTATGAGCAGGCGCAGGCCAGACCACATGTCCCGGAGGCGCTTTACGGCCTCGTCATGTTCTATGTCGTCCGGTATGTTCTCCACTATAGACATCAGATTGTTGTATGCACTGTGGCTTGTATTCATCTTGATTATGGCGACCCCGCCCTCCAGGCTGATGTCAAAGAACAGCGGGTTGTTGTAGCTGGCATTTTGAAAGACCACCCGTATCTTGTTTTCAATTATGTCGTTTATGAACCCGTTCATGTCATCGGTTGCCACCAGCCCGTCAAGCTCCTTTTGGATGTGCTCCTTTCTTGTCTGCTCGTCCTGTGTTGTAATCTGCTCGTCGGTCGTCCCCCTGTTTCCGCCCTCTGTCCTGCCCCTGAACTTGTCCGTGGGATCCGGGCCGTGCCTCTTGGGGTCGGACGAGCGCGTGCCTTTTCTCTGTATTGTAATCACCTTCCGCATCTGCCGTATGCGGGCCTGCAGCCGCTTGACAATGTGCGCCATGTCCTTGTCATCCTCGATGATGCTCTCCATGGCCGGGTTGTCATGGCTCTCCACCCCGTATAACTTGGTCATGGCGGTAAAGGTGGTGGCGTCTTGCTTGTTGTTGGTTATGCCAAAGAACTCGTCTAGCGCGGGCGGAAATTCTATCTCTGCCCCCCACCAGCGCTCCACCGGATCATAGGTGATGACCAGATTTTGGTCCATGCCAATCTCCCTGCCCTCCCTGACTATCGACACGCCCAGGTTGAAGTTTGCGTGGCGGCCGTGGGGCTGCCTTCCGGCGTCATCCCCTGTATCTGACAGCTTCCTGGCCTCTTTTTTTGCAAATGCAAAGCGCAGTGTGACTGCCTGGGGCTTTCCATCCCTGTCTTTGACCTTTATGACCTCCTCCGGCTTTTCACCATCTGGCTGGAACATCGGCTCCCTGTCCCATGGCGGGGGTGCGGAGGAGTTTTTCATCTGGTATAGCGGGTCGTTTGGCCTCAGGTGCCTGTCGGCTGAGACCTCGTACGAGTTGTTTACGGATATCATCCGTATATCCAGTTTTTTAGAGCCCAAAAACCTGCGGTATATCCTGCCTATCAGCTTCTCCGAGTTTGCAATCATTGTAGACGACTTTTTCCACGAGCACCGGTCCAGGCCGGACCAGACTACGACGGTCCCTGATTTGTACGATCCCGCGCCAGACATGTCCCTGAGAATATCCGGCAGCTTTGCACGCTTTGGTTCCGGCACATCCCGCATGTTCTTGCCCTGAATTTCGTCTAGATCCAGGTATGTGTGCAGCACCTCCCCTGGCTTTTGCCAGCTGTACACGTCGACCCTCCTGCACTGGGACAGGGATGAATACGGGAGGCCCATGCCGAACCTGCCTATGCCCCTTCTCGCCCTGCGCGTGCCCTCTCCGAACCTCAGAGATTCCCAGAGATCTTCTTTTGTCATGCCCGTCCCGTTGTCCGTTACAATTATCTCATGCATGCGCTCCACCATGTTCGCCAGGGAATCTTCTATCTTGTCCTTGCAGAAAATCTCTATCTTGTCCGCGTCAGCCTCAAATGAGTTGTCTATGATCTCGGCAATCGCATATGCCGGATTCTTGTACCCGCCGTACCGCATTGAATCAATTAAATTCTCGTTTGACAGGATGCTGCGGCTCTTAGTCATTTCCACACATCTTCCCAGTTTGCAAATGCATCTACTATGCTGTTAAATCCTGGCAGGTTTATATCTGTCACGGTGACCACGTCGCATTCCTTGGAACCGCCCATCTTCGGGCCCCGTATGGCCCTGCCCATCATCTGGCTGTAAAGAATCAGGGACTTAGTGGGGCGGGCTATGAGAACGGCCGATGTCTTGGGCGCGTCAAAACCGGTGGTCAGCACGCCGAAATTGCACATTATCCTGGTATCTGCAGTGTCCTCCCTAAAGTGGTTGATCAGGGAGTTTCGCACGTCCTTTGGGGTGTCGGAATCTACATAGGATGCATCGTGCCCCATTGTGTGCAGTACTAGCGATATGTCGCGGGCATGGCGTATGCCGGCGGCAAACACTATGATGCGCCTGTGGTCTCTGGCAAGCCGCTTGATCTTGTCAATTATCAGCATGTTCCGCTTGGCATCGCGGGCCAGCTTGTCAAGTATGTCGTTGGGTATTTCAAGTGATTTTGCAATTCTTTCCATGTCGGAATTCGTCAGCATGCCGTCATGCCTTATCTGCTCAATGTTGGGCTTTGCCAGGTATCCATCCTTTATCAAAAAGCTTACGGGATCCGTGCCTGTCTCTATCGTCACTTTTTTTTCGTTAAAAAACTCTGCAAGCTTTCTATCTTCAAGGGGGCTGTTCCACGTCCTGCCGGGGGTGGCACTAAGGCCGACAAGGTTGACATCATGCTTTTCCACCAGATAGCCAAGCACAAGCTTGTATGTCTCTGCAATGGCCTGGTGGGCCTCGTCAATTATTACCAGCGATGCCCTGTCGGCCAGCGTGGTCAGCAGCATGCTGTTGGTCCGCGCCCGCCTGTACACCTTGGAGAGGCCTGCAACGATCAGGCCCGACCTGCATTCGCGGCCAAGTACGTCCGTATCATGCCCCCCAAACAGCCTGTAAATACTGACATCTCTGTTCCCGGTGTGCCTCCATGCCGACTTGAACTCTTCTATGGCCTGCTCGCACAATTCCTCGCTGTATGCAAGCCAGATTACTAGCGATGAGGGGTTTTCCAAAAGCAGGTCGGCCACAACCCGCATCGCAATCCGAGTTTTTCCCCCGCCCGTTGGAACATGTAGGAGGACGCGCCCTCCCTCATGTTCCAGAATGTCCTTGATTCTGCTGACTGCGCCAATTTGATACTCAAACAGGGGCCGTTCTGCCTTGACCAGCTCAATATCCGGCGGGCCTTCGTCCGGCCGGTGTTCGATCCACGGTACGCCAAAGAACCCAAAGAGAGCCTGCTCTGACTCTGAATTCTTTCTAAAAGACATGCGGGTTATGCTCTGATACGCGTCCTCCGCACTGTCCATCCCCAGTCTTTTTGCGAGCCTGGTTATGTCGTCCTGCCTCATGCTCATAACTATGGCACTGCGCATATCCTTACTGCGCAGCATCTCTGCATGCGACATCCTGTCCAAGACGAGGGATGCCAGGGCGTGCAGCTGTGTCTCTTGCCCTAGTGCGTGCAGGATGTCTATGCAGTTTTTGCCGAGAAACACGTCTTGTATCTTGACTATGCCCATGTTTGTAATTGCTCTTTCTAGTTCACGGTTTTCAGGATGCATGATCTGTATATTATGACATTACAAATGGCAGACGGTGCATGGCGTCTTGTCGTCGTCATCGTCAAGCGCGTCGGATAGCACGTCCATCAACGGGACGTTCTTTCTCTTCTCCTTTGCCTTTTTGAGGCTCTTTTCATGGTTTGCCATTATGTCGTCTCTCCTGTCTAGCAGTTGGGTCAGGGTCTCGCCCTGCGACCAGGTATACTGGCTTCCTTTCATGCCCTGCGCGCTAAAGTTGGCATCGCCAGCGACCCCTGCGTCCTTGAGGACCTTTTGTTCTATGGCCACCGCACGTTTGAACAGTTCGGGGTGATGGTCCGCCAGCCCTACCCACTCTGCCTTTCTCTGGAAGAAGCAAAAGTAACAGCCTGAGCGGGTGCGCCACTTGTAGTATTCCGGGAGGTTTATCCCCGCATCATCAAGTATCTTGATGACGCCGGCGTGGTCTATGCCGTCGTCAATGAACGGAAACATGGTCTTTATGTTGGGCTTTGTGGAGACGTAACCGGTACGGTTCTTTTCATCGGCCCTTATGGCCACGTATGATATTACCTCCTCGTCCCCGAGCCAGTCTTCTAGCGGCTTTATCTTGAGCAGATTGGTGCACCAGCGCATCTGAGGGGAAGGCAGGGCTCCCCTGAACACCTCGAAATAATGGTCAAAGCTCCTAGTCGAGTTGAGCTTGGTTATCTTCCTGCCCAGCACTACCTCGAGCTTTGCCAAGTATGCGTATGTCTCGGGCAGCTCGGCCCCTGTATCGCAGAAAAAGTATTCCATGTCCGGCACCTTGTCGCGCATGTATACTGCAAGCGCACTCGAGTCCTTGCCGCCCGATATGCCGCAGACCTGCTTTACCATGCGATCACCGTATCTTGGAGGCCAGCCCGTCGAACTCTTTCTTGGTCACGGTAAGGCAGAACAGGACCTTGTTCGGCTTTTTTGCGTTCTTGATCATGGGGTAGAACTTGATTGTGTACTTGCCGTCGGTCTTTGTGACTTCGTATGGGCGCTCTCCTATTTTTTCCCTCATCATGTTATAGCATTACTTCCACGTATTTATGTGCGCCCTTACCGAGTAGGTCAAGATCATCTTCGTAGCCACAAGGCGCACTTATGAACATGGATGCCATGCTGAGGACGTCATGCTGATCGGAAGAATGTGAGATCGCATCTGTGTGGCCTACTCTTGAGATCCGTTAGTATGTAGATAAAAACAAGCAGTTCCATTAGAAACGGTTAAAACCACATACATATAGTCGATTTGTTTGTCTAGCATTTGTAGCGCCAACACTGATTCATTGGGTGGCATACTGAATGGAAAAACTCGCTATACCATACCCGATTATCAGAGAAGATATATTTGGCCATCCGAGAGCGTCGAAATTCTATACGAAGATCTGGTGCTAGATTATGATGAAAGCGGAGAAGGGTACCTACTAGGCCCAATTGTAACCAAACAAGTATCTCCTAGATGTAAGGAAATCATAGATGGCCAGCAGCGCTTGATTAGCATGACGCTTTTGTTCTGTACGCTACGGGATTGTGTGGTTGAAAAACATCCACCACCCCCTGACGGCAGAGCGACTTTTGAGAAGTTCATAAAATCTATTAACATTGCCATACAGGATGATAAAGGAGAACCCCTAATCGAATTAAACAATCGTAAAGCACGTGAGATTTTCAAGAAAATATGCGCTAGTTCAGACTGGAAACAAAAAAAACTTAAACACCGCCTGTTCTCGAACTATTTTGAGTTATTTAGCAGTGTGGAGGAGCTATGCAGTAAACGTTTTAAAGAAAGCAAAACGTATGGCGACGGAATAACCGCGATTAGAGAGTTGTTTGACAGGCTCAAGGCATACACCTATTTCATATCTGTTATGATACAGCATGATGATTACACATTTCCCGTCTTTCAATCCCTCAATTCAAAAGGACAACCATTACACCAGTCAGATCTAATCAAATCCCATTTGTTAAGCATAGCTAACAAAAATGGCAAAAAATTCTACGATGAAGTTATTGGCAAATGGGATCAGATAACCAATCTACCAGAGAAGGAAAGTAAAAAAATTGATGAATTGCTCTACCATACAGCACTATCCCGTGAGTGCGAGGATAAAACATCTGCCAAAGAAATCCGTAAGAATGACATGTACAAGAGCACTAAATACATAAAAACTCCTAATCAGATAAATGATTATCTAGAAAATCTAGAGGAAGATGCCGAAATTTATAAAAAAATAGCCAATCCAGCAGCATTAAAAACCACTATTGACAGATATGCCCATATTCTTTATGGAGCTGATCAAATTGGCGCTCGGTATTTTAAAAGAGCCATAATTGCTACACATAGAAAGAAAATAGATTCTGATGCTGTTAAACTGCTAGATTGCTTGGTCAAGTTCTTTTTTGTGTACAGGACGATTTGTAAGAAAGACATTGATCTATTGAAAAGCATTGCACATACTGTCACATGTAAAATCAACCAGAAAAAGGATCTGGGCGAAATATTATGCAGCATATTGATAAATGATAAAGGACGTCAGAATGTAGGGTACGATGAATTTGCCAAAAAAATAAGAGAGAGGACAGATAATCTTACAAACAATGTACTCAAATACATACTTTATTCGATCGAGTATAAGCTACAGGAGCCGCGTCCGGTAAAAAATACCCCCAATCTTGAATTGGAGCATATTCTTCCCCAAAAACCTGACAAAAAAGACTGGCACAATGCACCAAAACCAGATGAATATAAAAACGATCTAGGTAATGTCACGTTAATCAAAGAGAAATTTAACAAAGACATAAAAAATCATGGTTTTATCAGAAAACGTGACGATGTGAAATCTGGTTACAAAGCATCGAAGTTGGAAATTAACCGACTTTATCTTAATAATTACAATACGTGGGATGTGAAGCAGATAGAGGAACGCAGGGAGAATCTGTGCAAAAAAGCAGAGGAGATCTGGGATCTGTCGGAATATACCAAAATGGCCGAAGCGTACAAGGAAAAATCCAAACGCGGATGACGGCAAATACAGGATAACACACGGGACAGTCGATAAACAGTTAATTGCGTGCCTGTCCGGTTGCACGATATGGATGGGCAGTAGATGCACACACGGGACCGCTCAGCGTCTGCCTTTGGCGGTCCGCGCCAAAAGCGCAAGGCGTGCCCCCCCCCCCCCCCCCGAGTAAATTTCACTCGGCTGTTCTAGCAGGTGGCATAGCCTTGGGCCTGCACAGACGCGGCCGCATGATCGCCATTTCAGCATCCCTTGTATTCCTGTCCGTACTTGTGGCGTTCTCTGCAGGAGCGCCTTATTCCCAGGCAGAGGAGGGGCACATACAGCTGGTGCACCGCACGATAGACGGGGAGCTGGCCGTATCCATGGTACCAGTGCCGGTTACGTCCGTCGAGACATTCGAGCCGCCGCGGCAGTTCCAACTGGAGGCGGACCCCGGCGCAAAGATATCCCCCGCCCTTCAGAGGTATGCCGAGACCGGGGTACACCCCATGTGCGGCCGGGATATGGACGAGCAGGCGGAACTGCGCTTTGACATTGACTGCTCTGTGCCCGGCGACTTTGAGAACCGTTACACCTCCGTATTGATAATGCTCAAGCAGGAGCGGAGGGCGGTAAACTATGCGGAATATAACTACGACATGGAGACGGTATACGGGCTCTTGCGGGAGGAGGGCGCCAGAAGGTCCGAGGCGGTGGCTGCACCCACAGAATCCGTAAAGGAATACCTTGGGAGCAACAATGCGACTGGAATAGAGGTGTATTCTGCGATAGGGGGCGTGGTGGCACAGGTACCAGGCTCGCTCATGCCGGGGATAGCTGCATTGGAATGGGTGGAGAGCGTGGATATCACAGAGTACCTGTCCCCTCTCTTGCTGGACTCGACGCGAAGGTCGACGGGGATAAACTACCTGTATGATGGCGGCTTTGGGGGCAACGGAACCAGAATAGCCACTATCGACAGCGGTTTGGACATTGTAGACGGAAGCTACGACAATGTTGCCTTTACTGCCGATATAGCCCATGACGACCTTGATGACCTTGACGATGACCCCAACACAGATGATCCCAAGGTGGTGTACATTCGGGATGTGTCATTTGACGGCTTTGACAATCCCGTGTATTGCGCCCCTCATGGCACCCAGGTGGCCGGGGTAGCCGCCGGCACCGGCTCGATTGATTCGAGGTTCCGTGGCTTTGCCCCATATGCGGAGCTAATCGTATACACGGCCTGTTTTGACGACGATATTGACACCCTTGCCGCCCTGATCGCCATAGATGATCTGATTAACAACACCCTGGAGGCTCCGGATGAGGGAGCTGACGTACTTACCCTGTCCTTTGGCGGCTTGGGGGAGGGTTACGGCACCGGTTTAGATGCACTCTTCGGTGACTTGGCATATGACAGCGGCATTGCGGTTACTTGGGCGGGGGCCAACGAGCTGCCAGATGCCCGGTTCTTCAACGATTCAGCTGATGGCCACAAGATGTTTACAGTGGGCCAGACGTTCGAGGACGGTAGCAACACAGACTCTAGCAACTACGGTGTCACCCTTGATGGCAGGATAAAGCCCGAGATAGTGGTCCCGGTAAACCCGATAACACTTCCCACGGTGGGCAACACGTATGCTGGAGGCATATCCGGCACGAGCTTTGCAACCCCCGCGGTTGCGGGGGCCATGGCGACCATGATTGGGTTGTACAAAGAACAGGGCCTGGTGCTGGAGCCGGGTCATGTATACGCAATGATACTCAGTCAGGCCGACGGGACCGGAAGGGGGAACTTTACGGACATACACATGGATGACAGGCGGGGTGCGGGGGTCATGGGCATGGACTATGGCCGAATGGAGACGCGATCGGGCTCGCACATGTTCAGCTCCACGGGCAGTGTTACAATCCCCCTAGTCGACATACCGGAAAGAACAGAGAGGATAACTGCCGCGCTGTGGTGGCCAGAAGAAGCTCTGGATACGGAAACCTTTGACGGGGCCGACCATAATGAGATACACCTGAATCTGAGGCTCAACGGCGCAGCAGAGGTATCATCTACAAACCCGGACTCGGTACTGCAGAGGCTAGTGCTGGAGGACCCCGTGGCAGGCAGCTCTGGATATGACCTTGTAATCGATTTTGTCGGGGGCGAGGCTCCGCCACAACAGGTGTTCTACTCGTACACACTATTCTCAGAACAGGACGAGTTTGCCGTGGATTATGCAGCGCTCGCGCCTGACGGGGGGAGCATCAGGATGGGCTTTTCTCGGGAGGTGGACCCATCCTCGGCGGGTGCCGCGGCCTTCGGCGTGCCCGGCAGCAGCGTCACGGGAACTGTAGTGTCCGGAAGCGAGGTGCTCCTCTCGCTGTCCGACCCCCTGCCAGTGGACAAGCCGCCGGAGATAACCCTGTACGGGTCTGTTGCCCCTCGCAATGGCGACGAGCGGCTGGCAATATCGGAGGTGGCAGGCATAACGGATGTCGGCGGGGTGCCGCTTGGAACGATATTTGATATTGCACACAACTCGACCCATTTTTTCCTTACCGATAACGATAATCCCACACTGCACATATTTGACGACGCCCTGGATCCCGTGGATCTTGTCGATGAGACGTCTCTTGGGGAGGCATGGTCCCCCACCGGGGTGGGGGTCAACGGGACCCACATTGTAGTGGCAAGCAACTTGGGACGTGTACACGTACTGGATCCTAGTGGGAATCCAGCGGACAGCTTTGACATATCAGGAATCCTTACAACCACGTACGACTTGGCGCTGGGCCCCGGAATTATCGTATCCGATCCGACAAATGGTACTGTGACTGTATTTGAGCCCGACGGCAGCGGCTACATTGCCTTTGGTAATGACAGTCAAGCCGATCCCTCTGATGCCGGACAGTTCTTTATCCCTCTGGGCGTGTCATCCAACGGGACCCATATCTTCGTAGCCGACAACTTTAACTTCAGAATACAGGTGTTTGACGGCAGCGGGACCCTGCGGGATATACTTGACGGGTTCACGGTCCCGGAATGGAGTTTCTTATTTCCTCGGGACGTGTACGTATCTGGCGATATCATGCTGGCGGTGGACGATTTTGGTTCTGCGGTCATAAGCAGACAAGGCGACATACTGCAGCAATTTGGCAGGCCCACCCAGGGGCATGTACCCGATACTTTGACATCCAACGGAACCCATGTGTTTGTCTCAGAGTTTCCAGTTTTTGATGCAACATCCCCGGTAAACCGGGTCCGCGTGTACGAGTACCACACAGTACAGGCCACTGGCGCACCCCGTGTGATCTCCGTGACGGCGCCTGCGGGCACGTACGGGAGCGGCGCCACCATCCCAATCACTGTGACATTCTCCGGAGCAGTGGACGCCACCGGCATCCCACAGCTGCTCCTGAATATACCCGGGGCGGCCGCCAACTATTCCTCGGGCACGGGCACCACAGATCTCGTCTTTGAGTATGCCGTACTCCAGAATCACAGCTCGCCGGCGCTCAACTATTCCGACGTGGACTCGCTTGTGCTTAATGGCGGCTCTATAACGGCAGAGGGCTCAATAGTGCCGGCATTTCTGGAGCTGCCGCCCCCTTCGGCTGCATCATCGCTTGGCGGGTCAGGCGTGGTAATAGAGGCGCCGGGGATCATGCTAGTGCTCGTGGACTCGCCGATGTCATCAGACGGGCTGCGGGTCTCCGCCCCCATGTCCCGCAGCATAGATGTCTCCGATTCCCCCACCCTCTCTGTGATGGTATCTGGGATGGGAATGACTTCGGCAGATACAACGGAGACCCCACTCATTGACGACGGGGCCTCGTTGTCCTTGTCCCTTGGTCCTGCCGATACATCGGCAGTGGCCGACAATGCAGAGGTGGTACTCGGGGGCAAGCCGCGGGCGGCAGACGCACCCGGCACTGTCGAGATTATCTCCCTGTCGGTCTCTATGAGTGCGGAGGAGGGCCCTGTCTTGTCCGAGATGGTTACCGGCATGGGCACTATATTCCTGGACTTTACAGAGGCGCCCAGCCTGGAAGATGATGCGTACACTGTCCCGAGGGTGCGGTCTGTCTCTGCCGATTCTTCCGCTGAAAAAGAGAACGGGACAGTCTCCATAACCATCGTGTTTAGCGAGCCCGTAAACGTGACGGGATTCCCGCTGCTCAGGCTTGACGTGGGTGATGATGCCAATTATACAACGGGCTCGGGCACCACCAACCTGACTTTCAGCTATACGGTGGACGCGGGCCACAACTCGGGCGACCTATCCTATGCTGGAACAGGCGCGCTTGACGGCAACATAACGGCATCCGATGACGGGGCGGCGGCCAACCTTCTGCTGCCCCGTCCCGGCTCCCCGTCGTCTTTGTCTGGCAGCTCAGACGTGGTAATAGATACTATGGCCCCCGGGATAGTGCGCATCCTGGCCACTGGGCACAACACACTGGAGGCCACGATGAGCGAGCGGCTCGATGCGGGCACCGGCAGGGACAACATCACACTTGTAACAACCGGCAACGGCTCTGGCGCCGCCAACGTGACACTGGTGGTCCCGGTGGCAGAAAACAACCTGCTCATTACTACCGACCACAACCTCACATCGATACAGAACATCACTGTCCGGTTTGCGAACGTGGCAGACCCCGCGGGAAACCCGCTTTCCCCAGGCGAGTACAGCCTCTCCGATAACGACAAGGCTCTCATTGGCGGGCTGCCACTCAACATAACAGACGCCGACAACCTGCTGGTCATACACGAGGGGATGCCCGGGGACCTGCTCATCGAGGACGGCACATCCGGGAATATGCCGCTCATACTATACCTTGGGCTCACTGTGGAGAATGATACCGCCACGCTGCCCCCGTCGGTGACCATCCTGTCCGGAGGCTCCACCGTTTTGCTGCCGGCAAACCTGAACCTGACGGGGTTCAACGGCACACTGCAGATAGCCATCGAAGAATCAGACAGGGTGCCGGACGTGGACGGCACTCCCCAGGACGGCGCCATAGAGGTGGGACTGCCGGATGCGGACCTTGAGCTGGGCAGCCCTGTCAGTATTTCCCTGGGCGGGCAAGGGGGGAACACCGGATACCGCATAAACTCGGCTGATTCCACCACGCCCATAGACGCACGGTGCACCGCGGATAGAGCGGCAGGCGCTGTTGCACAGGCAGAGAGCGGCGGAGCCTGCTCGCTGGATGTAGGCGGGAACCTTACGATATGGACATACGGCCTCTCTGCATTTGGCTCGTACATACCCGCGCCCGAGTCCCGCGCAGATCCGCTGCCTGCGCCAAGGCCGCGCGGGGGCGGAGGAGGAGGCGGGGGCGGCGGAGCCGTCGTCTCCGGCGGCATCACTGGCCAGACCGCCTCGCTTGGGTTTGCATCCGGAGGGCAGGATGCAAGAGAATCCCCCTCGGGGATACGCATTGCGCCCGAGGGCACGCTCGTCATAACCCCGGAGATAGAATCCGACGTCTTTGCGGCAAGGGTATTTTCGATGGAGGTGATCCTGTACGGGATGGGCGCCCAAGAAGACGCCCGCGTCAGGTATTCGGCGGTCCCGGTGCTGCTCAACTCCGAGCAGTGCGACGGAGAATCGCATGTAGAGGACCGCATATTCGCATGCGATGCATCTTCTGTGATCTCGGAGGGGCAGGCCGGGTATACGCTTGATGCATCGGGCCGGCTGAGCCTCGAGATACCGTTTGAGGGCGAGTTTTCCGGTACCATGAGTGTCATGTTGCAGGACAACCGCGGCATACTGTTGCTCTCGCATGAGCGGGATGTATACGAGCTAGACGCGGGGCAGGCAGCGGGGCCATCCTTGGAGGCATCCAGTGCGGATGAGCCCGGCGACGGGCCCGTCGTAATGCAAGAGCCTTCGCCGGAGGAAGCCGTTCCACAGGATCCCGCCGCGGAGGCGTCCATGGATGCCGAGCCTGAACCAGAGCCTCTGGTGCCCGCAGAGCCTGATGATGCAGAGCCGCGCGTCGTACCTGCAGAGCCCGGAATACCCGGGGATCCCCCTGCAGTGCCCGCAGAACCGGGGCCTACCGACCTGCTTGGCATGATTGTCGAATGGTTTGCGTCACTGTTTGGCAGATGAGGGGACAGTCCACACGTGCTGCGTATACAAAGCAGGCATGACGCCGGTACATGAACAAAACGGCGGCTCCTGAGACCGCCTAGAAGACATCCCATGCCCCGCGTATTTGATATATGGCCTGCCGCAAAACATGGAAATGAGCCAGGAGACGCCCTGTATCGGGGAATGCTCAAAGTTTCGCGCCATGCGGCCGGAATCTGGCGGCAGGCTGCAGGCAGGCCAGTGCCTCTGCTGGAACTGCGGGATATGGCTGGCCCCCCATGAATCTCACACAGACGGCGGCCAGTCCCAGGATGCAGGCGGGCCGTACTGCAACTGCTGCAACCGTATACTCTGCACACCCCGCCCAGGCCTTGAATGCACAGGCCTTGGGCATTTTAGCAGGCCAAAAGCAGAGATGCTAGAAAAAATAGTGCGGCAGCTAGCAGGCGGGGAGGGCAGAGCGTCCATTACCCGGTTTATAGATTCAGTACAGAACGATGACCTGCTTGCCATTGGGATACAGGAGCTTGGCATTCCGCTCTATGAAATGGTTGATCTGGCGTACACGTACAATCCCCCGAACAAACTCTCCATGCTGCTCGAACTAGAGACGGTGAGAAAAAAGCTAGGGCACGTGCCAGATAGGTCCGAGATGAATGAGCATTCGGCCATCTCTGTCTCTGTATACGATGGCGAGTTCCAGTCGTGGGATAGAATGCTCGAGTTGCTCGGGCATGATCCCGGGGAACAGGAAGGGCCCACGCCGCCCAAAGAGGGCCCGGAGCCCGCCGGCATGTCCGTCGACGAGATGAAATTGGCAATAAATAACGCCCTGCAAAACGAGCCGGAGATTTTGGAGCTCTTTGAAAAGCTGTCCAGGGTAGTGCCCCATTTTGACGGGGACGAGCTAGACGGCATAATACGGTCGGTGCGGCAAGACTAGGCCTCTGCACGCAGCTGCAGGTACTCTACAAGGATCTCTCTGTCTTCTTCGCCAAGGATATCGTATACCGCCTGGATGCTCCTCTTCATGTTGAGGGATCTGAGCCCTGCCAGCTGTATGGTGGTTGATTCTATCCTCTTCTGTATCACATCCCACCCGAGCCCGTCCAGGCAGTAGTGTATTACAGCTGAGACCAGGTGGCTGCAAAGCGTGTGATAGTATGTCTCGTTCATGGATTTTCCGCATGTGCATTCGGGCGGGCCGCCCATCCCGGGGCCAAGGCTTGCATATACATTCTCAAACTGCACGTACGATATCCCAGGGGGCTTTTTCTCTGTGTTGAACGGCGGGTGTACTCCCTCGTATAGTTCCGGGTGTATTTTGCGCTGGAGATTTTCAAACGTGTCATGGATGGCCACAGGTTCTGTGCGCATCCCGTCCTCAAAGTCATCCTCCGACATGGAGTATAGGGTGCGCACAAGGCCAAAATAGATGGCATTTGCCGCCTCGTAATCCTCCCCGTCAGGTAAGCGTAGGTCCACCTCCTTCATGCAGCCTATAGGAAACGCCGCTTCTTTTCCGTCTGGTATCTCCACTACAGCCAGGCCGGATTCATAGTTGAGCGACTTCACCAATACCGTGCTGCCAGAGTTGTCCCCGTACATTATGCGCGCGACTGAAAGCCTCCTGCACGGGATTATCGGGGTGATCTCGCACCAGTTTCTGATGCCCGCCTCGCCTATCACCTGTATAATCCTGTCCTGTCTGGTCAGCTCCGCTATCTCCTGGCTTACGCTCCTGCACGTAAACACCACTCCTTGCTCTTCTGCGGGGATCGCCCTTTTGAGGTCGGCTAGAACATCTTCTGTGACCTCCTCGTCTATCATCACCTTACAGTGGAATATCTTTGCTGTGGCCTCAAAGTCGAGGTTTTTCATCATCTCGATATGCTCGGGCCTGAAGGTGTACTCTGTAAGGTCCACGACAAAGTCAAAGCCTCTTGCGTACTCTTTGGGGCTCTGCAGCGAGGCAGAATCGGCCAGCACCAGCCCGGCAATGCGCGTTATCTGGTCGTCAAGGTCGTCGAGGTCGCCGCGCTCGAGCGATTCGAGCTCCATGATGAACTGGTCCGGCGTTATATTCCTGCCAAAGAATGCCGTCTTTCCCGACAGGACCTTCTCAGTTCTGATCTTTTCCATCATCCGTATGTAGTTGTCATGTGTGAACAGCTGGTCTGATGTAGGGGACCCTCCGGAGAACGGCCGCTTTCTTACTATGCCGTCCTTTGCCTCGAGATCATCGAGGGCGCTGTTGAGAATATCCAGCCCGAAGACCATCGCAAGAAGCGGAAACTTGGCCCATATGCTTGTCAGCAGGCGCCTGTAAGTGATTCCGCTCTTTTCCTGCCCTATCAGCCCGTGAAGGGTCTGCGTTATGTTGGGATACTCTTCTGGGACCGATATGTCGGCGCCAGTCCTTGCAACATTGCACTCTTTTACAAGCTCGCTAGTAATATCGTTGAGCTTTGTCCTCAGGTCTTTCTGGATGTACCCTTCAAACGATTCCCGCATGCTGTCATCTTCTAGCAGTGGGACAGACTTGCCCAGCCTGGCATAGGTCTCTCTGACGGCATTCTCGGCGTCCTTGTACTCGATAAACTGGGCCTCTAGTATGGAATGTACTAGAAACGACCTGAGAATGTTATAGTTTAGCAGGCCGGATATCTGTAGGTGAAACCTGTCGCACTGCGCGTGTATGAGCATGTATCTTTGCTCCCATTTGTCATTGGAGAGGTTTGCATTGCGGCTGTCTGTGCCCTTGCCTGTAGACCGGTGTCCGACAAACTTCAACTTGGAGGTCAGATAGGAAAAATCCTCATAATTGCGTATGTTGTATTTTCTTCTAATCACCGACGTCTTGATTCCGTCTATGTAATCTTCGAGCAGTCCGGGCAGGAATACGTGGGGGTATTTTCTGTTGATTTTTAGTACAAGCTCGACTATCTCGTTTGCACGCCCCAGCTCGTCGGGCCCCATCTGGGCAGTCATGGAATGGCAGGCCTCTTTGAAATCCTCTATCTGTGACAACTTCTAGACCTGCCCTGCTGCCGATGTTATGCATTTTGAATGTATTCTGGCTGTAAAGAATGCCATGACTTAGAGCCCCAGCAGAGAGCCAAAGAACTCTGCTATTGCGTCTAGTATGCCGGGCTCTTCAGGCAGGGTCGCGGCATCTGCAAATATATCATATCTATCTGGCAGCTCGTACCTGCTTACAGAATCGCCCCCGACAACAAACATTACAGCGCCTTCGTCCGCAAAGGCAAGCCCGCTGGCCCGCTGACCCTCAGTATCTAGCGAGCCCATGTATCCCCTCAGGGCGGGGTCGTACGGCCCGCCAAGCTCGTACCCGTGCACCTCCTCTTCTTCGGCGACGAACAAGAGCAGGCCGTCATCAGAGAACTCTATCTCCCAGATTACCTCGGAATGCTCCCCTAGATCGTACGAGCCGTCGTGGACAGGATTAGTTATGTCGTACGGGGCAGACAGGCTGTACCGCTGGAGAGAGTCATCTCCCGATATGAGCATCTCTGTACCCCCCGGGACAAATACTATGCCGCCTGATTCTGTAATGCCCCCTTTGAGCTCAAAGAATCCTGAATGTATGGGGCCTGTTATATCGTACGGGGCGGATAGCTCATACTGTTCAATGGAGATGCCCTCCCCCGGATTTCCGTTTCTGGACACAAACAGGATGGCGCCGTCATCCGATGCGGCCATTCCATATGCGGCGCCGCCGTCTTTCAGCCCTGCCGAGCCTGTATACACAGGACTGGATGTATCGTACGGGGATGCAAGGTCATAGCGGTGTATCGCGTCGGGGCCGGTCGTTATAGTAAGCATGATCATGCCGTCAGGCGAAAATGCCTCGTCTGTTATCTCTGCGGACTGTCCCAGGTGGCCCTGCGGCGCCTCTAGTCTTGCTGATGTGATGTCATATTCTTCTGATAACGCATACCTGCTCATGGAGCTCTCGCCTGCCACGAATAGTTCTGTGCCCCCGTCTGAAAAGGCAAGGCCGCTTGCAGGCTGTTCTTTTGTATCAAACGAGCCCGCATACTCCATGCTGTCCAGGTTATACGGCCCGCCAAGCTCGTAACCGTGCACGCCGGTCTCTTCTGATGCAAACATGCCCGTGCCGTCATCAGAGAACTCTATCTCCCAGATGAACTCTGTCTGGTTTAGGCCATACGAGGAATCGTGGACGGGGTTGGATAGGCCGTACGGGGAGGATAACTCGTACCGGTGGATGGAGTTGTCCGCCGAGACGAACATGACCGTTCCCCCCGGCGCAAAGGCTATCCCCCCTGTCTCCGGGGCGGGCAGCTCAAAGCGTTCGCCCCGCTCGGGGGCCGATATGTCAAACGGGGAAGAGAGATCATACTTGTGTATGAATGCGGGCCCGGCACCCCCGCTCTGGATGGCATCCACACCTTCCATTCCGTTCCGGGCCACGAACAGGTCGGTGCCGTCGCCTGAAAATGCCATTCCGACAGCGGAGCCGCCATATTCGAGCCTGAAAGAATCCGAGTACACCGGCCAGGTCGTATCGTACGGCGAAGACAGGGTATAGTGGTATATTGCATCGGGGTCGGTCACCGATGCGAATGCATCAAGGCCGTCGTCAGAGAATACTATGTCGGATACGTATGCAAAGGGCCCGAGGACCGTCCTCTCGGGGTCTGCATATGCGGGGGTGCTGATCGCCAGTGATATGGCTATCGAAAGGGCAAGGATGCAGCCTGCACTTGGGGCCTTCATTCTGGTGGCGCCTTGCGGGTGGCATAAAAACCCACTTGGGTTTTCACAGCCCTGATTAGTGTCCGCTCTGGTTCTTGCTAGTATACGCCTCTGGAATCCGCAGGACAGTGTGAGGCGAAATTCGCATAAAAGCGACTCTGTCAAGTTGCGGGGACATGGCCTCTAATCTGTTAACCCACGGGGACATGGAATGTCTTTTGGCGCCTGACAATATTCAAAGAAATTTGGTCATGTCCCCGGCTCTTGAAACTTGTACCATGTTCCCATAACAGAGCCGGAACTGTCAAAGTCTATTATGCTAC
Source organism: Cenarchaeum symbiosum A (assembly GCA_000200715.1). Classification (NCBI taxonomy): domain Archaea; kingdom Thermoproteati; phylum Nitrososphaerota; order Candidatus Cenarchaeales; family Candidatus Cenarchaeaceae; genus Candidatus Cenarchaeum; species Candidatus Cenarchaeum symbiosum. The sequence goes on from DP000238.1 coordinate 609,939, forward strand.
ACATGTCCTCTGTTATCACGTGCTTGTTCATGGAACTCAGCTCCCCATGATCAATGCCCGCCATGCCCGGCTTGTAACAGTCCTCCAGTATTTTTCTTATATGTAAGATGGCAGTTTCCTTGTCCCCCGCACTCCTGCCACGGATCCAGCCCCCTGTGCCCTCCCCTTTGAGATATTTCATGACAAGAAAATTATTACTGTGGGAAACAAGCCTGGGCCCCGCGCCAGTCTCGTTTGCAGCAGACATCATATCCGCCTCTCCCCCCATGTCATTGCGGCCGGAATCCGGCCTGCGTATCTTTAATGTGACAACATCATTTTTGGTGCTGTACAGGACGGTTATCCCGGCATGTTCCATGCCTATCACATGCAGGCTGCCTAGTGCTGCAGGGCCGTCAAAACATATGCCTGTAATGACAAGGTTGGGCAGTTCATTGTTTTTTCACCTTACATTGCTGCCTCCGGGATGGCCGATTATCCCTGCATACTGCCATCTCCCGCACAGGATGGAATGTATGTTCAGTCATACCTACCAAGAGTAATATTTATCGGGCGTGATTTCTATTATACAGTCAGTAAGATCAAGAATCTCCCCGGTGCTTGTATTTGTCATCGGATAACGGGACAGTATGCTGTTCTCAATATTCCTCACAACATTACTGTCCAGTATGACGTTTGCACTACCACTGCCCGCAACGGCGGTAACCCCCGGGGCATCAACACCCTCGTCAACGCAGAATCCTGCTCTGGGGCATGATTTTACATTCCGTGCTTTTTGCGTGCCGGTGTTTGTCCCTATGTTTATCTTGCCGTTTGCATATTCGTACCAGACGGGCACTACATGTGGCGTGCCGTCCGGGCATGTTGTTGCAAGCCTCAGCAGTTTCTGTTTTTTTAGGAATTCATCGCGATCCTGTTTTGGAAACGGTTTGGGTTCTTCCATCTATAAAACCGCTTTTGATGTATGACGAGGATTGAAACAGCCTCTTTGCATGCCTGCATGACAGTTCGGCTGAATATAATCATTTTTAGGCATGTCCCGGTGCAGAACTGGCCCTGTTATGTCATGGGATTATGGGACAAAAAGTGTCAAGAGCCGGGGAGATGACCAAATTTCTTTAAATATTGTCAGGCACCAAAAGGCATTCCATGTCCCCGCGGGTTAACAGATTAGAGGCTATGTCCCCGCAACTTAACAGAGTCCTCCCCGCGTTTTTCAGTTGTCTGATCTTTATACTGTTCTTTAATGTCCTTTAGAACGCCTGACGTCAGGCCCTGCACCATGCCCTGATACCGTTCCTGCATGTCCTTGGGCTCTATTTTCTTTATGTGGGAATAAGCAACAGCAAACATGTCGTCGCCCTCTTTAAAGCCTATTTTGTAGCCCTCGCCGTCTGCGGGCGCGAAACTGCTCCCTTCATGCGGATAAGCACTGATCCAATAAACACCGTCTTTGTCAGGCTCTATATGGTTTGGCGGGTTGAAACTGCCTTTGTTGAATCGTGCCGTTTTAACTTTGGTCACGGCCGGCTCATAGTAATACTTGTCGATTATCCGCTGCAGGTAATTATCAACGTAATGGCGGCGGTCTCGATCCTCCATGTTGTCGCCGGCGCGCTCGTGGATCATATGCGCCAGATTGTCGCCCGGCTTTGCAAAGATATTCTCGCCGGGAACGTCCAGCTCGTATTCGCCCTTGCTGTTTGGCTGGCCCATTGCGGGCGTGGGGTTAAAGTTATCTGGCTTTAATCTATGATAGCCATGACCAGATTTTAACTGCTTAGGATCGCGGCCGCCGTCTGTAAACTGGACGTCCTCATCACGCGGATGATCCTCCTTAAAGTCGGCAGCCTGTAAAGAGTCGCCAGAGTACAGCTTTTTCATTTCTGCAATAAAGTTATTCTTGAGTGCGATGACGTTTGCCGTAATGTCATGCTCGTTGTTTATCTGATCAGTGATAACATCATGAAGCTCTGCGTGGATCGCGGCTTTTATCCGGCCTGCGACTTGATCACCCTTTTTGAAAGTAGGCTTTATCACATGGCCGTCATATTCAAGTCTGACTGTATAAGAGCCATTATCTGACTTCATGCCCGGCGCGGGGCTGAATAATTTGCGGAACGGGGTCTTTTTGGGTTTTGGCTCAGTCTCATATAGTTTTTCAAGCTTGTCAAATATCCTTTCAGCAGGCCTTTCCCATTGCCGATGTGTGCTTATACTGTCCGGTTTTTGGGCAAGTATTTGCTGCCAAACGTCATCGCCCTCTTTTAACGAGATTGTATAATTGTCAAATTTGAACTGATAATTGCCATCTGCATCAGACTTTGCCCCTGCGGGCGGCCTGAATGTATTGCTGAATGTCGTGCCGCCTGTGCCGAATTTCCCGCCCTCATCCCGGGGATGCTCACTCTCTTTGAATATGGCCGCCGTCATAGAGTCCTTTTCCCACAGGCCAAGACGATCAAGGGCGGCCATTTCCTCCTCCTCAGTGTCATATTCGGTAAGGCCAAATTCCGCCTCCTCAGGCGTGACCTTTTCCATAATAAGAGACTCTTGCCCACTGGTTATCTCAAGACGTGACCTCATTACGGCCTTTTTGTGATCAAAGGTTCTCTTGCCGTTCTTGTCAAGATAAACACCCAGATCCATTAGGTGATCCTCTGCTCCTTGCGCGCGATCTCACTCTCACTGTCCGGCTCGTCCATCTCATCTATTTTCCTTTTCTTTCTTATATATTCGGCGGCCACCTCCAAGGTAGCCCTATCCCACTTATCACGTTATCCGGTGCCGGGCGTATTCATTATGGCGACTGTCTCAGAGTGCGACTCGTTGTCATAGTCAGACAGGTAGTGCTTGAAGTAAGACTCCATTTTATGCCCATAGTCGCCATTATCGGCTCTGTTACGTCATGGGAACATGGGACAAAAAGTGTCAAGAGCCTGGGACATGACCAAATTTCTTTAAATATTGTCAGGCACCAAAAGACATTCCATGTCCCCGCGGGTTAACAGATTAGAGGCTATGTCCCCGCAACTTGACAGAGTCATAAAAGAGCATGTTTTTAGGCCTTGAGCGAAAAGTAAGGCTATTCGGGGTAATGCTGGCCCAGGATTACCGGCACATCCTTCGGGTCCATTGCAATGTCGGACGCCCATGTGCCAAACCGCCCGTCATCGTTCACGGTCTCAACCCACTCCTTTAGGGCATCATTTTTTGCCTGGACGTTTGCAAGCTCCTGCCCCTTTATCTCCAGAATAAGCATTACACTGTTCCCCGATTCGGGGTTTGTGAGTTTTGCCATAAAGTCGGGCTTGTAAGTGGCCATATTGCCTCTAAACATGTATGGTATACCAAACCCTATGTTGTCCGCCCTGGTCCACGATTCAACCCTGTTGTTCCTCTCCATCTCCTGTATTGCTTTCTTTTCCCATCCTCGATTGTATGGCTGCGGGTTTATGTGGGATTTTTTTACATCCAATACCTTACTGGTGGTAAACTTGTCCATTACGTCAAAAGTGGATTTCATATTACGTCCCGGTTTGAGTGCCAGGGTCTTTTCCATGGTATTGTTGACGATTATGGCCTGCCGTATGTGGTTGATTATCGCATTCATGTTGAATATTATCGCAAGCCTCTTCCGTATCTCCAAGTCATCTGGTAGGTTCATCACGCGTATCATGTTTCTGCCTATGAATTCCTCTGCGAGTCTGACCAGCCTGGCAAACAACTCATATTTTGGGCCGGGCGTATCTATATCGCGATATATGTCACGCGTCACGTGGAACATGATGCTCTGCATGCGTATGCGTGATGCCGTGTCTTCTAGTTCCATCTTGTCTGCCAGATCCAGGTGCGGTATGTTCGACTCAGGCACTGGCGCCACGTGAACTTTAACATCACAACTGCGACCATCCACCCTCAGTTCATTTACGTTCTCCCAGTCCATTTCAAGTTCGGGATGCATGATGGTGTTTATGCGCTCTACATTGGGCCATGCTATCTCGTGTTCTACGTTCATGGGATCGGGTCGTACCAATATACGTGGATCACTGTTGGTTGTATCTTTTCCACCTTCATGGGGAAGGAATGCAAACGGCACCCCGACTATGTTCACATATTCGGGATTGAACATTCCCTTCTCGTTCAGCTCATACGACTGGCGTCGCAGGCCCCTGCCGACCACCTGCTCGCACAATAGCTGGCTTGTAAACGCACGCAGTCCCATGACATGTGTTACATTGTTGGCATCCCAACCCTCGGACAGCATCTGGACCGCTATTATGTTGCGGATCTGCTCTCCAGATTTATCTATCTGTCCTACCGTGTTTACCTTTTCACGTAGGGCAACATCCCCCTTGCTACCTTTGTATTCGCTCATCACATCTGAATCCACGCGGCACATATGCTCCTTGTCCTTCAGCTCGGCCACGTCAAAAGATATGTCCGTCTTGAAAAAATTCTCTATCCGTGCTGCCGTACTGGTCGTATTGCAGATTGTAATCATCACCGGCGGAACACGTGAATCCTTCATAATGTCCCACTTCTTCCGCCAGTCGGCCCCTAGCAATGCATACCCGTTCCTTACAAGGTCAGGCAGCTTTCGGTGTGGGTCGCGGGCCACCTGCAGGTCGGTTGTGACAGTTTCATCGGCGTATATGTGATAATACTTGGTCTCATCCGTGATTATGGGCTTGATCACATCGTCAGCCGCAGGCATGCGCGGGGTCTTGACCAGTCCGGATTCTATGGCATCGTTGAGTGAAAAGTCGCTGATTATCCAGCCGAACAGGTCGTCCTCCCCGCTGAGCCTCCCCGACGGTATGAACGGGGTGGCGGTAAAATCAAAGCATCCCCGTATATTTCTGGCCTTGTGTATCTTGTCAAGGCCGCCCATCCATAGCGTGGCTATCATCTCGTCATCCGTCAGATTCTCATTATCACCGCCGTTCTTGCGCCAGGCATGGTGTGCTTCGTCATTTATCACCATGACGTTGTCATGCCTGTGTCCGAGTATGCGGCGTGCCACGTCCTCATCGCTTTCCGGTCCCTTGCGTACGACGCCGTTGTTGGTTTCTGATTTCTTGAACTTGTGCCAGTTTGTTATGGTAATATGGCCCTCCCGGAGTCTGTCGTATAGTGGTTCTGGAACAAGCTCGTATTTCAGATAGTAATTATCTGACTTCATATAATCCAGCACTCCGAGTCTCTGCGTTACTGTAATGTTGGGTGCCACCATGAGAAAGTATTTGGAAAAGCGAGAATCAGTAGGACGGTCCAACTTGTTGAGTGTCATCCATGTGATAAGCATGCCCATGACTATCGTCTTGCCGGTGCCCGTGGCCATCTTGAAGCATCTGCGCGCAAATTCTCCGCCGTCCCTTGGTATATTGAGGTCCAGTTTTTCATTGTCATCTGCTTCTGTAAGCCAAATTATGGTCTCCATGGCCTCTATCTGGCAGAAAAATAACCTTCGTACACGTTTTTCGTCCTTCCAGAATTTTAACAGCATCCTGGTAACCGTTGTTATTCCGGGGTAGCCATCATTTCTCCATCTCTTGACCCGTGGACGTATATCATTTACCAGCTTTATGTGAATACTCTTCCCACGTGCAAGCTTATTGTCGGTTTCAGATGCCTTTACATATCCCGCTGGACGTCTATTAGAGGTCAGTTCATAATTTTGTCTCTCATCATTCCAGCGCCAGTGTTTTTTGGGCTCATCATATGGGCCGGTTATGATTAACTGCTTAATTTTTTCCACTTTTGACCTCCATTACACACATGGATTCTATCCCTCTATCATCAACTATCTTTACTGCCACCCTGTTCTTTTTCCCCGGTTTAAACGGAATCGATTTACTTCCCTTGTATGTCTCCAAATAATCTGGTTCTATGTAATCATTGAGTGTCTTGTATAAATTTGACCATGTATCCTTTCCGCCCATTGGAAAGAATACTTGCTGGGGATAGACACTTCTTCCGTCGTAATCTGTATCTAACATCCACATTACTACGTGAGAGATGTCACCTGATACTATCTTGTCATTGGCTATGTCATAGAAATCAAAACCCAGAACAGACACCGTGTACATACCATTGCCTTCATCTATCTTTATTTCGGGCTGCCCCACTATCATGAAATCATCCCCCCCTGATTTGTTCTTCTTTAGGTGACCTACGAAATTATCCGCATTCATTTGTGCCTTTAGGAATGTCACACCGTTTAGTTCAAGATTGTCTATGTTATTTGCTGCCTCCGGATCAAACTGCATTCCTCCAAAAACTACAACATCCGGCTTCTTCTTCATCTTCTTTACTTCTTCAAACACACCGGTTACTTGACGTGTCTCAAATGGATAGTGCTCTGGCCCAAACGATATCATGACGTTTCTGTGCGCCGTCTCGTTGGTTATGCCTCTGGCATGAATATACCTAGTGGTTGGAAATGATGACACCTCAATAAATTCTATCTTTTCACCATTTCTTCCTCTTATTCCGGATGCATGTAATTTTGCTCTCCATTCCTCCTGTCTTTTGTTTATTGTCGCAATATGCGTGCCTCTAGTTCTCTTATCATATAGCGCATCTATAGATATTGCCATGGGGGACGGCACCGCCTCTACAGTAAAGGGCCCTGATACACGCATTTTGTTTTTATCCTCATCTGGGTTACCGTGTAGAACTATTGATTCCGGCTCTACATCATACGCAAGCGAACTCGCCGATATTTTCTGGAAGATGCCATCAGGCGTACTGTGTAAAAATCCCGAGTCAACTCCCCGTCCAGGATATCGCAATTTATAATATTTGTATTTTGATGCCATAATTCTTCTTTTGGCTAGTGTTATTGCTACACGCTGGGTATCTACTGTTATCCATCTCCTGCCATATTCTTCTGATACGTATGCGGTTGTACCGGATCCGCATGTTGGATCGAATACGAGGTCTCCGGGATCTGTTGTCATAAGCATGAATCGTCTTATGGTTTTTGCCGTTGTTTGTACCACGTATGTTTTCCCTTCAAATCCGCCCGATGTTGTATCTAGCCACATATTGTTTAATTGTTCATAATTTGTCTCGTGAAAATAACTAACTCGATTAATTGTGTTTCCACTAACAACAAGTCGATTCTTTTTTTCCAGATTTTTTATACCATCTTCTTTGATGCTCCATGATCTATTTGCAGGAGGCTTGTATTTTTTATTATTAAACACATACGTGTACTGATTCGATTGACCACCTTGTGATACAAGTGCAACAATTCTATATATTTTTGAACCCTCCGGCAAAAGATTAGGGTTTCGACGTTCTTCTGGGCTCATTCTTCTTCTCTCTCCATTTATCTCTACAAATCTATAATTTGGGTCATTTATTGGAAATGATCTTTTTTCATAAATAGGATTATATTTTAATTCTGACTTGTTTTTTGCGTACCATATAATGTAGTCACAGACTATGGGTATAGATGACTTGGTAATCGATGTTGCTGTTGTTCTATATTGTATAATGCCTACAAAATTCTTTTTCCCAAAGACTTCATCCATTAACATTCTTACATAATGCATATTCTCATCTGATATTTGGACTCCTATGCTTCCAGATACTTTCAGTAATTCCCTAGACAGAACTAGCCTATCTCTCAAATATGATATGTATGAGTGTATTTCAAGATCCCATGTATCCTTAAATGCATGGATGGTTTCCGGCGTATATGCTAAATCTTTATCACTGCCATCCTTAACTTCTTTCTTGGATACAAACGGTTGGAAATTTGATCCATATTTTATGCCATAAGGAGGGTCGATGTAAATCATCTGAACCGTATCTGCCATTCGTTCCTTACGCAATAACGAATTCATTACCAGCAAAGAGTCGCCTCCAATCAATCTGTTGGACCAGCCATTTTTATGCTGATAGAACTGTATAGCTTTTTCTTCTATAGGGTTGTTCTCTTCGGTCTCAAAATAACTTTCAAATGTTTCCTGCCTACCTGTTTCCTTTTTCATTACCTTGTCAAGTATTGTGGATGTGTCAATTCTCTCGTGGACATGCAATGAAACGGTTGGTATCTGAAGTTTCTCGGCCTCATATTTGCCAGTCCATTCCATTGTGGGATCTTGATGAGAGCTGTACTTGTACGTGGTTGGAATCTCGTCTTGGTCGCGTTCGTAATTTGTTAGACCAACAGGGGGGTTATTGCGACGCTTCTTTTCTTCATGTTTGTAGGATGATATCTTTTCTTTTGATGTAAGTGGGGGAGATCTCTTTTTCCGGTTGTGTTTTTTGCCAGCACTCTTCTTTTGGGTTGCTGCTCCAACGCTTATGGGGCGACACCACCGTTATAACTCCTTTGAATTGTGCCGGTTTGCTCACTTTGTGTTTGAAGTTGGAGTGAGTAAGAGTGAGTAAGAGTGAGTAAGAGTGAGTAAGAGTGAGTAAGAGTGAGTAAGAGTGAGTAAATACCCGTTCATACGAACCGCTCTATTTTGAGCTCATAAAAACATTTTTACCGCGTTTATAAGCTACTTTAGTCCTTTTCCGTGTCTCCGCCTATTCCCAGTCATGCCCTCGTCTGGCCCTCTTTTCCCCTTGGATATTCGTGATAGTACAAGAATCTGCTTCCAATCTGCTCCCTGCTTGTGTTATACCTAGACATGCCTGCCACCTTCCACGTACTCAAAATAATTATACATTTTTTGATGGTCTTTTGATCTAGTTGCAGTTTGTTGACAAGACATATTCTTCCTTTGTAGTCCGCCCAAGCTCCTGCCGTATCTCCTTAACTCTCCACCGGCCTATGTCTATCCGCACCGCAACATACTCCAGCTCGAACCACAAGGACTACTTCCTGACCTGTATGCCTCCTGCAGACCCACAGTGTTTCTGGATCCTTTTGCCGTCCTAAAACACCACCGTATTCCCTCTAGGTGTAAGGTGTTGCTATGTTGAACGTATAAGTGACATCAAGTACGCCACTCTCATTCCGACTCTCACCTTCCAGTGGGGCTGCCGCAAACTGTATTGCCCTATCAGGATCGTCTCTGTCTCTATCATTTTGTTCAAGATTCTGTATCCTGAATATCACAAGGTCACTATCTCCTACCCCGACCCATGTAGGTCACAAAGCTTTCTGCTGTGTTGACACCGGTTATCCAAACATCTTTCATTTCAGCAATTCCTGTTTCTGAATCATGTTCAATGTTGGTACCGGCTACACAACTGCCGTCCAGTTTGAACAGTACTACCACATTACCAATTTCATTCTTGATCAGACTGTGTCCATATTTCTAGACACCATTCCGATCTCTCCACATTGTCACAGCCCCAGCAGTGATCTGAAGAACTCTGTTATTGCACCCATTATACCATGTTCCTGCCGGGATTCGGATTGTCCGGTTTCCACCTGCGTTGCTGCAGGAGTGGGGGCTTCAGGATCCTCAGCGCCGGTGGCCGTGTCTGATTCTTCATGCTCTGTGAGCGTGATCGATTCCACCTCCAGTTTAGACTCTGCGGAAACGGTCTCGGGCTCTGGATCCATCTCGGGTTCTGGGACTGCCACCGGCTCTGGATCCATCTCAGGTTCCAGTACCACCTGTACCGGGATTATCACCTCCGGCGCGGGTCCCGTATCTGGTGCATTCACGGGTGCAGATGACGGGTTTATCCTGTATACTTTGTCATGGGAGGCAAGTATTATGCCGGAGTTGTCCCGGAGCTGCATGCTCATGGTTCCAGAGAACTCGCCTTCCAGGGGCACGGCAAGGCTCTCAAAGGAGCCGTCACTATCATCCCGGTATGACGCCCCGGAGGGGGATATCAGCGACTGCACGTCGCACGTGTACAGGCTGCCGGATGCGGCCGCATCCCCCTCGCATTCCCTGTCAAAGAACGCCCCTATCCTGTTATAGTATATCTTGGCCTGGCCGTCTTCACTGGATATGATGACCTCCATGTCGTATACGTCGAGGTCATCTGCTGACAGGGGGGATATCACCAGGGGCATGTTCGTCCCTATGATTATCTCGGAGCTCCCCCTTGATGCGTCCTCTCCATCGGCCGTAAACTCCAGCGAGACATCGCGCCCTATGCTCGTTATACCGGTGGAGGTTCCGCCGCCACCGCCTCCTCCGCCGCCCCTGGGGCGGGGATCGGGCTGGGGATTGGGTTGGGAAACAGGCTGGGGATCAGGCTGGAGAGTGTTGGACGCAAAAGCAATTTGATGGTCCATGGAAACTGTCTCAACCATGGCAGGCGCATCAGGACCCCTCATACCATTCCCGTCTTGCTCTACCGTTGGTTGTGGGATCTGCTCTTTTGGCTCGTACCGGCTTATGGAACTGTCCCCTGCCACAAAGAGCCCCGTGCCGTCAGCCGAGAAGGAAAGCCCGCTGGCCTCCTGCCTTCCGGTATAGAACGAGCCCAGGTATTCCGCCTGATCCAGGTTGTATGCACTGCCAAGATCATGGCCGTATACGTGCCTGTACTGCGAGACAAACATGCGCATACCATCGGGCGAGAACTCCAGCCCTGAGGGCTGCCATATGTGCTCCTCCAGATCGTACGAGCCGGAAGGTACAGGGGAGGTGATGTTGTATGGAGAGGGGAGGCTGTAGCGGCGGATGGATTCCCCGGCAACCACAAAGACGTACATGCCCCCATCAGAAAAGGCAATGCCGCCCGTCCCGTGTACGCCCTCCAGTTCAAACGAGCCGGAGGCTGCTGGCTCGGGCAAGTAATACGGGGAGGACAGGCCGTAGCTGTGGACGGAGGCATTCTTGGCTTCCTGAACGTATTGGTTGCTGTTATATCCATACGAGTACTTGTATCCGCCGTGCCTGGTCACAAACATTGTGCTTCCGTCTGCCGAAAAGGCAATGCCAGCCGCGTCGTCATCGCCCCCCAGCCGGCCCATACCCACATACAGTGGACTAGTCGTGTTGTACGGCGAGGTGAGGTTGTAGCGGTACACAGCATCATGGCCCGCTATCCCCGCGAACATGGCCATGCCGTCGGCCGAGAAGGCCACGTCGTAGACACTTCCGGACGAATCCAAGCCGTTGCGCGAGGTTACAAGCCTAGACAAATCTATGGTAAATGGTATGGGTAATTCATATTCTTGCACATAGTCCTCCTGCAGTATGAACATCTTGGTACCATTGCCTGAGAATGCCAGTCCGGTCGCATCATTGTCCCGCAGGTCTACTGATCCTGATCTGTTCAGCGAGGACAGGTTGTACGGCTCGGCTAGGTCGTACTGATCCAGCATACTATACTCCATCAAGAACAACCTCGTTCCCTCCGGCGAGAAGACCATGCCTTGGATTGATGTCTGGGTTTCTTGCGTTGAGTTGTATTCCGCCGTGGATACATTATACGGCACAGCCAGCTTGTATGTCTGTATATTCCTGTAATCAGATATGAACATCAGGTCCCCTGCCGTAGAGAAATAAATCCCTGACCGGTAGTAATATCTGGTATCTAAATTATGCGACCCGACCTGCAGCGGCGCGATGATCTCATATGGTTCGGACAGGGAGTATGCGTGCACCGACGAGTGCCCGCTATTCACGTATGATAGTACGAACAGCATGGTGCCATTAGGCGAGAAGGAAAAGCCAATGGGACTGCCGTCTTCCGGACCTATGTATACGGAATCCACAAATGAGGAGTCGGTGGTATTGTACGGCTGCGACAGATCGTACCTGTACATGTGTTGGTCTCCTCTGCCCAGCATGAACATCTGGGTGCCGTCATCAGAGAAGGCTAGCCCCCTAAAATAATTATCTCGCCCTCCGGTATGAAATATTATATCACGTTCCGGAGCGGCAATGTCATACGTATGGGGCAGGTGATATTCTTGCACATAGTCCTCCTGCAGTATGAACATCTTGGTACCATTGCCTGAGAATGCCAGTCCGGTCGCATCATTGTCCCGCAGGTCTACTGATCCTGATCTGTTCAGCGAGGACAGGTTGTACGGCTCGGCTAGGTCGTACTGATCCAGCATACTATACTCCATCAAGAACAACCTCGTTCCCTCCGGCGAGAAGACCATGCCTTGGATTGATGTCTGGGTTTCTTGCGTTGAGTTGTATTCCGCCGTGGATACATTATACGGCACAGCCAGCTTGTATGTCTGTATATTCCTGTAATCAGATATGAACATCAGGTCCCCTGCCGTAGAGAAATAAATCCCTGACCGGTAGTAATATCTGGTATCTAAATTATGCGACCCGACCTGCAGCGGCGCGATGATCTCATATGGTTCGGACAGGGAGTATGCGTGCACCGACGAGTGCCCGCTATTCACGTATGATAGTACGAACAGCATGGTGCCATTAGGCGAGAAGGAAAAGCCAATGGGACTGCCGTCTTCCGGACCTATGTATACGGAATCCACAAATGAGGAGTCGGTGGTATTGTACGGCTGCGACAGATCGTACCTGTACATGTGTTGGTCTCCTCTGCCCAGCATGAACATCTGGGTGCCGTCATCAGAGAAGGCTAGCCCCCTAAAATAATTATCTCGCCCTCCGGTATCAAGTGCATCTGCATGCTCAAATCCTGTAAGCCTGGGAGATATGCCAAATAACTCTTCGCCATAGTCGGATAGAACAGTAGGTCCAAAGTACAATAGTGGCTGTGCATACCTGATGACTTCTTGTCTGTTTTCCTCCGTGAGTCGGAATTTGACTGTTCCCGGGTTTTTCTCGTCTACAAGTTCCATTTCTGATAGTGTAATTCCAAGCGACGACACTGTATCATTTTTTATCTGGATCCCATCGGGCCGTATGGTGGTGATGTCAACCGTGTCATCAAATACGATCTCTAACACGCCCGTCTGCCTATCTATAGCAGCATAAAGCACACTAGTTGTGTAATTCAACTCGCGTTCATCGCCGCTGTCATAACCGCGTTCATCGCCGCTGTCATAACCGCGTTCATCGCCGCTGTCATAACCGCGTTCATCGCCGCTGTCATAACCGCGTTCATCGCCGCTGTCATAACCGCGTTCATCGCCGCTGTCATAACCGCGTTCATCGCCGCTGTCATAACCGCGTTCATCGCCGCTGTCATAACCGCGTTCATCGCCGCTGTCATAACCGCGTTCATCGCCGCTGTCATAACCGCGTTCATCGCCGCTGTCATAACCGCGTTCATCGCCGCTGTCATAACCGCGTTCATCGCCGCTGTCATAACCGCGTTCATCGCCGCTGTCATAACCGCGTTCATCGCCGCTGTCATAACCGCGTTCATCGCCGCTGTCATAACCGCGTTCATCGCCGCTGTCATAACCGCGTTCATCGCCGCTGTCATAACCGCGTTCATCGCCGCTGTCATAACCGCGTTCATCGCCGCTGTCATAACCACTATCTCTATACCCTGCCACCGCCACAGTGATTATTCCTGTATGCCACGGGTGCACCGAGCAAAAGTAAGGATAGTCTCCTGGTCCTTCACGAAATATTCTGGTATATGTTTCCCCCATCTCCACACTGCCGCTGTCAAATAGGCCATCTTCCTCTCCTATACTTGCACCACTGGTCACCGTGTGGAAAAACTTACCTTCATTAATCCATGTTATACTGCCACCCTGCTCAATTGTAACATCACTTGGAATGTAGCATTCGTTGGCCTCTTCGCAACCTGGCATGTGTGAATCCTCTGACATTATGACTATTGTCTCGGGACGGTCTGCATATGCCGCGGTAGTGACTGTTATGGCCGCAATGACAAAAAGCGTGAAAAACCAGCTAATATTCAGACCCTTCATTCTGATTGCACCTTGCCGGTGGCATAAAAACCCACTTGAATTTTCATGGGATAGTTTGGATTGGCGTCTGCGTAACCCCGATCCTCGGAATTAAACCACGGGATCGTGCTTTCTAGATGTTTTGGATTTATGGATCACGGCTACACGGGAACAACTGCACTGGACAGATTCTGCTGGGATTTCTGTTCAAAGGTATGTGGGAATATCCCAAAGGCGAGGTCCGGACCAGACAATCTTCGTCCGTGCCGTATATGCAGACGAAAACACTAAGAAACCTACTTTGGGGTCGGATCAACAGAGCAGTTATCACGGCCTCCTGCTAACCTGACTTGTCCTGACGCCACAGCGTTACAAATGACAGACAGTACAAGGCGTCTTGTCATCATCATCATCCAGAGCGTCAGACAGCACGTCCACCAGCGGTACATTCTTTCTATTCTCCTTTGCCCTCTTGAGGCTCTTTTCATGGCTTGCCATGATGTCGTCCCTTCTATCTAACAACTGGGTCAGCGTCTCGCCCTGCGACCATGTATACTGGCCACTCTTCATCCCCTGCGCGCCAAAGTCGGCATCGCCTGACACCCCTGCGTCCTTTAGCACCTTCTGCTCTATGGCGACTGCCTTTTTGAACAATTCCGGGTGGTTGTCCGCCAGGCCGACCCATTCAGCCTTTCTCTGAAAAAAGCAGAAATAACACCCAGAACGCGTCCGCCACTTGTAGTATTCCGGCAGGTTTATCCCTGCATTATCGAGTATCTTTATGACCCCGGCATGGTCTACCCCCTCGTCTACAAATGGAAATACAGTCTTGATGTTGGGCTTTGTGGATACGTGCCCCGTGCGGTTCTTTTCATCAGCCCGTATGGCCACATACGATACTACCTCCTCGTCCCCGAGCCAGTCCTCTAGGGGCTTTATCTTTAGCAGGTTTGTGCACCAGCGCATCTGTGGAGAAGGCAGTGCTCCCCTGAACACCTCGAAATAATGGTCAAAGCCGCGCGTCGAGTTGAGCCTGGTTATCTTGCTGCCCAGAACCACCTCGAGCTTTGCAAGATACGCGTACGTCTCGGGCAGCTCCGCCCCGGTATCGCAGAAAAAATACTCCATGTCTGATACCTTGTCACGCATGTATACAGCAAGCGCACTTGAATCCTTGCCGCCAGATATGCCGCAGACCTGCCTTACCATGGGACCGCCATCCCCAGGCCCTGCAGGCAGGACGGCGCAATGCAGGCGTGTTCACTGGTACTGTTCACTGTACCGTCCCCTTTGGCATCACAAAGCCCTTTTTGCCGTATGCCTGGCCGAGTACCGCCCCTGCCGCCTCCCCGGCATCCCCGTACACCATGTGGTTTGAGCCGTTTACGTTCCTTATGCGTATTGCGTCTGATTTGGATGCCGCCTCATCTAGTAAGCCAGCAAGCTCCCTCTCGCCCAGCTTAAAGGCCTGCCCCGCTCCCCCGGCCTCCGTGGCCAGCCTGCTAACCGAGATGCTCTTTGCGGATAACTCCAGCCTGCTGGCATAATCCAGGCAGGCATACGCCACGACAAGGGGCGTCAAGCCGTGTTTTGGTCCGTACACAAACCGGATGGTGTCGCGCTCGGCCTGCCTTACCAGATGGAGCCCCCTGAACGGGCAGTCGATATAGTCCTCCATGGAGAGCTTGCCCTGGTACGTGCTGTACGTGTGCAGGAATACATCTATGTCCTTTTTGAGCGACTTTGGTGAGGGGGTTTTCCATGCGGCTGTATTCAGTACCCGCTGCGAGACAAACTCTGTCATATCGTCCACCCTGACGTTGGTGCCCGACAGCTCGTTCATTATTATCCACCATACGGGCATGCGGCACGGGGGTGCAAGCAGCAGCCAGTGCAGCAGCCACATGGTCTGCGGGTGCTCTGTATACGGGTCAAGCCCGCCCCTGTTTCTGAATATGGCCCTGCCTACAGGGGTCGCCTGCAGCGCGGGATCCTTCCTGTCCCCGCTGGGCCTGAGCACTTTACACGAGACGGACCAAAAGCGCATCGATTTTACCATGTTCTTGCCTGTCCCCAGCGTTATGGTGGCATCCTGCCTGCCGAACACTCCCGGATCTTTTGCCACCGCGTCATAGGCCTTTTTGAGCCATGCATGCCTCAGATGGAACGTCTCATGGTTTGCAAAGGTGGGCAGGGGCACCGCGTTTGTCAGCATCATAATGCCACGCCCCCTGCCATCTTCCCCCTGACAAACCGCGAGGCGCTAGCGAGCCCCGATACTGCGGCATCGATGTCCCTTTCTTTTGTGGGCCGGCCCAGGGATACTCTGATTGATTCTCCCGCCGCATCCCTGTCAAGCCCCATGGCGGTCAGTACATGTGACGGCTCTATCGCAGATGACGAGCATGCGCTGCCCGTCGATACCTCGACACCCCGGGCGCCAACCATCACGGCGTCCGCAAGCGCCCCCCTTATCCTGATGTTTGACGTATTCGGGAGCCTTTTTGCGCCGCCTCCATTTACTATAACATCTCCGGCTTTCCGTTCCATCCCTTCTTCAAACATATCCCGTAATGCCGCCTGCTTGGGCATGTCCGCCAATCCCTCGGCCGCGGCAATATCACATGCTATACCAAAGCCCACTATTGCCGGAACATTGGGCGTGCCGCTGCGCATACCCTCTTCCTGGCCCCCGCCGTGTATTATCGGCCTGAGCATTCCACGGGCTTCTCGGGTGGCTGCTATCGCACCGCACCCCTTTGGGCCGTATATCTTGTGGCTGCTCAGCGTCACCATGTCTACACAAAGACCATCCATGCCAAACGGTATCTTGCCTATGGCCTGCACTGCATCGCAGTGGAAAAGTGCCCCGCATTCGTGAACAATCCTTGCTATCTCGGCAACAGGCTGTATCACGCCAGTCTCGCTGTTTGCTGCCATTATCGAGACCAGGCCAACATCATCATCAAGCATCCTTTCCAGGCCGTCCAGATCGGTTACACCGTCAGGGCCCACGGGTACATATCCTACACTTTTCTCCTTTACCGACCGGGCGGGCTCCAGGACCGAGCTGTGCTCGGTGGCCCCTACCAGGATGCCGCGGCCGCCCGTATCGAGCCCTGATACAGCCATGTTGTTGGCTTCTGTAGCCCCGGAAGTAAACACTACATCGCGCGCCCTGCAGCCGATACACGAGGCGACTTGTGCCCGGGCGGCATCCATCATGTCCATTGCGGCAGAGCCGTGCCCGTGTGTGCTCGACGGGTTTCCAAAATCGATCTCAAATGCGGGCATCATTGCATCTAGTACGCGCCTATCGACCGGGGTGGCCGCATTGTAATCTAGATATGGCATGACCTGTTCCCTGCTGGCGGGCAATTAATCCCTATGCATGCCGCCCCGTGCCCATGCCGGACTTTTGGAATCGGTTGCCTTCCACTTGTCTTTGCATTGACATCACGGGGCCCAAACCCCTGTAAATCCCCGGGCTGCAGAACCCGCCCAAAATACCGCTTTGATTTAAGCCTTTGATTAAAATGATCCATATCATTTTTATACTATAACCGTACTTAACCGTTGTGATGCGGAAATGATAGTACTCAGAAACGAGGATCTAATCATGCGGTATCCTGCAAAGATCAAGGGGTACGGCGACGGCGTGATGTACATTACATCGACTAGGATCTGCTTTGAATCCGACAAAAAGGGGCTCTGCTTTGACCTCGACTACTCCCATCTCTTTGACTGGACGCCCAAGAAAAAATCAATAGAGATAAGGTGGCAGGAGCTCGAGGTGGGCCAGGCCAGGCACGAGCGCAGCGACCACATATTCAAGGTAGAGATAGAGCTCAAGAAAAGAAGGGGCAAAAAAGTGGACCCGAAAGACGTCCACTATGTCCTGTATTACACGCATACCGACCGGTTCATACACAGCAGCAGGGGCGCCGGCTGGTACCTCAACGATAAGGAGGAGCTCATGCAGAGGCTCTATTACACGCACAAGCCCCAGCCCGCAAATGTCCTAAGCGAGTATGACATAGTGAGGAGGGCCACCGAGAGCATGCTGTTTGAGAAAAAGACCGGGATCGAGCTGAAAGGCGATGAGCTGTACGATGAATACATGGACAGGGTAGCCCGGGATTCCGGCAGCACGGTCCTCGAGCAGCTAATCTACAAGAGGAAGCTGATGCTGAAGGCCTGGAATAAGGACGGGACGTGGGACAACACGGACGGGCTTTACACCGAACAAGAGGCCAGAAAATCAGGCAGAGCACAGATACACTCCTTGGAGAGGAGCATCACGCGCATGATGCCGCGCTGGATTAAAGAGGACGAGGACCTGATAAAGAGGCGCGAATCAGGGGAGGTAGACGACAGGCCTGTGGATGTAAAGCCCATAGCGTACAACGGAATCACCGTCTTTCAGGGGGGCACCGTATACGACAGGCTGGAGTGGTTCAAAAAGGCTCTAATCATAGAGCGGTGTATATACGAGATAATGAAGGACATGGAGTTCGAGTGCGGGGGCCAGGCCAAGAGGTACAAAGACGACCTCTTCTGCCATCTTATAGAAAAGATGGACCGGGGGGAGGACATATCAAACTACACCCCGGTGGTAGAAAAGATCCCGTCTGCTACAATCGAGGCCAAAAAGAAGATAGCCGCGTACAGAAATAACCTCAAAGAAGTTCCCTGATCTGGACAATCACATCTTCCGAAAGAACAATCTGTAATGCACGCGGCAATGTTTGCCGCACATCATTGCTCCCCATCCGAGTTCTGTTTACGTTGGAGGCTTGTCCCCGACATCTCCCCCGTCGCATATCCTGGATGGTACTCGTTCTCCTTTAGCATGCCCTTGATTTCGTCTGCACTGGCGCCGCGTGTCTCGACCATCTCGTCGTGTATTTTCTTTGTGAAATACTGCTCTGATATGCGCGCATCACCCCTTGCTTCATCCTTTACTGAAGTATCCACGTACTCCTTGACGTTGCCTTCTGCGGGACGCTCCATGTTCTTTAGTGCCCAGTCGCCCTCTCTTCAGATTGGCCGACTGCGTCCCGGGATATTCATATTCAAAACCCAAGGGTTCCCCACGGTGCCCAAACCTCTGCAAATCCCCGGGCGGTAGAACCCGCTCAAAATACCGCTTTGATTTAAGCCTTTGATCAAAATGTGTGTGTTTAGGCTAGGCACAAAATAATCACCCGCAAACCGAAAGATCTATTGATTATGAGATCGCGGTATCTGTATGGACTCCGATAAGACGCTGCTACGCAAGGAGAACATCCGCATCATAGAGGAATTTCGGGCAGCTATTGACCAGATGGGGAAGCTCAAGGAGGAGCTGGCTGAGGAGAAGGCGGCCCGGGCCAGGGAGGCTGCGCAGAGCGCCTTGTGGAAGAAAAAGTACGAGGATGCAGTGGCGAAGAATTATGAGACGCGTTCGCTCCAGGGGCAGGCCCAGTCCGGCGGCCTTCCGGCGGACCACAGGGCACCCGCGGACATAACTGACGAGCTTGCAGACGCGGACGCCAGGCACGACCGGCGGGACAAGGAGCGCGGGGCCCTGATTGGCAGGCTGGAGGACGGTAGCATGCAGGATGGTGACGGGCGCATGGCGGCAGGGATACTCAGGGAGGATGAGGTTCTGATCTCGGAGCACATGGCGGGTGCCGCGGCCATTGCAGCAAGCAACGCGCGCCTCCGCGGCGAGCTGCGAAAATACGACAACGAGAACACGCCGAGCTCCCGGCGCCATCCCTGGTACAAGAAGACCGGCAAGAAAGATGACAAGAAACCCGCCAAAAAGTCCGGCAGAAAGCCGGGCCACCCGGGCGTATCCCGGAAGAACAAGGCGGACAGGACCGAGCACCACAGGCCCGAACGCTGCGTCTGCGGCAGCCGCAACCTCAAGGATATAGGCAGCAGCGGCAAGATGATCACCGACATACCGTACATTCCGGCATGCGAGTTTGTATACCATGTATCGCACAAGTGCAAGTGCCTTGACTGTGGCGTGGAAAATGAGGGAAAAACGCCCGGAATCAGCCACACATCGCTTGGATCCAACCTGATGACGATGGCCGCGGGGATGTGGCATGCACACGCATCCATAAGGTCGATCTGCGAGTTTGTCTACAACCAGACGGGCCTGAAGATCAGCGCCGGCGCGATGCAGAACGCCTTGGAGTCCCTTGGCGAGAAGGCAGAAGTGGTCAAGCAGGATCTGATCAAGGAGCTGGTGGCGGGCGGATCATGCAACGCGGACGAGACAGGATACCCGCTGAATGGGGATGACGGATGGGCGTGGGTGTACGTCACCCTGTACATAACGATAATTGACATGGCGGGCAGCCGGTCGAGCCTGGTGCCGTTGAAATACCTCCCGCTGGACATGATGATCGTCTGCGACGGGTACAGCGTATACATTCGGTTCCGCGTGAAGCAGCGCTGCTGGGCCCACATACTCCGGACGGCGGACAGTTTTGCCGACGAGGGCCCCGCGGAATCGGAGCTGTGCGGCATGCTGCACGACCTGTACCGCGACGTCGATGCGGCCTGGAAGGCCAAGCTGGGGGAGGCCGCGGCCAGGCGCCGCATGGCGGAGCTGGATGCAAGGCTGTCGGGGATAGTGGCCGCCTACGAGGGGGTGCAGTGTACATTTGCCGGCACCTTGGGGAAGGCCGAGCCCGATCTGTTCAACTGCATACTATACCACGTCCTGACACCCACCAACAACGACGCGGAGCGGGCCGTCCGGTATGTGGTGGCTCACCGCAGGTGCAGGCAGCAGCTAAGGTCGGAAGGCGGCATGAAGATGTTCGGGGCCCTCTTGACATGCATCCTGACGTGGAAAAAGCGGGGCATATCGGTTCGGGAGGGTGTTTTATCCTTGATGGGGGGCTAAACACACACATCAAAATCATCCATTGTTTTATATATAAGAACGGTAATTAACTTTCGTGATGCGGAAATGATAGTACTCAGAAACGAGGAATTGATAATGCGGTATCCTGCAAAGATCAAGGGGTACGGCGACGGCGTGATGTACATTACATCGACTAGGGTCTGCTTTGAATCCGACAGAAAGGGGCTCTGCTTTGACCTTGACTACTCCCATCTCTTTGACTGGACGCCCAAGAAAAAATCCATAGAGATAAGGTGGCAGGAGCTCGAGGTGGGCCAGGCCCGGCACGAGCGTGGCGACCACATATTCAAAGTAGAGATAGAGCTCAAGAAGAGAAGGGACAAAAAAGTGGACCCAATCGACGTCCACTATGTCCTGTATTACACGCATACCGACCGGTTCATACACAGCAGCAGGGGCGCCGGCTGGTACCTCAACGATAATGAGGAGATCATGCAGAGGTTCTATTACACGCACAAGCCCCAGATCGTACGCGTCGTAGGCGAGGATGATCTAGTGAGGAGGGCCACCGAGAGCATGCTGTTTGAGAAAAAGACGGGGATTGAGATGAACGGTGATGAGCTGTACGATGAATACATGGACAGGGTAGCCAGGGATTCCGGCAGCACGGTCCTCGAGCAGCTCATCTACAAGAGGAGGCTGATGCGGAAGGCCTGGGAAGCGGACGAGACGTGGGATTGTGAGAGCGGACTTTGTGATGAGCAAATGGCCAGAAAATTCAGCAAGGCCCAGATCCGTGTGCTGGAGCGGCATATCAGGCGCCGGCTACCGCGCTGGATAAAAGAGCACGAGGACCTGATAAAGGAATATGAATCCAAGAAGGACGAGCTTGAGCTGACAAACTTAAAGCCCATAGTATACAACGGGACTGCCGTCTTCAAGGGCGGCACCATCTACGACAAGCTGGAATGGTATCGAAAAGCACTGGTGGCATACAGCCGTGTATATGAAATAATGAAAGATATGGAGTTCGAATGCGGGGGCCAGGCCGACCGGTACGAGAAGGACCTCCTCTGCCATTTTATAGAGAAGCTGGACCGGGGAGAGGACATATCGGACTACACGCCGGTGGTGCAAAAAATTCCATCAGCCACAGTGGCGGCAAAAAAGAAGATAGCGGCGTACAGAAATAACCTCAAAGAAGTTCCCTGACTGGGATACTTTTGCATCTGCCAGGCGCACAACCATCTGCAGTGTGCTGGCGCATGCCTGTCGCACATCACTCTTCTCCAAAGTCCTGCCTGTGACGCAGCCCCGCCTCCGACATCTCCCCCGTCGCATACCCTGGATGGTAATCGTTGTCCTTTAGCATGCCCTTGATTTCGTCTGCACTGGCGCCGCGCATCTCGGCCATTTCATCGTGTATTCTTTTTGCAAAGTATTGCTCTGATATGCGCGCGTCTCCCCCTGCATCATCCTTTATCGAACTATCCACGTACTCCTTGACGTTGCCGTCCGCAGGGCGCTCCATGTTCCTTAGTGCCCAGTCGTCGCCCCTCCATTTGTTTAACTGCTCGAGCTGCTCGGGGCTAATTCTGCCCTCATTGACGGCCCCGGCAAGCTCCTTGTTGATCTCGTTGCGATTCTCACTATCCGTCATGCTCTTGTCCCATTCATGTTCAACTGCCCCCGACCCGCGCAGCCCACTTGCATTCTCCTCCGTATGGCCCCGGTCCGCCTGAGCCGCCCTGATCCTCGCTATTGCAGCATCCTGCTCTGCAATCGAGCTGTACTGTTCTCCATGCGGCATCTGCTGGTAGCCGCTAGCTATCTGGTGGCCAAGCGCGGCAGGGTTTAGAGCTACACCGCCAAGCGCTGGAACGGCGACCCCTCCATGGCCGTGCAAGAGCCCGCGGCCCATCCCCTGCATGCCGCCCATCATCATTGCAGCCCTGCCACCCCCAGTCTTTGCGGCATTCTTCATGCCCCCGGCAAAGCCTGCCGCGGCCATCCCCGTGACCATCGCGCTAGTCTGCACTGCAGATCCCACCACCTGGGTAGTCATTGTCACTGCCCCCTGCAGCATCGGAACCAGCATTACAGGCAACGATATCGAGAAAAACACCACCCCTAGCGCCGTAATCCAGACGTATATGTGCCCAAGGCCCGCGCCCCGGGGCTCTTGCACTATAGTCTGGTTCCCAAATGCATCCTCCGTTATGGATATGGCAGGCTCTGAATGCTCGGCTGCCTGGACTACAGCACCCGCCCCGACAGAGAGCACTATCGCAGATAACAGGGGAAGAAGCAGCAGCGCCGGGAGCGCGTCGATAAACCTGCCCGCCACCTGGTCTATCTTTGGGACAAGTGTCAGCATTGCAAAGACAGGAAACGCCGCTATCACCATAGACGTGAACATATCAGTCATCACGCCTATCAAAAGGGAGAGTATCAGCACCTGTATCGACACAAGGGCCTTTGTCAGCCCCAGAAACGCGTTGGTAAACGCGCCCTCTATCCCCTTTGCAACATCATTTTGCAGCTCCCCTATCCAGTCGGATGTTCCAAGGTCTATTCCCGCATTCTCCCGAAGGTCCGCCACCTCTGTAGGCCGTATCATGTTCCCAAAGACATACGAGACTTTCAGCCTGTACTCGCAGACTGCCTCATATTTGGTCACAGGCGCGCCCCTCTCCCCCACCTGTTCTATGATGCCATCCCCGGACCACGGGACGGCATCCCCGGGATCCACCTTATCGAGCACCAGCCGGGCCTGAACCTTGTCCCTCTCCGGTACATACGGGGACGATACGTATTCCTCTAGTATCCTCTCTGGATCATCATACCATTGTATAGGGCACGGAGAGCCCTCATCGTACGAGTACAACGGGTTTAGAACCCACAGGGAGAGGCCGTCAACTGACTCGCTTATCCCGTCCCACATGGGCGGGAATACAAGGAATATCAGCAGGAATATCAGCGATCTAGAGATTACCTTGTTCGATGTGCCCGGAGCGAGCCCCATCTCTGCATTCTCAAGAACCCTCGATATGGCAGCCCAGACGAATACCCCTGCTAAAAGCCCTACCGCCACATACCTCATTTGTACAAACGCATCAAATGACGCATTTCCGTGCTCGCCTCCCCCGTCAAAATAATACCCAAAGCCCGGCGTCCCAAAGGCAAGCGTCATGTACGTATCCTCTATCACCCCGGACAGCGATATGACCAGGCCCACTAGCGCAAATATCATCACCATGACGCCCGCAAGAAGTATGATCGAGCCTATCGCGGGGCTCCGGCGCCGCCGTGTATCCCTCACGCCCTTCTAGTCCCGGTGTATGCCCTGCGTTCCAGGCGCGTCCCCCGGGCAAGGTCCGCAAACCGGAGCATCCTTGTCGCGCGGCCCAGGGCAATGTAGGATTCTGCCACCTCGCGCAAGGTGGGCTGGACAGAATCCAACACAGATATGCATGATTCTGCGTTTTTCTGCCTGGATGCCCGGGATACGTCGTATATCCCGCCTAGAACAATGGATATGCACGACGCATGCGCTATCTCGTTTATCCTGTCATTCAGGCCGCGCTCTGAGAGGTATTCCCTGCAGAAATAGCACCTGTTCATGGGGCATCCCCGGCGCGCCGTATCTCGCCCCGGGGCTCCCCTGTCTCCTGCCGGGGCTCCTTGGCCTCGCCCGGGGGCTCACCCTCCTGCTTGGGCTCCCTCTTGGGCTCCCTCCTCTCGCGTTCCGTAGGTATCCCCTGGATTGTAGCCGCCATCTTTTCAAGGCCTATCGCATTTGAGAATACAGGATCCTCCGGAATGGTCATCTTTATTCCCAGCATGCCCTCGAGAGTCTCCCTCATGGTGGGCATCAGCGAGCCGCCCCCTGCTAGTATCACCCCTGTCGAGAGGTTCATCCTTGATGCCTCGTCTGCTATGTGCCGGGCCAGCATGCCCACCAGCCTTTCTGTCGCATGCGGGTCGGCTTTTAGCAGGGTGCCATATTCGACATAGGCGGCCCTCTTTGACCTGCTGGAGAGCTGCCCCGTCACAAATTCCGACGCCTTTTGCACCGATGTGCCGTCTATCCTGCCCCTCAGTATCGACATGATCTCGGTGGTGCCGTGGCCCACGTTTATCACGCAGCCTTCGGTCCTGCCGCAGCTCACCAGCGTCCCGTATGCCTGCGGGAGCACAAGGCAGGATGCAGGCGACAGCTTTGAGGTTATCATCCTTTTTACGGTCCGGAGGTTCTCCCTTGAATCAAACGGAACGCCTGCTACAACTGCCGCGCGCGAAGACTCCACTCCTGTCCTCCTCAGGGCCTCCTGTGCCAGCATTCCATAGCCCCTTTCATCGCAGGGGGCGCCGTGCATTACCGGCCGGATAAGTATCCCGTCCCTGCCCCCTCCCATCAAGGCAGCCTCCTCGCCGACAGCCTCGTCGAGAGCCCTGCGGTTTGTCGGAAGGTCTGTGATCAGCTTTCTTGCGTTGGAGTACGTGCAGGAGTATAATGATGGAAATCTGACCTTCATGCCCCTTGCATAAGCCTTGACAAAGCCCGTCCCGATGTCGAGCCCGACTGGTATGGTATCCACGGCACGCAATGTGTATCGCTATTTAAGCGAGTAATATTCACTCAGTATCCCAAATACGGCTTTTATATTGAGCGCCTTTTTCTCCATGCATTTTTCCAGCAATCCAATTCTTTTCTCCATGTCCGCGCCGGGGTCGTCTATCCCGCAGATATCTAGCGCCTCGGCGTACCTTTTGTGCGATGTTATATCTCCATGCAATACAAACCCGTCGGACCTTCTATCGTATGTATACACGGGCTCTGTGCGGACGGTCCCGTGTACGCCCGGTATTACCTCTGATATCGAGGTCACCCTGCGCACGCTTTTGCCCGAGCGGCGTATCACGCCAGAGCGGGCGGCAAACCACAACAGGCCAAGCTCGCCGTCGGATATTTTGTTCCCGCGCATTCTCGTCAGCGCGCCTTCTGCCGATGATGCATGAAAGGAGGTAAGGCCGCCGTGGCCCGTCCCCACGCTCTGGAATAGAGCATCCATGTCGTTGAGCCTTATCTCGCCTACTATCTCATAGTCGGGCTTTTGCGTGAGGGATATGTCTATCAAATGGCGTATCGTCACGTCGAATTTGTCAGATAACATGCCATAGCTTCTCCTTGTATTCAGGCGGACCCAGTCCTCGTGGGGTATCTGCAATTCGAGCGTATCTTCTATGGTAAGTATCCTCCATCTTGGGTTGAGCATGGATATTAGAGAGGCCAAGAGGGTCGTCTTGCCGGAGCCGGTAGCCCCTATTACCAGGCCGACAGCCTTTGCATCGAGCAAAGTCCACAGGTAGGCGGCCATGGGGGCTGTCAATGTGCCCGAGTATAGCATGTGGGTTATGGTGAATGGCTCTGATGGAAACTTGCGTATGGATATGGACGGCCCGGGCTTTGATACCTGGCTTCCATAGGTAGATGATATCCTCGAGCCGTCGTCCATGTATGTGACGCTCATCGGCCGCGCGTCTGTCGGCTCTGTGCCCGTCCTTCCGTATATCCTCTGTATGAACCGCTCCATGTCGTCTTCGCCCTCAAAGCGGACGTTTGTGCAAAGCGTGTGAAACCTCCCCGAATACCTCTTGTGGACCACCCGGACGTCCCTCTGGTATGCAGAGCATAGTATGTCCTCTATGTCGGGGTCGCGCATCAGCGGGTCGAGTATTCCATAGCCGATTATCTCGCGCCGTATGTAGTATTTTAAATCGGGAAAGATCTCTTTTGCCTCGCCGAGTTTTTTCAGGCGCCCTGCAGTATCCCAGAATGCCTCTTCGAGCCTTGCAGCTAGCACGCCGGAATCCGGGCCGTCATCGCCAAGGTCGACCCCTGAGCTTATCCTTTTTAGAATGGTATCGTACAGGGCAGACGCGCCGTCCCCAACTGGGGGCTCGCGGACCATGTACCTTCCGTCCGTTGTAATGTATACCTTGACGGGCCCCATGGAATACTCTTCTATGACATCGAGCCCTGCGGGGTCGACATCCATCGAGCATATCTTGTACCTGGGGGCGGGCACCGGTGTTTATCGTGTGGGGGGATTTAAGGGCCGCATGGGTGCCCTGCGCCTGCATGGGACAGTCCTGGGCGCCTGGCCGCGGCTATCCGCGGCTTATGCGGCCCATCTCTGCATGAGCCTTGCCGGCCAGACTATGCAGCGGGCCATGGCAAGCCATGTGCCGTAATGGACGCATATCGCAAGAAATCCAAACAACATGTGCTGGCCGGCCATCTCCCCCAGGCCGTATCCGACAAAGAACGTGGGCCACAGCGGGGGCGGGAGCACGGCTGTAAGCAGGGCCGAACTTCCTATCACGGGGAAGAGTGCTGCCAGCAAAAAGAACAGGGTCCCGTATGTGGGCAGTACCGGGTAGACCAGCCTTATCCTGTTGCCCCTGCCAAAGAAACTCGTCATCCCGCCTGCAATGCCTGTCATGCCGGGGCAGCCAGGCCGCAGCCGGATATGCCTTGCGTGCGTTGGAACGGGCTGATGATGCGCGCGGCATCTGCCGGATTTGCCAAAGCCGGCCGCCCCCGCCGGCCGGGGCCTTTTATACATGCACGCGTTATGCCGCATGTTCGGATCAGAGGCCCGCAAGCCTGGAGCACGCGGCCCCGCCAGGAGGCCCGCCGTCTCCTACCAGATATCTCCTACCAACTATCTGATACTGTCCGAGGGTGAAAGAGACGAGGTGCTGCGACGCTTCGTCCGGATAATGGCCGGAGTGGAGAAAAAGCTCCGCGTTACGATACGGAACCAGTCAGTGCAGGCCTCGTATGCAGGCAGGCCGTACAGGTATACAGAAAAGATGGTCTACTTTACGTCCCGGCAGGACCTTGGGCCCGCCATAATGGCGGGCGGCTTCAAGAGCACGCGCCTCGACGAGCCCGTATCTGATGAGATATCCCGGGAGCGCCTGCACCATATGGATATGGCCGACGGCACTCTATGCAGGGCATATACAGTATATGATCATGCGCGCTCTATCTCTCCTGCGTGGATAAACGGGATAGCCTCGCTCTCTGATATACTGAATATAGATGTCTCCCCCGTCAGCCCGCATGCGGCCCGCAGGATGCTAGTATCCCATGCCAACACGCTTGATTCTTCTGCAAACAGGCGGGCTAGGGAAGAGGCAGAAGAGGCCCGCCACGTAAACGACCTGGTCCAAAAGCAGGAGACTGTCATATACGAATGCGGGCTGACCGCGATGGTCACCGCCCGGGATGCATCCTCGCTTGCAAAAAAGTGCGCCGAGTTTGAGCGCCAGGCGCGGTGGTCGCAGATCAGGCTGCTCTCCGTCCGGGGCAGGCAAAAGGCCACCCTAGACGGCTGGGGCCACCGGTTTCTCTACGAGGGCTCCGGCATGGCCGCATTCTACCCCTTTGAGAGCAGCGACATGATAGAGGCCGACGGGGCGGGCGGCGTGTACATTGGCAGCAACGAGCTTACCGGCACCCCCGTCATATACGACTACCTCCGGCGCTCCAATTATAACATGACCATACTCGGCTCGTCGGGCGCGGGAAAGTCTGTCGCCGCCAAGACCTACATAGACAACTTTCGCCGCATGCTGTCTGAAAAGTACGGCGCATCCCAGCCGTACAAGGCCTACATACTGGACCTGCACGGAGAATACGCGCAGCTGGCAGAATACCTGGAAATGAACGTGCTAAATATCATGGATAGGACGGAGCTTGGCCTCGACCCGTTCCACCTTCTTGATACGGGCGACCAGGCAGTTGATATGCTGGCTACCGTCTCCGAGATGCCTGCAAACCTGCGCAGCTTGGCCATATCGCGCGCGCAGGGCGCGGGCTCTGTTGCTGATCTTGTCCAGATACTTCAAAATGACAAGACAGGCCATGCAGAGGACTGTCGACGGGCGGCCACGTACCTTTTGGAATTTGCCGAAGGCGAGCTTGCCGGGATGTTCCGCGGGGACCTGCCCCTGCACGGGAGGACCGTCGTCACCCTGAGAAACGCCGACAAGTCAAAAATAAACGCGATGCTGATCTCGCTCATCCTGCAAAGAATCTGGAACGACATACGAAGGACGGAACGGCATGTGCCCAAGCTGCTAGTCATAGAGGAGGCGTGGTTTGTGCTGTCCATGCCGTCGACAGCCCGGATCATAGACGATATCGCCCGCTCGGGAAGAAAAGAGAACCTCCACTGTTTAGTAATGACGCAGGATATAGACGAGATGATAACGAGCCCGGCAGGCGCGGCAGTGATAAAAAACTCTGCCACCATGATGATGCTGCGGCTGGTCAAAGAGACTGCCGTAAAGCTGCAGGGCGTACTTGCCCTCTCCGACAAGGAAAGAGACGAGATCACCATGCTTGATACGGGCCAGGCCATGGTGCGCGCAGACAACAACCGCATAAAGCTAAAGGTGCGCCCGACCCCCGCCCAGCTCAAGAAATTCGACACCTCGGCTGGCGGCTTTACTGCATAGTCTCATCGATATATGCCGCGGCATATACCTTGAAAATTAAAAGATAAAAAAGAAGAAATGACTACGGTATCGATCTGCTGTACAATTTACCTTCCAGGGCCATCTTGTACATTTCGGCGACATACGGGTTCTCACCCGGCGTCTCCGCACCCAGCTCTATGAGCCTTGCATATACCCTGACCACGTAAGCCAGCGCACCCATAAACGCCACTACAACGCCCATGTTGAACATCCAGTGGTTGGGGACTGCAAAGATCTCTTCTACGAACCAGAAGTGCCACATCTCGTTTACCCCGATTGTAAACATGGTGGCCAGATAACCTAGAATGGTCATCTTGAGCCCCGTGTTCATGGAGTTGTTGGGGCCGCGAAGTGTGGGAACCCTGCGGTCATAGATGGCTACTGAACCCCATCCGAGTGGCAGAGCCACAAAGTGGGAGTATAGCCACCAGTGTGCAGGAGTAAACGCACTGTCCCGGATGGACGTCTGGTGTAGAGAGCCGTCAACGAAGTTGTCGACCTCGACCGATGCCGCAACTGAACCCATGGCAATCATAATCATCCAGATCTTCTTTAGACGCTGGATCTCGACTTCCTTTGGGATTAGAGCGGGCATCTGTGCCATGAGTACACTATTCCATTATACGATATAAAAAGCGGTATGGAATTGGGTGGAATTTTATGTTATAATCATATAAAATAAACAGTTTAATTCCATATTGTATAATAATATTGTTCATATCCTGCATATATTGGAACACATTGTATACGCCTTGCAATGTTATACATAGATGTTCAACACAAGAGCCGGCTGGTACGGGACCGGCTATTCGTTGAACCGGCGTATTACATCCAGGAGGTCCCGCGTATAGTCAGACCGGGAGGCTTGGAGAACCTGCGGGGTATCGTCCCAGACGCCTATTATGATGCAGAGGTCGTCTATTCTCTCGCCGGTCTGCTCCTCCCACATGTGTGAGTATGCCGCTGCCTGAAGATAGTACGGGTAGGCATATTCCTCCGTCTTGGGCCGCCTCGAGTTCTTGAAGTCTATTACGCAGGGGGAGCCGTCAAAGTCCGCTATGCAGTCGGTTGTCCCTGCCACCCCGAGGCCGCTTGAATACATGGGCAGCTCAAGCGCGCGGATGTTGCCTATCCTGTCGAGGTCCGGCATCATGCCGTCTAGCAGGCGCACGGCGCGGCCGTCTTCTTCATCGGATGGAGAGCCTGCTTGCTTGGACTGCAGATGCTCCTCTATCCGCCGGTGGAGGTGCCTGCCCACTTTGAGTGATTCCGATGATATGCGGTTGGCCTCGGCTTCTCCGACGCGCGCCCGCCAGCGCATGATGGCATCTTTGTTCAGTATCGAGAGGACGGTAGTGATGGACGGGTACTTTTTGCCATCATGGGTATAGTACCGCCTGCCGCCCTTTGAGGTGATCTTCACAGGTGCCCCTGGAATGGGGCGGCTAAATAATCATACCGCGGTCAGTGAATCCGCCGGCAGAACATTCGGTAGGCCCGCGGGTCTTGCTCCCCGCGCATCACGGGCGCCGCCCCCGGATGCGGCGGTACTCGTCGCGCGCCAGCTTGTACGCCATAAAGTACGGGGGAGGTATTATCAGCAGGAGGACGGCGATCATCTGGAACACGGCCAAAAGGTCTGCTTCTGCCGGCAGGGGCATGCCGCGCCGGAACTGCAGCAGAACAAACAGGGCCGCGGCAGCCGACAGCATGTATATCAGAAGGCATTTTGTTCCCGCGGACGGGTACCAGCGCATGCCTCTCCGCATCCTGCGGAGCCCTGCCAGCCAGACTATGAGGCGGGCCGCGGCCAGCCAGGCGCCTGCGATGGTGAACAGGATCAGGGCGTGCATGGGCGTCCCGCCGCCGACCACCGGCCTTGCCGAAGTGTGGACGACCAATGCCAGCAAAGAGGAATGTATCGACGAGTGGAACAACAGGATATCTGCCCAGCCAATGTGGAAGTGCGATGCAACCAGCGTCGTGGCCAGGCCCCATGCGGGAAGCACCAGGTACAGCAGCCTTATCCTGTCGTTCATCATACAACGGACCTGATGGCACCGGAATTTTTGCAGCATGCGGCAGCCGGCGCCCCCGTGATGCCGCTCATCGCCGTCGGCGGTACTGCGGCCATACTTAAACCGGGCGGGGCCCGGCGGCTGTGCCTGCGAAAAATGCGGCGCACAACGGGCGCTATGTCCGGCGCAGCAGGCGCCGGTTCATAGAATATCCTGTACAGTGTATGGCCCCCATTATCAGCAGGGCAGCCCCGGTTACTGCCGCCGACATGGAATACACTGCGAAATACGGCACGGCCAGAACAGCAAGGAAGAGCTCCAATATGCACTGCACGGCGATGGCTCCGCGCAGGCCGTGCCTTGCAGCCCAGGAAAACACCGGCGACGACTCCATTGAACAGACTGTTCTGCGCCCAAAACGCACTGTAGACCGCACGTCGAGTGTAGCAAACATGCAGTATGCGGCGGCCCCCGCGGCCAGCATGTAGTGCTCCGACCATGCAGGCGCGCGCAGGGCCGCATACAGGATGAGCGCCGAGAGCGGCGCGAGGAGAAAAAAAATAGGAATTTTCAGCACGGGTCTGCCCGCTTGGGGTCCACCCGGAGCATCACCACCGCCACTATTACCGCAAACAGCAGGACTATCCGGGCAAACCAGAGGACCGTCTGGAAGAGCTCGTCTATGTTGGTGGCCACCTCCTCGGGGACCAGCGTTCCCGTGCTGTTGAAGAGGGAGTTGCTATCGGATCCGCTGAGCGCCGGTATGAGAAGCGGCGCCACCCAGATTATTATCGCGGCTATGACGACCGAGGTGACTATCCCCTGGTATTTCCCGACTGATTCAGAGTCCTCTTTGCGCTTTTCCAGCATGGCCGGCAATGATGTTCACTATTTAAGCCCGCTTTTATCCCCGAGCCGTATGTCCAGTGTTGGCCCCGGTTATCCTGTACGTGGAGAACGTGACGGCAGTCTCCCACTGCGGAAAAAGGATGGATGTCGACGGGCTGGCGGTTACAAAGGGCGCGCTAAAAGAGCACGGCTTCCGGTCGGCGCAGTTCCGCTATGAGAGGGGAGTCGCATCAAGATGCGGGGCCTTTGTTACAGTGCATGTATTCTCGTCGGGGGCTATCACGTGCGTGGGCTCAAAGAGCGTGCCGCGGGCTATATCGTGCATGCGGGATGCGATGAAAAAGATCGGCGTGACAGAAAAGCCGCCCATAACAGTTAGGCAGCTGCTAGTCTGCGGGGTGATCAGGACAGGCTGGCATCCCGTCATGGAGGGGCTGCAGGACAGGTACGAGGTGAGAAGGGAGGCTGCATTTCCAGGGGTTATGGTAAGAGGGCACGGAACGCTTGCGCGGCTATACCTGGCGGATCCCGTAAAGATCACCTGCATGGGGCCTGACATGGGCGGGATAACCCGACTTGCCGCCGAGATATACCGGGCGATACGGCCCGGCCCGCCTTAAATAGAATAGCCCATTTCTGTTCCAATGACAGGCAAATCGGCGGGTCTATCCGCCATATTCGGAATGATAATCGGCCTCGGAATAACGGGGGCGGCAGCAGGCGGCCTCTACTATACGTTTACGTCGCAAGTTGATCCGTTCACATCCGCGTCGTCTATAGACGTGAGGAACCTCAACGCGATACGCGACGGCGATGAGCTCATAATCACCGCGACGATAAAGAACACGGGGACGACCTCCATATCGGAGGTGCTAATCGAGGACATCCGCGTCTCTGATCTTGCGATAAGCCAGGACGGGGACAGGAGGATCATGGTCTCCGACGGCGCGGGCACAAGGTTCTTTTGCACGGGCCTTGCGTCAGGCACCTGCGGGGCGGGCACAGTCACGGGGAATTCCACCGAGCTGACGGATGCGGACCACGACGGCATATCGATACTGAACGCGGATGAAGACGAGGCGAACAGGTCGGTGCTTGAAGGGGGCAGGAGCAACGCCTTCAAGATCTCGATAGACAGCGACATGGCGCCGGCCATAGGCGAGTCTGTGCGCATCTCCGACAGGCTGACCCTGACGCTGCGCTTTGCATCGGGCGACGACACCCTGGTCTCCGACGCGTTTAGCACCCGGGTAAAGCCGGGCTAGGACATGATCTCTTTTTTTATTTTGCTTTTTGCGGCGCTTGTGCCGCGCGCAAGGCTGCTGCTGGGCAGGCCCCGGGGTGGCTAGGTTATGCAGGCATTCATGCATGCGGATATAACGGACCCCGGCGAGCGCCGGGATGTATCCAGGATGGCGCCGTACCTTGATGCTGGCGAGCGCGTCCTGTTGGTGGCAAGGCAGTCGAGGTTCCTGCCTGGGGGCTCGCCTGTTGCGCCGGATGTAATCCTTGCGACAGATACCAAGCTGATAGTGTGCAGGACCGTGTACCCGGGAGGAAGACGCGTGGACTATTACCCGTATTCGCGCATTACCTCGGCGAGGCTGCACAACGGCCGCCTCTCGTCGTCGATGATGGTTGCAGCGCCCGGGACGGGCAGGCATGACCGTGGGGACGGGATGATAAGGGCCATCCCCCGGGGCAAGGCGGAGAGAATTGCGGGGCTGGCGCGCCCCCGGGGCATCTAGGGCCTTTTATGCGGAATATGCTTGGCGCGCATGGAAAGGCGGGACCCCTCAAGATGGTGGTATGTCGGGCATGTATTCTGCTGGGTGGCAAGCGGCCTTGCATGCTATGTGCTGTACAAGGGGGAAAATCCGGCCATGGCGCGCAGGCAC
Organism: Cenarchaeum symbiosum A; assembly: GCA_000200715.1. Classification (NCBI taxonomy): domain Archaea; kingdom Thermoproteati; phylum Nitrososphaerota; order Candidatus Cenarchaeales; family Candidatus Cenarchaeaceae; genus Candidatus Cenarchaeum; species Candidatus Cenarchaeum symbiosum. The sequence continues at coordinate 643,884 of DP000238.1, forward strand.
CTTGTTGCATCTGTGTGGATGCCTATTGTGGTGTGGGGGGTGATATCCATGGCCTCTGTATTTCTCATCCCCGACGGGGCCGTGTACCATCCCTGATACTTTTAGAAGGCACATATGTTGAACGCATTCTGCCTGTATGCGCGATTGGTTCTGCCCTGATGCGGAGATGATTGCCGTTATACGCTCACTCTTCGATATCTCGCTTGCCACCCCATGGGCAATCTTATAAACAGCATTGCTCCCTGATAACACTGATGCTAACAGATGAAAAGCAGAGGGAAATCCTTGCCGAGATTGACGAATTTGAGCCAATAATCGACAAAAGCGTTGAAGAGGCGATCGGTGTCTTTAAAAGATTAGATGAAGACGGTCAGAAACTCGAAAAGATTCAAACTGATATTCAAAAACCAATGGATAAAATCCAAGAGATAATGGATAATGTTGACCCAAAAGATCCAAAAAATGCTGCTATCCGGGAAAGAATGCTAGCCATAATGGTCAAGATTAGCCGCATCAAGAAATATGTTGATGAACTAGAACATCTCCCAATATAGGATTCACGCATGCTGAAATCTGGCCGGCATCATTAGACTCTATGCATATCTGTCGGCGCCTCCTTGTCTCCGGCATGTCTCCTATCAGATGGCACATCCTCGGGCCGTCGGCCAAGATCCCGCTCCTACACGGGGCAAAGCTGCAAGTACAATGGACAGGAATTATACACCATGAAATGTCGAATAGAGGCCGGAGGGCGGCAAGACACTACATGATGCAAGCAGATAATGCGGCGCGTTATCTCTACAAAAATCACCATTCTGGAATAATCCGCCCTGTGTGCACGATTGGAACCGCGCGGGCACAGGGATGATTGCCGCCCGTTATACACGGGCTTTTATACATCTGCATGGCATCTCGCGGATAATTTTATAAACAATACCGCCTGCTGATAACACTGATGGTAACAGATGAAAAGCGGAGGGAAATTCTTGCCGAGATTGACGAATTTGTGCCAATAATTGACAAAAGCGTTGAAGAGGCGATCAGTGTCATGGCAAAATTAAATGAAGGGGGTCAGAAACTTGATAAGATTCAAACCGACCTTCAGAAACCAGTAGAGAAAATCTGTGAGATAATGGATAATGTTGACTCAAAAGATCCAAAAAATGCTGCTATCCGGGAAAGAATACTAACCATAATGACCAGGATTGGCCGCATCAAGAAGTATGCTGATGAACTAGATCAGCCTGCAATATAGGATTCATGCATGCCGATATCTGACCGACATCATTAAACATCATACATATCAGTCTGGGCCTACTCGTCTACGGCATGTGTCCTGCCAGATGTATGCACGATTGGATCTGTCCGAACACTGCTATGATTACTGTCCGTTATACACCGACCTTTAGACATCTTACATAGCATCCCACGGGTAATTTTATAAGCAATACCGCCCGCTGACAACACTGATGCTCACAGGTGAAAAGCGGAGGGAAATCCTCGCCAGGACTGACGAACTTGAGCCCATAATCAATAGAAACATCGAGGAGATGATCCGCATTCTAAAAAGGCTGAATGAAGACGGCCAGAAACTTGCAAAGATCAACCTTGATCTCCAAGAACCCGTGAAAAAAATCCAGGAGATAATGGAAAGCGTGGACCCAAAAGATCCGGAAAACTCTGTCATCCGGGAGAGAATGCTTACCATAATGGCAAAGATTAACAGCACCAAAAAGCATGCCGACGGGCTAAAAGAGCTGGGATTGTAAAGCTCCACGCATGCTGAAATCCGGCTGGCGTCATGCATATCTGACAGGCAATGCCGTGCAGCTGCACTGCCTGGCAGGGCCCCTGCAAAGATGAATGCCGGCAGCGGGCACTCGCCGGGCAGAACAGGTCCGGCGGCAGGAATTTCCAAACCGTGACATGATATTTTGGCGGCACGCCATTCAGCGCCGCTGAACTTTTGCGCCCTGCCGGCGCGCACGGAAAGTACCGTCGACGCATCTTCCAAGGTTCCGCCTGAACCGCTCATACCCCTGCCTGTCCAGGCCCCGGCCGTCAAAGCCGCGGTCCCTCCATACTTTGCGGATCTCTGCAAACCCCGTACCGGCTGCAGCCCTGCGCAGGTCCAGCCGCTCCAGCACGGCCTTTGTGTACTGTCTTTTGGAGCCGGCAAAGGACAGCGACCGGAGAAGGCCGGCAGAGGCGCCGGTGCCGAGCACAGAGGCTGCAAATACGGCATCGTCCCTTTCCTTGAACCCCAGGAAATAGCACGTATCATCTAGCATTGCAGGGCGGCCCCCCGCCGGGGCGCACACAGAAAAGACGGGCCCGCCGCGCATGCCGCAGACTGCCACCTTGTACGGCATAAACGAGTACTCTCCAACTCCAAACATGGAGAACCGGCGCCTCCCATAGACTGCGGACTTGCGCCCGTTCATGGCCTTTTCATGTGACAGCAGGTACCGCCAGGTCCGGGGTAGGGCGGCAAGCCTGCCTGTCTCCTCCGAGGGGTGCCTCTGCGTGACCAGCAGCCTCCCCGGTGTACTCTCAATGCACATCTTTCCTATCATGGATCCCTTGACCAGCGGGTAGATGCAGTCCCCCTCGATGTCGACGCGCCCGCCCAGCCCGTTGTATATGCGCCCGCCCTTTGAGGCCATCTCCAGGACCGGGGCACAGTCGTGCTTTATGCCGCTCCTCCACTCTAGGTGCGAGCGCCCGTCAAGATGAGAGTATCTGGAGTATGCTGATACATCTGAGACGAACCTGCCCCGCACCCAGCCGAAGCTGCCGGCAGTCCTGGGGGATTCGAGGCCTACCACCCTGCATGTGTGCCTCGGGGGCCTCTTTCCCAGCCTGCACGCAAACAGCACAGCATCGACGCTCCTGCCAAACTCTTTCCGGGCATCCACCGGGGCGACCTGGAGGTCGTGCGCGAGATAGCCCGAGGCGGGCAGGTCCCGCACTATGTTCCTGGCTACGGTGCGCTTGCATAGCATCGCCAGCATTCCTTGCATGTGCGAGAAGGCGCCCAGCAGCCCGGAGATTATCCCCTCGGATATGTCAAAGTTGCTCGCCCCGGTGAGGGCGTCAATCCCGGAGAGTCCGCGGAAGTTGGACTTGGGAGGCACGTTGTCCGATTTTATGGATGAGAGCTCTGAGTTTGTAACCCACGGCGGGTTTCCCAGTATCAGCAGGTTCTCTACGGCAAAAAAGCCCGGATCAAAGCCGTGCCTGAATATGTCCCCCCTGTGGAGGCGCACCTCCGGCGGCCTTGCGTATGCGGCAAGCCTCTGTGTAAGCGCCGCCTTTGCAGTCCAGTCGTACTCTTTGTGGTATTCCACGCCGTAGATCTTTTTGAGGCGCGAAAACGCATCTATTCCAGCAAGTAGGAATCCGCCGGACCCGTATGTAGGCTCGAGCACAGCATCAGGCTCGAAGCCCTGCCGGGATACAAACCTGCACACTTTGTCTGCCAGGGCCCGCGGCGTCTGTATGTCTCCTCACTGCCTGCCATGGGAGCCTGGATCACCGCCCTCCATGAACCTGCAGAATCCTTGGTGGTCCTGGACGGAGGAAAAACAGTCCTTGATCCCGGTCGTCCTGTGTATCATGTCGTTCATGGCGCCAAGCCCCCTCCGGGTGCGGGGGATTGCATTGATCCCTGCGGTTGTGCGGTTTTTTTCACACTTTTGGCCCGCTGCTCTTGGCGGCGCCGGGATCTGCTGGGGACCTGCATGCATGGGGTGTCGTGCCGCCCGGCCGGATATAAAGAACCATCCGCGCCTTGTCTACCTGCCGACTGCACTGACTCTTATCAGTTGATATGCTTAAATGGGATCTGGGGCTTAACCATGGCATGTTAAAGTGGCCTTTTAGATGGTACCACTTGAAGACCGGCATATGCCAGATTATAAAACATCGCATAAGCGCCAAGGACATAGAGCGCCTAAAACACGAAGATGGGAAGATCTCGATCCATTGCGATCGGTGCCGGTACCCTCTATACATATGGATCGACCCCGACAGCCCTACCCATTTCTTTGTAAGGGAGTGACACTAGGCATTTGTCGTCGCTGCACGACAGCCTGGGCCGCGCGTATTTCCATACCTGAGCGGTGCATTTTCTCTTTGCAATTCTAGTTGGATACGGCCTTGCCGGAACAGGGGAAATCCTGATTCTCATACAGGATGCATTCTCCGACGGAAGTCTCCAAAAATCCCTGCCTCTGCTCCTGTCAAATGTGATGATACTATCGAGCTGGGCGGGCTACGCCCGTTCCAAGACTGCCATACAAGACGAGGACAACCTCCGGGGCGCTATGGGGTTCATTGTAGATCTCGCCATACTCTTCAAGTACTTTTACCTGCTGATCATCTCTACGACCCGGTACTTTGAGGCTCAGTTCCACGTGGTCATTATAGCCATATCTGTCACATATATCATATGGGATTTGATAAGATACCGCGAGTATGCGGTTTCGCCGTCGGATAGGAAAAAATTAACAGCCCGCACAGTCTTTACATTTCTATTTATGACAGGGTGTCTCGGTCTGGGCATGCTCTATCATCTGATATTCATTGAAGAGATAGCTGACTTCGGTGTGCCGATCGATGAGAACACTCCTATGTACTTTATGTTCGGCATGATTTTGCTTATACTGTCCTACCGTGCATTCAAATGGAAAATAACTATAGAAAGCAGGATCCGCGAATAGCAAGAACGCTGGACTATAAGTGCGACTCCGGGTCCCCTGATGCCTGCTGCCTGGGGCGCGCACCGGGGACACGCAGGGGCTTTTAAGCGGTGGCGCCTTGGCGCGGCATGAGCTACAGCACGTCTAGAATGCTCTGGTTCCACAAGAAAGGCGCCCTCTCTTCTGCCATGTTCACGCTGCCCGTCCTGGGCTACATCACGGGGTACCAGGCGGCAGTCATAAGCGCCGGGTTTCTGCTGTTCTTTATGGTGATGAACCTGACAGGAAGCATAGGCCACGGGGCAATACCGCTTGCTGCAGCCTTTGTCTTTGCGATGGTCCGCCCGCCAGTCATATCCTACGAGGGCAGATTGTACCATGTAATCCGGTTTTACCTTGCCGGCGGATACTCCGGGAGGGCGCCCCGCAGGAGCTCGTCTGTTTTGTGTGCAGCCGGGGAGGGCCACCCGCCTGCCGCTCCACAGGGGAGGCAGGGGGCACTGCCTGTCACCGTGCACCCCGGGGATCCCGCCGAGGTATCAATGATTTTGAGGGACCGCAACGGGGCGCCCGCCGCGTCGAGAAAAGTCCGCATACTGCTAGAAGGCGAGACCGTAAAGACTGATGTCTCTTCTAGCGCGGGAAGAATAACCGTGCTGCTCCTCCCGGAAGACTGTACCGGAAAAAAATCAATATCCGTATGTGCGATAAAAGACGACGGGACCACCGGGGACGTGCTGCTCTGGCGCGAGCTGGAGTTTAGAGCATGATGCGTTTGCTGCTCTTGCTGGCACTGCTTCCGTTACTGTACGTGCAGTATGCGGATGCCAGTCTTGCCGACGAGGCGCTATCCAGGCAGCAGAGGTGGCACCTTGGAGAGGGGCTTGCAGAAGGCGATGCGTTCTCTTATGTGATATGCCGCGCCGGCGCCGGGGGCACGTGCAGCGACGTATCCCTGGAGTTTGCCCGGATAGACCCTGGATACTGGCTGGTGGAAGCAGAAGTGCGGCACCTGCTGGGCCACCATACGGCAGAAGGACGGGCCTTTGCGGGGCCCGACATCGTCCCGACGGGGGATCCCCGTGCCGACATCCGGAACATCGAGTATGTCGGGGCCGGGGGCGCATCCGCCCCTATCTCGCTGGCCCTCCGCGTGGATGAAAGGTGGGGCGCAGAGCCGATTGCATACTCTGGCGAATCTGCCGAGCTTGCCGCCATTCTCCAGGATACAATATTTCTTCTCGGCGGGGGCATCAGGACCGGGAGCGGCCCGGTGCCAGCCGGCCACGCCATCCTGTCCGTCGGGGAGCAGTGGGCCCGCCCCGGCAGCGATACAGACGTGATGGTGACATCATCCCGCACCGCCTACGAGTTTGGCGGCGCCCGCATGGAGGGCGGCATATACAGGGTAGAGTACTCGACAAACGGGCCCGCCCTGTATGCGCTGGTCATGGACGGCTTTCCGCTGCCGCTGTACGGCGAGGTGGTATCTGACGACCTTGTGCGGGACCCGCACATATCAAGAAAGTTCTGGTTTGCCCTTGTGCCCGGGGGAATGAATAGCTCTGTGGAGGGCCCCTCTGCATACGCTACTGGACAGGATGCCGTCACAGAGGCTTCCCCGGGTCCCGCGCCTGAGTCCCCCGCGCAGGGCACACTGGGGGACATAACGGATGCCGCCGAAGGCATACCGGCGCGCCTCTATGAGCTGTTTCTAGAGTTTCTTGGAACGATAACCGATTCACAGGAGCCGCTTACCATATCCGGCGAGGCCACATATGCAGAGGATGAGCAGATAGCCCTCTCCGGCAGGGCGGCAGGGCCCGCAGAGGTCCGCCTGTATTCGGGCGGCGCCCCCGTGGCATCAGTCCCCGCGGATGTGCAGGATGGAAAATACGAGCTCTCCCTCCCCCCGGGCATGCTACCCCTGGGGGTCATAGAGGCCGAGGTCATACACGGCGAGGACTCTGCGCGCACATCATTCGAGGTGGTGGCCGTGCAGCATGACCCTGCTGCAAATCCGCACGGTGAGGACGTCTCGTATAATGCACTCAACAGGGATATCCTTGATTATACCGTATACTCGGATTCTGTCATATTCCACCTTGATGACGGCGGGGCGGGGGTGCTTACCGTCACCATACCGGGCAGGGTCTTTGATGCATCAGAGTACGACGTGTACGCAGATGGCGCTGCAGCAGCACACGGAGCCTCCGGTACAGACCCCGCCGTGCTCACCATACCTGTAGCCCCCGGGGCTGCAGCAGTGGAGATAATACCGCTGGTCCCAGCGGGAATACTCGTACCGGAGTGCATGGGCTCTGCCGAATGTATAACATCCGAGGTGGTGCGCGTAATAGACGGCGATACGATAAAGATAGGGGGGAACCGCAACATACGGCTGGCACTATCCTCTGCGCCAGAGCTGTCCGAGCCCGGGGGAACAGAGGCAAAGGCATTCGCAGAGATGCTCTGCCCCGCGGGCGCCGCCGTTCTAGTGGATGGCGACGACGGCCAGACGGAAGGCTCGTACGGCAGGACCATCGGAATGGTATACTGCAATGGATCAAGCCTCAATGAAGAGCTTCTGGACTCGGGGCACGGCACGCTGTCCGGACGGTTCTGTGCGGATAGCGAGTTTGCCGGCATGCCGTGGGCCCGGAGGCACGGCTGCCAGTGAAACATTCATGGAACGAGCTGCGCCCGTTCCGGGTCGGCGAGGATTCCCGGGTCAGCAGGGGCGATGCCAACATGCACCGCATACTAGACCACATAGAGAGGTTCCTGCTTGTCATATCCCGGGATTCCGGCGGCAAGGTGCGTGTTCACATCAGGGCGGGGCCGCGCCACCGGTCCACACTCGACGGCCTCGAGGGAATGGAGGCAGTCCCGTGCAAAAGCTTTGACTTTGCAGGCTATACAGTATACTCTCGGTATTCCCTGAGGCGGCACTGCTCAGTCCCCATAGCGCACAGGGAGGCGCAAAGAACCTCGCTATACAGGACACTCGGCCTCGGGGTCCCGAGCCCCGCCTACCTTGCTATCTATGCAAGAAAGATGGACACTTCATCGGCGATAACTGCCTACATACGCTGCATAGAGAGGGGCCTTCCCCCCGAGGGGATACTGCGGCATATATCCGCTGGTTCTGCACGGGCAAAGGTCTCGTCCCGGGGGCGGGCCCGCATAAAAGACGCACAAGAGAAGCTCGCAGGCAGATTGCTGTTCTGCAAGATGAGCACGGGGGCATCTTCTGCATCCGAGGAGGGCGCCATACAGGGGGTGCTCCCGGCGAGGGCGTTTGCGGCAAAGAGGTCCGGATACAGGGCGGTATCGGGCGCCCACTCGGGCAGGCTCTCGCCTCCGTGGCTTGGCGGCTCAAAGAGCATCATACTATCCGATGTAGAACTGCTCTCGTTTCTGTCGATGCCCGATGATTCCGACATGGAGAACATCAACTTTGAGTTCGGCAGGCTGCAGTCGGGGAGCGCGGGCCTGCGGGACGGCTCCATACGGTAAAGGATCACCCGGTGCCCCGCACCGCGGTTATTCTGCTTATATTGGAGCGGGGCACCCCGTGCACATTGAAGAGCGCAAGATCCGCGCCGCAGGGTTTCGCGGGGCGCAAAAAAACAGGTGATGCGGCCCGGAGCGCCATGGAACAGCCAAAGGGAGCAATAGAAAACTATGGCTCGTTCAGGGATTCGCTGCGCGAGCCCATACACAGGTGGTTTGCATATCCCGCGGGGTACTCGTTTAAGATGGTCGGCGCAAAGATCCGCGAGTACGGCCTTGATACAGAATCACTCATAGTTGATCCGTTTCTGGGCTCCGGCACTACGTCGCTTGCGGCAATGAACCTTGGAATAGATTCAATAGGAATAGAGGCGCACCGGTTTGTATCCGGGATAGCCCGCACAAAGTGCTTTAGGTATGAAAAGCACCATGCAGAGCTATCTAGCGAATACAAATCACTGACGGAACGCATTGCCTCCGCCGATATACCAGATACGGGTGCACTCCCGACGCTTTTACACAGGTGCTTTGAGAAAGGCAACCTGGCGCGGCTTGTACGGATCAGGGATAAGGTAAGTACCCTGCGGGGTTTCAAAAAGGGCTTCTTTCAGCTCGCCCTTGTCTCTGCTCTAAGACACGCCAGCACCGCGGGCACAGGGTGGCCGTACATAGCACCGAGCAAATACGCAGAGAAGAAAGGGGACGATGCGGATGCTGCATTTGCAAACAGGTGCAAGCTCATGCTCGATGACATATCGCTGCTGAACAGGCCTGCATCACAGACAAAAATACATGCAGGCGATTCCCGGAAACTCCTTGACTATGTGCCCCGGGGCTCAGCCGACCTTGTAATAACCTCGCCACCCTATCTTAACAACTATGACTATGCGGACAGGACGCGCCTCGAGACCTACTTTTTAGGCCTGTATGGGAGCTGGCGCGACATAAGCATCAACGTGCGGGACAAGCTCATGATGGCGGCTACAACCCAGGTGACAAAAGACAGCATGCAAGGGCGGACAGGGATGCCTACCGTCCGCGAACTCTCCCCAAGGATACACGGCGAGCTCTCATCGAGCATAGAGAAGATGGGCGCCAAAAAGGCGGTAAAGCCCGGCAAAAAAAGCTATGATATGATGACTGCCGGCTACTTTGAGGACATCTCAAAGGTCCTAGCGGGGGCGGCAGAAGCGACCGCCAAGGGCGGGCACTTTGTCCTGGTGCTCGGCGATTCTGCCCCCTACGGGGTCTATGTGCCAACCGACCGGATAATAGGCGAGCTCGGCGTATCTGCCGGCTTTGAATCATACGGTATACAGGTGATACGTAGCAGGGGTGACAAGTGGAGGGACAACCCCCAGAGGCACGGTGTAAAGCTGCACGAGAGCATTCTAAGCATGGTGCGGTAGGACCCACTGGCTTTATCCCGGGGATGACCCGCGGGCGCCATTTTCCCGCTTTATAATGAATATGCCTTGAACGGCATGATAATCGTGGCCGTCGGGATAACCGCGATGGCCATAGTGATACTCGGCACGTTTGTAGCGTATAATGCGGATAGGGACCGCGTCCACCAGGTACAGGAGGCCTCCAACAGAATAGTCAACGAGAGGATAAAGGAGGATGTCGAGGCCGGCCTCGACGGGAAAAACCTGACCATCCGGGACAGGTGGGGCGGGACATCAGAGATAACGGGCCTCCTTGTACAGTGCGACGACGGCCGGCTGCTGACTGTTAATGCAACGCGGGGGGAGCTCGAGGGGCCCCGGGGCGCCGGGATTGTGGCGGGGCTGGCGGAACAGTGCGGTTGATGCTTGCCCTGCTGATGGCAGTAATGATCTCGGCCCAGGCCCATATCTGGGCGCAAGAGGCAGGGCACGGCGGGATACACCTGTACATGCCGGACAGGATGATAGCAGGCGAGGAATACGAGGCAATGATTCTCGTATCAGAGCCGCGGCCCTATTCTTTTTCTATACAGCTTGCGGCAAATGCGCGCTCGCTTGAGCTGCCCGGGATATTGGAGGTGCCCCCCGGGGCAAACCATGTGATATTCCCCCTTGTGCCCGGCAGGGCTCTCGACGGCGGCATCATGGTCCATGTTATATCATCCCGCGGCGAGACTGCAACTGCATCAGCCGAGGTAAACGACATAGCGTCCAGGCCTACCGCCCTTGCGATAGCCGCACCCGGGTCTGACCTGCCGCCGCGGCCCCCCTACTCCGGGACACTAGAGACGTCCGCCCGCGTATCGCCGGCAAAGGTATACCTGATGGACAACCACGGCACGCCTGTTCCATCATCAGGGGGAATAGAGGTCTCGCTTGGCGCCTCGTCGCCGGTGCGATTCATAACAGGCGGGGCCGCGCAGGAGGCCGGCACTGCATACATCGAGGACGGCCTGTACAGCGCGGAGATACTCTTGGGCATAAGCGGGGACGGCATAGTGCATGCATCCGCGCCAGGCCTTGAGCATGCAACGCTTGATGTATCGTATGAATCAGGTGGGACAACAGTTGGCCTTGGCGTGGCACCCAACCCCGCGCGCGCAAACTCGATGGCCCACTATTACGTATGGCTTGAAAGGGACGGGAGGGTCTACTCCCCGGACGGCGTGCTCGATGTATACCTGTCGAGCAGCAACCGGGATGCCGCGCGCTTTGGGGCCGGCCGGGACGGCGGCACTGACCATGCAAGGCTGGTAGACGGCATATCCCGGGGCACACTGTACACGCTGGAAGGGGACGCGGTAATCACCGCTGATATACCGGGGATAGGCGGCGGTTCCGCGGATATAACGGTGATGGCGCCGCGGCACGACGGGCCGGATCCCGAAAACGGCACCACCTCGTCTCCGGTACAGGGCGATAACTTGCAGATGTGGGTCTATCCCGGGACGCCCGCGGGCGAGGCCTGGGCTGTTGTGGGCTCGTACAGCGGGGGGAGCCCCGTGTACATGCAGGCAGGCGAGATTACAATATCTGGCGACGGCGGCCTGGGGCACGACCATGTTGTAGATGCTGCCCTGTCCGGGGGATCAGCGCTTGCCGCCTCTTCAGTGGAGGTGCCCCTGAAGGTATCCCGGGTCGGGGGGCACCTGCTTACTGCCGCAATGCCTGGAATGGCGGGAACCTCTGTTCAGTTTGAGTCCCTTCCCGCTTATGGCTCGGGCCATTCACTGGAGATAACGCCCCTGCCTGCAGCACTGGGCACGCACGGCGATATTGCGTATCTCTCTACAGTGGAGGGCGGCCGCATCACAGACGTAGGGGGAGCTGCGGGGCCCCCGTCGGTCTCGCAGGTGGGGGAGGCGCTATCGGACCTGTCCGTGGGTGAATCGTGGACCGGTGGGACTGCCACAATCCGCGGCACATACATCTCTGAAGGCGCCCGGGTCTTTGCGTCTGTTCCGGGAATAGGCTCGGATTCCGCCCCGCTCTCGCCGTCGGGCGTGCAGCACGGGATATCCGCGTGGCTTCCCCCGAGGGCCAACGTCCACGAAGAGTTCCCCGTCGCGATACACGCAGTGGATTCCTCGGGCACGCCGGTCGGGCTCATCCGGGATATAGACGGGCTCGCCATATTATCCGATGATATCTCGGCGCACAATGCAGGGGGCCACGTGCGGTTTGTCGCAGAGAACGGCGGTACCGCGGAGATCCGCATCATATCAGATGGAAGGTACATCACGGGGGGGAATATTGCGGCATTTGAGAACGATGCGGCCCCGCAGGTCTCTATTCTATCAGAGAGTCCTGGTACAGTAAGGCTCGGCTCTGAGATTATCCTGGACGTGCTGACAGGCTCGCTTGAGAACCCGCAAGTGGAGATAACGGGGCTTGACTTTGAGGGGGACGGGAGCAGGTATTCTGCCACCCCGGGGCACCCAGGCGCATACGATGTGCGCGTCATGGTAAGCGGCAAGGGCTATGCCGATCATTTGGAGGAGTTTGAGTATGTGATAGAGAGGATGGTAGATGTCTCGTTTTACGCAATAGCGGATGACGGCGTCTCTGTTCCAGCAGGCATGAGCCTCGAATCACCTGGCGGGATGGAGACTGTCCGCAACGGCCTGCATGCACCGGTAAAGCCCGGAATATACGAAGTTGGCATACCCTCCCTGTTAGAACTTGGAAGCGACAGGATATACGCCGTGCAGTCGGTAGAGTTCAACGGCGAGCCCGTTGTGCATGCAGAGCCGTTTACCCATGAGATAACATCGGAGACGGAGGTATCTGCAGTATACAGGAGGGAGATTACTGTCGATTATGCCGCGTTTATCGATACGGAAGAGGGCGCGGAGATATCAGGCAACGGCATGTACAGGTACGGCGATACAGTCTCACTGCACGCGCCGCCCGTGCATGAATTGTACGGGCTGGTCTGGCATGTCCCGGTCGAATGGTCCGGCCTGCCGCGCGGGGCTGTGGTATCGCAGGATCTGTCGGGGGCGACATTCGAGGCGACGGATTCCGCCTCCGGATATGCAACCTACGAGAGGACGCATACCGTGCTGATAGCCGCAATGGCCGCCTCGGTTATGGCTCCTGCCGTGATAATATGGAAGAGGGCGCCCGATTATCTGCTGGATATCTCGGAGCTTGCATCCCGCCTGAGGCCGCGGATCCCGCGGAGGAGAAAATGAACAGGATTGTAATGCTTGCATTGTTGGCCGTGCCTATTTTTGCATACGCGCACGGCTCGTGCGGGACCGTCAACGAGTGCATGCGCGCGGATATCGAGGGGGATCCCGGGCCGCGGATAACTGTCCCCGGCGAGGTGGAGATGCGCCGCGGCGTGCCAGAACAGGTCCCCATATACGGCAGGCTCCCGCCGGGAACAGGCGCGGCAGAGGTTGTAATAGGGGTGACGGGCCCCGGCGGATATACAGGGCATGCAGTGCTGTCCACCAAAGAAGGAGTCTTTGGAACATATCATACGATACCCGGGTCCAGGGATTCGGGCGGCACGTACACTGTAAGCGTGTCATACAAGATAGTCACGTACAGCTCAGAGCATAGAACAGAGACAGGCGAGGAGAGGACACTCGGGACTGCATCATTTGCCGCGCGCCTGCATGATCCGGATGCCGCCGATGTGACCGTTCTCATTCTGTCTGGCGCCTCGGAGGGCTGCCCCGACGGCTGCTACAGCAGGACTGCGGCGGTTCTTGGCGCCGGGGATTCAATAGAGTGGAGAAACGAAGACGCTACGGCCCACCGTATTCAGCCGGTGGCGCTCGGGTACGGCGATGATCCCGTGGAACCCGTGGATGAAACCTCCGGGGGTAACAGCTTCAAGTCGGACGTGCTAGCCCCGGGCGCCTCTGATACTGTGATACTATCTCGAGCGGGCGGCATACTGTATTCGTGCCTGTTCCATCCGTGGATGGAGGGGACCATAAGGGTGACGGCCCCGGATGTGCGGCCGCCGCCCATCCCGGAGACCATAACGGAGCTGCTCCCGGAGCCCGCACCGGAGATACTGCTGTACCCCGAAAAGAGATCGTACGGGACAGGCGAGGAGGTATCCGTGGGCTTTGAGCACCCCGGAATGGTATCTGTCATTCTGGCGGGGCCCAACGGCACTATAGATGAAACAGAGTTGTCGGCTGAGGGCCGCGGCACATACCGGGCCATCACGCAGCCCTGGTGGCCTGGCGGCTGGTATACTGTATCATTCGAGGCGGCAGAACAGTCGGAGGCTGCCGCATTCCGGTACTCTGCAGGGTATTCCTGCACAGGCTCTCAGGATCCCGCGGACTGTTTTGCGGGAATAGTGGGCGGCACATACGGGAATAACACACTGGGGATAGGCGGGGCCCCCGTGGTGCTCTCTGTTATAACGCACATCAACGGCACAAATGCGGCAGGTGCCATCAGAGAAGAGTGCCCCGCAAACTCGATAGCCGTCTTTGATGCCGACGGTTCGGGCCGCACGGGCGCCGCATACTGCACAGACAGGACAAGGTCGGTAAACCAGATGCTCATGGATGCGGGGTTTGCCAGAGCAGGGGGCGCCGGGTGCTCGTCCGGCGAGTTTTCCGGGTGGGACCAGTGCGATTATGCGCCAAGGCCCGTGATTCCCGCAGAACCCGTACGGGATCCCGTGGAGCCGGAGCCTGCTGCACCCGAGCCCGGCGGCGACTGCCCCGTGGCGCTGCTAGTCCACGGTACAATCCTTGCAGAAAAGGCCCAGAGGCTCCGCGAATACAGAAGCACGATGGATCCTGACCTGCTGCATACAGTACACTCTGCATACTATGTGGTGGCGCCATACGCGGCAGATATCCTCCGGGAGAATCCGGGCCTGCAGGGGCCCGCGCGGACGGGCCTAGGCCATACGCTGGACCTGCTGTTATACATGGGGGGACGATGAGGGCGGGACTGGCGCTTGCGGCCCTCTTTGCATCCATGTGGGGGATAGTCTTGCTCTCAGACGGGGGCGCCGAATACGTGACACTTGTACTGGCATTTCTTGCAGCATGCATTGTATTGCTTGCATACCCGCTTATACCCCGGGGATATTCTGCGAGAACAAGAGACGGCGACCTGAGCGTCAGGAGGTTCCGCTTTCCCACTGTATCGTCTATATTTGCTGCAGCCGAGGGCCGCATCCCCCCGCTCCGCAGGATCAGGGAATACAATGAATCGCTTCTTTCAGGGCTGGCGCCGGCATCTGGCAGGATATACGATTCAGAGAGGCTCGCCACAACATCTACAAGGATTGCCGCGGCATCCGCGCCGCCTGCGGCAGCACTTGCGATAATACTCGGCGTATACGCGGATCCCCTCTTTGTATCTGCAGCGGCAGCGCCTGCCGCTCCCTACTTTGCGCCGTACCTGCAGCTCCGCAGCATGGTCGGCGAGAGGAGGGCGCGCGTAGAAGAGGAGATGGCGTACTTTCTCTGCTATGCCAATATAATGGAGAGCATCGGCTTTGGGCTGTACCAGTCGTTTGAGATGATACGCGGCAGGAGGATATTTCCTGGAATGGAGAGGGATGCAGGCGAGGTCGTAAAGAGGGTAAAGGCGCTCGGCATGACGCCGAGGGCATCGCTTGCAATATACGGCGAGAGCCACCCCTCGGGGCTCTTTCGCGACTTTGTGGCGGGGTATCTTGCAAAGGTGACCGCCACGGGGGGCATACCCCGGTATGTCGAGGAGAAGGCCAGGTATTTTTTCGACGAGTATCTTTCCGCATGGAACAGGTATGAGAAGGGCGCCCAGGAGATATTCTCGGGGATAATGATGGTGACGATAGTGCTCCCCATGATGATAATGTTCTCGTCCATGATTGGGACGCCGGAGGCCTCTGGGGTGATGCTGCTTGCCGGCACTGCAGTATCCCCGTTTATCGCGGTGATAATGGTGGTGATGCTCAACTCTTCGCAGCCCGTCACGGGAAATACAATAAGGACGCCGTACGCCGGCCTGGCGGCAGGCCCGCTGCTCGGCCTTGTATTGTTTGCAGCAGGAGCCGGCGCGGCAACCGCGGTATCTGCGGGCTTTCTGGCGGGCGGCGTTGCCCATTACATCGGGACTGTGCGGCGCATATCTGCGATAAAAGAGATGGATGCGATGCTCCCCGAATGGATGCGCGATGTGACAGAGCTCTCAAAGACCGGCTCCAACATAGCCCAGATTGTATCCCGTCAGGCAGGCCTGCACACGTACAGGGGCGAGTTTGGAAGGATCATAGCCGAGATAGGCGGCAGGGTGGCCGCAGGTGTCCCCTTTGCAGAGGCTGTCCGGGATATAGGGGGCGCGTCTGTCCACGTCCGGTTCATCATGTTTCTGCTGTCCCGGATATACTCGACGGGCGGCGGGAGCACCGACATTCTAAACGGGATAACAGAGTTTGTCACCCGAGTACACCAGGCAAAGGAGAATGTCTCAAAGTCGCTCCGGCCACTCTCCCTGATAGTGTATGCAGCCCCGTTTCTGATGCTGGGCATAGCCCACATGATGATAGCGATGTTTTCGGGGACGGGCCTGCCGGAGGGCGCGCAGGATGTGCCGTTTACCGGTATAGGCTCTGTGGACCCCGCGTATATCGACGGGATAGGAGTGATGGCTGCATTATCCTCCATACCGACGGGCCTTGTGGCGGCAAAGATATCGTCGTATACCATCCATGATACTCTGCCCCTGATCATAGTATCCGGGACCACGCTTGCAGCACTGCACCTGCTGCCAGTTGCCGTGCCGCTGCTGGGGTTTTGAATTGTTTGGCAAAAAAAGCCCCGCGCAGGAGCCCAAAGTAGAGCCCGACACCGACTATGTGGGGTTCAGATACGGCAGCAAATCAGAGGCGCCGCCGGGGCAGGAGGACAGGGCGTACGGCCTGACAGCCTCCGAGAGGGTCCACATGGCGATATTCGGGCTGCCGGGCTGCGGCAAGTCATCAATACTAAAGCTGCTCTGCTACCAGAATATACAAAAAAACCAGGGCTTTACCGTGATAGACCCGCACGGGGAGCTGGCCCGGGATGTAATGGGCATGGTGCCGCCGGAAAGGCAGGGTGATATAATTTACGTAAACCCGGGCGCATTGTACAGGTTCGGCCGGTGCATCCAGATAAACCCGCTAGACGCCCGGCATGAGAATGAAAGGTATGTCGTGGTCATGGCGTTTGTAAACGTCCTGTACAACCTGTACAGGGATTCGTGGGGGCCGCGCCTTGAGACTGTATTAAGAAACGCGGCAAACGCCCTGGTAGAATCGCCCGGGCACAACTCCCTTGGGAACATATCTGCGATGATAACCGACGAGGGGGCACGCCGCGAGATACTCCGCAGGGTCGCATCAAAGAGCGTGAGGCACTTTTGGACCGAGATATTTGCAAAACAGTACTCTAGAGACGCGGGGTCTGCGGCATACAACAAGATAGACAAGATACTGGCAACGCCCACCGTAGCCGCCATGTTCGACTGCACGGAATCAAGCGTGGATGTGGCAGATATAATACGGAACAAAAGAATGCTGATTGTCGACCTGTCGACAGGCGCGAGCGACGACATAGCCCGGTTCCTGGGGTCGATATTTCTCAACGCGATATATGTAGAGGCCAAAAAAAGGATAGACTCCGGCGGGGATCTTGCCGAGGCGCGCAGCAACCCGCACTATGTGTACATAGACGAGGCCCACATGTTCTCAAACCATACAATGTCCGAGATGCTCCGCACGCTGAGAAAGTTCGGCGTCAAGGTGGCGCTAGCCACGCAGACGTGCAACGCATACGAGCGCGAGTTTGCCGACGAGATACCCGGCGTCTGCAAGACGCTCATAACGGGAAAATGCGACTTTAACACGGCACGGCTTCTCCGCAGCGTCATGCCGGCTGGAACAGAGGAGATGCAGAGGCTCCCAAACCATACGTTTGTGATGAGCACAGACGAGGGGGGCGTCCCGGCTAGCGCCACGTTCCGTGCCCGGCCCGTGCCGTTTGCCGGAAGCGATGTACACGACTGGGCCGATGCGGCAAGAAAATCAGTTGAAAAGTGGGGCGTCGAGGCGGATATAGAAAAGTACGCGCCGACAAAATCATCAGGCGTGCTCTTCGAGCCCGTAGAGGCGCTGATTGTACACCTGCTCCACTTTGATGCGCGGGACTGGTTCCGGGAGCAGCTAATAGAGGCCGCAGGCATGGTGTTTCCGGGGATACGGCAGAGGTCTGTCTCGCTTGCCGCAGAGAGGCTCGCCCGGGAGGGGTACGTTGCAGTAAGGTATCCAGACGCCGGGGGGCACTCGCTGAAAAAAAGATACGTGATAGCGGAAAAGGCGTATTCGCTGTACCTTACGCAGGCAGCAGGGGGGAGGCGCGGCGGGGGCGACGACCATCAGGATGTTGTAAACAGGATAATGGACAGGAACATGAAGAGACACAGGTACTGCATACCGGATCTCGGCGAGGGCGGCCCCAACATGGCGGACCTGTCGGTAGTCGAGCCGGCCATAACCCGGGATGCAGACGGGGGGCTCTCGTATGATCCCCACAGGTGGTCAGAAAGGTCGCTTGCCGTCGAGGTAGAGACTGCGCCAAAAAAGCACATGGCCCATTCGGTAAAAAATTATACAAAGAGCGCAGGGCCCGGAAGATTCGTCTGGTTTGTCTGCTTTGAGTCAGACGGGCGCCGGCGCCTGGAAAGGGAGATTAGAAGAAAGCACCCGGAACCCGCGGGACTGCTCATGGATGTTATAGAGTACCCGGAGGTGGCTCTGGGCACACAGGAGATACCGTGCACAGAAGAGGGCGCGTTTACTGATACAGGGGCACCGGGCATACAAGAGATATGCCGGATGATAGCTGATTCTGAGGCGCTATCCCACGGGAGGGGCAGCCTTGCAGAGCAGGCGGCAGACGCGCATAAATCGTCCAAAAAGAACATCGAGGGGACGCCTGTCCCCGGGACGGGAGGGCACAAGGGCGTCTCGCATGTCACTGCGGCAGGCAGGGTGCGCATGACCTCGCTAGAGTATTCGGTGTATTCAGTGGTCAGGGCTCACGGGGGGTTTGCGGCAGATACCAAAAAAATAGCGGAAAAGCTCGGGGGCAATGTATCGGTCCGGGGGATATACGGGGCGATACGCGGGCTTGTAGACAAGGGGGTGCTGGTCTGGGGCGAGGCCTCGTACCGGCATGAGGAGGGCTCGCTTGATGGCCGCGGGACCAAGCGCTCTACGCGGATGAAAAAGACGCTGGAGCTTGCAGAGCAAAAGCCCTGGCCGCCCCGGGATGGGCCCGGTGATTCAGGCGGGGCGCCCCTGGACCTCTCCTCGATGGACAGCGGCATGCTCGCCTTTGCGCTGGCGGACCCTGCCGTAGGGGAGGAGCAGCGCGCCCGGGTAAGGGAAGAGCTGGCCCGGAGGGGTTGAAATACCCCGCCCGCTTTGGCCCGCATGAACAGGTGGACCCGCGAATACAGGTGCCTGCTCCGCATCTGCGAGGTGACGGGCATGGCGGAGAAGGATGCCGCAAGGTGCATCCGGGATGCGGCAGGCGGGGACGTAGGAATCCGCGTGGGGAAGGGCGCGGATGCGTACCTGCTGGCGGCGGCCCCGTCGGGAAGCGGCCGGTATCTGGCAGAACTGTACGCGGTCCGCGACAGGAGGCTCGTCCTGCGGTATCATGTGCGGCTGTCGGATCCGTTTCCCGGCAGGGGGCCGGCGCTTGCGGCAATATTTGGGACCATCCTATTGATGGGGATTGCAGGTGCTGCAGCCGGCGCCTTTTACTTTACGGCTGTACAGCATGCGGAAGATGACAGCCCGCGGATAGATGTTCACCGGATGCAGCTTATCGCCGTACACGATGGCTCTACAGAGCCGTACATGGAGATGCTGATAGTCACCTCCGAGCCTTCACTGCGCGTATCGGTGGGGGAGGGGGGCATGGTGGATATGATGGATGACGGCAGGCTTGATGGTTCGCTTGACGGGATACCGCCGGACCCGCCGGATCCCGCCTCAAAGTCCGGGTATATGGTAAGGTACGACGGGCTGTTTTCCGCGGCTGTTCCGCTATCAGAGGGTGACAACACGATAGTATACGTGGAATATGGGGGCGCATCTGCCGCATATCCTGTGAGGGTGGGGGGCCCGTGATGCTGCCGTACCATTTGATGTACGGGGGCATAATGATCCTGTGTGTGGCGGCATTTGCCGCGGTTCTGTGGTACTAAGCCCGGCCGCCGGCGCTAGCCGCTGCATGAGGGGCCCCCGGCATCCTGACAATGCCTGCTGACTCTAGAACCTCCAGTATTCCGGTCACATAATCCGCCGGATATGACTCCAAACCGTTCTCCGTAAACCAATCGGTGACCGAACGGACATGTTCCACCAGCTCGCCTGCTTGATGGAATGAGGATAACTAGTAAAGAAAGGACGCCACGTACAGCCAGATGGCATCTCTTCCGCCAACAAGTTCCAGGAACTCGCCCTCCCTGAATGACTCGTTTACATGTGCATCCACGGAGTCGTACAACTCGGACCGATTCTCTGCAATGTCATAAAGCTCCTCGGCAAAGGAGGAGGACGGGCCGCCAAGATATCTGTCAAAAGCGTAATGCATGTCCAGCCCGAACTGTTGTGCAAACAGCACGCGTTTTTCTATCATCAGGTAGTTGTGTAACGCCCTATCAGAGTCACCCAGCACGTCAAACTTGGCCAGTCCCTTGCTTTCCAGATACTTTATGAAGTGGGCCAGACGGTAGTCCTTGCCCATGCGGATATTCCATTAAAGCATGCCCCTCCGGAGCCGCGCCGGCCCTCTTATACCGGGCCCGCACCGTGTACCATGGCATCAAGGCGCGCCCCCGCGCTCTCCGAGATAGTATCCGTGATAGCAATCACCGGGGTGATGGCTGCAGCCGTGGCCATATCGCTTGCCGTCTTTGGCGAGCGCACAGAAGATGCGCGGCAGGCAATGGAGGATGAAGCCGCAAGGAGCGGCATGCGGGCGGCCGAGCTTTTGGCCGCGGGCCATATATCCTGTACAGGGGGCACAATCCAATTCATACTGCACAACTTTGCCCCGCATACGGCAAATCCGGATTCCATCCGGGTGATGGTGGCGGGCCCGGACAATACAGTCGAGTCACGTGAGCGCAAAGATGTATCGTACACCTGGCTCAACGGGACGCAAGTGCCCGCGGGCGGCCTTGTAGAGCACGGCAGCAGCGTCACCGTATCTGCTGCATTCC
This sequence comes from Cenarchaeum symbiosum A, assembly GCA_000200715.1. Classification (NCBI taxonomy): domain Archaea; kingdom Thermoproteati; phylum Nitrososphaerota; order Candidatus Cenarchaeales; family Candidatus Cenarchaeaceae; genus Candidatus Cenarchaeum; species Candidatus Cenarchaeum symbiosum. The sequence goes on from DP000238.1 coordinate 664,807, forward strand.
CATGTGAAGCGCACGGCGCGCAACTCCTGCTGCGCACGCCCGCGGGCGGGTTCCTGGCGGTGGAACCTTGAGATATGAGCTGCTCCTACTGGCCGCCTGCATCTACATCCCCCTGGCAGAGGCGGGCGACGCCCCCTGCCGGCCCTGGGTGGAAGGCAGGGCTGTATACGATGTTACAATAGGCGGCCTGCCCCGGAACAACCCCGACAATACGGTATACCCCGGGGACGCCCTGCGGTATGTGTTCAATTACGGCTTTGAAGGGCAGTGCTATTCTACCAGGGTGCACCCTGTTGTATTTTCTGGCGCCCACTCGTATGGCGGCGGAGAGCAGGGGGGCAGCAATTCAGGCGGCGGCGTCCTGTCGGGAATATCCGAGATACTGATACATCAGGCAAACGGCTGCCACGGCGGGGGCCCCGGGGGAATAAACAGCTGGGATACCTCCTGGGGCGAGGCCATATCCTGCGGGTCCATATCCCTTACCGTATCGGCAGTCGAGATCCACTGTGTATGCGGCGCAGGCGGGTGCAAGTGCACCTCGTTTGTCCGGACCAGGACCGCTACAATAACCCCGGAGAGCATACTGGCACCGATAGTAGAGCTGGACTTGCAGCAGCATACGCTCACCGACCCTCTCGGGTACATGGCGTCAAACCACGACTGGACTGCGTACCCGTGGGATCCCTTGACCCTTGAGCATATTGCAAAGTTTGAGCACCGCGACGACAGGGAGGGGACGATAACATTCCGGTACGACCGCACCTTTGCCCCGCTTGAAGAAGAAGGCGGGTACGAATGCGACAGAATATGCCGGCAGACCCTCGAGGAGGGGATTGTAAAGGTACCTGATGGCGCGTATCCCGTGGATATAACAGGCACAGGCTTTGAAGAATACCCTTGGGAGTCGGAGAACGGGGGCGGCATGTACGCGTATACCGCGCCAGACAGGAAAGATGCCGGCCTGCACCATATAGAATACGATATGTCCGTGCTCAACCTGGGCAGGGTAATCAACACAAACTCAAACTGGACCGACCGGCTCTTTGCGGAATACAGCCCCGTGTATGCCCACTATGATTATACGGTCTTATCCGACGGCGAAAAGTACGCATACGACGACAGGCACGGCGTTCTGCTCTATTATGCGGGATCCAACGGGACGGGGCCCGGTGATGAGCCCGGCATGCATGAGGCGCGCAGAAGCAGGCTCGACTCGTACGATCCTATCACTACAATGTACTCTGAAGGCTTTGCGTCCCCGGGGGGCGCGCCGCCCATCTTGATAACCCCGGGGATGGCGGCACGATACGGCTCGTCTGCTGTACAGTGGGATTCCATCGGGTGGATAAACGGGACCAACCAGACGGGCTGGAACAGCACCGGGGATCACGCCATGTTCGAGGACGAAGGGTACGGCCTGGTCCGCTTCTCCCAGAACATATCGGGGATAATACTGGATCCCATACACTGGGACCGGTGGTACTATAACACCACAATATACAACAAGCTCGGATCCGACGGCTGGGCCGGATACGAGCATATACGTCCGGTAAACTATACCTACCAGTATCCGCATACGCCGTTTGCCGCATGGTTCAACATGACTTTATACTCTGGAGCAGGCGGCCTTGCAGCCGATGCGGCCCCGCGGAACATAACCCACGATTCCTCTACCATAACCATTCACACGGATGAAGACCGCATATCGATGATGCTCGACGAATACCTGTACGCAAAGACTCTCCACGATACCGGCGATGAGAACTTTTCCCGCGGGATAGTAGATGAAGCGTACACAATGGATAATGCAGCATCAGGGGACCGTTCCCTCTCCATGTGGATGAACAAGACTGCGCTCGAATGGCACGGAGGCTTTGATGCGCACGGGGCCGTTCTATATGAAGAGCCCGTGATATTTGGCAGTACCCAAGAAGATATCACTCCATCACTCCGGGCGGTTCCCCTAGGTGCGGTAGTGCTGGATTCTCCAAGATATGCATCGCTTGATTCTGACGCCCCCATGGGGATAAACATGTCCGCCGGGGATGCATCCCGCACGATATACCTGCTGCGCGAGTTTCACCTGCCGCATACAGAACACGTGACTGCCGGAGAGGGAGCACTGTACACGGCAAGGGCCGCAGATACGTCGACCATCCGCTTCTGGACTGATCATACCTTTGGGGATATCCAGCACGCCAGCCTTGACGGCAGATACATAGATGTCGAGACCGCGTGCGATCATGCCTGCACGATAACCTCGCATGAAGGGGGCGCCATACTGGTCACAAACGCCTGGGGGGGAACAGCCTCTCACGTGATCGAGCAGGCAGAGCCCCGCGTTCCACCTGATGCCTACGGCACGATCAGTGAGAACATATGGGCGATCGCTTATGTGGCCGCAGCAGGAATAGCCATGTACGTGATAATCAAGGCGGCAGCCCGCGCGGCCCGGGATGTATCGGACGCAGAACCCGCGGAGCAGGGCCGCGGCTGAGCAGTCGCGTGCGGGTTTTCCGCCAGCTTTTGCCCCCGATACCGACAATATCTTATATTACCGTACTAAACCGTTATACATGAAAGGCCCGTCCTGCAGGCATGAAAAAACCATAGAGGCCGACGCAGAGACTGTCTGCACATCCTGCGGGATGGTCCTAGGCGAGACAGAAGAGCGCGAGGAGCCCACAAGGTCGCGCCTCAACTTGTACGAGTCAAAGAGCATAGGATCCCTTGATGATGTTCCAAAGACCGCCCAGAACGCCCCGCTCCGGTCGTACTTTAGGGGCGGGATCCGCCCTGATTCGCAAAAGCGTCGGGCGCAGGCGCTCAGCCGCTTCTCCAACGCATGCGAAAGACTCCGGCTGCCTGCGGCCCAGGCCGAATATGCGTACAGGATATTTCGCAGGACTTTACCAAAGAGGTCCGCCCGCAAGGCAGCAGAGACTGCCTGGTGGTCGATACACAGGTCGTGTATAATGCATGACAACGCGCTGCTCCCCGACGAGACTGCGCAGGCGGTAATGGACGCCTTTGGGCGGTCCAAGATGCAGAGCACCCTGTCGATACTGTACGAGAACATGGAGGAGATGCCGCGCGTGGAATGCACCGACGGGTACCACTTTGATCTTGCCATGAGGAGGGTGCTAGCTGGGAGGAGCTTTACAGGCCCCGACTATGCCGAGCTCAAGAAATGGGCGTGGCACCTGTACCGCGAGGTGTTCACCCGGGGGACCGGCAGGGTGAGGGCGCGGCAGGCAGTCGAGCACGCCTTTGGGGAGTGCGCATGATGTCAGGACAGGTTCCCGCCGAGGCCGGGATGCTAAAGCTCTCGGAACTGCAGGATCCGCCGTATGCGGCAGTCATCCAGTCGGGGCCCCGAATAGACCAGCTGCTATATGAGATAAGAAGGGGCAAATGCATACTGACGGTTATAGTGGCCCGCAAGGACGGACTGCATTATCCGGTGGGGGGCCTGGACGTGCTGGAGGCCCACAGGGTAAACTCGTCAGAGCTTGTTCCATGCATGATAACCGATACGGACGACCTGCTGGGCGCCCACATGGTCCATACAAGGGGGGAGGCGGCGGATCCGGTGAGGGTGCTCGAATACATGTCATCTGTGCGCGATTCCGGAGGGAGCTTGCGCACATTTCCCAGCGAATATGTGAACATGGGCGATGTTCGCCTGGCAGAAGGCATGCGCGCAAGGCTCTCGTCGTATATCCGGGGGCTCGCAGAAAGGCACGACGAGGCCCCGTCAACATTTCACATACTGCCGGCGCTCTCCCGGCTGGAGGGCGCAGAACAGGAGGCCGCGCTGGATGCGATAATAGGATACTCGGCCCTCGGCGGCTTTCCCCCGGACAGGATGGCGCTAAAAAAAATAGTCAGCGCCCACCGGAAGGGCGGGGTGGTGATACCCCGCGTGGCGGAGGCATAGCACTTGGCTGTACAAAACGGCGGGGAGGGCCCCGTCCCGGGGATGGCTGTCCACGACTGTTCCTGCGGCAGAAGGTACGTGATGGCAAAAAACGGGACCATACGGGAGGCAGGCGATGCAAAAGGGGACGTGCTGGTGCTCGATGGCGACCACGGCGAGCCGGTATATGCTGTGCCGCGGCAGGCGGCATCATACCTGGGGCTCGGGGAGCGGCCCAGGGTGTACTATCATAACATGGGCGGGGAGGGCGGGTCCGCCATGGCGACCAGGGATGTGCACCCGCCGGAGGTGCTCCGGTATGTGGCCATGCTGCTAGACCCGGGGAGAAGGGATGCCCTGCTAGGGCATCTTGGGCGCACGGGATCCTAGGGCAGGGGCGCGCGGGGCCATTCCAAACACCCTTCTTGCAAAAGCACGGACTCCGAGTTATCCTGCGTGCCCAAAGTCATCCCGTAAAGCACTTCAGCGTGATCTTAGGGGCGGGTCTCCCACTCTATCTCGTATTTTTCATGGTCCGGTGTGCATATTATAGACGAGGGGTTTGGCTTACCGGGTGCAATCTGCCGGGTTATCATTTTGTCCCCTATCTGGGCCAGTATGTGCACAGCATCAGATATGTTGTCCACTTCTTGATAGTTCCTGTCTACCAATATTATGGATTCATACTCTGACAAGATGTGCCGGTCCCCCGTATTGTTCTATTACACGCACAGGAGCATCCCCTGATCTGTGCTCAGCGCAGGAAATACGCACTAACCCTGCATGGAATTCGCTAGCATGGTGCCAATCAGCATTTGGTTTCATCAAGTTAATGCCTTGCTGTGCCTTGCCTCCGGCAACATAGTCCTCGGCAAGTCCCGCTATGTCCTTTAAACACTCCAAGCTTGCTCTAGTTCCATTCCGCCCTCATAATTATTCGTCACTGCCTGCCGAATATCTTTTTGAACCCTGCAAACACCCTCTCCACGGGCGTTCCGCGGCCGCATCCTTGTTCCGCTTGCAGCACGGGCCCGCCCGGGCCTTGACCACGGGCTGCCTGGCGCGGCAGCCCGTGCATAGCGTTGAAAGCCCGCATGATTCTTTGCGTGCCCCCTGGCCGGGCATTTTGTACCCTGCATGCCGGAGGTCTCTTCTACCTTAAATCCCGGCGTGCAGCACCGTGCGTGGACGAGTACCTGCGCGCGGCCCTTCTTGTATCCCTGATGGCCCCGATGGCCATATCGGACCTGCGGGAGAGGACCATCTCCAATGATACAATGTATGCGGCAGCGGCAGCTGCAGCATGCCTGTTCGCATACGACCTGCTCACGGGCGCGTGGGCGGCAGACATAGTAATGCCAAACGTGCTGGCTGCCGCCGCCGGCTGCGCCGTAATAGCAGCATCCCGTAGAGGCCTTGTGGGCCTGCCTGATGGCATCCTGATACTGGTCATAACGCTCATGCTCCCGCAGGTGCACGGGATACCCGTCGCCCTATGGATAATACTTGCCGCCTATATCCTGGGCGCGGCATACTCGGCGCTCTATTCTATACACAGGAACATCTCCGACTGGATGCACGGCAGAGACTATTCTAGGAATATAGTGCTCACCCACGTAAAGAAAAAAGGCGAAAGGTTTGCCATGAGGCCAGGCGCCCGGATAGGCGCAGTCGAAGAGGACACGGTAAGGTCCTCCGACGGGGAAGACCTGTTCATCGATGAAGATGCAGAAGGAGAAGAGGCGGCCACCGCTGTTCCAATGGTCACAGCATACCTTGCGGGCACATGCATAGTACTGTGTGTAATCCTGGGTGCGGCGCTCGCCGGCTGGCACTGACCATATCATTCATCTTCGTCATCACCTTCGCCAAGGCTTCCCGCGTGGCCCCCCACCACTCCTGATGCAAGCCCCCTTGCGGCCCCGCCCCATCCGCCGGAGGCGCCGCCCCGCACAGCCCCAAGCGCGCTTGCCGCAGTGACGACCGCCCCCGCCTGAACCGCGGCAGTCACCACCTGCGTGGCGGCGCCCGTGGCCTTTTGGAGCAGCGGCACTGCCATCACCGGAAGAGACACCGCAAGAAAGAGCACGGCAGCGGCAGGAATCCACCCGAGCCCCGGGGCCGGCACGCCCGGGGATTCTGCGACAAACGCGGCACCAGCATGTATGACCACGCCGGAGAGCAGCGGGACAATATACAGCGCGGGCAGGGCCTCTAAAAACTTGAGCGGCACCTTGGATACCGACGGTATCATGGTCAATACCACCAGGAGTGGCAATGCTGCCAGGATCATCCCCGTGAGCAGGTCTGCCATTATTCCTATTACCAGAGATAACATGAACAGGTTTATCAGGACAAGCGACTTTGCAATGGACAGGAACACGTCGGTGATCACCCCTGTAAACACAAGGGCTATCTGCGTGGTGATCCAATCAAACGGATCCAGGTCCGCGGGAAGAGAGTACCCTGTACCCCCGGATATTCTGGACACCAGGTACTCTACCCTGAATGAGGGCTCGCAGACGGCCTCTGCATCCTGCAGTATTCTCTTGTACGGGGACGCATCGTGCACATCTTGTATCGTGTTTACATCCCATTCTGCAGGGCAGGGTCCCCCCGGGGTATAGTATGGGTTTAGCACCCAGGCAGCGCCTGATTCCATGCCCAATGCAAGCGGGTCCCATGCTATAGGGAACAGCAGTATGAGCAGGCCGGCGAGTGCCGCCTTGCGGAGGGCGTCATCCGAGTGGCGGCGCAGGGAAGAATCCTGCGAGGCCCGCACCGCGCCTGCTAGCACGATAATACACAATATCAGCACGCCTGCTGCAAGCCTCATCTGTGCGTATATATCGAACAGGTGGTTGCCCTGTTCCTGGCCGTCAAGCGAATACCCGAAAGAGGGGATGGATACTAAAAGGTCTGTGTAATGGCCGCCAAATATTCCGCCGAGCAGCGCAGCTATCCCGGAGAACGCGGCCTGGAACAGTATCACGCCGAGTATCACCATTATTCCGTCTATGGCCTCTAGCACAAAGCTGACCACGCCGGGCGACTTCACGGGGCACACTGTGCGCCCCGTTAAAAGCCGTCCTGCCGTGTTATACAATGGAATCATTTGACGTCAGGTATGGCGGGAGCAGGGGCATCCTGTACGTGTCAGAAGACGGCCTCCGGGTGTCCATACCGGGGGGAGATGTATCCGTGCCGTACACTGTTCTGCTCTCTTGTTCCGTATACGGGCGGCACAGGCTGTCGATAGTGTATACTGCGGACGGGGGCCGCTCTTGCATCATTCTGAGGATAACGGGGGCGCCTGCAGCCCGGGCGGCAGAGGGAATACTGGGGGCCGCATCATGAATGGCGCGGCACATCTTGCTGTTCTGCTCGCCGGTACGGCCATTTTGACGGCTGCCGCCCAGGCAGACATGTACGTAGTGACGGATCTTGGCAATACCTTCCCCCTGGATAACTGGGAGGGCGCTTCAGATGATATCGAGCGCGCCGACGAGAGCGGAGTGGCGCTGTTCTCTGGAGCACCTAGGATAGTAGAGAGGGACAATGCGGGAAGGATATTTACCGACGGGAACGGGCGGTTTGAGCTCAGGCCTGCGGGGACATACATGGGCATGGACGGCGTGGACGTGGTGGCGGCAGTCTACGAGAGGACTGCATACATGGACATCCCCGTGGGAAAGCTTGGCGCAAAATGGCACTATAACGGGACCTCGCTTGAATACCTCTTATCGACAACGCCGAGCACCATCGAATACGAGCACAGGGGAATACCCGCGCCGGGATACGGGGGCACTATAATCTCTGATTCCTCCCAGGGCGTGACAATATCCGGGGACGGATATGCCATAATATCGCTCAAGGGGATAACCGGCGGGCTGCACCTGCACGGCGAGGGCGCCGGCAGAAACGCAGAGATTACGTTTATAGAATCAGAGGATTACCTGTTCAACGGGACTGTCTCTGATGATGATCTGCTGGATGCCGCCGTGCCGTCTGTTATCGAGTTTGTACCTGTATCCATGGCGCCCGGGGACTACGGCGCCGGCGTGCCGGAGGATATTGCCGGGCCTCTCAATGTGTACGGGTCCAGGCTGCCTGTCGGCGCCGACTTTGCCCTCCACCCGGAGGAGCCGCTCCCCTCGGCAGTGCGGGATGATGACACAGTATGGTCGTATACGGAAGAGGACGGCAACCCGTGGGATCCGTTCTTTCTGCCGACGTACCGGATGGCTGCAGCCGGCGGCCCGTATGCGGGGCTGCATTATTCGGAGGATGGCGCATGCAGGGTCTTTGATGTCTATGAATACGAGGGCGCATACGTGCTAGCTACGGTGGCGGGCGCGTACCTGCATATAGTGCACACGGACTCTATGGAACAATATACAGTGGATATCTCCCCGCACGGCTTTGTGCCATCTGCCGGCATATTTGCAGATGCCGGGGATTATGCGCCGTGGCCTGGGGAAATACACCCGCCGTGGGGCGAGCAGAGCCGGGCCGCCTATCCTGTGATAGCCTACGAGGTATCGGCCTCGCAGATTTCAGAGAATGCGACGTTCTCGCCGGACAGGCTGGGCCGGATAATAGAATCACGCGGCAGCCTCGACGGCATATCTCTCGAGCCACCCGGGTATGAGATAACGGACAGTGGCATCTCTGTATCCTATGGTTCTGTGGGCACAGGCGGCCCCGCATCATGCGGTATCGGCGGCCTGCAGAACCACTCTATACTGTTAGAGTACCTGCAGGGCGGGGTGTTTGTACACGGGGATGCCGCATACCCGGGACAGTACTCGAGGATTGACTATGCGGAGAGAACAGATGTTCTGCTCCTGGTCAGGATGGATGGGGGCAGCCTTACGTTCTTCAACGGGGCTCCGGCAGATGATCCCGGGATATATGACGCGCCTGCAAATGATGTGCCCGGGGAAGAAGAGGGCGCAGACCTGCCTCCTGAGCCGCCGCTTGCCAGGGCGCTATACTTTGTGCCGGAATATTCCCCGGGATACTATCTCGACCTTGTGCCGGGGGACGGCTGCTATGTGCAGCTCAACGATACTGAACGCTGCATAATACGGCACGACCGCGGCTCTCTGTATTATGCGGGGGACGACGGGTGGAAGACGCCCGACGGGCGCATACTGAGCAGAAATGGCCCGTCTGATGTGCCCCGTCCAGAAGATCTTGGCAGGATAGTATACGACTGGCACCTTCCGTGGGACAAAGGCCTGTGGTACTTTGCAATCCCTGAATACCCGGGCAGGTACTTTAACCCGCTGCCTCACGAATACGCCGTTCTTGGCACAGAATACCGCTGCTATACCGGCATGCTGCCAGGCGATATCGAGGATGGCATATGCAGGATAGAGTGGAACTCTGACACGCTTGGCGGCTGCTGGGCCGTCCGGACGGACAATCAGTGCATGGATGGTATCGATAACGGGCGCAATGAGCTGCCCACTCTTGAGCAGCTAGGGGCAGAAGGCGTGTACTGGCCGGGGCCAGAAGGGTACATTCACGGGGGCAACCCGGCAGAGTTCTCACATCCTGCGGCCCCCGGCCATACAATGGACGGGACGCCGCATACTTATTCCCGCGGGGCGATACAGTACCAGTGTTATGTATCGCCGGGCCATTCGGGCCAGGGGGGTGAAGAATGCGTGATACTATCCAACTATGAAAAAGAGCACTGCTGGCGGCATGTATCGCTTGACGCGCCCGCCCACTGTGTATCGTCGAATCCCCCCGGCGTGATACCCTCTGTCATCGAGCTTGCCGGCGATGCGTTTGCGGCAGGCGGCGCGCCTGCTGCTATATTCTCGGTGACGGGACTGCCTGATGCGCCGTACGAGCTGCTAGCCGGGATACCCGAGGTAAGGGACCACTTTGTAGTCCCCGGAACAGAGATACCGCTTGCATTCGAGCCGTACTATTACGACCACCGGTATTCCTACCGGGACTATTACTGTTACAGGGGGGCAGAGGATTCCGGCCGCGAGGGGGAATGTGTGATACGGTATGCCCGGTCTGCCGGAGGCCCCGTCTGCTGGGTGCACGCGGAGCTGCCCGGTACATGCCTCTCGGGAAACGCAAAGCTCAACCCGCCGGGATGGCGCGAGCTTGCGGGAGGAGCACCGGGCACGGTAACCACGGGGATATCTGCCGGGATATCCGGCGGGACGGTCCGCGGCGAGTTCTCTGCGGCAGGCGAGCATTACCCGTACGACTATACGCTGAGGATGTACACGGGGGCGCTATACCACGACTTTGCTGGCGACCCGGAGGACAGGCTTGTAATATTCGACAAGCAAAACGACGCGGCCATGCTGTCCGTTATGCCGCTTGAGCCGCCCCGCCGCATACTGTACAATGCGGGCACATACGTGCAGGTCCCGTTTCCAGGCGATGTGCACCTGGAGAACGTCACCATAGGGCACAATGGGACAGGCGGCACCAACGGTACAGGCGGCTGCCCCGGCTGCGGTATATTCCCGACGGGGATATCCGGCGGATACCTCGAAGGCGAGCGCGCGTACATCCCGGTTGTTCCCGCACACAATACAGTCCGCATGGAGATAGACGGGGAGGGGACGCGGTTTGATTATTCAGATGTGGCGTCGCCAACTGGAATACGCATACCGGATAGAACATCGTCGCATACGTCAGAAGAATCAGACGGGCCGATACTCTTGGCCGGCACCCGGGCATCTGCGCACGCATCGGCCGTGGCACCGTCTGGCGGCACAATGAAGGTGCTAGTCTCGGGGACTGCCGACGGGAACATCCTGATAGGGAACAACTGGGTGGGCACAGAGGTGGACTATCAGTGTGTATTCAAGCCGAAAGTAAAGTTCGGGCGCCCGATAAACCAGTGCACGGACATGAACTCAGACGGGTCGCACTGCTGGGACAGGTCCAGCGGGAGAAAGTACGGGCACCATGGATGCTCTGCCGGAGGCGAGCGCCGGCTCTGGCTGGACCTGAGTGAGGCCCCGTCGTCTATAACGGCTGTATTAAAGACGTACGTAAACGGGGAGCTGCGCGGCGAAGATGTTATAGCGCAGGCGGCAGGCAAGTATGCCAACGGCGCAGAAGCCCTTGACCACCGGCCGGAGGTCTCATGCCGGCAGGGATTCAAGACAGTATTCGGGAGCAGCGGGCCGCACACCACCCCGCTGGGGGTGGCCTGCTCGCTTGAAGATATGCGCGCAGAGGGCTTTGAGAGGAGCTCTACAAAATACTCGAAAAGCTTTGGGTCCCATGTGACAGGGTACGAAAGGCACGTGAGCCCTGAGCTTGCCGGGTACTATTTTGAAGGGGTCCAGGTGACCGGCTCTGCATCTGTAGATGTGGGGGCGGGCGACTTTGTAGAGTTCGAGCTGATAGTCGAGGCATCGGCCGAGGCAGATGCGCAGGAGTTTCTGGGGGTTAAACTGAGAGGCCAGGAGACTGGCCTGCGGGGCTCGGGATACTCTGATGCCGAGCTGGAACTGGGATCGCTCTCGTTTATAACGGCCCTGTAGACAGGGCGGAATGGCCTGCCTGCCCCGTGCGTAATGCCCTCAGGGCGGGAAAATAGTGTTTAATATGGCCCTCTGCGGGGGCAGAGCAGATGAGTGCGGTTTTACGCGGGCCGTCCGCGAGGGTGGATCCATGCGGCTTTCAGGTGCCCGCCCGCAGGTGGTCCCTATGATGCCCTCCGCCGGAATCCGTATTGCGGTGATAACCGCAGCGCTATTCGTCACTGTGGGATTTGCCGTGGAGCAGGCTCATGCCCAGCAGCTAGTCGCGGCTACCCTTGATGACAACATACTGGAGATATTCTTTGACGGGCCTGTAAACGCATCCAATGTAAACAGCAGGCTGATTACATTTACCGACGGGATATCGGTAGCCACGGGCACTGTCCTGAGGAATAACGATCTTGACAAGAGTCTCACCGGGAACAAGCTGCGCTATGCGCTAAACGACGTCAGGTTGAACCTCATAACCGGGTACGGGGATCCCAGATTGCGGGTTGACGTTAACGCGCTTGGGCCCGGCCTGCCGGATGTGGCATACGGGCTACCCGGCCCGGACTATGCATATCCGCACATTTTGGACAGGGGATCGTTTACTGCCACCGAGGGATCTCCGCAGGGGCTCGCAGTCTCGCCTGACGGCAGCCTGATATTTGTAACCGGATCCCAGAGAGATGAGGTCCTCCGGTATGTGCTGAGCGCGCCCTACAATCTGGACTCGCCGGTGCTGGACGGATCATACAATGTACAATCCGAGGAGGGCGAACCCCGCGGAGTTGCATTCTCTGATGACGGCACGAGGATGTTTGTTACCGGAGACTCGGATTCTGTATACCAGTATTCCTTGGGCACGCCGTTTGCATTTGATGGAGCAGTATCGTTAGAGGCCAGCTATGATGCCAGCAGCCAGGACAACCAGATGTCGGGCATTGATTTCTCATTAGGGGGCAGCAGGATGTACCTTGTGGGGGACGGCGGCAATAATGTATACCATTACAATCTTGAGAATCCGTATAATATAGCCGCGGGTGTAGCGCATGTCGGGACCTTTGATGTGACGGATGCGGACGCGGGGCCCCGCGGTGTGGTAGTCTCGGCGGACGGCCGTACAATGCTGGTGCTGGGGCAGTCGAGCGACAGAGTGCACAGGTACGACATGGACGAGCCGTACAATGTAACCACCTCATTCTACGCGGGATCCATGGATGTAAGTGATCAGGGAAGCAACCTCAGGGGACTTGCAGCATCGGCAGACGGGAGGCGAATTTTTGTATCCAACACTGATGGAGCAGGCTCCATCCACCGGTACGACCTTGGCTCGCCGTACGATGCGGCCATCGAGGGCGTGGGGGCGGGCCCCAACCTGGATGTGTCGGTCCAAGAGAGCAACCCCTCCGGAGTGGCGTTCTCCGCCGACGGCACGCGCATGTTCGTAACCGGGTCCGGCGCCAGGAATGCAGACATACACGAGTACTCCCTGGACGGCCCGTACGATGTATCATCGGCTACATTTGTGCAAAGTGCGCCCGCCTTTGTGCTCAGAAACGGGAGCGAGGGTTTTGAATTACTGCCACTGCGCATAATGAGAGATACGGGCACTCTGATAAGTGAAGATTCTGCCCAGGATGTGGACTTTTCAGCGAACGGCAGGAAGATGTATGTCGTCGGCATTCGAAGCGGGTTTCTATACCAGTATGCACTAGACTCCGCCTATGCGATAAACACGGCGCGGCTGGAGGAAGCATACAACGTATCCCAGCTCCACGGCGACAGCTTCACGGTTCGCGGGGAGCGGTCCCCGACGAGCATAGTGTTCAACCCGGCCGGGACCGTAATGCTGGTCACCGGGCGCGACTCAAACGACGTACACGAGTATTTTCTGGACGAACCGTTTAACCTGGACGGGAGGACCGAGAATAATAGGAACCTCCGCATAAACAACGTGGCTGATGTCCCGACGGGCCTCGCATATTCGTCTGACGGGAACAGGCTCTTTATCTCGACTGTCGCAGGGCTGGTCATCAGGTACGACCTTCCAAACCCCTACAGCCTGAGTGGTGCAAAATACGTGGACTCGCGGAATATACTGGATGACGACAGGAGCATGCAGGACGTGGCATTTACCGCCGACGGCAGGAAGATGTTCGCCGTCGGGAGGATAAGCGACCAGATATTCACGTACAATCTGACCGCCCCGTTTGATATAGCCGCATCCGGACAGGACCTGCGGCTGCGCTTTTCTGGCGACAACCTTGTCGCCGATGTATCCTTTGGCGACGCGGGCAGGGAGCTCTTCGTGCTAGAGGCCGAGAGCGAGACCGTACTACGGTACAGCCTGGGAATTCCGTACGACATGGTCACGGCCGTGCAGCAGGACAGCTCCCCCGCCCTGGGCGATGCCTCGCTGCGCGCCCTGGAGTTCTCGCCCAACGGTACGTTGATGTTCGCAGCCGGATGGGTCAACCTCCGCATAGACGCATACAACATGAGCACCCCGTTTGACGTATCCGCGATACAGCCTACCGGGGACAGCTTTGATCCAGATGATGCGGCAAACAAGCCCCCTGATGATGTAAACCGCCCCACCGCGCTGAGGTTCTCGTCAGACGGGACGATGTTATTCGTGCTGGACCAGACCGTCAGAAAGCTGTTCCAGTATGATCTTGAAAGCCCGTACTCTATAGACGGTACGCCGCGGTTTGTAAGATCACTTGATGTGGTCAGTCAGCTGACCGCCCCACAGGGGTTTGCATTCTCTGCCGACGGCACATGGCTGCATATCACAGGTGCCAGTAACGACCGCATAGCCCGGTATGCATTGGGCACCGCGTACGACCTTTCAACGGCAAGCCATGTTGGATCGCAAAGCATAGCGGATTTGGAAGATTCCCCATCCGGAATTGCATTCAACGGTGACGGCACAAGGATGTTTGTTTCCGGCAGCAACAGTGAGCTTGCCGACAGCGAGGACAACGTATACGCGTTTGCCCTGTCGCCTTCCGTCCCGATCACCCCTCCCCCTTCTTTGATCACGACGCGCCTGCTCTCGGGTGTCCTCGACGGCACGGAGCTTACCTTGGAGTTTGACAATCCGGTGGATGCCACAAGTGTTGTGCCCGGCAGGATACACGTCCGAGACGGCCATGGGATGACAGTCGGGGGCGTCACACCGGGAAGCTTTTCAGTCTCAGGGATGACCGTCTCGTCAACGCTGTCTGCCGATGATGCTGCCGAGATATCCCGATATGCAGACCCGGTGGTGCAGTTTGAGGGCTCCGCCCTGTCCGGCGCGTCCGGGGACTCGTTCCCCGCTTTTGACGTGGAGAGCCTGCACCCTATAATCAACAGGTTTGCAGTATCGGGCGACCCGCGAATCGGGGTTGCGGGCTCGTTCCGCGTGAACACTGAATCTAACAATCCCGAGGGGCTTGACTTTAACCCCGACGGGACCATCATGTTTGTGCTCGATACCAACGGGGAGAGGCTGCTGGCATACAACCTGTCCGTCCCGTACGAGGCGAGCACGGCCGTACTTAATGCAACAGCAGACATAGAAGCGGGCGGGCTCTCGCCCCGCGGGCTCCACGTCAGTACAGACGGCACCAGGTTCTATACGGTGGCATTCGACAACCTGGTCCGGCTGTTTGAGATGTCTATTCCGTTTGATATAACCAGTGCTGTCAACTCGAGCACAACGCTCAATGTAAGCCGGGCCAACACCGCCGGGCGGATCAACGGGGTGGAGCTCTCCCCGGATGGCACGCACTTGTTCACGGTGGGCGAGTTTGACGACCGGGTGCACCGGTTTGACATGTCAACTGCAAACGACATAAGCACCGCTGTATACCACTCACAGTTTAATCTCGGGCAGCGCGTGCCGTCAGCCGAGGACGTGACGTTCTCTCCTGACGGCCTGACCATGCTGTTAAGCGATACTGCCAGTGATACTGTGGTAAAGTACACCCTAGATGAGCCATATGGGATAGCCGGCGCCGTTTATGCGGAATCTATATACATCGGCGACAGGGCCAGCACCTTGGGAGCCCTGTCGTTTACCCCCGACGGCCTCAGGATGACGGTGGCAGATATACGTGGCGTTAGAATAATCCAGTACGACCTGCCGGGCCCGTACGAGCTGTCGTGGCCCGGGCAGCCCGTTACAGGGGGGCTGGTCGTGATCCCGAGGGATAACCTTCCAGGGGGCGCCACGTTTGTGCCGGACGGGGAGACGCTGCTATACGTAGGTGCCACAAATGACGAGCTGTACGCCTGCAGGCTGGGAATCCCGTATGATGTCAGTACGCTCTTCTGCGATGATGGAGGGGAGATTCCCGGCATGGTGAACCGTCCAACCGGCGTGGTCTTTGCGGATGACGGCCTTTCCGTGTTCATATCCAGCAAGGTTGGCAGCGGCAGCAACGATCCCGACGGCGCGATATACCAGTTCGGGCTGATGCATGCGTTTGCCCGTGAATCGGCTTTCAACCATAATCTTGAATTCACAGGTGAGACGACGCTTGACGTGTCGGGCACGGCCAACAATACAGAAGGCCTGGCGTTAAGCGGTGACGGCAATACGCTGTTTGTTCTGGGAAACGTCGGGGTCGCATCGTCGAATATCTCATACGGCATACAGACGTACAACCTTCCTACATCGTTTGAGCTGGCCGGCGCAGTGCAGGGGGAGAGCGTGGAACTGGGGCTGGTTGAGCCGACGGGCTTGGCATTTACCAGCGACGGGATGCGATTATACATTGTAGACAAGGGGACAGGGCTGCTCTGGTGGTACGACCTGTCGCTCCCCTACAGCATACTGGGGATCAGCGCCTCGGGATACCTCGATGTGGGGTCGGTTGATACTGCGATAGAGGATGTCATATTACACAGCAGAGATTCGGCCGTATACCTGCTGGGCTCCGGCAGGGACGCAGTATACGGGTACGGCCTCGGCATAGACGGCCTTGCAAGCTATGCATTGATCACCCCCGACCGGCCGGAGCTTGGGATAGAATCCGCCGTGTACGACAGCGGAACAGGTGCCCTAAGGGTGGTGTTTACGGACGATATAGAGGGAGGGTCGCTGGACCCGGCTGGCCTTCGCATGACAAACGGGACCGAGGATGATGTTCTACTGTCCCGCGCGGACGGGCCTGTTCTAGACGGCCGCACGGCCAGCTTTGAGCTGGGCACAGAGAGGAACTTTACCGAGCCGAGTCTCGGGTTTGACACGCTTGCCGTGCATGGGACGGACGGGGGGGTATTCCCGTCGCAGTTTGCATTCCCGGAGGAGCCGCTGGAGTATGCGGGCGAGTTTGTCCCCCCCGTCGGTGATGGGGTTTCGGGTGTGGCGTTCTCGACAGACGGGTCAAAGATGTTCGCATCGCTGGAGGTTATTCCATCGCATGTCATAGCCCAGTACCCCCTGACGGAACCCTTTAACAGCTCGAATGCCTCTACTGCGTCCAGCCGCCCCGTGGGCGGGTCGGCATCGGGGGCAGAACAGAGCGAGACTGGGGAGCCATCCGGCGTGGCATTCTCGCCCGGCGGTGCAGAGATGTTCGTCTCTAGCCACGAGACAGGGACGGTGGCCCGGTACCATCTGGTATCGGAGTTTGAGATAGACGGGGCGGTCTATCTCTCAAACCTGGATACCACCAGTCAGGATCCAAACCCCACGGGGCTGGCGGTATCGGCGGACGGGGGCACCCTGTTTATCTCCGGGAATGAGACAGACTCGATATACAGCTATGAATTATCCCTGCTTGATGTCGAGGGCGCCAGACACAGGGGCACGCTGGACGTCTCTGGGAATACAACAGATCCCACAGGTGTCTCGCTCTCCGGGGACGGCCTGGAGCTGTTCCTTACGGCGGGCGAGACCGGGGAGATACACCGGTATACGCTGGCCCTGCCGTATTCACTGGACGGGGCAGTGTATGATGGCAGTTTTGACACCTTCGAGGATGAACCACAGGACATAACCTTCTCGCCAGACGGCCTGGACCTGTATGTTGCGGGGCCCGGCGGGATACACCGGTACCTTGCTGATACGGCCGTGCTCAATGTAACCGAGATTCCCATTGTGGAGGCGCCCGAGAAAACCGAACTGTTTCCAGTCGACGCGCCTAACATCAGCGACGCGTCCCCACCAGGGGATGATCTTATAAAAATAGACATGACCGACGTGTTCAGATTCGAGTTTAATGACGACGATCCCCGGGTGGTAATCAGCACGCCCGGAGTGCATAGAATCAACGTCGTGGATGCGTCCTCTGTCAATGAGAACATCGCGCGCACCCTCAACATGGGCACGCCTGTTTCAGGGCCGGATTACGACATCACAGTAGGCGATACTCCCTTTGTTAACGATACGAGGATAGTTGACGATATGGCGCCGAAGCGGATCACCTTCATCGAAACTCCCGCCGTGTCCGATGATGATCCTGTTCTGCGCATCAACGGCACACTGGTCATGATGGAAGTGGACGTGGGCGGCGCCGGCTCCAACACCGTGGTCGCCACGCTGAACAGCATCGAGCGCACCCTGACGGTGGTATTTGACCGTGAAATGGATGTAGAATCTGTGGATCCGCCCCGCATCACTGTGGTTGACACCGACGATCCCTCCAAAAGGGTGACCCTGCAGTCCCTTGTAACCCTGGATGATTCAGAGACCCTGACATTCTCGCTCAGTGACGATGACCTGATCACGCTGGATGGATCCGATAATCTTGAGGTCCGCTTTGATCTGGGGGCGCTGCGCGATACTGCCGGCGGCCCCTTCCCCGAGTTCGGGCTGCCAGAACCTGCCTACGGCCGAGTCTTGCACCTTGGCAGTCAGGACAGCGAGCCCACCGGGCTGGCATTCTCGAACGACGGCATGAGATTGTTCGTATCTGGAAAGCAAGGTGACTCCGTATACCAGTACTCACTGGGTGATCTATTCAACATTACATCGGCCACATTTGACTACAGCAGGGCTGTCTTGACCGCGCCCGAGGATCTCGCCTTCTCCAGGGACGGATCCCTCATGCTGGTGCTCGGAACGGCCGGCGGCGAGAGCCTCGTATACGGATACTCGCTGGAGAGGCCGTTTGACATATCGGAGATCTCACTTGCAGACGAGATGAATGTGACGGGTAATGGCCGCTCCACCGGAATGACCTTCTCGGACGACGGCACGGACATGCTGCTGGTGCGCGGCGGCGGCTTTGGCACCTCATTGCATTATGTGCTGTCCGATCCCTTTAACGTGAGCAGCGCCACTCTAGCCGATCCCGCCGAGCAGTTCCTCGGTGACGGGATAAGCGAGGCACGGGGAATTGCCCTGTCCCGGACGAGATGAGCATATACGTGATAGACCTTAACGGCACCGTCATCACGTCCGAGATGAGCGGCCAGTTTAGCATGGACTCACTGGCAGAATCCGGAAGATTCACTGCACGGGATGCGGGCTCATCCGGCATCGTCTTTGGCCCCGGCGGCACCGCCTTGTTCATAGTAAACGAAGAGGCCGCCACCATTGCGCGGTACCAGCTCAGCCTGCCGTACACGCCTACCGACCCGCCGTCTACATCCCACATGATACCCGGGGCCGCGGGCGTCACATTTGCCATGGCAGGCAGCCTGATGTACGTGTCAGGCCCGGACGGGATCGAAACGTATGATCTGGGCACGCCGTTTGATATCAATAGCTTGGTGCCACGCGGCCCACTCGTTACCCTCCCAGAGGTCACAGGCCCGCTGGATGTGGAGATTGCCGCCGACGGCACCTCCATATTCGTCGTCAACGGCAGCGATACGATATACAAGTACAACCTGACTGCCCCGTATAACACGGTTAACCCCGCCTTTAATGGCACCCTTGATGTCTCCGGCACGGCGGGCAACGCCACCGGAATCACATTCTCTGACGACGGCACGAGGCTGTTTGTCGTGGGAAGCAGAGTCCATACGTACAACCTGGCTGCCCCGTACGACATATCCTCGAACGTCAGTGCAAGATCGTTTGATCTGTCGGGCCAGGATGCGGCACCGACTGACGTCTTGTTCTCGCCCGAAGGCCTGAGGATGTTCGTCTCCGGCTCGGGGAACAGCTCGCTCCACATGTACGGCCTTTTAGAAGGGTACAACACGGATACTGCCGTATACGCCGAATCATTCTCCCCCCGGGGAACAGCAGGCGACCCCTTGGGTATTGCGTACGCCTCCGGCGGACTGGCTCTTGTCATACCGGACGGTGATCAGGCCCACGAGTATCCACTGGGCAGGCAGGTGGTCATTCTGGCCCCCGGGCTGAACCCGACGGACAGGCCGGCCCAGTCGGACATGGTGCCCGATCTGCCACACACGATAATCCCGGCCCCAGAGATCGTCCCGGCCCCGGCCCCGCGGCCAAGGGGCGGCGGCGGTGGCGGCGGAGGAGGGGGCGGCGGCTCCCTTGTAGGCGGCACGGGCCTCGGGTATGATGCATCGTTCGAGTTTGCCGCCGGCGGGACAGACGTGCTGCGCGGCTCCTCCATACGCCTCGCCCCCGGGGATGATCTGGTCATAGAACCGGTGCTCGTGCCCGGGGACTTTTTGAGCGTCTTTGACATGGAGATAGTCTTTACCGGCCCCGACGGGATAGCTGCCGAAGTGTACTATAACCGCCTGGGCGCCTTCTTTGCAAAGCAGTGCGCCGGCGATCCGTCAGAATCCGGGATGGTGCTGACCTGCGATGAATCGTCGATAATATCAGGGGCGGCAGTCCCCCTGCTCGCGGGCGGCTCCCTTGAGAGCATAACGATACCCATGGAGGGCGAGTTTGCAGGAACAGTGAGCATAATGCTCCGCGACAACCAGGGGATAACGCTTGCCACGCACGACCGCGACAGGTTCAGCCTGACCACCGGGCAGCCATTAGAGCCCCTGGCTGAGGTTCCTGGCCCTGCAGAGACTGAAGCGCCAGGCCCCCGCGACGAGCCGGGGCGGGCCATGGATCCGACAGAACAGGAGAGGGAGCAGGACAGGGCGCCTGACCGGCCCGCTGATTCGCAGGATGAGCCGGAGCAGGCAGAGGCCCCTGCGGATATGCAGGATGATGAGCCGGAGACAGCCGAGCCAGAAGAGCCCAGCTTGGGCTTCTTTGAAGCGATAGGCGAATTCTTT
Source organism: Cenarchaeum symbiosum A (assembly GCA_000200715.1). Taxonomy (NCBI): domain Archaea; kingdom Thermoproteati; phylum Nitrososphaerota; order Candidatus Cenarchaeales; family Candidatus Cenarchaeaceae; genus Candidatus Cenarchaeum; species Candidatus Cenarchaeum symbiosum. Next base: position 685,414 of record DP000238.1, read on the forward strand.
AGATCGCTGTTTGGCCTCTGATACTGCCGGAATAGCCACAGCCACCCTGGGTGGTCTTGATGCATTATGCCGTGGGGTACCGGGCGGCTAGCCCTGCTAGCCGACGAACCTGCCAAGGTCGAGCCCTTCTGTGCCCTCCCTTTCTATATCGCTTATGTCGTCCTGCCCGCCCTGTTCTGGCTCCTGCATGGGCTCCGCCCCCGGGAGCCCTGCTATGCCGCGCCTGACTTCCATCTTTAGCACCTCGTCGTCCCCCTCTAGTATGAGCGTTAGATCCTCCATGCACCTACGCACGTTTAGTTTGATTCCCCTCCGCAGGCAGGGCCAGAGCCTCCTATCGAATGATGACGGCGTGGTTATGTACCTCTTCTGTCTTGCAGTGTTCAGTATCCGCCCCATACACGCCCATGCCTGCGGGGAATAAAAGGCCCCCAAGCGTGTCCGTGACCGGCCCCCACATTCCGCACCTACTATACAAAGGCCCCCCGGCATGGCCGGTCCATGGGGTGCGGTTTACTAACAAAAACAACCAGATCACCAAAAACGACAGGAACATCCCAACTATACACCCCCCACCACGAAATCCCTCCACCTGACTCAACTATGTTGCCCACAGGCTCCAGTACCCGCACCGCCCGGACCCTTTTTCACACCTGATGCAACACCTGACACACGCCTGATACTACACACGCCTGATACGACACCCTGCACTACACTCCTGACATTATACACACCTGATACAACACCCGACACACGCCTGATAGACCACACACGAGCCATCCTGACGAGGATTTCATATCCGAAACCTTATGGTCGATGGCAATCATCAAGAGCCTGGCCTTCTCGGCCGCCTTCTCGCTTGTATCCCTGATAGTATTCAGCCTAGGCACCGCGTATATCGTGCCCTGGATGCTGCAGGCATACGAGCAGGCGGACTTTTGGGACGGATGGGCAGAATACACGTACGGCATCAAAGGGGCAGAATATCCCCACGAGATCAAAGGGGCAGAATATCCCCACGACATCAAAGGGGCAGAGCCCGCAGCGGACGCCCCCTACGATGCGCCCGGCACAACGCCACTAGCAGAGACACCTGCCATCATATACGGCGCAGCAGACCCTCCCCCGTGGGATGCGGTCCGCAGCGGGACTGTCGGCCTGACCATAGACGGCGACACCCTGTACATAGACGGCACCAGCATCCGGCTGGCACTAGTCGACGCCCCAGAAAGGGGCGAGGCAGGCCACGAAGAGGCGGGAAGCCTGCTCCGGGAGTACTGCCCGGGGGATACTGCCGTCGTATACGATACAGACTCCCTCCAGCAGGACCCCTACGGCCGCACAATAGCAAAGGTGTGGTGTTATGGGCACCCGCCCTCCTCGCCTGACCGCTCTGTAAACGAACTGCTCATAGATGCAGGCGCGGCATCGCTGTACGGCAGGTTCTGCAAGGCAAGCGAGTTTGGCATGCAACAGTGGGCTCAAGACGCCGGCTGCTAAAAGGCCCCTACAGGGGCACCTGTTATCCCCCCGTTTTTCTTTGGGGAACAAGCCATCCTGGCGGGGACTTTGGTCCAAAACCCGGCAGATGGCAACACAACATCCCCGCGGGCAGCCCCGGCTCACAGCCGAGGCGCCCAGAGGGCAACAGACCGCGTCCTTGATACGGGGCGCGGAAAAACCGGTGCGCGCGAGTGCCGCCAAGGCGGACGCGTACCCGCACCGGCATTTTTTGACCTGGCAATCCTTCCAAACCCGCTGCGAATTTTCTATGCACCCCTTTTGGGGCTGACAGGCAGGCGGGTGTGGGAAAGGCTGTTCCGGCGTGAGGCCGGTTGAAATGTCAATGCAGGCCGGAGAGAGACCGGAGGCGGGATTCTTACACCCCGTGCGGCCCATGCCGCGAACTATACAGTCCGGTGCCTGGTTTCAGGCACATCAAATACCGGGAGAGACAGCCGCCGTAGCACCGTCAGATTCTGCGCGGTGCGGCAATAGACTGCGGCGGCAGCCCACAAGGGGGCGCCCCATTTTTCTACAGGGGGCGATGAAGACAACCATTCCAGCCCGGAATACATGCAAGGTACGGCGACGCGCCGGCACCGGACAGAGGTGATTTACCATGGCACAATTTACCGACGAACAGCTAGACGACATCTGCGAGGGCCTCTCGTGCATATTCGGCGAGAAGGTCTCGCTTTTGCGCGCAGGCCTGGGGACCGCGTTTACCACGGAGAACGGCGGCATGATAGCCGAGCTCTCCGGCAAAAAGGTGGTGACCACGGCCGGAAAGGCGATGTACTTCAAGTACAACATGCTCAAGAAAATATCAGGCGAGCTGCACAGCACAAGGATACTCGACCACGGCTCGTTCATGTACCGCTGGTTTACGTACGCCGACAAGGCATGCGGCCTTGTGCGCAGGGGCGAAGGGCACATGCCCGACTGCCTTGCGTACAACGGGATGCCGGTCAACGCGAATCCGCGGACGGCCCGCAGGCTGGGACTCCCGCTCCGGACGCTCCGGGGTTGGAGCACCCTCGGCTTTGCCGGGGCCGACGGCATGGTGTGGTTCCGGGTGCGCAGCAGTTCTGTCGCTCACATCCTGAATGACACATCGCGCAGGGTGCACGAGCACAGGGTGCAAAACAGCCTGTACACGCCAGAGCAGCTTGCGCTGTATCAGCACGCCGAGTTTGTCCGGCGGATGCGCGCCGACGAGGCCCCGGCGGCCCCCGCGCGCGCCCGCAGGGTTCACACGGCGGATCCGGCACATGACGAGCTTGCGTCCAAAGAGCGCCGCATCCGGGAGATAGACGCCCAGATAGCGGAGCTCAAAAGCGCAGAGGGGCCAGACGCCCCGTCCGAGTATGTAGTGTACGAGGACAAGGGCGAGTACTCTCTTCCGCACATGACGGTGCACACGCCCAATCCGGGGCTCTTCCTGGAGCAGTGCTCGCTGGCAGAGTCAGAGTATGCAGAGGCATACCCTGCGCTTGCCGAGAGGCACAGAACCGAGAGCGCCCGCCGCTCCGAGCTCATATCCGAGCTCAAAGCAGAGCGCGACTCCCTCTAGGGGATAGAGCATACGCCAAGCAGGATCTTTTTTTTTGACCTGGCAATCCTTCCAAACCCGCATTACCCTTCAGGGGGACAGGCCCGCGGGTGTGGGAAAGGCATGCCGGCGTGAGGCCGGTGGGCGGCTTTGCCGCAAATACCAGAGGTGGTAAAAATGGAGCAAAAAGCAGGCCTAGCTAGGCCAACAGTGCAGATACGGGACGAAGGGTCCCGGCCGAGGGGCAACATCGCCCTGAGGAGCCTCCTAAACGAGGCAGAATGGAGGACGGCTGAAAAGTCGTCTGCAATCCAGGTGATGACAGACGGGCGCGGATACCTCGTCCATCACGGCTGCGAGGACCTCGCAGAGGGAACCATCGTCTCCCGAGCGGGCTCGCGGCTCGTCGGCCTTCCGGCCGTCGCGGGGGGGCAGACCCCCCCTGACCTGTCAATCCTTCCAAACCCGCCAGTTGCCCTACAGGGGGACAGGCCCGCGGGTGTGGGAAAGGCATGCCGGCGTGAGGCCGGTGGGCGGCAAATGCCGCATGCACCAAGGTGCAGATGGAGGAAATGAAATGGACAAAGACAGGTATGGGACAGCGGGGCTGCCGGGGGAGATCACGGACTGGCCGCAGGGCACGGAATTTGATGATGCCGCCGGGCTCTCGGGATCAGAGTGCTGTCCGGCGCCGCGCCGGATCATCCCGGGGGTACGGCGGATGTTGTGCAGGATCAGTTATAAGCCTGGTACGCCGTATGGTACGGATGTTCAAAGTGGACAGGCCCGCGATGCGGGTCAACATGATGGCCCCGTACGGGGTGGGCGGCTCGATGCCGCATGGATCCGGAGGTGATCTGTATGAAAGAGTACAAGACAAGGCGGCAGGAAGTTGCCGCGAAGGATGCCGGGGCGGACCCGGTGGTGTGGATATGACCCGAATTGGCAGGCTGGGGCGGATGATCCGTCTCGGCAGGATTGCGGGGGCTATCCGCAGGCTCGGGGCCCGCATTCCGCGACGCCGGGGAGGGCAGAAACAGCCCTCGTCCCAGGACGACGGGAAAGGGAAAAAGAGCTTTTTGCACAAGCCCACGTTCATCATGGCCTCTCTAGTGGCCGCGGTGGGCCTTGGTGCCTCTATCCATGTATATCATGCATGGACTCCCGGTGATGCACTGGCATTGGCCGCGCTGGTAGTCTCGCCGTCTGTGGTAATGCTGGTCATGCTCTGGAGGACGCGCGACGAGGTTCGCGGCCTTGATAGGACGTTAAGTGGCATATCTAACCTGATAGAGTCCGAGTCTGAGCTGACAAGGAAGGTTCTTGGCGGCATGGCAGGGACCCTCAAGAACATTGGCAAGACGCTCGATGGCATGAACAAGAATTTTGAGGGCATGAACAAGAATCTTGAGGGCATGAACAAGAATCTTGAGGGCATGAACAAGAATTTTGAGGGCATGAACAAAAAGTTGGATGGCATCTCGGGGCCCGACAGGCCGGCCCCGTGATGGGGGCCAGCGCGGTCTCCCCGTGCCCTGAGGTGCCACGGTACCGGCGTGACCTGGATGTGTTCGGGGACGTCATGCGCGACCCCGCGGCCGTTGGAGCCCTTGTGGCGGCCGCGGGGGGCTCCGCCTTCTCCATCTATGCATATGCTGTAGGTGCACTCGAACTGGCCTTGGCCGGCCTGCTTGTTGCGCCGGCTGTGGTAATGCTGGTCATGCAGTGGAAGACGCGCGGCGAGGTCGGCCTCCTTGATAAAACACTAGACGACATGTCCGGCCTGATAACGTCCGAGTCTGAAAAGACAAGGGAGATCCTGGGCAGCACGGCAGCAACTCTCAAGAGCATAGACGGGAAGCTAGACCGCATCCCGGGGCCCCCGGCACCCACTACACTGCCGACGCGTAATGGGGGCACCTGTGCATAGCAGTCCCGGATGCAGGGGCCGCAAGGTTTGCATTTGACGGCACAGGGATAGATCTCAACGGCAGGACTGTGACAATGCTCTCCAAGGCGTTCTTTCTGCTGTTCCCGTGAAGAGACGGCGTGTTCCTCAACCGGCTGCCCGCGCGGCTGCGTAGGCATGCCGAGGAACTGATGGAAAATCACGGGACTGGGATCTATTTTTTTGACCTGTCAATCCTTCCAAACCCGCCAGTTGCCCTACAGGGGGACAGGCCCGCGGGTGTGGGAAAGGCATGCCGGCTTGAGGCCGGTGGGCCGCCTTGTGCGGCACGGGAGTCATCCCACATCAGGAGTGATGAAAATGATAGTAATACCAATGGATGCCAAGACCGGCAGGCCCCGAAGGGCAAAAAAGATACGCCGCGAGGCGGGCAGGCCGACCGGGCGCAGGCAGGAGCGCCAATGCGCTAGAATGGCGCAAAATAATACAGCGGATGCGCCCCCTGTACAGTGCACGGCAGCGCCGCAGGAGCCAGGCAGGGGCGATCCCAGAAACGGAGCCTACTGCAGGATAAGGGGTGCACTGCTCCGGCCGAGGACGGGCTGCAGCACGCGGTATATAGTCCGGGGCGGGGACGTCCTGTACAGGGATGCGGCAGGAAAAACTGTGGCAAAGCTTGAGGACGACTCGACCCTCTTCATAGTGGGGACAGGCGAGACCCTCGATGTCCGGTACATGTTCTCAAGGGTGCCAGGGGATCTCTTGGAATCCTGCAGGGAGTATGCCCAGACCATCGCCGGGGACCACTTTGATGATGCCCGCGGTGACGCGGCCACCATGGGGGGATGCAGCAGGTACATCATGGATGCAGATGCAGCAGACGCCCTGTTTTTTGAGGAGACTGTCCGGTATGCAGGGACATTTGTGCACCCTGGGGACAAGCGGGGCCTTGACATGTACAAGGGCGACCTTGAGGCATGCGAGGCCATACTGACGGCCCGCAGAAACGCAAGGGGCGAGCAGCCCTAAAGCACGGCGGGCCCTTCAAGGCCCGCGGCCGGCAACGGCAAAAGACGGCCCCGTCCGGGCCACTCCGGGATATCCCGGCAGCCATACTGACGAGTCCTATGTGGACGAAACACGGCGCCAGACCACCGGTGCCGTGTCTGTGGCATTTATTGCTGCCGCAGGGGCGGCCCCCTGAAGGGGGCCCGTGACCTGGCAATCCTTCCAAACCTGCTAGTTGCCCAAGTGGGGGACAGGCCCGCGGGTGTGGGAAAGGCGTGCCGGAGTGAGTCCGGTGGGCGGCAATTGCCGCATGCACCAATGGTGCAGATGGAGGAAATGAAATGGACAAAGACAGGTATGGGACAGCGGGGCTGCCCCGCGAGGTCACGGACTGGCCGCAAGGCACGGGGCCTGACGATACGGTGGGGTTCTCTAGAACAGAGGGCAACCCCGTGGTCCGCTGGACCGTTGAATACGGGGCGGCCGTTGCCCGGTGGCTCACCCGGCCCTGCGGGCTGGCACTGGTACACAACAGGCACGGCTTTCGCATATCGTGCAGGGCCATGGACGGCGAGATAACGGTGGCCGACTGGAGGGGCGTGCTGACGCCTGCCGCGCTTGCCGGCGCAGGCGGCCCCCCCAGGGGCAGCCCGTGCTATGGGCGCATAGGCGCGCTCAAACCCGGGGACAGGGCGTGACCTGTCTTCGGGCCGGCACTCGGCCGGAATGTATACGCGGCGGGGCCCAGGATGGACCTGGGCGGGCGTGCAGTCCCGGACTGGAACCGCGGGCCTGCATGCCGGGATTATCCGTACTATGGCAGATGCCGGGCGGAACAAGTTATAAGCCCGGACTGTTCTATGATACAGATGTTCCAAATGGACAGGCCCGCGATGCGGGTCAACATGATGGCCCCGTACGGGGTGGGCGGCTTTGCGCCGCATGTATTAGGAGGTAATACGTATGAAAGAGTACAAGACAAGGCGGCAGGAAGTTGCCGCCAAAGATGCCGGGTTGGTCCCGGCAGTGATGATATGACCCGCATTGGCAGGCTGGGGCGGATGATCCGTCTCGGCAGGATTGCGGGGGTTGTCCGCGGACTCGGGGACCGCATTCAGCGGCTCCGGGCAGTACAGGGATCCGCAGAAAAGGATGCGCAGAAGGAGCCACTACGGAAGGCATTCATGACGGTGATCCAGAAGCCCTCGGGCATTGTGTCCCTGGGCATGTTCTTTGCAGGTTTGTGTTTTGCCATTTTGGGATACCATTTGGTAAAACCAGAGCAGGCATTGAGTCTTGCATTGAGCCTTGCTGGAGTGCTTTCTGCGCCGGGGCTGGTAATGCTGTTAATGCTCTTGTCGACGCACACCGAGGTTGTAGGCCTCAAAACAACGCTTGACAGCATATCCAAACAGCAGCTCCCCAAATCTGAGATGGCCGAGATGGCCGAGAACATCAAGGGCATGAGGGCCGAGATAAATACCGAGTCTGAAAAGACAAGGGAGGTCTTGGGTGAGATGAGGGCCGAGTCTGAAAAGACAAGGGAGGTCTTGGGTGAGATGAGGGCCGAGTCTGAAAAGACAAGGGAGGTCTTGGGTGAGATGAGGGCCGAGTCTGAAAAGACAAGGGAGGTCTTTAGCGCCATAGCAAAGACTCTCAAGAGCTTGGACGGGAAGCTAGACGGCAACCCGGGGCCCTCAGGGCCCAAAAGGCCGGACCAGTAATGCGGTCCGGCCTGTTTATTATACCGGGCATTGCAACACCGATCATGCTGTGGATGACGCGCGGCGAGTCTGCCGGTCTTTACAGGATCATTGATGATATAGCCGACCAGCAGCTCCCCAAATCTGAGATGGCCGAGATGGCCGAGAACATCAAGGGGATAAAAACAGGGGTGCAAGGCATGAGGGCCGATATGAAGACCGAGTCTGAAAAGACAGGGAAGGTCTTGGGCAGCATAGCAGGGACACTCGAGGGTATGAACAAGACTCTCAAGAGCATAGACGGGAAGCTAGACGGCAACCCGGGGCTTTCAGGGCCCAAAAGGCCGGACCAGTAATGCGGTCCGGCCTGTTTATTATATAGGGCATTGCAACACCGATCATGCTGTGGATGACGCGCGGCGAGTCTGCCGGCCTTTACAGGATCATTGATGATATAGCCGACCAGCAGCTCCCCAAATCTGAGATGGCCGAGATGGCCGAGAACATCAAGGGCATAAAGACCGAGTCTGAAAAGACAGGGAAGGTCCTGGGTAAGATGAGGGCCGAGATGAAGACCGAGTCTGGAAAGACAAGGGGGATCCTGGGCAGCATGGCAGCGACTCTCAAGAGCATAGACGGCAAGCTGGACCGCATCCCGGGGCCCCCGGCACCCGACACATTGCCGACGGGGACCGGAGGCTCCCGTGCATAGCGGTCTCATGCAGGGGCCGCGAGGTTTGCATTTGACGGCACGGGGATGGATCTCATCGGCAGGACCATGACGATACTCTCCAAGGTGCTCTTTCTGCCATTCCAGAGTGTGTATGGCGTGTTCCTCAATCGGGTGCCCGCGCGGCTGCGTAGGCATGCCGGGGAGCTGATGGAAAAGCACGGGGGGTAAGGCCTTTTTTTGACCTGGCAATCCTTCCAAACCCGCCAGTTGCCCAACAGGGGGACAGGCCCGCGGGTGTGGGAAAGGCATGCCGGAGTGAGTCCGGTGGGCGGCTTTGCCGCAGATACGAGGTGATAGAAATGAATAATTCGATGCGCAAAAAGGCGCAGAACAAGATGGCGGGGATAACGGGCCCAGCCGGGGCCGCGGCGCCATTGCGGGCGCCCGGGGATGGCGTTTTGTGCGGCGCGCGGCGCCGCCAAGGGAACATGAGCGGCAAGGGCTATTACAGCCCCAAGGTGGCAGGCGATGCCCCCTTTGACACGACGGGCCTTGAATCCCCCGCGGGACGCGGGACCATAGAATACGGGGTAAACTCGTCCGTGATACTAAAGAGGCTGGCCTCTGAGATATACAAGGACGCAGAATCCGGCCTCCGCGAGCTGTATACAAACGAGGCGCGCGCCTGCAGGGCCGCCAGAAGAGAGCACGGCGCGGATCCCCGCATTGTCATAGAGTGCGGCGGCTCGCTGGTAATACGCGGCGAGGACTCCCTGGGAATGTCCCGGGATGTATACAATGACGTCTATACCGTGGTGGCCCGGTCGACGAACACAGACGGGACAGAGAACGGCCAGTTTGGAATGGGCAGGCTCGCATATTACACGCTCGGGGACAGCATGCTCTTTGAGACGCGGTGCCGCAACGGCGATGCCTACTCTTTTGAGAGCGTCGACGCGTCGGAGCTGCACCCGAGGGATGCGCCTGTGCTTGATTCGTGCGGGACGCGCGTGACCGTCCCGCTGCGGGATGAAGGGCGCGGCCTGTACGGGATGGCGCGCAGGTGCGCCCGGCTCAGCGGGGTGCCCACCATCTGGAGGACGGACTCTGGGGATGAGCTGCTCCCGCAGGGCCTCTCCGCGGGAATGCCCTGCGGGGATATAGTCGATATATCCGACGGACACATCGAGATTGCAGCAGGCTTTGGCTGCGGCAGCCCCCGCTGGGGGGAGCGGCGCGAGGCATTTTTGGCGCGCGCGCCCATAGGAATCGGGGGCACAGGCTGGCTGCTAGGAAAGGCGTCCCGGCTGGCCATCCACTGTACGGACGAGCGCGAGTATCTTCCTGAACGCGACAGGGAGAGACTTGTGCCGGAATCCGAGAGATCAATGCTCGAGAAAGCAGAGGGGCTGCTCCGGGACAAACTCGAGGGGATGCTCTCGTTTGAGAGCTTTGAGGCCCTGCGGACCAGCCCGCACAGGCGCCTGGCTGCCCGCATGTACGGGCACATCCGGGAGGACAAGGCGGATCCCGTCCACGAATGGCTCCGGGTGATGGGGCTGGGGATCGTCACCTCTGATGGCACAAAGACGTCCATGATGGAGCTTCCCGCAGGCGCCACCCCGGTATACGCCGACAGGATAATCCGGGCAAGGGCGGATGCAATCCTGGAATACAACCCCGGGGCAGTAGTCTTCAGGTCAGAGCATGAACCTGAAGGGTTTGCCGCATGCGGAATACCGAGAATGGACGCGTACATCAAAGAGCACGGCCTGCGGCCAAGGGTGTCTAGAAGGGCCGCAAGGGCGCTCGCATACCGCACTGTCGTAAAGGGCACGGGCACGGGAATTGTACGGGAGGAGCTAGGCGGGCAGAGGCATGTGATACGGGCCTCCCCGCTGGGGCCGGCAACAGAACTGCTGGGCAGGTTTCTCTGCAGATATTCGATAACAGGCCGCAAAAACAACGCGGGCATTGACGCATCTGAGTTTCTCCAGGATGTATCAAATAGGAGCTACCGCACATCATCGGGTACTATGACTGGCCGTACAATATCCTCGCGGGACGACATACTGCTTGTCGAATCCGACATTGTCGGCTTTGCGGGCTTTGGCGTAGATGGGTTCACGGAGGTCCTGGGGACGGCAGACGAGCTATTCGAGGTGGCGTTTTTGTGCCAGCATTCAGGGAGGAGGTTCCACACGGGGATAAACTCGCATTCAAGGGCCCCCCGGGGCGGGAAGCTTCCGGAGCTTCCGCTCGAAGGGACGGCAGGCTGCGGGCAGTTTGACGGCGCGGATGATGCCGTCCTGTGCATGTCATGCATGCGGCATACCCTCGATACGGTAAAGAGCCCGGACATACGGGAGCTGTTCTCGATGGCCGCATGCGAGATACCGCGGTCGAGGTGGAGGCGCGGAGGTGGCGACTATGCTGCCCTCAGGGAGCTGTCCGGCGACGCAGTCTCGCTTGACCGCGGGGCAAGGGCCGGCGCCGCTGCACATGATAGAGCTGATGCGCGCGGGGGCATGAACAATGGATAAGGCGGACGGGCCTGCCGCCTACGGGATGGAGCGGGACGTGGTCCTTGACTATCTGGGCAGCGGCATATACTCTGATGATCCGCGCGCGGGGCTGCGCGAGCTGTACGCAAACGAGGCGCGCGCCTGCAGGGCAGCAGGCAGACTAGGCGCCAGGCCGAGCATATCCGTAGAGTACGACGCGCTGGATAGGCGCCTCACCATACGGGGGGAGGACTCCATGGGGATGCCCCGCCGCACATTCGAGCGCGAGTTTGCAAGGCTCGGCGATACGACAAACGCAGACGGCTCTGAAAACGGCCAGTTCGGCATGGGTCATATCGCGTATACCACGCTCGGAGACGAGATGCGCTTTGAGACCCGCTCCAGGGAGGACGGCTCTGCATACCAGTTCATCAGCAGAAAGGCCAGGACTATCGAGGACGGACTCCCGGAGCCGGATATCGAGGGGTTTGGATCTGCCGCCTCTGTGATACTGCGGGATTCTGTCGACCCTGGGGATCTTTTGGGGATGGCCCGCGAGTGCGCCCGTCTGAGCGGCGTGCCCACTGTATGGGTGGTGTATAACGCGGCGGCAGCCGGCGGTACACTCGAGGACGGCGAGTGGCCGCTTGAACAGGGGATCGACCCCGAGGATGCGCCGGGAACAATAACGGTCGCCGTGCAAGGAGGAGGCCTCGAGGCGCATGCCGTCTTTGGCGGGCCCCGGGAGGGCGTCCGCGGATATCTTGCAAGACTCCCAATATCGATGGAGCTTGAGCTGCCGGGCCTGCTGGGGGCTGCAAGCTCGCTTGTCATACATGCAAAAGACGAGCGGAGGTACAGGCCAATGCCCGACAGGGGGAGGCTCACCCGGGATGCAGAAGTGGCCCTGGGGGCGGAACTGCGCCGGCTGGTCCTGCCGGCTGCCGCGCGGCGCTTTGCATTTGGGAGCTTTGAAGAGTTCCGGTCCAGCCCGCACAGGAGGGCGGTCTGCGCCGCATGGGCCGAGCTGCCGCGCAGCGGCAGGGGCCTTATCCGGGGGGATATAGGCAGGTGGCAGGCCGCGCTGGATACGGCGGTAATCCGGCCGGATAGGAGCAGGGCCACGCTCTGGGATGCGCCGCGGCACCGCGAGATTGTCATGGCCTCTGTGCTCGATGCGCGCAGGAGCAGGGCGGTAGGCAGGGGCGCCGACGCGTGGCTGTTCCGGCCGTGCGATGCGGCAGGGGTTGATGCACTGGCCGCGCTCGGTATACTGCAGATTGAAGAATACATGGAGGAGCACGGGATAGATGCAGGCAGGCAGGAGAGGCGGCGCGGGATAACAGTCCACGGGGCCTGCCTGAGGGATCTGTCCCGGAGCAGGAGGCGGCAGGACCTCCGCATCAGGTCGTGCAGTATGGACGGGTACGACGGAGAATATGTCGTGCGCGCAAAAAGGCTCAGGCCGGCGCTCGGGCTTTTGGACAGGATGATCCCGCGGTATATGCTGGCAGGCGAGGGAGCCGGCGTGGGCCGCAGCGAAGACGAGTTCAACGCGATGGTCTCGTCAAAAGAGTACTCTACACCGGAGGGATCCATGACGGGCTCCGGCATACTCTCCCGTGGAAGGGATATTCTGCTAGTCGAGTGCGACTATCCTGGGTTTGCAGGCTTTGAGGCAGGCGGGTTTTTGCAGGTGTCGGGCACGGCAGACGAGCTATTCGAGGTGGGATTTCTCTGCGTGAGCGGCGGCAGGACCGTCCACGTGGGGACCCACATCGGGCGCGGCGACCTGTGCGAGCGGCCCGGGGACCTTGCAAGGAGCCATCTGGTGGAGGATGATTCCCTCGGAGGGATAGCAGGAAGGTACGGCGAGCGGGGGCACCCGCTGCGTGCAGCCTCTTGTGTGCGGCACGCGGCCTATACCATACGGGATCCCCGCATAGGTAGGATGCTCGAGATGGCGGCCAAAAGCGCGGATTCCTGGGGCGAGCATTATTCTGCAGGATACGACGAGCTCAAAAAGGCGGCAGATGCGGCCCTTGCCGTACATTATACGCAGGGGCCTGCCGCCTAATTTTTTTTGACCTGGCAATCCTTCCAAACCCGCCAGTTGCCCTACAGGGGGACAGGCCCGCGGGTGTGGGAAAGGCGTGCCGGAGTGAGTCCGGTGGGCGGCAAATGCCGCATGCACCAAGGTGCAGATGGAGGAAATAAAATGGACAAAGACAGGTATGGGACAGCGGGGCTGCCTGGGGATATCACGGACTGGCCGCAAGGCACGGGGCCTGACGATACGGTAGGGTTCTCAACAGAGGGCAACCCCGTGGTCCGCTGGACCGTTGAATACGGGGCGGCCGTTGCCCGGTGGCTCACCCGGCCCTGCGGGCTGGCACTGGTACACAACAGGCACGGCTTTCGCATATCATGCAGGGCCATGGACGGCGAGATAACGGTGGCCGACTGGAGGGGCGTGCTGACGCCTGCCGCGCTTGCCGGCGCAGGCGGCCCCCCCAGGGGCAGCCCGTGCTATGGGCGCATAGGCGCGCTCAAACCCGGGGACAGGGCGTGACCTGTCTTCGGGCCGGCACTCGGCCGGAATGTATACGCGGCTGGGCCCAGGAGAGGCCTGGGCGGGCGTGCAGTCCCGGACTGGAACCGCGGGCCTGCAAGCTGGGATCATTGGGTGGATGGCAGATGCCGGGCGGAACAAGTTATAAGCCCGGACTGTTCTATGATACAGATGTTCCAAATGGACAGGCCCGCGGTGCGGGTCAACATGATGGCCCCGTACGGGGTGGGCGGCTTTGCGCCGCATGTATTAGGAGGTAATACGTATGAAAGAGTACAAGACAAGGCGGCAGGAAGTTGCCGCCAAAGATGCCGGGTTGGTCCCGGCAGTGATGATATGACCCGCATTGGCAGGCTGGGGCGGATGATCCGTCTCGGCAGGATTGCGGGGGTTGTCCGCGGGCTCGGGGACCGCATTCAGCGGCTCCGGGCAGGACAGGGATCCGCAGAAAAGGATGCGCAGAAGGAGCCACTACGGAAGGCATTCATGACGGTGATCCAGAAGACCTCGGGCATTGTGTCCCTGGGCATGTTCTTTGCAGGTTTGTGTTTTGCCATTTTGGGATACCATTTGGTAAAACCAGAGCAGGCATTGAGTCTTGCATTGAGCCTTGCTGGAGTGCTTTCTGCGCCGGGGCTGGTAATGCTGTTAATGCTCTTGTCGACGCACACCGAGGTTGTAGGCCTCAAAGTGAAGCTTGACGGCATATCCAAACAGCAGCTCCCCAAATCTGAGATGGCCGAGATGGCCGAGAACATCAAGGGCATGAGGGCCGAGATGCTCCCCAAAAAGGATATGGTCGAGATGGCCGAGAACATCAAGGGCATGAGGGCCGAGATGCTCCCCAAAAAGGATATGGCCGAGATGGCCGAGAACATCAAGGGCATGAGGGCCGAGATGCTCCCCAAAAAGGATATGGCCGAGATGGCCGAGAACATCAAGGGCATGAGGGCCGAGATGAAGACCGAGTCTGAAAAGACAGGGAAGGTCTTGGGCAGCATAGCAGGGACACTCGAGGGTATGAACAAGACTCTCAAGAGCATAGACGGGAAGCTAGACGGCAACCCGGGGCCTTCAGTGCCCAAAAGGCCGGACCAGTAATGCTGTCCGGCCTGTTTATTATATAGGGCATTGCAACACCGATCATGCTGTGGATGACGCGCGGCGAGTCTGCCGGCCTTTACAGGATCATTGATGATATAGCCGACCAGCAGCTCCCCAAATCTGAGATGGTCGAGATGGCCGAGAACATCAAGGGCATGAGGGCCGAGATGAAGACCGAGTCTGAAAAGACAGGGAAGGTCTTGGGCAGCATAGCAGGGACACTCGAGGGTATGAACAAGACTCTCAAGAGCATAGACGGGAAGCTAGACGGCAACCCGGGGCCTTCAGTGCCCAAAAGGCCGGACCAGTAATGCGGTCCGGCCTGTTTATTATATAGGGCATTGCAACACCGATCATGCTGTGGATGACGCGCGGCGAGTCTGCCGGTCTTTACAGGATCATTGATGATATAGCCGACCAGCAGCTCCCCAAATCTGAGATGGTCGAGATGGCCGAGAACATCAAGGGCATGAGGGCCGAGATGAAGACCGAGTCTGAAAAGACAAGGGAGGTCCTGGGTAAGATGAGGGCCGAGATGAAGACCGAGTCTGAAAAGACAAGGGAGGTCTTTAGCGGCATAGCAAAGACTCTCAAGAGTTTGGACGGGAAGCTAGACAGCATCCCGGGGCCTTCAGGGCCCAAAAGGCCGGACCAGTAATGCGGTCCGGCCTGTTTATTATATAGGGCATTGCAATACCGATCATGCTGTGGATGACGCGCGGCGAGTCTGCCGGTCTTTACAGGATCCTTGATGATATAGCAGACCAGATGTTCCCCAAATCTGAGATGGTCGAGATGGCCGAGAACATCAAGGGGATAAAGACCGAGTCTGAAAAGACAGGGAAGGTCCTGGCTGAGATAAAGACTGAGTCTAAAAAGACAAGGGAGATCCTGGGCAGCATGGCCGAGACTCTCAAGAGCTTGGACGGGAAGCTGGACAGCAACCCGGGGCCTCTAGGGCCAAAAAGGCCGGACCAGTAATGCGTTCCGGTGGGATTTTGCCCCGTACGGGGTGGGCGGCTTTGCGCCGCATGGATCAAGAGGTGATCTGTATGAAAGAATACAAGGCGGCAGGCAGTGGCCGCGGAGGATGCCGGGACGGTCCCGGAGATGGGGATATGACCAGCATTGGCAGGCTGGGGCGGATGATCCGCATTGGCAGGCTTGCGGGGATGATCCGCGGACTCGGGGCCCGCATCATGCGGAGCCTGGCCGGGCCGGGATCCCCCGGGGACGAGCCCGCCTGGGATACGTTCAAGGCGATAGCATGCAGGCGCATGGGCGCCGCGGCCCTGCTCATGGCCCTGTTGGGAGTGCCCGCCGCCTATATTGGATACAAGGTGGAAGACTACAATCTTGCAGTGGGCCTGGCCGCCTTGCTTATTATGCCGGGAGTGGTAATGCTGGCCATGCTCTGGACTACGCGCGGCGAGGTTATCGGCCTCAAAAATTTGCTTAATGGTATATCCGACCAGCTGCTCCCCAAAAAGGATATGGCCGAGATGGCCGAGAACATCAAGGGCATGAGGGCCGAGATGCTCCCCAAAAAGGATATGGCCGAGATGGCCGAGAACATCAAGGGCATGAGGGCCGAGATGCTCCCCAAAAAGGATATGGCCAAAATGGCCGAGAACATCAAGGGCATAAAGACCGAGTCTGAAAAGACAAGGGAGATCCTGGGCGGCATGGCCGAGACTCTCAAGAGCATAGACGGGAAGCTAGACGGCAACCCGGGGCCTTCAGGGCCAAAAAGGCCGGATCCGTAATGCGTTCCGGTGGGATTTTGCCCCGTACGGGGTGGGCGGCCTGGAGCCGCACAGACCAGGAGGTGGTTTGTATGAAACATGAAGAGACCCGGACCCGCCCGTATGACGAGGCGGTATCCGAGGGGATAAGGGGGCACGATGAGGCGGTAGGCCGGGCCGGGGAGGCCCGCATATCGTACATTGCAGATGCGGCAGTCCGCGTGCTAGAGGCAATGGACGGGCCGCTCGACGGCGGGGAGCGGGCCATGCTGGAATGCATGGTGCGCGAGGAGTTTGAAGGAATGACCTTTGTGGGCCTCTGCTTTGAGGCCGCGCTTAGGGTGAGGGCGGGGCGGATATGACCGGGGTATATGTGCCAAAGGTCGAGCCCGACTCGCCGCTTGATCTCGGGCCGGATGCCGGCTGGATGCCGATAGAGATGGAGGCCGCTGTTGCAAAGCAGAGGCTCTCCACCGAGATATACAAAAACCCCGCATCGGGCTTTCGCGAGCTGTATACAAACGAGGCGCGCGCCTGCAGGACCGCCAGGAGGGAGCACGGCGCAGACCCGCACATACTGGTTGCATACGACGCCCTGGACAGGGAGCTCTCCATAGAGGGCGTGGATTCTCTGGGCATGTCAAGGTGGGCCTTTGAGAACTCGTTCCGCGTGCTGTGCGCCAGCACAAACCACGACGGCACGGAGAACGGCCAGTTCGGCATGGGGCAGGCCGCGTATACGACGCTCGGTTCCCGCATGAGGTTCGAGACCCATTCCCGGGAGGACGGCTCGATGTACGCGTTCATGGGGATCGACGGCAGGGGCTTCCAGGGGGGCATCCCCATGGAGGAGAGGGGCTACGGCAGCAGGGTCTCGGTGGTGCTCCACGAGGGTGTGGATCCCGAAGAGGTCTCCGAGATGGCGGAGGCCTGCGCCCTTCTCAGCGGCGTGAGGACCGTGTATGCGGTGAGCAACTCTGCCGCGGCAGGCGGGGGCACAGGCGACGGCACGCGCGAGCTGCATACAATGGAGGAGCACCTGGAAGGCCTTGGGCGGCGCGGCATGAGGACGTGCACATTCCGCGCGTCCGGCGGCGGGATAGAGGCTGCGGCAGTATTCATCCTGTACAGGTCCCGCGGTCTCTCCGAGTTCTATTCCCCGGGCGGCGGTGTCAGGGTATTTCTTGCAAGGGCGCCCGTGGGGACGGGGATTGCATTTGACGGCATACTGGGAAGGGCCGCGCATATCATCATACATGCGACAGACGAGCGCAGGCACCGCCCCATGCCGGACAGGGAGAGGCTGACCCGCGGCGCAGAGGATGATATCAAGGCTGCAGCGGGAGCGATGCTGCTATCCGAGATAAAAAGGCATATGCGCTTTGGCACCTTTGGGGAGATGAGGGGCAGCGGGCGCGCGCAGATGGCGTGCGCGGCGTGGGCCTGCGACCGGGATTCCGACGCACTCCCTCCCCTTACAAGGTCGTTTTGCAGGGCTTTGCGCGCAAGGGTCTGCACGGCAGACGACCGGAGCCGCGTGCCCCTTGAAGAGGCGGCCGGGGGGCGCCCGCTGGTGCTGGCCGACGCGTTTTCTGCGGGCAGGCTCGGGGCGGTTGCGGAACACGACGGCAGGGTTCTAGTGGTAAGGGGGTACGACAGGGAGAACAGGGAGCTATTAACCCGGTACAACCTGCTGCTCGGGCTGCCCACCCTTGAAGGGTACATGGAGGAACACGGCCTGCGCGCGCAGGCGCGCCGGGGCGGCCGCCAGACAGAGTACTCGTCTGCCGCATCCAGGCACGGCTACATGCCGGATACTGTCGCAGTATCGCAGGAGCTCGTCGACGAGGTGGGGGACTCGTGCATACGCAGTGCACGGGCCCGGGAGGCGTCGCGCCTGCTTGGCGCCATTGATACCTCGTATACTATAACCCGGGACGGGCCAGCAGATGGCGGCACCCCAGAGGCGGAGTTTGTAGAGAGGGCCTCAAAGGCTTCATACCGCACCTCTGCCGGAATCATGACGGGCGCCGCCATAGCGGCAAGGGATGACATACTCCTGGTTGAATCCGGCATGGACGGCTTTGGGGGCTTTGGCGTGGAGGGATACACCGAGGTCCTGGGGACCGCAGACGAGCTATTCGAGGTGGCGTTTTTGTGCCATTCGGCGGGCGCAAAGGCCAGCATAGGGACGGCAGGCCGCAGGCACGGCATCTGCCCGCTGCCAACGGTCGACCTTGGCGCCCACTCGATATCGGGCTGGGACGGATACTATTCTGTGGACGGCGCGTACATACTGTCATGTGTGCAGCACGCCCTTGGAACCGTAAAGAATGTAGAGCTGGCAGGGCTCATAGGCAGGCCCGCGGACCGCGGGGCCGCAAGGAATCGCGCAGAAGTGGCAATATCACTCGATGGTGCTCTGCGCGCTGCGCGGCACCCCGGGCCGTCCCGGAGTGAATCATGAAGACGGGAAAAGAGGGCATGAGGAACCTCATTAGCGGCGACCCCGACGCCCCGGTGCTTACGTTCAAGGCCCGGGTCAGAAAGGTCAGGGGGGACCGCGTGGAGATACGCGACGCGGTAGTCAACGTGCCAAACACTCCGTACCACCGGCTCAAGTACGGCCACTACATGGGGAACAGGCTGTTCTACGACTTTGGGGACGGGGCCTCCGTCATGGAGACATACAACGGCGGCGTCTTCAACTGCACGCTTGGCGGCAGGAGAATCCAGATAGCCGACGCGCAGGCAGTCTCCGGGGCCATGCTCTCCGGGGACCGCGCCGAATATGCGGCGGTATTTGACGAGTGGTTCTCGTCTGCAGCCCAGGACGAGTATATCGCCAGGAGTCTGGAACAGTTTGCGGGCCGGGTGGAGGCAGTATCTGGCAAGGGCGGCAAAAGGTACGTAATAGACGGCGTATTCGACGTGGACTCCGGGGGAACGGCCCATTATATGGCCGGCGGGGAGTGGAGGCACCTGTGCATAGTGGTGTCTGATGCGGGGGCCGCAAGGTTCGCATTTGACGGCACGGAGATAGAGCTTAATGGCAGGACCGTGACGATACTCTCCAAGGTGTTCTTTCTGCTGTTCCCGAGGAGGGACGGCGTGTTTCTCAACCAGCTGCCCGCGCGGCTGCGTAGGCATGCCGAGGAGCTGATGGAAAAGCACGGGGGGTAAGACCCCTTTTTTTTTGACCTGGCAATCCTTCCAAACCTGCTAGTTGCCCAAGTGGGGGACAGGCCCGCGGGTGTGGGAAAGGCGTGCCGGAGTGAGTCCGGTGGGCGGCAATTGCCGCATGCACCAATGGTGCAGATGGAGGAAATGAAATGGACAAAGACAGGTATGGGACAGCGGGGCTGCCCCGCGAGGTCACGGACTGGCCGCAAGGCACGGGGCCTGACGATACGGTGGGGTTCTCTAGAACAGAGGGCAACCCCGTGGTCCGCTGGACCGTTGAATACGGGGCGGCCGTTGCCCGGTGGCTCACCCGGCCCTGCGGGCTGGCACTGGTACACAACAGGCACGGCTTTCGCATATCGTGCAGGGCCATGGACGGCGAGATAACGGTGGCCGACTGGAGGGGCGTGCTGACGCCTGCCGCGCTTGCCGGCGCAGGCGGCCCCCCCAGGGGCAGCCCGTGCTATGGGCGCATAGGCGCGCTCAAACCCGGGGACAGGGCGTGACCTGTCTTCGGGCCGGCACTCGGCCGGAATGTATACGCGGCGGGGCCCAGGATGGACCTGGGCGGGCGTGCAGTCCCGGACTGGAACCGCGGGCCTGCAAGCTGGGATCATCCGTACTATGGCAGATGCCGGGCGGAACAAGTTATAAGCCAGAACTGTTCTATGATACAGATGTTCCAAATGGACAGGCCCGCAATGCGGGTCAACATGATGGCCCCGTACGGGGTGGGCGGCTTTGCGCCGCATGTATTAGGAGGTAATACGTATGAAAGAGTACAAGACAAGGCGGCAGGAAGTTGCCGCGAAGGATACCGGGGCGGACCCGGCAGTGATGATATGACCCGCATTGGCAGGCTGGGGCGGATGATCCGTCTCGGCAGGATTGCGGGGGTTGTCCGCGGGCTCGGGGACCGCATTCAGCGGCTCCGGGCAGTACAGGGATCCGCAGAAAAGGATGCGCAGAAGGAGCCACTACGGAAGGCATTCATGACGGTGATCCAGAAGACCTCGGGCATTGTGTCCCTGGGCATGTTCTTTGCAGGTTTGTGTTTTGCCATTTTGGGATACCATTTGGTAAAACCAGAGCAGGCATTGAGTCTTGCATTGAGCCTTGCTGGAGTGCTTTCTGCGCCGGGGCTGGTAATGCTGTTAATGCTCTTGTCGACGCACACCGAGGTTGTAGGCCTCAAAGTGAAGCTTGACGGCATATCCAAACAGCAGCTCCCCAAATCTGAGATGGCCGAGATGGCCGAGAACATCAAGGGCATGAGGGCCGAGATGAAGACCGAGTCTGAAAAGACAGGGAAGGTCCTGGCTGAGATAAAGACCGAGTCTGAAAAGACAGGGAAGGTCTTGGGCAGCATAGCAGGGACACTCGAGGGTATGAACAAGACTCTCAAGAGCATAGACGGGAAGCTAGACGGCAACCCGGGGCCTTCAGGGCCCAAAAGGCCGGACCAGTAATGCGGTCCGGCCTGTTTATTATATAGGGCATCGCAATACCGATCATGCTGTGGATGACGCGCGGCGAGTCTGCCGGCCTTTACAGGATCATTGATGATATAGCCGACCAGCAGCTCCCCAAATCTGAGATGGCCGAGATGGCCGAGAACATCAAGGGCATAAAGACCGAGTCTGAAAAGACAGGGAAGGTCCTGGCTGAGATAAAGACCGAGTCTGAAAAGACAGGGAAGGTCTTGGGCAGCATAGCAGGGACACTCGAGGGTATGAACAAGACTCTCAAGAGCATAGACGGGAAGCTAGACGGCAACCCGGGGCCTTCAGGGCCCAAAAGGCCGGACCAGTAATGCGGTCCGGCCTGTTTATTATATAGGGCATTGCAATACCGATCATGTTGTGGATGACGCGCGGCGAGTCTGCCGGCCTTTACAGGATCCTTGATGATATATCCAAACAGCAGCTCCCCAAATCTGAGATGGCCGAGATGGCCGAGAACATCAAGGGCATGAGGGCCGAGATGAAGACCGAGTCTGAAAAGACAGGGAAGGTCCTGGCTGAGATAAAGACTGAGTCTAAAAAGACAGGGAAGGTCCTGGCTGAGATAAAGACCGAGTCTGAAAAGACAGGGAAGGTCTTGGGCAGCATAGCAGGGACACTCGAGGGTATGAACAAGACTCTCAAGAGCATAGACGGGAAGCTAGACGGCAACCCGGGGCCTTCAGGGCCCAAAAGGCCGGACCAGTAATGCGGTCCGGCCTGTTTATTATACCGGGCATTGCAATACCGATCATGCTGTGGATGACGCGCGGCGAGTCTGCCGGCCTTTACAGGATCCTTGATGATATATCCAAACAGCAGCTCCCCAAATCTGAGATGGCCGAGATGGCCGAGAACATCAAGGGCATAAAGACCGAGTCTGAAAAGACAGGGAAGGTCTTGGGCAGCATAGCAGGGACACTCGAGGGTATGAACAAGACTCTCAAGAGCATAGACGGGAAGCTAGACGGCAACCCGGGGCCTTCAGGGCCCAAAAGGCCGGACCAGTAATGCGGTCCGGCCTGTTTATTATATAGGGCATTGCAATACCGATCATGCTGTGGATGACGCGCGGCGAGTCTGCCGGCCTTTACAGGATCCTTGATGATATAGCCGACCAGCAGCTCCCCAAATCTGAGATGGCCGAGATGGCCGAGAACATCAAGGGCATGAGGGCCGAGATGCTCCCCAAAAAGGATATGGCCGAGATGGCCGAGAACATCAAGGGCATGATGGCCGAGATGAAGACCGAGTCTGAAATGACAAGGAAGATCCTGGGCAGCATGTCAGCAACTCTCAAGAGCATAGACGGGAAGCTAGAAGGCATCCCGGGGCCCCCGGAACCCGTCACATTGCCGACGGGGAATGGGGGCACCTGTGTATAGCGGTCTCATGCAGGGGCCGCAAGGCTCGCATTTGACGGCACGGGGATAGATCTCAACTGCAGGACCGTGACGATACTCTCCAAGGTGCCCTCTGCCATTCCAGAGTGTGTACGGCGTGTTTCTCAAACAGCTGCCCGCGCGGCTGCGTAGGCATGCCGGGGAGCTGATGGAAAAGCGCGGGGGGTAAGACCTTTTTTTGACCTGTCAATCCTTCCAAACCCGCCAGTTGCCCTGCAGGGGGACAGGCCCGCGGGTGTGGGAAAGGCGTGCCGGAGTGAGTCCGGTGGGCGGCAAATGCCGCAGATAAGAGGTGGTATGCATGAAGCATGAACAAAAATCAGGGGCCGCATGCGGCCCGGTACAGGCCCGGAAAGGGCGCAAATGGACGGGGGCTCCGTGCGGGGCCCGGCAGTCCTGTATTGCATGTGCGGCCTGCGCATCCCAGAGGGGGCGGGGCCTTGACTAGCACGGATCTTGCAAGGGCGCAGCTTGCGCGGGTGGTTGAGCTATTCTCAAGCGAGGATCTTACTACCAGCATAGAGAAGCTCTACCTTGAGGGCGACGGCACAAGGCCGAGCAGAAAGTGGACGTTCTCAAACAGGATGCTGATGATGGTCCAGGGGACCATGGATGCCCGCGGGTACAGGCAGTGGCAGCAGGCGGGCAGGCACGTAAAGAGGGGCAGCAAGGCCATATACATACTCGGGCCTGTAACCCGGAAGGTCAGGGATGCCGACGACCCCGATAAAGACGGGGTTGTAGTTGTTGGGTTCAGGGGGATACCCGTCTTCCGGTATGAGGATACCGACGGCGAGCCCCTAAACGAGGTCAGGGGCGCGCCCCGGGGGATGCCGCCCCTGCACGGCGTGGCCGAGGGCTGGGGCATGACGGTCCGGTATGATGAGAGCGAGGACGGCGAGTACGGCTCGTTCAGCCAGAAGGGCAACGAGATAAGGCTGTGCACAGACGATGTGGCGGTGTTCTTTCATGAGCTCGCCCACAAGGCCCACTCTAGGTTTGAGAGGCTCAAGGGGGGCCAGGACCCGGAACAGGAGGCGATAGCGCAGCTTTCCGCGTGCGTGCTGGCCCGGATGTACGGGTACGACGACGATGCGTTCTCGTACACGTACATCAAGCAGTATGCAGAGGCCAGGACGCCCGAGCAGGTGGGCCGCTTCTGCTACAAGGTGCTCAACAAGGTCGAGCGCGTGCTCGACATGATACTCGGCGAGGACGGGGCTGGGGGTGGCGGGGGCCCAGGGACCGCAGGTGCCGAGGGTGCGGCCCCGGAGGCGGCGCCATGAGCCGGCTTCGCAGGCTTGCGGGGGTGATCCTCAAGATCGGGGCCCGCATGCCCCGGCCCCGCTTGCCGCGGCTTCGGAAAGGGCCGCGGTCCCCCGGGGGCGAGTCCGCCTGGGATACGTTCAAGGCGATAGTATCCAAGCGCATGGGAGCCGCGGCCCTGCTCATGGTCCTGTTGGGGGCGCCCGCTGCCATTATCGGATACGTGGTGGACGGCTACAATCTGGCAATGGGCATGGCCGCCTTGCTTATTATGCCGGGGGTGGTAATGCTGGTCATGTTCTGGACTACGCGCGTCAAGGTTGGCAGCATACTCTGCGAGCTCGACAAGATATACGGGCAGCTGGACCCGAAATCTGAGACACCCAACATGGCAACCAACATCAGGGACATGAGGGCAGAAATGAGGACCGGGTTTGAAAAGACAAGGTCCGCGATAAAGTCCGAGTCTGAGCTGACAAGGTCCGCGATAAAGTCCGAGTCTGAGCTGACAAGGAAGGTTCTTGGCGGCATAGCAGAGACGCTCAAGAGTATGGACAAGACACTTGAGAGAATGGACGGGAAGCTGGACCGCATCCCGGGGCTTTCAGAGCCCGACAGGCCGGACCCGTAATGCGGTCCGGTGATATTTTGCCCCGTACGGGGTGCGGCTTTGCGCCGCATGGATCAAGAGGTGATCTGTATGAAAGAATACAAGGCGGCAGGCAATGGACATGGCCGCCTTGCTTATTATGCCGGGGGTGGTAATGCTGGTCATGTTCTGGACTACGCGCGTCAAGGTTGGCAGCATACTCTGCGAGCTCGACAAGATATACGGGCAGATGGACCCGAAATCTGAGACACCCAACATGGCAACCAACATCAGGGACATGAGGGCAGAGATAAAGTCCGAGTCTGAGCTGACAAGGAAGGTTCTTGGCGGCATAGCAGAGACGCTCAAGAGAATGGACAAGACACTTGAGAGAATGGACGGGAAGCTGGACCGCATCCCGGGGCTTTCAGAGCCCGACAGGCCGGACCCGTAATGCGGTCCGGTGATATTTTGCCCCGTACGGGGTGCGGCTTTGCGCCGCATGGATCAAGAGGTGATCTGTATGAAAGAATACAAGGCGGCAGGCAGTGGCCGCGAAGGATACCGGGGCGGACCCGGCAGCGGGGATATGACCCGCATTGGCAGGCTGGGGCGGATGATCCGCCTCGGCAGGATTGCGGGGATTATCCGCGGGCTCAAATCCGGCATCACCAGGCGCCGGGCAGGCCAGAAACTGCCCTCGGCCCGGGACGACGGGGAGGGGAAAAAGAGATTTTTAAGCAAGCCTACGGTCGTCATGGCAGTTATATCGGCCATGGCGGGCCTCGGCGCCTCTATCGGAGCACTTGTTGCAGGCAAATTCGATCAGGCGCTGGCCTTGGCCGCACTGTTTATTGCTCCGGCTGTGGTACTGCTGCTCATGCTCTGGAGGACGCGCAAGGAGGTTCACAGCCTCGATAAGACGCTAAATGGCATAACTAGCCTGATAAAGTCCGA
The DNA here is from genome assembly GCA_000200715.1 of Cenarchaeum symbiosum A. Lineage (NCBI taxonomy): Archaea > Thermoproteati > Nitrososphaerota > Candidatus Cenarchaeales > Candidatus Cenarchaeaceae > Candidatus Cenarchaeum > Candidatus Cenarchaeum symbiosum. The sequence goes on from DP000238.1 coordinate 710,587, forward strand.
GTCTGAGCTGACAAGGTCCGCGATAAAGTCCGAGTCTGAGCTGACAAGGAAGGTTCTTGGCGGCATAGCAGAGACGCTCAAGAGAATGGACAAGACACTTGAGAGAATGGACGGGAAGCTGGACCGCATCCCGGGGCTTTCAGAGCCCGACAGGCCGGACCCGTAATGCAGTCCGGTGATATTTTGCCCCGTATATAATGGACTGCTTGGCGCCGCACGGATCAGGAGGCGGCCTGTGGGAAAATACAGGAGGCATGCGCGGGCAGCCGCAGGCGTGGCGCCAGGGGCATGCCGGGCGCCGTACCGGCGGCCCTGCATGGCAGGCCCTGTGTTGAGCGGACCCTGGAATCTGCAGGTGCTGCCGCGCAGGCGCCCCGGCTTTTAAAATGACAGTCGACGTGCACACCGGGACTCTTCAGCGTGCCGGCAAGGTGCGACCCGAGGATCCGCAGTGCCCGGAGGCATGCACAGCTAGGAACAACGCCTGGGAGGCGGTTTGTCCCGCACGGGACGGACGCCCCGGCGCCCGGAGGGGGCCCTCCGTGATGTGCACCAGGAGGCGGCCCTCCGTGATGTGCACCAGGAGGCGGCCCTCCGTGATGTGCACCAGGAGGCGGCCCTCCGTGATGTGCACCAGGAGGCGGCCCTCCGTGATGTGCACCAGGAGGCGGATGCGTCGAGAATCCGCATTACTCCGGCATGCCCGCTCTGGCATGCCGCAAAAATCCCCCTGATGATCGTGCCCATGCGGCATGTGCCCGGATCCTTCCGGGTTGGCCCGGCCCCCCTGGGGCCCCGCCGAAACCGCCCCTTCCGGGGCGGTCGGGGAGTTGGACCGCACCGTGCATTCCCGCAGGCGGGACGGGGGCCCGGTGCAGGGCCCCCGGTGCCGGCCTTTTGCCCCCTAGGGCAGCAGGGCCAGCAACGGGGCATGACGAAGCCCCCATACGGCGCGGCGCCTGCAGTGCTCGCGACCCTGCCAGACCCCTGATGCCGTGGCAAGGCCTGGCATGGGGCCACGGGATATGGCGGCGCTGTGCAGGACTGGTTCTAGACGGGGGCGGAGCCTGATACGCGGATCCCCGGGGCAATCCGCATGATCGGATATGGTGAGGGGCAGACGCTTTGGCCGTCTTGAGTTGATTTCCGCACCTCTGCCTTATAGCGGCCACGATGAGCCGCTCGGCGGCATCGGTCATATTCTTAAATATTACTTTGGAGGAAGCATATCATGTTGAATCAACTTAAGCGTATTTTGTGTGTCATCATAGGGGTGGACGAGATAAAACTGATCTACTGCAAACTCAAGGGTCATGTATCAGACGCGGCCGAGGCACGCGCACAGTTTGAGAATGCCAGAAAAACGGTCAAATACTGCGCCACGTGCGGGGGTGCCTCGGAAAAGATCAAATATTGCACCACGTGCAGACGATGCAACTATCCATTATGGGTGACTGTGAATACTGAGAATCCACATAACTACGTGGTATCGGAAATACCCTAGATGTCACTGAATAGTCCGGAGGATGTCCGCGGACGCTTCTACGGCAAGGCAGTACATTTTCTTTTTGCCATAGTTCTGTCTTCAAGTTTCATGGCAGGCCCAGGCATTTTAATTCCCTTTCCAAGCATATTGTAGATTGCAGCTTCAATTGATGTACTGGCCCTGTCTCTGTCATATGTCGTAATAATGGTAGGATGGGCTGGCTATGCGCGATCGATGAGTGTGATGCAATAGGGACAACACGGCAGGTGCAGTGCGGTTTTTGCTGGATCTTGTGATAATTTTTGAATATTATTATTTGCTGCAAATATCGCTCATGTTAAAAGAGTTTGAGCATCAATTTCCCCTGATTATCACGATAATCTTTGCCACGTACTTTATATGGGATCTGTTAAAACATATTGAATATCCGGATGAAGGGGATCGCCGTAATACCAAAAAACGCTCTGTGATTACTTTAAGATGGCTTTTGCTTGCTGTGGTGTTAACATTGGCTTATTGGTCGTACGGCATAGTTCAACCGCCTATGTCCGACATGATTGACAGGGAGCAATGGACCTTGACTTTTATCTTCCTAGTATTTGCATTGGTAGTAGGTTATAGGGCGGTCAAATGGCGCGTGGATGAACGGAGTCCATCCTATGATAAAAACCGGCACGAATAATCCCGGGCGCCATCTAGTATCTGTGTCATGCCGCCTCTTGCGCTGGCAGATGGTGCGTTTTTCGATGCTGTCCCTGCGGCATTTGTGGCCGCCATGTATGGTGCGGTCCCCTCGCTGGCGGGCCACCGCCTAGGCCGTTCCGGATGGGGGTCCAGCGTGCAGGGCGGTCCGCGACGGGAACCGTGGCTCCATATCACACGACTGGGCGCCTGCCGGATAACTTTGGCCCTGCGGGGCTATTAAGATCCGTGCCGCCTTGTATCTTGTGAAGCTGCAGATATCCGACCAGGGGCACCCACACAAGGCCTACACCAAGGTTTCACTGGCCCTGCCCAAGGGGATGGTCGAGGGGCTGGGCATGGAGGGCGGCTCAAAGGTGTACATGAGGCGCGTCCCCGGGGGCCTGGCAGTATCCAGAGTGCGCATGAACGCCGACGACATCCCCGTCTGCCTTACCGTCAGGAAGACTGCAAAGAGGGGCGTCCTGTACACGGGGTATGCCGTGGTCATACCCGCCAGGCTTGCCGCAGGGCTTGCACTGCGCGCCGGCCTCGAGGCAAGGATGGCCCTATCACACGGCGGCATCCTGGCAAGGCTCCCCGGATAGCATCCAATCCCGCCGTGCACGATGCGCCCGGCACTAGCCGACTGTACCGCATGCAGCCTCTTGCAGGTCTAGGCTGCCAAGGTATTCGACGAGCGGGCCCCTCCTTGCGGGGTCGAGCAGCATTCCCGCGTACCTTATCGCCTTTGCCGGGTGCCGCACACGGGTCATTATGACGGCCCCTTCCATGTCATGATAGTACATTTTTGGCTGCATATCCAGGCCTAGATGTGATGATACATGCCGCGGCATCCCGTATACGGGCTCGCCGTGGTCGCCGTCCAGTATGATGGCGCCGCCTTCGGCCTCCCTGAGCTCCCGCACCGTCCCGTTTTTTTCCATTACGTACCTTTTTCCGCAGGGGCAGTCGTGCCTTGCCACCCCGGGGACGCGGCCGCCCTCATCACCCGGATCAGGCGGGCCCGCCCGGGGCTCTGAGTCGTCGCGCGCCCCGCCGCGCCCGGCATGCATCCTGATTATCTTTTTTAGCGCCATCCTGTCCGGGGGGAAGCCGCCCCCGGGGCCCGCGTACCTTACCACCGTGTCTAGCGCGGCCTCTTGTTCTGTGCCCTCCAGCCGGGCGAGCGCCGGCAGTATGTGGTATGTGGACGGGACCTCGCCGTGCTTTTTGGCCATTTCTTCGACGTACGAGGAGAGCCTGTCCAGTGCGCCCTTTGTGATGCGCAGCCCGGCCATCTTTGCATATGCTGCTGGAAATGCGCGCAGGCTGCCGCCGGAGACAAGTGCGCCTGCCGCATATTCTAGCATCCTTGCCGGGTTTACTATCTCGGCCCTTGCATGCGACAAGTGGGCGCCCAAAAGATCCTCTGTATCGGTTATGATGCAGGGCACTTTGTCTGACGAGTTCCTCCTGTGGGCCTCCAGCACGTCGAGCCCGCCCACTGGATAGTACATTCCATCCTTGCAGCCTACCGCCACCAGGCGGCTGCACGTCCCGTCTTTTATCTCGGAGAGGATCCTCGATATGCGGGGCCCCTGCTGGATTAGCGCCGTGTACGGGGGCTCCTGCAGCTCCGATACCTTGAGCATCTCAACCCTGGGGACCGGCCCACCTGCTTCTTTCATGTATGACGGTCTTTTACGGTAATATATGACCTTGACTGTCCAGAACGGCAAGGCCGGCGGAAAATCCGCACATAAAGAGGCTGTTTACCCGGAGGGGGCCCCGCGGGCGGGCCCCCGCCTGACCCTGTGCCTGCAGCAGGGGCACCTCGAGCCGTTCCACTCGAGCCACTCCCTGCAGTGTATGCAGTGGACGGCCCCGCGGGCATAGTTTCTCCTCCATGACGCATACTCTGCGCACGCCCCCCTGCAGCGCGGGCCCGGCTGGCGCGCGTTGGTCCAGGTGCGCCGCCGCGGCCGGTTGTTTCTGCACCGGGCAGAGCACCATTTCTGCCCCCCGGTGCGGGGCTCGAACTTTTCGCCGCACAGGCGGCACCTTGCTGTCTCGTCGCTCTCCCCGTACATGGCGCGCAGGTATACCGCCCCGCTCCCCGGGGGCGCCGCGCGGATCATCTCTTCTCCCCGGGGTGCAGCCACCGCACGGAGCACCTCCCCTGGTCTGTGTGGGGGCGGGGCACCCCTGTCGTGAACTTTCCGCGCGGCCACATGATAAACGAGCTCTCCCGTATATTCAGCCCGACTTTTCGGCACAGGGGGCACGCAGCCTCGATTATCCCCTTTTGCATCCTGTCTGTGACCACAGAATGCAGGGCCCCGCATGATCTGCACTCTGCCTCGTACCGGGGCATCCACCCGTACCCGCTGGTCATGCGCAAGGCCCCCCGGCATATCGATTGCTTGTTGGGCCGCGGCCCTTGGCTGGACAGGCCGCCCGCGCCGCGCCAGATGCGGCGGCGTCCTGCCTTTTCGCGCCCTGTCTGAGATGCTCCATGGATGAGTTCCATGGGCGCGTGCATTGCAGCGTAGAAGATCTGATATTTTTTGCCTGTATGATGGCCGCACGGTGGCGCCGGCCTGTGTCTGTACTATGTGCAGTCAGGACTGTCCCTCCCCTGTGGACGGGGAGGGTGCTGCATGCGCGGCAGAGCCGGCACGTGGAGCTGATGCATGCGGCGCCGCGTGCATGATAGAATATGCATGCGGCTCGACTGCGTGACTGCATGCACGGCAGAATGCACACACTGCGCTGATAAATGCGGCGCTGCGTGCACGACAAAACGTGCATGCGACGATGCGTTCACAACAAAATGTACTTGCTGCGCGAATGCATGCGGTGATGCGTGCACGATATAACCCGCGCGCGGCATGCCGCTTGTTGGAATGTTACTTCCTCCCATGTTTGACCGGAGTATCAATGAATAGAACGGAATATATAACTATCGAAGGGAACTACTCCAGCCTAGACGGCTAGGGACGGGGATGTATGAGCCCATGTTTGACCGATGTGTGTTTTTCTCCCCGTCCCATTACACTATCTCTATGTACCGTAATCTACTAATTATATTTAAAGATCGATCCCGATCTCGGCTGATCGCTAGGTTCCGCACGGGCGGAGCGATCACTGATCACTGCGATCTAATGTGATATAAACGCGGGTTCGGGCGGATGGCTCGCGGGGATGGGATGCGGGGATCGCAGGGTTTGCGGCCCTGCTTGCGCCGTCCATGATCCCGTCAGAATCAGGCGATCGCGGAATTGTACTTTGTGGCATGGCATAGCTGGCCCACGCGGGCGCCGGCGGGGGCGTTTTGCCGTCATAGGTCCGCAAGCAGCTGCTGGACAGCGGGGAGAGCCTGCTTATCTTGTCTGTTCAACTTGGCGGGCGCGCGGACCACCTGGTTGATACTATATGCATAACTGATTTTGACGGCGGCGTGCCAGAAGACGTGTAACGGTGGGATGCGACGCAGATTTTTTTGGACCCGGGCCCTGCATACAGGATGATACACCGGACTATGTGGCAGGAACGGGGTTCGTTCCAATCGGCCCCCTCGAGTTTGTCGGGGGGACCAACCTGATGTCGGGCGCGACGATAAATTCCATAGCGGTCTGCCATGACGGCCGCAACATCCGCCACTGCAACCCTGCCCGGGATATCAAATTCAGTCACCGATGTGCCGGACACCGTTGTGGATGATGGAGACGTCATATCTATAGAGTGCACGTTTGACGTATAGTCACCCGATACCTAGATTGCATGCATGTTTTCTCTTGGCGGCGCCTGCCGCGGGCCCGCGCCATATAGCGGCCCTTGGACTGCAGAGTGGTGGCCAGGACATGACCGCGTGGCTCCATGGTGCGGGGCGGCTTGAGGATTTTGCATTCATGTCCAGCAGGGCACCCCGTCCATGCTACCCTGTGCCTTTTCTGCTGTTATGTGCGCTAGCCGGACTCTGCTGCCGGAACCATCTGCCAGGGCCGGCCATGGTTTTGCATAAAGGCCCCGGCACATGACAGCCGCACCCCGGGGCTCTGCCGCGCCCTGCGGGGTCACGCATTATGATACGGAAACTACCAGATGCCCCGTTTCGCACTTTTTGCACCCGTACCCAGTTTTCCTGCCGCATTCTCCACAGCTGATGCATCGTAGATCTTGCCTGCATGCTATTTGCTGCTGCAGGCGGTACACCTGCTGCATCTCTACCGTCTGCATTCTACGCCGCCCTGCGGCGGGGCCCCATCATGCAGCCTGCATGACATATGGGCCCCGGAGGGCATAACATGCGGGGGCCAGCGGGCGGCACCGGGCCCTGTTTTAGGAGTCGGGCCTAGGGATGCGGCCCGTCATCTCCTGGGCTGCCTCATCAGACTTTGGCCGGCGCCGCAGCGGGGGGCACACCGCGGCCGGGGAGCCGCCAGCATGTTCTCGCATCCCTTGTCTTTTCCCGGCCATGGGAGGTGGCCGGCTCTGCTGGCAACCGCAGATCCCATACCGCGCCCTTCCATGCCGCGCCATCTGCCACACGGGAATGTTCCGGGCGCGGCGTCCAAGACCGTGGGAACAGGTGCGATCTGAACTATCCTGTCCCGGCCTCAAGCTGGACTTAACCACGCCCAAATAGAATATTTTATAAAGCCTATCTCAAGGGGCTTGGCTATGGCGATAAGAAGCGGCATATACGGAGCAGGGATCGCAGGATTTGCGGCCCTCTTTGCGCTGGCCATGATCCCCGCAGAATCAGGCAACAACGGCTTTGCAATGTACGGCATGGCGGAGCTGGTCCATACTAATGCCGCCGGGGATATCCTGTCTTCACAGTCGGTCCACAATCAGATCCCCGATGTGGGAGAGGACTTTTTGATCACGTCTATATTTAACACCGCTATTGCGGACCCGGACGTGACAATAGATACGATATGCATCACTGGTTTAAACGATAATGTGATAAATGAAGACTTTTCCAGCTATTCTGCCCCCAATGACTATCGTGCACCGGGCATAACCGCCAGCGAAAACACCCCGTGTCTTAGATATGATGCTCCTACCTATACAGCCGGTGATGGAATTCTAACAGTCGGCCCGCTTGAATATGTCGGGGACACCAACCTGGCAGCTGGTCAGTCGATAAACTCGATAATAGTCTGCCATGAGGGCAATAACAACCTCGCTCACTGTAACGCCGGACCGGATCGCATATTTGCAATTACCGATGTCACCAACACCGTGGTAAATGATGGTGATGTCGTCTCTATAACGTACACGTTCAACGTGGTATCCGACGACGCCTAGTCCTGTGTTCTGAGGACATCTGTGAATTTTGTAACTTTTATCGCTGAGAGTTGCGGCTCCAAAGTCATGACCGGTGCAGATGTGCTCCCTAGCTGATCCCTGGCATTCTGGGCACTTGCGGAGGCTCCTGTCCCGGGGTTAACATTGACGGCATTCTCCGGCAATATTGGCTTGTGTCGGACGGAGGCCTGTGCCCTGCCTGACAAAACGCGCAAAGGATGCAGGTACGTCTTCTCATACCGGAGAAACTGCAGTAAAGTCTGACCCGTGTATCTATTCAACCGTGCCAACGCCTGACTCGTCGCGGATGCATGTTCGGCCGGTACCGTGAGGCATACCCGCGGGACAATCCGCGACGTTAAACGCCCAAAAAACATCGCCCTGTTTACAAAAGCAGCATGCGCATGGGAAAATTGGCACGTTCTCCGACCGTGATGCGGTGCGCACAAAGCGATGAGGCCACCGATGCGTTGAAAATAAAAGAGCGATACTGCCGCCATGGGAAAGGCCCTTCCCATGGACGCCGGTGTGCCCCGACAGCCGGTACGCGGCCCGGTAATCCCGTCAGAATACCCTGACCTGTTCTGTCCTTGTATGGGGCCGCTCCGGCTGGCTCTGCATCATTGCCATCTATCCGCAGGACGGGCGCCACCGGACAGAATTTGGAGATCCCGGAACGGGCGCATGCCGCTTCCGGCGCCCACAACGTTGATTAACCAAGGCATATGATTCCCCGCATGGCAGATATCGACGCACAAAAGGACGTATACCTGTTCTTGCACGGCAAGATGGACCTCAAACAAAAGGCCACTGACGCCCTGGTGGCAAAGGGCTTTGCGGCAGCAAAGATAGTAATGGCCGCGCCTGACAAGGTGGGAGCAGTGGGCGACTATATGGCGATGCTCTGGATGCCCCCAAACCCGGACCAGATCAAGGTGCAGTGCATAACCGGCGTAACACCAGTAGAACCAGAAGGCATGATTGGCCTGTGGAAGGGCGTCACAAAGGACGACCTCTTTACAATACCGCTCGGATAAAACTCAGGCCTTTGAGACCATTCGCTTGACTGCGTTTACAAGCTCGACCTTCTTTTTTATGCTCATCTCAGGCTCTACCGTGGTGAATACAATGTACTTTTTTGTGTACACGACCAGCTGGGAGACGCGCTCCCTCTCTACATGCACATACCTGACCTTTCCCAAGGTCCTGTCAAAGCCCGTGCGCATCTTCCTCCTCTCGGCCACCTGCCTGCAAAAATGCTCCTCTTCCTTCTGTGATTCCAGGGACGACTTGCCCTTTTTCATTATCCCCTCGACTATATTCCCCCTGAGGTCTATAATCGCTACAAAGCGCATCTTGGGGCTGTACGATATTATCTTTTCACATGCAGAGACCAGCACGGACTTGACAGCCATCCCTATCCCGGGTATAATACCGTGATATTAACCCTAGCCCGGGGGCCTACTTGATGCTGCGCCACATCTCTGCAAATATGCCTGATAGAAACCCCCTGTATTCCTCGTCAGCAAAGTCAATCCTCTCCACCCTGCCTGTTTCAACGGCCGACCTGATTGTATCCAGGTGGTAGCAGCCCTTCCTCCCTGACGACCTGCCAAAATAGTAGGCAGGGCACGAGCAGAAGCCCGCCCCGGGGTCCGCCCAGTACTCGCTTTTCCTGCCGACCACCGTCCAGACTCCCTTGAGCTCGGCCCGAACACGTGCCTCTTTACCCTGCTTGACGAGACCGCCTCCTCTATCCGGCCCACAAGGGTTTAATCCGCCGGCGCGGTATATCTCTAGTGGCGCAGGCGAGGATGGTCCCATCCGAGCCCGCCATGCTGCTCGAGGGGGAGAAAAAGCACTTGGTGATATCGGACCTGCACCTAGGCATCGAGGGAACAATGGGCATGCACCTTGGGCGAAATCCCGCGGATCCCGCAATCTACCGCGTCTCAAAGATGCTCGACATTACAGGCGCGGATTCTCTTGTATTACTGGGGGATGTAAAGTCCGGCACATCGAGGATAACCTCCGCCGAGTGGGATTCTGTGCCGGGGTTTCTAGAGAAGATGGCGGACAAGGTGGATGTGACTCTTGTCCCCGGGAACCACGACGGGGGCATATCATACATGATACCGGACTGTGTATCCGTCTCGGGGCAGTCGGGGATGATAATAGAGGGCGCATTGCTCACGCACGGCCACGCCCTGCCGCCGGAGAGCTTTGGCCATGTCGACAGGCTGGTCATGGGGCATGTGCATCCGGTATTCCGCAAGGAGGGCTCCGTCCTGCGTGGAAATAGGGTCTGGGTGCACATGACTATACAGCGGGGCTGCATATTCCCGTCGAGGGGCGGCACCTTGGGGATAACCGTAATGCCCTCGTTTGGCTCTGTGCCCGGGACCGGGCGCCGGAAGAGCACCAGAAAGTCGCCGATACTGGCAAGGGCCGACCCTTTGACTGCAAGGATCGTGACCCTTGACGGCTCGATAATAGGAGACGAGTCGATGCTCGATGATGTGCTCTAGTCCTCGTACGGTTCAAGAGGGAACTTTGCAGTCTTGTTCTCGCGGAGCCATTCAAGAGTGCTGACAAAGGATTCTGCAAGCTCGGCCGTGGTTATTACAGGTATGCCAAGCTCTAGCGCCTTGCGCCTTATCTGGTATTCATCTTCGAGCATGCCCACGTACTTTTCTAGAGTGGATGTCTCCGGTATGTTGATTATAAAGTCGATATCCCTGTCTCGGAGCAGGTCCGATATGTTGGGCGTCCTATCTGGCTCGCTTATCTTGTGGACGGTGGTCACTTCTGGTATTTTATCGCGGAGAAACTCTGCGGTATGCTCTGTAGCCATGATCCCAAAGCCGAGCGCGCCGAGCCTCGAGACAGTCGGGAGGAGCCTGTCCTTGTTGCGCGTCCCCCCTATTGTGATTAGGGCGCTTCCCGACGCGGGCAGGCTGTACCCGACAGATATTAGCCCCTTGGATAGCGCGTCATAAAAGCCAGTACCAAAGCAGGCGGCCTCGCCTGTCGACTGCATCTCGACTCCGAGTACAATGTCCGCGCCATCGAGCTGCATAAACGAGAACTGGGGCACCTTTATCCCGTACCTTGTAACGCGCTTCCACTTGTCATGGGGCACATCGGGAAGCTTGCCGCCAAGTATCGCGCCAGCGGCAAGCCGTATCAGGTTGGTCCGTACCAGCTTGGAGACAAACGGCATGGAGCGCGACGCCCGTATATTTAGCTCGATAACGTATACGCGCCCCTCGCTGACTAGAAACTGCAGGTTGAACGGGCCCCTGATGTCAAAGGCAAGGGCAATCCTTTCCGTATAGTCGGTGATGGTCTCTATTACCTTGTTGCTGAGCCTCCAGGGCGGTATGCACATCATTGCATCCCCGGAGTGCACGCCGGCGCTGTCGATATGCTCGACTACCGCGCCTATGACCACGCGCTCGCCGTCGCAGACGCCGTCAACGTCGACCTCGAGGGAATCGAGCATGAACTTTGAGACTACAACAGGGTGGTCGGGCGAGAGCCTTGCGGCATCCCCTGCGTGCTCGCGGAGCTCGTCTTGCGACCAGACCACCCTCATGGCCGCCCCGCTGAGCACGTACGACGGCCGTATTATCACGGGGTAGCCCACCTCCTGGGCGAACTCTTTGGCATCGGACATGTGGTAAGCTTGCTCCAGGGCGGCTGCCTTATGTGGAGCCCATCGAGCACGCTGCTGAACTTGGAGCGGTCCTCCGCGCGGTCGACATTGGCGGCGGCAGTCCCCAGTATGGGCACGCCCTCGTCATCGAGGCCCGGAGTTAGGTTGTTTGCAGTCTGGCCGCCTACGCACGTGACGACCCCGCGGGGGCGCTCAAACTCGGCTATATCCATGATGCGCTCGTGCGTGAGCTCCTCAAAGTAGAGCCTGTCGCATATGTCATAGTCGGTAGAGACAGTCTCCGGGTTGCAGTTGACCACGGCGACGCCGCCTCCGCCCTCCTTGAGCCCCCAGACCATGTTTACTGTGCTCCAGTCAAATTCCACGCTGCTGCCTATCCTGTAGGGGCCGGCGCCGAGCACTATGATGTCGCGGCCGGGCAATGGCGCCTCTATGTCGTTTTTTGCGCCCCCGTAGGTCATGTACAGGTAGTTTGTTTTCGCGGGCCACTCGGCTGCAAGCGTGTCTATCTGGCGGACCGCCGGGGTTATGCCCGCGTCTTTTCTTGCCTGGCGGACCTTTGACGGCATAGTCCCGGAGGCGCGCGCTATCTGAGGGTCCGAAAAGCCAGCCCCCTTGGCCTCGCGGAGCAGTTCCTTGGAGGAGCCAGTGCGCAGCCTCCCCTCTATCTCTATTATCCTGGCTATCTTTTCTATGAACCACGGGTCTATCGCGGAGAGCGTGTGTATCCTGGATACCGTCATGCCCCTTTTTAGCGCCTCGGCAACATTGTACAATATCAAGTCGTCGTGGCGCGCAAGCCTGTCTTCGAGCTCCTCGTCGCCGCCTGTTTCGTGCGGGTTCCTGTTGAGGACCAGCCCGTCGGCGCCCGTATCGAGCATGCGTATTGCCTTTTGGAGGGATTCCTCAAAGCTCGAGCCTATCGCCATCACCTCGCCTACCGACTTCATCGTCACGCCGAGCCTGCGGTTTGCGAGCTCGAACTTTGCAAAGTCCCACCTTGGGTGCTTGCATACGATATAATCTAGAGCGGGCTCAAAGCAAGCAGTGGTAGACTTTGTTATGTGGTTTGCAAGCTCGGGGAGAGTGTACCCGAGGCCTATCTTTGCCGACATGTATGCAAGAGGATAGCCTGTCGCCTTGCTGGCAAGCGCAGACGAGCGTGAGAGCCGCGGGTTTATCTCTATTGCAGCAAACCTCCCGGATGCAGGATCCAGCGCATACTGTATGTTGCACTCGCCTATTATCCCCACGTGGGCTGTCGCATCGAGGGCAGCCGAGCGCATTGCATGGTATTCTCTGTTGTTTATCGTCTGGGACGGGGCCACCACTATGTTGTCGCCGGTGTGCACCCTCATCGACAGGACGTTCTCCATGTTGCATACGATGACGCCGTTTTTCGCAGAATCCCGCATGACCTCGTATTCTATCTGCTTCCAGTCTCCGATGTACTCTTCTACCAGGACCTGGCCCACCATGCTTGCGCGCGTGCCGCGCTCTACTATCTCGTGGAGCTCTATTTCATTGCGCGCGACGCCGCCGCCCTTGCCCCCTAGGGTATACGCCACCCTGACTATCACCGGATAGCCAAGCTCGGCCGCCGCATCCCGGGCGCCGGCAAAGTCGGTCACCGTCCGGCTTTTCAATACGGGCACGCCGCAGCCGTCCATTGAATCCTTGAAGAGCTGCCTGTCTTCTGTGTTCCGTATGCCAGATACCGGGGTACCTAGGACTCGTATCCCGTACTTTTCGAGCATCCCTTCCTCGTCGAGCTTTACCCCGCAGTTGAGCGCAGTCTGCCCGCCGTATGCGAGCATCAGGCTGTCGGGCCTCTCTGATTCTATTATCGAGCCGACATATTCGGGGTTGACCGGCAGAAGGTACACCTTGTCGGCAAACCTCGTATCGGTCTGGATGGTGGCCACGTTGGGGTTGACTAGTATGCTCTCAAGCCCGTCTTCGCGTATCGCCTTGAGGCACTGGCTGCCGGAGTAGTCGAACTGGCGGCCGCTTTTGGCGGCTTTCGCCGGCCTCTCCGATCTTTATGGCCCCGCTACCTAGCACAAGTATCCTCTTTAGCGTCTCATTTCTTGGCAGTTGATCCCTCCTCCATGAGCGACCGCAGGCGCCTGAATATGAACCTGCAGTCGTACGGGCCCGGCGATGCCTCGGGGTGGAACTGCACGGCCATCGACCTGCCATTTCTGTGCTTTATCCCCTCTATTGTATGGTCGTCGGTATTGGTAAACCACGGCTCGAATGCCGAACCATCGAGCGAATCTGGGTCTATGCAATAGCCGTGGTTCTGGCTGGTCACGTAGACGCGCCCCTCGGATACGTCAAGACACGGCTTGTTCTGTCCCCGGTGGCCGTACTTTAGCTTGTAGGTGCTCGCACCCCCTGCGAGGCCCATTATCTGGGCGCCAAGGCAGATGCCCAAGGTGGGAATGTTCCTTTCGATTAGGGCCCTTGCCGTCTGTATCGTTTCTGGGCACATCTGCGGGTCGCCGGGGCCGTTGCTGATGATTACGCCTTTGGGGTCGTGGGAGAGCACCTCCTGGATGGAGGCATTCCAGGGCACCCTCACCGCCTTGTACCCCATGGATACTATGTTCCGGAGTATGGCGTTTTTTGCGCCGGCATCTATTACCACTATGCATTTGGGGCCGGATCCAAACGAGCCTGTTCCTGCTGATGCCGCTCCTGCGAGCTGCTCTGTGCCGTATGTTTTTGCACAGGCAAGACTTTCAGAGACGCCAGGCACATCTATGGGGTCCTTGGATACGGCAAGGGCGGCCATCATAACGCCCCCGTCGCGGAGCCTCCTGGTAAGGGCCCTTGTGTCTATTCCGGAGATGCCGGGGATGCCTTCATTGTACATCCATTCGTCCAGGGTCATGGACAGGTTCCAGTGGCTAGCGGTACTGGAGAGCTCGTGGACTACGAGGCCGCGCGCGTGTATCCTGTCTGATTCAAAGTGGGATGGTATGCCGTCTGAATCTCTCTCAGACGGGTCCGGCACCCCGTAGTTGCCCACAAGGGGGTATGTGAGGGTCAGTATCTGGCCCCCATACGACGGGTCGGTCAGCGTTTCTGTATATCCGACCATTCCTGTATTGAAGACCAGCTCGCCGTAGGTCTCGGCGGGCCTTCCAAAGCCGGATCCTTCCATTACGGTCCCGTCGCCGAGGATCAGCGCCCCGTGCATGCCTGCGTGACTGGACTTTTTTGTGTTAATGGCGACCCCCGGGGATACGCCTGCCTGCGGGTTTATATTTTTTGTAAGGGCGTGGTACTGCCCGGGGGCGGGCTGTCCTGCCCAGTGGTGGGCCCCTTGGGCGGCCCTATCATGCACGGTATGGCGCCAAATATCTTCATGCCTTTGGCCGTCCCGGGCGCCCACCGGGCCGGGCTGTCTGTAGTGCTGGAAAAGGCAAGCGGGCCTGCGACATTTTCTGCCAGGCGCGCGGCGCTACCGCCGGAACCGCACTTCTGCGGGCCTTGCTGCCCCGGGGTTTTCCTTGTACTGTGTTGCAGGCCGATATGCGGCAACACCGCGTCCCAGAGACTCAGCGACCTCGCTGATTGCAGAAATCGCCGATGCTCAGTATTCTCATGTTTGGAAACAGGCCGTGGCCGCGTAGCGACAACAGGGCCCTGTCTTTTGTGACAAACTTGCTGCATCCCATGTTCTCTGCAGCCTTGAGATGGAGCATGTCCATCGAATCAGCTATCTTTCCGTGCTCGTAGAAATACCTGCGGCTGAGACGGTGCGCCTCCAAGGTCGCATCCAGCATCGCATAGGCGTCTATCCCCTCCAGCGAAGTCTCGCAGACAGCACCACGTTCATTTATCTGACCCATGATTTTGTCGAACCCGTCGTTGACAACCTCCGGCACCTGCAGTGGGTCGATCTTCTGGAAATTGGGAAGGTGCTTTGCCATGTATCCATGCATCTCTATCCGGTTGAGCACGGACACCTTGAGCAGAAAGCCTCCGTCTTTGATCCTGGCAAAGGCACAGCCGGACTCGGCATTCTCTTCTATGTATTCGTAGATGTATAACATCGTATCAAAGTATACCTTCTCCAGCTCCGCATTAGTCCCCATGATGCTGCCCCCGGGCTGCATGTACGTGGCAGCCGGATGTAAACGGAGGCGGATGTGCCCCCTCAATGCCTCGTGCAGATACATCCACGCGTGGTCGGTAACCGGGGGGTGTCTTGGACTGGTCCTGGCAAGAGAACCGCCGCACACGGGCTGACATGACGCCTATCCCATCCTGTCGTTCTCTAACACCAGGGGTACGCAGACCTTTATCCTTGCCTTGTTCCTGTCGTAGGACGGAAACAACCGAGCGATGTCATTGTCGGTGCACCGTGTCCTATCACTGAGCTTCATGCGGGGAAAGTGAAGGTACAACAGATCCGTTATCTCGGAGGCAGAGTGCCCGCCTAGCGTCTCCACCATCTCCTTTACAATGAGGTCCACTTCGGAATCACCCTTGTCTTGTATTCTGCCTTTGGAAATAAAGGAGAGACTCCCACCGGGCGGATGGCGCACCGTGCTGATGCTGCCCTCATTACTAAGATTTTCCAGGGCCGTTGCTATTTCGCCCTCGTGCCTGCTCCAGCATGGCTTGAACTGGAACGGGGGCATGATGTGCCTTGCCTCTAGTAATTTGCACACAAAGCAGATGATTATGTCGAGTTTTTCCTTCCCGTCCACCCTTTGCAGCGTGTGCACCACCGATCTTACCAGCTCCTCCCGCGGCCCCGTTTGGCATTGCGCCTCGGGGGTCGTCTCGGGTATCCTGCCGCCAAATTCCCCGTACCTGCACCGGGGGCACGTGCCGCCCCCTGACGAGTAAAAACGGACACCGCACTTGCAATCCATGGTTGGCATGGCTGACGTGCGTCTAATCTGGTATTTAGTTATGCCGGATCATTCATGCAGGTTTCACGCGTGCCGGTCTCACCATGACGATCTTCTGCTGTAACAGCCGGCCTCGTGTCTGGCTGTCTCACAGCTCTCTGACATGTGTTATCATGAGTTGCCGGTGTGCAATGTACTCTCGCAGGCTGAGCATCCTTCTGTCCCATGTGACGAATTTTGTGCATTTTGCACCCGCTGCAATCTGCAGGTGCATATATTTCGAGTGTGGGAGAACAAGTTCCCTTGGATGCAGCTTCCGACCATCGCGGTAAGAATATTTCAGCTGTATGCGTGCAAGATTGATCAGATCGTCCTCATCTATGAAACCGAACTCCTCATTAATCTTGTTTGTATTCCTGGAGTCTGTAGAGGTGAAAAAATGCTTGATCTGGTCGTAGCTGTCATTAACATTCTGAAAGAGCTCGCCTTCGGGAAGTCTAGCGCGGATCTTGACTTTGGGGGACCTTGGATCGCGCCCTTCATATGTCAGGGAGAGCAGGTGGTATGCCTCCATCATGACAAGATTGGATGTTCTCAGCTTGAACTCGCCCGTCTGAATCCTCTCAAATGCGCTGACTGTTTCTGGGCGTCTTTCCTTACTGACAAAGTCTACATACAGCGGTGGATCAAATAAATCGGCTCTCGATTCATGTCTCCTGGATAATTCATCAAAGTCACAGTCTGCTAGGGCCGGGTAATTCCCAAGAATTCCCTCTATCTCGCTGATGTCCATGGGGTGGGTCTTGAACGGCGTCTTCTTGCCCATGGACTTCCAGCTAATCCTTTTTCCATAAGTGTCATCCATAATGTCCCGGTGCAGGGGCAGCCCGTACTCTATGGGAATCCACTCCGGCGGGTCCTTGGGGGAGCCGGACAGTAGGTCTTTGATCCTGCCGGAGCTGCGGGCAATGGCCCCCTTGGGCTTGCCGGGGAATCGGCTGCTCACCAGCAGGTGTATCTCTGCTATCGAATGACAGTTGAGAGCCTCGGTTAGGCGTATGATCTTCCTACCTATACCTGAGTCGTCCTTTGTGAAATATTCCTCCGCCAACCGGAATTCTATGTGGTCGTCGAGGAGCCCGTAGGGGTTTATTGTCATGTGCCCTGAATCTTCCAGGTTCCGCAGGGCATCTTCCAGCTCCGCCCTGTCAATGCGGCCGTCCCGGAGCACAAAGGGCGGCTCTATCCCGTACGCATCAAGCAGCCTGCATGCATACTCTAGTATGGCGCCCATCCTTGGCATGTCCTCGATGTAGCGCACGGCGGTGACTGCCCTCTCTATCAGGTATTCCCGCGGCCCCAAGACGTCCGCCGAACCCGCGGCCACTGGAGATTCGTCCACGCAACACGTGCATCTTCCCCCCTCCGGGGCATAGATTATCTTCATACAGCTGGCACATTTCACATCGGGCATGTGATGGATTGGAGTATCTCCTATTTTTACCTGTTGTATTGCCATGCGGGTTTGGGGCTAGCTCTGTGCAGGTATCCCCCGTGGCATATCTCCATCATTACAAGATGCGACATTCTTGACTGGAATTCGCCCGGCTGGATCATCTCGCACTATGTCTATCTACGGATATTTTTCCCCGCCGGCCTACATGCAGCGGATCAAAACAAATCGCTTCTCGATTCATGTCTCCTGGATAACTCATCAAAGTCACAGTCTGCTAGGGCCGGGTAATTCCCAAGAATTCTCTCTATCTCGCTGATGTCCATGGGGTGGGTCTTGAACGGCGTCTTCTTGCCCATGGACTTCCAGCTAATCCTTTTTCCATAAGTGTCATCCATAATGTCCCGGTGCAGGGGCAGCCCGTACTCTATGGGAATCCACTCCGGCGGGTCCTTGGGGGAGCCGGACAGGAGGTCTCTGATCCTGCCGGAGCTACCGGCAATGGCCCCTTTGGGCTTGCCGGGGAAGCGACTGCTCACCAGTAAGTGTATTTCCGCTACAGAATGGCAGTTGAGAGCCTCGGTTAGGCGGATGATCTTTTCACCTACACCTGAGTCGTCCTTTGTGAAATGTTCCTCCACCAACAGAAATTCTGTGTGGTTGTCGAGGCGCCTGCTGGGGTTTATTGTCATGTGCCCTGAATCTTCCAGGTTCCGCAGGGCCTCTTCCAGCTCCGCCCTGTCAATGCGGCCGTCCCGGAGCACAAAGGGCGGCTCTATCCCGTATGCATCGAGCAGCCTGCATGCATACTCCAGTATGGCGCCCATCCTTGGCATGTCCTCGATGTAGCGCACGGCGGAGACTGCCCTCTCTATCAGGTATTCCCGCGGCCCCGTGGCATCAGGGGATTTTCCCAGGCATATGGTGCAACTTCCTCCATCCGGGGCATAGATCATCTTCATGCAGCCGGCACACTTTACATCAGGCACGTCTGGGATCTGAACTTTTCCTATTTTTACCTGTTGTATTGACGTGCGGGTTTGGGGCTAGCTCTGTGCAGGTATCCCCCGTGGCATATCTCCGTCTTGACAAAATGCGACATCCTTGACTGGAACTAGACCGCCTGGATCATCCCGCGCTCTGTCTATCTCCGGACATTTTTTCCCACCGGCCCAGTCTACATACAACGGTGGATCAAAATAAATCGGTTCTCGATTCGTGTCTTTCATATAGTTCATCAAAGTCGCATTTGGCCAACGCCGGATAATTTTTCAAAATGCCCTTGATTTTGTTGAGATCCGAGGGAGGGGCAGGCGGTGGCATCTTCTTGCCCATGGACTTCCAGATTATCCTCCTTTCATAGGTGTCATCCATGACTTCCCGGTGCAGGGGCAGCCCATACTCAATAGGGAGCCACTCTGGCGGGTCCTTGGGGGAATCGGACAGGATGTCTTTGATCCTGCCGGAGCTGTGGGCAATGCCGCCCTTGGGCTTGCCGGGGAAGCGACTGCGCACCAGTAGGTGTATTTCCGCCACAGAATGGCAGTTGAGAGCCTCGGCTAGGCGGATGATCTTCTCACCTATGCCTGAGTCATCCTTTGTGAAACATTCCTCCACCAGCAGGAATTCTGTGTGGTCGTCGAGTAGTCTGTCGGGGGTTATTGTTATGTGCCCTGAATCTTTGAGGTTCCGCAGGGCCTCTTCCAGCTCCGTCCTGTCGATGCGGCCGTCCTGGAGCACAAAGGGCGGCTCTATCCCGTACGCATCAAGCAGCCTGCATGCATACTCCAGTATGGCGCCCATCCTTGGCATGCCCTCGACGGAGCGCACGGCGGTGACTGCCCTCTCTATCAGGTATTCCCGCGGCCCCAGGATATCCGCCGAACCTGCTGTCTCCGGGGATTCGTCAAGGCAACACGTGCATCTTCCACCCTCCGGGGCATAGATCATCTTCATGCAGCCGGCACACTTTACATCAGGCACGTCTGGGATCTGAGCTTTTCCTATTTTTACCTGCCGTATTTCGGCTCTGGTCAGTCATAGTGATATTCCTATCTGGCATGGTCACTGTGTGATATCATCATGGCAGGCAGGGGGACAAATATTCCTATACGGATATACTGCGGGCTCGGAGAGGCGGATAAGAGGATGCAGAGGGCCGGTCATGGTGACCACTTTTCCAGCCCCTGGGAGGAGGGACATGGAACAAAAAAATAAGGATTGTGTGACAGATACACTTTCCGGTCTTGGGCAGTTCCATTTGTCCGATGTTAAATGGGGCTGGAATCATCCGAGTTGAACCATTTGGCATGTTCCTCCGGACTTTGTTGGCCAACAGGGTCGTTCGGCTGTGTGCCTATGTCAAGCCCGTCATATTTTGTGTCGGAGAGCCGGGAGGTTCTGCGGTATCTTTGAGACGAATTTATAAACACCGGGACTGACACGTTTTATTCTTCCATCCTTGTTAAGGCTGTAAATTGACTTGCCTATGCTCTTTATTATATTGGTTTCACTCATCGATTTGAAGCTGGGGTGGGTCTTTACAATTTCCATTATATCCACTGAACCACCCTCGGTTATTTTTTCAAATGTGTCCAATATAATGCCTGTCTTGTTTGACAATTCCGGCTTCTTGCTCATCTGTTTTCAGCCTCTATTATATCCGCATTCTGATACATATTTCGGCCCTATTGATGGAGAAGTTTGGTGACATGCGGACTGCCGAGTCGGCCCATCTGGCTGAGGTTCGCCTCAAATACGGCGCCAAGCCCAAGATAAAGGCCGTCCATATACCGGCAAAAACTTCACCTAAAATCACAAAATGGATAAAAAAGCAACTTGAACCACTAGGCACAAAAGTAAGGGAGATGGCTGACTAGCCATGTCACTCACACAGGCGGAGCTCGACGAGCTGAAAAAGGCATTCCCAGACGACGGCGTGGATCCCCACATGGAGGCCACGCTGGCCCCGCTTAACGAAAAAGTCCGCCGGCGACTCCCTGACTGACGCCATTTTAGGCCAGCCCAAGATTATCCGATAAATACAGGCCAACCAGCTCCGGGCCGTCGAGATTATAGAGACTGACAAGCCACCCTATTAGGGGTCGACAACGAGTGGTACATTGATACCTGCCTGTCAAGATACTTGGTTCAACTCATGCATCCTCTTATCCGCCTCTCCGAGCCCGCAGTGTATCCGTATAGGAATATTTGCCCCCCTGCCTGTCATGATGATATCACACAGTGACCATGCCAGATAGGAATATCACTATGACTGACCAGAGCCCGTATTTCAGCGCGGATTCGGGTCTCTATCCTGCCCGTGATCTCTGAATGCCATTATCTTTCACAGGACGGTTTCGCTATCCCGCCGATACCGTCATGCCTCCCGGCTGCCGTACCTATACTCTAGTTCCAGATGCCCCCAAAGCCGGAAGGGCGGCATGCCGAACAGCATCCATCACCAAGCCCACGTGCATCCCCCGGGCCCCGTGGATTCCCTCCACGGCCCGCGCCCCCGGCAAGCCGCCCGCGATCCCGCCACAGCACAGTTATATGAGTACGACAGGAATGCACCCCGTGGGAAAGCGCAAGGTGCTCAACGAGAGCGCACTCAAACAGATAAGGCTGCCAGAGGAAGGCGAGATGCTCGGCAGGGTGATAAAGCTCCTGGGCAGCGACCAGGTGCTGGTAAAATGCACCGATGAGATAACGCGCCGCGGCAGGATCCGCGGCAAGCTAAAACGCAGGATCTGGATCCGCGACAACGATATCGTGATACTGGCCCCCTGGGACTTTAAGGCGACCGAACGGGGCGACATCATCTGGCGGTTCACGCTTCCGCAGGTGGACTGGCTCAAGGACAACGACCACCTTCCGCGCGACTTTTGACGCAGGGCGCCCCGGGGCTCGACGAACCCGACCACCGCACAAGAAAGATGGAATCCCGCATAGACGGCCTCCTGTCCCGGCGCCGCCACAGCCATCTTGAGGACGGCTTCAAGGGCGACAAGGTGGTAAACGAGGTGCTAGACAGGCCCGCTGTAATGACCATATACAACATGATAAAGTCCGGCGTGATATCCGGGGTTATAGGGGCGCTCCGCGCGGGAAAGGAATCCGTGGTATTCCGTGCCAGGGGGCCGTCCGGCGAGGATGTGGCCCTCAAGGTGTACCTTGTCACCACGTCGAGCTTCAAGCGCCGCGCCCAGTACATCGAGGGCGACCCGAGGTTCTCTAGGATACGCGGGGGCACGCGCAACATGGTCAAGATGTGGGCCAGAAAAGAGCACGCCAACCTGCGGCTCTGCCATGCGCGGGGCCTGCCTGTACCCATGCCCCTGCACGTCTCCGATAACGTGCTAGCCATGGAGTTTGTCGGCGATGATGGCATGCCCGCGCATACCCTCCTCGAATCAGAGACCTGCATGGCCGACCACGGCGAGATAATGGGCATAGTGCGGGCGCATGTACAAGGAGGCGGGGCTCGTCCATGGAGACCTATCCCCCTACAACATATTCAAGACAGAATCAGGGCTTGTAGTATTCGACATGGGCTCGGCAGTGGACAAAAGGCACCCAAACTCTTATGCCTTCCTCAAAAGAGACATTAATAACATGAGCCGGTTCTTTGTCAGAAGGGGATTGACCGTGGAGAACCCGTCAGACATACTGGGGTGGGTGACCGGATGATACTAGAAAAAAGAGTAAGGATACCTTCCGAGAGGATAGCCGTCCTGATAGGAAGAAAGGGCAGCTCAAAGGCCATGATAGAGCAGTCGTGCGGCGTATCGCTGAAAGTGGACAGCGAGACCGGCGAGGCCACGGTAACCTGCACGGATGCAGAGCATGCGGCGGGCGCCTTTGCTGCCTCCGAGGTCGTATCGGCGATAGGCAGGGGCTTTTCCCCCGAAAATGCCATGACCCTTCTAGACGAGGAGAGCGCCCTGCATGTTGTCGACCTGAGGGAGTTTGCCGGCAGGTCCCCCGCCCAGATAGCCCGGGTAAAATCCAGGATAATAGGCGCCGGCGGCAGGGCCCGCAGAAACATAGAGGCGCTCAGCGGGACCAGCATTTCAGTATACGGCAGGACTGTCTCTATAATAGGCAGGGCCGACAAGCTCCGCCTAGCGGTGGATGCAATATCGCGGCTCTCGGAGGGCAGCATGCACGGGTCTGTATACGGCAGGCTCGAATCAGCCAGACGCCGCGAAAAATCAGAAAGGATGATACTCTGGGAGGGCGGGGGGCCGCCAAAGGTGCGGGCGGATTAGGAAATGTCCGAGGGATTCAACCAGATATCGCCTAGCGAGTTTTTCTACCGGAACCGCGACCTTGCCGGATTCAGCAATCCTACGCGCTCGCTGTATACCGCAGTCAGGGAGTTTGTAGAAAACGGCCTTGACGCGTGTGATCAGCGCGGGATACTCCCCGACATACACCTGTCCATAAAGGCCGACGACCCGGAGGCGCCAGACCCCAAATCGTACAAGCTATCGGTAAAGGACAACGGGCCCGGGGTAGAATCGGGGCACGTGCCCCTTGCATTTGGGACCGTCCTGTACGGCTCAAAGTTCGGCCTAAAGCAGGCGCGCGGCATGTTCGGCCTTGGGGCGACAATGGCTATCCTGTACGGGCAGATAACGACAAACAGGCCGGTCACAGTAAAGAGCTCGACAGACGGGGCCACCCGGGACGAATACGAGATGCTCCTGGACATACAAAAGAACAGGCCCGTAATACAAAAACACAAGACGTCAAAGGCCTCGGGGACCGGCCTGTCAGTTGCTATACACCTTGAAGGCGACTACTCCAAGGCGCGCTCAAAGATCCGCGACTATGTCTACCAGACCTCGCTGATCACACCGTACGCGACGATGACCTTTGATGACCCCCGGGGGGAGCAGCTCAGGTATCCCCGGATAATAAAGGGCATGCCGGAGCCGCCCACGATAATAAGGCCCCACCCCCACGGGGTCGACGTGGAGACCATACGGAGGATGATGGTCGAAGGCGAATCCCCGATACCGCAGTTTACAGGCGATCTTGCAGAAAAGGTGCGCAAGGAGCTCGGCGTAAAGGCGGGGTGCGGCCTTGAGAAGCTGCTGGCACAAGAGTCCAAGAAAAAAATCCCTCACCAGGAATACAAGGATAGCAGTCGCCCTGGCCTCGCTGCTGGGCACGGGCCTTGAGGGGCTATCCCGGGTCAGGGTCGAAGGCGTGGGGGCCGGCGGCTCGAACCTGACCTACTGGGATGCGGAAAAATCAGAACAGGTGACTATCGAGCTTGACCTGGATGACGCACGGCACAAGCAGCTGGCAGGCGCCGCCATGGGCGAGACGCTCACCACATTTCTCACAAAGCGCTTTCAGCGGGTTGGCCCGGGCACTGCTGCAAAGTTTGCAGGCTTTGCCGGCCTCAAGCCGGAGAGGCGCCTCGGCTCCATGGCAAACCAGGAACTGGTAAAGCTCAGCGAATCGCTCCAAAAATTCACGGACTTTCTTCCACCCGACCCTACATGTCTAGCTCCGCTTGGCGCGGGACCGCTTGAAAAAGGGATGCTCAAGTTTTTCGAGCCGGACTTTGCCGCGGTGGTGCAGAGGCCGGCGTCGGCGTATTCGGGCTTTCCATTTGTAGTAGAGATGGGTGTCGCCTACGGGGGCGGCATATCTGTAAAGGGCCCCAAGGTGTACAGGTTTGCAAACAGGATCCCCCTGTTGTACGATGAAGGAAGCGACGTGGTCCTCAAGGTGGCAGGCGACATGGACTGGAGGAGGTACAGCGTGGGCCATGACCCGCCACTGGTGATAGTCTCCCATATCTGCTCGACGAGGATACCCTACAAGACGGTAGGCAAGGAGAACGTGGCGGACAGGCCGGAGATAGAAAGGGAGATCAGGCTTGGCATGCAGTTCATACTGCGCAAGCTCTCTTCCTATATGAAAAAGAAGGGGAGAAGCGAGATGGCGCAAAAGCGCGCAAACCTGTACTCAAAGTACATACCGCTGATAGCGCAGTTCTGCACGGAGCTCGCGGGAAGGCCCAAGGAGCCAGACTATTCGGGGCTGATCACAGGCGTATCCGAGGAGGGGAAGGTTGAAGAAAAAGTCTAAGCCAAAGGGCAGATCAAAGGGTCCAAAGGGCACAGCAAAGGGCCCTGCAAAGGGTGCGGCAAAGGGCACGGCAAAGAGTACTGCAAAGGGCACAGCAAAGGCCTCAAAGCCCGCGGGGTCCCGCAAGGCGGCCCGGGGCGCCTCGAACGCAAAGAAAAAGCAAGAGGCCCTGCTGGGCCTGCTCAAGGAGAGGGGGACCATCGCATACGGGGACCTCGAAAAGGGCGAGTTCCCCAGGTTTTCAATACCGAGCAGGTCGGTCAGCAATATCGTATATGATGACAAGACGAGACAGTACGTGCTGGGCCCAAACGCGAGCCTGCGCAGCACAAGAAACACATCACAGCTCCGCTCGTACACGCAGCTGATGTGGCTCGCATTTTTCGCAAACCGCCTGACCCGGGAGAAAAAGTCCTCGACACTAAGGGACGTCTATTATTCCTCGCAGGCGTTTGCCGTCGACTTTGAGGACCAGTCGGAATCAGACAGCATCATAGTGGACCTTGAGGCAGTCCTGGCAAAGCCGAGAGAGGACTTTCACGTGTTTCCAGAAGAGAGGAGCAGCGTCTTTGGCGACCTTGATATCGAGTATACTGTACCGGGCTACGAGGGCAAGAGGATGAACCTCTCAAACCACCCCGACGGGTACGCGATAGGCCCGAGCCTTACCAGTGCGGAGCTTGTCAGTACTAGCGCGGAAATAGTAATAGCGATAGAGAAAGGCGGGCTGTTTACAAGGTTTGTAGAAGAACAGGTGGACAAAAAATTCAAGTCGATAATAGTGGATACGGGTGGCCAGGCGCCGCGCTCGACGAGAACACTGCTCAAGAGGCTCAACTCCGAGCTCGGGCTGCCCGTGGTTATACTCACCGACGGGGACGTCTACGGCGAGCATATTGCAATGGTGATAAAGTCGGGATCCGCGGGCGCGGCTCATCTGCGCGAGCTGACAGTCCCCGACGCAAAGTGGGTCGGAGTATGGGCTACCGATATAGAAAAGTACAAGCTGCCCACAATCCCCATGACTGAATCCGACATAAAAAGATGCCACGACCTCAAGAGGGACCCGAGATACCAGGAGGGAATATGGAGAAAGGAACTCGAGGCGTTCTTGCGCATAAAGCGCAAGGCGGAGCTCGAAGCGTTCTCAAAGTACGGCCTGACCAATATCACGGACAAGTATCTTCCGCAAAAGCTCGAGCTCGCAAAGAGCCTATAATCCCTTTATCCGGAGGGTAAGCACGCCGTTTCTGTACTTGAACTCGCCTATCTGCATCTCGCCCGAGCCCTCTATCGGCACTTCTTTTGAAAAGTTGCTCCCGCCCCGTATGTATAATACGCCACTGACCCAGCCTGACCATTATGCGGTCCTCGGGCCCCGGCACCTCTGCCACGAATACAAACTCGCCCTCGCCCTTGATGAGGTCATAGACCCAGTTCTTGGTCTCCTGCTCCCTCTGCGGGTATTCGGGCTTTTTCTCGACTGCCATCTTTTTGAGGACCCGGACCCAGTAGAACATCGTCACGGCAGCGGCCCCTACCAGTATAAAGCTGACAAACCCGGTCCCTGAGCGCTGTGACATGATGTACACTATGCCGAGGAATAGGATCACCATTATCGGTATGACAAAGTTGAGCGACTGCTCGTTTGCGTATGTCCCCTTGTATGCCAACGGGCGGCACCAAGTCTACCGCAAATATAAAGATGGCAGCGCCTGGGAGATCCGCCTGTAATGGGAGGCGCCCGGCGGCCTTGGTTTTTATACCTACGATCCCGCTTTTGGCCCGTTGAACGGGGGCGGCCCCGGGCTATCCGTCCGGGACATGTACATCAGGGGGACTGTCATTGCGGGAATAGTGACCGCCCCTTCGCTGGCTGTCTTTGGGGCAAGCTGGATAATACTGGATGATCTTGTTCAGGCGGCTATAATAGGCGGGGTGGCCCACTTTGTATCCATGATATTTGCCTTCAAGGTATCGCGCAGGCTGTTTCCTGGGAAGTAGGCCGGGCAGGGATCCGCGCCCGGGGTTTTCATAAAGGATTATTAACCTGCATTTGGGGGCCATCTCATGTTCAAGTGGGCATACGCGACAGGTACGGGCCTGGCTGCCATATTGGCGGTACTGGCGTTTGTCCCTGCCGGCGCCCAGAGTACCGAGGATGCACAGTTCTATGGAATGGCAGAGATCGTGCTCAGGGACGGCGACGAGATACTCAAATCACAGACCGTCCACAACAGGCTCGTTGATTCAGGGGAGCAGTTCATACTTAATTCAGTATTCAAGACCAGTGCTTCTGCGATAACAGAACAGACAAGGATAGATACCATCTGTCTCTCATCCACTGATGTGGGTGCCGCCAATGAGGATGACCTGTCTGGCACCTATTCCCAGCCCGTCTCCGGAAGCGCTGGGGATCCGTGCAAAGAGATCGGCAATGAGGATGTCAACACCGAGGTCATTACGCCGGGCCCCGGCGAGCCAGGCTACGGCACCGCCACCCTTGGCCCGATAAGGTGGCAGAATATAGAGGACATTGGCGAGACCGGATTTATCCGGGGGGCGCTAGTATGCATTGCAACCGGTGACACCGCCTTTGATTCCTGTGGCGACCTTGGCACGCTCTTTGCAGCAGTGGACACGGACGATATCAACCCGACAGGCGATGAGACGGTAGACATCACATACGTGTTTGACATCTCATCGCCGAATAACTAGGCATCCTATACCGCAGGACTCCAACGTATTATAACAGGTAAGAACGGTGCCGTACCATGGACCTTGATAAAATAGAGGCCGACCTTGTAGATGAGATACGCCTGACCATACCGCAGGCCGCGGCTGTTCTTGTTTGTGACCACAAGCGGAATGCAGCCGCCTATCCAGATTGCCGAAAAGTTCAACATGACCGAAGACGCAGCGCTCTCCGCGGGGGCATCGCTTGTCGACCTTGGCGCGTTCATAGAGATGCCTGGGCCCCGCTTTGAGGCCATGCATCCGAGGTTTACGGCAGTCAACATGTACAAGAGGATGTGCGAGCGCGAGGGGATAAAGTTTGGCCGCAACAAAAAGGTGGACGCGATAGGCGCCATGCTCGAGGATGCCTACGATGATGCAAGGACTAAATAGAAGTGCGGCGGCGCGGGCGCATTGAACATAGACCCCGAGACCTGTGAGCACCAGCCGGTCTACTTTGGCGTGATCAACATAAACATAGACGAGCGGACCATAGGATCGGTAGACGTCTGGCGCTGCGGCATGTGCAAAAAGAGGTTCTGCGAGGAGAAGCAGCTGGGGATAGAGGCCATATCGGATATAGTGGGCATGCCAAAGATTGGCCCCGACGAGCTCTGGGCCGTGCTGGTCTGCAAGCTGCAAAAGGGCAAGGACAAGTGGAGGCTCATACGCATCAAGGAAAACGAGGAGATAAAGCACGAATGCCTGGGCGAAAAGATAGTCGACCTTGCCGTAAAGGACTATACGGTCCAGGACGACCAGCATACGAGCTTTCTTGTCGACAAGCATGTAAACAGGGCGGTGGAGATCTAGATGGAGCTTACCGTCCATGTAAACAACATACACGGAAGCCAGATGGCGGCAAAGCTCTCCGGCAGGTTCGTCCTGAAGGGGGAGACATTCCGGTTTACCGCGATAGCGTTTGGGAGAATAGGCGGCCAGAACGTTGGCGCAAAGCTCTCAAAGGCGACGGTAAAGCGGCTCGAAAGCCTGGGCCACGACACAGAAGAGGTCATACTGGAGCTCCAAAAGAACCTCTTGCAGGGGGATCTTACCATCCCCGAGGGCGTGACGCGCGAGACCTTTGTCGACGACTAGAACTCGGCCTCGGCTAGCGCGTCAGCACACGTGCACTTTCTATCCCGCGGTATGGTCGGGATCAGCTTTGCCAGAAGTGCCTTTGTGCGCTCTACATTGTCGGCAAGAGTCGCTAGCACTTCTTTTGCTGTGACCGCTTTTTCAGCCCATGCATCATAGTCTGTGACGGTAGATACTGACGCATAGCACATCTGCGCCTCCCTTGAGAGCTGGCATTCGGGGACCATCGTCATGCCTATGATGTCGGCGCCGGCGGCCCGGAACAGCGCGGATTCTGCGCGGGTAGAGAAGCGCGGCCCCTCTATGCAGGCGTATGTGCCCCCGTCGTGCGCGTCTCCTGCCGCATCGAGCAGGACTGTGCGCAGCTCAGGGCAGAACGGCTCGGCTACCGATATGTGTATGACCCTTCCGTCCTCAGAGAACGAGCCCTCGCGCGTACGGGTAAAGTCGAGAAACTGAGACGGGACGACAAAGCGGCCGGGGGCCAGTTCCTCCCTGAGGCTTCCCACGGCCGATGGCGCCACCACCCTGGATACACCGAGCTTTTGGAGCGCCCAGATGTTTGCCCGGTAGTTTATCTTGTGGGGGGCTATGTTGTGTTTTTTGCCGTGGCGGGGGATAAAGGCAAGCCTCCTGCCGCCTATTCCGCCGAGTGTTATCGTATCAGACGGGGCCCCGTAGGGGGTATCCATGGACAGCTCCTCCGCATTATCAAGCATGCCCGGGTCGTAGACGCCGGTTCCGCCAAATACCCCTATCTCGGCAGCCGTGTCAGTACACCACTAGTGATTTTCTGTTGTATCCTGCTATCTTGTCGGCGCCGCACAGCTTGGCAAGCTCGACAATAAATGCCAGGCCTGCCACCTTGCCTCCCACCTGCTCTACCAGGCTTGCGGCGGCTGCCGCTGTGCCCCCTGTCGCAAGCAGGTCGTCGCATATGATCACCCTCTCCCCGCTCTTGACCGAGCCGTGCTGGGCCTCGAGGATATCCTCCCCGTACTCTGTCTTGTATGCAAGCTTTACGGTCTTGCCGGGCAGCTTGCCCGGCTTGCGGATCATCACCATTCCCTTGCCGGATCTTGCCGACATGATTGTGGCCAGTATAAAGCCCCTGGATTCTATGCCTGCTATCACGTCAAAGTCGGCCGGGGGGTAGCGGCGGAGCAGCTCGTCTGCGGCCCATGCGAGTGCCGCCGGGTCCCGGAGGATGGGGCCTATGTCCTTGAATAATACGCCTTTTTTGGGAAAATCGGGATAGCTTGCCAGCATTGCTTCCAGATCCATGCGTGCACGCCGTTCCGGCGCATAATAACTATTATGCGCGCATTTCTAGCATGATTAATTATCAATCCTCCTGTTACATGGGTTGTTTACACCTGCATGGGGATCAACTGTTTACCCGTCATAAGTAAACGTGGTATTTGCGTTGTTTTTGCCGTCGCTGGCCGCCAGCGTGTAGGTGCCCGGCCCCGGCACCGGCCAAAGTGCCTCGTGAGGGTCAGCCCTGCCCTGCGGTTTGATCGTCGCTATCTCCTCTCCAGCTGAATAAACCAGTATGGTTATGCTGGACTGGGCCCCGTAGATCCGCGCATATGCATGGTCCCTGCCCGCTATGTCTTTGATCTCCTCGACTGCTATGACCATGCCGTCTTCTATGTCTGCCTTGACCTCGAACGGGGCCTCGCCAAAGTTGGGCCCGCTCTTTGCGATCACCTTCCACTCGCCTAATGCGGCATCTGCGGGGACGCGGAACTCGTCCTCGTTGATCTTGCCGTTCTTGTCGGTAAACGCCTCCCTTGTCTTTACTATTGTTCCCGACGGGTCTATGAGGTCGAGTATGATCAGTATGTTGGCGCCAGACTCCCCGAGGACCAGTATAGGGTCACCCGGGGCGTACTCGGACTTGACGGTCTGCACTTTGATGGGCCCCGAGCCCGTCTGCAGGCCCACCGAGAAGGATCCCTTTGCCTGTGAATCACCCCTCTGGAGCACCACCGAGAAGACGCCCGACTTGTAGCCGTCAAGGTCGAGCGGGTGCTCCACCTTGCCGTTGGATCCCAGAAATATCCTCGGGTTGGTATGGTACTCTTGGTCCGACGGGTCCAGTATGACGAGCGATACCGTCGATGACTGGGCCCCCGTGATCGCCAGGCGGGCCACATCACCTGCAACATAGTTGAGCTTGTCCATTGTGAATAGTATCTGCTCCATCGGCAGCTGCCCAAGGCCCACGGGCACTATCGCCCGGTGGTCTCCCTGGGCGGCATACATCACGTACGTGCCCTCGGGGTAGGCGCTAGACGTGGAAAAGTTTACCTGGACAAAGCCCGATGAGTCCACTGAGACGGTCTTTGCGGATATCTCGGCGCCCTGGGGGTTCTCTAGGACCGCCTCGAGGTCTGACCCCGCGATTGCCGTTCCATTGAATACCAGCTCCTCGCCGGGCTCGAACCTCTGCTTTATAGGCTCGATCCTGATATGCTCGTCGGATTCGACGGTCCACGTCTTTTCCACCGTGTTTTTCCCGTCGGTTATCTCCGCGTGATACCTGCCAAATACTGCGTCAATAGGGACCACAGCTTCATGGCTCCACGTGCCGTCAAGGTTGATCCTAGCACTGGCCGTGTTTAGCGTCTCGCCCTCGGGGAATTCATCAGTGGGCGGCGCCTTTACCGTGGCGGTCAGCGACCCGCCGGGGGCGCCCGTCCCGCCGACGGTTACAACATCCCCCGGGTTGACCACGGCGGGTATGTTGCCTACCGTAAATACAATCTCTTCCTCCCCGGGCTGCGCGACCGGCGCGTCGGCGAGCCGCAGGCTGAAGGTCTTTTCTCCCCCTGTTCCGTCCCTTACGGCAAAGTCGACCCTGTCGGCTGCAGTACCCGCGGGTATCTTTGATGTTATGACGAACGTGCCGGATTCGTCGGTGCTAAACGTATCGAGCCGGCTCTCCCCCATGAACAGCCCGAGCTCCTGGCCAGAGCCAAAGCCTGCGCCGGTAACCCTTACAGTAGATCCCACGCTGGGCTTTTCCGGTATGAACCGGAATGCAGAGCCCGGCAGGACGCCGGGGTCGGGCTCGTCGACAGGCTCGGGCTCTTCTACCGGCTCGGAGACTACAGGCGCTGGCACGGGCTCTGGCGGCGGCTCGGATACCAGTATCTTTCCAAGGCCGAGCTCGGCCTCATCTGCGCCGAGCGCCTTCCAGTTTATGCCGGGCTCCTCTATGTTGGTCACCAGGCCGAACTTTGCTATCTCGCCTGATTCGAGCGGCAGGTCTGCCCGGAACACAAGAAGTCCCTGCGGCGAGCTTGTGCCCGTCCAGCCGTCGGGCGCCTTGAACGAGTTAAACTGAACACCTGGAGGCAGCCACAGCCGGAATGCCTCCACAGGCGGCGACCCCGTATTCTCAAACTGCATTATGGTCGACCTGCCAAAGCCGTCCGTGCTCACGCCTATCTCCCCGTACGCTCCGTGCAGGCCAGCTGCAAGCAGGATTAGTGCCGCAGCCGCAAGAATCCTAGCCATGCACACACCGCGCGAGACTCTTTATTTTATCCTTGGGAATACATGATGAGCAATGCATTTTAAGCACCTGCAGACGGCGCGCCGGAGAGGGCTTCTGCGTTCCTGTACTGTCGTACACGCTCGGCCACCAGCCTGTACAGTGTCCTGAACCTGTCCTTTGTCTTTTCTGATACAAACTCAGCCTCCCCAAGGCTCACTTTCTCGCAGATGTACCGGGTTATCTCTTCGGGCTCAAACTCGCCCCAGCCCTCCTCGTTATGGCCATCCCATACGGCACCTAAACAGGCAAGCAGGCCCTCGCGGCCGGTAGACGCCACCTCTTCCGTGGATAAGCTGGTGTACCCTTCCTCCCTGAGCTTTATCTCGTATGTCTGGTTTACCGCATGGAGATAGTCTGTCGGGTCGATATAGTCCTCCATGGACCTGACGGGGCCGTCTTCGGACTGCATGAATATGGCCTGCAGTTTTGAAAAGCCGTTGGCTAGCAGCTGGGACGCAGTCTGCCTTGATTCCTCGCCGTTATCGAGCAGGACAAACGTGTCATAGCCGTGGCTGTTGTAGAATATGGCAAGCGGGAGGACCGAGTTTCTGCTGTACGCGGGGACCACATTTAGCGGGTTCATCGATATGTTGGGGTCCTGGAGCAGCCTGTCAAAGGCGTTGAGGTACATTGAATCCGACATCGTCTCTACTATTATCACCGGCCTTGAGTTTGTCCCGATTTCCCTGTCGGTTATCGACTGGACCAGGCCCCGGGAGAGCCCGTACAATATGGGGGTGAGCGTCTTGTCGTCTGCGCTCCAATAGTCGTAGAATATCCTGCTCAGGTGCCTCCTCTTGTCGAGCTCCACTACGAGGAGGTTCCCCGGAGTATAGTCGAATATCATAAACGGCGAGTGTGTGGCGTATAATACCTGGTTTGATCCCGCAAGGTTTCTCAGCAGGTCCGATATGCCCATCTGCTGGGTCGGGTGCAGGTTGCGCGCGGGCTCGTCAAGTAATAGTATGGCCTCTTTGAGCTCGGCCCGCTGGGTCTCTGCTGCAAAGTTGACTATAAACGAGAACGTCCACTTGAAGCCCTCTGCCCTCCTGTTGAGAAGGCCCGTATTGGTGACCGTCCCGTCCCTGTGAACATCCGATATGACCACGCTCATTATGTTGCCCGGCTGGTATCTCAGGTCGACATGTATCGGGTCGCCCTTCCACGCGGGGTTGAGCCGGGCTGTAAGCCTGTTGCTTGCTGTATTTAGAAACTTTATGAGCTTTGAGGGGCTGTCGTGGAGAGCCTCCATCTCCTCTACGTCCAGTTCCGCAAGATAGAACAGGTTCCTGACGGTCTCGGCCCGGTCGAACTCTTCAATGTACTCTATGCCTTCGGCCCTCTCCCCCTTGGATTCCCTTGCGTACTCGTTGAGGTTGATGTTGCCGTATATTTTCTTATAGTCGGAAAAGTAGACGAACCTCGGGTGCAGGTTCTCTGCGATATAGTTCTCTAATGCGGCCCTGTCGGTGGTCCCGGACAGGAGGTTCTCGTACCTGCTCTCCTTGTCCCGGTAGATCTCCTCCCATTCGGAGAGGACGCGGGGCTCGTCTGACGCGTTTACCTGGAACTGGTTGTTGAGATCCGCCATGCCGCTGTCATAGTCGTCCTGGTTTCCTGGCATCCCGCCCTGGAAGAAGCTGGGGTCCATCTTTATCCGTATGTGGTTTGGGATCATGTCGAGAAACGAGGTTATCCTTGTCCGGAGGTTCTCCCACGAGTTGAGCCCCCTGTTCTGCTCCTCGCTTATCGACAAGCCCGCAAAGTCGTACTGTGTTCTTTGCGCGGTGTTGGTCCGGAATATGCGGAGCGACTTTATCTCCGGGACATACGGGAACCTCTCCTTTATGAGGGCGGTCTCGTGCTCGCTGAGCTCAAACGCGCCCTCTGCCAGGCGGACCTCGGATTTTAGCTCGTCGGACATCTCGTCGCACAGGTCGAGCTCGGATACCTCGGTCTCCCTGTTCAAGAGTGTCAGCGCCTGGAGTATGGTGGTCTTGCCGCTCTCGTTGCGCCCCACAAAGGCCGCCAGGTCGCCGACAGATATCTCGCCGGAATCGTGTATGCACCTGTACGCCCTTACCCTGAACTTTCTGAGCCGCACAGTAGGGGCCCGCGGGCGCAGGGATTTAACTCATGCTACACACTCTGGTTTGCGCTAGCGCCCCATCTCTCGCTTCGTCTGCCATAATGGCGCAAAATCCGCAAAGTCGGCAAAGTTTGCCTGTGGCCTTACCCCGGAGTCCAAATACCGCACATCCCCGGCCTCCGCGGGCGTCAGGCTGGCCCTGCTTGCCGGTGCCCTGCAGGCATCCCGCCTCTTGAACCCTGTCTTGGAGGCCGGCTTGGGCATCTTTTTGCTGCCGCCCTTGTAGACCGCGGCACAAGCCTTTTGTGCATTTTCAGTCTAACATCGGAGGGCCGGCCCCATTCCCTGCATGCCCCGAATTGTCCACATATTCCATTGGTGTACGCCATGGCCGCATTTGCACACCTGCGGCATTTTATTTCCAGGAATGCGGATGTTTCATATCACTGGCGGGATCTGGCGCACACCTGAGAGTGAATTTAAACAATACGCGCTTGTTCAACAGAACATGGGGTTGGAGGGTTACACCTGCGACTATGGCAAGAGCCCGCCATCAGACTATCACTGGCTATTGTGCACAGTCAGCGGCCCCCCCGGCGTGGGCAAGATGGCATGCCGTGATTGTTTGATAAAGTACCGTCCAATATACGTCCCCGATTGCATGCTGGAATCCTAGACGACGCACATCAAAATGGAATAATGCCGGCATCAATACCCGTATCACTGGCCGGCCCGGTGCTCATATCGCGGCACGAGCCGGCGTCTTGGCCACATCGCCTGAGAACGCCAGAGCCCTTGAAAGTGGCAGAGAAACCGGGATGTATAATATTCGCCATGGGGTATGCGGCACTATTATCACTGGTAGAGCACAACGCGTTTAACGGGATGGCGATAATGAAACCCCGCGAGTTCTTCTAGCGGGGAAGATCACCCGGAGATGCGATCCCTGCATGATGGGATGGTCTATAGACCCGCGGTTCGTTCGAGATGGCGGACCGTATCAGCGGAGCCCGCATAACATTCTACAAGTACATCATACTATTCATTTGCACGGGAAGGGGACACGTCTTGCTGTTGGCTCTTTATGCGGTGCCGACTGTGCCGGGCCCGGCCACCGCGGGGCCCCTTCCATACCTCCGCCCGGCGCGTATCTTGTACGCCGCTTTAACCGGCGGATTCAGAAATGGCCTGCCAAGGGCAGATCCCCAAAGACATGCCCGCCGTCTGGCCCGAAAGACTCAGACCGGGTCGGACAGGCAACCGGTGCAGGCGACGTACTTGACAGGTGTCTTCGGCCAAGGACCGGGCCGCGTGCAAATAGTCCATGCCCCCCCCCCGGGCACGGTTAATACGGGCGCACATCGCCCCTACACGGGTGATCATCCGGAACTACCGGGAGCTGGCGCAAGACAGGGCCCGCAAGCATGCTCTGCAGATGCTCGAGGCGGGCCTTGCAGCAGCATCCCCAGAGGCCGCACTAGGCAGGGTGCTCGAACCTGGAAAGATAACCGCCGGCAAGACCATAAACCTTGAAGGGTACTCCGGGGTGCACGTTGTGGCATTTGGCAAGTCTGCGTACCCCATGGCCAAGGAGGCCTACCGGCTGCTAAAGCCCCGGAGCTGCCTGGCCGTGATACCGCAGGGCTCTGGCGCGGCCCCCGGCGGCCGGGCATTTACCGTCATCCGCTCATCGCATCCCGTGCCAGGCCAGGACAGCGTGGCTGCAGCCCGGGCCGTGCAAAAAATACTCCACAGGAGGAGGGGCTCTGAGTTTGTATTGTTTTTGGTATCGGGGGGCTCATCATCCCTCCTTTGCATGCCCGACGGGATAAGCCTTGACGACAAGGCGTATACCAGCGAGCTGATGCTAAAGTCGGGCGCCACCATACAAGAGTTCAACTGTGTTAGAAAGCACCTCTCGCAGGTCAAGGGGGGCAGGCTCGTCGCGGGCCTGCCGTGCGATGCTGCAGCCCTGGTCATGTCGGATGTTGTGGGGGACGACCTCTCCTCGATAGCCTCCGGGACCACCTACTGTGATGCCACCACCTATTCAAACGCGCTAGACATAGTGCGGGGCCTCGGCCTCGCGGACAGGATGCCGCCCGCAGCGCTTGCCCGGCTGGAGGCTGGCGCCCGCGGGGGCATACCGGAGACCCCGAAGGAGCCCATGTTCCCCAACTGGGTGATAGCTGCCAACAGAGACTGTACTGCCGCAATGGGCAGCAGGGCCCGGGAGTTTGGGTATGAGCCGGAGATACTGTCAGTCTCCGGGGATGTATCTGATGCAGCAGGGATGATTGCAGAGAGGTACAGGCAGGGCCCGCCATGCGTGATATTCGGGGGCGAGACTACCGTCAGGGTAAAAGGGGATGGCCGCGGCGGAAGAAACCAGGAGCTGGTGCTGCGCCTGCTGCGCGAGCTCAAGGGAGAATCCTTTGTGGCCGCATCTATAGGGACCGACGGGATAGACGGCAATACCGAAGATGCCGGGGCCATCTCGGGGGGTGATGCAGGGATTGATGACATTGATGCATACCTTGCGGAAAACGATTCGGGGTCGTTTTTTGCAAAGCACGGCGGGCAGGTAAAGACGGGATATACCCGGACCAACCTCATGGATATTGGCCTGGTCCTGCGCCCCCGCGGACCAGATCCTCCGCGGGATTCCCCGCCGATCCCAGATATTTCCACGTGACGCCCTTTTGGGAGAATAGCTGTCTTACAAAGCCCGTCCTCTGTGCGGCAAGCCTGCCTGGCGCGGGCCCGCCGCCTATCAGGTGTGCGCGCATTGCCGGGTCGTCGAGAAGTATGTCGACTGCATCACCGCGGACGATCCGGAGCGTGCCGATGCACCAGAATATGCCCACGTGCAAAGCCACGTACCTTGAATCCAGGCAGCTGATCTTTCCAAGGTATTCCTGCACGTGTATACGGTGCTGGGGGATCGTTTTTTCGCCGCTGCAGAGCGCCCATGCGATGGCCCTGCTGTCGCCAAACGAGTGGAATGCGTGCCGCATGTGTCAACCAAAAAGGGGCGGTTTGTCTATATAATTTGAAGCACCCACTTATGATCCGCGCGGAGCAGCAGCTGTCATGCAGGAGTCGAGGAGCTTTTTCACCAGGATGGTAGACGAGCTGATCGACTTCTCCGAGCACGATCCAGAGCTTGCCGACGGGATAAGGTGGCTTGACGAGCAGGCGCAGCGCAAGGGCGTCACATTCTATGACATGGTGTTCGAGGTGCTATACAGGCGCGACGTGGATTCGCGCGCAAAGGACTGGATGGGCTCGCGCTAGGATTCCCGCAGGTCTAGCGCCTTGTACTCGCAGCCCTCCGGCCCGCAGTATTTCCCGACGTATACGGCCTTTGGCCTGTACAGCGCGGGCTTTGGGGCGGCCTCTGCGAACTTTTCCTCTATTATGTGGGCGGCCCAGCCTGCAACCCTGGATATTGCAAATATCGGCGTGTTGAGATCCATGGGTATGTCCAGCATGTAGTATACGGAGGCGCTGTACAGGTCCACGTTTGGGTATATCTCGACGCCTTTTCTCTTTTTCATCTCGTCAGCTGTCGCCTGCTCGACCTTTTCGGTTATGGCAAACCACGGCTGGCCCGTCTTTGCTGCAAGCCTGCGGGAGAGCTCCTTGAGGACCGTCGCCCGTGGGTCGTACGTCTTGTATACTGCGTGCCCCATGCCCATTATCCTCTGGCCGTCATCCATCCTTTTTCTTATCCAGGGCACCACTGCCTCTACCGATCCCATGTCGAGGAGCATCCTCATTACCTCATAGTTGGCCCCGCCGTGCAGCTCCCCGCTTAAAGCGCCTATGGCGGCGCTTGCCGCAGAATACATGTGGGCCCTTGTCGAGGCCACCTGCCTTGCGGCAAAGGTGGACGCGTTGAAGGTGTGGTCGGCATGCAGTATCAGACAGGTGTCAAATATGCGCTCCATCTCCTTGTCTGGGACCTTGCCTGTCATCATGTGGAGAAAGTTTGCGGCATGGCTCAGGGCGGGGTCGGGGTCGATGAGGTCTTCGCCGTTTCTTATCCTGTGCCAGCTGGCCACTATCGTGGGCACCTTTCCTATGAGGTTTATGGCCCTGTCATAGCTTGCCTCCTTGTTGGCAAACTCCTCGTCGTAATAGCCCGCCAGGGCGGCCACGAACGCCTGGAGCATGTCCATGGGGTCGGCGTCCTTGCGCCAGTTGCCCATGTTGATCTGCATCTGCTTTGGGATCCACCTTGCCTCGACAAGCCGGGAGTTGAACGCGGAGAGCCGGTCCTTTGTGGGCAGGCCGTCGTGGAGCAGCAGGTATGCCACCTCCTCAAAGTTGGACTTGGAGGAGAGGTCCGATATGTCGTACCCCCTGTATATGAGCCTCCCCTGCTTGCCGTCTATGTTTGATATGCGGGTGTCGGCGACAGGTATTCCGCGCAGGCCTATGTTCTTGGTATCAATAGAGGGCTCCATCGCGGGATCGGGGGATGTTTTGTTATTATATCTGCTGCGTGTAGCCCTGCCCCGGCAGGTTGCATGGCAGGTTCCGGGGCGGATATGCCCGGTGCCCCGGTCAGGCCATGGCCGGATTCCAGGCCGCCCCGAATGGGGCCGCATCCGCTTGGATTTTCCCGGTGTGATGCGGCCTCTGTAAAGCCGCAGGGGTGGCCGGGGGAATTGGGATGCCAGCACTGCCGGGGCCGCAAGTTCCTCCGATGCACTGGCCGTGAAACAGACCTAGGGCCTGTTTTTACATTAAAATAGCGGATCGGTGTAGTTTTTCTGTGAGGCCCATTCCCAAAACCGACGAGGAGAGGATCCGAATGATGCAGGAGATCGTGCACTCCGGCATAATAAAGATGTACCGGGTTCGATCCCGCTTTTGCGAAGAGGAATTTACGGACCACCTGAAGGGAATCATGAACGACTTGAAGGATTTACACACCATGGAGCAGGAGCTTAAAAAAATGCGGAAAATGTTCAATGCCATGGAATTTGAAAGACAGAAGAAATCACGCATTGTAGAGGAGGTGCCCAAAAATGTGCAGAAAGCATCTGATATCGTCTATAATGAAGGGCAGAAGAATCCCCCTATGGCAGAGCGAACGTCCAGAAAAATGACAAAAATACCCGATGTCGTGGAGGGTAAAAAGCAGAGCGATCCAATGATCCAATAATATTGCAGGATTGGTATGTATCCGGACCGTGCCATGTCTATTCCACAACCGGATGTCGAGTCTTTGACGGAGTGGGGGGCTACAAGGATTATGGATTCTTGAGCTACTGTGTTATCTGCGTATTATGCTATACGCCGGATTGTGGGCTTATCCATGTCGGTATGGGCATATTGACCGCATGCTGTAGTGGGGGGGATGTGACATGACAGTTGAGCTTCTGGCAGGACTGGACGTGTCTAGTAAACAAGGAAAGGAGTACTTGGGAGGGATAGTGGGCTTGAAGGAGAGCATAACTTCTACTCACAAGAGACTCGGATACGAACAGATCCATATGAGAACATTGGGTGGAAAAACCAGGGAGATCATTCTTGGCAAGCTAATCTTCGATCTAGACTACTTTCCCTTCTGTATAAGGACAGACAGGAATGCTATAATCGGTGAAAGTATGAAGTCAAGAAATGTCAGACATTCGGCAGTTAGAAGAATGGTGCTTGAGAAACACTTTGATCGGATTGTATATTCATACATCTGTGTGGAAATACTGCCATTTCTACAGAAATACAAGATGGATATGACTGACTTCAGCTTTGAATGCGATATTGATTGTAAGAATCTTGTAAGAAGAAGCGGTGGAAGGCAGATCGAACAGGGTATTGCGCATGACTTGGCAGACATAATTGCCTGGTCATTCACGCGCGGCAAGCGCTTAAAATCCCCAAAGTACAGTGACAAGTCGGACAAACTCCTCCGTGCAATGGCCGATTTTGTTAGAAAACAATAGTGGCCCCCGACCACCATAACCCGGTGAAGACCACCGTGTTACGGGGTGTAGGCCACCGCCAGAACAGGGACAGTTCTCATTTAAATTCTTTTGTTTCCGCCGGCGGTGTAGTTTGTCCCCTGCTGCGCAAAGCAGTATTTCTGGCGCGGATCCCGCCGCGGTTGCTCTTCCCAGTACAGTTTCTACCGGCCGGCGTCCAGTGTCGACACACTGGGCATCTAGGCCAAGCGATCCCCTGGGATGTTTGGCGCACCGTAGCGTCCCAAAAGTGCGGGGAATGCAGATCCGGGGCATGACGTTAATAATTACTAGCGTGCCGCCTGTTTTGCGTTGAATTAAAATATCCGGCCGAGACGGTCTACCCATGAGACCCATTCCCAAAACCGACGAGGAGAGGATCCGCATGATGCAGGAGATTGTACACTCTGGCATAATAAAGATGGACCGGATTCGATCTCGTTTGCTTAATGAGGTATTTGACGACCACCTGACGGGAGTCAGGTGGGAGTTGAAGGATTTGCACACCATGGATCGGGAGCTTAAAAAAATGCGAAAGACGCTCAATGCCATGGAGGCTGAAAGGCAGAAGGTTCAAGCGATCCCGCAGGACTGATGAATCCG
This sequence comes from Cenarchaeum symbiosum A, assembly GCA_000200715.1. NCBI lineage: Archaea > Thermoproteati > Nitrososphaerota > Candidatus Cenarchaeales > Candidatus Cenarchaeaceae > Candidatus Cenarchaeum > Candidatus Cenarchaeum symbiosum. The sequence goes on from DP000238.1 coordinate 751,261, forward strand.
GGCCGTGGTTATTTTACAAGCAGTGCCTCCGGGGGACAACACGGACTGACAGGTTTTCGAAGAGGTATCATCTACATATCGCACAGTGTATCAGGCCGCAGATCATGCCGGCAGCATCGATGCGCCGCCTAGATGTTATGATGATGGGAAAAGAGTGGCCCCCGACCACCATAACCCGGTGAAGGCCACCGTGTTACGGGGCGTAGGCCGCTGCCATACCTGGGCAATCCTCACTCAATAAGGGTGGTAGCAAATAAGGTTAAATAAGCTATTAGCTGTTACACTATTCATGATGATACACTGTAACGCCTATGGGGGATGCATGGATTGCATCGCCGTTTACGACACATGGCCCGTAAAAAACTCCCTCATCTGTAAGGGATGTAGAAATGCGCATGGTGCTGATTGACATGGGATTGGCCGACTATACATGCGATTTATGTGGCAAGCACCCGCCCAAAACACCGCCAAAGGATGGCGGGTTGCGGGGCATCGGTGACAACAAATGCGCGTGCAAGCCATGTATAGAGAAGCATTACCCGGATATGCTGCCTAGCTGGATGAAATAAAAGGCATTCTCGCAAAAGGCACGGATTGCCAACTCTGTCACGTTGAGGGGTCATGGCCCCTAATCTGCCAACCCGCTAGATCGATGTTCTCCTACTCTGCGTCTCCCGACATTATGGGAACATGTTGAATATCGCCATACCTGCTGCCGTCTTTAGTGGGTACTTCCGTCTACACTGCCTTTTCAATCCCCAGAGGGTCCCCTCAGCCGAGTCAGTGGTCGGACCTGCACACTAGAACAGGAAGATGAACCGGTTAGGCCCTGCGTCTCCCAGCGTCTTGACAGATTTGTGGCGCGCCTGCTTGCAGACTTCAACCGGGCCCATGTTCCCGAGCCCCTGTGCCGGGAGATGAATCTGTCCCTTGTACCCCACTTCGTCTCGAGTCTTCTAACATATACAGTACAACTCGCAGCATGTCTGCCACGGTGAAGCGTCCAGTGCGGCATTGGTCTCCGCAAGTATGTGGGCTCGGCGGAATGGTGAAAGCTGGCATGCAGGCATCCAGTTCGCTGGGCTCAAATGCAGGATATGCCCGTCTGTATTACCCGGGTACTGGAGCGCAGCGGTGCAGGATATGCCGCCATATCCAGAAGCATGGGGAAAAACCGATGAGCATTGTATTGACATTTGCAGGGCAAGCATCCACCCTGTTTTCACGTTGGGTTAAAATATTGGGCCTGGGTGGTCTACCCATGAAACCCATTCCCAAAAGCGATGAGGAGAGGATCCGCGTGATGCAGGAGATTGTGCGCACAGGTATAAAGAAGATGCACAGGGTCAGGTATCGCTTTTATGATGAGGAGTTTATTGACCTGCTGGAGGGGATCATGTGGGATCTGAAGGACCTGGACACCATGGAACAGGAGCTCAAAAAAATGCGAAAGATGCTCAATGCCATGGAGGCCGAAAGGCGGAAGGTTCCGGCGATCTCTATGGACTGATATGAATTTAGGCCGTTCCCATATTGTTTCACATGCTGGTATAAATTCCACGTACGTGCTAGGCGGATATGAGGATCAGAGATTCTCTGGATGCTGCATCATCCGTATGTTAAACAGCATGTCAGGCCGTGGACTGATTTCCTACAGGCATCGGGTTCTGCCCCGGCTGTGCCGCAATAGAGGGCATGCGGTATGACAACCAAACTTCTGGCAGGAATGGACTTGTCTGGTGCCTGTTCAGAAAATGGGGAGTATTTAGCGGGAATAGTAGGCCTGAAAGAGAACATAATCTCTACACACCGAAGACTCGGACATGATGGAATCCACATGAGATCGATGTATAATAAGTCCAGGGAGAAAATTTTTGCTAGGTTGAACTTTAATCTAAAATACTGTGTTCCATTCTGTCTGAAGATAGACAGGTGCATCATAGTTGATGAAATTATGAAATCAAGGTCCATCAGGCGGGCAAGAGTCAAAAGAGAGGTGATCGAGCGCCTGTTTGATCAGAATGTATTTGTTTTTCTACGAGGGGAGATATCGGTGTTTCTGCAGAGGCAGAAGAAGAACATGGCAGATTTTGACTTTGAATGTGATGCCGATAGCAGGGATTTCGTAAGGGGAAAGGGCGGAGGCTACGCCGAACCAGGCATTGCGCATGAACTAGCGGACATAATTGCCTGGTTCTACGCGCACAACAAGCCCTTGAAACGAGTGAATTACAATGACCGGTCGGCGGATCTCAGAAAGGCAATGGAGAAACCTGTTCGGAAAATACGGTGACCCCCGGCCACCATAACCCGATGAAAGACATCACATTACGGGGCGTAGGCCACCGTTTGAACAGGGACACTTCTCATTTAATAACTTTCCTTTCAGCCGACGGCTTGAGGGCGTGCCAGCGGTTGACCAAAGTCGGATCCCGGGGACAGGTTCCACCTGGGCTGCTTTTTTTCGCGTATGTAATTTACACGTGGCGGCATACACGACCTACCTTGCATGTGGATCCAGAGGCTGGTCACCGGTTAGCCGCCCTGTATACGGTGGAGCATCCTCTACGTGCCCCAAGTACGAGTGCACTTTACGGCCGGCAACATGCCCGTACAAGTCTTCTGGGTGCGGCTGCAAGATATGTGTGCCGAAGTTAAAGTCGGCCGGGGCTGCGGGGGTGCCATGTGCACTGCTGTACTCAAAGATATGGGGAAAAACCGGTCCAGGGCACTGCGTTGATAATTGCAAGACAGACGTCCTGTCTGTTTTCACATTGAGTTAAAATATTGGACCTAGATGGTCTACCTATGAGGCCCATTCCCAAAAGCGACGAGGAGAGGATCCTCGTAATGCAGGAGATTGTGCGCTCTGGCATAAAAAAGATGTACCGGGTCAGATCCCGCTTTTGTGAAGAGGACTTTACGGACCACCTGAAGGGAATCATGAACGACTTGAAGGATTTACACACCATGGAACAAGAGCTCAAAAAAATACGAAAGATGCTCAATGCCATGGAGGCCGAAAGGTTCCGGTGATCCTGCAGGACTGACATGTATCCGGGACATGGTTATTCCACAAGCAGTGCCTCCGGGGGACAACACGGACTGACAGGTTTTTGAGCAGGCATCATATACATATTGCACCGTACGTCAGGCCGCAGGTTATACCGGCAGTATCGATGCGCCGCCTAGATGTTATGGTAATGGGAAAAGAGTGACCCCCGGCCACCATAACCCGATGACAGACATCGTGTTACGGGGCGTAGGCCACTGCCATATCTGGGCAATTCTCACTTAATAACACTTGTTTCTGCCGATAGGGTAGGAGCAAACAAGGTTAAATAAGCTATTATCTGTTCGTTATTCATGTTGACAAACTGTAACGGCTATGGGGGATGCACGGATTGCATCGCCGTTTACGACACATGGCCCGTGAAAAACTCCCTCATCTGTAAGGAATGCAGAAATGCATTTGGTGTTGATTGACATGGGGACTGCCGACTATACATGCGATTTATGCGGCAAGCACCCGCCCAAAACACCGTCAAAGGATAGTTGGTTGCGGGGCATCGGTGACAACAAGTGCGCATGCAAGCCATGTATACTGAAGCACTGCCCAGAGAGGCTGCCTAGTTGGATGAAATAAAAGGCATTCCCACAAAATACATGGATTGCCGACTCTGTAAAGTTGAGTAGTCATGGCCCCCAATCTGCTAACCCCGCGGGAGATGAATGCCTTCTGATGCCTGACCGTGTTTAAAGAAATTTGCCATGTCCCCGCCGCTTGGCAGGAATGTGGTCGCATTCCCATAAATTAACAGAGTCGTTTCCGCCGGATGGGGGAATCTGCTTTATGATTGCCGATGCATTGCCTGGGACCGGTTTTTTCCTTTACCCCGTCCCGGACATAAGGGGGCGCGGAGTATCTCAACATCCACAAGTCGGGCATCGATATGTTCGGCGCATTTGCCCGCGTTTGTGGAGATATCCATGCTTGGAATGCAGGGGGATATGGCGGGCTTGAATGTGATGCCGATGGCAAGGATTTTGCTGGAAGAGGAGGGAGACGCGCCAAACCGGGTATGCACAAACTAGCAAGCACAATCACCCGGCCACACACGCAAGATTTTGAAACATGTGAATTACAGTGACAGGACGGCCGAACTATGCCGCACAATGGGCAATCTTGACTGAAAAATACGGCGACCCCCGGCCACCATAACCCGATGAAAGACATCGCATTACGGGGCGTAGGCCACCGTTTGAACAGGGGCAATTTTCATTTGATAGCTTTCCTTTCCACCGACGGCTTGAGGGCGTGCCAACGGTTGAGCAAAATCGGATCCCCTGCACGGGTTCCGCCTGGGATGCTTTTCTTCGCGCATGTAATTCCCACATGGTATCATCCTGCGTGGCATGCCCGACCTACCTTGCATGTGGATCCAGAGGCAGGCCTCCGGTTCTCCGCCCTGTATACAGCGGAGCATCCCCTATATTCCCCAAGTACGAGTGCACTATGCGGCCGGCAACATGCCCGTGCAAGCCCTCCGGGTGCGGCTGCAAGAGATGCGTGCAGGAGTTCAGGACGGACGGGGCTGCGGGGGCGCCGGGTGCTCTGCAGTGCCCGAAGATATGGAGAAAAACCGGTCCAGGGCACTGCGTTGATGATTCCAAGGCGGGCGCCCTGTCTGCTTTCACGTTGAATTAAAATATCCGAGCGGGATCGTCTCCATGCGAGGCCCATTCCCAAAAGCGACGAGGGGCGGATCCGTGTAATGCAGGATATTGTGTACTCTGGCATAAAAAAAATGCACAGGGTTCGGTACCGTCTCTATGAGGATGAATTTACGGACCATTTGAAAGGGCTCATGTGGGACCTGAAGGACCTGGACACCATGGAACAAGAGCTCAAAAAAATGCGAAAGATGCTCAATGCCATGGAGGCCGAAAGGCGAAAGCTTCCAGCCATGCCACGGGGTTGAGATGAATCAGGCCGTGGTTATTCCACAGTCGAGGTCTCCGACCGGCGGGCGGCAATGATAACAGGTTTTTGAACCGACATCATCTGCGTATTGTGCAGCACATCAGGCCGCGGGTCATACTGGCCACATCCGTACATCATCTAGACGGCATGGTAATAGAAAAGGGGCGACCCCCGGCCACCATAACCCGATGACAGACATCGTGCTACGGGGCGTAGGCCACCGTTTGAACAGGGACAATTCTCATTTAATAACCCTCGTTTTACGGGCGGGGATTGCACTCCATGCAAAACCCTGCTTCAGGCACGGATTCCGCTAGGGCGTTTTTCCCCACACCCAAAGCCGGCAGCCCTGGGGCAAAAAGGGGAAAGGTACGGCCGGCGCCCCAGAGGCCGCGCGCCTGCATAGTCCCCGGCGCAGTGCCAGGCATCTGCCGCGCAGCATCCGGGTTTTTTGCGCATGATGATGCAGCACCGGTGGCCGCGCGATCAATCTTAGCGTTTTGTCTAATCTTGCAACCCCCCGCCATATTACCTGTCTTTGCAACATCCGGTTGATGTCGGAGACGGAAAGGACGTACCAGCGGTATGTCGACGGGCTGGTCCTGCGCTCTGCACCGGATGAGCTCCGCAGAATCCAGGAGATAGACCGGAGGACGCAGCTCTCAGGGGATTCGTTTTACGACCTGTACTGCCGGTGCACAGAAGGCCCCATACTTGGTTTAAATGAGGGCCGTCGGCCAGCCGCTCCATGACCGCCGGCAGGGCCGGACCGGCCAAGACGAAAACAGTCTGCCTGTCCCACAAGGAGGATACCGACGGAATAAGCTCGGCGGCACTCATCAGGCAGGCGTTTGGCGGCAGCTCGGTCCTGGTGGATTATCCGGGGCAGATGGATGCGCTCGAAAGGATAGCAGCAGACCCTGAGCTCAAGTCCCTGTACATATGCGACCTCGGCCTTAGCAAGAAAAACCAGGACGGGTTTGTCTCCACGCTGGGGGCGCTCCGAAAGAGGAGGGTCGCCGTCACGTACATAGACCACCACGACTTGGAGCCAAAGATACGCAGAAAGCTCGCATCGTTAAAGGTCAAGCTCATACACGACGTAAACGAGTGCACGACAGTCCAGGTGTATGAAAAGTTCAAGTCAAAGCTTGACGAGCACGCGCCGTTTATAGCGGCATGCGCCGCAGTCACAGACTACATGGAGGACCGGCCGGCAGGCTCTAGGCTGCTTGCCATATACGACAGGCAGTTTGTCCTGGTGAGCGCCACTGTGCTTACATACAATATAGTGGGGCATCAAAAGGACCCGGAATTCCTGCAGGGGCTGGTCGAGGACCTGGCCGCGTCAAAGTATCCCCACGAGCTGGACGGCTCGTTCCAGTTCGCCCAGACCCAGACGGCAAAGCTGGCCGACGTGATGGCCAAGGTGAGAACAGGCATGAAGACCATGAAGAACCTCGGATACATGGAGATAGTGGATTCTGGCGCCAGCGGGGCGGTCAACTTTGTGCTGGGCTTTTCCGGCAAGGACGTGGGCGTGGCGTACAAGGAGCGGGTCGACCACGGGATATACGCGGTATCCGTGCGGGGTTCAAAGTCGTGCAAGGCGCACTTGGGCAAGATCACAAACGAGCTTGCCACCTCGCTTGGCGGCTTTGGCGGGGGCCACGGCAAGGCGTGCGGCGCGGCAATTCCAAAGCCCAAGATCAGGGCCTTTCTAAGGGAGCTCAACAAGAGGCTCGGCTGAGCGTGTACCGGCAGAACAGGGGGGGATCCTGCAAGCTGGGCCTGCCCGCAAACATGTGTAAATGTTTAAACTCTAACCAAATTCACGGGACATCGTTGAATGCGATCATCCCGGGCATGCGATCCGGCATGGGCGGGGCGGCAGTATTTCTTGCGGCCGCGCTCGTACTTTGTACGTACGGCGGTGCTGCATACGGGCATCCCGGCCATGCGGACATGCAGGTACTGTTTACTGGCGGCGCCATTCCAGTCACTCTGGCAACGCTATACATGAACGAGGGAGGGGAGCCCATGGGGGACGGCCCCAGCGCGGCCGAGACGGTCCGGCTGGAAGTCCGCCGGGGAACCGTCCTGACAGAGCCCGCGGAACCCCCGGGTGTCCCGCAGCAGGCCATACCCGTGGAGCCCCTCGGTATACTGCGGTCGGCCATACTGGTCGAGGGTGATACCGGGACCCTGACTATCACATTTGAAGGCGCACTAGACGCCTCCTCGGTGGATACGACAAAGTTCCACATAAGGGACGGCTATGCGGCCTCGGGCGGGGCCACGCTGCCAGCCAACTACACTGTAGGCGCCGACAACAGGACCGTCATCGTCGAGATGGACAGCGCAATACTGCAGATAATCCGCGGGTATACTAGTCCGCGGATACACTTTGAGACAGGGGCCTTGGTGGGTGCGGACGGCTTGTCCTTCCCCCAGGCGTTTGAGCTGCCGCGGCCACGGCACGTAGAATCATTTCCTCTATTTGGAATAGAGAACGACCCCGAGGGTATTACATTTGCGCCCGACGGGAGCAGGATGTTTACATCCGGCGGCTCGGGCAACTTGCGCCAGTTCGAGCTGGATCCGCCGTTCTCAATAGATGCGATACCGGGTTCTGCAAGGTCGGCCACCAAGCTGCCTCCTGCCACGGGGCCCAACGGGACTACAACCGGCCTGTACGCGACAGAAAATGACCTCGCAGGTATTACATTTGACCCCCGCGGCACCCGGTTCTACATTGCAGGCGATGACACAGATACAGTCCGGCAGTACTCGCTGGATATACCGTACGACATACGGGGAAACATTACATTTGACGGCCTGTTTAACGTAAGCGGCGAGGTGCCCGTCCCCGAGGCGATAGAGTTTGGCCCCGGCGGGATAAACATGTACGTGGCGGCAGCGGGGAGTGACGCGTCGATATACCGGTACGTGCTAGCCGAGGCGTTCAACGTATCCACTGCATCGTATACCGGTGATTCACTGAATGTTCTATCCAACGAGACGAGGCCTACAGGTGTCAGAATCTCCCCCGACGGCTACAGGCTGTTTATAGTCGGCGAGATGCCCCAGAGCGGGCCCGATTCTGTATTCGAGTACGGCCTGACACGGGCCTTTGACATAACGTCTGCAGTGTACGAAGGCAGGTTCCCTAGCGTGGCCGAGGCCACCATGAGGGATCTTGCGTTTGCAGACGACGGCACGCAGATGTACATTATGGGCCACCTGACGCGCTCGATACACCGCTATGACCTAAACGCACCGTACGAGATTGTCCCGCCCATATCCGCCGTGCTCGACGTGAGTGCCAACCAGACCTCCCCCGAGGGGTCTGCATTTTCAGGGGACGGGCGGCACATATTTGTCATCGGCAAGGCAGGGCCAACCGGGGATATCCTCAGGTACCCGCTGTCTTCCCCGTTTGACCTTGGCACCGCAGGCGCCCCCGACCAACTCTTCCAGACTACCCCCAACGAGCTCAAACCTCACGACATGGAGTTTTCCAATGACGGGCTCCGCATGTTCGTTATAGGGGACAGTGACAATATAGTACAGTTCAACCTAAGTGCGGCATTTGATATAGGGCCCGGCAGCCCGCCGGTCTTTGCTGGCAGCAATGCCACCACATTCAGCGGCGATACAATAGACATATCCGCCCAGGACCAAACGGGTCTAGACTTTTCCCCCAACGGGACATACATGTATGTGACGGCAAACAACGGGCTTATCCAGTATGTACTTGATACGCCATACGACGCGTCGTCTGTATCCTCCTCGTTGTTCTTTGATACGAGGCTGAGGCCCCTCGCCGACGGGGAATATGCGGAGGATGAGCCAGGGGACGTGGCCTTCTCGGCAGACGGGACCAGGATGTTCGTAACTGGCGACCGCGTAAACGTGGTGCACACCTATGTACTCCCGACGCCGTTTGACCTGTCGACGGCCACGCATCTTATACACGACGGCCTCTTCAACGTGGTGGACTTTGGCGATAATATCCGCGGCCTCGAGTTCTCCCCAGACGGGCTGCGCATGGTGGTGACATTTGAGAACCCCGATGCCCTGGTCGAGTACGCCACTGCCACGTATCCCGTGGTCGTAATGCACGACGTGGCTGCGGCCGACAGCCCCGCCACCGCCGACTTTGCGCCCGTGGACTTTACGGGCGTGCAGGACCAGTCGGACAATCTTGGTGCGGTTGACTATGTGCTGTTGAGTCACCGGTCCCCCGAGGTGCTGCCCATACCTGACGCCCCCGAGCTGCTCTTGAGCACGCTTGACGGGGAGGCCGCCGTGCTGGAGCTTGTATTTGACCAGCCTGTCAACGGGACGCTTGAAAACATCCACATAGACAGCGCCACTACCAATGATACCGTCAGCCTCGGGAATGCGATCCGGGAAGATGCCGGGAACTCTAGCGTCATAAGGCTTGTGCTCGACTCGGACGACCTGGACCCAATCCGCAGTTTCAACAGCTTTACACTGCGCTTTGATCCCGGCGCAGTGACCGGGGCCGACAACTCGACCTTCCCGCCGGAATTTGCACTGCCCAACTCCACTGAAGAGTTTGACACGTCCGTATCTGTGATTGAATCCCCCACCGGCCTGGCGTTCTCGGCTGACGGCACGATGATGTTCATCTCGGGCGGCGCTGACGGTGTTATACAAGGGTACTCTATGGATGCGCCGTATGACATCTCGGGCGCCTCGCAGAGTACAAACTATTCGCTGGCAGGGGTCCAGGATGATCCCAGAGATGTGGGCTTTTCTGAAGATGGCACGAGGCTGTTTGTTCTTGGCAAGGACCCCCCCGCCGTGCAGCAGTACGATCTTGGTGCCTCCTTTAACGTAAGCCGGACACTGCGCAGCGCAACATACGACCTGTCTGCCTATGCGGCCGCGCCCGATGTATCTACCTTTGATGCCGCGCCCGAAGGACTGGCCTTTGGGGACGGGGGCCGGCGGATGTACGTTGTAGACCAGTCCGCGCCGGCCAGCGTACGCCAGTACACACTTGGCTCCGGGTATGATGTGTCGCAGGTCTCGTACGCGGGATCGTTCAGGATAGTGGGCGCCGGAGGGCCCATGGGGGATGAGCTGCCGACGGGCGTGGCGTTCGCGCCAGACGGGCGATTCATGTTCGTATCAGAAAACCGGAACAGTTCCATCCTTGTCTATTTCCTCGAATCCCCGTTTGATGTACAGTCGGCGGCGTATAATGAATCCCTGAATGTCACGGGCCTAGACGAGTCCCCTGCGGGCCTTGCATTCTCGTCTGACGGCTTTGATATGTTCGTTCTAGGCGGGAACGGGGCCGTCTACCAGAACGATCAAGACATGACACCTGTGGCCCTGCTGGCCATGTTCCCGGATGCCTCCGGGCCTAGCCCTGGCGCCGGCGGCCAAGCTCCAACATCCAGCCCCGCCCCGCTTCCACGCGGCGGCGGAGGAGGCGGCGGTGGCGGCGGAGGGGCCAGGGTCACGCCGACAGGAAACTCGCTGGGATACGACGCCTCCTTTGACTTTGCCTCGGGAGGGAGCGGCGTGCTGAGCGGCAGCTCCATACAGCTTGATCCGGGCATGCCCCTGTCGATATCTCCCATGATCAGCCCCGCAGGGGTGCTGAGCCCCTTTGACATGGAGGTCAGCATCTCCGGCTCAGACGGGACGGCCGCAGAGGTATACTATAACAGGATAGGGTCCTTCTTTGCAAGGGACTGCGGGACCGATGCGGAGATCTCTGGAATGGTATACACGTGCGACCCGTCATCGATAATATCCGGCGGTGCGTCGGCATCCGTATCCGGAGGCGTGCTCGAGACTATCACCATACCGCTGCAAGGCGAGTTCTCCGGCACGCTGAGCATAATGCTGCGCGATTCACAGGGGCTGGCGCTTGCAACGCACAACAGGGACTCTTACAGCATAAGGATGGGCGATGCGGGGCCGGCGCCTTTCGTGCCGGAGACTGAACCCGAGCGGCAGTCAGAGCCCGCGGCATCGCCGGCGGAGCTTGAGCGGCAGGCGGAGCCCATAGAGCGGACAGAGCCCGAGATGGAGGAGCCCGTGATTCAGGAGCCCGCAAGGCCAAGCCCGCCGGAGCCGCAGGCCGAGCGCCAGGAGTCGGAGCAGCCGCAGCCCGGGCGGCAGGAGCCCGCAGGAGCGCAGGATGCAGCAGAACCGGAGGGATTTGTCGACATGATACTCGGGTTCTTTAGGTCCATCTTTGGCGAATAACTCATATCAGCCGTACAACCTGCAGCAGCCGCATAACTTGTAACTGTCCCGCCGTACAACCTGCGGCTGTCCCGCCGTACAACCTGCGGCTGTCCCGCCGTACAACCTGCGGCTGTCCCGCCGTACAACCTGCGGCTGTCCCGCCGTACAACCTGCGGCTGTCCCGCCGTACAACCTGCGGCTGTCCCGCCGTACAACCTGCGGCTGTCCCGCCGTACAACCTGCGGCTGTCCCGCCGTACAACCTGCGGCTGTCCCGCCGCATACCCTGCAGCAGCCGCATAACCCGCAGCATCTGTACATCGGCATAACATGCAGCCGTCTCACCGTACAACACACGGCAGCCGTACAGCCGCACAACATGCAGTGGCCGTACAGCCGTACAACCTGCAGCCGTCCTGCCGCATGCCATGCAGCAGCCGCATAACCCGCAGCATCTGTACATCGGCATAACATGCAGCTGTCTCACCGTACAACACACGGCAGCCGTACAGCCGCACAACATGCAGTGGCCGTACAGCCGTACAACCTGCAGCCGTCCTGCCGCATGCCATGCAGCAGCCGCATAACTTGCATCACTCATCTCACCGTATACCCTGCAGCATCCGCATAACTTGCATCACTCATCTCACCGTATACCCTGCAGCATCCGCATAACTTGCATCACTCATCTCACCGTATACCCTGCAGCATCCGCATAACTTGCATCACTCATCTCACCGTATACCCTGCAGCATCCGCATAACTTGCATCACTCATCTCACCGTATACCCTGCAGAGCCGTACAACATGTATCCGTCTCGCCGTACAACTCGCATCAGCCGCATAACCCGCAGCATCTCGCCGCATACCCCGCAGCAGCCGCATAACCTGCAGCCGTACATCTGGAAAATCTGCAGCCGCACAGCCTGCACGTGAACCGGTTTTTGTCCAGTCTCAGGCGCGCCGGGTCTGCGCGGGCCCCAGCTCCGCCACAACCTCTATCTCGGTCATGGCGCCCAAAGGGAGTGCGGGCACTCCGACTGCGGCCCTTGCATGCCTGCCCGCCTCGCCGAACACCTCAAAGAGCAGGTCGGATGCGGCATTTACCACCTCGGGCTGCCTCGTAAACCCCGGCGCGGATCTCACATAGCCTGTCACCTTTACAATCCTGGAGATTCTCTCAAGCGTCCCAAGCTCCCTGTTGAGCTGAGCTATCGCGTTGATAATGCAGATTCTAGCCGAGCTTCTGCCCTCCTCGATGTTTTCGTCGCCAACCTCCCCGGTGTGCTTTACCGCGCCGTCCACCGAGGGCACCTGCCCCGAGACAAACGCAAGGCTTCCAGAGACCGCCACCGGAACATATGATCCCGCAGGCGCCGGCGGCTCCGGCAGAATTATGCCGAGCTTTTGCAGCCTATCTGCTATCATGGAACAGGCCGGGAGCCTGCACCCTTTTAGTCTTGTGCGATTCACTGCAGGGCCCCGCTTGCTCCCCGCATCCGGCGGCGCCCGGAATTATCCCCCATCACCTTGATCAAACACTGCATGCGCCGGGGCGCCGTCGAAAAGATAGAACGGTGATCCCGCGGCCCTGAGTTGCGGCATCCTGCCCGGCTCGAACCCCGCGGATGGCCCTGTGCATATTCCGGCAGGGTCAGCCATGGGAACTGCACCCTGATCGCAGTCAGATACTGTCCGATCTGCGATCCGGGGGGAGGGGAGCCCCGTCCCTGCCCCCAAAATTGGCAAAAATGTTTAAACTGCAATCAACTTCACGCGGATCTGTTGAAACCGATCATCCCCGATCTGCAGCCAGGAGGCCGCGCGGGAAGGCGCAGGGGCGCCACCCGCTGGGCCGCCGCCCTTGCGGCAGCACTGGCACTTTGTGCATACGGGGCCGGCGCGCAAAACGGCACTGCCGCATACGCGCAGACGGGAGACGTGGACCTGCAGGCCATGTTTACGGGCGGGCCCGGCGCCCTGCCCATCCCGCTTGTGGCGCATTTTCTGCAGCAGGACAGCGGCGGTTCGGGGCCCCGGGACGGTCCAGGCATGTCCGAGCGGGTCCAGCTGGCGCACACCCGGGCGTCCCCCGAGATTGTCACGGCGCGGCAGGAGTCTGCCGCAGAGCCGGAGACGGCCCGTGCGGCTATCGCAATAGCGGGCGACACTGGAACCCTGACCATTCTGTTTGACGGGGGGATAGATGCCTCTACTGTGAACTCCTCCAGGATCCACATCCGGGACGGCTTTGCGGCATCCGGCGGCACCACGCTTGCAGGAGACGCCCTTGATGCCGGCAGCAACTCGGTCACAGTCAACATCGGCGCCGCCGGCCTGCTGGAGATCCGCGGCTATGCCAATCCGCGGATCCACTTTGATGCCGAGGCGCTGCTGAGCGCAAGGGGCACGCCGTTTCCCAAGCCGTTTGAGCTGCCGCGGCCAAGGCACCTGGAATCATTTCCTCTCTCTGACATAGAGGAGAACCCCGGGGGGATGGCATTTGCGCCAGACGGGGGCAGGATGTTTACATCCGGCGGCACGGGCAACGTGCGCCAGTATGACCTGGATCCGCCATTCTCAATAGATACGATACCCAATTCCGCAAGGTCGGTCACCAAGCTGCCCGCGGCCACGGGGCCCAGCGGGACTACAACAGGCCTGTACGGGACAGAAGATGACCTTGCCGGCCTGACATTTGACCCCAGCGGCGGCACCCTCTATGTAATAGGCGACGACACCAATACAATCCGGCAGTACTCGCTTGATACCCAGTATGACATAGAAGACGGCATTACATTTGCGGGCCTCTTTGACGTGGGCGGCGAGGCGCCGGAACCCGAGGCAGTCGAGCTTGGACCCGGCGGGATAAACATGTACGTGGCGGCAGCAGGGGACGACGCGTCGATATACAGGTATGTGCTAGCCGAGGCGTTCAACGTATCCACCGCATCGTATACGGGCGATTCGCTGTCCGTTCTATCCAATGAGACAAGGCCGACGGGTGCAAGGATCTCCCCCGACGGCAGTGCACTGTACGTGGTGGGCGAGAGGGCCCAGAACGGGCCCGATTCTGTATTCCGGTATGATCTGTCCCTTCCCTTTGATATAACGTCGGCAACATACGCGGGCAGGTTCCCCAGCGTGGCCGAGTCCACCATGCGGGATCTTGTGTTTGCGGACGGCGGCATGCGCTTATACATTACAGGGCACCTGACGCGCTCGATACACCACTATAATCTCCCCTCTCCGTACGAGATAGAACTGCCCGCATCGGCCGTTCTAAACGTGGGATCCGACCAGGGCCTCCCCGAGGGGTCTGCCTTCTCCGGGGACGGGCGGCATCTATTCGTTACAGGCAGGGCGGGGCCAAACGGGATGATCCACCGGTACCCGCTGGATATCCCCTACGACCTGGCAGCTGCCGGCGCTTTTGACCAGCTCTTCCAGGCGGCACCCCGCGAGACCAAGCCGCGGGATGTAGAGTTCTCGACAGACGGCATGATGATGTTTACGATAGGGCACAGCGACAACATAGTGCGGTTCAACCTCAGCGCCCCGTACGACATAGGGACCGGCAGCCCCCCGGTCTTTGCCGGCAGCAGTGCGGTCACATTCGGGGGAAATGCGATAGACATATCCGCCCAGGATGCAACGGGGCTGGAATTTTCCCCAGACGGGACCTACATGTACGTGACGGCAAACAACGGAATCATACAGTACGTGCTGGGTACCCAGTACGACGCGTCGTCTGCATCATCCGAATCGTTCTTTGATACGAGGCTGCAGCCCCTTAGCGACGGAGAGTACACGGAACAGCAGCCTGCGGATGTGGCCTTTTCGCCCAACGGGACCAGGATGTTCGTATCTGGCGACCGCATAAACGCGGTGCACACCTATGTGCTCCCTGACCCGTTTGACCTGTCGACAGCCACGCACGAGATACACGACGGCCTCTTCAACCTGGCGGACTTTGGCAATAATATCCGCGGCCTCGAGTTCTCCGCCGACGGGCTGCGCATGGTGGTGACATTTGAGAACCCCGATGCCCTGGTCGAGTACTCGTCTGCCACATACCCGGTAGACGTGATACCAGAATCTACCAACAGGCCCAGGATTGTCACATCGTCTGTCGACCCCCGGACAGATGCGCTCGGGCTGGTATTTGACAGGGAGATAGGGTCCGTCAACGCATCGAAGATATACCTGGCAGGGGCGCCGGGGCACTCTGGCGGGACAGTTCTAGGGGGATCCACCGTCTCGATCAACGGCACAACAGCAAGGCTGGATCTTCCCGCGGGCACGGCGGCACTGTATGCAGATCCCGTGCTGCGCTTTGATCCCGGAGCTGTGCTCGGCTCATCCGGCGGATCATTCCCCGAGCCGTATGATATAATCCGCCCCGCGTACAGGAGTACATCTGATCTTGCGGGCGCGGCCCCCACGGGGCTCGACTTTTCAGGCGACGGCACAAGGATGTTTGTTTCTGGCGGCGGCTCCATACAACAGTACGACCTGTTATCGCCCTACCTGCCGGCGGGCGCCATACCTGCGGGCTCGTTCTCTGTAGTACAACAAGAGGCCAGCCCGACGGGCGTTGTTCTATCGGAGGACGGCCGGAGGATGACGGTGTCCGGCGGCACGTCCGTGCACGAATACTATCTTGATCCGCCGTTTGACGTTACGGGTGCCCGGCACGTGGAAAGCTCCAATCCCGGCGCAACCGCAGGAGACCTGCTCTTCTCGCCTGGCGGCACAAAGATGTTCATCGTTGGAGGCGGCGCCGTAACGGGGTATGACCTGGATGCGCCATACATCGCATCATCAGCTGTACAGGCAGATGCCCTCGATGTGAGCGCGCAAGATGCGGCGCCCACGGGTGCGGCATTATCGCCTGACGGGACTGTATTGATAGTATCCGGCGGCGGGGGTTCTGCATACAGGTACCTGCTGGGATCGCCGTTTGGCCTGGCGGGCTCCACGCACAACGGCACGTTTGCCCTTGCAGAAGGGGATCCTACGGGAATAGCGCTCACTCCCGGCGGGCAGACCATGCTGGTTTCGGGGGGCGGGGTGCACAGCTACGAGCTTGCAGAGCCCTATTCGCTCTCAGGTCCCGCAGAGGTGGCGGAGTTTGACGCAGGCGCGGAGGATGGTTCCATCACGGGGGCCGCCTTCTCGCCTGACGGCCTGAATATGTTCATCGCCGGGCAGGACGGCTCTGCTGTAATATCGAACTCGCTGTCCGCGCCCTTTGACATCTCGACTGCCTCTATAGTGGATAGCTCTGCAGTAGAGGGGAACCCGGAGTCTGTGGCCTTTGCGGCAGATGGAATGACCATGTTTGTGCTCTCCTCCCAGTCCGATACCATACACGCGTACGCCCTTGATGCCCCGTTTGACATAGGGAATCTCCAGGAAGCGGGATCCTTTGACGTCTCCGGGCAGGAGGCGGTCCCCCGGGGGATGACCTTTGCAGCAGGCGGCACCAGATTGTTCATTACCGGGACTTCATCGGATATGGTGCACGGGTATACGCTTGACGCGCCGTTCGACATAGGGAATCCACAGCTGGCTGGCTCGTTTTCCGTATTTGAGCAGGACAGGCGCCCAAGGGGCGTGGCCTTTGCGGAAGGCGGGCTGCGGATGTTCGTTTCTGGGTCATTTGAGAATGCCGTCCAGGTCTACTCGCTGGAGAATCCCTACGACCTTGACACGGTATCCCACGAGGGGCTCGTCGGGATAGATTCTGAGACCTTTACACAGGACGTGGCCTTTTCCACAGGCGGCCTTGGAATGTACGTGACCGGGGGTTTGCGCGATTCCGTTATACAGTACTGGCCCTCGCTGCACCATCTGTCCATATGTGAACAGGACGAGGAGCTCGCATCGGGGGTATGCCATGCCCCGTCTGATTCTTTGCTGGCAGATGCAGACGACGCGCCCGTAGTATCGAGCACGGTCCTCTACAAGTTTTCGGTGTCCCCGCGCGACGCGCCCGTTGTAGAAGACAGGCTGCGCATGGAAACCCTGTTTGGCAGTGACGCACCCGGAATAACAGAGCGCCCGGTGATATCATATGAAATCCCCGGCATGGTATCTGCCGAGCTGGACCTGGAAACCCGCTTGCTCCTTGTTACATTTGACACAGCTGCGGTCCCCCTGGTCTCTGACGGGGCGCTGGCATATGTGCGGGATGGCATCTCCGCATTTGGCGGCGTCGTCCTAGAGAACCGGACAGCCGGCTTTAGCACGCTGGAGTTTAACCTAAGCTCCGACGAGAGCAGGATGATACAGGGGTACACAGATCCCCGGCTGCACTTTGGCCCGAATACCTGCCCCGGACCGACTCCCCTTCGTTCCCCGTGCCGTTTGTGCTTCCCCCGTCTGTCCCCTCGGACAACTGGATGGAATCAGGTGAAGCCCCGTACGGGGCGCACTTTTCGCCCAATGGAACAATCATGGTAATAGCTGATGCGAATAACAACTCGATAAAGCAGTACACCCTGGATGATCCACACGACATAACCTCGGCCAGGAAGACGCATACCCTGCCAACGCGCCTGCAGGAGTCCCCGACGGGGGTGACCCTCTCGCCTGACGGCACGGTCATGTTTGTATCGGGCGCAAACCCCAACGAGATCCTCCGGTATACGCTGGCAACGCCGTTCGTGCTGGGCTCAGCCTTCCAGGACGGGTCGATTATGATAGAGGGCACGCGCCCCATCGGGATAGACTTGGCGCCCGACGGCACTCGCCTGTACATGGCGGGTAGCACCATCACCCATCAGATAAGGCAGTACGACCTTGAACCACCGTACAGCATAGCCGCCACACCCGCGGGCGGGGAGATCTATGTGCCAGAAGGCAGCATCAACCCACAGGCGATAAACCCGCAGGGCGTCACAGTCTCGCCCGACGGCCGCTTTATGATAATTGCCGCCTTCGATGGTGTACTGTACAGGTACTATCTGACAGAGCCCTTTGATGTTACATCCGCAGTGGCGGCAGGCACGCTGATCGCTAAGCTGATGAGGAGTAGCATAAGGGACGTGGCGGCATCAGAGGACGGCCGCATCATCTTTGTTGTGGATGATGGAGACGGCATAGACAGGTACGACCTCGGTGCACCGTACGATATTGCGGCACATCCGTACGTGCCGGGGCTGGACCTTGATGTATCGGGGGAGGATGTGCTGCCTGTGGCCCTGGAATTCTCGCGCGACGGGACGGAGATGTTCATGCTGGGAAACTCCGGCGATATGATATATGCATACGATCTTGAATCCCCGTACGCGGCCCACACTGCCGTGCTTGACACGTCTCATCCCGTGACGAATACGGCGGGGCAGCTCTCGGGGCTTGCATTCTCGGATGACGGCACAAGGTACTATCTGTCCGACCAGGCCGACAGGTCGGTGCACCAGTTTGACCTGTCGGACCCGTTTGATCCCGGCACTGCCGCGTATGCGGGATCCTACGACCTGACGGGGCAGGGATTCCGGCCTACAGAGGTCAATATCGAGAACAACGGCAGGATGATGTTCGTGGTTGATCGAGACCAGTCCGCCGTCCGAGCGTATTCCCTGGATGTTTCATATGACGTGCGCGGCGCGTCGCCCTCGGCGGTGCTGGACATGTCGGCCTATTCCCGGTCATCTACCGGCATGGCCTTTTCAGACGACGGGCTGGGGATGTTCGTTCTGGACGGCGGAAACTCCACTGTGCACCGGTTCGAGATGCCATCCCCGTTTGAGATATCCGGCGCGGCATACGTCGATTCACTCGACATTACAACTGCCGGCGGCAGCACGCACGATGTGATATTCTCGGCAGACGGCCGCCTGATGTTTGTGGCGGGGAATGCCGAAGATACAGTGTACACGTTTGCACTCTCCACGCCGTACGACATCACGCCTTCCCTTTACACGCCGGGCATAGACGCAGATGGCGGCGCCCCGGGCGAGCCTGCGGCCCTTGCAGTCAGCTCCGACGGCCATGTGGCCGCCGCGATCTCCGGCACGGGCGATGCATACTGGAGGGAGCTGGCAGTGCCCCACAACCTGGATACGGCGGGCCCCGCATCATCCGTGCCGCTCGGGATAGTATCTCCCGCTGGCCTCGCGTTCTCAAACGGGTCGCGCATGTTTGCCGCCGATACAAATGGGACAATATTCCAGTACAATCTTTCAGGGAAGAACGACCCGTCCATGGCCGTCCTCAATGCCACCCGGGAGACTGGCGCCAGTGTATGCGGGATCACGTTTTCATCCGACGGTTCAAGCATGTTTGTCGCATCGACAGACGACCGTGTGAGCCAGTACTCTCTGGCCGTTCCCTTTGAGATATCTGCAGCGGGCCCGCCCGAGGTGTACAGCTTTGATCAGAATACGGGGCCATGCGGCATGGTCTTTTCAGATGACGGCCTCGGAATGGTCGCCGTCAACCCGTCGGGAGCCGTGCACGAGTACACGCTGGACAGGCCGTTTGATCTGGACGGCAGAAGCATCGGCCCGGGGCCGTTCTCGCCCCGGGAGAGGGCGTCCGCGGACGATCTTGCCTATTCTGCCGACGGCCTTGTCCTGTATCTTATGGATGGCGGCATCATATCACAGTACAGGGCCGCCTCGTATCCTGTGGAGCTCTCCCGCATATCCGATGCGAACATCTTTGCGTTTGACGCGCCGGGCATAACAGAGATTACAGTGCAAGACAACCCCCTGAGGGATGCAACGGATAGCCCTAAGTTGGCAGACAGGGCTACTGCCGCATTCGACGCAGTCATAACCCTGGCCGCGGCAGAGCTGGACGACACATTACTCACCGTGACGTTTGACAGGGGCGCCGTGCCCGTCCCCGCAAGCGGGATAGATGCCCGCGTTCTCGACGGCCCGTCGGGCCACGGCGGCATACTCTTGGGTGACTTTTTGGCGGGCCCGGGCACGCTTGTGTACAACCTGAGCGCAACCAACGCCAGCATTATTGCAAGTTATGCGGACCCCCGGATTCACTTTGGCGCAGAATATATTCAGGTGGGCGGATCCGCGCAGTTCCCGGAACAGTTTGCCCTCCCTCCGTCTGTTCCCTCTGAACTACTCGAGACCGGCCTTGACTCGCCGCAGGGCCTCGCCTTTTCAGAGGGCGGCCTGAAGCTGTTTGTGCTCGACGATCAGAACAACACCATACACCGGTATACGCTGGATGAGCCGTACGGGATATCATCTGCCGTCCGAGACGAATCCCTCGACGTAAGCTCCCTCCAGGCAACGCCCAAGGACATTGCATTCTCGCCTGACGGGCTGAGCATGTTTATGATCGGGCTGAATCCGTTCAGGGTCCAGGGGTTTGCCCTGGGATCCCAGTCGTCCATAGAATCTGGGCTTACCCCTGCCGGCAGTTCCTCGGCGACCCTGTTCGATATTGGCATCTCGGGCGTGCAGTTTGCCAACAGCGGCACGCGCATATACCTTGCGGGGACAATACTCGGCGTGCAGCAGATCAACCTGACTGCCCCGTATGATATAACAGGGATAGCATCAGGGGTCTCCCGCCACACGTTTAATGAAGATGCCTACGCGGCGGCAGTATCGCCCGATGGCAAGTCGATGCTGCTCCTGCCCACCGGGGGCAATGTAGTGAATAGGTACCATTTGTCCGAGCCATTCAACGTGATAACTGCCGAGCTGGTGGGTTCCCTGCAGCTAAAGGGGCCCGGCCCGCCGGCGGACGTGGTGACCTCGGAGGACGGCCGCATAATCATAACGATGGATGCAGACGGCGGGATCCGCAGGTACGACCTCGGTGCACCGCATGATATTGCGGCCAGCCCGTATGTGCCGGATCTTGATCTTCGCGTCTCGTCCGAGGACGGCAGGCCCGTGGCGCTAGAGTTCTCGCCGGATGGCACAAGCATGTTCATGCTGGGGGATGCCGGGAATATGCTGCACGAGTACAGCCTGGGCGCCCCGTATGCCGTACATACTGCAAATCTGAACGCGTCATATGCAGTGAGTAATGCAGCGGGCGGGCTCTCGGGGCTTGCCTTTTCTGATGACGGCAGAAGGTACTATCTTTCAGACCAGAGTGACAGGGGCGTGCACCAGTTCGACCTGTCTGCCCCGTATGATCTGGGGACTGCTGCACATGCAGGGTTTGCCAACTTTTCGGCGCAGGGGATCTCGCCTACCGAGGTCAACATAGAGAATAATGGGAGGCTGATGTTCGTGCTTGACCGCTTCTCGCCTGCTGTCCGCGCATACACCCTTGAAACCCCGTACGACATACTCAACGTATCTCTCTCGGCAAGCCTGGATGTGCCCACAAACCCCGCTACCCTGACCGGAATGGCCTTTTCAAAAGACGGGCACAGGCTGTATGTTCTAGACGGGGGCAAATCCATCGTGCACAGGTTCGGCACAGACAAGGCGTTTGACATATCGAGGGCTGAATATGCAGATTCACTGGATATTTCGTCGGCGGGCACCGGCACCCATGACGTGATATTCTCGGATGACGGCCGCCTGATGTTCTCGGTGGGGATAAGCGACGACACAGTGTACACGTTTTCCCTTACAGCCCCGCATGATATTTCCCCGTCGACGAGGGTGCCTGAGCTTGTCATAGCAGGCGATGTGCGCGGCATGGCCGTCGGCCCCGGCGGGTCATCGGCCGCGACGATAAACGGCACCGGTCATGTAAACTGGCGCGCGCTAGACGTGCCGCATGTATTGGAAGCGGGGGGCCCCGTGCTGTCGGTATCCACAGGGATAGGGTCGCCCGCGGGCCTTGCATTCTCAGACGGGGCGCGCATGTTTGCCGCGGATACAAACGGCACCATATTCCAGTACAACCTGACAGGCACAGGCGATCCCACCTCGGCCGCCCTATCCGAGACGCTGCAGACAGCAGAATCGGATGTATGCGGGCTATCCTTTTCACCCGGCGGATCATGGATGTTTGTCGCGTCAGACGACGGCGTGAGCAGGTACAACCTGACTGCTCCCTTTAACATATCTGACGCGGGAGCTCCCGTGACGTATCCCTTTGATTCCGGGGCGGCGCCCTGCGGGATGGCCTTTTCGGATGACGGTTCCAGCATGGTATCCACCACGGCATCAGGCTCGGTATTGAGATATTCGCTGCAAAATGCGTTTGAGCTGGACAGCATGCGGGCCGCCACTGCTCTCTTTGATGCGCCCAGGGGCGGAGTGCCCGCGGATGATGTGGCCTACTCGGAGGATGGACTCATCATGTACCTGTCCGGCGGAGATACCGTATACCAGCACCGGACCGTCTCGTACGAGGTCATGACAAATGCCATGATAGGGGCCACGGATGGAGGGGCCAGGGATGGAGAGATCATAGAAGAGATCACCGGCATTGGGCCCGCTTGGAACGGCGGCGACACCGCGGGGTACTCTGAGATTGCGGTTCTGGACACAATGGGCAGGATAGGGGTGATCGACGGGCCCACCATACGTGATGATACAGAGCGCGGCCTGTTTATTGACCCGGCGGACAGGCCCCTGTTCTCCGATACGGCGGTGCCTACTGCGCCGGGCACCGGCGGGCCGCGCCTCATCTCGGCCGCGCTCGACGGGTCAGGCCGGCTCATCGCGCAGTTTGACCGCGGGATAGAACCGGGCTCCGTCAATGCCGATATGTTTGAGGTAATAGACGCAGTCTCTGGCCTCTCGACGGACCTCGGCGGTGCCGCCCCGCAGGTGTCGGGCGGCATGGTGATGTTTACACTATCTGGAACAAGCGCTGCGCTTGAATACGCAGAGCCCCGCCTCCGCTTTGGCGGAGAAGCGCTGCGCGATATGCTGGACAACGAGTTTCCGCAAAAGTTCGGCCTGCCGCTGCCACTGAACAGGATCTCCGCGCAGGGCCAGATTGAACAGTCCACCGAGGGTGTAGCCTTTGCGCCCGGCGGGCTGCTCATGGCTTCAGTCAACGGGACAGACCATGTGCACATGTACAATCTGGACATACCGTACGATCCGTCCTCTGTTGTAAATGTCACGTCGGCGGACCTTTCCTCCTCGGATGGCATCTCTGCGGCGGGCGTGGCCATCTCCGGCCCGTGGCTCTTTGTGGCAGATAGTGATGCCGTATACCGGTACAACCTGACCGGGGTGCAGGGGCCGTCTTCCACGCTGGACCTGCCGGGGCAGGACATTGCCGGCATGGCTCTCTCGCGCGACGGCCTGTGGATGTACACTGTTGCGGGCTCTGATGTAAGCGGCTACTCGCTTGAGCAGCCGTTCAATATATCGTCAGCGGAACTGCAGGGAACGCTTGACGCAGGCGCCGCATCCACGGGTGTTGCAGTATCGGATGACGGCATGACGCTCCTGCTCTCGGCGGCAGAAGGCATACTCCAGTATTCGCTAGAGCAGCCGTTTGACGCCTCTACGGCAGGTACGCCCGATCTGTTTGGCATTCCCGATGGCATGAATCCGCGGGATGTGGCGTTCTCGGCCGGCGGGACTATAATGCTGGTTCCAGATAATACGGGCGCCATACACCGGTACGAGCTTGCGGATTCATTCAACATAACGGCGAGCACCCACGAGGCCAGCCTTGATGTGCCCGCGGATCCCGCGGATGTGGCATTTGTCGAAGACGGTACAATCCTGCTGGTGCCCGCCCCCGGGTCCCTTCGGGTGTATGATCTTCTTGCCCCGTATGCCCTGGAGGGTGCAGCAGATGCGGGCGTTCTTGCAACTTCGGCCAACGGAGTCGACCCGTCGGGTGTAGCGGCCGATGACAGCGGCACCAGGATATTCGTATCGGACAACTCCTCGGGCCTTGTTCACATGTATACGGTGCCCGCCTCCGGCAGGATTGCAGATGCATCCTACTCGGGCCGGCAGCTGGACATATCCGGGAGATCCTTCTCGGGGATGACCTTCGGCGACGGCGGAGACAGCTTGTTCATATCGGGCCCCGGAGGATCGGAGGTGCTGCGGTTTGAGATAGATCCCCCGTACAACGTATCTAATGCAAGCTCCCCTGCATCTGTGCCGCTCGGAAGCTTTACCGGCCACTCGGGAATATCCATATCGGATGACGGACGCAGCATGATCGTCGCCGGCGGTAACACGGGCATGATCCGCGAGTACTCGCTCCTCCCCCCGTACGCGGTGATGACGGCGGGACACGTGGGCGCGTTTGATGCGGGCGCCCAGAACGCCTCCCTTGTACAAGAAGCGTCCCCGTCTGGCGTGGCCTTTTCAGATGACGGCCTCACTCTGTTCGTATCGGGGTCTGAGGGGCGCTCTATAACGCAGTATGGCCTGGCAACATACCATCTGGACCGGTGTATGCCCAGATACCATGCGATAGACGGCGTGTGCCGGATTATACAGGACACGGTGGCGAACGTAAGCGATGCGCCGGAGGTATCGAGCAGGGCCACGGCATCCCGCGGGCTGCACCCGCGCGACGCACCCGTCTTGTCCGACAATTCAACGGTGCCGCGCTCGGGGCTGTTCGGCGGAGAGGCCCCGGGCATCTCCGAGCGCGCGATACTGGCGCATCCCCCCGTAACCCCGGTGGGCGCCGTGCTGGGCCCCGAGGGCAGGATGATCAATGTGACATTTAACACAAATGCAACCATCGCGCCCTCTGATATATCCACGCTGCACGTAAGGGACGGCCGGTCAGCGCTGGGCGGCATCCTGCTCGATGACGGCAAGAAAGGCACCGGCACGCTGGACTTTAACCTGACCTCCGACGAGAGGAGGACGGTCCTCGGGTATGCGGAGCCCCGGCTGCACTTTGGGCACGACTACCTGAGTGCGCGCGGCGACTTTCCGTTCCCTGTGCCGTTTACCCTGCCCCTGCAGCAGGTGGAGACCTCGTTCTTTGTGCCTGCCGAGGGATCCCCGCAGGGGCTCGCACTCTCGCCTGACGGCGGGCTCTTGTTCGTAACCGGATCCCAGAGAGATGAGGTCCTCAGGTATGTGCTGGACCCGCCCTATAATGTGGACTCGCCGGTGCTAGACGGATCATACAATGTAGGATCCGAGGAGGAGGGTTCCCGCGGGGTTGCATTCTCTGCAGACGGCACAAGGATGTTTGTCATCGGCGACAATGACATCGTATACCAGTATTCCCTGGGCACGCCCTATTCATTTGATGGAACAGTATCATTGGAGGCCAGCTATAATGCCGGCGGCCAGGACAACCAGATGTCGGGCATTGATTTCTCACCCGGGGGCAGCAGGATGTACCTTGTGGGGGACGGCGACAACAACGTATACCAGTACAGCCTTGAGAATCCGTATAATATAACCGCGGGTGTAGCGCATGTTGGAACCTTTGATGTGACGGATGCGGACGGGGGGCCCCGCGGAGTGGCAGTCTTGGGCGACGGCCGCACGATGCTGGTGGTCGGGCAGGGAAACGACAGGGTGTACGTATACCATCTCGGGAATTCCTTTGACGTGACAACCGCCAATCTTCTGGGATTCATTCCGGTGGGGGAGGATCACCCGCGCGGGCTTGCAGTCTCGGCTGACGGGAGATTCATATTTGTCTCCGATACTCAAGGCGCCGGCTCTGTCCACGGGTACGACCTAGGGGCCCCGTACGACATTGCAACCCATCCGTATGTGCCGGGGCTCGACCTGGATATATCCGCAGAAGACGGCCAGGCTCTGGCGCTTGAATTCTCGTCTGATGGGACAAGCCTGTTCGTCCTGGGGGATGCAGGCAATATGCTGCATGAATACAGCCTGGGAGCACCGTATGCCGCGCACACGGCCGTGATCAGCTCGTCGCACCAGGTGACAAACGCCGGGGGGCGGCTCTCGGGGCTTGCCTTTTCGGATGACGGCTCAAGGTACTATCTGTCAGAACAGGGCGGCAGCGCTGTTCACCAGTTCGACATGTCAGAGCCGTTTGATCCCAGTACGTCCACATATGCAGGGTTTGCCGACCTGTCTGTACAGGGGATCTTGCCTACCGAGGTCAACATAGAGGACGGCGGCAGTACTATGTTCGTGCTTGATCGCAGGCCGCAGGCCGTCCACGCATACACACTCGGTACCCCGTATGACGTGCGAGATATATCGCTCTCAGCGAGCCTTGACGTGGCAGACTATGCCACGGCGGCTACAGGAATGGCCTTCTCGGCTGACGGGATGAGGATATTCGTGCTGGACGGGGGAAACTCCACCGTGCACAGGTTTGAGATGTTATTCCCGTATGACATATCCGGGGCCGCATATGTGGACACGCTCGATATTTCACCGGCCGGCGGCAGGACTCATGACGTGGCATTCTCGGATGACGGCCTCCTGATGTTTGTACCGGGGATAGACGATGATGCGGTGTACACATTTGCACTATCTACGCCGTACGACATCACGCCCGCCTTTTATGTGCCGGAGATGGATACAGACGGCGGCGCCCCGGGCGAGCCTGCAGCCATTGCAGTCAGCTCCGACGGCCATGTAGCCGCTGTTATATCCGGCACGGGTGATGTATACTGGCGCGGGATGTCCATTCCACACAACCTTGCCACGGCGGGCCCCGCCTCGTCTGTGCCCCTCGGGATAGGATCTCCCGCGGGCCTTGCATTATCGGCTAGCGGTACGCGCATGTTTGCCGCCGATGTAAACGGCACAATATTCCAGTACAATTTGGATTCCAGAAACGACCTCTCGACGGCGTCCCCCGATGTAACGCGGCAGGCGGGAGAGAATGTATGCGGGCTATCCTTTTCACCTGACGGGTCCTTGATGTTTGTCGCATCGAACAACGGAGACGTAAACCGGTATGCCCTGGGTGCCCCGTTTGACATATCTGCCGCCGGCCCGCCCGTCGTGCAGCGTGTAGGCGTACAGGCTGCCTGCAACATGGTGTTTGAGGACCACGGCACAAGGATGGTCGCCGTGACTGTGTCGGACTCCGTGCGCGAGTATGCGCTTGACAGGCCGTTTGATCTCGACGGCGGCCTGCCCGGCCCCGCCTTCTCTGTGCTCCAGGATCAGGTATCTGCCGACGATCTTGCCTACTCTGCAGACGGGCTCACCCTGTACGTGATGGATGGCGGCATCGTATCACAGTATCGGGCCGACTCGTACACAGTGGAGATGCCCCGCATGGTCGACGCGAACATCTTTGGATACGATGCGCCGGGCATAACAGAGATTACCATACACGGCGCCCCGGTGAATGCAACGGATGCGCCGATGCATGGAGACGGCGCGGATGCCGCATCCGACGCAGTCACGACCTTGACCGCGGCCGAGCTGAATGGCACATCCCTTACCGTGACGTTTGAGAGGGGCTTCCTGCCGGACCCCGCAAATGGCACAGAGGCCCGCGTTCTAGACGGCCCGTCGGGACATGGCGGCATACTCTTGGGGAACTTTTCGGCAGGCCCCGGCACGCTCACGTACAACCTGAGCGCCACCAACGCCAGCATTGTTGCGGGGTATGCCGACCCCCGGATTCACTTTGGCGCAGAATACCTGCAGGTGGTAGGATCCGCGCCGTTCCCGGCACAGTTTGTCCTGCCACCTTCCGTTCCCTCTGAATTGCTCGAGACCGGCCTGGCCTCGCCGCAGGGCCTTGCATTCTCAGATGGCGGCCTGAAGCTCTTTGTGCTCGACGATCAGAACAACACCGTACACCGGTATACGCTGGATGAACCGTACGGGATATCGTCTGCTGTTCGCGACGAATCCCTCGATATAACCTCCCTGCAGGGGCAGCCAAAAGACATTGCATTCTCGCCCGACGGGCTTAGCATGTTTATCATCGGGCTGGATCCGTTCAGGATCGAGGCATACGCCCTGGGATCCCAGTCGTCCATAGAATCCGGCCTGACCTTTGCCGGCAGGTCCACGGCGACCCTCCTTGATATTCAGATCTCGGGGATGCAGTTTGCCAACAGCGGCACGCGCGTATACCTGGCTGGGGGGATACTCGGCGTGCAGCAGGTCAACTTGACTGTCCCGTACGATATAACAGGGGTGGCTCCCGGCAGAGACCGCCACACGTTCAATGAAGATGCCACATCGGCCGCCATCTCGCCCGACGGCAAGTCGATGCTGCTACTGCCCGACGGGGGCAATGTAGTGAGCAGGTACCACCTGTCCGAGCCTTTCAACGTAATAACTGCCGAGCTGGTGGGATCCCTGCGGACAGACGGGCCGGGCCCGCCGGCGGACGCGGTCACCTCGGAGGACGGCCGCACAGTCATAACAATAGATGCAGATGGCGGGATCCGCAGGTACGACCTCGGTGTATCGTATGATATTGCAGCCAGCCCGCATGTGCCGGATCTTGATCTTCGCGTCTCGTCCGAGGACGGCAGGCCCGTGGCGCTAGAGTTCTCGCCGGATGGCACAAGCATGTTCATGCTTGGAGACTCGGGGAATATGATACACGAGTACAGCCTGGGCGCCCCGTATGCCGTACATACAGCGGATCTATCCATGTCGTATCCGGTGAGTAATGCAGCAGGCGGGCTCTCGGGGCTTGCATTCTCGGATGACGGCAGAAGGTACTATCTGTCTGACCAGAGTGACAGGGACGTGCACCAGTTCAACCTGTCTGCGCCGTATGACCTGGGGACTGCCGTTCACGCAGGGTTTGCCGGCTTGCAGGGGATATCGCCGACGGAAGTCAACATAGAAAATGGCACCACAATGTTCGTGCTTGACCGCTTCTCGCCCACTGTTTACGCGTACACCCTTGGGGCCGCACAGAACGTGATTGGCGCGTCGCCCTCGGCCACCCTGGATGTGCCCACAAGCCCCACTACGCTTACTGGAATGGCCTTTTCAGAAGACGGGCATAGATTGTTTGTTCTAGACGGCGGCAAATCCGTCGTGCACAGGTTCGGCATGGACAGGCCGTTTGACATATCTCGGGCAGAATATGCGGACACTCTGGATATTTCGTCGGCAGGTTCTAGCACCCACGATGTGGCGTTCTCGGATGACGGCCGCCTGATGTTCTCTGTAGGGATAAACGACGATACGGTGTACACGTTTGCCCTGGCCGCCCCGTATGATATCTCCCCGTCAACTAGAGTACCGGAGGTTGGCATAGCAAGCGATGTGCGCGGCATGGCCATAGGCCCCGGCGGATCATCTGTCGCGACGATAAACGGGACAGGGCATGTAAACTGGCGCGCGCTCGACGTGCCGCATGTATTGGATGCAGGGGGCCCCGTATTGTCGGCATCCACGGGAATAGGGTCGCCAGCTGGCCTTGCATTCTCGACTGCCAACGCGCGCATGTTTGCCGCCGATGCAAACGGGATGGTATTCCAGTACGGGCTGGCGGGCATAGGCGATCCCACATCTGTCGCCCTACGCGAGACGCTGCAGACTGTAGAATCAGATGTGTGCGGCCTCTCCTTTTCATCCGACGGATCAAAGATGTTTGTCGCATCAGACGACGGCGTGAGCCAGTACAATCTGGTTGATCCCTTTGACATATCCAACTCGAGTTTTGCCAAGACGTATCCCTTTGACTCCGGGACGGCGCCCTGCGGGATGGCCTTTTCTGATGATGGCACCAGCATGGTATCCACCACGGCGTCAGGCTCGGTATTGAGATATTCGCTGCAAAATGCGTTTGAGCTGGACAGCATGCGGGCCGTCACGGGGCTCTTTGACGTGCCCAGGGGCGGAGTGCCCGCGGATGATGTGGCCTATTCTGCCGACGGCCTCATCATGTACCTGTCCGGCGGGGATACCGTATACCAGCACCGGACCGTCTCGTACGAGGTCATGACAAATGCCATGATAGAGGCCGGGGACGGGGAGATCATAGAAGAGATCATCGGCATCGGGCCCGCCTGGAACGGCGGCGACACCGCGGGTTACTCTGAGATGGTGGATCTTGGCACGCCGGGCAAGATAACAGTGCGCGACGGGCCCACTGTAAGTGATGATACAAAGCGCGACCAGTCGCTTTCACCGACAGACCGGCCACTGTTCTCCGATGCGGTTATGCCGACTGTTCCGGGCACCGGCGGGCCGCGCCTTCTCTCGGCCGCGCTCGACGGGACGGGCAGGCTCGCTATCCAGTTTGACCGCGGGATAGAACAGGGCTCTGTCGATGCGTCAATGTTTGAGATAACAGACGCAGTCTCTGGCGCCTCTAGCGGCCTAAATGGTTCCGCCTCGCAGGTAACTGGCAGCATGGTGCTGTTCACACTGGGAACAAGCCCCGCGCTTGAATATGCGGATCCCCACATCCGCTTTGGCGGGGATGCGCTGCGCGATACATTGGACAATGCGTTTCCGCAAAAGTTCGGCCTGCCGCTGCCCATGCACAGGATCTCCGCGCAGGGCCAGCCGCTGCCCTCCGCCCAGGGGATAGCCTTTGCGCCCGGCGGGCTGCTCATGGCATCAGTCAATGGAACAGATCAGGTGCACATGCACCAGCTGGACATACCGTACGATCCCTCCGCCGTGGTGAATAGCACGTCTACAGGCCTTGCCGGGGTGGCGGGCATCCAGGCCGCTGGCATATCCATCGCCGGCCCGTGGCTCTTTGTGGCAGATAGTGATGCCGTATACAGGTACAACCTGACCGGGATACAGCAGGGGCCTGCAGATCTTCTAAATCTCACGGGCCGCGGCATAACGGGTGCGGCTATCTCGCGCGACGGTCTGTGGATGTACGCGGCCAACAGCTCTGCCGTCAGCGGATACTCGCTTGCACAGCCGTTTAACTTGTCATCCGCGGAACAACAGGGGGATCTTGACGCAGGCGGCAGATCACCGACGGGCGTGGCAGTATCGGATGATGGCAGCATCATTCTACTCTCGGCGGCACAAGGCATACTGGAATATTCACTGGAACAGCCGTTTAATGCGTCCACGGCTGGCGCACCCGGCACGTTCGGGCTGCCCGGCAGCTCGGATCCGCGGGATGTTACATTCTCGTCTGGCGGGATTATCATGCTTGTTCCAAACGGCACGGGCGTGGTGCACAGGTACGAGCTTGCTCTCCCGTTCAACGTAACTGCGAGCACCCGCGAGGCGGTGCTGGACGTGCCCGCAGGTCCCGCAGATGTGGCCCTTGTTGATGACGGCGCAGTACTGCTGGTGCCAGTCCCCGGGTCCATCCGCGTGTACGACCTTTCAGCCCCGTACAATCTGGAGGGCGCGGCAGATGCGGGCGTGATTGCAACTTCTGCCAACGGCGTGGACCCGTCGGCGGTGGCTGCAGACGGCGGCAGCAGGTTATTCGTACTGGATAGCTCGGGCCCTGTCCACCGGTATACCGTCCCCGCATCTGGCATTGTCGCAGACGCATCCTACTCGGGCCGGCAGCTGGAAATATCCAATATATCCGCCTCGGGGATGGCCTTTGGCGACGGCGGAAGCAGCTTGTTCGTGTCGGGCACCGGAAACGACGGGCTCGAGGTGCTGCGGTTTGAGATAGATCCCCCGTACAACGTGGCAGGCGCAGTCAACTTTTCATCCGTACAGCTCGGAAACTCTATGGGCAACTCTGGAATCTCCATCTCGGATGACGGCCGCAGCATGCTAGTCGCCGGCGGGGACTCTGGCATGATCCACGAGTACTTGTTACGCCAGCCGTTCAACGTGTTATCCGCCGAGCCCGCGGGCGCGTTTGATACAACAGGCCCCAATGCATCGCCCTCGGGCGTGGCCTATTCTGGCGACGGCCTCACCATGTTTGTATCTGGGTCGGCGGGGAATTCTATAACACAGTATAGCCTGGCAACCTACCATGTGGACCGGTGTGCACAAGGCCGCCTGGCACTGGATGGAATATGCCAGATAATACAAGATACGGTGGCGAACGTAAGCGATGCGCCGGTGGTATCGAGCAGGGCAACGGCCCCGCACGGGCTCCACCCGCGCGACGCACCCGTCGTATTTGACAACAAGTCAAGGGCGGTGTTCGATGGCCTGCCAAGCCGGGACGTACCCGTTATCTCCGATCGCGTGCTGCTGGAGATCCCCGGCCTGACCCTGCTCAACGCCACGCTGGACCCCGAAGTCAGGATGCTCAATGTGACATTTGACACGGACGCATTCATCAAGGCCTCCAACACATCTACTCTGCACATAAGGGACGGCCGGTCCGCACTGGGCGGCATCTTACTGAATGGCAGCAATAGCACCAGCCCCAGCCCTGGCATGTTGAACTTTACCCTGACCTCCGACGACAGGAGGACGCTCCTCGGGTATGCGGAGCCCCGCCTGCACTTTGGCTCGGAATACCTGCCTGGGCCCGGCGGCAGCACGTTCCCTGAACCGTTTGTCCTCCCCCCGTCTATTCCCTCGGATACCTTTGATCCGGGTTCAGTCGAGCCGTGGGGGGCCGACTTTTCACCCGACGGCCTCGTGATGTTCTTGGCGGCCTCAGAGAGCAACAGGATATACCGGTATGTCCTCGACTCTCCATACGATATAGACTCGGCCGTGCTAAACGAGTCCCGAAATGTGCCCAGCCCCTCCGGGGTGGCGTTCTCCGAGGATGGCCTGACCATGCTAGTAACGAGCGGCGCGCACCCCGACGGCGTGGTGCTGCAGTATGACCTGGAATCTCCGTTCTTCCTGAGCGGTCCCGGCCCGAGCAACACGTTTGCGGTCAGCTTTTTCGACCCCACGGGGATAGACTTTGCGCCCGGAGGCATGAGGATGTACGTCACAGATTTCAACCAAGGCAATGTGCTGCAATACGACCTTGCATCCCCGTACGACATAGCCTCCACGCCCCAGTCCGCGGGTTCCTTGCCACATGGCAGGGGAGCCCAGGGCATCACCATCTTGTCCGACGGCCGGTTCATGCTGGTCGCCGACGTTGTTAGTAAAAACTTGCACAGGTACTATCTGCCAGAGCCCTTTGATGTGACCTCGGCTGTCGAAGCGGGCTCACTCGAGACTGTCGGGAGCGGCAACCTGAGGGATGTTACGGCCTCGGATGACGGCCGCATGGTCTTTGCCGTGCGGGTTGAGTCTGGGATCAAGGGGTATGAACTAGATACCCCGTACGATATAGCAGTCAGCCCGTATGTGCGGGGGCTCGACCTGGATATATCCGCAGAGGACGGCCAGGCCCTGTCAATAGAATTCTCGTCTGACGGTACAAGCCTGTTCGTCCTGGGCGATGCAGGCAATATGCTGCATGAATATATCCTGGGATCCCCGTATGCCGCGCACACGGCCGTGCTTGACTCGTCGCACCAGGTGACGGACGCAGGGGGGCGGCTCTCGGGGCTTGCCTTTTCGGATGACGGTTCAAGGTACTATCTGTCAGAGCAGGGCGGCAGCGCTGTTCACCAGTTTGACATGTCAGCCCCGTTTGATCCCGCGACGTCCGTATACGCAGGGTTTGCCGACCTGTCGGGGCAGGGTGTATTGCCGACCGAGGTCAACATAGAGGACGGCGGCAGGATGATGTTCGTGCTTGATCGCAGGCCGCAGGCCGTCCTTGCGTACACACTTGAAACCCCGTATGACGTGCGCGATATATCGCCCTCGGCAAGCCTTGACGTGGCTGCCTACGCCACGGCGGCTACGGGGATGGCCTTCTCGGATGGCGGACTGAGGCTATTCGTGCTCGACGGGGGAAACTCCACCGTGCACAGGTTCGAGATGTCATCCCCGTATGAGATATCCGGGGCGGCATATGTAGACACGCTCGATATTTCACCGGCCGGCGGCAGGACGCACGATGTTATATTCTCGGATGACGGCCGCCTGATGTTCTCAGTGGGGATAGATGATGATGCGGTGTACACGTTTGTACTGTCCGCTCCGTACGACATCACGCCCTCCCTTTACGTGCCCGGATTTAATGCCGACGGCGGGGCCCCCGGTCAGCCTGACGCCATGGCCGTCAGCTCCGACGGCCATGTGGCCGCCGCAGTGGGATCTGACGGCGTATACTGGCACGGGCTGGCCATCCCGCACAACCTGAATACGGCGGGCCCCCTCTCGTCCGTGCCGATAGGCATAGGGTCGCCCGCAGGCCTCGCATTCTCGACTAGTGGAGAGCGCATGTTTGCCGCCGATGTAAACGGCACAATATTCCAGTACAACCTGGCGAATAGCAGCGACTTGTCCACGGCACTCCTAGACAGTACGCGGCAGACAGAAGTGGACGGGGTATGCGGGCTCTCCTTTGCATCCGGCGGGTCGATGATGTTTGTCGCATTGAACGACAGCAGTGTGCGCCGGTACTCCCTGGGGACCCCGTTTGACATATCCGCCGCCGGCCCGCCCGTCGTGCAGAGTGCAGACGGGCAGGCGCTTTGCAACATGGCGTTTGACGACCGCGGCCTCCGCATGGTTGCCGCCAGCTTGGAGGGCGACGTGTACGGGTATGCGCTGGACAGGCCGTTTGATCTCGACGGCGCCCAGGCCGGGCCGGGGCCCTTTGAGCCAAGGGAACTGGCGTCTGCCAGAGATCTTGCCTATTCTGCCGACGGGCTCATCCTGTACCTGCTGGAAGGCAACATCATATCCCAGTACCTGGCCGCCTCGTATACGGTGGAGATGCCCCGCATGGTCGATGCGAACATCTTTGGATACGATGCCCCGGGCATAACAGAGATTACAATACACGGCGCCCCGGTGAATGCAACGGATGCGCCGATGCATGGAGACGGCGCGGATGCCGCATCCGACGCAGTCACCATGTTGACCGATGCCGAGCTGGACGACACATTACTTACCGTGACGTTTGAGAGGGGCGCCGTGCCGGAGCCCGTCGACGGGATAGAGGCCCGCGTTATAGACGGCCCGTCGGGCCACGGCGGCGTGCTCTTGGGGGACTTTTCGGCGGGCCCCGGAACACTTGTGTACAATCTGAGCGCAACCAATGCCAGCATTGTTGCAGGGTATGCAGACCCCCGGATTCACTTTGGCGCAGGCTACCTGGAAGTGGGCGGATCCGCGCCGTTCCCGGCACAGTTTGTCCTCCCACCGTCTGTCCCCTCGGAGATCCTCGAGACCGGCTTGGCCTCGCCCGTGGGCCTCGCCTTCTCGGAGGGCGGCCTGAAGCTGTTTGTGCTAGACGAGCAGAACAATACTTTACACAGGTATACCCTAGACGAGCCGTACGGGATATCATCCGCCATCCGCGACGAATCCCTCAACGTAACCTCCCTGCAGGAGCAGCCCAAGGACATTGCATTCTCGCCCGACGGGCTTAGCATGTTTATGATCGGGCTGGAGCCGTTCAGGGTCGAGGCATATACCCTGGGATCCCAGTCGTCCATAGAATCCGGCCTGACCTTTGCCAACAGGTCCACGGCAACCCTCTTTGATATTCAGATCTCGGGGATACATTTTGCCAACAGCGGCACGCGCATATACCTGTCGGGGGGGATACTCGGCGTGCAGCAGATCCCACTGAGTACCCCGTACGATGTAACAGGGGTGGCACCCGGGGTCGACCGCCACACATTCAACGAGGATGCAACATCGGTGGCATTATCGCCCGACGGCAAGTCGATGCTGCTCCTGCCCGACGGGGGCAGTGTGGTAAGCAGGTATCATCTGTCCGAGCCGTTCAATGCGATAACTGCCGAGCTGGTGGGATCCCTGAGTACAGAAGGGCGCAGCCCGCCGTCAGACATGGTGACCTCGGAGGACGGCCGCATAGTCATGATAATGGACGCAGACGGCGGAATACACAGGTACGACCTCGGTGTGCCGCACGACATTGCGGCCGGCCCGCATGTATCAGGGTTAGACCTTGACGTGTCTGGAGAAGACGGCAGGCCCGTGGCGCTAGAGTTCTCGCCTGACGGGAGAAGCTTGTTCATGCTGGGGGACTCGGGGAATATGCTGCATGAATACAATCTGGATGCGCCGTATGCTGTGAATACTGCGGTTCTAGATACATCATATCCGGTGAGTAATGCGGCGGGCGGGCTCTCGGGGCTTGCCTTTTCTGATGACGGCAGAAGGTACTATCTTTCCGACCAGAGCGACAGGGACGTGCACCAGTTCAACCTGTCTGCGCCGTATGATATAGGAAGTGCCGTGCACGCAGGGTTTGCCGGCTTGCAGGGGATATCGCCGACGGAAGTCAACATAGAGAACGGCACCACAATGTTCGTCCTTGACCGCTTCTCGCCCACTGTTTACGCGTACACCCTTGTGACTGAATCTGACGTGCTCAACGCGTCCTTATCGGCAACCCTGGATGTGCCCACAAGCCCCACTACACTGACCGGAATGGCCTTTTCAGAAGACGGGCACAGATTGTTTGTTCTAGACGGGGGCAAATCCGTCGTGCACAAGTTCGGCATGGATGATCCGTTCAACATATCGAGGGCGGCATATGAGGATTCGCTGGACATTTCGGGCATTGGCACCGGCACCCATGATGTGATATTCTCTGATGACGGCCGCCTGATGTTCTCTGTAGGTATAACCGACGATACCGTGTACACGTTTGCCCTTGCCGCCCCGTATGATATCTCCCCGTCGACGAGGGTGCCTGAGCTAGAGATAGCGGGCGATGTGCGCGGCATGGCTGTCGACCCCGGCGGGTTATCCGTCACGACGATAGACGGGACAGGGGATCTAAACTGGCGCGCGCTCGACGCGCCGCATGTATTGGATGCAGAGGGCCCCGTATTGTCTGTGCCCACGGGGATAGGGTCGCCCGCAGGCCTTGCATTCTCGACTATGAACGCGCGCATGTTTGCCGCCGATGCAAACGGGACCGTATTCCAGTACGGGCTGGCAGGGATTGGCGATCCCACCTCGATCGCCCTCCGCGAGACGCTGCAGACTGTAGAATCAGATGTATGCGGGCTCTCCTTTTCATCTGACGGATCCCTGATGTTTATCGCATCAGATGACGGCGTGAACAGGTACAGCCTCGATACAGCATTTGACATACCCACCGCGAGCCTTGATGAGACGTATCCCTTTGACTCCGGGACGGCGCCCTGCGGGATGGCCTTTTCTGATAATGGCACTAGCATGATATCGACCACGGCGTCGGGATCCGTAATCAGCTATTCGCTGCAACCTGCGTTTGATCTAGGAAACATGCGGGCCGTCACGGGGCTCTTTGATGTGCCCCGGGGGGGACTACCCGCGGATGATGTGGCCTATTCTGCCGACGGCCTCATCATGTACCTGTCCAGCAGGGATACGGTATACCAGCACCGGACCGTCTCATACGAGGTAATGACAAACGCACTGATAGATGTAATGGTGGGATCAGACGGGGACGGGACGGACGCGCGGCTACTGGCAGAGATAGTCGACATTTACCCCTCCTGGGACACTGGCGACACCGCGGGGTACATGGAGATAGTTGATCTGAACACACCGGGAAAAATAACAGTGCGCGACGGGCCCACTGTAAATGATAATACAATGCGCGGCCTCTCGATTGACCCATCAGACAGGCCACTATTCTCCGATGATGTAATGCCGGTTGCGCCGGGCATAGGGGCGCCGCGCCTCCTATCGGCCGCGCTAGACGGCTCGGGCCGGATCACCATCCAGTTTGACCGCGAGATAGAACCGGGCTCCGTCAATGCTAACATGTTTGAGATAGTAGACGCAGTATCTGGCCTCTCGACAGTCCTCGATGGTGCCGCCCCGCGTGTAACGGGCGGCATGGTGCTGTTTACACTGGGTGGAATGAGCCCCGCGCTCGGATACGAGGATCCCCGCCTCCGCTTTACCGGCGATGCGCTGCGCGACCTGCTGGACAACGAGTTTCCGCAAAAGTTCGGCCTGCCGCTGCCCATGCACAGGATCTCCGCGCAGGGCCAGATTGGACAGTCCGCCGAGGGCATAGCCTTTGCGCCCGGCGGGCTGCTAATGGTTGCAGTCAACGGAACAGACCAGGTGCACACGTACCATCTGGATGTGCCGTACGACCCGTCCTCTGTTCTCAATGGCACGTCTGCGGACCTCCCCCTCTCGGGCGGCATCTCGGCAGATGGCGTCTCCATCTCGGATCCGTGGCTCTTTGTGGCAGGCGGGAATACAACATACCGGTACAACCTGACCGGGATACAGCAGGGCCCGTCTGCGTCCCTGGAGGTGCCGGGCCTGGAGTTCACAGGAGTGGACTTTTCACTCGACGGCCTGTGGGTGTACACGGCAGCTGGCTCCAATGTCAGCGGTTATTCGCTTGAGCAGCCGTTCAATTTATCGTCAGCAAAACAGCAGGGCACATTCGAGATTAACAGCACCGCCACGGATATAGCAGTATCGGATGACGGCGGCACCATTCTGCTGTCGGCGGCACAAGGCATACTGGAATATTCGCTGGAGCAGCCGTTCAACGCCTCTACGGCGGGCCCGCCCGGCAGGCTTGAATTGCCCGGGAATGCGGATCCGCGGGGCGTGGCATTCTCGTCTGGGGGGACCATCATGCTGGTTGCAAACGGCACGGGCGCTATACACAGGTACGAGCTTGCAGTATCATTCAACGTAACAGCGAGCACGCGCGAGGCCGGCCTTGCCGTGCCCGCAGAGCCCGCGGATGTGGCCCTTGTTGATGACGGCTCGGTCCTGCTGGTGCCCGTATCCGGGGCCATTCGTGTGTACGACCTTTCCGTCCCGTACAGCCTGGAGGGCGCGGCGGGCGCGGGCGTGATTGCAACTTCTGCCAACGGCGTGGACCCGTCGGCGGTGGCTGCAGACGCCGGCAACAGGATATTCGTATTGGAGAGATCTGGCCTTGTCCACAGGTATACCGTCCCCGCATCCGGCATTGTCGCAGACGCATCCTACTCGGGCAGGCAGCTGAACATATCCGAGATATCCGCCTCGGGGATGGCCTTTGCCGACGGCGGAAACAGCTTGGTCGTGTCGGGCACCGGAAACGACGGGCTCGAGGTGCAGCGGTTTGAGATAGCGCCGCCGTACAACGTGGCAGGTGCAAGCTCCTCTTCATCCGTACAGCTCGGAAACGCGACCGGCCACTCGGGGATATCCATATCGGATGACGGTCGGAGCATGCTCGTCGCCGGCGGTGACACTGGTATGATCCAAGAGTACTTGTTGCGCCAGCCGTTCAATGTATCATCGGCCGAGCCCGCGGGCGCGTTTGATACGGATCCAATTGCATCATCCTCGGGTGTTGCATTTTCAGATGACGGCCTCACCATGTATGTATCGGGGTCGGCTGGGCGCTCGATAGCACAGTACGGCGTGGCAACCTACCATGTGGACCGGTGTGCG
The DNA here is from genome assembly GCA_000200715.1 of Cenarchaeum symbiosum A. Lineage (NCBI taxonomy): Archaea > Thermoproteati > Nitrososphaerota > Candidatus Cenarchaeales > Candidatus Cenarchaeaceae > Candidatus Cenarchaeum > Candidatus Cenarchaeum symbiosum. The sequence goes on from DP000238.1 coordinate 790,668, forward strand.
GCAGGCCACCTGGCACTGGACGGCCTGTGCCGGGTAATACAGGATACGATGGCGGACATCCGCGATACGCCGGAGGTGTCAAGCAGCGCATCGGCCGTACGCGGGCTGCACCCGCGCGACGCACCAGTCGTATCCGACAACCAGTCAAAGGCGCCGCACTCCGGCCAGCCCAGAATAGACGCCCCTGTAATCTCCGATCGCGCGACAGTGGAAGTGCCCGGCCTGACACTCCTCAACGCCACGCTGGACCCCATTAGCAGGATGCTCCATGTGACATTTGACACAGACGGATCCCTAATGCCCTCCAACACATCCACGCTGCACATAAGGGACGGCCGGTCGGCTCCGGGCGGCATCTCATTGAATGCCAACAATAGCACCAGCCCCGGCACGTTGAGCTTTAACCTGAGCACCGGTGAAACCAGGGATGTATTGGAATACGCCGATCCCCGCCTGCACTTTGGCGCGGAATACCTGCCCAAGACCAGCGGCAACACATTCCCCGAACCGTTCATACTCCCCCCGTCTGTCCCCTCGGACAACTGGTTGGAATCAGGCGACGAGCCGTACGGGGTGCACTTTTCACCCAATGGAACAATCATGGTAATAGCTGATGCGAATGCCAACGCGACAAAGAGCTACACCCTGGATGATCCATACGACATAACCTCGGCCAGGAAGATGCATACACTGCCAACGGATCCGCAGGAGTCCCCGACGGGGGTGACCCTCTCGCCTGACGGCACGGTCATGTATGTATCTGGGGCAAACCCCGACGAGATCCGCCGGTATACACTGGCAGTCCCGTTTGTCATAAACTCATCCTCCCCGGACGGGTCGCTTGTGGTAGATGGTACGCGCCCCACCGGGTTGGACCTCGCACCTGGCGGCATGCGGCTGTACATTACAGGGGTCAGCAGCAACCAGATAAGACAGTACGACCTTGATGTCCCGTACGGCATAACTGCTGCAGACGAGGAGGTTGTCATGACCGGGTCGAGCATCAGCCCGCAGGGCATTACAGTCTCGCCCGACGGCCGCTTTATGATAATTGCCGCCACCAATGATATGCTGTACAGGTACTATTTGACAGAGCCCTTTGATGTTACATCCGCAGTGGCGGCAGGCACGCTGGACAAGCAGCGGGAGCGGGAGCGCGTGCGGGACGTGGCAACATCAGAGGACGGCCGCATCATCTTTGTTGTAGATGATGTAAACGGTATAGACAGGTACGACCTCGGTGCACCTTATGATATAGCGGCACACCCGTACGTGCCGGGGCTGGACCTTGACATATCGGCAGAGGTCGACCTGCCCCTGGCGTTCGAATTCTCGTCCGACGGGACACTGTTGTTTGTTCTGGGAGACTCCAACAAGAGGCTGTACAGGTACGATCTTGCAGCCCCGTACGCGGCCCACACAGCGGTGTTCAACGCGTCGTATTCACTGTCGAATACGGTAGGGCGGGTCTCGGGGCTTGCCTTCTCGGAGATCGGCCTGTTTTACTATCTGTCAGAGCAGGGCGGCATGACGGTGCGGCGGTTCATTGTCGCGTCGGAGCTGTTTGTTCCAAGCCCTGCCATAGGTGGAGGGTTTTACAACCTGTCTGGGCAGGGGATCCGACCGACGGAGGTCAACGTAGAGAATAATGGCACGGTAATGTTCGTGCTCGACCGCGACTCGGCCTTCGTCCACGGGTATTCTCTCGGGGCCCAGGATGATGTGAGAAGTGCGTCGCCTTCTTCGATGTTGGATGTGTCGGCCTACGCTACAGCGGCTACCGGCATGGCCTTCTCGGGCGACGGGCTGCGTATATTCGTGCTGGACGGCGGAAACTCCACCGTGCACAGGTTTGACATGCTGTACCCGTATGATTTATCCGGCGCGGCATACGTCGATTCGCTTGACATTGCAATAGCCGGCGGCAACACCCACGATGTGGCGTTTTCGGCAGACGGCCTCCTGATGTTCGCAGTTGGGGCGATTGATGATACAGTGTACACGTTTGCACTGTCCACGCCGTACGACATCACGCCTTCCCTTTACGCGCCGGGCATAGACGCCGATGGCGGCGCCCCGGGCGAGCCTGCGGTCATTGCAGTCAGCTCCGGCGGCCATGTGGCCGCCGCGATCTCCGGCACAGGCGATATATACTGGAGGGAGCTGGCAGTGCCCCACAACCTGGATACGGCGGGCCCCGCCTCGTCGGTACCGCTCGGGATAGGGTCGCCCGCTGGCCTCGCATTCTCGACGAATGGCGCGCGCATGTTTGCCGCTGATACAAACGGCACGATATTCCAGTACACCCTGGCAGAGGACTATGACTTGTCCACGGCCGTCCCCGATACTACATGGCAGACTGGCGTGGGAGACGTATGCGGAATCTCCCTTGCATCAGAAGGGTCTCTGATATTTGTAGCATCGGGAGACGACAGCGTGCGCCGGTACTCTCTGGCCTCCTCCTTTGACATATCGGCAGCGGGCCCGCCCGAGGCGTACAGCTTTGATCAGAATACGGGGCCCTGCGGCATGGTCTTTTCAGATGACGGCCTTGGCATGGTCGCCGCTAGCCAGTCGGGAGCCGTGCACGAGTACACGCTGGACAGGCCGTTTGATCTGGGCGGCAGAAGCATGGGCCCGGGGCCGTTCTCGCCCCGGGAAGAGGCGTCTGCGGACGACTTGTCCTATTCTGGCGGCGGCCTTGTCATGTACCTGATGGACGGCGGCATCATATCCCAGTACAGGGCCGCCTCGCATCTAGTGGATGTGTCGGGCACGGCCGATGCGTATATCTTTGCATTCGATGTACCGGGCATGACAGAGGTGGAAGGGCACGCCGGCCTGGCGAGTGAAGTGGATAAGCCGGATCTGGCAGACAGGGCGTCTGCCGTATCCGACGCAGTCATCGACTTGATCGCGGCCGAGCTCGACGGCACATTGCTGACCGTGATGTTTGACAGGGGTTTTGTGCCGGACCCCATAAATGGCACCGAGGCCCGCGTTCTAGACGGCCCGTCGGGCCGCGGCGGCATACTGTTGGGGAACATCTCGGCGGGCCCCGGCATGCTCACGTACAATCTGAGCGACACCAACGCCGGCCTGGTTGCAGGGTATGCAGACCCCCGGATTCACTTTGATGCGGGCTACCTGCAGGATGGCGGATCCGCGCCGTTCCCGGCACAGTTTGTCCTGCCGCCGTCCGTCCCCTCGGAGATCTTCGAGACCGGCCTGTCCTCGCCGCAGGGCCTTGCATTCTCGGCGGGCGGCCAGGAGCTGTTTGTGCTCGACGCTCGGAATGACACCATACACAGGTATTCGCTTGATGAGCCGTACGGGATATCATCTGCCGTCCGCGACGAATCCCTCCGCATAAGATCCTTGCAGAGCGAGCCCCGGGACATTGCATTCACGCCCGACGGGCGCAGCATGTTTATAATCGGGCTGGAGCCATTCAGGATAGAAGAGTATGCCCTGGGATCCCCGTCGTCCATAGAATCTGGCCTGACCTTTGTCGGCCAGTCCTCGACGACCCTCCTTGATATTCAGATCTCGGGGATACAGTTTGCCAACGGCGGCACGCGCGTATACCTGACTGGGGGAATACTCGGCGTGCAGCAGGTCAACCTGACCACCCCGTACGACATAAGAGGGATTGCACCGGGGGTCGACCGCCACACGTTTAACGAGGATGCCACATCGGCCGCAGTATCGCCACACGGCCGGTCGATGCTGCTACTGCCCGACGGGGGCAATGTAGTAAGCAGGTACCATTTGGCCGAGCCCTTCAATGTAGTAACGGCCGAGCTGGTGGGATCCCTGCGGACAGAGGGGCCCGGCCCGCCGGCAGACATGGTGACCTCGGAGGACGGCCGCATAGTCATGATAATGGACGCAGACGGCGGGATCCGCAGGTACGACCTCGGCGTGCCGCATGATATTGCGGCCAATCCGCATGTGCCGGGGTATGACCTTGGCGTCTCGTCCGAGGACGGCAGGCCCGTGGCACTCGAATTCTCGCCTGACGGGACAGGCATGTTCATGCTTGGAGACTCGGGGAATATGCTGCATGAATACAGCCTGGGTGCCCCGTATGCCGCGCATACCGCGGTTCTAGATGCATCGTATCCGGTGAGTAATGCAGCAGGCGGACTCTCGGGGCTTGCCTTTTCTGATGACGGCATGCGGTACTATCTTTCCGACCAGAGCGATAGGGGTGTGCACCAGTTCGGCCTGTCTGCACCGTATGATCTGGGAACTGCTGTTCACGCAGGGTTTGCCGACTTGTCAGCGCAGGGGATCTCACCCACCGAGGTCAACATAGAGGACGATGGCACGGTAATGTTCGTGCTTGATCGCTTCTCGCCCACGGTTCGCGCGTATTCTCTTGGGACTGAATATGACGTGCTCAGCGCGTCATTCTCGGCCAGCCTTGATGTGCCCACAAACCCCACTACGCTGACTGGAATGGCATTTTCAGAAGACGGGCACAGATTGTTTGTTCTAGACGGGGGCAAATCCGTCGTGCACAGGTTCGGCACGGACAGGCCGTTTGACATATCCCGGGCGATATACGTGGATTCGCTTGACATCTCAACTGCAGGCTCCAGTACCCACGATGTGGCGTTCTCTGATGACGGCCTGCTGATGTTCTCAGTGGGTATAAACGACGATGCGGTGTACACGTTTGCCCTGGCCGCGCCGTATGATATTTCCCCGTCGACGGGGGTGCCCGAGCTAGAGATAGCGGGCGATGTGCGCGGCATGGCCATAGGCCCGGGCGGATTATCCGCAGCTACGATAGACGGGACAGGGGATGTAAGCTGGCGCGTGCTCGACGTGCCGCATGTATTGAATGCAGAAGGCCCCGTATTGTCGGTATCCACGGGCATAGGGTCGCCGGCAGGCCTTGCATTCTCGCCTCTCAGCGCGCGCATGTTTGCCGCAGATGCAAACGGGGACGTATTCCAGTACGGGCTGGCAGGCATTGGCGATCCCACCTCGGTCGCCCTACGCGAGACGCTGCAGAGTGTAGAGACGGACGTATGCGGGCTCTCCTTTTCATCTGACGGGTATCGGATGTTCGTCGCGTCAGACGACAGCGTGAGCCAGTACAATCTGGTTGATCCCTTTGACATATCCAACTCTAGTTTTACTGTGACGTATCCCTTTGACTCCGGGACGGCGCCCTGCGGGATGGCCTTTTCTGATAATGGTACCAGTATGATATCGACCACGGCGTCGGGATCCGTAATCAGTTATTCGCTGCAACCTGCGTTTGATCTAGGAAACATGCGGGCCGTCACGGGGCTCTTTGATGTGCCCCGGGGCGGAGTGCCAGCGGATGATGTGGCCTACTCGGACGACGGCCTAATCATGTACCTGTCCAGCGGGGATGCGGTATACCAGCACCGGGCAGTCACGTACGATGTCAGGACACATGCCATGGTAGACGGCACAGACGGAAACATGAGTGGGACGGATGCGCAGTTGGTGGCAGAGTCCGTCGGCATTCATACATCCTTGAACGTGGGCGACGCGCCAGAGTACGCCGAGATGACGGCCGAGGGCACACCGGGCAAGATAACAGTGTTCGACAGGCCCGCTGTAATTGATACAAATGAGCGCGGCCTGTTTATTGACCCGGCAGACAGGCCCCAGCTCGCCGATGTGGCGATGCCGTTTGTACCGGGCTCCGGTGGGCCGCGCCTCCTCTCGGCCGCGCTAGACGGTACGGGCCGCCTAACAGTGCAGTTTGACCGCGAGATAGAGCAGGGCTCCGTCAATGCGGATATGTTTGAGATAACAGACGCAGTTTCTGGAAATTCTACCGGCCTGGATGGCGCCGCCCCGCAAGTAACGGGCGGCATGGTGCTGTTTACACTATCTGGAACAAGCCCCGCGCTCGGATATGGGGATCCCCGCCTCCGCCTTGAGGGAGAGGCGCTGCTGGACTTGCTGGGCAACGAGTTTCCGCGCAAGTTCAGCCTGCCTCTGCCCCTGAACAGGATCTCCGCGCAGGGCCAGGTTGAACAATCCTCCGAGGGCATAGCCTTTGCATCAGGCGGGCTGCTCATGGCATCAGTCAACGGAACAGGCCATGTGCACATGCACCACCTGGAAATACCGTATGATCCGTCTTCTGTTCTAAACAGGACGGCCGAGGAGATACCCGGGGTGACGGGCATATCCGCCACGGCAGTCGCCATCTCCGGGCCGTGGCTCTTTGTGGCAGATAGTGATGCCGTATACCGGTACAACCTGACCGGTGTGCGGGGCCCGTCTTCTACACTGAATGTCACGGGGCAGGACCTCACGGGGATGACCGTATCGCACGGCGGCCTGTGGGTGTACACGTCAGCTGGCTCCAATGTCAGTGGATACTCGCTTGAGCAGCCGTTCAACCTGTCGTCAGCTGCTAAACAGGGCACGCTGGAGATCAACGGGACGGACCCCACGGGGATAGCCATATCCAACGATGGAATGACCATCCTCCTGTCGGCAGCTTCCGGGATACTCCAGTATTCCCTGGAACGGCCGTTCGACGCTTCCACGGCGGGCGCGCCGGACCTGTTCGGGATGGATGGCGCGGATCTGCGGGATGTAGAGTTCTCGTCAGGGGGGACGATCATGCTGGTTGCAAACGGAACGGGCGCAGTGCACAGGTACGAGCTTGCGGATTCATTCAATGTTACGGCGAGCAGCCACGAGGCCAGCCTTGCCGTGCCCGCCGAGCCCTCCGATGTTGAACTGGTAGATGATGGCACAACCCTGCTGGTTCCAGTCACCGGGGCAGTCCGCACGTACACCCTGCCCGCCCCGTTCAGCCTGGAGGGTGCCGCCAATGCAGGCGTGCTTGCAACCTCTGCCAACGGCGTGGACCCGTCGGCGGTGGCGGCCGATGACGGCATCACCAGGATATTCGTATCGGATGATTCAGGCCCCGTGCACAGGTATGCCGTGCCCGCCTCCGGCGATGTAGCTGGCGCCTCGTATTCAGGGCGGCAGCTGGAGATGCCCGGATTATCCCCCGCGGGCATGACATTTGGCGACGGCGGAAACAGCTTGTTCATATCAAAGCCCGGAGGATCCGAGGTGCTGCGGTTTGAGATAGAGCCCCCGTACAACGTATCTGATGCGGATGATTCTACATCCATCGAGCTCGGAGACTCGGCCGGCCACTCGGGAATATCCATATCGGATGACGGCCACAGCATGATCGTCGCCGGCGGTAACACGGGCATGGTGCGCGAGTACTCGCTCAGCCCGCCGTACGACGTACAGTCTGCCGTGCAGGTGGGCGCGTTTGATGCGTCAGCCCAGAACGCCTCTGTTATACAAGAGGACTCCCCGTCGGGCGTGGCATTTTCGGCTGACGGCCTTGTCATGTTTGTTTCAGGATCAGAGGGGCGCTCCATAACACAGTACAGCCTGGCAACCTACCACATAGACAGGTGCGCGGCAGGCCACTCGTCGGGCGCAGGCGAATGCAGCACGATACTCCGGATAAACGCATCAGACAGGCCGTTCATACACGAGAGGCCGGTGGCCACGCCGCCGGGGCACGGGATAAGGGCGGTGTCTGCGGCGCTCGACGGCCTCACGGGCAGGCTCGATGCCACGTTCAACGCGAGCGTGATAGCCGGGGATGTTGACCCGCTGAGCGTGCATATAAGAAACGGCGGCTCGGCTACCGGCGGCATCACCCTCTCCGAGGGAGAATACAACAGGGATGCAGCAAATTCAAGGACTGTAATGTTCCATCTAAACGATGCAAACAGGATAGTTGTTGCAGGGTACTCTCACCCGAGGATGTACCTCGATACGGGGGCAGTAATAGGGACGGGCGGGGAGCTGCTAGATGCTGCCTTTACACTGCCGCTGCCCGCGCACCGCAGCAGCTCCGAGATACCCGGAATGGGCAGAATAGACGCGCTGGCATTCTCGGGCGACGGCCTACAGATGATGGCCGCAGGCGGCGGCGTGCGCGGGTATGATCTCTCCGAGCCGTTTGTCGCGGGGAGCGCAGTGCTGGCAGGGGCGCTGCAATCGCCGCCGGAGGATGTGCGCGACGTGTTCGTTACGCCCGGCGGGCTGCGGCTCTTCCTTGCAGCAGATGACCAGATACTCGGATATTCCCTTGGTTCCGCGTTTGACCCGTCTACGAGCACCGGCCCGCCGGATGTCCTGCAGGTTGTGGCACCGACGGGGGTGGCACTCTCGCCTGACGGCATGCGGATCTTTGTAGTAAATGGATCCGGCCTGCTCGTATATGACACGGCAGAGCCGTTTGCGATAGGGGCTGCAGTGTACACGGAGACGGCCGTGCAGGCGGGCCACGACGGGGTGAGCTTTTCGCCTGGCGGGCTGCGGATGATGCTACTTGATTCTGACAGGGGGATGCTCGAGGCATACGACCTGACCCTTCCGTTTAATCCAGATACCACCAGCGAGGCGGACTTGCTCGACCTATCCAGGACAGGACAGTCCCCGGGATCCTTTACAATATCCGACGACGGCCTCAGGTTGTTTGTGGCCGGGAATGGCACGGGCCTGCACCTGTATGATCTGCCCGAGCCCTTTGAGGTATCGCAGGTATCCGATGTCGGCAGCCATGTTACAGACGTACAGCCTGCGGGAATAGCCTTCATAAAAGAAGGCGAGATAATGCTGGTTGCCCGACTCTCCGGGGTCATAGATCAGTACTCACTGGATCCGCGGTTTGACGTCACCACGGCGATGTACGACGGGCAGACGGGCCCCGTGGCAGCATCCCCGTCTAGCATGGCAGTATCGGATGACGGCACGGTGATATTCCTGCTGTATGCAAACGGCTCTATCCATGCGCATACACTGGCTACAGAGTATGATGTAACGGATGGGTTTATCGGCATGTCCTCGCTGGCCCTCCCCGCGGGAAATGGCGGGATTATTGATCCGCAGGGGATTGCGTTCTCGTCTGATGGAATGGCGCTATTTGTTGCAGGGGCAAACCCCGCGGTATACAGGTATGCCATGGATGATCCGTTCAACATAACCACAATAAATACAACTGCAAACGAGACGGTAAACATAGCCCTGCCGGAGGCCGGCGCAGAGTCCCCGCAGGGGCTGGCCCTCTCGACTGACGGCATGCACATGCTGGTCCTGTGGAATGGAACAGACGGCAGGGGCAGCATAACAGAGTATATCGTGCCCGGGGGCCGCATAGCAGAGGCGTCATACGCGGGATCAGCCGGCGGGCCGCCGGGCTGGTCGCCTGTGGACCTTGCATATTCTGGAGATGGAAAGCGCGCGTTTGTAGTCAACGGGACGGGCCGCATACACCAGTATGCGCTCAACTCGCACCCGGTCGAGTACCTGTTCATAGACGAGGGCGCATCGTTCTATTCCGGCCTGCTCAGAGTCAAGACGGGAATACTGGAGATAACGCTCGAGACGCCCATAGATACAAGGACGGTCGTGCCCGGGAGAATAAGCATCAGGGACGGAGGGGCGCCGTCGGGCGGCGTGCAGGGCATAGGGTTGGTGCCTGGAGCCCCCCTGGGCGAGCTCTGGCTCAACGTCAGCACGGATGGCGCACTGGAGGCGGCAGGGTATGAGGAGCCCCGGATCCACTTTGATGCGGGCGCGCTTCGGAATACCGGCGGCGGCGCGCTGCCTGTACCCTTTGGGCTGGAGGGGGTCATCCATTATGAGGATAGAACGGTTGGCGGGCTCGACCCGACGGGTGTGGCGTTTTCCGCAAACGGGACTATAATGTTCCTTGTTGGAAGGGATGATTCAAGCCAGGTGTATTCGTACAATCTGGGCATCCCGTTTGATGCAGACTCGGCTGCCGGCGGGCCGGATACGATGACGCTGGAATATGCAAATGCCCGCGGCGTGGCATTCTCAGATGACGGGATGCTGATGTTCATTGTCAGTACGGCCACGGATTCTGTGTATGAGCATGCACTGGAGTCGCCCTACAACATAGTAGGCGCGGCCGAGGTGGATAACTTTGTAGTAACGGAGGATGCCCTGCCGGAGGGCGTGGCATTCTCGGCTGACGGCCTGTTCATGTTCATTGCGGGGCAGTCGTCTGATTCGATGTACCGGTACGAGCTTGATTCGCCGTACAACATCAGCAGTGCCGATAATTTCACGGTGATAGACCTCTCGGAGATAGATAGCGGCCCCACGGGCGTCGCCTTCTCGGCCGACGGCATGAGGATGTTTGTTTCCGGGAATGGGGAGGATGCGGTACACTGGTTCCGGCTGGGCTCGCCATACGAGCTTGCCGGGGCACTGTACGGCGGCAACTTTAGCACGGCTGAACAGACGGGCGTGCCAATGGACGTGGCGTTCTCGCCTGGCGGCCTGAGCATGTTTGTGGCCGGGTTTGACACCGGGGCTGTCCACCAGTATGCGCTCGGCACTGCGCCGATGAACCTGTCCCGGTTTGCAGACGGTATCGACCGAGTTGAGCACGGAGACGGCACGATGCTGAACATATCCATTGGCGCCGTAGATGTGATAATGCTCAACGATTCCATCGCTCCCATTGGCATGATGATTGAGATTAACGGCTCCGACGGGCCGGCGGTGGGCGATATGGGCGTGCCGAAATCTGACGCTGTGGATCCGTTGGAGATCCCAATGGGCGCCGATGCGCCGACGCATGGGGAAGAATCTGTTTTGATTGTGGACCGCGTGATCAACGGCAGTGACACGCCCACGGTTTATGACATCGGTGTGCCGGACCGTGGGCTGATAATGATCAACGGCAGTGACACGCCCACGGTTTATGACATCGGTGTGCCGGACCGTGGGCTGATAATGATCAACGGCAGTGACACGCCCACGGTTTATGACATCGGTGTGCCGGACCGTGGGCTGATAATGATCAACGGCAGTGACACGCCCACGGTTTATGACATCGGTGTGCCGGACAACGGTCTGAAAAAGATCAATGGTAGTGACACGCCCACGGTTGACGACGAGGGTGTGCCGGACCGTGCACTGAATCCTATTGATGTCGGCGACACAATCACGTTTGTGGAACCAGACGGTACGCGCATCATCAGGGAGCCATTACGGATCATGGGTGGAGACGATCCCGCAGTGGATGACATGGGAGAGTCGGACCGTGAGGGTGCGCCGATAGTGATCATGGGGGATGACACACCCTCGGTGTCCGATGGAGGAAATGTCCCGGATGGTCAAGTCGGGCCCGGCTTGACAACGGTAGTCGATACGATGAAGCTCGTCGATGATGTTGCCGTGCTGCCGATCAGGGCGCCGATCCCGATCAACGGTTCCGACAATCCCACAGTGATGGAGAACAACAGTGCCACGCGCGAGATAGGCGGGCCCGGCTTGACAACGGTGGTCGATACGATGAAGCTCGTCGATGATGTTGCCGTGCTGCCGATCAGGGCGCCGATCCCGATCAACGGTTCCGACAATCCCACAGTGATAGAGAACAACAGTGCCACGCGCGAGATAGGCGGGCCCGGCTTGACAACGGTGGTCGATACGATGAAGCTCGTCGATGATGTTGCCGTGCTGCCGATCAGGGCGCCGATCCCGATCAACGGTTCCGACAATCCCACAGTGATAGAGAACAACAGTGCCACGCGCGAGATAGGCGGGCCCGGCTTGACAACGGTGGTCGATACGATGAAGCTCGTCGATGATGTTGCCGTGCTGCCGATCAGGGCGCCGATCCCGATCAACGGTTCCGACAATCCCACAGTGGGCGATACGGGTCTGCCGCTCCTTGACCGTGCACCGATAATGATCATGGGCAACGACACGATCACATTCATAGAACGCGACGATACGCCCATCCGCGGGGATCTAATCCCGATCGAGGGCGATGACACGCCCACGGTGTCCGATGGAGGAAATGTCCCGGATGGTCAAGTCGGGCCCGGCTTGACAACGGTAGTCGATACGATGAAGCTCGTCGATGATGTTGCCGTGCTGCCGATCAGGGCGCCGATCCCGATCAACGGTTCCGACAATCCCACGGTGATAGAGAACAACAGTGCCACGCGCGAGATAGGCGGGCCCGGCTTGACAACGGTGGTCGATACGATGAAGCTCGTCGATGATGTTGCCGTGCTGCCGATCAGGGCGCCGATCCCGATCAACGGTTCCGACAATCCCACGGTGATAGAGAACAACAGTGCCACGCGCGAGATAGGCGGGCCCGGCTTGACAACGGTAGTCGATACGATGAAGCTCAGTGACGATGTTGCCGTGCTGCCGATCAGGGCGCCGATCCCGATCAACGGTTCCGACAATCCCACGGTGATAGAGAACAACAGTGCCACGCGCGAGATAGGCGGGCCCGGCTTGACAACGGTAGTCGATACGATGAAGCTCAGTGATTATGTTGCCGTGCTGCCGATCAGGGCGCCGATCCCGATCAACGGTTCCGACAATCCCACGGTGATAGAGAACAACAGTGCCACGCGCGAGATAGGCGGGCCCGGCTTGACAACGGTGGTCGATACGATGAAGCTCAGTGACGATGTTGCCGTGCTGCCGATCAGGGCGCCGATCCCGATCAACGGTTCCGACAATCCCACGGTGATAGAGAACAACAGTGCCACGCGCGAGATAGGCGGGCCCGGCTTGACAACGGTGGTCGATACGATGAAGCTCAGTGACGATGTTGCCGTGCTGCCGATCAGGGCGCCGATCCCGATCAACGGTTCCGACAATCCCACGGTGAGTGATGGCGGCGTGCCGTTCCGTGTAGGGGGGCCCATCCCAGTAACGGGTGGAGACGATCCCGCGGTGAGTGATGGCGGCGTGCCGTTCCGTGTAGGGGGGCCCATCCCAATAACGGGTGGAGACGATCCCGCGGTGAGTGATGGCGGCGTGCCGTTCCGTGTAGGGGGGCCCATCCCAATAACGGGTGGAGACGATCCCGCGGTGAGTGATGGCGGCGTGCCGTTCCGTGTAGGGGGGCCCATCCCAGTAACGGGTGGAGACGATCCCGCGGTCTCCGATGAAGGTATGCGGATGCATGTCATGGTTCCCCAAATGTACATGATCACAGAAGAGGACAGCCCCACATTCACCGACCCCGGCAGGGCGCATCGTGTAGGGGATCCCATCCAAATCATGGGAGGAGACGATCCCGCGGTCTACGACTTCCCCGAAATGCCCCGCAGGATGGTCTCCCTGGATGTTGAAGACATCCCGTCTCCAGAAGAAAGATCCATGCGGGGCCTCTTCCTACAGGTAACAGATATGCCGGATGTTAAAGACCGCGAAGGGGACGTAATCAGGAGCAGTAGCACACCGATGGTAAGCGACACCGCGGCGGCAACACGTATTCCGGGCCCGGTCGATGTTGCCCCGCAGCCGGTGCCGCCCCGCGGAGGCGGCGGTGGAGGAGGTAGTAGGGGCGGCACGTCCCCTACTGGGAGCAGCCTGGGATACGGCGTGGACTTTGAATTTACACCAGGCGGAGAGAATATGCGCTCCGGCTTTACGGTGCGTGTAGAGCCGGACGCGCGGCTGGTCATAACCCCGGTGCTCCGCCCCTCGTCGCTTACCATCTTTGACATGGAGATAAGGCTGACCGACGTGGAGGGCACGGCTGCAGAGGTATACTATAACAGGCTGGGGACCTTCCTCGGCAGGGAGTGCGCGGGCGAGGTTTCAGCATCAGACGTGCTGTACACGTGTGACATGTCGTCCGCCATATCCGGCGCGGCCAGCCACAGCGCCGTGGGAGGAACCCTCGACAGCATGACAATACCGCTGCAAGGCGAGTTCACAGGGCAGATCACCATGAAGATCCGCGAGAGCCAGGGCATATTGCTCGAGGACCACGACAGGCAGTATGCCGTGGTCACCATGCCGTCCGGAGCGCCGGGGGCATTCCCCGGCCTGCCGGAGTTCCCCCTCGGGGATCCGACAGGGGCGCCGCGGCCCGAAGAGTCAGGTCCAATGGATCCCGAGCCCGGCCGAGAATCCCCGCAGGGCGGGGCTGATTCCAGAAGCCCGGTGGATGGACAGGTGCCCGCCGAAGACTCCCCGATGGACCCGGAGCCCGGCGACATCCGGGAACAAAGGGGAATATTCGACATCATAATAGACTTCTTTAGAGATCTCTTCGGCCTCTGAGCACATCTGTACAATCCGTGCGCCTTTCAGACTATAATCCAGTCCGGGCGATTATGCCCGCGCCCTACGCAGGGACTGTACCGGCGCCAAACCGCAGGTGGACCCGCTCGCCGCCGCCGTCTATCCCCTGGTGCGTCATGCGCGTTTCGTGCCCTGCATCCCGCAGGTACTCATCCAGTATGGACGCCCAAGGCAGGGAGCTGCCGCTGTTCAGCCCCGATTCTATAGAGACGCTCCGCGCACCTGAATCAAGGCTGGCATGCCCCCCGCAGGATATGCGCAGCGCCGCATCTATCGCGCGGATAACCTCCCCGAGATTCCTCCCCCGCAGAATGATCCCGCCGTCTTCGAGCAGCCCCAACAGTCCAAAGCCGCGGCCATCCGCGCAAGACAGCACTCTTCCTAGCGCACCTTCCCCCACCAGCCGCACCATGCCGCAGGCCTCCCGCACGCCCGCAGAACTCATGCCGTCCATCTCGCCCGTTATTGCAGCACCCTCCCAGGCCCTGAGAAAGGCGCCCTCCTGCCACGATCCCATCGTATCAGAGTTATCAAATGCGGCGCCATTCCCCCCGGTTCCAAGCACCAGCAGGGATGCGCCATCAAATACAAAATACTCCTGCAATACATCTGCCGCGCGAACCTCCACTCCGGGCGGCAGGGAGCAGTGCTGCTCCGACCCTATCAGGTCAGGCGGCATCACAACCCTTACTCTCCCCCCGTTGCCCAGCAATGACTTTATTCCATCCGAACATCCCGCAAGCAGCTCCAGCCCTGCACCGGCGGCCATCACGTGGATGGTCTTGCGCGCCATACACGCCATCGATTCGAGCCTGGCGGCAGCGCCGATGCCATCAACATTGTGATATCTCCCCTCCGTACTGTCAGGCCCGCCGGCAGCCTCGCTCACCCTGGATAGCTCCTCGAGCAGCCCGCCCATCATGCTGGCACGCCCTGCCTGCCTCTCTACTGCCTCGCCTAGCGCCTCGCCCGGGGGGATGGCAGAACACGTTACGGGCTTTACCTCGGAGACAGAGACCAGGCCCCTCTTTTGCAGCCTGGCCAGGACCGGGTACACCTTGGTCCTTGGCAATCCTGAACGGTAGGAGAGCTCGCCTGCAGACGCTGTCCCCATGGATAGCAGGGCCACATAGGCACGGGCCTCGTACTGGCTCAGCCCAAACTCGCCCAGGCCGGCCGAGAGGGCCCCGTCATCGGACATGCCATCCCCTGCCCTCCCGGTTAGGTAAGAAGCCGGGTAAAATCGCTTTGCCAAACTGCTCAAAATTCTATCCCCTGAACCCCCCGTTGCTCAATAAAGTTGATCGTGCGCTCTAAATTAAGCGAGCTCGGTGCTAAATTAGGCCTGCAAAGAGGTGCTGATGCTTGAATGTCCTAAACGGGGACGGAGGGCTCCGCGGCAAGATAACAAGGGCCGGGAGGCTGTCCGTCATGGTAGAACAGTCCGAAGAATCCCTGATAAGGTCCCTCTCGCCTGGCGAGCTGCGGGACCTCGGAGCCCTGGTAGAATCCGCGCGGCACATACTGTACAGGCACGAGGAAAACCGCAAACTGCACACCCTCATGGGCGAGCTGGTCTCCATGATGGATGAATCCGCGGGATCAGTAGAGAGGCTGGAGGGGACAATGGACGAGATGGCGCTCTCCGCGGCCGATTCAATCAGGAGGATAAGGGAGGCGCAGGCGCGACTCGGCGCAGTGCTCGACATACGCAAGGCATCCCCGGGGGCAAAGGCATGAGCATGGCGCCGCAGGAGCTAGAGAACAGCGCCAGCAGGTATGCAGGCGAGGCCATAAAATGCGATTCACAGGGCGCGCGCGGCATGGCCATAGCCAACTATCAAAAGGCCATAGATTCGCTCGTCCGGCTGATGCACCTGTATCCAAGAAGCAAGCTCAACCAGCTGTACAAGGAGCGGACCACGTCATACCAGAAAAGAATCAAGGCGCTCCGCGAATCAGGCTCTGTCGAGCCCGCAATAGACCCGCGCGCGAGCCCCTCCGAGGCAAAGGCAGGCATGGACACCCAGTCGGCCAAAAAAGACTTTGACGATCTCATAATGAAGGAAAAGCCCGACATAAGCTGGAACGAGGTCATAGGGCTGGACGCGGTAAAGACCGCTCTTCGTGAATCCATAGTATACCCGTCAAAGAGGCCCGAGCTCTTCCCGCTGGGGTGGCCCCGCGGAATACTCCTGTACGGCCCCCCCGGGTGCGGCAAGACCATACTGGCTGCAGCTACCGCAAGCGAGATAGACGGGTACTTTATCAATGTCGATGCGGCATCGATGATGAGCAAGTGGCTGGGCGAGGCAGAAAAGAACGTCGCAAAATTGTTCACAATGGCAGGCGGATACGCAGAAAGGGAGGACAAGCCCGTGATACTGTTCATAGACGAGGTTGATTCGCTGCTAGGCTCGAGGAATACAGAGGTGGGGGGCGAGAGCAGGCTCAAGACGCAGTTTCTCATAGGGATGGACGGGATAAAGGACAAGGGCAAAAAGATAAAGCTGTATGTTATAGGGGCCACCAACAAGCCCTGGAGCCTCGACCAGCCTTTTCTGAGGAGGTTCCAGAAAAGAATCTATGTGGACCTGCCGACAGACGAGGCGCGAAAAAAGATATTCGAGCTGTATACAGACCCGCTCAACAAGGATCCCAAGCTGCGCACCCCGATGCTTGCAAAGCTCTTCGAGGGGTACAGTGCAAGCGACATAAAGGACGCATGCCAGGCCGCACAGCTGATGGTGGTCCACGAGCTGTTCAACGCGCCAGGATACAGCGAGCCAGTAGAGGGAGAAGAGTCGCCCCGGCCGCGCGACATATCCATGGCCGACTTTAGGGACATACTGGCCAGAAGAAAGCCGAGCGTATCGAACGAGATGCGCCTGGCATACCACAAGTGGAGCCAGGACTTTCAGGCATCCTGAGCCTGCCGGATTCATCCGGCCAAAGCCCGCGTACCGGGAAGGGGCCGGCGCGGGTGTTTACTGGGCTATTCCGCCAAATACCGCCCTGGTTGTTATAACGGCTCTAGATTGTCGCGGTCATCATCTGTATTGTACTGTGTCTTGTCAGGGTCGGTCCTGCCGTGTGAGACCCGGTATCTGGGCGTCCTTGAGACAAATTTGTACGTGCCGGGCCCTGTGTGTTTTACCCGCCCGTCCTTGCGGAGGGCGTATATCGTCTTGCCAATCGTCTTGCCCATTCTCCCTTCAGGCACCCCTTTGAAGAACGGGCTGCCTGTCAGCCTTTCCTTCATCTGCATCACGCTGGATTCCCCAAGCTCCTCCAATACATCGAGTATGGCATCTACCTTGCTCATCCGCACCCCTCCGGCATCATAGCAGGCCGGCCGCCTGTCTGGCTTTTTCCAATCGCAGACCCCCCGCCGGGCATGTCTTATGAATATTGCCATCGAATCCACAGATGCCGGGGCCCCTCCGTCAGCTCGCAATGTTTCAAATGTTTTAAAACTTTTAAAGAGACGGCGGTGCAAGGCGGGTTGCATGTCGCTTACCAAGAAATATGACGAGGAGCTTTGCTGGAAGGAGGACAGCCTCCCGCAGAAGGAGCGCATGAAGTATACGCACACCATACACCCGTACTTTGGCAAGTTTGTCCCCCACCTGGTCAGGTATTTCCTTGAGCGGCATCTAAAGAACGCCAAGCTGATATGCGATCCATTCATGGGCTCGGGAACCACGCTTATAGAATCCAACCTGGCCGGAATACCGTCCGTAGGAATGGACATCAGCAGGTTCAACGTGATGATGTGCCGTGTAAAGACCAGAAAATACGACATGGCCAAGCTCCACAGGGAGGTGCGCAGGATATTCGATGCGACGTGTGCGTTCTCGCAAAAGACGTCCATTGACAACTATGTTTCCGACAGGCAGAGGCGCAGGCTAAACCCCAAAAGCAGTTCCAAATTCCTTAATGAGTGGTTCCACCCCGATGCCCTGCATACGTTGCTTGTATTCAGGGAGCTCATACCGGGGTATGCATACGGGGATGTGATGAAGCTGATACTCTCCAGGACGGCCAGGTCGTCCAGGATGATAGCCCACTATGAGGTGGACTATCCCAAGAAGCCGCATCCGGAGGATTATTTCTGCGTAAAACACGACCGCATATGCCACCCAACCACTGATGCGTTTGGCTTTTTGAAGAGGTACTGTTCCAACACGGTGGAGAAGATAGGCGAGTTTCAGAAGGTAAGAAATAACGTGTACACCAGCGCCATACACGGGGATTCCAGGACATACGGCTTTGCGGGCACGGGCATAACGGACGTGTTCACATCCCCCCCCTACCTTGGCCTGATTGACTATCACGAACAGCACCGCTATGCGTATGAGTTGCTGGGCATAAAGGACAACAGCGAGAATGAGATAGGCGCAAAGAAGAGGGGCGCCGGCAAATCGGCCGCACAAGAGTACAAGGACGGTATGACAAGGACGATACGGAACATAACGGAGGCCTCGTTTGACAGGAAAAATGGCAGGTTCATACTGGTTGTACATGACAAAATGAACCTGTACGAGGAGATAGTGGCAAATTCGGGCCTGGAGCTTGTCTCCAACTATTACCGGAAAGTGGACAGGCGTTCCGGGCGCAGAAAGGGCGAGTTCGGGGAAAACATACTCGTGTGCAAGACGGCAAAGCCATGACCATAAGCGATGCAACAAGAAATACTCTGCGCAGCGAGGTAAATGCATGGATTGAAGATTTTTTGAGGCAAAAGCTGCCGGCTGTTTTGCGTAAAAACAACGCAAACAGAGGCCGCATGCCGTTCCATGAAGCCCTGCTTCCAAATGCCGTAATGTCCGGATTCAAGACGGAGCGATCGTTTTCCACATCACTGGGAAAATTGTTTGAAAGATGCTCGGTGATAATAGCACGCGAGTGCTTCAGCCATGTTCAGAATCAACATGTGGTACACGGCATGATACCAGGCAATACAAAGAATGCCATGGACACGCTCATAGACAGGCTTGACCAGTCGCAGGGGTATGCAAATTATCAGACCGTTGTCAATGAGACGATAGAGAGAATGCAGCGTGATAACAGTGCAGGGAGCCCCGTGACTGTCACATCTGATTTGTATTTGCAAAATAATGACAGAGACATTTATTTTGAGCTAAAATCCCCAAAACCAAACAAAGGCCAGTGTCATACAATGCTTAGAAATTCCCTCTATATACACGCCATGACACGCAGATTATGGCCGCGTACCAGGACAATGATAGGCATGGCGTATAATCCATTTGGCGACGGTGCCGAGTATAATCATTCGTTTGTGACCGGAATATTTGACATGAAACGACAGGTCAGGATTGGGAGGGAATACTGGGATTTGCTGGGCGGAGACGACACATACCGGCAACTTTTGGACATATTTGCAGATGTGGGTGATGAATCCAGGGCCATGATACGGGACATGTTAGACTGATGATTCATCATCGATCTAGATTGTTCTGATCCAGTCGATTGTTTTTGCCCAGAGCTTGTTGCTTGACCCTGCCTGATTAGGCGGTCATCTTTGCGCCGAAAAACATTCAGATCAGCAGATTCCGGCCCCCGCAATGGAGAAGCCTGCCGGGTGCAGCTGCAGCCTGGCCGGCAGAATTGCCTGCCTGTTTCAAGACGCCTGCATGCCGAACCGGGGCAAGGAACCGGCAGGGGCGAGCCGGGGCAAGGCAGGCCGTACCTCTACCGACGGGCTCATCCTGCCGCTGATCAAGGTGAAGGTAGTGCTGAAAATGGCGTGCCGCGCCACCGTGCACTTTCCAGAGTGCCCGTTGCCTGGGAGTGCAGGCGGTACACAAGCGGGCCGGCCCCGATTTTTCAGGCGCCCTGAAGTCCTAGCCATGCCTGTTTGCATTCCTGCGGTACAATGGTGCCGATCCCACAAGCAGTGCTGGCAAGATGATCAGAGGCGGCCGCAAGACAGAGCAGGGATCAGCCCAAGCCGGCCTGAGGCATGAAGATGTTCGGCACGCACATGACATGCCCGGAGGCGAGCAGGGGCATATCGATCGAGGGCATGGCATCAGTGAGAGGGCAGACACCCGCCAGCCGGGCCTTTCAAACCCATATATTTAGCGCACAGGGGCCGTGCACCATGACAAAGACGGAATACGAGGCGCTCCTCAAGAGGATAAAAGACGGGCTCTCCGACGAGAACAGGCAGACAGTCGAGAGGTTCGAGCTGCCCCCCGTCGACGTCATGTGGGAGGGCCAAAAGACGTTTTTGCGCAACTTTTCCGAGTTTCCAAAGATACTGCGGAGGGACCCCGACAAGGTGCTGCAATACCTGGCAAAGGAGTTTGCAGTGCCGGCAGAGAGGATGGGCGACAAGGCCATGTTCATAGGCAAGAGGGACCCCGACGACTTTACAAGGCTGCTTAGAATATACGTAAAGGACTATCTCGAGTGCCCCACGTGCGGCAGCCCCGACACCAAGGCGAGCAAGGAGAACAGGATCTCGTTTCTGCTCTGCGAGGCATGCGGCGCAAAGTCTACACTGAAGGGAAAGTATGCGTGATGCGCTTTTCCGTGAGGACGACGGACTATCAGCGAAACAGGATGCTCAACATATGCGACGAGGATCTCGTGGGCAGAAAGCTCAAAGACGGTGAGATAAAGGTGAGCATAGACCGGGGCTGTTACGGCGGCAGGATAGTCGGTGCAGACGAGGCGCGCGAGCTGCTCCAGAACGCCTCGATAATCAACATGGCAGGAGAGGAGACCATCTCGCTCTCGCTTGGCCTCGGGATAGGGGCCGAGAACGGCGTCAAGAAGATAGACGGCGTGCCGTTTCTGATCGTCTTCAAGATGTAGGCAAGATACACGGCCCGCAGGTTGTCGAACAACCCGGCCGAGGCAGGCATTGCATCATCTTGCATGCAATGCGCGCGCGGCCGCAGGCCGGCACCTTGATCAGGATCCCCCGCATGTTCTACGCCTTTCTGGCACGCCCCTATACGGGGGGCAGAATCTACCGATCCGGATATTTGGCGGAGATGACTGCCGATCAGGCGGGATTATTCAACAGGCCCCGTAAATTCTTAAACCAACCGCGCCGGTAGATACACAATGCAGGAATTCGCAATGCCACAAAGTCCCACAAAGAGCCCTGGAAAGAAAATAGTTGTGGATCCACACCTGACACGCAGGGCCGTATCATACCAGGGGAACAAAACATCCCCAGGATTCCGCTGGTTAAAGTTCAAAGAGGGCTTTTCCGCCTCGCTTGTGGAGAGTCTTTTGTCCATATCCGGCGGCAAGTCAGTGCTGGACCCGTTCTCTGGCGCGGGCACGACAATTCTCACTGCATGCAAAATGGGCAAGAGGTCGGTAGGAATGGATGTAATGCCCATATCGGAAAAGATGGTGGGCGTCATGGATTCTGCGGCCCATGTTTCCATAAATGATGTGAGGGATGCCGCAGATGGCATAATGCTGTCCATGAAGGGGTCCGGAGACGGCATCCCGTTTGAGCACCTGCGCATAACACGGGGCGCGTTTCCCCCCAGGACAGAGAGGGAGCTCTCCCGCGCAAGGCATGCAATCAAATCAATCGGGGATGAGAGTATAAAAAATATCATCAATTTCGCAGTAATGTCCGTGTTGGAGGAGGTAAGTTATACGCGCAAAGACGGGCAGTTTCTGCGGTGGGACCCGCGGTCGGGCCGCGATGTTGCAGCCGTCCTTGACAAGGGGCGGCTCCCTTTGCTAAACAAGGCATTTGAGATGAAAATCAAACAGATTATCGAGGATATGCCCCATGTAAAGTCCGCATATGCGGGGCCCCGGCCGGTGGCCAGGACGGAATCCTCGCTCAAGGCGCTGCGTAAGATGAAACCCCGCTCCATTGATGCAGTCGTAACGTCGCCCCCATATGCAAACAGGTATGACTATACCCGCACATACGCGCTGGAACTCGCTTGGATGGGCTACAGCGAGACAGGCATATCGGCATTGAGGCAGGCAATGCTCACCGCGACCGTGGAAAACCGGCCCAAGGGCGAATGGCTTGCCAAGGTCTACGGGCGTTCAAGTTTGCCCGGGGAGGCGGCAGATGTATGTGCAAAGAACCGCAGGCTCCAGTCCGCATTAAAATACCTCAAAAGGCACGCTGCCGAGCTGAACAATCCGCACATAATACGGCTTGTGGAGAACTATTTCGCCGAAATGGCGGTCATAATAGCCGAGCTTGGCAGGATTGTGAGAAAAAACGGCAATGTATTCATGGTAAATGACAATGTCCGCTATCACGGCATGGACATACCGGTGGACATCATACTGTCGGAGTTTGCAGAAAAGTCCGGGTTTACTTGCGAGTCGATACGCGCCCTTCCGCGCGGCAAGGGAAATTCAAGCCAGCAGATGGGAAAATTCGGCAGGTCGGAGCTTCGCAAGTGCATCTACCGGTGGAAGCGGTGAATTAGAATATTATCGGGTGCATTGTCCCAAAATCATCTTTGGGAGTCATTGATTGGCTCATTCATACAGCAGGGATGGGCCTCCCGGTACTACGGGGCCCTTGTTCCCAAAGGCATCCGGGCTTTTCGTATCGGCCGATGCCCGGCAAGGTGTGAAGCCTCCGCCCGTTGCAATATCCCATGAACTAATTCACGCCCTCAAAGCAGGGCGCCTCAAAGGCCTGGAAGCATCCCTCCGGCTTGCCGCTGGTCCGAGGGCGGTTTCGGCCGGGAGTTGATCAGGTGTGCCTTGTTCCAAAGCTCTGCCTCGAAGGTACCCTGCCCGGAGTCGGCGGATCTGCCGGAGAGTGATGAGTATCGCCTCTGATAGCTCCGATGCAGACAGGCCCTTTGGAGCCGGTGCACGGAATGCCTGATCCCGGCATCGGCAAGGTGCCTGCCCTTTATCGCAGGAGGCTCGCAGATGCGGCACAGATCCGCTTCGCCACGCTTCAGCAGGGGGGCATGATTTCCGCACTATAGAAACCAGAGTCCCGCGGCGAAATGTTTATCCGTTATGCACGCGTACTGTTATTGTGCGCTCGCTGTGCCTGATTACCGTGATGCCAGATACTGTCGACAATGTAGTCGGCATCCTCAAAAAGAAGAGAAGGGCCGTAAACGAGGTGATGGTGGTCACGGGAAGGGCGGACATCTGCGTGATCATGCAGGGGACGATGGACGAGATAAACGGGGCGGTCATCGACTTTAAGAAGATAAAGGACATCGTATCGACAGAGACCATGATGGAAGTGGAGGTGGACATGGGTTGGTAAGGGCAGTCATACTAGTCAAGTCGCCCAAAAAGCTCATAGCCGCCAGGCTGCGCAAGGTGGGCCCCGTGTATGATTCATTTCCAGTCAGCGGCCAGTTCGACGCGGTGGCGACCGTAGAGGTAGACGAGCTCGCAGGCATAAAGGACGTGGCGGCCGAGATCCAGAGGATAGACGGGGTCGAGAGGACCGAGACGCTAGTCGAGGTCCGGTGACCTGGAGTATACCAATGGCAAGGATTTTAACTTCGTTGGTGGCAGGCAGGATATGCAGGTAAGAAGGGTCGGAAACATCATACTCGCGGTCAAGGATATAGACCAGTCCCTCGAGTTCTACCACGAGGTGATAGGTCTCCCCATAAAGAGGCAGAGAAGGGCCTGGGTGGACCTTGGCACAACGGGGGCGCTGCTCAGCCTGCACCCGGCATCACTTACCGCAGAGCATGTCGGGGGGTCGCTCGACAACGGGATAACCATAGGCTTTCTGGTCGGCGACATAAAATCGGCGCTCGACGAGATGCGCGCCAAGGGCGTCACAGTCCACAGGGAGATAGTCGAGCGCGTGCCCGGAAAAAACGCCATAGTATTGGATCCAGACGGCTATCTTGTATCATTGTTCGAGCCAAACCCGGCAGACAAATCAGAGCAGACAGGCGGGTACCACGGGTTCACGCCGGCCTAGGCCAGGCGCCGTATCCCGGATATGATCTTCATGATGTTCTTTTGTTTTGCGTTGATTGATATGTAATAGGTCGCATCGCCCCTCTGGCATGCGACTATCGTGGCCTTTTTGTGCCGGAGCACCACATAGTCGAGAGCCCCCACTGCCGCAGACGGGCCCTTGCGGAGAGTAATCAGGGTCGACATGATAAAGAACTCGTCTTTTACCTGCTCGGGGCTGAGCAGCGGCTTTACACCGGGCCGGACCACTCCCGCAAGCGTCCGCCCCAGCCCGTTGATCACGCCGGCATACCGTATAGACGGGGACAATTCCAGCATCTTTTTGCACGTTGCACGGTATCCTGCAATCTTGGCATCCCATCTCTGGGCGGGGGTGATTGTCATGGCAGGACTAGCACTGTGGGATATTAAACGGTTTGCCGCCCGGGCTGAACAGTGCGGTCATTCCCCTTGAGCTCTGCATTCTCCTTTCGGAGCCGGGCGTTTTCCGCCCTGAGTGAATCAGGAGTCTCGCGGCCTGCATACAGGGGGTGGCCCGGAGGCACAAGCCTGGGGGACTGCCGGGCAAGGCCTGCGGCCATTCCAAGGTATGCCTCGCGGTAATCATCGAGGCCGGGCACGGGCCTGTTCATGCGCCCAAAGTATCCACTGATTGTGCCCCGTATTCCGGGCGCATTGGGCAGCCCCGGCGGAACGCGGGGAAACTGCATGGCAAGCGGGAGCATGTCCGGGTCTATCCCGTAGAGGCGCCGCAGGTGGTCGATGGGCTGTTCCATGGTAAGTACGGCCCGGGAGGTGTATTTTTGCCTTGCCCTCTGCGGGTTTGCCCCCCGGCCACGCAAGACAGGATTTCAGGCACGAACCCCGCCCTGGATTTTTCCCCACGCACGGGCTCAAATCTTTGCCATCTCTCTTTGTGCCTGCGGCGGCTAATTTTGATCGATCCCGGCTCAATTTGAGCTGATCGCAGATCCTTATAGAACAGCCCTTGATCGCAGATACCATGACACGGCACTGTACGCGCTGCAAGCAGGAGATGGCGGGCTCGGAATTATACAAGATAGTCATGTACGTGGTAAACGGCAAGTTTACCGAGCACCATTACGAGCATGTCGAGTGCCCCGGAAGGTTCTCTGTATAGACTAGCCCTTGTACCCGTATACCCCGTAGATCTCCCCTGTTCTCCTCGAGCGGTACTTCCAGTCTGTTCCTTTCCATTCTATCTTTTCAAACGAGCCCTGCCTTGCGGGGTGCAGCCGGTCGTAGACGTCTATTCCTATGAGCACCTGGCCGGGCTTTGCGTGCGACTGGATCTTTGCGGCTATGTTCAGGACGGGGCCTATCAGGTCGACGGGGGCGCGGGCCTCGTCTGCGCCATACCTGACTACAAGCGCCCTGCCGTGGTCTATGCCCACCTTGATCCGAAGATCCGGGTAGTCGTACTGGTTGAGTATCGGGTTTATCCCGTCTTTGACTGCAGTTATCATGGATTTTGCGCACTCTACTACCGTATCGGCTATCCTAAGCGAGTCGCCCCCGGCAAAAAACGCGATCACAGCATCGCCTACAAATTTCAGCACAAAGCCCCCGTAGCGCCGGACCACATAGGCCATCTCCTGCGCAAACGAGCTGATTATAGTGGCTATCTTCTCCTCTGGCAGCTCCAGCGTCATGTCGGTAGAGCCCACAAGGTCCACGTACATTACGCCCATTTCTATCTTGGAGAAGACGTGCGATCTCAGATAGTTCTCGGATTCATCAAACGGCCCCGAGTATTCATAGCCCTTCCGGAGGGCACCCCAGACCCTCTTTTGTATCTCGGTGATCAGGGTCTCGGAATCTACCACGGGCGTGCCGCTCCGGCTGAGCAGCATGTCCACTATTGGAACGGCATGATCCTCCCCGGCGGCCATCATCGGCCCCCCGGCGCGGCAGGCCTGTGTGTTTTCATGCGTTGTCATGCACGGCGGCCAAAAATAACGGTTCCCATTTGGGAGCCGCCGGCCCGGGGCGTATCGCACGGGGCCTGTGCATGCCATCTTGCAGGCCGTGTTCCGGGGATCCCGGGCGCGAATTCTCCCGGGGGCCCGCAGGGGAGCCGGGATGTATGGCGCCGCGGCTTATTTCCCGGACCGTATCCATTGGGCAGAATTACAGCGCTTGCGCAGTCTCCGAGATGCTGTTCTAGAATGCCCGGCTGGTAAACTTGGGGCAAAAGTCAGACAGGGGCACGGGCAGTGTGCGGTCAGTGTCAGGAGGCAATCTATGGGATGTGCGCATTCCTGCAGGCCTATCGGAGGCTCCGGGGAGCCCCCGCGGGCATAACCGGCAGGATTGCAGGCGCATGGAGGAAGGGCTGGTTGGAAGGCTGGAGAATAGATGCGCGGGCCTAAGCGTCGGGGGCCCCGCACCATCCAAGCTGCCCCCATGGAGCAGGGGGCCCCGCAATACGGCCCATCTTGTACCTGTTCCAGGCGGCGTCCACGGATGATCTCCGACGCTCCGCATATAGCCGGGGAAGATGATGCCATCCAATCTGCCGGCCCGTCACCAAGGGGCCGCCCGCATCCTGCCGGGAGACTGCCAAATATCACCGCATTGAGCTTGCGGTTTCTAGCCACCAGTTGAGCTCTCCGCCGCCGAGACTTTGCCCTGCAGGGCCGCATCTCCTAGATCTCCATGGCGGTGTGCGTTTCATGCTGCATGGGTTTTTCGGCCAGATGCCGTCAAAGTCGTGCATGGCGTAAACACACACGCTCGTTTAGATTAAAATAATGGATCAGTGCAAGATTGTCGTGAGGCCCATTCCCAAAGGCGAAGAGGAGAGAATCCGCATGATGCAGGATATTGTGCACTCGGGCATAAAAAAGATGCACAGGGTCCGGTTCCGCTTTTATGAGGAAGAGTTTACGGACCACCTGAAGGATATCATGTTCGACTTGAAGGATTTGTACACCATGGAGCGGGAGCTAAAAAAAATGCGCAAGATGCTCAATATCATGGAATTTGAAAGACAGGAGAGATTGCGCATAAAATAGGAGCCCAAAAGAATGCGTAAAGTGTGCGATATATCGCAGAGATCACACCAGGCAGACGACATTTGGAAGAGGCACCCGGGCGCCGGTTTGATCAGAATGTATACGCCCATATCCGCGCAGCATCCGTGTTTCTGTACAAATGCCGGAAGGGGATAACGGACCGGTTTTGAGCACGGTGCCGATTGTAGAGATTTTGCAGGGGACGATGATAGAGAGCATGCCAAATCATACATTGCTCTTGAACTAGCAGGGATAATTGCCGGGTATGCACGGCAGGGTCATAAAGCACGCGAGTTGTAATGACAGGCCGAACTGCGCAATGGAATGGGTGATTTTGTTGGAAAATGACAGTGGCCCCCGGCCACCATAACCCGGCGAAGATCGTCGTGTTACGGGGCGTAAGCCACTAATTGAACAGGAATGCTTTTTGTTTAATAATCTTTGTTTCCAAGCCGGTCGTAAGGGTTTAGGCTAGGCACGGAATAATCGACACCAAGCAGGAGCCATTGAGAATGGGATCACAGCACCGGCACGGACTCCTAGACGCTGCTCCAGAATACCCGCAGGTATGGAATGCCCGGCGGGAGGGCCTGTAGAATGGCCAAAAGACAAGGCATTACGGGCAGTGTCCGGTCGCAGCATCAAGAGGCAGTAATCCAACACACGCATCGCGGCAGACCTGCCGGAGGCTCCGGGGAACCCCCGCGGGCACAACCGGCGGGATTGCGGGTTCCAGGGTCATAATGCACGTGAGTCATCAAGACAGTCCAGTTGAACTGCGCAATCCAATGGACGATTTTGTTGGAAAATTATAGTGGCCCCCGGCCACCATAACCCGGCGACGATCGTCGTGTTACGGGGCGTAAGCCACTGTATGCACAAGGGCAGTTCTTGTTTAATAACATTTGTTTCCGGCATCTCTGGCAGGATGCAAAGGGTTTCCAAGGCAAGATCCGTGCCAGAAATCGGATTGAACGGGGGGCAAATTATCACAGATGATGCATGCAGCGGCGTTAAGGCAATCCGTGGATGCCAGGCTCCACATGGCGGAGCCGGTGTGCCGGGCACGGACGCCGGGCGGCATGACGTCCGGGGCTTGCATGTATCGAGGTGCGGAGTGTGCCAGTCCGGGGAATTTGCCGGCGATGGAGGCACAGGCCGCGTCAGGCATGCAAGGTTTAAGGATAGCAACGGATCACACCCGCGCATGCGGCTGGGCGGCTCAACCACTGACGAGTTCATAAAAAGCCTCAATGTCCCAGACGGCGAGGTGCGCAGCCTGTACAAGTCGGTAATGGAGGGGCTCACAAAGATGTCAAAAGAGCGCGTGATGTTAGGCGACAGCACGATAACAGAACAGCTCAGCTTTGATCCGGGCCGCGTAAAGGCGTACTATGAAAAGGTGGCTGCAGGACTCGAAGGGTGGGCCGTCCGGGGCGTCACCACCACCGGAGACAAGGACCTGCGCAGGATGTTTGCAAAGTTCGAGGTCCAAGAGGGCAGCTACATACTGGCGGGGCACGTCTCCATACAGTATCATGTTCTTTTGTACTACCGGCCGGAATACCACGTAGTCGAATGCCAAAAGGAGCTGGCAGACCTTGTCGACCGCACAAAGGACGCAGAAAAGGAAGCCGCCGAGGCATCAGAGGATTTAGTGGGGCGGCGCCTGGCAGAAGCTGGCCACGAGGGCGCGGAAGGCCAGAAGCTGTTCGAGGCGTTCTATCAGAACGACGGGTTGATCGAGGGCATAACGCAGGAGCTCGAAGAAGGCGGGGACAGGGGGCTAAAAAAGATGGAGGAGAGAAAGCTCGAACTCTTCAAGGAGCTCGACAGTCTGCTTACAGAGACGTACCAGACCACGGGCGTGCTCATAGATGATGCAAGGCTGGTCTCTGGAGAAGAGGGCGTGCTGTATTCCACCGACATAGAGTTTCTGCGGGGGTCTGCGCGCGAAGGATTGTTCGATCCCCGAAAGGTGCCGGCTGCCGTCCAGGAGAAGCTGATCGGCCGCCTCGGGGATCTGCTGGCGGCAGTAAAAGCCGCCGGCGCATCCGTGGGATAGGCCGCACGCCATAAACCAGCAGCCCCTGCTCACAATAGTTATCAATGACTGTCGGCCGGCTGCAACATAGATGGGCATTAGAGCGGGGCTTTAGTTGGCAGGCATGATCCTCTCCGATCAGGCCAAGGGGCGCCTGCGGGCAGGCCTGCGCGCGGCTGGTCCCCTGTTCCTACTTGTGCTGTCCCTGGCCGCGGCCCCGCATGCAGAGGCCCTGCCGGGTATTCTCTCGGCCACGCTGGATTCAGACGGCGTGCTGCTCACCATTGTATTTGACGATACAGTGGATGCATCAGATATAGATCCGTCAAAGATACACGTAAGGGACGGAGGGGCCCTCTCCGGGGGCGCCACATTTGCAGGAGGGCTGCTATCTAGCGCAGAGCCCGACACTGTCAGGCTTGCCGTGCCGCATAATGCAAGGGCCATTGTGGCAGGGTACGCATCCCCTACGTTGCACTTTGACGCAGGCGCGCTCGAAAAGGGAGGCGAGGCATTTCCCCCTGTGTTTGCATTCCCCCGGGATGATGCGGCGCCCTTCTTTGCCCTTGCAGAAGCCACCCCGCAGGGGCTGGCATTCTCGCCTGATGGAACACTGATGTTTGCCGTCGGGTCCACCCAGGATACCGTCTTCCGGTATGCATTGGACCCGCCGCACGATGTGGCATCTGCGGTGCTCTCAGGATCATACAGCGTGCGGTCCGAAGAGAACAACCCGCGCGGGCTTGCCTTCTCGCCGGATGGTACAAGGATGTTCGTCGCCGGGGGCACGGACTTTGTGTACCAGTATTCATTGGGGGAGCCTTTTGGTTTTGATCCCGCCCCTGCATTTGACGGCAGCATAGACGTCAGCGCGTCGGATACAGAGGTCTCGGGTTTGGACTTTGGGGACGGGGGCCTGCGGATGTACATATCGGGCTACCAGAGGGGCAGCATATACCAGTACGACCTGGCAGAACCGTACGAGATAGCCGGGGCTGTTAGCGCCGGAAGCTATGACGTCGGGGCCGAGGACGGGAGGCCCCGCGGGGTGGTAGTCTCGGAGGACGGCCGCACAATGCTGATTCTCGGGCAGAGCACCACCAGCGTGTACCGGTACTATCTCGGGGAAGCATTTGACGTGGAAGCTGCCATGCTAGTAGAGTCCATGCCGGTCGCAGAATCAGAGAACAGCCCGCGCGGGCTTGCGGCATCTGGCGACGGCAGGACAGTCTTTGTCACTGGGGCCATCGACGACAGGGTGTACGCGCATGAGCTCGGCGACCCGTACGACCTGTCGGGATCCCTGCATATACCCGGGGGCAACACAGGGGTGCCCGGGGAGTCGTCGCCAAACGGCGTGGTCTTTGCGCCCGACGGGACAGTCATGCTGGTAGTCGGGAGCGGCAGGGACCTTGTATACAGGTACGAGCTGCCACACCCGTACGATACGGGCGGCGCCGCGCTCGATAGCGTCTCGAGGACGAGGCCGGCTGCGCGCAGCCCCGAGGGAATCGCCTTCTCGAACAACGGCAGCGTCATGCTGATTCTGGACAGGGGCACATCCAGCATATACGGGTACAACCTGGCAGAACCGTATTCACCTGCAAACGAGACTCACACTTCCGCATTCTCTGTGGCCGCACACGAGGCCACCCCCACGGGGATCGGCCTTGCGTCTGACGGCAGTTCAGTCTTTGTCACGGGCTCTGATTCGGACAGCGTGCACAGGTTCGGACTCGGGGGCAACCTAGACCTCGAATCGGCCGTGCATCTATCCTCCTTTGACGCTAGCCCGTACGTGACTGGCCCCACGGGAGTCGCAATTTCTGCAGACGGGCACAAATTGTTCATCAGCGAGCGCGTTACAGATAGGGTGCACAGGTTTGAGATGGCCGACCCATACGAGATAGCCGCCGCCGTATACGTCGATTCACTGGATGCATCCGCACAGGACGACGTACTGCTGGATATTACATTTGCAGCAGACGGCTCGGCTCTCTTTGCGGTAGGCGGCAGAAACGATATGGTGTACGCCTATGCGCTCGGCTCTGCCTACGACATCACGCCGTCGGCAAAAGTCATATCTGTCGCCTCGTCTGTCACTTCGGGGCTCGCGCTCTCAGAGAACGGCGCCATCATGGCCCAGGCCGGCGGCAGCACGATAGGCGGCTCTGCGCTCGGAACGCCGTATGCGATACATACCGCCATTCCCTCAAATATTGTAGCGCCGCCGGGCGAGGACAACCTGAGCGGGGTTGCATTTTCTGACGACGGGAGGTTCATGTATGTGGTGGGAAGGGACCTGCTTACCGTATACAGGTATACCATGAACCCGCCATTTGACATATCCACGGCCACGTTGAACAGCCAGTCGCTGCCCCTGCCCGGCGGCGTCAACCCGGCAGCTGACGCGCCTACCGGCCTCGACATATCGGATGACGGCAGATACCTGTACGTCTCAGACGACAACGGCAACATATACCGGTTTGACCTTGGAGGCCCGTACAGGCTCAACTCCGGCACGTTTAGCTCCGCGTTATACGTGGGGGGAAACATTACTGCACCCCACGGCGTATACGTGGCGCCCGGAGGAAACATCATGATAGTTGCCGACCGTGATGACGGCAGCATCCACAGGTATGAAATGGCGACCCCGTACGTGCCAGGGGGCGCAACAGACAGGGGCTCGTTTGACATATCGGGAACAGACGGCGCGCCTGTCGGGGTGGGATTTGCTGGCGGCCAGCACATGTATGTAGCTGGAAATGACACAGGAAAAGTCTACCAGTATCTCGCAGATACGCACCCGATACAGGCGGCAGGTACTGGGCCGCGCCTTCTCTCGGCGGTCCTGGATAACGGAACCCTGAGGGCCACCTTTGATGGAATGATAGACGCGGGGTCGATACAGGCGGGGATGATCACGATAAGGGACGGCCATGGCTCCAATACGGGGATACCGCTGCTGCTCCCCGAGGGGGCGGCAGATTCCGAGGTCGTCACGTTTGTGGTCCCCGAGGAATACAGGGCAGAGGCCGCCTCCTACGGGGATCCGTCGCTGCACGTGCCCGCAACTGCGCTGTCAGGGATTGGCGGCGGATCGTTTGTGCCTGATTTTACGGGCGGCTCATTGCTGTCCCCGCTGTACCGGCACGAGCGGGAATTCCAGAGCGAGGGAATAACTAGCACGGAGAGATCCGACAGGTATTCCCTGACCGTTATTCCAGACGGGAGCCAGATGTATGTCGGAGGGGCCGACGGGAACATCACGTGGTACGACCTTGGAACACCCTATGACATAACGACCGGGGTCCGCGCGGGATCCGACATATTGCCGCCGTACCGGTCCGCGGGCAGAAACGTGGTCCCCTCTATAACCGGGATTGCCTTTTCTGATGACGGCACGCAGCTGTTTGCCGCAAACAGGGGGGCCCGCATTGCAATGTACCAGATGGATAGCCCGTACGAGATAGAGAGCGCCAGCATAACAGGAACCCTGCTCACAGGGTTCCAGTCGGGGATTGCATTCTCGGATGACGGCATGCGCATATTTGCCGCGCTGTTCACTGAGAATGCCGTAAGGCAGTACGACCTGGACAGCCCCTACGAGATAAGCAGCGGAGTCGATGCGGGCCAGTACGATCTGGACATTCCGCCGTATCCGGGCATATTGTTCCTGCCTACATCGGGCGTGCACTTTTCGCCCGACGGGGCCATGATGTTCGTCGGCGAGTGGATATCAGATACTGAAGATGCCAACGCGAACAGGGATGTTCATGTAAACAAGTGGCACAGGTATGCGCTATCCACGCCGTTTGATGTGCTAACTGCAGAGCGCGTCGACACGTATGAATACAACACCGGGCCGGCGGGGGATCTCGAGGACTTTTCCCTGTCCCAGGACGGCCGCAGGGCGTACACCCTGACCGGCGAGAGGGTGAGCTCAAGCGAGCATATAATCACCCTTGCCCAGTACAGGCTGCCAGAGCCGTTCGATGTGACCCCGCCGTACCTTGTGCCGTCATTCAACGTAAGCCAGGGGGGCAACCTGGCTGACCCCTACGGCATGGCGTTTTCGCCCGACGGGACCAGGCTGCTAGTATCAGGGCACGGGGAAACAAACACAAAGCTCTTCCACCTGGATCCCCCCTTTGATATAACCTCGGGGATATTCCAGGGCCACAGCCGGTTCTACCCGGAAGGGCTGGCAAGCGAGACCATACCATCCGGGGTGGCCCTGTCTGCAGACGGCTCGAGAATATTTCTCTCCGACAGGGACCGCGGGGCGGTAAGCCAGTACACGCTTGATGCGCCATTCG
The DNA here is from genome assembly GCA_000200715.1 of Cenarchaeum symbiosum A. Taxonomy (NCBI): domain Archaea; kingdom Thermoproteati; phylum Nitrososphaerota; order Candidatus Cenarchaeales; family Candidatus Cenarchaeaceae; genus Candidatus Cenarchaeum; species Candidatus Cenarchaeum symbiosum. The sequence goes on from DP000238.1 coordinate 824,162, forward strand.
ATGTAGAGTTTAACTCAGAGATAAGAATAGACGTGCAGCTTGACGTGAGCGCACAGGATGCGCTTCCCGGAGGGCTTGCATTTACGCCAGACGGGACTGGCCTCTTCATGGTGGGTGGCCAGGGCGGCTCTGTGCACATGTACTCCCTGAATACCCCGTTTGATCTTGGCGGGGCGGCACATGAGATATCGTTTGCCGTGCAGGACAGGGCGTCTGACCCCCTGGGCATCGCATTTGACAGAGACGGGACAGAAATGCTGATAGCCGATACAGGCGGCTTTGTGCACAGGTATATCCTTGATGCACCATACGATATATCGGCCCCTGCATACAACGGGTTGTTCGACGCGGGGGGCGGCATCCGGGATGTGGCCGTCGGCGGCGGATCCATGTTCATACTAGGGGAGACGGACAGGATATACCGGCACAGCCCCGGCACATACCCGGTGGTATCCGCGCTTGACGGCCCGGTGCTGGCCTCTGCCGCTATAGATGCACGGGTGGCTGCAGCCGAGGCATTATTTGATAGAGCAGTCGACCTTGGCGGAATAGACCCCGGGGGAATCCGCATAACAGACGGAGCGGCCGCGGGGGGAGTGGAGATATCCGGCTCTGCAATTTCCGGCGGCAGGGATCCCGGCGTGGTAAGATTTGAGTTATCAGATGTGGATAATGCCACAGTATCCGGATACGCCGAGCCCCGGATGATATTTGAGAGATACGCAGTGCCGGGCCTCTCCGGCGGGTCATTTCCGTCGCAGACAGGCAACAGTACAGAGCTGGAAGCTGTGATACCGCTCCCGGGATCCGAGACGTCCCTGACTGGTGCGGCATTCTCGGCAGACGGCATGATGGCGTTTGCGGCGGGAAGCTCGACAGGTAGGGTGTTTGCATACTCCCTTGGCGGCGCCTTTGATGTGTCGTCGGCGGTGCGCGCCGGCAGCGCGCCCCTGGGCGCGGCCCCCGGAATATCGGGCCTTGCATTCTCTTCTGACGGGCGGAGCATGCTAGTTGCCGACGAAACCGGCGGGATACGCAGGTATCTTGCAGGCAGCCCGTACGGTATAGGCGATGTGGAGCTGGTAGAATCTGTCTCGCTGTCCCCCCGTTCAGAAGACCTTGCAGGAATTGCCTTTTCTCACGACGGCATGACCATGCTGGCGGCCGACGGCTCGGGGTCGGTACACAGGTATTTGCTGCAATCCCCGTATTCCATATCAGAAGCAGAGTATAGTGAGTCTGCGATAGTAGGCGGGAGCCCCTCGGGAATAGAGTTCTCGTCGGACGGCCTGCGGATGGTTGTGCCCGATTCAGGCTCGGAGACGGCGCAGGTATATTCCCTTGCTGCGCCGTATACTATAGACGGGGCAGAGCAGATACTGCCGCTGATGCTCGGGCCCGGGGCCGAAGGAGCCGCGCTATCCGCTGACGGCACGCGGATGCTCGTGCCCGGATCCGGCGTGAGCCAGTATTCGCTCTCCTCTAGAAACCTGCAGGTCTGCACGGACGTCCTAGAGCTCGATGAAGGCGAGTGTGACGAGGGCATACGGGTCTCAGAGGGAGCGGGCACAGGCGAGGCGGCATCCCTTGCCATATCGATAAGCGTGCTCGAGGGGCCCCTCCTGTCGGAGTCGGCGCCATATACAAGGGACGTCTCCGTATCCGGGCGCGACGCCCCACTGCTGGACAGGACCCTTGCACTCGGGTTTGGCCTGATGACAACCGACGCGCCTGTCATTCTAGGGCTCGGCAGGGCGGCAGGGTCGATACCCGGGGTAATAGAGGCGCCAGGATATGCAGAGACTGTCATGCGCGCGGTATCCATAACGGCAACAGACGCGCCCCGGGTAGACGAGCCCGAGTTTGTGCCCCTGCCGGATATGTCCAACGGCACGGATGCGGCGGGCTTTGGAGAGCCCGTCTTTCTTGCGGTATCTCTTGGCGTGACGGATTCCCCGGGGCTGCGCGAGCTGGACATGCAGGATTCCGGCTCCGGGACGCCGCGTATGCGCTCTGCAGAGTTCAGGGCGGGGGCGCTCACAATGGAGTTTGACGGCAGGATAAACGCATCGTCTATACAGCCTGATAGGATACACGTCCGGAACGGCCACTCGGCCTCTGGCGGCATACCGTTCTCTTCTGTAAGGGAGGCGGGCCCCCGCACGGCCGTCCTGACAATGGATGCGGCCCCTGCTCTCGAGGCCCACGGGTATGCGGAACCCATACTCTACCTTGATGCGGGCGCGCTGCAAGGAGAGAACGGCTCGCCCATTCCGCGGCCGTTTGAGCTGCCGCTGCCAAAGCACATAGAATCATACCCGCTCGTCTCCATAGAGGACAACGTCCGGGGGATGGCATTTGCGCCCGACGGGACCAGGGCGTTTACGTCGGGCGGCTCGGGCAGGCTTGTCCAGTTCGAGCTGGATCCGCCGTTCTCGCTGGATGCAATACCCGGTTCTGCAAGGTCGTCTGTCATGCCGCCGCCTGCGGCAGGGCCCGGCGGCGAGACCACCGGCCTGTACGCCCGGGAGAATGACCTTGTCGGGCTGTCGTTTGATACAGGCGGCACAATGCTCTATCTGATGGGCGGCGACACGGATACGGTCCGGCAGTACTCGCTGGACAGCCCGTACGATATACGGGGCGGCATTTCATTTGAGGGCCTGTTCTATATCGGCGGCGAGGCGCCAGTCCCCGGGGGGCTCGAGATGGGCCCCGGCGGGGCAAACATGTACGTTGCCGCTGAAACTGACGCGTCGGTATACAGGTATGCGCTAGCCGAGGCGTTCAACGTATCCACCGCGGTCTACACGGGCGATTCGCTGTCTGTTCTGTCCAATGAGACAAGGCCTACCGGCGTGAGGATATCCCACGACGGCCGCAGCCTGTTTGTAGCCGGGGAGATAGCCCAGAGGGGGCCCGATTCTGTGTTCCGGTATGATCTGTTCCCCCCATTTGATATAACATCGGCTGCATACGCGGGCCGCCTGCCCAGCGTGGCCGAGGCCACCATGCAGGATCTTGCATTTGCGGACGGCGGCATGCGCCTGTACATTGCAGGGCACCTGACGCGCTCGATACACCACTATGAGCTTGCCGCCCCGTACGAGCTGGGGCAGCCCGTATCTGCCGTCTTGGATGTAAGATCCGACCAGGGCGTCCCCGAGGGGTCGGCCTTCTCCGGCGACGGGCGGCATGTATTCGTAATAGGGAGGGCGGGGCCCGACGGGATGATCCACAGGTATCCTCTGGATATTCCATACGACCTGGCATCTGCTGGCGCCTCCGACCGGCTATTCGAGGCGGCCCCGCGCGAGACCAAGCCGCGGGATATCGAGTTCTCGTCCGACGGCATGATAATGTTTACGATAGGGCACAGCGACAATATAGTACGGTTCAACCTCGGCGCCCCATACGACATAGGGCCCGGCACCCCGCCGGTCTTTGGGGGAAGCAGCCCGGTCACATTCGGGGGGAATGCTATAGACATATCCGCCCAGATTGCGACGGGGCTGGAGTTTTCCCCGGACGGCACTAGCATGTACGTGACGGCAGACAACCTGATCCTGCAGTATGCGCTGGACACCCCGTATGATCCGTCGTCTGCATCCTCCGAAGAATCGTTTGATTTGAGGCTGCGGCCGCTCCCCGACGGGGAATACACGGAACAGCAGCCTGCGGATGTGGCCTTTTCGCCCGACGGGACCAGGATGTTCGTCTCGGGGAACCGCATAAACGCCGTGCACACATACGCATTGGGGGAGCCGTTTGACGCCACGACCGCCGTCCACGACGGGCTGTTCAACCTGGTGGACTTTGATGACGACCCGCGCGGAATAGAGTTCTCTGCCGACGGGCTGTACATGGTAATCACCAATGACAACGCGGGCGGTGGCAGCGCCAACAATGCACTCGTCCAGTATGCAGTGGGCTCGCGCCCCCTGGAGGCGTCGCAGTGGATTCCGGATTCAGACGCGCCGGGGGCGGCAGAAACCGCCGCCCTGCGCTCGTCAGCCCGTGCGGCGGGAGCCCCTGCGCTCGGCGAGGCTGTATCCCTGGGCGTCTCGATTAGCACAGGGGACGCGCCCGCGGTTGTCGGCATCCCCGGCGTATCTGGCATGCTGATACCTGCCGATGCCCCAGTGCATGCAGATTCTGTCCGCCTGGGCGTCTCGGTCATGCCGGCAGACCGGCCGGAGGCAGCCGATGCGACAAACATGATACATCTTATGATCTCGTCGGGTGCAGCCGATGTGCCGGGGCATGCGGATGGCGTATCCCTGGGCCTCTCATTATCCACAGGGGATGCGCCGGGAATAGCAGAAGATCCGGGAATGCTGATCCGCGGAACGGCAGGTGATGCAATTGATCTGCCGGGGCATTCTGATAGCGCATCACTGGGCATTTCATTAAACACAGATGATGCGCCGGGAATAGCAGAAGATCCGGGAATGCTGATCCGCGGAACGGCAGGTGATGCAATAGATGCGCCGGGGCATGCAGACGGGGCATCCCTGGGGCTTGCCCGTGATGTAATAGACGCGCCCGCGGTAAACGACACGTATGCGGTGGGCGGCGGCCCGGCGCAGGGCCGCGCAATACCTGTAGATGGAACAGACGCGCCGACCGTCGGTGATGTGCCCATGATCATCGTACCGGCGCAGGTCCGCGTGATACCCGTGGATGCGTCGGATACGCCGCTGACATCTGATGGGGTCCGCCGGGGGATCTCCATTGCGACAATGGATGTACCGGCAGTAAGCGACGTCCACGAGATACCCGCAGATATAATCCCGCGTGTCGGGGAAGACGGCCCGGCACTCTCAGACGGGGCATCCCTGGGGCTTGCCCGCAGCATAACCGACGCGCCGGCAGTAAACGATACGTATGTTCTAGGCGGCGGCCCGGCGCAGGGCAGAGCAATACCCGTGGATGGAACAGACGCGCCAACAGTCAATGATATGCCCATGATCATAGGCCCGGCGCAGGGCAGAGCAATACCCGTGGATGGAACAGACGAGCCAGCTGTCGATGATATGCCCGTGATCGTCGTCCCGGCGCAGGGCAGAGTAATACCCGTGGATGCGTCGGATACTCCGATGGCATCTGACGAGGCCATCAGGGGGATCTCCGTTATAGTAATGGATGTACCGGCAGTAAGCGACGTCTACGTGCCCGCAGGCACAATCTCCCGGGACGGGAAAGACAGCCTGGCGCTTTCAGACGGGGCAGTACTGGGACTCGCACGTACTGCAACCGACGCTCCTGTGATCAATGATACGTATGCAGTGGGCGGCGGCCCGGTACAGGGCCGCATAATACCCGTGGATATAACAGACGCGCCAACTGTAAATGATATTCCCACGACCGGCGGCATAGTGCAGGGCCGCATAATACCCGTGGATGCGTCGGACATGCCGCTGCCATCTGATGGCGCCCCCCTGGGGCTCTCCAGAACAGCAGGCGACGCGCCCATAATATCCGAGAGGGTAGATGGCATAGACTCTGCGCGCAGGGCCCACGATATGGTGTATCCAGGTGACAAAGTCACACTGGGCTACTCTATCCACGGGACAGACGAGCCCAGAATCGCGGACCGCGAAGGGGATGTCATCAGGGCGGTCTCAGGGCCGGATGTAGGCGATACGGCACAAGCAGACCATACGCGCGCCCAGGCCCCCGTCGCGCCCCCGCCACCGAGGCCTAGATCCGGCGGAGGGGGCGGCGGCTCGTCGGGCACGGGCGGCACGTCCAATGCCGGCAGCTTTGGATATGACGCATCGTTTGGCTTTAGCTCAAACGGGGTTAGCGCCAGCTTGGGCACATCCTCGCTGAGCCTCTCGCCTGGTGCGCCGCTGGTAATAACGCCGGTGCTGACCCCCGGCGGCACCCTTAGCGTCTACGACATGGAGCTGCTCTTTACCGGCGCGGCAGGCAAGGTCTCGGAAGTGTACTATAACAGGGTGGGCGCCTTCTTTGACAGGGAGTGCTCCGGCGAGGCCGAGCAGTCCGACATGGTATACTCGTGCGATGAATCGTCTGTATTCACGGGGCCCGTCTCACTGGGATTAGCGGGCGGCCTGTTAGAAAGCATCACCGTTCCGATAGATCACGAGTTTACGGGAACGCTCAGCATGAGGCTCCGCGACAGCCAGGGGATAACGCTTGCGACACACGACCTTGACAGGTACCGCATAGTGCAGGTAGATACACCGTCCGAGATGCCGGTGCAGCCGGCCGCAGAGCCTGCAGGGCCCGCAGAGCCCGCGGTGCCCGAGCCCCCGGAGGCGCGCGCGCCAGAGCCGGCATCTCCCGCGGAGGATCCCGGCCCGGAGCCGCCAGCCCCGCAAGGCGTTGCCCCCGGTGAAGATACACAGGATGCAAATGCACAAGACGCTGTCCCCGGCGGGGATATCCGGGATGCCGCCCCAGAACAGGGCATCATCGATGTGATAATCGGCTTCTTTAGGTCGATTCTCGGGCTCTAGGGAACTGGCTCTGCAAAACAAGCCCAAATATACGGCTGCCTGCGGCGGTATATAATGGAGCCATCGTATGAAGAGGTTGAAAGGGCCGCCTCCATGCGCGGGGCCGAAGTGCGCAAGACTCCCCTTGTGTACTCCCCTACATTTAGCAGGATGACCGGCTCCGAGGTGTACCTAAAATTAGAGCACCGCCAAAAGACCGGCTCCTTCAAGATAAGGGGGGCGCACTACAAGATAATGACGCTGCCAGATAACGAAAAGAAGAAAGGCGTGGTGGCGGCATCCGCGGGAAACCACGCGCAGGGGGTCGCATTTGCAGCCTCTGCCGAGGGGATACCCTGTACTATAGTCATGCCAAAGACCGCCTCGCCAGCAAAGGTGGCGGCAACCCGGGGGTACGGCGCTAATGTGATACTGGAGGGCTCAAGTTATGAGGAATCATGGAACAAGGCAAGGGAGATTGCCGCCGAGACTGGCGCGTGCATAATACATGCATTTGATGACCCGCAGGTGATAGCGGCCCAGGGCGTGATAGGCCTGGAGATTCTAGAGGAGCTGCCCGATGTGGACGAGGTTTACATTCCGGTGGGTGGCGGGGGCCTTGCCGCCGGCGTACTAGTGGCCATAAAGGAAAAGCACCCGGGTGTAAGGGTGGTAGGCGTGCAGTCGAGCAGGTTTCCCGCCATGAAGGAATCGCTGGATAGGGGCAGCACGGCCCCGTCCGGAGGGGGGACGACCATAGCGGATGGCATATCGGTGAGGAGTCCAGGCGAGCTGACATTTGCTATAATCCGGGAGCTCATAGACGAGATAGTCCTCGTCGATGATTCCGAGATAATAGGGGCGATGTTCCTGCTAATGGAGAGGTCAAAGTCGGTGGTGGAGCCTTCCGGGGCGGCCACCCTTGCGCACATACTGTCAAATCCGCGCCCCGGAAAAAAGGTGGTGGCGGTCCTGGCGGGCGGCAATGTCGATATGTACCTGCTAGGGCAGATAGTGGATAAGGGCTTGGCCCAGACGGGCAGGCTGCTCAAGGTGTTCATACTGTTGCCGGACAAGCCGGGGGCCCTCAAGGAGGTGGTAGACGAGATAACCTCGGCCAATGCCAACATAGTCGAGGTGGTCCACGACAGGTTTAGCTCCGAGATAAACGCGGGATCCGCGGGTGTCACCCTCAGCCTTGAGACGCAGGGCGCGGGGGCGGCAGACGGCCTTGTGCGCCATCTCCGGGACAGGGGCATAATCTTCAGGCTGGTCACATAGGGGCCGGGATAAGATAGTGGATCGCCCGGTCGGAATGCCGGATATTTCAAGTCTAAATGTTTAAAATGGCCCCAAATGGCCGGATTACGATGATGTGGCTGCATTATAGCATGGCCTGTATCCATAGGATCGCCTGTCTGGCCGATCGGCTGCCGGGGGAGACGGCAGGGCTGACGATAGAGGCGGATGTGTTATGATAGGCCCGGCGCTAAAGGGCGCAGCCATGCTTGCGGTATTTGCCGCGGTGCTGGTGGCGTTTGCACCGCAGGCCCACGCACAGCAGCTGCTCTCCGCCACGTTTGATGATAACGGGATACTGGAGCTTACATTTGACGAGGTGGTGGAGATGGCAACCTTTGACCCAAGGGGCTTTACCCTGAGCGATGGCAGCGGCATATTTACGATACAGCTCAACCCGGGCAAGCTTATCACTGATGCAGATTCTGACGTGATACAGTTCCGGCCAAACGACGGCGACAGGAGGCTGGCGCCCACATACACAGAACTGCGGCTCCACATAGCTCCCGATGCCATATCCCCGGGAAATCCCCCGACCGCAGCATTCACACTGCCGGACTCACAGTATCCGCATACACTTGTCACGTCAACCTTTGAGACCGTAAACGAGGAATCCCCGCAGGGGCTGGCATTCTCGCCTGACGGTTTGGTCATGCTGGTGGCCGGAAACGAAGGCGATTCAATCCGCAGGTACAACCTGAGCTCGCCCTATGATGTGGCCTCGGCTGTAGAGACCGAAGAGTTCGACATAAGCGCCCAGGAGGGTGCTGTGACCGGGGTGGACTTTGCCCCCGATGGCGGTAGGATATATGTCGTGGGGAGTAGAAATGACATAGCCCAGTATACGCTGGATGTGCCGTACAGCTTCGACCCGGCACCACAGTTTGAAACGAGAAGCAACACTCTGGTTCTAAGGAGTGTTCTGGATTCGGGTGCCGAAGAGACCCAGTACACAGGAATTCATTACGCACCCGCAATATCGCGGCTCTACCTGGCAGGTGACTCACGCAATGCAATATTCCAATATGCTGTGGCCAACATATTCGACGTCAGGAGTATAACCCACTCGGGAACCCTTGAGGTAGTCGACAGCTCGCCCCGCGGCGTGCACGTCTCGACCGACGGGCGGACCATGCTGGTGCTCGGACAGGGGAACGACATGATATACAAGTACAGGCTCTCCGAGCCCTATGAGGTGACTAGCGCGTCGCTTGTGGCCCAGCTGGATGTCAGCGATCAGGATACCAACCCCCGCGGCTTTGCCGCATCAGAGGACGGCAGGTTTGTCTTCATGGCGGGAACAAACAGTGACACCGTACACAGGTACGACCTTGGCAACCCGTACGACTTTGGGTTCGGGCCGACCGGCGAGGCCGCTGAGATAGGATCGGGCGGCGAGCCAGTCGTACCGGGGTACAACCTGACAGAAGATGCTGCCCCCACGGGGATTACATTCTCGTACGACGGCACACAGATGTTTGTAACCGGGGAGGAGAACGATGCAGTGTACAGGTATGCACTGGATACGCCGTTTAATGTCAGCGGGGCTGTGTACACCGACAACTTTACCGTGTCGGCGGACCCGCAGGATGTGCATTTCTCCCATCTCGGCACAACGATGATCATAGTAAACTCGGCAGGCACAGTCAGCGAGTACGCGCTAAACCAAGCGTATGCCATAACAACGGCCACGCTTACCACCGCCGAATCCCTTGACCAGAGCAGCAGCCCCACGGGCGTTGCATTCAGCCACGGAGGATACACCATATTTGCAGTCGGGAATGCAAGCGACAGCGTCCACGCGTACGAGCTGTTTGGTGATGCGTATGACCTGACTGGCTTCATAACCCAATCTGTGGGCAACATAGACGTGAGCGGGCAAGAGACCGACCCCACGGGAATGGCGTTCTCGGATGACGGGCTCAGGGTGTTCGTAACCGGCCGGGACTCTGATTCCATCCACAGGTACGACCTGAAGAGTCCGTTTGTCCTGTCTGGCGACAGGTATGTGGACTCTGTATACGTGGGCGAACAGGACAGTTCCCCGGGAGATATTGAGATTCTTCCAGGGGGATCAGGAATGGTGATGGTGGGCACCAACAGCGGCATGATATACAACTACATCCTGGCAACGCCGTTTGATGTAACATCATCGTCGTACGCCCAGTCCCTATTCGTGAGGAGTGACACCGACGAGCCGGGAGATATCGCCATATCGCCTGATGGCAGAAACATGTTCCTGCCGGATAACTCTGATGATACGATCCAACAATACTATCTTGGCATACCGAATGACCCGACAAGCGCCGTGCCCGTGGACTCTGTCAACGTGAGTGCCGATGTGAGCACACCTGCAGGGCTGGCGTTCTCACCCAACGGCACGCTCATGTATGTGGTAGATGAGACCGATGATACAGTCTACGAGTATTTGATGGATCCTGCATGGGACGTATCCACTGCGGCGCGCACGGCAAATAGTGCCACGCTCGTGGGAGCTTTCGCTGCCAACGGCTTGGCCATCTCCTCTGACGGCCTGCACATGCTAGTTACCCAGTCAGGAGGCACTGTGGATCATTATGCCATGGACGGCCCGTATGTGCTGCCAGGCACCCCCGCGATAGCCAACACGCTTGATGTCACAGGCGAGAGCTCCGCCCCGACAGGGATCGCCGTGAATACGGACGGAACGGCCATCGTCATAACAGGAAGCACAGGAGACAGGCTGGACCGTTATGTGCTGGGCACGGCATACGACCTGTCCACTGCCGTGCACAACGATACATTGAGCCTGGCAGGACTCGACAACATCCCCGATGGGGTGGCATACTCGGCAGACGGCATGAAGCTCTTTTACGTGGGATCAGCCAGCGACACGGTATTCGCTTTCAACTTGGATAGATCACATTCCGTGGTAGCCGCGCCCCCGGCCCCTGGGATCCTCTCGGCTGTTCTCGACGGGGCGGATCTCACACTAGAGTTTGATAAGGAGATAAGCCCCTCGACTGTAATGCCCGAGAACATACACGTGCGGGACGGCTCGCGGGCAGAAGGAGGCGGCATAACTCTGTCTAGTGCTAGCGTCTCAGGCTCGACCATCACGGCCACACTGCCAAATGCCGGTGACGTCGTCCGGTATACGGACCCCGTCGCATACTTTGACGCACCGGCACTATCCGGTGTGGGAGGCGGCTCGTTTCCGGACCTAGAGGACACATCCGGCTCGGCGGCCCTTGCGCAACGCCTGCTCGATGGACGCGGTGCACTCAGTGTTGGGTTTGCCGGCAGCTACTCCGTCAGCAACGAGACCACCCTGCCAAGTGGAGTCTACTTCAGGGAGAGCGGGCTGCAGATGTTTGCGATTGATCAGCCAAATGACAACTTGGTGGCCTACAACCTCTCTGTTCCGTACGACGTGACGAGTGCGACATTTAATGCGAACGTATCAGTCCGGGGCACCAGTCCCGATCCGAGGTACACCGGGGTGGAGTTTAACCCCGATGGCTCCAGCTTTTACCTCGTTGACATGACAGGCGGCAGCGGCAGCAGCGGGGCAGTCAGGCAGTTTGTGATGTCAGAGCCGTTTGATATAACCACAGCCACCGAGGCGTCATTCAGGCTGGTCCTCTCAATACCCAGCCCGAGGAATACAGGACAGCCCGAAGGACTGGAGTTCTCCCCGAATGGAGCATCCCTGTTCATAGTGGAAGGGTTTAGGGACCAGGTCGTCCGGTACGACTTGGGCACCCCGTACGACCTAAGTACGGCCGTGCTCAATTCCACCGTCAGGATATCCAGCTACACGCCCACGCCCTTTGATGTGACATTCTCGCCGGACGGCCTGTCCATGTTTACAATCGATCTGGGAGGCAGCATAGTGCGCAAGTTTGCCCTCCCCACACCATACGAGATAACCGGGGCCGAGCAGGTCGATTCCACATTTGTCGGCTCGCAGGCCTCCAACCCCCACGACGTGTCATTCTCGGCAGACGGCTTTAGGATGTTTATCGCCGATAACTTGGGAGACAAGATAGTCCAGTACGACCTTTTGAGGCCGTACGATCTGACATGGCCGGGGCAGCCGGGCAGGCTGGGAGTCAACACGCCGTTCCATGTAGAGAACAACCCCACGGGGGCCGACTTCTCGTCAGATGGGAGTGCGGTATTCGTCGTAGGAAAGGGGCTGGACCAGATTCTGCTGTGCGCCCTGTCAGTGCCATACGACGTGACGACCGGCGCGTGTAGGATAGAGCATGCAAATGTAGACGGCGACCCCACCGGGATATCATTCTCACCTGATGGCAGGCGTGTCTTTGTATCAAATGCGACTAACATATACCAGTATACGATGGATAATGCCTTTGCCATGACGGATAGCGGATTGGATCTTGATATCAGCCAAAAGGTGACACTTGACATCACACAGGTACCCAACTCCGAAGGTATCCCGTTTACAATCGGCACCGCCGAAGGGCTCGCCCTATCATCTGACGGCAGGACCCTGTTTGTACTGGGCACCATCCCCATCACTGCGATACAACAGTACATACTCCCCTCGCCCTTTGATCTGCGGGGCGCCGTATTCAGAGGTTATTCCGTGCAACACTCGCTCTCAGAGGCCGATCCCTCGGGCATTGCATTCTCACCTGACGGCATGCGGCTTTACATAGCCGACAGGCTGACAGGGCAGATAATCACATACACCCTGGCCTCCCCGTACCATCTATCCCCCTTTGCCGAACGCACGGGGATAACGGACTTTTCCGCCGCCGACAATTCCATAGAGGATGTAGCTGTGGGCGCGACCGGCGCGGTATACGCGGTTGGATCCGGCAGGGACGGCTTGTACAGCTATGATGCGCAAGATGGGCGCGCATATCCGCTGGCCATAACGGGGACGCCCGGCAGGCTGGATGTCCTGTCAGGCACCATCAACATGACCAATGGTGTCATAAATGTGACATTCGCGGATATGGTGGACGGCAATGCGCTGAATCCGACAGGATACTCGATAGTGAATGCCAGTGGGACGGAGGCATCCATCACCCGCGCCGACAGCATAGAAGTGAATGGCAGCAGCTTGATCTTTGATCTAAGCGAGGAGGCCCGGAATGCAGTCGTCAACTTTTCGGATCCAAGGCTGCAGTTTGACGAGTTTGCAATATACAGCTCAGACGACAGGGTGTTCCCGGAGCCGTTTGCCCTCCCGTCGGAGCCGGCATTCGACGGCACGGGCACCAACCAGAGCTCCGGAGATCTTGTCTTCTCGTCTGACGGCTCCGTAATGTACACCCTGGCAGAGAATAACCTGTACTCGTACCAGCTTGGCACCCCGTTTGACGTCACGTCGGCCTTTGATGAAGACGAGATCCGGCGCGCCGTGGCGACGGGCATGGCCTTTCCACCCGACGGCGATTCACTGTTCATGTCCAACGCCTCTGACGGCAAGGTAAGCCAGTTCTTCGTAAACGATCCCTTTGACCTGTCCGGGAACGGCCTGCGGATCGGCAGCGCCAATCCTATAGGCTCCATCGGGCTCGGCGCGGACGCTGTACCTACCGGTGTTACACTCTCTGCCGACGGGAGAAAGATATTCGTTAGTGAGAGCAGGGATGATAGGATATACGGGTACGGCCTCAACGAGCCCTACACACTGCTCGATGGCACCGGGGACAGGGAGAGCTTCAATCTGACAGATATCAACCCGTCGGGGGTTGCATTCTCGGATGACGGCCTGAGGATGTTTGTTTCCGGGAATGATACAGGCGTTGTGCAGAGGTACGACCTCACGACGCCATACAAGCTGGAGGGTGCATCACTCTCCGATTCAGAACCGGTCACACCCGGGGCGTCAGAGATTGCATTCCTGCCAGGCGGCCTGCGGGCATACGTCGCGGGGCCCGGCGGCATAAATCAGTATTCTCTGGATACAGTCAAACTGAATCCGCCGCCCATGATGCGCTACATCAGCTCCACCGACAGCCCCATGATCAGGACAGGGCTCGATTCGATGATACCACAGGTGATATTTAGGATAAACGAGACAGACAGGTTGGAGATAGTCACCACCACCGTCCCCTCCTCGGACCTGTCAATGGACCTCCCCATAGTGCGCATTCTGGCCACGGGTGTCAACACCTTGGAGGCCACCATAGACGAGTCGTTTGACTGGCCACTCAACAGGACAGACTACACTGACAATGTCAAGTTGGAAATCGATGGGAATCCAGCCGATACCACCTCGGCCGATCGGGTGGCGGTAAACAACGTAATCATAGACACCAGCAGAGTCCTCACACAAAATAGCGAGATCATAGTCCGGTTTGTAGATGTGGAAGATTCCGAGGATGTTTTGTACAGCGGAGAATACACGCTTGATGATTCCGACAAGGCCCTGCTTGCCGGGCGGTCGATAAACATAACGGATGCGGACAACCTGCTTGTAATACACCGGGATACGCCGCGCAACCTTGTGATCAACGACACTACGGCTGTGAACGTGCCGCTCATACTGCACCTTGTAAACGAGACGAGTGACGGGACAGCAGAGTTGTTCTCTAATACCACCATCAGGGGCGACGGCATCACCGTAACACTGCCACAAAACCTCATCCTGTCGGGTTTTGATAATCTGACACAGATAATCATACAAAAGGATAACAGTACGGCGATACCCAGCCTGCAGATCGCCTCCATTGAAAGCTCTTTCGAGGTGGGCCGGCCGGACGCAGACCTCGGCCTGAGCAGCCCCGCACGGATTGCCCTGCATGATCAGGCTGGAAAGACAGGATACCGCATAGGCTTGTCCAGCGGGCCCATGACAATAAGTGATACCTGTGAAGACGACGTCATGCCGGTGGTGTCCGACGTCTGCTCGCTGGATGTCAGGGATGACCTTGTAATATGGACGAATGACCTCTCCATATTCGGCGCGGGAAATAGCCCCGGGCCAGGCACCGGTCCCGGGCCTATTACGTCGACCCAGCCGTCGCGCGGCGGCGGTGGCGGCGGAGGAGGCGGTGGCGGAGGCTCCCTCCTCAGCGGCACGGGCCTCGGGTATGACGCCTCGTTTGGCTTTGCCTCGGAAGGGGCAGACGCGCTGCGCGGCTCATCCATACGCCTCCAGCCTGGCGGCACGCTGGTCATACAGCCCCAGCTCACACCCGCTGGACTCTTGACCGTATTTGACATGGAAATATACCTGACAGGGGCGGGCGGCGAGAGTGCCAGCGTATACTATAACAGGCTGGGCGCCTTCTTTGGAAAACAGTGCTTTGGCGAGACAGCAGAATCCGAGATGACAAAGACCTGCGATGAATCATCGATAATATCAGGGGCGGCAACACCCGTGCTAGTCGGGGGATCCCTCGAGAGCATCTCCATACCCCTGGAGGGCGAGTTTGCAGGGACAGTAAGCATGATGCTACGCGACAACCAGGGGATAACGCTTGCGACACACGACCGCGACAGGTTCAGCCTGAATACAGGAGGGGCCGCCGCGCCGGATGCGGGTGTTCCGGATGCCGTGGAGCCGGGTGTGACACCCCCGGCGGCAGGTTCTATTGATGAGCCCCGCGCAGAGCCCGCCGAGGACAGGGAGCCGCGGGACGAGCCGGCGGCAGGGACAGCAGACGAGCCCAGCCAGGACAGGGAAGCCCCGGAGGAGCAGGATTCAGAGCCTGCGGCAGAGATAGCAGAGGATTCCGAGAGGAGCTTCTTTGACGCGATAGGCGACTTTTTCAGGTCGCTCTTTGGCCTCTGATCCCGTGACGGGCTGCCACGGCCTATGTTTTAGAATATGATGCTGCAGGTCCGGAGATTTGCTTATGTTCTTGAACCTGCACGGACAGGATGCAAAGTTTCGCAGGCATTCCACCTACCCGGCGCCCCCCAGGGCACGACACCTTGGAGGGCCTTGCTTCCGGGCCGCGGCAGTGTACACCCCGCCCCGGGGCACGGGCCTGCGCGACCCCCTAGTCCTAACTCTTGTCGATCTGGCGCAGAAAAAATAGTATTTAATATACCCCCCCCCCCCCGCTGTCTAGATAGATGGACTGGATAATGCGTAGATCGTCAGCAGATCGTGCAAGGATCATGCGTGGAACCGCGCTGATCGCCGCGCTATTCATGGCCGTTACATTTGCCATGGCGCCCGCCCACGCCCAGCAGCTAGTCTCGGCCACCCTCAGTGATGACGGCATACTGGAGATTATCTTTGACGCGCCGGTAAACGCATCCTCCCTGACCCACAACCGGATCACCGTCACCGACGGGATGACAATACAGAGCGGCACGCGCATGTCCGGGGGGGATCTTGACACGGATGTCACCGGGGACAGGCTGCGCTATATCCTGAATGATAACAGACTCAATACCATATCCGGGTACTCTAATCCCATATTGCGTATTGATCCCAGCGGGCTAGGCCCGGGCGTGCCGGAAGCATACGGCCTGCCATCCCAGGACTACGCATACCCATACATACTTGACCGGGGCTCGTTTACACCCACCGAGGGATCCCCTCAGGGGCTTGCAATATCGCCCGATGGAACGCTCTTGTTTGTAGTTGGGTCCCAAAGGGATGAGGTTCTCCGGTACGAGCTGGACCCGCCCTATGACACAACCTCGGCCAGTCTGAACGGCTCGTACGATATAAGCTCCGAGGAGGGCGGTTCGCGCGGTATTGCATTCTCTGCAGACGGCACCCGGATGTTCATTATCGGCGACAATAATCGTGTATACCAGTATTCCTTGAGTACGCCGTTTTCATTTGATGGAACGGTATCGTTTGAGCTCAACTATAACGTCGTCAGCCAGGACAACCAGATGTCGGGCATTGATTTTGCACTCGAGGGTCGCCGGATGTACCTGGCTGGGGATGGCAGCAACAACATATACCAGTACAACGTGTTCAATCCGTATAATCTCGATATTACTGAGCAGTCTTTTTTCGTTAGACATACAGGAACTTTCAGTGTAGGGGACGAGGACGCGGGGCCCCGGGGGGTGTCAGTCGCGGCAGACGGCCGCAGCATGCTGGTATTGGGGCAGACAAACGACAAAGTATACAGGTACGACATGCACGTCCCGAACGATATAACCACCTCCACGTACGCAGGCTCCTTGGACATATCTGATCAGGGAAACAATGTGCGGGGACTAGCAACCTCAACAGACGGAAGGAACATCTTTGTCTCCAATACGGACGGCTCCGGCTCCGTCCACAGGTACGACCTTGGTTCCCCGTATGATATGCCGGAGGGTGTGGGGGCATCCATTCTGAACATTACCGGTGAGAATAACTCCCCCACAGGGGTCGCATTCTCCAATGACGGCCTGCGCATGTTCACAGTCGAGGCACAGACAGATATGATACACGAATACACCATGACAAGCCCCTACAATACAGCGTCGGCCACGCTTACTAAAAGTGCGCCAGCCTTTGTGCTTGCAGACGGGACTCCGGGCTTTACAGGCACCGATGCCTCCCCGTCAGACGTAAGGCCGGTGACTGGAGACGCCCCACAAGACATAGAATTCAACTCGCATGGTAGAAAGATGTACATCCTCGGCGCCCAGACCGCGCGCGTATACCAGTATACGCTGACCCCCGACTATAACATAGCAGGGGCTACACTGGATGACACGTACAACGTATCCCAAGAAAATGGTGGGCCTAGCGCCCAGTTTGGCAGGGAGAGGACGCCTACAGGAATGGAGTTCAACCCCGGCGGGGACATAATGCTGATCACCGGGCGCGGTTCAAACGACATACACCAGTACAATCTGGACAACCCGTATGATCTAAGCCGGAGGACCACGGCGGACTCTAATCGCATAAACAACATAGGTACATTCCCGACCGGCCTAGCATACTCGGAGGACGGGCACAGGCTGTTTGTCTCGGAGAGGGACTCTGGAACAGTTCAGAGGTACGACCTTCCAACACCCTACATGCTCAATGGCGCCCGGTACGTGGACTCGCGGGCCATATTGGACGATGATCCCCAGATACACGATGTGGCATTCTCCTTCGACGGCAGGAGGATGTTCGCCGTCGGCGCCCAGAACGACAACGTATACACATACAATCTGACGGCCCCGTTTGACATAACCACAACCGGGGAGGGCCAGCGGCTGCGCTTTTCTGGCGACAACCTTGTCGCCGATGTTTCCTTTGGCGACAGTGGCAGGGAGCTCTTCGTGCTAGAGGCCGAGAGTGAAACCGTCCTAAGGTACAGTCTGGAAATACCGTACGAGCTGGCCACGGCGATACCGCAGAGCAGCTCCCCCGCCCTGGGCGATGCCTCTCTGCGCGCTCTGGAGTTTTCACCCAACGGGACACTGATGTTTGTATCCGGATGGGTCAACCTCCGTGTGGACGCATACAGCATGAGCACGCCGTTTGACGTATCCACGGCACAGCTTACCGGGGACAGCTTTGATCCAGATGATGCGGCAAACAAGCCCGCTGATGATGTAAACCGGCCCACCGCGCTGAGGTTCTCGTCAGACGGGACGATGCTATTTGTATTGGACCAGACGGTCAGAAAGCTGTTCCAGTATGAGCTTGATAGTCCGTACTATATAGGGGGCACACCGCGGTTTGAAAGATCACTCAATGTAGTCAGTCAGCTGAGCGCCCCCCAGGGGTTTGCATTCTCTGCAGACGGCACATCACTGCATATCACAGGTGCCGGCAACGACCGTATATCCCGGTATGCATTGGGCACCGCGTATGAGCTTTCAACGGCAAGCCCTGTCGGATCGCAAAGCATAGCGGATTTGGAAGATTCCGCATCCGGGCTTGCATTCAACAGAGACGGCTCGAGGGTATTTGTTTCCGGCAGCGACAGTGAGCTTGCCGACAGCGAGGACAGCGTATACTCGTTTGACCTGACGGATTCTGTGCCCTTGAATACAGCCCCCGCCGCACCGCGCCTATTGTCGGCAGTCCTGGACGGAAGAGAACTGACCATGATATTTGATGACGACATAGATGTTTCGAGCATACTGCCGAATAGGATAGAGATCAGGGAGGGCCAGGACGCAGGCGTCACACTGGCAAGCTTCTCGGTTTCCGGGGGGACGGTCACGTCCGTGCTGTCCCCGGATAATGCAACCATGGTATCCGGATATGCAGACCCCGTGGTGCGGTTTGAAGTTGGCGCCCTGGCCGGTGTCTCCGGGGGCATATTCCCCTCTTTTGACGTGGAGAGCCTCTCCCCTGTTCTGAACAGGTTTGCCATATCAGACGACCCCGACTTGACGTTTGCGGAAAGGCCCGGGCAGCCCATCACCGGGAGCGTGCGCAGTGGGAGCTTTATTACAGCCACTGTAGCACCCAGCGGCGCCACATTCTCGGCTGACGGAACAACGATGCTCTTTGTCGGGGACAGTACAGACGGGAGTAAACAGGTGGACGAGTTGCACGTCTGCACCATGACGTCCCCGTATGACATCACGTCCCTTGACTGCGGAAGAGATGTCGTTGATAACTTGGACATGTCGGAGACGGCGACGACAGGCGTGACGTTCTCACCAGACGGGCTGAACGTGTTCGTATCCGGCAGGGATGGCAGGACCGCCACAGATCCCGATGGGGCCATATACTCGTACAGGTCGGTCCATCCGTTTACCATACAGGAACCCTCCAGCACACCCGAGATCAATCTGGCCGGGAGGTTCACGCTCAACGTCTCCGGCAATGTAAACAATACTGAGGATGTGGAGTTCTCCACTGACGGCATGAGGATGTTCGTGCTGGGGAACATCGGGGTAAGCTTTGGAGGATTTGAGCTCGCACACGGCATAGTAGAGTACGACCTCGTCTCACCATACACACTGAACGGGGCCACCACCGCACTCGGACAGTCGATCTCACTCGGATTAATTGACCCGACGGGGATGGCAATTACAAGCGACGGACTGCGGATGTACGTTATCGACAGGGGGACGGGCCTGCTGTGGTGGTACGACATGCCGGCGAACAGTATAACCGGCTTTACGACCAGGGGATTCCTTGATGTCGGGTCGTTAGACACCTCCCTGGAGGATGTCATGTTGCACGGCAACGATGAGGCAATATTCCTGCTTGGCGCCGGCAGGGATACGGTATACGGGTATGGCTACGGAATCGACGGCCATGCAGACTACGCCCTCGGCATCCGGGACAAGCCGGACCTAGGGGTAGAGTCCGCAACGTTCTTCAACGAGACGGGGACCCTCAATGTGCTGTTTACAGATACGGTAGCTGGCGGGTCGGTGGACCCGGCGAGGATCAACGTGGTGAATGTGACGGGCGAGGTGGTGGCCCTGTCGAATGCGGAGATGCCCACTCTGGCCGGCCGCACGCTCAGCTTTGAGCTTGGAACCTCCAGGAACTTCACCGATCCGGTTCTGGAGTTTGGCGCGTCTGCTGTGCGCGGCGCCGACGGCGGGACATTCCCGTCAAAGTTCGCATTCCCGGGGGATCCGCTGGTGTACGAGGGGGCGCTAAACGTATCCGCTCAGGTCAGGAAGGCATCGGGCGTGTCATTCACCCCCGACGGGACAAAGATGTACGTGACGGATACAGGTCCTGGGAGATCCAGGCTAAACCAGTATCTTCTGTCCGACCCTTTCAACGTATCGTCCGCCATGTTTGACCATCAACGCAACATGGGCACGGGCTCGGGATCATCTTTCGAGCAGAGCGAGGCGGGGATCCCCTCGGGCTTTGTATTTGCACCCGGCGGCACCAGGATGTTTGTCGCCAGCGCCGACAGGGGATGGATCGGCGAGTATTTCTCGTTCAACCCGTATGATGCACGCAGGCTGTCGTACTCTCGAGGCCTCGATACCAGCCCGCAGGATGCAAATCCGACAGGCGTGACACTCTCCCCCGACGCCAGCATCATGTTTGTCACCGGGAATGAGACCGACTCGGTATACAGCTATGGAGTAACCGCACTTAATGCTGAAACTGCCGTCCACATGGAGTCACTGGATGTATCCGCCCAGACTGCCGATCCCACGGGTGTGTCAATCCCCGGTGACGGCCTTGAGCTGTTTGTTACAGCTGGGGGTACAGGGGATATACACAGGTACTCGCTGGTTAAACCGTACACGCTGGACGGGGCTGCATATGACGGCAAGTTTGGGACAGACGAGGATGACCCACAGGGCATGTTCTTTCCCAGAAATGGCGAAGATCTGTACGTTGCGGGGCCCGGCGGGATACACACGTACCTTCTTGATACGGTCGGGGTCAGGTTCGTTCCGGCATCCATGTTGGGAACGATGCACGAGATTACCATCTCTGAAGGCATACCGATCGTAGATGGTGCCATGAGGGTGCCAGATAGTCCGATGGGGGTGATTCACGATATTACCATCTCTGAAGGGGTATCGATCATGGATATGGGTATGAGTGTGATACAAAATCAGTCGACATTTACGATAACACGCACCGACAGCCCCATGGTCAGCGACGACAGGATGACATCCATTAACACACCACCCGTTGGCCCAGGCACCCCAATCGGTGCCTCCGACATGCCCGTCGTATCCGAGACTGCCAGCAGCATATGTTCGCCGGTATGCCCGATTATACTTACAGGAAGTGACGCCCTTGATTGGATAGAGGATACAATTCCAGGGCCGGATACAGAGGTCCTTCCCATAGTGCGCATCCTGGCCACGAGTAACAACACCCTGGAGGCCACCCTGGTGCACAACGCAAGCACCACCATGAACTCGTCGTTTAGCTGGAGAGTCGCCGATCACAATGTCGAGTTGGAAATAAACGGGACTTTGGTCAATAGTATGGCTAGGCCGGTGGCGAGAAACAACATAGTCATAACCAGCCCCGACGTCAATTTCACGTCGGATAATGAGATCGTGGTCCGGTTTATAGGCGTGACAGATTCCAACGGTATTGTGTATGGTCTCGAGTACAATCTTACTGGACCCGACAAGGCCCTGATTGGTGATCAACCAGAGGTAATCTTGATACCCAGGGACAACCTGCTTGTAATTCACGAGCATACGCGGAATCCCCTTGTGATCGACGACGCTACGGGAGTTGAACAGCTCATACTGCACTTCAATGAGAGCATCCCCGTTGACGGGACTCCCACAATGGCCCCGGAGATCGAGATCCGGGGCGACGGCATTACGGTGCTGCTAAGAGAAGGCCTCGGCATATCCGGCTTTGCTGACTTGTCGCAGATAATCGTAGAAGAGACTAACACAAAAGGCGACATCCCGGACGTCCGCTATGGAAGATCCTTCGAGGTGGGCGATCCGGATGCAGACCTAGAGGTGGAACCTCCCGCAGAGATTACCCTGATTGGTCAGGGCGGAAGCACTGGATACCGCATAGACTTGGCAGGCATGACCAATGTAATAGTGGCCTGTGAAGGAAACGTGGATGGCGCGTTTCCCTCAGGAGTCAATGCCTGCTCGCTGGATCGCGGCAACGACCTTGTAATATGGACGCGCGACCTCTCCATACATGGCGGGTACACTGACATCCCCGGGCAGGGCCCCGGACCGATTGTGACACCCCAGCCACGCGGCGGTGGCGGAGGAGGCGGTGGCGGCGGCTCCGTCCTCAGCGGAACAGGCCTCGGGTACGACGCGAGGTTTGAGTTTACCGCAGGGGGCGAGGGCGTGCTGAGCGGCTCCTCCATACGCATCCAGCCAGGAAACACGCTGGTAATACAGCCCCTGCTCACACCGGCAGGACTCTTGACAGTATTTGACATGGAGGTATACCTGACAGGGGCAGGCGGCGAGAGCGCCAGCGTATACTATAACAGGCTGGGCGCCTTCTTTGGAAAAGAGTGCCTTGTAGAATCAACACAGTCCGAGATGACAAAGACCTGCGATGAATCATCCATAATATCAGGCGCGGCAACACCCGTGCTAGACGGAGGATCCCTCGAGAGCATCTCCATACCCCTGGAGGGCGAGTTTGCAGGAACAGTAAGCATAATGCTCCGCGACAACCAGGGGATAACGCTTGCCACGCACGACCGCGACAGGTTCAGCTTGAATACAGGAGGGGCCGCCGCGCCTGATGCAGGTGTGCCAAGTATAGATGCCGCGGAGCCGGGTGTGATACCCCCGGCGGCAGGGCCCGTTGATGAGCCCCGCGCAGAGCCCAGGCAGAACAGGGAGGAGCCGCGGGACGAGCCGGCTGCATCAGATACAATGGACGAGGCCGGTCAGGCCAGGGAAATCCCGGAGGATCAGCAGGGTTCAGAGTCCGCGGCAGAGACAGCAGGGGATTCCGGCGGGAGCTTCCTTGATGCGATAGCCGACTTTTTCAGGTCGCTCTTCGGTATGAGCTGACAAAGGTACCCATAGCGCGGCCAATAGACTAATTACTTGAAACGCGCGCCGCACCCTCATGGCCTCCACCCTCGGGATAATAGGCGGCGGGCAGCTCGGCATGATGCTTACAGAGGCCGCCCGCGGCATGCCAGAGCACATATCGGAAGTCATAGTGCTGGACCCGTCCCCCGGCTGCCCCGCGTCGCAGGCGGGCGCAAAACAGATAGCGGCAGGTTACGCGGACGGCTCCGCCATAAGGGAGCTTGCATCAAGGGCCGATGTCATAACATACGAGATAGAATCAGGCGATGCCGACGCGCTGGAATCAGTCTTGGATATAACAGAGGTCCGCCCCCCGCCGGAGACTCTTCGTATGATACAAGACAAGTATGTACAAAAGTCGTTTCTCAAGGAGAATAAAATACCCGTGGGCGACTTTGCGCCGGCTGGCACCATAGATGAGCTCAAAGAGGGCCTGGAACGGTTCGGCCGCCCTGCGCTGCTCAAGGCAAGAAGGGGCGCCTACGACGGCAGGGGCAACCGGGTTATACAAAAGGGCGATGATGCGGCAGCAGCCCTGGAACAGATGGGCGCGCCAGCATATCTTGAAAAGATGATCAACTATACAATGGAGGTATCGGTCATGGCGGCCAGAAGCACATCGGGCGAGATCAGGACGTACCATCCAGTAGAGAACAAACACAAAGATGGCATACTGCATATGAGCATAGCGCCCGCGCGGATAGACGAGAATACGGCCAGGGCAGCAGGGCAGGCGGCCCGCGACGTGCTCGATAGAATAGGCGGTGCAGGCGTATTCGGAATAGAGATGTTCGTCGAAAAAAGAGGCGGCATACTGGTCAACGAGGTGGCTCCGCGCGTGCACAATTCAGGGCACCACACTCTACAGTCGTGTATAACGTCCCAGTTCGAGCAGCACCTAAGGGCGGTACTAGGCCTAGAGCTTGGCGATACCAAGCTGCTCCGCCCTGCTGTAATGTGCAACATACTGGGGCCGCCGGGCTTTGAGGGCAGGTACAAGCCGGTTGCAGCCCCGGAGGGGATACACCTCAAGATGTACGGCAAGGAATCTTCCAGGCCGGGGCGAAAGATGGGGCATTATACGGTCACGGGCTCCTGGGATCAAGATGTGGAAAGACTAGTAGACGAGGCAAGACTGGCAGGCGAGACGATCCGCCTCGCCCCCACCTGACCGCGGCCCCGCAGGCCGCACCCGGGAGATCCTGCCGCCGGGGATTCACAATATAAAAGACAAAACACTTTCCCACGGCATAATGAACGGGAAATTCCGCGGATCGTGCGTAGCGGCAGGCGTGCTGGCAGCAGTCCTTGTCCTTGCCATACAGCCGGCATACGCGCAGGCCCCCGCCGTCTCTGCCGCGCTAGACAGCATAGACAGGGAGATCGAGATCCGCTTTGGCTTTGTCGTGGATGTATCCTCGGCGGACCCTGCCAGGATTCATGTCCGGGACGGCAACACTCTGCCGGGCCAGGTCACTTTGCACGCAGACAGCCTAATCACTATGGAGGATTCCCAGACGGTGCGGTTCCGCCTCGATGCAGAACAGTTCAGGGACGTGCTGGCCCACGAATCGCCGCGGCTGCACTTTGACCCCGGCGCGATAACCGGCCCGGAAGGCGCGTTTCCCCCGGGGTTTACGCTGCCACTGCCCGCTCTCACAGAGACCCTCCATGTGGGCAGGCAGGAGAACATCCTGGAGGACCTGGCGTTTGGGCCCGGCGGAAACAGCCTGTTTGTAATAGGCGACGGCAGCAGGGGCGTCAGCCAGTACTCGCTGCCTACGCCCTATGGGATAGAGGATGCAGTGTACCAGGGCACAGCAGATCTCTCCAGAAGGTTCATCTTCCCCCACGGCCTTGCCTTTTCGCCCGACGGCATGCGCATGCACGTCGCCGATACAACTGACGGCGAGATAGTCCAGTATCTGCTGGGCGCGCCGTTTGACACGGTATCAACCGCCCCTGAATTGGAGACAAGATTCCAGCTGGAATCGCCTGGAATGATCGGCACCATCGGGTTTATCACACCCAGGCCGGAGTCGGTCGTATTTGATCCCACCGGCGACTTTATGTACGTGATAGAGAGGTTTACAGATACCATCTACCAGTACAAGCTGGCCGTCCCGTACGACCTGCGGTTCTCTATAAACCTGGTTGAAGAATTGTCGATATTAAACGTCGACGGCCTCGACGCCACGGGCATGGCCCTGGGCCCGGAAGGCCGGAGGCTATTCCTGGTCGACGGCAACCTCGACACGGTCAGGGTATACGAGATGACAGAGCCGTACGACATAAGCACAGCCTCGCCGATAGATGAACAGATTGACATAAGCGGCCTCGGGGGATCCCCCTCGGGCCTTGCCTTTGGGCCGGGCGGAAACACGCTGTACATATCCGACAGTGTAACCGATATAATATACAGGCTGGATCTCGCCGTGCCGTATTCCACGGCAGGCCAGCCGTCAGAGACAATACCGGCCGGGGGGGCAGGCAGCGCAGCCGTCTCGCCCGACGGCTCTGCAATGTACACTGCAGGCCAGGGCGTGATCAACATATACAACATGTCATCGCCGTTTGCGCTCCCGTCTGCTGTAATAGTGGGGAACCTCTCAGTCAATGCAGCAGCCGGAAGGCCCGACATGGGGGTATCTGACGACGGGGAGCTTGTCTTTTTGCTAAGGGAGGCAGGCATAAACCCCGCCCTTCTCATCAGGTACAGGTCAGGAGGAAACGGCCTCTCATCATCGGGGGCAGACGGCTTTGGCAGCCTCTCAGAGAACAGCCCTACCGGCTTTGACTTTGGAGACGGCGGCAGGTCGTTTTATGTGACGGGTACACAGGCATCAAACATCCAGCGGTATTCGCTGGATAATGCATACAGGATATTCGGGGCCGCAGACCCGGAAGTGCTAGATATATCAGGCCAGGTGGACTCCCCTACCGATGTGGAGGTATCCCCTGACGGGCGGAGCCTGCTTGTATCTGGCGATGGCTCCGACATGGTGCACTTTTACTCGCTGGAGCAGCCGCACAGCCTGTCTAGCGCGTCCTATTCCGGGTCATTCCGGGCGGGCACAGGTTCGGCAATAATCGACGTCGACCTGCCGGGAGGAGGGGCCCTCCTTACCGTCTCGGGGAACAGGATCAGTGCAACATCTGCTGCGTCCCGGTTTCTAGACGTATGCCCGGTGGGGCAGCATTCGGTAGAGGGGAGCTGCAGCGCAGACAGGGGGGCAGAACCGCCCGTGGTTGTGGATGCACGGACAGGGATGGCAGGAAGGGAGCTCGAGATTACATTTGATCGCGCCATGGATATACAGACTGCCAGGCCCGGCCAGATTAGGATAGCCGACGGCATATCCTCGACAGGCGGAATAAGCCTGTCCAGGGGGATAATAGAGGATCATGTGGATTCTTCTGTGCTAAGGTTTGTGCTGCCCCCAGATGTATCATCGGAGATACGCGGGTATGCAGATCCCGTGCTGTTGTTCGACGAGGGCGCCATCCGGGATACGGAAGGGGCGGCATTTCCCGGCGGCTTTGTAATACCTGTAACCGCGGTGCGCGAATCCGTACACATAGGCGACAGGGAATCTGACATCAACGGCGTGGCCCTCTCGGCTGACGGGACCCGGATGTTCGTAGCCGGGACGGGCACTCCCCGGGTGCAGCAGTACAACCTGGATGTTCCCTTTGACGTATCTACCGCGGTGTACCACGGGAGGCTGGACGTGAGGGCGCAGTTTGGCGGCGTGCCCCGGGTCTCGGATATATCGTTCTCTGCCGACGGGACCCGGATGTACATGTCAGGGCTGATAATAAACAGGGTAAACCAGTACCTGCTGCCAGAACCGTATACGCTGTTCGGGCCCGCGGATGGCGACAATCCGAATATAGAGGCCGCAGACTGTGCAGTCTCGCAGGCATCGGCCTGCCACGAGGGGTTCATGAACGTGGCCGACGTCTCCAACCCCTCTGCGGTGGTTGTAGGCGACGGCGGGCTCAGCGTCTTTCTGACGGGGTCTGGCGGCGTGGACATGGTGCACAGGTATGTGCTATCAGAGCCGTATGACCTGACCACGGCAGGGCCCACCCCGCAGGATTCCCTCCAGATAGACGAGGAGGGCTTTACCACGGGCCTTGCGTTCTCGGCTGACGGGTCGACCATGTTTCTTGCCGGGAGAAACGGGGATATAGTATACGAGTACGAGCTCGCCGGACCCTTTGACATATCGTCCGAGGCCCGGCTGATCTTTACATTTAGCATTGCAGGGCAGGACGGGGAGGTCGGCGGCATCTCGTTTTCGCCTGACGGGACCAGCATGTTTATTGCCGGCAGCTCGACAGATACAATATACTCGTATACGCTCGGCGATCCGTTCAACCTGTCGCCCCGCGGCTACGAGGGGAGCCTGCAGACTATACAGGACGGGGTCGCCCCCGGGGGGATCTCGTCTGCGCTCGGCGGGAGGCAGGTCTTTGTGGCCGACGAATCGTCTGTCTCTTGGTACTTT
Source organism: Cenarchaeum symbiosum A (assembly GCA_000200715.1). Classification (NCBI taxonomy): domain Archaea; kingdom Thermoproteati; phylum Nitrososphaerota; order Candidatus Cenarchaeales; family Candidatus Cenarchaeaceae; genus Candidatus Cenarchaeum; species Candidatus Cenarchaeum symbiosum. The sequence continues at coordinate 851,802 of DP000238.1, forward strand.
GCAGAGCCGGCGGGCAACGTGCTTGGGGCTGTGCGGGACAGCACCGACAGGTCCGGCGGGCAGGGGCCGTTTGGCGGGGTGGCCGCTTCAGAGTCCGGCCACCGCGTATACGCGGCTTCTGGCAGCACCATCACACAGTTCAACGGCGTGCAGGGCCCTGAAGGGATGCTTGTTGTCGAGCTGGTGTCAGACTCGTCGATAGATACCGGGGAGAATATATCATCTGTGCAGGGCCTGGCAGCCTCTGCCGACGGCCGCAGGATCTTTGTGGCAGGGGATGATGCAGGGATAATCCACCAGTACGACCTGCCCGTCCCGTTTGAGATATCGGGCGGCGCAGTCTATTCGGGATCGTACGATGCAAGCGACATGGTCTCATCCCCCGAGGGGCTGTACATCTCGCCTGACGGCTATTCCATGTTTGTGCTCGACGGGAATACGGGCCTTGTGGAAAATTACGGCCTGGAGATACCGTACGACGTGCAGAGCGCGTCATACCAGAGCACATTCTCTACTGCATCCCAGGAAGGGGATCCGTCAGGGGTCGCGTTTTCTGGCGACGGGCTCGTCATGTATGTATCAGGGAATGAGGCGATACACCAGTACCGGCTGAGCTCAAGCCAGGTCATAGCCTGCCCCGCCCCGCAGGTCATACTCAACGGGACGTGCTCTGGGGATATACCTGTGACGCTAGAGTTATCCCTGCCGGGGCTTGACGGGGAGACTGGGCTGCTGCAGATGCCATTTGGCGAGGAGATAGACACGGAATCCTCGGACCTTGGTTTAATCAGAATAGCAAACGGCACTACAGACGAGGGCATGGTTTTGCCGGAACCGCTCAATGGGACGGGGCCCGTGCTGCAGTTTGTGCTAGAAGGCAGGGGCCTTGCGGAGGTATTGGGGTATGCGGAGCCCCGCCTGCATTTTGGCGCGGGCGCGCTGTTTAATTCAGCGCTAGAGCCGTTTCCTGCGCCATATGACATATCGGGCGCCGCTCCACAGGGCTTTGTTTCCGCGGGCTCCGAGCCATCCGGTGTAGAGTTCTCGGCAGACGGTGAGATCATGTTTACAACCGACGATAATAGCGTATTCCGGTATGAGCTGGGCCTGCCGTTTGACGTGCGGGGAGCGGCGCTCAACGGCTCGTTGGATACAATACCGGGTGCAGGTGGGCCCGCCTTTTCTATAGACGGCAGGATAATGCTGGTTTCAGGGGGCGGCAGCATCGCCAGGTATGATCTTGCCGCGCCGTATTCCCTTGATGGGGCTGCAAATGCATCCCTTGATGTATCGGCAGAAGAGCCAGCACCCCGGGACGTGGCCGCATCTGTAGACGGAATGAGAATATTTGTGGCCGGGGGTGAAGGGGTTCAACAGTATGATTTGACGGAACCATACAATCTGGGCACTGCCGCCTTTGCGGGCTCGCTGGAACTGCAGGGCGCTACAGGGCTATATCTTGCGCCCGGCGGCCGCACCCTTCTTGTAACAATAGGGGACAGGGTTATAGAGTATGTGTTAACTGTTCCATATGAGATATCCTCGGCAGAGCATGTGCGGGAATCCCCGTGGCTTGGCGGCCTCCGCGGGCTGGCCGCATCTGCAGACGGGCTCCGGCTGTTCTCGGCAAGAATAGACCCGCCGGGGGTTGCCCAGTACGCGCTGAATACAAGGATGCTGCTAGTGGAGCACAACGGCCCCGCGCTAGAAAACGCGCTGCTAAATGCAGCAACCGGGGAGATCATGATCTCCTTTGACAGGACAATCAACGTATCCAGCATAGACCCGAGCAAGGCGTACATTGCAGGCGGGGGCTCCGAGAGGTCGCTCTCTGATGCGGAATTGCTGGCTGGCGCGGACTCTGATGTCATAAAGTTCAACCTTTCAGATGCAGGAAGGGCCGCCATGCCATCAAGCCCTGCCGTCCGCTTTGATGCCGGCGCGTTATACGACCTCGACGGCAGGCAGTACCCCGTGCCGTTTGATCCCGGCATGCCAGATATGTCGGGCCTTGCGGCGGGCCCCGGCGTGGCCTCGCCTGCAGGCGCGGCCTTTGCGGCAGGCGGGTCGAGGCTGCTCGCAGTCAACGGCAGCTCGTCTGTATACCAGTATTCACTGGACAGCCCGTACAATGTGACCGGTGCCTCATTTGACGGCCTGCTCGGCCTGGGCGCGGGGACCGAGGCGTCGGGGATAACGCTGGGCCCCGGCGGCCGGGAGGCCTTTGTATCATCAAAGGGCGGGACAGTACACAGGTATTCGCTGGATGTCCCAGGGAGTGTAATCGCAGGCGCAGGGGTCGAAGAATCAGCTGACCTCGGGGTGTCGGATCTTGGCGGGGTGGCAGTATCGCCCGACGGCAGGCGGCTCTTTGCGGCAGATACTGGAGGGTCGCGCATTATACAGTATAACATGACAGGGCCGTTTGAGCTGTCTACGGCGGTGCTCGCGGCAGAGCATGATACGACGGACGCGCCGCACGGCGTCGCATTCTCGTCTGGCGGCACAGGGATGTTCGTGGCGTTTGGCGGCAGCCCCGCACAGGGGCTGGCCAGGTTCGGCCTCTCCCTGCCGTACGAGCTCGGCGGCGCAGGGCCCGCGGGCGCGACTGTTCTTGATGGGGGGCGCGAAGACGTGGCGTTCTCGCCAGACGGCTTTGCCATGCTGGCGCCCGGGGGCGGGACCATAAACAGGTACGAGCTCGGTACAAGATCCCTTGCGATGTGCCCGGGCGACCCGCTCTGCGGGGATCTTGCGGCGCGGCACCTGCTGTTTCCGCTAGACGCCCCGGTGCAGTCTGATGCATCCAGTGCGAGGCGCGTGCTGTACGCGGCAGATGCGCCGGCCGCATCAGAGCAGCTCAAGTCGATCCCCAGCCCGCTCAGGTCGGCCAGCTTACCGCTCTTCTCGGATTCTGCAACGGCAGAGTTCCCGCCGGATCCGCGCATACTTGCAGTTACACTCGACGGGGACATTCTTGAGGCGACCTTCGACCGGCCGTTTGACACGCAGGGGGAGATAGCCGGCGGCATACACGTAAGAAACGGGATATCTTTCTCGGGAGTGGAGATATCCCCGGCAAAGCGGGAGGCATCAATGCCGCATGTGCTGCGCCTCAACATAACCGCCCAGCGCGGCGAGATATCCGGGTATTCGAGCCCGCGGTTATACATAGAACCAGGGGTGCTTGCCGTCGGAAGCTCGGTGTTTCCCGACGGGGCAGAGCTGCCCCTGCCGTCTTACAGGGGAGGGTTTGCCGTTCCAGGGACAGGCCCACCGAATCCATCCTTGCTGGGCGCGTCGATCACGGGGGCCGCGTTCTCGCCTGACGGGCTCCGCATGGCCATAGTTGATCACGGCAGGGATGTATTGCAGATGTACCTGCTTGATGCGCCATACGACATATCGAGGGCTATCTCGGCAGGGGAGCTTTTACTCCGGGAGGAGTCGGCGCAGGCTGCAGCATTCTCGGGCAGCGGGCGGAGCATATTTGTCGCAGGGCATGCAAATATTATCCACCGGTACGACCTTGTTGACCCGGGGAACATATCATCGGCCGTGCGCACAGGCGGGTACGCGCTGCAAGGCGAGCTGACAACGGGCCTTTCATTCTCAAGGGGCGGCCTCGAGATGTACTCGGTTGACGCAGGGCCCGACATTGTATACAGGCATACGCTCGGCATTCCCTATGACATATCGTCGGCCGTTCCGTCGGGCAGCTTTTTCGTGGGGGAAGATGAGACCCAGGACTATCCCACCGGCGTGGCAGTATCGCCAGACGGGCTGATCATGCTAGTCTCAGAGTCCCGCACGGGCGGCGTGCGCCAGTACGAACTATCCGTCCCGTACGACCCGTCTAGCGCGGGGCCGCCTGAGCTATTCTTGACGGGGCCCGCCCCCGTCCACGGGACAGGCCCCGACGACCAGAGCCCCACCGATGTCACATTTTCTGTGCACGGCATGCAGATGTATGTGACAGGGCAGCTGACGGGGGCCGTGCACAGGTACGACCTGGCAGAGCCGTTTGATCCCATTGCGTCCACGCATGTAAGCTCGACTGTCCGGCCCGAGTGGGACGGGATACGCTCCGTCACATTGACGCCCGACGGGACTGTGATGATTACCGCCGACGACCTGGATCCCCCGCTAATGTACAACCTGGTAGAGCCGTTTGATCCGGACACGGCCGTGCTCTCGGGCAATGCAAGCGGGGCCATACCGGGGCGCACTACGGCAGTGCACCTGGCGCCCGGGGGAATACTCCTTGCCGGCGGCAGGGACACCCTGTCAAGGTACGATGTGGGCGAGCCGCCGGAGATAGATGCTGCAGTGGAAAACGGCACGCAGGGAATAATCACATTCGAGCCGTTCCCAGGGGCTCTCAACCCCACATCTGACGGGGGGAGCATATTCGTATCAGGCGAGTTTAACAACGATGTCAGGGAGATTGTGCTCGGGGCCCCGTACGATATCACGCAGCCGTTTGGGCACGGCCGGGTCTTTATGCCGGAAGACGACGGCCTGGAGGGCCCGGTAGTGGAGGCCTTTGCGCCAGGCGGGCGGCACATGTTTGCAAGCGCGGCAGAAGGCATAATCCTGTACTCGCTTCCGGGGCCGTACAGCGTGGGCCTGGCAGAGCTTGAGGGGTCCTTCAGGGGGGCGGGCCACTGGATGCTAAAGCCGGGCGTGACGTTTGCATCCAACGGCTCGGTAATGCTGGCATCGGATTCGCTCAACTCTACAATACACCGGTTTGCGGCGGGAACACACCATGTGCAGGTGTGCGAAGGCGGCACGAGCGGGGTCCGCGGCATGTGCATTCCATTCCACGGGATAACCGCGCGCGACGGGCCGGTACTGGGCGACAACTCCACCGCCCCCATTGTAGAGAGGACCCGGTTCCTGTATCCAAATGACACGCTCGGAGTATTCGATGAGGGTGAAAGATTCACGGGCATGATGCTCAACGCGTCGGGAAAAGACGCGCCGGCAGTGGCCGACGGGGGCCTCCGGGCCCTGACTGCATCCATATCCGAAGGAGATTCCCCGTCGTTTGAGGATACATCGGGTGCGGATACCACGGGGAAGATAGGCGAGGCGGATGCGCCGGCAGTGGGCGAGGATTACACCCTGGCCCGGACGGCATCCATATCCGAAGGAGATTCCCCGTCATTTGAGGATGTATCGGGCACGGATACCACGGGGAAGATAGGCGAGACGGATGCGCCGGCAGTGGACGAGGATTACACCCTGGCCCGGACGGCATCCATATCCGAAGGAGATTCCCCGTCGTTTGAGGATGTATCGGGCACGGATACCACGGGGAAGATAGACGAGACGGATGCGCCGGCGGTGGACGAGGATCACATGCTGGTCCGGATTATTTCCATATCCAAAAACGATATCCTGACGTTTGAGGAGAGGGACGGCGTGGATGGCATGGCGAGCCGCAATCCAGTGGACAGGCCGGCCGTGTCTGATCCGGTCAGGCTGGAGGTACTGTACTTCCTGTCGGGAGACGACTCACCGGCGGTTCTAGACGTGCCCCGCGTGAACAGCAGCATCGGGGACGTGTCCGGCGGGGGCCGTGAAGGCAATGATACGCTGGCCGCGTCTGATCATGCCAGCCTCGGCGTCTCCCGGATGGCATCCGACAGGCCGGTCATTGATGATACAATGGATACAACCGCCAAGAATGGGTCCCGCCTCACACCGACAGATGCTCCGGATCTGTTTGATCCGGCCAGGCTGGCTGTACGGTTCTTCCTGTCGGGAGACGATTCACCGGCGGTTCTAGATGTGCCCGGCGTGGGCGAGATCCCCGTCCTGCCCATCCCCCTGCCCGGCGGCGACAGCCCGACATTTGCAGAGCTGCCCGGCGTGGACGTTTCGGCGGTCGGAAATGCGACAGACACGCCGGCCGTGGCCGATCGCATAACACTCAAGACGTCACTCCAGACATCCGATGCGCCCGTCGTGGAGGATATGATGAATACTACAGTTGAGGGAATGTACAAGTTTGACGAGACAGACGGGCCCGGCATTGCAGATGGCGCCGGCATCAAGGCCTCGCTGCAGGCATCCGATGCGCCCGTCGTGGAGGATATGATGGATACTACAGTTGAGGGAATGTACAGGTTTGACGAGAGGGACGGGCCAGGCATTACGGATGGCGCCGGCCTCGGGGTCTTGCTGCAGGCATCCGATGCGCCCGTCGTGGAGGATATGATGAATACTATCGTTGAGGGAATGTACAAGTTTGACGAGAGGGACGGGCCCGGCATTGCAGATGGCGCCAGCCTCGGGGTCTTGCTGCAGGCATCCGATGCGCCCGTCGTGGAGGATATGATGAATACTATCGTTGAGGGAATGTACAAGTTTGACGAGACAGACGGGCCCGGAATTACGGATAGCGCCGGCATCAAGGCCTCGCTGCAGGCATACGACGCCCCCGTCATTGATGATATTATGAATACTGCAAGCGATGGAATGTACAAGGTGGTAGAAGGCGAGACGCCCGGAGTTGCAGACGGCGCCGGCATCAAGGTCTCGCTGAAGGCATCCGACTCTCCCGTCATTGATGATATTATGAATACTGCAAGCGATGGAATGTACAAGATATTCAAGGACGACACGCCCGGCGTGAGGGATGCGGGCGATGCCGTGAGAGATGGCATGTACGCGCGCAGCGCGAGCGATATGCCCGTCGTCAAAGACAGGGCCGGCCGGTCGGCAGTACTGAGCACAGGCGACTCTATAACGGTAAGCGATGCAGGCAGCGCCAAGAGCGGGATATCTGTCTCGGACGGGCCCACGGTGGGCGACGGCATATCCCGGGGCGTCTACATTACAGTCTTTGAGGCGCCGACCGTGGCAGACTATACGCCGAGAACCGAAGCGGCTGACGTGCCGGAAGTATCGGATTCTGCGGCAGCAGAGCATGCAAGGATCATAGCGCCCGGTGTCGAGCCCCGCCCCGTTCCAAGGTCCTCCGGCGGGGGCGGAGGCGGCGGCAGCAGCGGCTTGTCCCCCACCGGAAGCTCGCTGGGCTATTCCGCATCGTTTGACTTTACAACGGGCGGCGCAAACGTGCTCGCCGGCGCATCTGTGCGCCCGGGGCCCGGCCTGCCGCTGGTCATAACCCCGCTTCTTGACCCCGCAACGCTTACCGTATACGACATGGAGATAAGGCTGAGCGACATGGAGGGGACTGCTGCAGAAGTATACTACAACAGGCTTGGCGCCTTTTACGGAAAAGAGTGCGGCGGGGAGATGTCCGTGTCATCTGAATTGTACACGTGCGACGTCTCGTCTGCAATCTCCGGGGCGGCCACCCATGTAAAGAGCGGCGGCGCCCTGGATAGCATCTCGATACCCCTCCAGGAGGGCTTCTTTGGGACCATGACGCTGATGCTCCGCGACAACCAGGGCCTGACGCTTGCAGACCACGAGAGGACCTACACGGTGGGCGTGCGGCCGATAGCGCAGCCCGTATCTCAGACAGGCGTGCCGCCTGCGCCGGAGCCTGCAACGCCCCCGGCCCCCGTGCAGGAGCCCCCGGAAGATGCGCATGTTCCGGCACCTCCCGAGCCCGGGGCGCGCGCAGCCGACCCCGCGGCCCCCCCAAGGACTGATCCCGGGGCCATTCCCGGCACGGATCCCGAGCCCGCAGGATCCCCTGATGAAAGGGGCATACTAGACGGGATAATCGACTTTGTTAGATCGCTGCTGGGCCTCTGAGGGGCGGAGACCCGGGGATACAAATCCCAAAGCTAAAAAGGCCTGCAGAGGGGGCAATCACAAATGCGAAACATGCCTGCAGGGGCGCTGCTGGCTGCCGCGCCGGCCATTGCGCTGCTGATCCTGCTTCCGGCGGCCCATGCGGCATCCGTCACATCTGCGGTCCTGGACCTGCGGGGCGGCGCGCTCGAGATCGCCTTTGACACGGATATAGATATCTCAGAGGTGGTTCCGGACAGGTTCCACCTGAGGGACGGCCTCTCATCTAGGGGAATAACGCTCTCTGCATCCGAGTTCTCGACGTTCTCCGATACCGACGTGATCCGCTTCAACCTCAGCCCGCTGAACAGGGTGGCGCTGACGGGGCAGCTTGCGCCCCACCTGCACTTTGACTCCGGCGCGCTATCCGATGTAGACGGGGTGGAGTTTCCCGTCCCGTTTGCGCTCCCCCCGGCGCTCTCTTTTGACCGGTACAATGTCAACCTGCCGGTCGGGCAGGTCTACACCCGGGATGTGGACTTTTCCCCCGATGGAACCATAATGCTGGTGCTAGTTGTTCCGGCCACCAGCACCGAATCTGTGCGGATGTACGCGCTATCCGAGCCGTTCGACGTGACGACTGCCGTCCTATCCGACACGCTTGAGATGACGAATGTGGTCAGCGGGGCGACGGAGCTCCTCATGACGCCCGACGGCCTGAACATGTACCTGAGCACATCCCCAAGCTCCAATGTGCACCACTATACACTGGAGGAGCCCTTCAATGTTACCGGCGCGGCCCGCGCGGGCCAGTTCAGGATAAACGAGCCCATAATCACCGGCATGGCATTCTCAGGGAACGGCTCGTATGCATTCGTATTAAGCAGGCTCACAGACGAGGTGACCCGGTGGGCGCTATCCACACCCTTTGACCTGTCGAGCCGCGCGGCAGACGGGGAGATACTTGATGTGGACGGCCCCGGCGAGCACGGCTGGGGCCTGTACGTGACGTCCGACGGCCGCAAGGTCTTTGTCGGCGGCGAGGACGCAGACAGGGTGCACAGCTACGAGCTGGGCAGCCCGCACGATTTGGGGACCGGGGTATACACGGGATCCATCGCAATACCCGGGATGAACGATATCACCGGGATAGAGTTTACGCCCGGCGGCGGCAGGGTCATAGTCGTGGGGGAGACAGGCCGAAGAGTCGTCTCGCAGGAGCTGCACGTCCCGTACGGCGCCTCGCTGCGCACAAACTTCCTGGACACGCTCTCCGTCGAGGAGAACCCCGAGGACTTTGAGTTTGTCCTGGACGGCAGGAGGATGTTCCTCGTCGGCTTTGATCTGGACAGGGTGCGCAGGTACAACCTCGGCACCGCGTATGATATCGGCTCGGCCCAGCCAACCAATGCATTCAACGCAAGGAACGAAGAGGACAACCCGCGCGGGCTGGCAATCTCCGACGACGGGCAGAGCTTCTTTGTGATAGGCAACGAGAGGAGGACGGTGCAGGAGTACACGGTCGGAAGCCCCTTTGTGCTGGTCAACACCCTGGTCGGCAGCAGCTATCCCACGGGCCTTAGCACGGCAGAAGACGTCGAGTTCTCGCCCGACGGCACCTCCATGTTCGTCGCCTCAGAAGACATCATACATTCATTCAGCCTCGGCACGGCATTTGACGAGACCACGGCCAGCGCGGGCGCGCAGGCGAACCTTTCTGCGCAGGAGACGGGCCTGACCGGGGTCACATTCTCGGCCGACGGCACAAAGATGGCCGTTACCGGGTCCTCGTCGAGATCCATCCATTCGTACGATCTGGGCTCGCCGTTTGCCGCAAGTACGGCGGCCCACACGGGATCCATGTCGGTCCGCACCGACGGCATCCCGACGGGGCTGGGCTTTGCGCCCGGCGGCCTTGTTGCATATGTTACAATCAGGGACCCGGGGGCCATGATCGAGTACACGCTAAACACGCAGTTCGTTGCAATCTGCGCAGACGACATGACTGTATCTGGCGGAGAATGCGTGGAGATAGAGAGGACCGAGTACGCCCGGCTCGGGTCGGCGGTGCTCAACGGGACGGAGCTCCGCCTGTACTTTGACGCCCCGGTGGCCTTTGCAGGGATGGGGATCCGCGTAACGGACGGCCCCCTGCCGGAAGGAGGGGTGGAGCTTGCTGCATCCGAGCTGGCAACAGGCAGCGCCAGTATCTTGAGTTTTGAGCTTTCAGGGCCCCGGGCATCAGAGATAGCAGGATATGCAGATCCCAGGATTCACACAGACCCGGGCGCCATCTCGGGAACCGGGGGCGAGGTGTTCCCCGAGCCATACGGGCTGGGCACTACAGGGTATAGGGGGATGTCCGGATACCTGGGGGCGCTAGATACGTCCGCCCAGAGCGCCGCTCCGATGGGTGCCGCCATGGCAGAAGACGGCTCAGGCGTGCTGGTCCTTGGCGGCACCACCCTGTTCAGGTACAGGCTGGATGCGGCCTTTGATGTTGATAGCGCGGTCCACATATCGACCCGCCAGATAGGCGGCAGGGAGGGATCCCCGACGGGCCTGGCAGTCTCCCCGGACGGCGCCATCATCATGGTGTCGGGCGCCGGCGGGATACACACGTATTCTGCCGACAACGCCTTTGGCGCCGGCGGCATCTCGTATCTTCGGACATTTGACGTGGGGGACAACGTGCAAGAGCCCCTCGGCGTTGCGCTCTCCGCCGCGGGCGACAGGCTTTTCGTCTCGGACGGGGCGGCAGGGGCGGTAAATGCATACGACCTGCTAGCCCCGTACAATACCAACGGGGCCCAGTATGCGGGCTCGTTTAGCACTGCAGTCCAGGACGGCGACCCGTCTGGGATATCCATATCCCCCGACGGGCTGCGCGTGCTAGTCGCCGGCGGCGAGAGCGGCCGCATACACGAGTACGAACTGCTGGCGCCGCTCCTGGCGCCGGGGGCGGCGCATACCGGGTCATTTGCCGTCGAGGGGCCACCGTCGGATATATCGCTTGATTCTGTCGGCCTGCGCATGCTGTCGACAGGCGGCGGCACAGTCCACCATTATTCGCTGAATGTGCACCCTGTACATGTGGTCCAAGAGTCCCCCCGGGTCGTATCTGCATCGCTGGACCTGCCGTCAGACACGCTCGAGATTGCCTTTGACCGCGGGATAGCAGGGATAGATCCGTCGGGGATATACCTGGCTGATGCCCCGGGGCACACCGGCGGCACCAGCCTCGGGGCCGCCTCCGTCGTGATAAATGGCACCGTGGCAAGGCTGGAACTGGCCGAGGGCACGGCGGCGCTGTACCAGGATCCCGTGCTGCGCTTTGAACAGGGCGCCCTGCCAGGCCCGGGCGGCGTATTCCCCGAGCCGGCAGGCGAGATCCCCCCCGTGTACAGGGAACTGCACGGCCTGGCAGATAACACACCCACGGGCCTTGCCTTTTCAGGCAACGGCATGAGGATGTTTGTTTCGGGCAGCAGCACAGATACCATCAGGCAGTACGACCTGCTCTCGCCCTACCTGCCTGCAGGGGCAGAAGAATCCGGGACATTTTCCGTGGCGGCGCAAGAGTCCGGCCCCACGGGAGTTGCATTCTCTGAGAGCGGCCGGAGGATGTTCGTTCCGGGGAGCGGCGCGGACGTGCATGAATACTATCTGGCATCACAGTTCAACATCACAGGGGCCCGGCACCTGGGCAGCTATCCGACTGGCGCGGCAGAGCCGGTACGAAACATGCTGTTCTCTGATGGCGGCACAAAGATGTTCATCGTCGGGAGCCCCGGCATGATAACAGGGTATAACCTTGACGGGCCCTACCGCGCATCATCCGCGGTACAGGCGGATATCCTCGATGTGAGTGCACAAGACGCGGCAGTTACGGGTGCGGCATTCTCGCCTGACGGCATGCTGCTGTTTGTATCCGGGAGGGACGAAGATTCCATACACAGGTACTCGCTTGTGGCGCCGTTTGCACTGGCAGGGGCCTCCCACGACGAGACGCTATACCTGGGGGCAGAAGAGGGGACTCCCACGGGAGTAGTGCTCGCGCCCGGCGGGCTGGGACTGCTGGTTACTGGAAACGATGCGAACGCCGTGCACAGGTACGAGCTTGCAGAGCCCTACAGCCTCTCCCCTGCCGGCGGAACCTCGGACTTTGACGTGAGCGCCGACGAGGGCACGCCCACGGGGGCAGAGTTCTCGCCCGACGGCACGACAATGCTAATAGTGGGAAGCGACGCAGATGCAGTAGTCGCATATTCCCTGGCAGAGCCGTTTGACGTATCGTCTGCCAGCAAGGACCGCTCGTTCATAATAGGGGGCTCCCCGTCGGGACTCGCGCTATCGCCAGACGGAACAGGGATGGTTGTCTCCGGGGGGTCCGGCGACATACGCAGGTACAGCCTTGGCGCGCCGTTTGAGCTCGGCGATGTCAGCGAAACAGGCTCGTTCTCGGTATCTGAGCAGGAATCCGCGCCTTCTGCGGTGGAGTTTGCGGCCGATGGAAGGGGGATACTTGTCGCCGGCGGGTCCGGCAACATACACAGGTACGACCTTGACTCGGTGTTTGAGCTTGTATCCCCGGCGTACGCAGGCTCGTTCTCGGTGGCTGCGCAAGAGTCGAGCCCCACGGGAATCGCCCTCTCGCCCGACGGCGCGACAATGCTGATCACGGGGACGGGCAGCGGCTTGGTGCATGCGTACTCGCTGGCATCCCCCAATGATCCTGCGACTGCATCGTACAAATGGAGCAGGGGGGCGGGCACGGAGAGCAGGCCGCAGGACGTGGACCTCTCGTCTGACGGCCTGTCCATGTATCTGGTGGGCGACAGGGATGATACAGTCGTACAGTATGTCCCGTCGCTGTTCTACGCGGCATCCTGCACTGCAGAGCAGGAGCTCTCATCGGGGATATGCTATACAGAGGTGCTCTCATTTGAGCAGCACCCGGCAGACGCGCCCCGGGCCCCCGATAGCGCCACCTATTCTGTGTCATTGCACACAATGGACACGCCGCTGGCGTCTGATTTTGACATAACCAGTTACCCGTTTGTGCGCGGAGGCGATTCACCGGGACACTCCGAGGGCGCCGTGATCACGTCCGATGTGGCCACCCGGGTCGTCTCGGCCGTTCTAAACCGGGGCACAGGGGCGCTCGACGTAACCTTTGATGCAGGCGCCGCCCTGCAGCCGGCGGCCGGGGCGGCCGCCCATATAGTGGACGGCGCGGGGCCCGGCGGCATCCTGCTAGGCGATGCCAATGTGACCGGCGGGGTGTACCGGTTTATCATAGACTCGCCCGATGTGGGACTGATTGCAAGGTATGCGGATCCCAGGCTGCACTTTGGGGCAGGCTACCTGCCGGCCCACGGCGGCGAGACGTTCCCGCCCGTCTTTGCACTGCCCTTGCAGGTGCCCTCTGACAGCTGGATGGAATTAGATCAAAAACCATACGGGCTGCACTTTTCGCCGGACGGAATGATCATGTTCACGGCTGATTCGGCTGCCGACGCGATAAAGCGGTACAACCTCGGTACTCCATACGACATAACATCGGCCGTTCTTAACGAGACCCTCGGAACGGTGCCGCAGACAGCCCCCCAGGGGGTCACACTCTCCGAAGACGGCAGGGTCATGTTTGTATCGGGCGCAATCCCAAACGAGATCCGCCGGTATACGCTGGCAACACCGTTCGTGCTAAATTCATCCTCCCTGAACGGGTCGATTGCGATAGAGGGCACGCGCCCCGTCGGGATAGATCTTTCTCCCGGCGGCACTCGCCTGTACATGGCGGGGAGCACCACCCACCAGATAAGGCAGTACGACCTTGATCCCCCGTACAGCATAACTGCCACGCCAACAGGCGGGGAGATCTATGTTCCCGAGGGCACCATCAGCCCCTCGGCCATCAACCCGCAGGGCGTTACAGTCTCGCCCGACGGCCGCTTTATGATAATTGCCGCGCTAGATGACGTCCTGTACAGGTACTATCTGACAGAGCCCTTTGATGTTACATCCGCCGTAGCGGCAGGCACGCTGGACACGTCGCAGGTGCGGGATCGCGTGCGGGACGTGGGGGTATCAGAAGACGGCCGCATGATCTTTGTTGCAGATGAAGACGATGGGGTGGACAGGTACGACCTCGGTGCACCTTATGATATTGCGGCACATCCGTACGTGCCGGGGCTCGACTTGGACGTATCAACGGAGGACGGCCAGGCCCTGGCGCTTGCATTCTCGTCTGACGGGACAAGCCTGTTCGTCCTGGGGGACGGGGGCAACATGCTGCATGAATATATCCTGGGTTCCCCGTATGCCGTGCACACGGCCGTGATCGGCTCGTCGCACCCGATAACGGACGCCGTGGGGCGGCTCTCGGGGCTTGCGTTTTCGGATGACGGTTCAAGGTACTATCTGTCCGTGCAGGGCGGCGGCGCTGTTCACCAGTTTGACATGTCAGTCCCGTTTGATCCCGCGACGTCAACATATGCGGGGTTTGCAGACCTGTCCGGGCAGGGGGTCTCGCCGACCGAGGTCAACATAGAGAACGGCGGCAGGATGATGTTCGCGCTTGATCGCAGCCCGCAAACAGTCCGCGCATACACCCTCGGGACCCCGTATGACGTGCAAGATATATCGCCCTCGGCGAGCCTGGACGTGTCAGCCTACTCTACGGCGTCCACTGGTATGGCCTTTTCAGAAGACGGGCGCAGGATATTCGTCATAGACGGCGGAAACTCCACCGTGCACAGGTTTGACATGGCAGCCCCGTTTGATCTCTCAGGCGCGGCATATGTGGATTCACTCGACATTACATCGGCCGGCGGCAGGACCCACGATGTGGCGTTTTCTGCAGGCGGCCGCCTGATGTTCGTTCCCGGGATAGACGACGATGCAGTGTACACGTTTGCGCTCTCCGCGCCGTACGATATAACGCCGTCCCTTTACGTGTATAACGCGGACGTCGACGGCGGGGCGGCAGACGGGGCGCGGGGCCTGGCCGTCGGCGAAAACGGCAGCGCCGTGGCGGCGGCATATAACACGGGGGAAGTGTACTGGCGCGGGCTCGCAGAACCGCACAACCTTGCAACGGCGGGCCCCGCGGCACTTGCGCCCATAGGAGGCGGGTCGCCCGCGGGCCTGGCGCTCTCTGGCGGCGGGGAAAGGATGTTTCTTGCCGATAGCAACGGGACCGTGGTACAGTACGACCTGGACGGCTCATACCCCCCCGGCGGCAGCGTCTCTGCGGTGCTGGAGGCAGGCCAGGGGGGGAGCATCTGCGGCATTGCCTTCCAGGCGGGCGGCACGCAGATGATGGTGGCCGGCGGCGGCAGCATATACCGATACCTGCTGGGGACGGCGTATGACATATCCACGGCAGGAGCCCCGTTCCGGCACCAGCTGGGCCCGGGCGTGGTCCCCTGCGGGATGGCGCCGTCTGCTGACGGCACAGGGATCGTCATATCCTTGCAGGACGGAAGCGTGCACAGGTATGCGCTTGGCGAGCCGTTTAACCCGGGCAGCAGGCAGGCGGGCCCCGAGGGATTCAACACAAGGGGGATAGAGGCAAGAGACGTGGAGTTTTCGGCCGACGGAACCATAATGTATCTGCTCGACGGCGGCGGATCCGCGCACAGGTATCCTGCAGTTTCATATTCGATAGAGATACCCAGGGGGGCAGCATTGCCGGTGGAGGCGCGCGACGGGCCGGGCATCGATGAGATGCCCTCGTTGAGGCCGAATTTCACGCGGGCCGACGACAAGCCGGCGGTCTCTGACCGCGCCGTGGCAGCCGTCCCCATTGCCAGCAGGGTGGTCTCTGCAGTGTTTAACGAGGATACGGGAGTGCTTGACGTGGCGTTTGACGCGACAAGCTCCCTTATGCCCTCTGGGTCGGCCTACATCGGGGACGGCGCGGCATCCGGCGGCATCCCGCTGGAAGGCGGCAGGAACACGGGCCCCCGGGAGATCCAGTATGAAATAGGCGAGAAAGACAGGGAGATAGTCATACAGTACGCCGATCCCAGGCTGCACTTTGATGCAGGCTACCTGCTATCTGACGACGGCGGATCCTTCCCGCCCGTATTTTCACTCCCGCCGCCTGTGCCGGCGGCGTTCATGCCGCATAAAGGGATCCCGCAGGATGCATTTCTCACGCCCGGCGGCAGGATGCTCTTTGTCGCGGATTCGCAAAACAACACGATATACAGGTACATGCTGGATAGCCCGTTTGATGTAGCCTCCGGGGTGCAGGACCAGTCACTTGATGTATCTGGCAGGGATTCTGGGCTTAGCGGCATGGACTTTTCTGGCGACGGCACAAGGTTGTTCATTACGGGCACCCAGAACAGCCAGGTGCACCGGTTTGCGCTCGAGGCGCCGTACTCGCTGGAGGGGAGCCCGGCAGTCGACAGCACCTTCCAGTCGGGGCTGGGCGGCCCCGCCGACGTGCATTTCGGGGAGGGCGGCATGCGGATGTACATTACAATAGACGCGCTAGACCGCATATTCGGGTACCGGCTGGCTGCACCGTACGAGATAGGCGCGCCTCCGGAGATTGCGGGCGCAGTCGGCGTCGGCGCCCAGGACAACCGGCCCGGCGGCATTGCACTCTCGCAGGACGGACGGAGCTTGCTGATGACAGGGTTACAAAGGGATACAGTGCACAGATATTATCTGGCCGAGCCCTACTCGCTTACGTCTGCCGAGATTGTAGGCACCGTATCCACGGGAATCTTTGCAGGCGATATAGTGGGCAATGCAAGGGGTGTTGCCGCATCTGCCGACGGCACAAAAATCCTTGTGGCAGGGGACGGCGGCGTGGCAGTCTACGAGCTGGGCGCGCCATATGATGTATCAGCGGATCCGCACGTGCAGGGGCTCGGCCTTGACGTGTCCGCCGAGGACAACAGGCCCGTGGCGCTTGAATTCTCTGCCGACGGGACAAGATTGTTCATGCTGGGGGATTCAGATAATATGCTGCATAGATACGACCTGGATGCGCCGTATGCCGCGCATACGGCACAGCTGAACGCATCATATGCGGTAAGCGATGCGGCGGGGGGGCTCTCGGGGCTTGCATTCTCGGATGACGGCGCAAGGTACTATATCTCCGACCAGGCCGACATGGCCATACATCAGTTCGACCTGGCGGTGCCGTTTGATCCGGGGACGGCGGTGCACGCGGGGTCTGCCGACCTGTCTGCACAGGGGCTCAGGCCGACGGAGGTCAACATCGGGGATAACGGCACGATGATGTATGTGCTAGGGCGGGATTCGCCTGCAGTCCACGCGTATTCCCTCGGTACGGCATATGACGCGGGCGGCGCGACATTTGCGGCAAGCCTGGACGTCGATACAAACCCAACGACGCTAACGGGCATGGCATTTGCAGAAGACGGGCGCCGGCTGTTTGTGCTCGACGGCGGGGAATCCATACTGCACAGGTTCGGCGTAAACGATCCGTTCAACATATCAAGCGCGACATACGCGGATTCGCTTGACATCTCCTCTGCAGGCCCCGGCACCCACGATGTGATATTCTCGGATGACGGCCGCCTGATGTTCTCGGTGGGGATAAGCGACGATACGGTGTACACGTTTGCACTGGCCGCCCCGTATGATATCACCCCGTCCGTCCTGGCCCCGTCTGTTATGGTGGGCGGCTCGTCTGCAGGCGAGCCGCGCGGGCTGGCCGTCGGCAGCGACGGCAGGTTTGTGGCCGCGATATACAGGTCAGGCGAGGTGCACTGGCGCGAGCTTGCCATGCCGCACAACCTTGCCACGGCGGGCCCTGAATCTTCTGCATCCTTTGCGGGATCACCTGCGGGACTCTCGTTCTCGCCCGACGGCTCCCGCATGCACGTATGGAACGAGACCGGCACTGCGTTTGAGTACACGTTTTCTGGCGCATACGATCCATCTTCTGCGTTTACCGTGCATGAGCAAAGCCTGGGCCCGGGGGGCGCAATATGCGGGTTCTCCTTTTCGGCAGACGGCGAGCAGGTGCTAGTAGCTGCAGACGACGGCAACGTTACAAGGTATGATCTGGATGCGGCCCATCTTATTGAACAGGGGGCAAGCGGCATGACAGGGTACAGCTTTGGCGCCGGGGACGAGATCCCCTGCGGGATGGCGCCGTCTGCCGACGGAACAGGGCTTGTCATCTCCTCGCCGGCGGGCCTCGTCCACAGGTATCCGCTGGGCGGGCAGCTCGACCTGGACAGCAGGGGCCCAGTCGATTCCCTCGGCAGGACAAGGGCGGGATCATCTGCGGCTGACGTGGAATTCTCTGCAGACGGGACCATGCTGTACGTGCTGGACGCAGACGGTTCCGTGTACCAGCATTCGATGGCAACGTATTCCATCACGTCACACAAGAGCGTCTCCGGCCGTGATGCGTTTGCTGCACGCGAGACCGCGCTGACCTCGTTTGGCGTAGATGCGGCAGATTCGCCCGCCGTCGCGGATAGGGTAGATGCCATGAGTGAGAACACGCTGAATCCCCGGGACGCGCCGATGATATCAGACGGGCTGCGCCGTGACACATCGGTATACGCGCCAGATGCGCCGGTGCACGCAGACGGCGGGTCTTCATTTTCGCCTGCGACTGCCGCCCCGCGCATCCTCTCGGCAATGCTGGACCAGGCGGGAAGCCTCTCGGTGCTCTTTGACCGCGGGATAGACATTTCATCTGTAAACCCCGCTGCAGTCAGGATAGAGGGTTCCGGGAATACTACCGGCCTGGCGGGCGTTTCAGTGCGGGGCGGCATATCCGGCGAGGTAGTATTTGAGATACCATCGGACAGCCCCGCCATGGATTACGGCATGCCCCGGCTGCGCTTTGGGTCGGGCGCGCTGCACAGCTCCGACGGCGGCAGGTTCCCCCAAGAGTTCGGACTCCCGCTGCCATTCAACAGCATCTCAGACAGGGGCCCGCTGCCCCCGTCGATAGAGGCGGTCTCCTTTACGTCTGACGGGTTCTTTGTGGCGGCAGTCGACGGATCCGGCTCGGTCCATGCATACGGGCTGTCCATCCCGTACGACCTCGGTTCCGCATCGTCCGGCGGGGCGCTTGACCTTGGCTCCGGGGCGGTGCGCGCGCCCACTTCTGCAGAAGGCGTGTTTATTTCGTCGGATGATTCGTGGCTGATAGTAATAGACGAGTTCAACGGGACCGTATACAGGTACGAGCTGCCGGAGAGCCCCGGCGGCACGTCTGAGGGCCTGGTCGATACATATGCAGGGGTTGATGCGTCCCCTGCAGGGGTTGCACTGTCTTCCGACGGGATGCACATGTACACGGCAGGAGCGGCGGTCGTC
Organism: Cenarchaeum symbiosum A; assembly: GCA_000200715.1. NCBI lineage: Archaea > Thermoproteati > Nitrososphaerota > Candidatus Cenarchaeales > Candidatus Cenarchaeaceae > Candidatus Cenarchaeum > Candidatus Cenarchaeum symbiosum. The sequence goes on from DP000238.1 coordinate 870,852, forward strand.
CGCGGCTTTTCCCTGGGGGAGCGGTACGACATATCGTCGGCAATACCCGTGGGGATATTCAGCGCGGGCGTGCCCCATACGGGGGTTGCCCTCTCGGATGACGGGCGGGCCTTCTTTGTCTCGACTGCCCAGGGCGTGCTGCAGTATTCGCTGGGCACGCCGTTTGACATATTGAGCGCGTCAGAAAGACCGGCGGCATTTGAGGCGGGCGCTGATCCGCGGGATGTGACGTTCTCGTCTGCCGGAACAATCATGCTGGTTACCGGGGGCTCGGGAGATGTTCACAGGTATGAGCTTGCCGAGCCGTTTGATGTATCGGCATCCACACATGCGGAAAGCCTGGCTGATCCCGTGAACGGCTCCGCCCCCGTCGGCCTTGCATTTCTGGAAGGCGGGCTGGTCCTGCTGGTTCTAGGGGACGCGGGGCTCGTCCACACATACAACCTGACATCCCCGTACGACATCGCATCTGCCAGCCCGACTGGCGAGCTTGACGTCTCGGCAAACGTCACGGATCCTCTGTCTGTTGCGGCCGACGGGTCTGGCACCCGAATCTTTGTCGGCGACGGCAATGACGAGCTGATATACCAGTACGATGCAGCCGGCCCGTACCAGGCGGCCGGTGCCGTGCCGGCAGCCGTGTCGGGGGCCGTGGGGCTTCCCGCGGGCATGGCATTTGTACAAGACGGGAGGGTGTTGTTCCTGGCGGATGCAGGCGGGGGCAGGGCGGACAGGTTTGTGCTCGACCCAGCATACGACATAACAAGCCCGGTCCGGGACGGGAGCAGGCTGCTAAATACAGGAGGCAGCTCCGGCCTGTCGGGAATAGCATTCTCGGATGACGGGCTGCGGATGACCGTCTCTGACGGGGGCTCGGGCGAGCTGCGCGCGTACTCGGTCGGCCCCGCGTTTGACATAGTATCGGCAAATAGAGCCGGCACGTTTGGGGCTGCCGCGCAAAACGCATCGGCCGTGCCGGAGTCATCCCCCGCGGGAATAGCATTCTCGGGCGACGGGATGTCCATGTTTGCCGCCGGGCGGGACCAGGGGGCAATACTCCGGTATGACCTGGCATCATACCACCTGGGACAGTGCGGGGCGGACTCGGCGGCAACAGGGGGCGCATGCAGCACGATATACACGGCAGATGCGGCAGATGCGCCCGGGGTCTCCGACAGGTCCGGGACGGGATACACCCGCGGGGCCATTCCAAGGTTTGCATCCGCGGTAATAGACGGCGCCACGGGCGAGCTGACAGTCGCCTTTACCCGGGAGGTAAACGCCTCCGGGGTAGACCCTGCGGGGATGATCATCCGGGACGGCGGCCTGTCGGCCTCCGGCCTGCCGCTATCGGAGGCGGATTACAACGCAGATACCAACGGCGACGGCTCCGTGGACGGATCAGACAATACAGACACGCTGGTGTTTGATCTGAATAATGCAGACAGGGTAGAGGCGGCAGGATACGAGAACCCCAGATTGTTCATAGACCCGCAGGCGGTAAGGGGCGGCGACGGGGGGCCGCTTGGGACGGTCTTTACGCTTCCGCTGCCCGCCCAGCAGGGCAGCTCATTTGTCAACGGGACGGGCACAGTAGGGACCGACGCCGCGGCATTCTCGGGCGACGGCCTCCGGATGATTGCCGCCTCCGGGGGCGAGGTGATATCCTTTGGGCTCTCCGAGCCGTTTGCCGTGGAGACGGCTGTTCCCGCGGGCAGCCTGTCGCCCCCCGATTCCGATGTGCGCGACATATTCATCACATCTGACGGCCTCCGGCTGTTTCTGGCGGGAGGAGGGGGCTTTGTGCATGCGTATGAGCTGGGCGCAGGGTTTGAGCTGTCGGGCGCAGCACCCGCGGGGTCACTCAATGTATCCGTGGAAGCGGCCCCCGCGGGGATTGCCGTCTCGCCAGACGGGCGGCGCATGCTGATAGCCGACGGCCAGTCCAATAGGCTCCACGAGTATTCCATGGAGTCCTTTGACATAGAAGATGCAGCATACCTGGGGCTCACAGGGCCGTCCATGGATCCCGATTCTGTCCGGTTCTCGCCCAACGGGCTGATCCTGTTCTTGCTTGATTCAGACAGGCAGCAGCTGGAGGCCTACGACCTGCTTGCGCCCTTTGACGCAGGATCGCACGTATCTGCCGGCAGGCTCATCATACGCGAGATCCCCGACGCGGGATCGTTCTGGCTCTCCGGGGACGGGCTGAGTCTGCTCGTATCCGGCGGGGGCATGATCCATTTGTACGGCCTGCCCAGGCCCTTCGAGGTGGAGCCTGCGGCTGATACGGGCAGCCTCTACGTGGGCGGGGAGAGCGCGGATCCCACGGGAGCAGTCTTTTCGCCCGACGGCAGAAATCTCTTCTTGCTTGATGAGAGCAACATCGTGCAGTATGCGCTGGGGACCCCGTTTGACCTGGCCACGGCCAACCACAGCGGGAGTGCGTTTACGGTAGGCGGGACGCCGAGGGGCATAGCGATATCACCCGACGGGACCAACATACTCACGGTGGCCGTCTCCGGCTTTGCCATCACGTACGAGCTGGGCGCCCCGTTTGATGTAACCGGGGGCATCGAGGCCGTGGCCTCGGGCGAGCTGGCGGGAGTAATCGGATCCCCCCGGGGCCTGACGCTCTCATCTGACGGCACGATGGCGTTTACCACGAGCTTCATAACAAGGATAGTGCACGCGTACGACCTTCCGGATGCATACAATGTTACGGTGGCCAACCCGACCGGCACGTTCTATCTGGGGGACGGCAGCCCCTTCCCGCACGACCTGGCATTCTCGACGGACGGCACAAGGCTGTTCATAATAGGGGACGACCTGGACCAGACTGACGGCACGGGGCCGGATGCCATGAGGGAGTATTCTCTAGGGTCCGGATACGAGATAAGGGGTGCAGAATATGAGGGATCGGTGACGGGGCTGCCCGATGCGTCCCCCCGCGGCCTGGTATTCTCCCCCGATGGCGCACGCATGTTCATAACCGGGACTGGTACCGATAGGATCTACCAGTATGCGCTCAACTCACATCCCGTTGAATACAGGGCGGTGGACAGCGCGGCATCCGTCACCTCGGCCCTGCTTGATGCAAGGGCGGGAGAGCTCGAGATACTGCTGGGCCTGCCCCCGGACATATCCAGCGTACAGCCAGAAAAGATAAGCATCAGGGACGGCGGGGCGCCGTCGGGAGGAATACCTGTTTCGGGCCCGCTACCTAGCACGACCCCGGAGCTTGTCAGGTTTGAAGTGGGCCCAGCTGCTGCTGAAGCGGCAGGATATGCAGACCCCAGGGTGCACTTTGATGAAGGGGCTCTGAGGGATGCGGCCGGCAGCGTGCTGCCGGACCCGTTTGGGATAGGCGGGGCCGCATACTATGCCGCGGCAGACCTGCCGGAGGCGCCAAACCCCGCTGGTGCGGCATTCTCCGGCGACGGAATGGCCTTATTTGTGGCAGGGTCGGTAGGCGGCGAGGGCAGGGTCAGCATGTACTCGCTTGAATCGCCGTACAATGCAACCTCGGCAGGCGCCACCCCCGCGGGAACAATGCAGGTAGACGAGATCAGCCCCCGCGGCCTTGCATTTTCTGCAAACGGGACGCTCTTGTTTATAGTCGGGCCGGCAGACGACATGGTGCGGGCGTACAACCTTGCAGCGCCGTACGAGCTCGGCGCTACAGGGCCCTCGGATGAGATGGACATATCTCCGAGGGACAATGCGCCGCACGGCCTGGCGTTTTCGGCCGACGGCTTGTCACTCTTTGTGGTGGGGCAGGAAAACGACGCCGTATACAGGTATGCGCTCAACGCCCCGTACCATCTAAACGGCGCGGACTCGGGCCAGGTGGGAATAGGGAGCCAGGACGGCAACCCGACGGGCGTGGCGTTTTCTGCAGACGGGATGCGCATGTTCATCTCTGGAAACGACAACGACGCCGTATACTGGTACAGCCTGGACGGCCCGTACGAGATAGAGACGTTCGGGTACGGCGGCCTTGCAAGAACCGCCGGCGAGGGCACTCCAATGGATGTGATATTCTCAGATGACGGCACGCGCATGTTTGTGCCGGGGTTCGACGCAGACGCCGTGCATGAGTACGCGCTGGGCACGCAGCCACTCCGATTCATACCGGGGGGGCCGGAGCTTGTATCCGCGCTGCTGGATGCAGACGGGCAGCTTACGCTTACATTTGACACGGATATGGCGGCGCCGGCATCAGGCAGCATACGGGTAAGGGACGGCACTGCGTCGTCAGGCGGCCTTGTGCCGGCGCCTGCGGCCGGGGGAGGGCCACGGATTCTCGTCATGGATATAGGGCGGGATAATGCAACAGCCGCTGCAGATATGCCGATCCGAGGGTGGTATTTGACAGCGGGGCGCTTGCCGACGTATGGGGCAGGGAGTTTCCCGCGCCGCTGGAGGCATCGACTGCAGTTCATGCTGCAACGTTCAATACAAGCAGGCCCGGCGAGAACAGCTCAAACATAGGATTGGCATTCTCGGCAGACGGCGCGTTCATGCTGATACCCACAACAAACGACTCGGCCAGATATTTCAACAACACCGCAAACAACACAATCCACCAGTATGTACTCGGCGAGCCGTACAACGTGAGCACAGCCTCGCCGGGCCGGATCTCCGGCCTGACACCCGACCCGGAAAGAATGGGCGGGATTGATCTTGCATCAGGCGGCGAGTTTCTATTCGTGGCCGATGTGGCAGGAGAAAAGATCCTCCGGTACAACCTGACCGGCTTTGACCCGGGGACGGCCGTGGCGTCCGGGGAGACTGCAGAGCTGGGGATTGAGCCGATCGGCGTCGATCTCTCTGCCGACGGCAGGATCATGCTGGTTATGGAACAGTTTTCAGGCTCGCTATTCGGCCCGGACAGCCCCTCAAGGGTCCTGCGCTATAACTTGTCAGAGCCGCACGACCTGTCCACTGCGCTGTTTGCGGGATCATACAACCTGACCGAGGACGATCGCCTGGCGTCGGGTTTCGATGTTGCCGGCGGCACATCCATGTTTACGCTGAGCGGCGACATATACCAGTACGACCTGGCCGTCCCGTCCGACCCAGCCTCTGCAAGGTACGCGGGAATAACTGTCGAGACTGACGGCATCCCCGACGGGAACCTGGGCCCAAACGGCATCGTGCTCTCGGATGACGGCCTGCAGATGTTCGCCCAGGGGCCATTTGCCGTGCAGCAGTTCTCGCTCAACTCGCACCCGCTTGCAATCATGCTTGAGCACGGCGCCGGTGATGCCGATGCGCCGGTTATAGCCGACCGTGTGGCGCTGCGCTCGTCGCTCTCCGCGGCCGACAGGCTGACATTCAACGGCAGCATGGCAGCTGCCGAAAAGGCAGGCAAGATGAGCACGATCAATATGTCCGATATGCCCAGTGTAACAGATGGCTTTGGGCTGGGCCAGAACCTCTTTCCAAAAGACGCGCCTGCCGCAGTTGACAGGGCTGCAGAGCCCGTGGTCTCTGGAATTATAAAGATCAACGGGACTGACGGGCCTGCCGTAGTTGACACGGCGGCAGAGCCCGTGGTCTCTGGAATTATAAAGATCAACGGGACTGACGGGCCTGCAGTCGGCGATGCGGGGATGGCGGACCCCGTGGTTCCCGGTGTAAAGGAGATCGACGGAAGGGACAGGCCCACGCTAGGGGCTGGCGTCGCGCTGCACCCGCGGCTATTTGTTGGAGACGGGCCTGCAGTCGGCGATGCGGGAGATGCAGACATCGTGGATCCCAACAGCACGGAAATCGACCGGAGGGACGGGCCTGCAACAGCGGACAGAGTCGTGCTGCACTACCGCCTGTTTGCAGAAGACGGGCCGTTTGTTGATGACGAGACTGCGTCCGGTGCAAGGATACCGGTGGACTATGAGGCCGGCGGAACCGACAGTCCTGCAGTCGAGTCTGGCGCCGGCGCCGTCCTAGAGACGCCATTTGTGCCCGGGCCCGTCGCACCCGTGCAGCCACCTGCGCGCGGCGGCGGCGGAGGGGGCGGAGGCAGCAGCGGCGGCGGCGCCATAGGGAGTGCACCGCCCGAGGGCTCGAGCGTAGGATACGGGATAGGCTTTGGATTTGCCGCTGACGGGGAGGGTGTCGAGATGGACGGTGCACGGATAGTGGCGGGACCAGGCTCGGCGCTGACCATATTGCCCTACAGGATACCGGCGGGAAGCCTGAGCATATTTGACATGGAGGTGGTGCTGACCGGATACGACGGCACCGCATCGACCATCGCCTACAACAGGATAGGATCCTTCCTTGAGAGGTCCTGCCCCGTGGAGCCGGAGACCGTAGAGCGGCTGTATACGTGCGACGCGTCATCCGTCATAGCGCCGGCCGGCGCATACTATGCGTCGGGCACAGACCCGCTTGAGAGCCTAACGGTGCAGTTTGAGGGCGAGTTCTCTGGCACGATTAGCATAATGCTGCGCGACAACCACGGGATAGTGATGGCCTCGCACGCAAACAACGCGTATGCGGTGGACCTGCTAGATAGAGTGGAGCCGGAGCCTGTGCCCGTGGTCCATGTGCCCGATCCGGTCATGGATCCTGAGCCCGTAATGGATCCGGAACCGGCAGAACCCGAGCCGGAACCGGTAGAGGCGGAACCGGAACCGGCAGAACCGGAGCCGGAACCGGTAGAGGCAGAACCGGAGCAGCAGGAACCAGAGGTGGAGACAAAGTCCGCGATCCAAGAATCCGCAGAGGACCGCGGAGTCTTCGGGGCCTTGATCGACTTTTTCATGTCGTTGATTGGGCAGGGGCAGTGACGGGCCCGCGGCCCATGATTTATTAGCCACTGTCCGGCCCGCGCGCAGATGGCACTAAAGATATCGCTGGTAATGACCGGGATAGCAATAGGCCTGCTCCTGTTATACGGGGCGGACGTTGCTGCCATCATGGCAGGGGAGGGCTTTATCCCGCTGGACCACAGGGCGCGCGGAATGATTCTCGGGCTCCCGTCGATCGTCCTTCCGGTGGCCGCATTCTTTGTCTCCAGAAAGGAGCCGTCAAAGGGCCTTGGTGCAATGATAGTGATAGCTGCAGCCCTCGTGATAGCCGGCGGGGCCGCGATAATGGCCATGCCCAGCCCCGACGGGGCCGAGGGCAGAAACCCGGCCATGGAGGGCGGGCCCCTGCTGATAGTTGGCGCGTTTATCGCCGTTCTTGGGGCGATAAAGTTAAAGAAATCATAGGCGGCATATCCCCCATGACAGCCTGCTCCAAATGCGGCGACGAGGGCCGCACATGGTCGTGCGAGCACACAGACGAGCAGGAATACTGCACAGAATGCTATACCGAGCTCCACTATTACCTTACAGAGGGCGAAGATTGAGCATAGAATCTATAATAGAATGGGTGACCGGGCTGATATCGGAGCACCTCTACGCGGGCGTATTTTTTGCAGCCGTGATAGAGACCGTCTTTCCGCCGCTTCCAACCCTGGCAATATTCCCAGTTGCTGGATACGTTGCATCGCAGAGCGGCCTTGGCCTAGGAGCAGTTGTCCTGCTGGGGATAGCCGGCGGCGCGGGGGCTACAGTCGGCTCTACGGCGATATACCTGGCAGCCTGGAAGCTGGGCCGCGCCGTGATGCTCCGGTATCTCAAGTATGCACGGATAGACGACGCAAGGCTGGCCCGGGTAGAGGGCTGGTTTGAGAGGCACGGCGACAAGGCGGTATTCTTTGGCAGGATGGCGCCGGTGGTCCGCGAGATGATCTCGATTCCTGCGGGCCTGCTGAGGATGCGGGCGCCCAAGTTTTTGCTGTATACCTTTCTTGGCTCGTGCATCTGGAGCACCGGGGTGATCCTGGCCGGGTACTATTTCGGGGTGGCAGTCTTTGGGGGCGGGAGCTAGTTTTAAAGAAAAGGCCGGGCAGAATGTACGCATGGAGGCGGTGATACTTGCCGGCGGCAGGGGCACGCGCCTGCGCCCGATCACCGATTATGTGCCAAAGCCGCTTGTTCCCGTAAATAACAGGCCGATACTGGAGTGGCAGATAGGCCATCTGGTGAGACATGATATAACAAAGGTGGTGGTCTGCGCCGGGTACATGTCGGAGCAGATAACGGGCTTTCTCGAGGCGGCAGATGGGCTCGGCGCGGATGTACAAGTATCCATAGAGGATGAGCCCCTGGGCACGGGCGGCGCATTGAGAAATGCAGCCAAGATGTTATCCGGCGAGTCATTCTACGTGCTAAACGGCGACGTGATAACCGACATGGACCTGGCCAGGCTGGACAAGGCGGAGACCGTAGCGGCAATACCGCTCAGGACGCGGTTTGGTGTGATGAGTCTCGACGGATCCAAGGTGGACGAGTTTAGGGAAAAGGGGGAGCTTTCCGGCGTCTTTATGAACGCGGGGGTGTACCGCCTGTCCCGGGGTGCACTTGATGACATGCCGGAGCGCGGCGACATGGAGAGGACTGTCCTGCCAAGGTATGCCAAGCAGGGCAGGCTGAACAATGTAAGGTTTGACGGGGCCCTGTGGCATTCCATAGATTCGTTCAAGGACCTGGAAGAGTGTGCAAGGGCCGTGGCAAAATGATGTAGGCTGTCCGCGCATCCGGGGTGCCGTGGGCAAAGAATCCGTGCGCGGAACAATAGGTATTAAGGTGTGTACGGGGGTTGCTGCACGATGAAGCACAAGCTGGCGGGCTTTATAAAATACCTAGAGAACAGGGGCATGCTAGACTTTGGTGTAATAGACCATACAATGAAAACCTGTTCTGACGCGGACTTCGACAACCGGATGAGGCTGCAGCGCTATGTCGGGCTTGCAGAAGAGTTCGGGCTGGGTCGGAAGTACAAGATAAACCGCAAAGGCAAGAGCTGGCGCAAGCTCATAAAGGAATACCACGGGGCAGACTTTAACAGAAGTGATGGCCAGCGCATCCTCATAGGGGATTACCACGAGATCGCCAAGAATCGCAGGGAGCTCTACGACCCCGTGGAGGCGCATCTCCCTGAATCCTTCAGGGAGGAGGAGTTTCTGGCCCTAGTGGAAGGCAAGGACGACGACTGGTTGTACGTGGCAACTGAGGCCCTGAAACTGGCAATAGATGAGCGGTGGAATGAGAATCTCATCGACAGTGTGGAATGCCTCGCTAGCAAAACGGTCAAAGGGGACTGCATCCCCTACACGAAAGAGTACATTGCAGGGGTGGTGGGGGATTTAGAGGCCGCAGGCCTGGTAAAAGTTACAGTGCCCCAGGCATAAGACAGCACCCGGCACGACAGGGCGCGGATCCAACCGTCATTGTGAATAATGCATCCACAGTCACTTCGTTTGCCGGCTCATCCTGTAGGCGGTCGCCCAGTTATGCAGGGCCGTTCAACAACTCTGCGGCGCGCGTCAGAACGGTAGGTATTAAGGCGTGTGCGTGAGTTGTCTCGTGATGGAGCACAAGCTGGCGGGCTTTATAAAATACCTCGAGGGCAAAGGCATGCTAGACTTTGGCGCAATAGACTATACAACGAAAATCTGCTCTGACGAGGATTTTGACAACCAGACAAGGCTGCGGCGCTATGTCGGGCTTGCAGAAGAGTTCGGACTGGGCCGGAAGTACAAGTTGAAAAACAGAGGCAGGAGCTGGCGCAAGCTCATAAAGGAATACCACGGGGCAGACTTTAACAGGAGTGAGGGCTGGCGCATGCTCATGGGGGATTACCGCGAGATCGCCGAAAATCGCAGGGAGCTCTACGACCCCGTGGAGGCGCACCTTCCCGAATCCTTCAGGGAGGAGGAGTTTCTGGCCCTCGTGGAAGGCAAGGACGACGACTGGTTGTACGTGGCAACTGAGGCCCTGAAACTGGCAATAGATGAGCGGTGGAATGAGAATCTCATCGACAGTGTGGAATGCCTCGCTAGCAAAATGGTCAAAGGGGAATACACCCCCTACACAAAAGAGTACATTGTAGGGGTGGTGGGTGATTTAGAGGCCGCAGGCCTGGTAAAAGTTCCGGTACCCCAGGCATAAGACAGCACCCGGCATGCACTAGCGCAGCTCCGGCCGTTATTACGGATGACGGAAATTCAGACGGTGCGTTCGCCTGCCCTCATCCACCAATCGTTCATCATACTTTGCAATAGCAGTATTCTTGTATAGGTCATCGTCCAACGTTATAAAATTCAAGGAATCTACATCGTTCAAGGCTATGGCTACAATGCCCGCGTCAGTCGGCGTGAGATAACGGTCATGACTCATCAGTTCTACCTGCATTACTGCGGCATTACTATCCAGGACCGGCATGTATTTCAGATCTACGTGAAATTTTCGCATCTTATAGAGCATCTCTTCCAACCTGTTCAGCTCCTCTGTTATCCGGGCCGGCTCATTTCTTGGCTTCTTCTGCTTCTCTTTTATCTCCGGCTTCTCTCTTGTCCTGCTTGGCTTATCCGGGTACTCTGACTTTTCTATTATAACATGTATAAACTCGCCCAACACCAGTTGGGGTACGACCATTCTATGTCCGCGAGTATCCTCGTCGTACATTTCCTTGTTGACCCACCGTGCACCATCGTAATCGTATATAACCTCTATGAAGCATGATGTGTCCAGATGCGTATTGTATGTCATGCATGAAACGCCCCATTGTGGCATATTTGTGCGCATCTATCCGGCCGGCAGGACAGATTTGCCCAAGCTCGGGGAAAATCTTCAGGTGTGCAAGATACAGTGTACATTGGAAGGCGCCGAAAGACCGGCCAAAAGGCCGGTGTCACACCACCCGCATGCAGCCGGCCGCCCGGTGCGGCAGCCCATGCCCGTAGAGTCCACCCAGATTCCGAAGGCGGGCGGCACGCCCTTGCCGCAGATCATCCAAGGGCCAGGCCGGCATGACATCCGCCGGCCGTGCCCCCGCGGCCGCCAAGACGAACCGGGCATATATCCACCACGAATGGCCGGAACAAGCGCCCCCCAGATAGCACCCTGCAAGGGCCGGAATCTTCCGATCCGCATATGTTCTGGCAACAGGCCACAACCCAGGTGGAATGGTGCCCGGCATTCTGAACAGGCACACATCTGGGCACGGCGCCCCGGCGGCTCCGCCCCGCGTTTTTAAACATATAAAACCGCAGCCCCGGCAGCCCCGTTGAAACATGGGGCACAGAAAGTTCAGCCAGCCGCGCAGGGGCAGCCTTGCATACTCCCCAAGGGGGCGCGCCAGGAGCATGGAGGCGCGGATCAGGGGATGGCCAGAAAGACAAGGCGAGCCGCGACTCTTGGCGCACGCGGGATTCAAGGCAGGCTGCATCCAGATAGTCAGCATAGACGACAGGGAGCACACACCCAACGCGGGAAAGCAGCTAGTAAGCCTCGGGACCGTCTTGGTCACGCCGCCCCTCCACGTGCTGGGAATGAGGGGCTACTCAAAGGGGCACTATGGCCGGCACGTAAAGTTTGACGTATTTGCCGAAGACCTCCCAAGGGAGGTGGCAAAGTACATTGTACTTAGAAATGGAAGGCTCAATGCGGAGAGGGCCGAGACCATGCTGGGGGGAACAGCCGAGATCTACGGCATACTTGGCGTATCCCCAAGGTCAGCGGGCCTCGAGCAGAAGAGGCCGTACATATTCGAGGCGCCCGTGCGCGGCGGAAGTATGAAAGAGAGGTTTGCCTACCTGAAGGACCTGCTCGGCAAGACCGTCAAGGCATCAGACGTGCTAGAGCCCGGCGCCGGCGTTGACGTGGCAGCAATAACAAAGGGCAAGGGATGGCAGGGCGTCATACAGAGAATGGGCGCAAAAAGAAAGCAGCACAAGTCGAGAAAGACCGTCAGGGAGCTCGGCTCGCTCGGCCCCATATCCCCGCAGAACGTAATGTATACGGTCCCCAGGGCGGGCCAGATGGGCTTTCATCAGCGCATAGAGTACAACAAGCGGATAATGGCGGTGGGCAGCGCCGGCGAGGACGATGCGATAAACCCAAGCGGGGGATACAAGCACTTTGGAATGGTCAAGGGCGACTATATTGTATTGAAGGGGTCTGTCCCCGGGACATACCGCAGGCTGGTCAAGCTCAGGGCGCAGATCCGCAACGCGCCAAAGCGCACATCAAAGCCCAACATACTGGAGATGGTCGTATGAAAGCGGCAGTCCTCGGGCTCGACGGCAGCAAGGGCAAGGAGATAACCCTGCCGCCGGTATTCGGGACACCGTACAGGCGCGACTTGATAAAAAAAGCATATACAATACTTGACACGCACCACTTCCAGCCAAAGGGCACGCATCCGACCGCCGGCATGGACGTCTCTGCAGATTCGCTCAACCCCCCTACGGGGCACGGCCAGGCCAGGATAGCCCGGATGAAAGGGGGAGGAGGCAGGCGCAGGGGAGAAGCTGGCGAGGTCGCATCGATACGCGGGGGCAGGCAGGCGCACCCGCCCAAGGTCCAAAAGGTAATACACAAAAAGATAAACAAAAAGGAAAAAAAGCTGGCGCTCTGCTCGGCGATAGCGGCCACAGCATCAAAGAGCACGGTAGCCGGCAGGGGCCACATCATAGACGGGATAGAGCTCCCCATTGTCATATCCGATGACATAGAATCAGTCTCAAAGGCATCAGAAGTGCGCAAGATACTTTCCGCACTCGGCCTCTTTGCCGACGTAAACAGGCTGGAGGGGAGAAAGCCGCGGACCGGCAAGTCGGCCCTCAGGGGGAGGCCCAAAAAGATAGGAAAGAGCATCCTCTTTGTAGTCGGGGCAGACGGCCCCGTAATCAGGGCGGTGGGCGGATTCCCCGGGGTCACGGCGAGGCCCGCGCGGGATCTTAGCGTGCTGGATCTTGCGCCCGGCGCGGAGCCTGCAAGGCTGACCGTATATTCAAAGGCCGCAATAGAGAGCCTGGCAGGGATAAGCTCGCCCCATCTGGGGCTGGCGGGAAAGACGGATTGGACATAGACGAGGCCTCCCGCGTGATAATACGGCCGCATGTGACAGAAAAGACGTTCGCGATGGTCGAAAGGGAGAGCAAGGTCTGCTTTATAGTAAGGAACACGGCAAGCAAGCCCGAGATAGCCGAGGCCATATCGATAATGTACGGCGAAAAGGCCACCGGCGTCAACACGGCGAGGACCATATACGGCAAGAAGGCGTTTGTCCAGTTTGGAAACGTGGAAAAGGCAAGGGATCTTGCCACCAAGATAGGAATGCTCTAATATGGCACGGACGGCAGTGAACCCACAGGGGCATATACAATGGTGAAAAAATTCGAGTACAGGGGCAAGCCGGCAGAGGAGCTAGAATCCATGCCGCTGGACTCCCTGTTCAGGCTGTTCAATTCGAGGCAGCGGCGCTCCCTTACCCGCGGGATAACCGACGGCAAGCGCAAGCTGATCCGGGAGATAAAGGACGCCAGGGCGGGCAAGGAGGGCAACCCGATCAAGACCCACCTGAGGGACCTCATAGTGCTGCCGTCGATGACCGGCGTGACCGTCAATGTATTCTCTGGAAAAGAGTTCCGCCCAGTCGAGATAACCACCGAAATGATAGGCCACTATCTGGGCGAATATGTAATAACCAACAAGCGGGTCTCGCACGGGGCCCCCGGCGTGGGAGCGTCGAGGTCCAGCCTGTACGTGCCTCTGAAGTGATTGTCATGGGCGACTTTGGATATTCGTTTGAAGGGTACGACCCGACAAGGCATGTCCGCGCGTCCCTCCGTGAAAAGCAGATATCGCACAAGCACGCAAGGGAGATATCCCTGCACATACGGGGCATGACCGTCGAGAAGGCAAGGGACTTTTTGCAGGCGGTAATAGAGAAAAAGAGGGCGGTCCCGTTCCGCAGGTTCAAGAGGCAGGTGGGCCACCGGTCCGACCCGGGCGTGATGGCGGGCAGGTATCCCGAAAAATCCGCCGCCGAGTTCATCAAGCTTTTGGACAATCTGGAATCAAACGCCGAATACAAGGGCATGGACCTTGACCGGCTGACCATAGTGGGCGCTGTCGCGCACAAGGGGATACTGATAAAGCGCTTTATCCCCCGGGCAATGGGCAGGTCCACCCCAAAGAACAACGTGCTGACCCATGTCGAGCTGGTGGCGCGGGAGGCATAACGATGACGGCAGTAAAGAGCGTGATACGCGAAAACTACAACATGATGAAGCTGCGGGAGTTTTTGCGCGAGAACATAAAGGATTCCGGCTTTTCAGGGGTAGAAGTAGAAAAGAACCCGCGCGGGACAAAGATAACCCTGCATGTGACGCGGCCTGGAATAGTAATAGGCAGAAAAGGCGTGGGGATAAGGGAGCTCACGGAAAGGCTCGAGAAAGACTTTGACCTAAAGAGCCCCCAGGTTGATGTAAAAGAGATAGAGACTCCCGAGTTGTACCCGGGGGTGATGTGCAACAGGATGGCCTCCCACATAGAGCGGGGGACGGCGTTTCGGCGCGCCACCATGTGGACCATACAGCAGATAATGGAGAAAAAGGACGCCATGGGCGTGCAGATTACCATATCGGGCAAGCTGAGGGGCGACAGGTCCGCGTTTGAAAAGCACACGTCGGGGATACTGCCGAGGGCCGGCCACTATGCAGATGTGATAGTCCTCGATGACGTGGTCCACGTAAAGACGCCCATGGGGCTCATAGGGATAAGGATAAGGATAGCCAGGAGGGACAAGTTCAGGAAGGACTTTGAGATGAAGGCTGAAAAGGACGTGGTCCCGGCGCCAAAGCCCGAGCATCATGATGTAAAGGACGAGACGGACCCGTCTGCAGGAACAGAGGCCAAGGATGGAGCTGCGGCCCCCAAGGCGGGCAGCGAATCAGAGCAGGTAGAGATAGAAGAAGAGGCCATGAAGAGCATCAACACAATGGAAGAAGACGAGGAGAAGCTCAAATGACGCGCACCCGCATGAAGACCGTACGGAGCTTCAACGAGGGCGACCTGAGGGACAGGATCCAGCAGGCCCGGTCGGATCTTGCAAAGCTCAGGGTGGACTCGTCAAAGGGGACGCTCCGAAAGAACAGCGGCAAGATAAGGCCCCTCCGGCGCGACATAGCAAGGATGATGACGCGCCTCGCGGAGATGGAGCGATGATCACACAGGAGAACATTCGTCTGCACGAGCTGGTGGGGCTGGCCGCAAGCGCATCCGGATATATACGCGAAGGCATGGTCATTGACGAGACGAAAAACATGATACTGCTCGATACTGCCGCAGGCAGGATTATGCTCCCAAAGGCCGGCCGCCTGTGGCGCTTTGCCTCCGGCAGAACATCCTGTACGGTGCAGGGGGAGTCGCTTGCCGGCAGGCCCCATGAGAGGCTGAAGAGATGACAAGGGAGATAGGGCTGCCGGTCCCCGCGCCGTCAAGGGAGGCCGCAGACGGCGACAAGAACAACCCGTTCAACGGGACGCTACCCATAAGGGGCAAGCTCTTCGAGGGTACCATAGTCAGCGCAAAGGCCCGCAGCACGGTGGTTATAGAAAAGGAATCGCCCGTCTACTTTACAAAGTTCAAGAGGTACGCGCGCGGCAGGAGCAGGATACACGCGCATGTCCCGTCGAACATAGACGTCCGCGAGGGCGACAGGGTGCTGGCCGCCGAGTGCAGGCCGGTGGCAAAGTCGGTCTCGTTTGTGGTAGTGGAGGTCAAAGGCTGATGTCACAGGGCAGAAGCCGCGGCAAGGCAAAGGGCGTAGAAGAGTTCCGCCCGTATGTGACAAGGGCGCTGCCGGTTGGCGCGCGCGTGACATGCGCCGACAACAGCGGAGCCAAGGTGCTCGAGATAATAATGGTGCAAAAGGCAAAGACCAGGGTGTCGCGGCTGCCGGCTGCGGCAGTCGGCGACTATGTCAATGTAGTGGTCAAAAAAGGCCCCGCCGAGCTGCGAAAGCAGGTACACGGGGCGGTAATCATAAGGCAAAAGTACCCCGTGCGCAGGCTAAACGGCGTGAGGGTGGCGTTTGAGGACAATGCAGCAGTGCTTACCACGCCCGAGGGGGAGATGAAGGGAACGGACATCAAGGGGCCGGTGGCCGCCGAGGCGTCCGAGAAATGGCCCAGGCTGGCGAACCTGGCGTCGATGGTGGTATGATATGAAGGCGACAAAGATGAGAAACCGGCAGATATACCAGGCATCTACGCGCACGCGCAGCATGCAGGTGGGCTCCCCGCTCTCCAAGGAGCTCCGCGCCAAATACGGCAAGAGGAGCGTCAGGGTGGTGGAAGGCGATACCGTCAGCGTTGTCAGGGGCGAGTACAAGGATATCGACGGCAAGGTATCGCATGTGGATACAGAATCCGGCAGCGTGGCCATAGAGGGGATAAAAAAGGAAAAGGGCAAGGGCGACAAGTTCGATGTCCTGATACGCGCATCCAAGGTCGTGGTCACAGGCCTGAACGCGTCTGATTCATGGAGGATGAAAAAGCTCGGCGGAACAGCAGAGCCCGCGGCCAAGGCAGACTCTGAGGATGCGGCATCCGTGGGCAAGGCAGAGCCGGAAGACTCTGGCATCGATGATGCCACAGAACCGGAACAGGCAGGGGCCGCCGGTGCAGAGTCGCATGATGCAGAGGCCCCCAGGGAGGAGTCAAAATAATGGTAAGCATAGCGGGCAGCAAAAAGCTCAAGCGGCAGATGGCGCCAAGCTTCTGGGGGATAACGCGCAAGGGCAAGCGCTTTGTGGTCACGGTGCACCCGGGCGCGCACTCGAAACACAGGTCGATACCGTCGGCGGTGCTGCTCCGGGATACATTGGGCGCTGTCTCCACTCTTCGCGAGGCGAAAAAATCGATATACTCTGGCAATGTCGAGGTAGACGGCGTAAAGAGGACGTCCCTTCACCACGGGATAGGCCTGATGGACGTAGTCGAGCTTGGCGGCACGGGCGACATCTACAGGATGGTCCCCTCAGGGGGCGCCATACTCAAGCCCGTAAAGATAGAGGCCGCAGAAAAGGACAGAAAGATATGCAGGGTGACTAGCAAGACATCAATCAGCGGCGGCAGGACGCAGATAGGCTTTCACGACGGCCGCTCGCTGATATCTGACGAAAAGGTAAGCGTGGGGGACTCTTGCCTTGTGCAGGTCCCGGGGCAAAAGATTCTAAAGGTGGCAAGGATGGAAAAAGGGGCGCACGCGGTGGTCACGCGCGGCACAAATGCCGGCAGCACGGGCACAATATCCGGGATGCAAGACGGCACTTTTACCCTGTCTAGAATGGCGACCCTGGATATCGGCGGCAGGGAGATCAAGATACCGACGGACATGCTTTTGGTGGTGGGGGCAGACGGGCCCCTCATCAGGATACAATGAGATGGCCGGCGATATGAGAAAGATCACACTTGAAAAGGTGGTCCTCAACATGGGTGTCGGCCAGTCGGGCAATGCCGTCGAGGTGGCAAAGAGGGCGCTAGGCGAGATCAGCGGCAAAAAGCCGTGCGGAAGGGACGCGCACGAGACCCAGAGGGATTTCGGGGTCCGCAAGGGCGAGCCCATAGGGGCGGCAGTTACAATACGCGGCGAAGATGCCGGCGCGCTGGCGAGGCGGCTCTTCGAGGCAAAGGGCGGCCAGGTAAAGGGCAGGTCCTTTGACGACTTTGGGAACTTTTCATTCGGGATAGGCGAGCATATCGACATACCCGGTATAAAGTACGATCCAGGTATAGGGATCCTCGGGCTAGACGTATGCATGACATTATCAAGGCCGGGATACGGGATCAGAAAGCGCAGCAAGCACAAGGCCCGCGTGGGCAGGTCCCACAGGATAACTGCCACAGAGGCAAAGGATTTTGTAGTGCGCGAGTTCGGGGTGGAAATAGTATAATGGCAAAGGACAGATCGTACGAGTTTACGGGCAGAAAAAAGCACGACTTTGGCAGGGGCTCGAGATGGTGCAGAAAGTGCGGCGACTATACCGCGGTCATACAAAAGTACGACCTGATGCTGTGCAGGCGGTGCTTTAGGGAGGTTGCGGTCTCCCTGGGGTTCAGGAAGTACAGGTGATATAGATGCCGGCGACCAACATACTAGCTAACCTATTCGTCACACTGTACAATACGGAGGCGAGGCGCAGGGGCGACTGCCAGGTGTACCCCACTTCAAAGCTGGGAGTCGAGGTATTGGGCACGCTAAAAAAAGCGGGCTATATCGGGGAGTTTGAGCATGTAGAGGACAGCAGGGGCGGCAAGTTCAGCGTGCATCTATTGGCCAAGATAACAAAATGCGGGGCGATATCGCCGCGCTTCAAGGTGAAAAAGGGCGAGTATACATTCTGGGAGCAGCAGTACCTGCCGTCATACGACAGGGGGATGCTGGTGGTCACCACCAACCAGGGCGTCATGTCGCATCACGAGGCCGCCGAGCGCGGCATAGGGGGGTTTTTGATAGGGTATGTCTACTGATACGGATACAGAGCGGAGCGTAAAGATACCAGAAGGTGTGGAGGCGTCGCTTACCGGGAGGATGCTCCACGTAAAGGGCAAGCTGGGATCCGCCCACAAGAGCTTTAGAAAGATACCCGTCGGGATAAGGATAGACGGCTCCAGCGTGGTGCTAAAGGCGGAGGGGACGAGAAAGAGGGACCTTGCCATACTGAACACGGCGCGCTCGATAGTGAGGAACCTCTGCGAGGGGGTCGGCGTCGGGTATACTATCAAGCTCAAGGTTGTATACGCGCACTTTCCCATTACGATAAAGCAGGACGGGGCGATGATACTCGTAGAGAACTTTCAAGGCGAGAGGTCGGCCAGAAAGGCCAAGATTGTAGGCGGGACAAAGGTCGTCTCAAAGGGCGAGGATGTTATAGTCACGGGGCACGTGCTTACAGATGTATCGCAGACGGCGGCCAATCTTGAGCAGGGCACAAAGGTCAAGAACAAGGACCACCGGGTGTTTCTCGACGGCGTATATGTGTATGAGAAGAAAAAGGGCGAATAGAATTGCCCCTGGATAGCGGGTTTCGCGAGCAGACTGTAATAATGATAGAAAAGGCAATAGAGGTGTACGGGGCCGCCCGCGTATCCCCGGGGATGAGCAAGATATGGGGGTCCAAAAACGAGGCTGACTTTCTGTGCGGATTCTTTGTGGGCCAGATGACGGGATCCGCGCTGGCCGCCTTCCAGGGGGTGCACGGCAGGGAGCCATCTGCAGAGGACCACCTCGAGATAGTCAAGATGATAGAGGAGCACGCGGGGCAGATACGGGGCATATTCGACAGGTTCCGGTAGTGGCCGCAGGCACGGCTGCATCCAGATAGTGGCCCCATGGTTCGCAAAGATTAAATCGCTTTTGGCGGGGATGAACCGTGCTGCCGCCCTAGCTCAGCCCGGTAGAGCGTCGGACTGTTAATCCGTTGGTCGCCAGTTCAAGTCTGGTGGGCGGCGCCAACCTGTATATCGTAGGGTTGCCGCGGCGGTTCTGGGCAGATCGTTTATAAACACAGGATATAGCGGATCCGCATGATAAGAGGGGCGGTACTGTTTGCGGCGCTATTCTCCATGATTTTGGTGCCCGCCGGAATGGACGCCCTTGCAGAGGCCGAGGCCCCGCTGAAGCAGTTTGCCAAGGATCCGACCAAGAGGGTCGAGTGCAACGCAGGGTTTGAGCTCGTCCTCAAAAAGACCAACGGCCAGCCTGCGTGCGTAAAGCCAGATGCCAAAGAGCTCCTCATCGAGCGCGGCTGGGCAATAGAGGCTCCCATGATGGAGATGATGGATGATATGATGATGGACGGAATGATGGAAGATGAGATGATGATGGACGAGATGATGGGTGATGGCATGATGGAAGATGAGATGATGATGGACGAGATGATGGGTGATGGCATGATGGAAGATGAGATGATGATGGACGAGATGATGGGTGATGGCATGATGGACGAGATGATGGAAGGTGAAATGATGGACGGCATGATGGCCGGCGACAAGATGATGGCAGAAGATAAAGTGCGCGTGGAAGGCGGAGACAGCATGGATGATCACGGGGACCACATGGAGGATAAAGACAGCATGAGTGATGGAAAGACCGGCGATACAGTATCGATGGAAGAAGGAATAAGGGTCGAGAGAAACGGCGTAGAGATTCCACAGTCCATGAATGACGGGCAGATGATGGCATCAGGCGAGTTTACCGCAGAGGAGATGGAATGGCTCGAAGACAGGGTGATAAGGGTGGCATATGATCCACAGTGGGTGCCCCTGGAATACATCAACAGCGCAGGCAAGCTTGACGGCCTCTCGGCAGAATACATATCGGAGCTGAAAATTGCGACTGGCGCGGACTTTGAGCCGCTTGCGAGAAACAAGATACAGGACTGGAACGGCGCTCTCGAGGCGATAAAAGAGCGCCGGGCGGAGATTATAATCATGGTCTCAGATACCGACGACCGTCGGGAATACATGGGCTTTACATCCCCGCATACGGAGGTCGAGGCGCGGATTATAATGAAAGGAGACCCTGTCGAGGAGGAGGTAACTGTCGACGATCTTGTCGGGCTCAGGGTGGGAACTGTCAGAAACTATGCAATAGAGCCGTGGCTTGACGAGAACCACCCCGATGTGGACCACTGGCCGGTAGACGATATAAAGACGGGCCTTATCCAGCTTAACCGCGGCGAGCTTGACGCATTTCTAGAGGTATGGCCCGTGGCACAGCACCACGCGGGGGAGCTGGGCATACGGACACTGTACGACGCGGGGCCCCTGCTCCAGTACAACATGACGATAGGATACAGGGATGACATGCCCATTTTGGGCTCGGTAATGGAAAAGGCGCTCGGCATGATCCCCGAGGACCGCATGGCGGAACTGCTCGCAGAGTACACAACAGGCTGATTGTCTATTCTATTAGACACCGCAGATCAAATACCCCGGACCATACCATACGCTGAGGCTTTGTGGCAAGGACTAGAAGGGCCAACAGGTACTGCGTGGACTGCGGCGCCAGGCTGACATACTATCCTAGATTATCAAACCCCAAGGCGCCAAACGAGCACAGGGTGCTGGTGTACGCCTGTCCCGACTGTACCGTAGACTTTGAGAGGCCCAAGCTCTTCTCGATCAGGCGAAACCAGGTCGATGACCCGCTGGAGAGTGTGGAGATAGAGATTACGCAGGCGCACAGGGCCCCCCGGGCAGGGTAGGGCGGTCCGCCCGGATGCAGGCAGGTCCGGAGTGGATCAGGGGCAGGATATGCGGCGCCTGATAGATTCACCCCCGGCAGCCCTGTGGCGGGCGCGGCCTGTATGGTTATTCATAAGGGTTATCAAGGGCCTTTTTTGGGCAATAGCGACTATGAAGGGAAAGGGGCAGGGTACTGCAGCGATTAGATATAGTACAAGATCTGATCGGGGGGCCGATCCGCGCCCGGGGGAATACCCATGATGCGGACCGCCATTCTGGCCCTGCTGCCGATTATACTGGCCGCGTCGGCGTCGG
Organism: Cenarchaeum symbiosum A; assembly: GCA_000200715.1. NCBI lineage: Archaea > Thermoproteati > Nitrososphaerota > Candidatus Cenarchaeales > Candidatus Cenarchaeaceae > Candidatus Cenarchaeum > Candidatus Cenarchaeum symbiosum. Next base: position 892,270 of record DP000238.1, read on the forward strand.
CCCATGCGCAGACGGCCGTTCTCGAGGGCGATATTCTAAATATCCGCTTTGATGGAATAGTGGATGTAAGCGAGTTTAACGCATCGAGGGTGCACCTGAGGGACGGCAGCGCTCTGGGAGGCGGCGTGACACTCTCTGACGGCACTATATTGACCACCGCCGACGGGACAGAACTGCGGTTTGACCTGATGGGCACGGGGCTCACGCCGGTATTCGAGTACGCGGATCCGAGGCTGCACTTTGATGCAGGTGCACTGGCGTATACAGACGGCACATCGTTTCCCCCCGCGTATGATTGGGATGCGGGCGCTTCCGTCTTGGACAGGTACACTACAGGCGGAGCTGGGAGATCCCCCAATACGAACAGCCCCGAGGCCATAGCCTTCTCGCCCGACGGGCTGCGCATGTTTATCGGAGGTAACCACGACTGGATAACACAGCACGTGCTCAACGCGCCGTACAACGTATCCTCCGCGGAGGAGGACAAGCTGAGGTATAATTTGGACGACTCAAGGATCGGGGGGATTGCCTTCTCGGCCGACGGGCTTGTGATGTTCTTGGCCGATGCTCAAGAGAACGTGATACGGGGATATGAGCTGCAGTCAGCCTATGACCTGACCGGTGCCACCCGGAATGCCGCCGACTTTGATCCCGTGTTTAACCAGATAACAGGGATTGCCTTTTCTGGTGACGGCCTGCGCATGTACATTTCAGATGATAGCAGTAATACAGTGCAACAGTTTGACATGAACTCTCCGTACAACTACACATCCGCGGAGCCGGGAGTATTTGTTGATACCAATACCAGAAACCCAAGTGATGTCGCCATCTCTGCCAACGGGTTGAGCATGTTTGTTCTGGATCAGCAGATTATGGAGCGGTACGATATGGACGTGGCCTTTGACGTCTTGACGGCCAGGTACATTGACGATGTACATCTCAACAAGGAAGATGCCAGCAGGAACACCAGGGGGCTTGCCTTCTCCTCCGACGGGCGGTTCGCGATAACAGCGAGCACGCAGGGTAACGGCCAGGTGACCGTAAACGCCCTCAGTGCACCGTACGGCGTGACCACCGGGACCACTGCCACGCATCAAGCCAGCCTGAGCGGCGCCCCCGTGGGGATGGCCTTTGTCCCGGGCGGCGAGAGCATGTTCGTTATTGATGGGGCGGCCAAGCAAGTGACCAGGTACGAGCTGCCAGCCCCGTTTATCACGGAAAACGCCACCGCCAACGGCACCTTGAGCGTACCCAATGTGGACGCCCCCGGCGGCATAGACTTCTCGGCTGACGGGAACAGAATGTACGTGGTGGGGCGCAGCGGGATACACCAGTACACGCTGGACTCGCCCTATGGGGCCATATCCGGCTCGCCCGTAGTCAATCCACTCACGGAGACCACTGTTGCGCGCGGCGTGGACTTTTCGCCCGACGGCACGATCATGCTAGTCGCACAGTTCGACGGTGGCACGTCCTCTTCCCTCCACAGGTACGACCTCACTACCGCCTTTGACGTCTCCACTGCCACACAGACGGATTTCTTGGACATATTGTCCGTCGCGCCTAGGACACAGGGGCTGGCCGTCTCGCCCGACGGCACAAAGGTGCTCTTGGTGGGGAACCCGGCCTATGTCCAGAGGTACGAGCTGGCAGAACCGTATGGCCTGTCGAGCGGCGTGATCATAGACGCGCTTAGCGTCAAGGAGTATGGCGGTGGATCACGCGACATAGAGTTGTCGCCTGACGGCTCGCAGATGTTCATCACTGTCGACGGCGGCTTCAACAGCGTATTCGGGTACGAGCTTGCGAGCCCCTACGACATCACGCCGCCCACGGAGATCGAGTTAGCCGTCAGCAGCGGGTCCAGCATAGACGACGCGATATTCTCCCCCGACGGGACCAACATGTACGTGATTAACGGCGGAGACGTGCAACAGTACTCGTTTGAGCTCCCGTTCTCGCTGATGCCGTCGTTTAGCGGCAACGCCCTGACTGTAACGGCCGAGTTTACGCCCGCTGCCGGGTCTTACTCCGGCATCGCCATGTCGGATAACGGCACCGAGTTGTACCTCTTGGAGGAGACAGGCAACGTGATCACAAGGTACAAGCTGACCACCCCGTACGACATATCCGGCAGGACCGTGACCGAGACTTGGACCGTTCCCGCAGGCATAATAACCACCGGATTGTCTGATGGCCTCCACGGCATGGACCTCTCGAGTGACGGAGTCCACCTGTACCTGGCCGCGTCGAGTGACGTGTACAAGGTGGAGCTAAGCCCGCCGTTCTCGCTGAGCCCGGCCCCAACCAGCTCCCAAAGAGAGACCCTGCGGTCCGGGGACGATGTAATCCGCGGAGTGGCCGTAAATGCCGACGGCAGCAGCATGATCACCATAGACGCCGGCGATTCTCCACCCGAAGTCGACAGCGTGGTCCGCACCAACACGTACGATATGACCACGCCCCACAACCTGAACACCGCGACGTTTCGACTCGCTGAAGAGACCGTTCTGGACACAAACGAGGGGACGGGGATCACATTTACCCCCGGCGACCGGCGGCTCTTTTACACCAACGGGAGCAATGGGATAGTGAGCCAGCTCTTTGAGCAGCAGGCCTATTTCGTGGACATAGTCCCGGGCGTGAGGGAGCCCCGCAATGTAACCAGAAACGCAAATGACAGTGCGGCAGTTGTCGATAATTCCACGGCGCGCATCACCAACCTAAAGGCCGATGCGAGAGATAATGTGACCCTGTCAGATACACCCGTGTTGGAGGTTAGGAAGAATCTGATTCTTGTGGATGAGTTTAACCCGATAGAGTATCAGAATTCAACCGGCCCGCCGCAAATCACCCCGCCGCCGGCGGTCAATATAACCAACAGGCCCACTAATGACGGGTTGAATCTCTCGGATAGTGCCATGCTGGCACAGGCGAGGGCTGGAAGCAGCACGCCGGAGCCAGCAGACAGGGCCGCCGCCGATCATACCGTGGTATCCACTGGGCCCACGGGGCCCACTGTGCATGTAATAGTTGTAAACAGCACGCTGGTGCCTGAAATCAGTGCCAACGCCAATAATACCGCGGTGTCCATGGGCACCAACGTGACTGTCATTGACAACATAGAACCCGTCGACGAGATCAACCCAGAGGACGATGTGCTTCCGGGTCAGATTGTAAGGGATGAGGAAGACATACCTGGGCCGACCGACGGCGCGCGCCTGGGCATTACAGTATCGGCAGTTGACGCGATCGAGCCAGGCGATATGGGCGAGTTACCGGTACCCGGCGTGAATCCCCTATTTCCCAACGATGAAACGATGCACACAGATAGCGTCCTGTTAGGCAGGAGTATCACCATAGGGGACGACTTTGTGGCGTCAGACGGCGCCACGATTCCGGGTGTAGGAGCACTGACCATAACCATATCCGAGGGGCCGACTGTATCCGACATGGGCGCAGTCCCGCTTCCCGGCGGCACGGCACACAACATAACGGACGCCGACATGCCTACAGTCTCCGACATGGGCGCAGTCCCGCTTCCCGGCGGCACGGCACACAACATAACGGACGCCGACACGCCGACAGTCTCCGACATGGGCACGATTCCGTTATCCGTTAATGTGCACATAATAGACCACATTGATGATATCCTGCCGACAGACAACGGCACCGCCGTGGAACCAGGCCAGAAACTCAATGCGACTGCCCTCGACGTGATCAATGCATCCGACAACGCCACCTCGCCGATAAGTGGCAGGGGCCTCCTGGCAGTTGACAGGCCCGCATTAATCTCTGATTCAACGTATATCGCGTTCTTCTTCAGGGATCCAGGAATACCCACGTCGGTAATAGAGGTGGTCGGAGACAGGGGCATCTTGGCGATCACGTTTGAAGGCGTGCTGAATGTCTCCTCGATAGACACCACAAAGTTCAACATAAGGGACGGCTATGCGGCCTCTGGCGGGGCCACCCTGCCCGCCGCACACACGGTAAGCGCCGACTTGCGCACAATCATAGTCGAGCTCGACAGCACCATCCTGCAGACAATCCGCGGGTACACCAGTCCGCGGATTCACTTTGATATAGGGGCCCTGACGGATCCGGACGGCCTGCCCTTCCCCCAGGCGTTTGATCTGCCGCGGCCACGGCACATAGCATCATTTCCTCTATTTGGAATAGAGAACGACCCCGAGGGGATAGCATTCACGCCCGACGGGACGAGGATGTTTACATCCGGCGGCTCGGGCAACTTGCGCCAGTTCGAGCTGGATCCGCCGTTCTCGATAGAGACGATACCCGGTTCTTCCAGGTCCGGCAACATCAGGCCGCCCGCGGCTGCCGGGCCCAACGGCGAGACGACGGGCATATACGGCCAGGAGAGGGACCTTGCCGGTCTGATATTTGACCCCCGCGGCACCCGGCTCTACATTGCAGGCGACGACACCGATACGATCCGGCAGTACTCACTGGGTACACCGTACGACATACGGGGCAGCATCACATACGAGGGCCTCTTTGACGTGGGCGGCGAGGCGCCGGTCCCCGAGGCGGTGAGGCTTGGCCCCGGCGGGATAAACATGTACGTGGCGGCTGCAGGTACCGACGCGTCGATATACAGGTATGTGTTAGCAGAGGCGTTCAACGTCTCCACTGCATCGTATACCGGCGATTCACTGTCTGTTCTATCCAACGAGACGCGGCCTACGGGAGTAGAGATCTCCTCCGACGGCTACAGGCTGTTCATAGTGGGCGAGAGGGCCCAGGACGGGCCCGATTCCGTCTTCGAGTACAGCATGACCCGGGCCTTTGACATAACGTCTGCCGTGTACTCCGGCAGGTTCCCCAGCGTGGCCGAGGCCACCATGCGGGATCTTTCGTTTGCCGGCAGTACTAACATGTACATAATGGGGCACCTGACGCGCTCTGTACACCACTATGACCTGGCCGCGCCGTTCGAGATCGTCCCGCCGATATCCGCCGTGCTCGACGTGAGCGCCAACCAGACCAACCCCGAAGGGTCGGCCTTCTCGGGAGACGGGCGGCACATATTCTTAATCGGCAGGGACGGACCAGTCGGAAACATCCACAGGTACCCGCTGTCTTCTCCATTCGATCTGGCCACCGCGGGCGACCCAGACCAGCTATTCCAGACGACCCCGCACGAGCTCAAGCCGCACGACATAGTGTTCTCGGGAGACGGGCTTCAGATGTTCGTCATAGGGGACAGTGACAATGTGACCGAGTTTACCCTCAGTGCGGCATATGACATAGGGTCCGGCAGCCCGCCGGTCCATGCGGCCAGCAATACGATCACATTCGGGGGCAGTACGGTAGACATATCCGCGCAGGACCAGACGGGGCTGACGTTCTCTTCCAACGGGAGCCGCATGTACGTGACGGGAAACAACCTGATCTTGCAGTATTTACTCGATGACCCGTACGATCCGTCGTCTGCATCCTCCGAGGAGTCCTTTGATTTGAGGCTGAGGTCCCGCCCCGACGGCGAATACGCGGAGGAGGAGCCCGCAGGCGTGGCTTTCTCGACCGACGGTACCAGGATGTTCATCTCCGGCGACCGCATAAACGCGGTGCATACCTACACCCTCGGAACGCCGTTTGATGTCTCGAGCCTCGTGGACGACGGCCACGACGGCCTATTCCACGTGGTGGACTTTAGTGAGAATCCCCGCGGCCTCGAGTTCTCCGCCGACGGGCTGCGCATGGTGGTGGCCTTTGCCAACCCCGATGCACTGGTCGAGTACGCCACTGCCACCTATCCCGTGGTCGTAACCCACAGGGTGCCGGTGCTCGACGTCCCGGTGACCGACGACACGGCCATGCGCGATATCTTCTCCCGCGCCACCATAAGGGACACCATCACAGAGTTGGAGAACATAATCAACGTGACAGGAGGCGATCAGAGCGAGGAGTTCAACGCTACCGCGGTCGACACGCCTGTTCAAACAGACTTCGTAATGTTGAACGCCGACCTGACCGGGGGAGACGAAGTGAACAACGATCTGATAGGAGAGACCGTCTCGCTAACTAGCAACATAAACGCGAGGGACAACCCCGTGTTATCCGACACCTCCAGGCCCGCCATGGGACACAGGCTCCCGGCGCCAGAGTCCCTCCGGTCGTTTAACGCCTCGGATCAAGACAGCGCCCCAGACGGGGCCTCCGTTACCGGCGTGGCATTCTCGGAGGACGGTACGCGCATGTTCGTCTCTGGCGACGGCACCGATTCCATATACCAGTACGATCTTTCAAGGAACTTTGAGGCAAACAGCTCATCCTATTCAGGGGTGAATGCCAGTGTAGGCGGCCAGGGCACGTCCCCCCAAGCGGTAGCCTTCTCGCCCAACGGCAGCATCATGTACGTGGCCCAGGACCAGACAGGGATGGACGCGATATACCAGTACGCACTCTCCGCGCCATTTGACCTGACCTCGGCCGACGTGATCAGTCCCGAAAGCCTTACACTCGGCGAGAACAGCAGCGACCCCGGAGGAGTAGACAGAATTACCGGGTTCGACATCTCTTCTGACGGCCTGAACCTGTACGTAGTGGAGGATCGGGACGCGCGCATCCGCCACTACACGCTGGATCCCGCATTTGAGATATCAAGTGCCAGCCATGTTCTCACATCAGACACCCTAGAAAACGAGGCGGGCGCCGCCGTACAGAGCATCACGGGCATTGTGTTCCATCCAGACGGCACCGGACTATCGGTGTCAAGATTATCGGGCAACGTGAGCACGTATGACACAGGGGAGAACTTTACCGTCGCCGATCTTGCACACACTGCATTCTATGATACGGGCCTGCCCGGCCTCTCTGGCCTGGCCTTCTCCCCCAATGGCCTGCTCCTGGCAGTAACTGCCGGTGCCGATGTGCACCAGTACAGGCTGATGGAGCGATACAGCACGGCGGGAACCAGCATCAACAGTTTGGTGACCGAGGGAGAGCCCATCCCCACAGGGGTAGCATTCTCATTCGACGGGGGCCGCATGTTTGTTGCATGGGATGCAACCGAACGTATCCAAGCGTACGACTTGGCATTACCGTACCGGCTTGACGGGGCCGAGAGCGCAGAGTTCTTCAACACAACCTCCGGAAACCCGCAGGATGTAGAGTTCTCGGCGAACGGCACCATGATGTTCGTCGTTTACGGAAATGCCACGGTGTACGGGTACAACCTGACCGCACGCGACATGATAACCCCAGAGGGCACGCCCGTCACGTATGGCACCATCGATGAGCCCAGTCCGAGGGCCTTGGCGTTCTCGACCGAGGGATCCAGGATGTACATAGCAGGGGACGGTGGCAAGGTATTCCAGTATGATCTTGACTCCCCGTACAACATAGAGTCAGTCACCAAAACCGGCGAGTGGGACGTATCCAGTGAGGACGCCAGGCCCACGGGCCTGTCATTCTCGAGGGACGGCGCAACCATGCTCATATCAGGCGATGATGGTGACGCCCTGTACCGCTACCTGCTTGGTACGTCCTTTGATGTGGAGACTGCGGTTTACATCGGAACCTCTGCCGTGCGCGCCCAGACCAGCACGCCCACAGGCGTCGAGTATGCAGACGATGGCGCCTCTATGTTTATGACCGGGACAGACGAGGAGGGTGGAAGAGTGTTCATGTTCGCGCTGCAAGACCGCCCCGTCCCCCACCCCCCGCGCAATCCAAGTGATGCCCCGGAGATGGGAGATTCAGCAGACGCCGATATACCCAGGACGATCGACCCGGGCACAGGGCCCACGGCCCCCATCAGGCCCCGCGGTGGCGGCGGTGGCGGCGGCGGAGGAGGGGGCGGAGGCACCCTCAGCGGCGGCGGCCTGGGGTACAGCGCGTCATTCAGCTTTGAAGCAGGAGGCGTGGACATGTCAAGGGGATCGGTGCGCACCAGCGCAGGCGAGTCCCTCGTGGTAAGCCCCCAGCTGGCGCCCGCCGGCGTGCTGAGCGTCTTTGACATGGAGATAGTGCTGACCGGGCCCGATGGCAGGGCGGCGGACATCTATTACAACCGGCTGGGCACGTTCATCGGCAAGACATGCGACGGAGAATCGGCGACGCTAAACGTGGTGTACACATGCGACGAGTCGTCCATAATATCCGGCGGCGCCACCCACATTATGACAGGCGGATCGCTTGAGAGCATCGTCATACCCTTAGAGGATGAGTTTGCCGGCACCATGAGCATAATGCTGCGCGACAACCAAGGCATAGTGCTTGCCACGCACGACAGGAACAGGTACAGCCTGGTCGCCGGCTCTGCTGCGCCTACACTGCAGGTCGAGCCTGGAACACCGGATGTACCAGAGGCGCCCGACGAGACACCAGGCCGCCCCGCGGACGGGATCCCAGAGCCCGGGGCGGGCACGCAGCCCGATACGCAGGCAGAGCAGGACATGCAGCCAGAACCGCAAGAGCCCGATATCCAAGAGGCCCCCGAGACAGGGCAGGAGACAGCAGCACCCGGGACAAGCCAGGAAGAGGCCCCGGAGCAGGGCGGCTTCTTTGACGGGATAATCAACTTCTTCAGGTCCCTCTTCGGCTTCGGGTCATAACCTTGGCGAAGTCTTCTGGGGCAAAGGGCCCCCGGGCACAATTCCCCGCATACGCGGCAAGCCGCGGCGCCGCATTGCAAAGTGCGGCAATCCTGGCAGTATTGGCGCTGGCGGCATCGGCCCAGCCGGCGCTTGCCGCCGGTCCCAATGATGCAGAGCCCTCCTGTACAGAGATACACGTGCTAGTGGAACGGCCAAACGGCAAGCTCGCGTGCGTGACAGAAGAGACCGCCGGCAGGTTATCGTGGAGAATCCTGGATGCAGAAGCCCCCGAAGGCGCGGCGCCCACGCTGTCGGATGTACCCTATGGAACACACGAGAGAAACGTCTTTGACTTTTGGAGGGCGGACTCTGCCGGCCCCGCCCCGCTTATGATATACATACACGGCGGCGGCTTCGTGAGCGGCGACAAGTCGGACGTCGACAAGGATGACAAGGGGAAGATCAAGGAGGGCCTGCTGGACAGGGGAATCTCCGTCATCTCGATAAACTATCCGTTTCTAGACGAGGCGAGAATCGACGGGATAGTGGAGAACGCGTCGCAGATCATCCCGTACGTCCAGGACAACGCCGAAGAGCTCGGCATAGACCCCGGAAGGGTGGGCATATACGGCGGGTCCGGGGGCGGGGGGATAGCGCTGCATCTTGGCCTCGGGGAGTACTCGGACCAGGTAAGCGTGATAGGGCACATAACGTCCCAGTCCACCTACGACCTGTTGCAGTGGTTTGACATACTGGGAATAGACCCCGGTGACGTGGAGAGGGCCCCGCCGGGGCTGATCGCGGCCGTGCTGCAGCTGTACCACGTGGGAACACTCGAAGAATTCGAGGAGCCGGAGATTGTAAAGCTGCGAAAGGCGATGGACATGCCGTCGTTCATGGATGCAGATGACCCCCCCGTATACATACAGAACTATCTCGTACATGACGGCATAGGCAACAAGGGTGATGTCACCCACCACCCAAGCCACGCAGTATTCCTAAAGGAGAAATGCGACGAGGCAGGCCTCGAGTGCGTGCTGAATTTGGCAGGCACCCCGGAAGACAGGCGCGTCGACGCGGCGAGCTTTTTCGACAGGATGCTAAGGCAGGAATCCTAGCCGCCCCTTGTGCCCGCAAGGCCCCGGGCATACTCGGAGCTTTTACTCCCCGGGAGGCCCTGGGTGTACCTGCGTATGGATGCATGAGATGCGCTTGCCACATCGCCGTCTATGGCCACGACATCCTTCCAGCGGCCCAGCACATTCTGGAGAAACCCGTCGTCCATATCAAATTTCTTTTGAAACCTGCTGACGCTGCCCTCCTCCCTCAGGCTATACAGCAGGAAATACTCTGACGATGCCGTGCACAGGCCCGACAGCACATCAAAGACGAACTTTTTTGCGCGGGTGTAGCCCTGCGCCCGGGCCAGCTGTATGCAGCTCTCTGCCTCCCGCACAAAAAACCAGTCGATTGGATATATCTTGCCCTGGGGCAGCGCCCGCCTTGCCCCCTCCATCATCCTTCGGACCACATATTCTAAGTCGGGGTTCTCGGCAGTCTCCATCGCGGCAACCACGTCTGCGACGCTCTTTTGCACCTCTTTCGGATCATAGAACCGGTACGGCACGTACCTGCCCGCCTTTGAGACTATAAGATCCTCAATCGAGACGCTCGATATTGCCTCCCCGTCGGATAGCATTCCGGCCACCGTCCTGCCCCATGATTCATCCGTCATGTACAGGGAATACAGGTTGTTGTCCCAAATCTGCACGTTTATGCCGCCTGTAAAGTGAAAGTCCGCCACCTGGATGTTGTCGGCATCCCGTTCCAGATTTGACGAACAGAGCCCCGGCTGCTCCTTCATAAGCCCGACCGAGCCCCCATAATCCTCCGCCACAAAGTCAATATCAATTGTGGGCCTTACAAGGGCCCCATGTGCGGCCATTGCGGCCGACCCAAACACGGCATATCTGAGGCCGCCCGATTCCATCAGTCTTCCATAGTGCAGTGCTGCCGGAATCCACACATCCGGCGGCAGGTGTCGGCTGGACGGGGGAGAATCGTGCGGGTTCATGCCCTATTGGCGGCCGTGCCCGTCCTGCCTGCCATCACATCGGGCACAAATGCCAAGTCCAAATCGGACATACACTCCTGTGCGTCGCGCTCTGTCTTCTCGGCAGCCACCATTACCGGTACCGTCCTGCCCCATGATTTTGTCTGGCTCGGATATGCCTCAATGTTATCCACGGGAAAGCACTTTACGTATACCAGAGACGTGGCGCGGCCGATAGTCTCGTTGGGATACTCTGTCGTCCTTATGCCGATCCGCCTAAACTCCCCCTGTATGAGCTCCCGGGCATCGGCGTGCCGCCCCTTCTCCACTGCCACCTGGACCATGTTCCGGAGCTCCCCCCGGAGGTACTTTGCCCTGGAAGTGCCCACAAACGCATAATCCACGCCGTGTTTTGCAAGCACGTCCGCCACCACCACGTCGGGGGCCCATATGACAAAAGACACCCATTCCGCAATCTCTCCTAACGCCCTGACCAGCGGGTGGTCCCTGTCCTTGACGCGTACAAAGACGGTCCTTCCCCTCCTGTGCGTCCTCATAATTCCCACTTTTTCAAATGCGTATACGATTCTCGATACAGTCGAGCTGGATATTGCGGTATGCTTTACTATATTGGAGATTGTCGAGCCATATATCGCAGATGTGACCACGCGGGCCTCATCAAAGGTGCCCAGGTGTTTTCTTTCCATATATCTATTAACAAATATTCTTATATAACTTTGTATATTCACGCAGAAATGATTGTATTGGGAACAGGCGATTCACGCCTGCATTCTGATATGTTTCAAAACTCGTATTTAGAAACATTTGAGATTATCATGCTGTGTCATGCCGTCAATCAACCGCCTACCTGCTCCAAGACATCCTGGGCGGGCTCCCGGCATCGCCCTACGGTCCGCCAGAGGGATCCGGCATGCGCAGAAACCTGCAGATAGCCCTCAAGACCTCCTGTATCATCTCAGGCGTAAAAGCTAAACCCCCCGGGTACTGTCCCGTATTCAGGCACGGACCACGGCCTGCGAAAATCCCCGATTCCAAGGGGGGTTTAACACTCGTGCCTGCATACAGCATGCAACCGTCAAAAGAGCGGGGTGCCCCAGCTCAGGTTGTGCCACTGTTCGATACCGTGCGTAAAAGCTAAACCCCCCATATAGCTGGAAATACCACCTATATACGGCCCAGAGACCCGCCGGATCCGTGGCAGGAATCGTCATCGGGATAATCATCGGGGCGATAGTGGCATCTATGGGGGTGGCCATGTACTTTTACTTCGAGTACCAGCCGGATATTTTGCAGGTACAGGCGGGGGAGCCGGTAGTGGTGGGCCCCGTCAGGTATGTGATAGAGTTTGACGGGACACATGGCGGGGATGAGGAGACCGTCCCGGAACACACGTTTGTAAAGATCCGCATCAGGGCCACGAATATCTCCGGCGAGGAGACCCGGATGTCTGGCGGGCAGTTCCACATAACAGATGTAAACGGGACAAAGGTGCAGCCGGTATACGGGGCTTTCTCGGATGAGGACCTGCTGGAACACCACCTGGTGCCGGGGGAGGAATCTGCCTGGACGACCCAGTTTGATGTTCCGTTTGGCGAGGGAACACAGTACAGCATAGCCATAAGGCCCACAAAAGACCAGGCATCGGCCGACGTGGGGATGGTATGCATTTTGAACTGTGTTCCTTGACGGGGCTTGTGCAGGGGTAAAATTCAGGGAATGCGCACTTTTGATCCGCATGTTGGATTGTCCATGTTTCCAAATACGAGTTTTGAAAGATTGGGCTAGTCGGCCTTGAGCTCGGGCATTACAAAGGGCTTTTCGGGAAGTATCTTTAGGATTATCCTCTTTTCACCGGGCCGCCTGAATGGGTACTGGTCCCTGCCCATGTACTTTTTTGTCAGCCGGTCTATGTGTGCGTATTCATAGTCGGGGAGTATCTCCAGGACCCTTCCGCGTACCGTCACCATGTCCAGCGGGTCTGTACTGTCCGTTATCGAGACTGCCACGCGGGGGTCGCGGAGCACGTTTTTGTGCTTGACCCTGCCTTCTGCGGTGTTTACCAGGATGTGGCCGTCCTCATAGTCGCACCAGACGGGGGAGAGCTGCGGAGAACCGTCGGGCATGAGAGTGGCAATGTGGGCGATGTTTTTTCCCCCAAAGAGGCCAAGGCCGGAGCGCATCGGGCCCTCTACCTCCCCCGTGCGGGGGCTTTCTGGCTTTTTTCGAGCATCTGCGTCATGACCCTGTTCATTATCTCCATCATCAGATACTGCGAGTACTGGGGGTCGGGCCGCTTGCCGCTGCCGGATGACGCCCTGGCGGAGACCGTCTTGAATACATCTTCGAGCTTTTTTGCGGTGCTCTTTATGACCGAGGAGTAGCGGGAGTCAAAGTCGTCTGGCGCCTCGTAGCCGAGCAGCCTGGTCGATGTGCCATAGTACTTTGTTATGGCCCCGCGGACCTCGTCTATCCTTGCAACCTCGATGAGGCCCGCCTCCTTGAGTATTTCCAGGTGGTGCCGTATGGTGGTCATCGCCTTTTTGTGTCCGGACTTGTTGAGCTGGGTCACTATCTGCTCGGCGTTCATGGACCGGTGGTAAAGTATCCGGAGTATGCGGAAGCGCGTGGGATCCCCGATGGCCCGGGCCTGGTCGGTGTTCGTGGTGACGGTCCGGCTTACCTTGATTCTTTTTTCGAGCAGCGTTGGCATTCAATTGTTGGTAGCGGTACAAAGCTAAAAATGGTGGGGATCATATTTTCTTGCCCATTCGCATTAATTTTTTTCCGCTACTATATGCATGATAGCGGTAGGAATCCACGGGCCTGTCTTGCAGATGCGCGGTAGCGGTCTGCATGAGGGGCCTTGCATGCCATGGTAATGGGGCCGATACTATGGAAATAGATGTGTTATGGTAATGCATGGTGTAAATCTATTTGTATGGTTTTGCTACTATATTCATAGATAGTGTAATAATACAATAGTAATGCTACTATATTTGTCATAGTGGTAGCTGATCCGGGCCGGGGGCGGGATGTGGCGGGCAGGGGGGCCGGCAGGGGCATGGGAGAGCCCGGAGGGGGATGTGCGGGCCTAAAGAAGGCATGGCAAACAAGAGTCACAGGCATGGCAATGGAGAAGACCGGCGTGGGCACAGCATAGTAGGGCTCCAAAAAAGAGTCCTATTCAGGGCAATGGACGGCGCCGGCGTGGGCACGGCATACGAGGGCTCCAAAAAAGAGTCCTATTCAGGGCAATGGACAGTACCGGCTGGGCACGGCATACAAGGGCCCAAACAAGGTCAAAATATGACAAAGCTCGGACGGGGCCCGGGCGCCTGCCGGGAAGTCTATGCAGCCTCACAGCACAAAGGGTGCTCAGAGGGGCCTGCCGGCAATCCTTTCGTATGCAGAGATGTACCGCGCGGTCATCCGCTCTATAATCTCGCCAGGTATGGCAGGCGGACGGGGGGGCCTTCCTGCGGCCCGCTCCTCGTCAAATCTTTTCTTGTATCCTGCCCCATCCAGCCAGTCGCGGAGGATCTGCTTGTCAAAGGCCTCCTGGATGGCTCCCGGACTGTACTGTTCTGCGGGCCACAGCCTGCACTCGTCAGGGCCAATAGAGTCGCCGAGGGTTATGCTGCCGCCAAGCCTGCCAAATTCGAGTTTTACGTCTGCCAGCACGAATCCCGCGGCTTCTGCCGCGACCGACATTGCATTGTACACCTCGATGGACTTTGCAGAGAGCCAGTCGTACTCTTTTTCCGTTACCAGGCCTTCAGATACCGCTGATTTTCTATCCACTGGAAGGTCGTGCTCGGACTTTGTGGTGGGATCAAAGAACGGCTCCGGGAGCCGGGACGCCAGGGGCGGAGGCCCCCCAGCCATGCTGATCTCCCCCTTTTCCACCCGGGCTGCCATGCTGCCGTAATAATACCCCCGGACGATACACTCGATGGGGAGCATCTCCATTTTATTCACTATAATCTCGGTATCCGCGCGCCTCTCGACAAAGTGGCTCGGGATGGGGAGCCTCCTGAACCAGTACTCGGCAAACTTGCAGAGCACCTCGCCCTTGCGGGGGATCTCTTCGTGGAATTTGACATCGTATGCGGATACGCGGTCGCTGAACCGGAAGAGCAGCCTACCCCCTTCCAGCTCATAGATGTCCTTTACCTTGCCTGACGTTAGGAACCTCAACCGAAGAGCTGTGGCACGGCGCGATTTAACTTGTCCGTTCGGGGACTGTCAAGTCTGTGGACATGGGGCAAAAAGTGTCGAGCCCGGGACATGGCAAATTTCTTTAAATATTGTCAGGCACAAAAATTATTCCATGCCCCCGCGGGTTAGCAGATTAGAGGCTGTGTCCCCACAATTTAACAGAATCGGTACTTTTACGGTATGAATACGGTATATATAGGATATCAGAACCATATTCGTCTATGCGAGGCGCATGTTAGCATATTTTATCGCCCGGGTTGGCTCGGACTGATGAGCATATCCAAGAGCAGGGCCAGGATTAGGCTTGATACTGATCGCGTGTACTACAAGGATTCTCGAATGATGACGGAGATACCCGACAATTCCATAAACTGTGTGATTACCAGCCCCCCGTATTTTTCCATAAACGATTATTCATTGGATGGATACCAGCGGAAGAGGCATTCAGGGAATAAGGCTGCCCAGTTAGGCAACATCAAAAAATTTGAAACATACATAGGCGAATTGCTCAAGGTGTGGAGCGAGTGCGAGAGGGTCTTGCGCCCCAATGGAAAACTCATCATCAATGCTCCGCTGATGCCCATGCTCAAAAGGGTATACAATACGCATTTTAACCGGCACATATTCAACATACACTCGGAGATACAGAGGTCTATACTGGATGATACCGGCCTGTTCCTGCTCGACGTATACATCTGGAACCGTACAAACCCATCCAAAAAACCGATGTTCGGCAGCTATCCATACCCGAGCAATTTCTATGCCCAGAATACGATAGAGTTCATTGCCGTCTACGTAAAGGACGGCAAGTCTGACAACAACATATCAAAAACGCGCAAGAGACGGAGCCGGCTGACCCAGAAGGAATGGGTGGAGTATACCAAACAGGTGTGGGACATACCCATGCCCAACAAGGGGGACAGCGCGTTCGGCAAGCATCCCGCAATAATGCCGGAAGAGATACCGCGCAGATGCATCCGCCTGTTTACGTTTGAGGGGGATGTCGTACTCGACCCGTTCTCCGGTTCGGGTACCACGCTAAAGATGGCCAAAAAACTCAACCGAAAGTACATAGGCTATGAGATAATGAAGTCGTACAAGGGCCATATAACGGAAAAATTGGGAGAGGCGGATGACGAATAAACTATCCCACATGGACTGCATCAGGTTCCTGGAAGGCATAGGGGACAAAACGGTCGACCTGGCCGTAGTCGACCCGCCATACAACCTCAAGGTGGACAAGTGGGACACCTTCGAGTCCCAGGAAGATTTTCTCAAGTTTACCTTTGCGTGGATGGACTGCCTTGTCCCAAAGCTGAAAGAGACCGCCGGCCTGTATGTGTTCAACACCCCCTTCAACTCCGCATACATGCTCCAGCACCTGGTAGAACAGGGATTGATGTTCCAGAACTGGATTACCTGGGACAAAAGGGACGGCATGTCATATACAAAAAAGCGGTATGCCAACGGCCAGGAGACCATCCTGTTTTTTACCAAGAGTGGCAAGTATACGTTCAACCATGATGACATACGCGTGCCCTACGAGTCTGTTCAGCGGATAGAGCACGCAAAGACACGGGGCATATTGAAAAACGGCAAGAGATGGTATCCCAATTCCAGGGGCAGGATGTGCGGGGAGATTTGGCACATGAGTAGTGAGCGCCACAAGGTCAAGGTCAACGGAAAAGTGCAGAGGCTCCCCCACAAGACGGTAAAACCGCTGGACATGATTAAGCGCATAATCACTGCCAGCAGTAATGAGGGCGACTTGGTAATTGACTGCTTTGCGGGATCCGGCACAACAGCGCTCGCGTGCAAGCAGCTGAATAGGAATTTCATCGGGTGTGACAGCAACGAGCAGTACGTTCTGTCTGCACGCAGGCGCATACGGACCGGTGTTATTCACATATGACTGACAGGTATAATTTCCCAAGGGCTGATCCCGGCAATCCTGCGTCGATATACCTGGCAGGCAGGATAGATTGTGATAATTACCGCGGTTCCGTGTCATCACAGCACAACAGATACACCATGGCAGGGGGCCACGGATCAGGCTAGAATGGTAGAGAACATCATGCAGAAGATACTGATCAAGATGTTGGTCTACAACCGGTTTGTGCTCATGCGCACATGATGTATGAAGGAGATGACACTACACTGACCTTTTAGCCGAGTTATGGAACAATTTACTCGGTATTTGTAATTTCTAATATTTTTTTAGAAATTCTTTCAACTCATTTATTGTCAGGGCGAACACTGTTTTTTTGTTGGCCATGTCTTCTAATTTTTCCATTTTGGTTTGATTGGCCATACCGTTGTTTGTATTGTAAAATGAGCCGTCGGCAATGGCCAAAAATATGGTATTGGAATCCTTTGAGATATTGGCAGAATCAATAAAACATTGCAAATCGTTGTACTGGTTATCTTGATGTCCTCCAGAGTCTTTGGTATATTTGTGATACGCAAAGAACTCCTTTCCATGATATTCCCAGTAAAAATCAATACTTTTACAGGTTGGATCCATTCCCTTTTTTTTCATTTCTTTTTGATCGATAATCTTCCCATTTTCTATGAATACATGTTTCGATAATTTCTTAAATTTTTTAACATCTTTTATTTTTGTGATAAAATTGGCAGCAGCTATTTCATACATATTCTGGCGTATTGGATCCACCACAAAAAACCATGCAAACATTTTATCATTTTTAATTTTATTTTTTACTTTGATATAATTATACTTAGTACGCTCACAGTATTTTTTCACTTTATTGTTCGATATGATATTCTTCTCTGCATTTTCCAACATTTTTTCCGCCCTTATCTTTTCATAATCAAGCATATCTTTCAATAATCCCCCTTGCTGTTGCATAGTCCAACCTGCGCCTGTACTGCCCGTCCCGACGCAATCCCTTGAACGGGGCGAGAAACACATCATGCGTATTTTTCCGATATCGGTACAATGCCTTGTTCAGACGGAGAATCGTTCTGTCTAAATTTGTAAAATTCCCCCCAATTTTTGTTATCAATCTGTCACTGTGTTTTACACTTCTGGCGACTTCATCCCCCCTGCAAAATCTTATGGTAGGTCCAGCCGTGCTGTCAATGCAGATCAACCCCAGGTTTCCGCTGGGATGGTTAAAGCTTATATTTTTTACATGGCTTTGTTGCTGCATTGAATAATGAATTTCCCTCAACTTGTCGAGTGAGCCTATCAGTTTGTTGTCGTGGTATATTTTTGTATTATTTTTA
This sequence comes from Cenarchaeum symbiosum A, assembly GCA_000200715.1. Classification (NCBI taxonomy): domain Archaea; kingdom Thermoproteati; phylum Nitrososphaerota; order Candidatus Cenarchaeales; family Candidatus Cenarchaeaceae; genus Candidatus Cenarchaeum; species Candidatus Cenarchaeum symbiosum. The sequence continues at coordinate 910,375 of DP000238.1, forward strand.
TTTTGTTTGGTAAATAACGCAATACAAGCCGGGTTTTCCGTATCATTGAACATGAGACTGTTTACAAATATTACGGTATCAAGCCTGTCCCTAAACAAATTTGTCCGTAGATATGTCCCTGGAACTATATATGCCACATTCTCACAGTTATCCAGTGCCAGCTTCAGACAATATTGATAAAGATTCTCAAATCCAATATCTGGAAATTTGATCTTGCGTCTTTTAGCGGAATAGTTTGCAAGCCATGGCGGATTGCTCACGCATACGTTATACCCCGTAGGAAAATCCCGTATGGTGTCCCTCACCTTGACTTGGTTGTTTTTTGGCACAATGTCATACGAGCAAAAGGACTTGCAAAGATCTTCTTCCTTGAGCATGGTTATTATGTTATTTTTTCCTGCAAACGGCTCCAATATTTTTTTATTTTTTAATTCTATTTTCCTAGCCCATGCCTTAAACGGTCTAAGCTTGAAGGGGTTATTTGTTGTAAAATAAACACCATTCTCTCGTTTAGCCTGCATGATCATATTCTGCCGAGTCATCCTGCCCCTTCCCCTTACCTGTTTATAACCTTTAAAATATAACTATTGTGCCAGGAAGCCCAAGTTAGGCACAAAATTGGCCCACGGGCCGGTTGGTTAATAGGATCCAGGCCCGCCTCTACCATTCGTTCATGATCCCGCCGCATCTCCCGCATGCCCCCGTTTCACGTCTGCCTGCCCGATATGCCCCGGCCCGAACTCCGGGGCCCTCCTAGCTCCGACAGCCCCCGCAGGCCCGCAGTATCTCCAAGCCTTTTTGCAGTCATCATACTCGCAACGCCCGTTTCCCATGGTCTTTGTGTTTATCGGAGCCATCGCACGCACCAGGGACGGCCCACAATGGGATCTTACGGGCCGGCACGGCTTTACGTCCTGCCCGGGCGACACGCCCTCAAAGTGAATCCGCCAGGGTATTACCTTTGTGAACATACAGCGGAACCCGGTCATCAATGTGTGGTCTGTCTCACAGGTCTCGGCCCCTGGCCATTCCTTTGTAGTTACCGTCATGCAGCCCCTGTTCCCCGAGTGTGCGTGTCAGGCGAGCCTGTCGACCGCGCCCTTCCCCGTCTTTGAGCCGTCCCGCATCAAGGCACTGTGCGCCATTTACGCATGCATCCGCCAAGCCAGCCGCTTCCGCGGCGATATTCCCGCCTAGTCCCATGTGCAGGGGCGCAAAATTGTGGCGTATGCGCACGTGCATGTCGTGCTCCGTTACGCCGACCCGTACAAGGTACGTGCCAAAGAACATCCAGGTCAGAGCAATGACTCCCGCCACGGCGCCCATCAGGCATCGTGCACATATTCACGGTGCGTATACCCTACATTATCCTAAAGATTCACGGCCGGGACACACGCTAGTCTTCCATCTCGACGCCCTTCCAGAACGCCACGTGGCCCCTGATCTTGGCCGCCGCATCATTGGGCTCCGGATAGTACCATGCACAGTCGCTGTTGGTCTTGCCGTTTGCCGTCACAGAATAATAGCTGGCGGTGCCCTTCCAGCCGCAAAACGACGTAAAGCCGCTCTCCACCAGGAACTCTTTTTTTACAGAGTCCGCCGGAAAGTAGTGGTTCCCCTCTATAACCACGGTATCATCGCTCTCTGCGAGCACGACTCCGTTCCATACCGCCTTCATGATTTGTATGCGATGGTGCTCCAATAAAACAATTTCCATGCGCAGAATCCCCCAAGGGTAAATCGAAAAAAGAGAAAAAACTGTCCTATGATCTAGGTAGTGTCGCTTTGAAGATCGAACGTGTACGTTACATCCACCGTGTCGCCGCTCGCCACCTGGGTGGAGCTGACCTTGACGGCAGAGAATGCTGTTCCTACGGTGTCACAGTTCAGGCCCGTGGCGTCCTCGGGAACAGGAGTAGTACCATCTGTGTTGCATATTACGATGGATTCAATCGTCGCCAAGCCGACAAGGTGTGTGCCGCCCGTGAACGTGGCCGTCAGGATTCCCTGGCCCTGGGTTTCGGTATTTACGTTGGCACCTATGCAGGTTGACTCCGAAGGGGTGGCAAACGCTGTAGCAGGAGTAAGTGCTGAATCAGAAACTGTCTCTGTGATCTCCGCTTCGAGTACATCAGTGATGCATATCACGCTAGGCCTCTGGTTGTTCTGGATAGAATCAAAGATGGCATCCCTCATTATATCCTCACCGGTGTTCAGGACCGTGTTGTGAACCGTCTGTGTTGCCAGCGTCTGGCCGTCGGCGCTCTTGTGGACCAGTTCCGCCATGCCATAGTACTGGACGCCCTCAGGGGTGCCAGACACGCCTGTCGGGGTCATCATCAGGGCAAATACCGCGGCAAAGCCGATGGCTGCTGCCTTGTACGTCGTCTTTCTGGTTGTCCTTGAAATCATGGATTCACTGCCCCGGTCTAGTGTTTATAATCTTTTTTACGGGCGATCTGCAAAATGGCAGGCGGGATAACGCACACCCGGATCCTGCCCGTCGGCATGAAAATATACTAAAATGAACGCAGTAAGCACCGTAGTCATGGGAAGGATGTGGGCCCTGTTCATGCTGCCCGTGATCGCATCTATGATCGCATCTGTGATCGCCCCCGCATATGCCGACGCGGGGATCATCGGTGCTGCATACGAGCAGTCGACGGGCATCTTGGAGGTGTATTTTGACGGAATGGTAAACGCCTCCTCGATAGACCCGTCGGGGATTATCATCTGGGACAGCGCGGGCACATCGAGGACCGGCCTGTCAGAGTCCCAGCATCGGGGCCCCCCCGAGGGGCAGTCAGTGAGGCTGCAGCTCTCACTTGCCGAGAGGGCGGAGATATCAGGGTATGCATACCCGAGGGTGCACCTGACTGCTGCCGCATATTCTGGCGGGACACCCCCCCCGCCGTACGAGCTGCCGCGGACGGAATTTACGGGAACGCTCGACGTATCCACCTGGGATACAACTGTACGCGGCGTCACATTTTCTGACGACGGGCTCCAGGTGTTTACGGTAAGCCACGGCGACACCATAGTCCGCTTTGTGCTCTCCGAGCCCTACGACATAAACACCGCGTCGCATGCGAGGACGTACGGCGGCAACATACAAGACGAGGCGGGCAGCGGCATAAGGTTCTCGCCCGACGGGATGATCATGTTTTCATCCGACTGGGGCAAGGACGCCATCCACAGGTACGACCTAGTCTCGCCGTACGAGCTCGACGGAAGGGTGCGCGGCGGCTCGTTCAATGTGAGGTCCCAGACCGGGACGCCCTTTGGCCTTGACTTTTCCGCAGACGGCAGCATCATGTTTGTGATCTCATCCAATCCGGGCACGCTCTTCCGGTACGACCTTGGAATCCCATACGACGTGAGGACAGCCGTGCTCGATAGCAGGCTCGACATATCGGGCGAGCTCACCGCCGGACACGGAGTAGACTTTGCCCCCGACGGCATGAGGTTTATAGCGGCGGGTTTTGAGTTTGAGGACGACGAAGCGCCCAGCACGGACATAAACCAGTACGACATGTCAGAGCCGTACAACATAACGGGGGCGGTGCACTCGGGCGAGTACCTGCTGCCAGCTGCCCACGGCGGGTTTACCAACGATGTTGCGCTCTCAAAGGACGGCACGGTGCTCCTCCTGGCCGACCCCCAGTTCGACGCAATACAGCAGTTCGAGCTGGACGGGCCGTTTGACATACTGCCGTCTGCATTCTCCGGCGCGGCAGACGTCTCCGCGCAGGATGCAGCGCCCGCGGCCGTGCTGGTCAGCCCAGACGGCGCGGTCATGCTGGTCGCCGGCAATAACACCGGCGCCATACACCTGTATGAACTGGCCGTGCCGTTTGACGTATCCACCGCGTCGCATACGTCAAGCATCGACGTCGGGGACAGGGTGGAGCACCCGTCGGCCCTGGCAGTCTCCAACAGCGGCCGGCGCGTTCTTGTGGCGGGGCCCGGCTCTGATGATATACACTGGTACGACAACACGAGCCCTGCCGGAAGATACGAGCTGGCCGCGGCCGGGTATACAGGGGGAGCCGCCCTCCCTGCATATCCGGAGATAGCAGAGATAGCGGGCCTTACATTTGATGACAGCGGAAACTCTATGTTCATACTTGCAGGGGGCGATGCCAACGCCAGGGACGGCGTCTACAAGTACAACCTGACTGCCCGGTTCGACCCGAGCACGGCATCATATGTCGGGGGCTTCAACCTTACATCCCTGAGGGAGCCAATGGAGAGGGAGCCCACAGGCATCGCCTTTACCAGCGGAGGCTCGGAGATGCTCATACTGGGAAGCGGGTCCGGCGCGATCCAGCGGCTTGCGCTAGATCCGCCGTTTTCCCTGTCTTCTCCACGGTACATCGGATACTATGATGTGGGGCGCGACGACTCATCTGCACAGGGGCTGGCGATGGCCCCGGACGGGGAGGCGGCATACGTGGCGGGAGCCAGCACGGGCAGGATAATCCAGTATAGTCCGGCTAGCGCCGATCTTCAGATATGCGGGACAGGGGAGGATGCAGCCGGCGGCATCTGCGTGCCTGCACTGAGGGCCCCCGGGATAACCTCCGCCCTGCTAGACTGGGACCGGGGTGCCGCCGAGGTGGCCTTTGATGCAAAGCTTGGCGAAATATCGCCCGGGAGCGTCAGGATAGCGGATGGCGCCTCCCTTGGCGGGGGCACGGACATTACAGATGGCGCAACCACTGACGGCTCCACCGCGAGGTTCGTACTCGACGAGACAGGCAGGGCAGAGATATCAGGATACGCACAGCCCAGGCTCCACTTTACAGAGGGCGCCATAAACCAGACGGATGGGCCTGCGTTTCCGCCCCAGCTTGGGCCGCCCATTATATCGTACAGGGGCCTTCTCAACATATCCGGGATACAGGAGGCCCCCTCGGCTGCCGCCATATCCATAGACGGGAGGAGCATGCTGGTATCCGGCGGAACGCCGGGCCTTGTGAGCCGCTTTGAGTTATCGGTCCCGTTTGATGTATCAACTGCAGAGTTTGTGCCAGGCGGGTTTGCCGTGCCCGGGGGAGGGGGCCCGCCGGCGGGCCTGGCGCTATCCGGCGACGGCCTGCGCATGCTGGTCATGCGGCCCGGGGGAATGGTAAGCCAGTTTGATCTTGATTCGTCGTATGATCCGGCGGGGGCGTCATCTGCCGGGGGATACGACACGGGGATCTCCGGGGCAACAGGGATGGCGCTATCCCCCGGCGGCCGCGCCATGTACGTACTGGGTACCGACGGGGTGTCCAGGTTTGATCTTGCATCCCCCTTTGATGTAATAGGCGCAGCCGAGAGGCCGGGGCGGCTCCAGGTGGCGGATCTGGCGGAACCTGCAGGGCTTGCCGTCTCATCCGACGGCTCGGCCATTCTAGTCGGGGAGCTCCGGGGCCCGGGCATACACAGGTTTGCGCTAGAGGAGCCCTTTGAGCTTGCAGGCGCAGCCCAGGAAGGGGCGCTGTCCCTTGGAATACAGGGATCGGCATCCTCCTTTGCAATGGCCCCGGGAGGCATGCAGATGATAGTAACCGGCGCCGGGGGCGCGGTTCACATGTATGATATGCCCGAGCCGTTTGGGACGGGGCAGCCTGCGCACACGGGAACCCTGCTCATTTCAGGGCAGGACAACGTTCCCGTGGGTGCGGCCGTCTCTGGCGACGGGAGCATGCTGTTTGTCGCGGGCGACCAGAGGGATTTCATATACAGGTATGATCTTGCCGAGCCCTTTGATGTGGAGAGTGGTTCCCTGCACAGCAGCTTCGCCGTGGGGGACCAGGAGCGGCGCCCGACAGACGTGTCGTTCTCTGCCGACGGAACATCAATGTATGTGACGGGAAGCGGCATGGTGCACCAGTATGTACTGACAACCGGCTTTGACGTATCTTCTGCGTCATATCTGCGGTCCCTTGATGTATCCGCGCAGGACGGCGAGCCCACGGGCGTGCATATAGCGGCAGGCGGCTCACGCTTGTACATAACGGGGGACGCCTCGGATTCCGTGTATGGGTACGGCCTTACAGACGCCTTTGATATAAGCACGGCAGTGCATACAGGCTCGTTCAATATAGGGGCCTACGATGACTCCCCCCACGCGGTCCGCGTATCTTCTGACGGCACAAGGATGATAGTAGCCGGCGGCCAGACTGGCGCCATTCACGTATACACCATGCCCGTCCCCTTTGAGATATATGCGGCGCACCACGAGGGCTTTTTCAACGTGCTTCCCCAGGAGGGAATACCGGCGGGCGTGGCCGTCTCGTCTGACGGCCTGCACATGTACGTTACGGGCCCGCTGTCGGATTCCATCCACCAGTACCACCTCGGGTCATACGATATACAGGCCTGCCCCGAGCCGCTGGGCGCGACGGGCGGCACATGCCTGCCGGGCTTTGCAGGGGTGATGGCAGTCTCCGCCGCGGCCGATACAGAACGGGGGATAATAGAGGCAATATTTGACGGGGCGATAGATGCATCGGCGGCAGACCCCTCAAGGATATACCTGAGGGACGGCGAGCTGCCCTCCGGCGGAATCCCGCTGGCAGGCTCCAGTGTTGAGACGTACGCGGATTCTGTCGTGCTGCGGCTGCAGTCAGATGGAATATCTGGCGCCTCTGAATATACGGATCCCCGCCTGCACTTTGGGGCGGGGGCGGTGCGCGGTGTAGACGGCAGCACGTACCCGCCCGCCTACGAGCCATCCCGCATGGGATACGCGGGATCCTACGACTCAAGCCAGACAGAGGCGGCGCCTGCGGCAGTCGCGGCAAGCCCCGACGGCTCGAGGATATTCATCCTGGGGACCGACGAAGACGCGATACTGCAGCTCGACCTGGCTGAACCGTACAATGTGACAGGCGGCAGCGTCACCACCTCCCACTATGTGGGGGTAGAAGAGACGGCCCCGTCGGGCCTCTCCTTTGGCGAGGACGGGATGTCGGCCTTTGTGACGGGCCGGTCGTCGGATGCTGTGCACAAGTACGAGCTGTTAGAGCCGTACGACGTGCAGGAGGTGCGAAACACAGTGTCGAGCTTTTCAGTTGCCGAACAGGAAGGCACCGTACAGGGCGTATACGTTACACCTGACGGGACGCATGTATTCATAGTCGGCACCGACTCCGGCGCTGTGCACAGGTATACGCTTGGTGCGCCGTTTGATCCGGATGCTGCGGTACATTCGGGCTCGTTTAATGTAAGCGGGCAGGCAGGCAACCCCACGGACCTGTTCTTTGCGCCCGACGGGCACAGGATGTACGTTCTCAACAAGGGCGACGTGTCGGGGGAGGTGCACAGGTACCTGCTTGCCCGGCCGTTTGACATAACAGAGCCCGTGTATACGGGCAACTTTACCGTCGACGAGGATGCGGCGCCAAGGGGCGCGGCACTCTCGTCTGGCGGCCTGCACTTTTACATGGTGGGCACGGGATCTGATATGCTCCACCAGTATTCGCTGGGCACGCTGCAAGTAGACGTGTGCCCCGCGGGCCAGACGCCCGGCGACGGGTGCACTGCTGCATCGTCTGCCGCCGGCCCGCGCATAACATCCGCACTGCTCGAAGACGGCGGCACGTTGGAGATAATCCTTGACAGAGCTGCAGTGATAAACGCCTCAGGAATGCGCATAACCGACGGAGCCGCGTTCTCCGGCGGGATCTCACTGGCGGGCTCGAATGTATCGACGGACGGCTCCACCTCGAGATTTGAGCTGCCACCCGGGGCTGCAGAGGTGTTCGGGTATGCAGAGCCCAGGCTGCATTTGGAAGATGGCGCCGTGGCCGGCGGCACATATCCGCCGAGGGCGCCTCCGGGTACGGCGTATTCGGGGATGCTCGGCGTCACCCTGCAGGGCCCGTCTGCCGCGGCCCTATCTATAGACGGGACAAGGATGGTGCTGCTCGACGGCCCCGTGGACGTGCTCCACATGTATGGTTTAGGGGTCCCGCATGACGTATCGACTGCCTACCCCATGGATAGCACGCTAGACGTGACTGTTCCCACCCTGGGCGACGCGGATTCCATATCGATAGACGCGCAAGGCGTGCATTTTGCAGCCGGCGGCCTGCTCATGTACGTATCGGGATCCGGCGGAATATTCCAGTACAGGCTGGACGCCCCGCACGATGTGGCAGGCGCCGCCTATACGGGCAGGTTTGACGCCGGTGAAGTACCGGACGGGCGCCACGCAGTGCTCTCGCCTGACGGCTCCCGGATGTACGTTATAGGCCAGGGCGGCATATTCCAGTATTCACTGGGATCTCCCTTTGATGTATCAACTGCGATATACGATATATCGTACGATACAGGGTTCGCCCCGGCGGGCGCGGACTTTTCTGAAGACGGCACGCGCATGGCGGCATCCGATGGAACAGGGATCCAGTGGTACGACCTTGCAGTGCCATTTGACATATCCACGGCGTCACCTGGCGGCGGATTTGATACAACAGGCGGGATTGGGGGCATAGAGATCTCGTCGGACGGCCGGCGCGTGCTTGCCGTGCTGCCAGGCTCCGCAGAGGTCATCCAGTACGACCTGCCTTCACCGTACAGGCCGGGGGGCTCCGCCCTTGCAGGATCCCTCGCGGTATCGGGGGTAGACGACAGGCCAAAGGGCGTCACACTCTCGCCGGATGGGACAGTCATGTACATGACGGGGACAGAAGAGAGCGACGTCTACCAGTACGGGCTGTCCAGGCCCTTTGATGTGGATAGCGCCGTACTGCAGGCAACGCTGAACCTGCTCCCGGTGGACGGATACACCGCGCCCGACGATGTGGCCATCTCGCCCGACGGAAGCACAATGTACATAGCCGAGGACGGGGGCAGGGTGCAGCAGTACAGCCTGCCAACACCCTTTGAGATAACGGGCGCCATGCGCGAGCATATAATGGATGCAAGCTCCATTGACAACAGCATCCAGGGAGTGGCCGTCTCGCCCGACGGCACAAGGCTGTTCATATCCGGGAATGAGACTGACTCCATACATGAATACAGCCTTACCACCCCGTTCATGCTGAGCAGCTCGATATACGACGGATCCCTGGGGCTGGCCGGCCACACCACAGACCCCTCGTCGGTGGCGTTCTCTGCAGACGGGACTGTAATGGTAGTCGCAGGGCACGACGGCGGCCTTATCCACTGGTATGCGCTTGCAGCCCCGTTTGAGATCTCCTCTTCCATATACTCGGGGGCTCTTGTTACCATAACCGAGGATGCCGCCCCCCAGGGCGTTGCCCTCTCGTCTGACGGGCTGTGGACGTATGTAACAGGGGATTCCGGCAGCATCAGCCAGTATTCGCTGGCCTCGCGGCCAGTGGTGGAATGCCCGGCAGGAGCTGCAGCCTCCGGCGGCCAGTGCCTTCCGGGCTTTTCTATTCCAAGCCTCGTATCTGCAGCCATGCAGACTACAGGGAACCGCCTCGAGATGCTCTTTGATGAAGAGATCGACGCCTCGACTGCCGACGCCGCCCAGATCAACATCAGGGACGGCGCGGGGGCGGCAGGCGGGATAAACCTTGACGGATCCCGCGTGAGGGACTCTGCGCCGGACGTGCTCAAGCTGTCCCTGACCAGGGGCGTTACGGATACTGTGTCCGGGTACGCGGATCCGCGGCTGCACTTTGGCGCGCGGACAGTGCATGGAGCAGACGGGTCCGTATTCCCCCCGAACTTTGATCCCGGCGGGCTGATGTTCATGGGCTCGCTTGACGTCTCCGCACAGGAGAGGCAGCCCAACGGGGCAAGGGCTGCCGCAGACGGCTCTAAAATCTACGTGGTGGGCGGCATCTCTGATTCTGTCCACCAGTACGACCTGGCTGCGCCGGGCAACCTGACTGGCGGATCCCACTCCGGCTCGCTGAATATTGGGGGCAGCAGCACAAACCCCACAGATGTCGAGCTCTCGCCAGACGGGGAGATGGCCTTTGTACTGACCAGGGCAGGAAACGTAAACAGGTACGACCTTGGCAGCCCCTTTGACATAGGGACCGCCGTGTCACATTCCTCCTTGGTAGTGGGCGACAGAGTGCCGGCGCCCCTGGGGATGTCGTTCGGGGTGGGCGGCATGAGGATGTTCATCTCGGGCAATTCGCCAGATATGATACACAGGTACGACCTGCCCGCGCCATACGAAGTATCTGCAGCTGTATACATAGATTCGCTGCACGTCGGCGATGATATCGCCGAGCCCGTGTCCATAGCCTTCTCGGAAGACGGCTCAAGGCTGCTGGTAACCGATAGGATCCCGTCTTCTATACACACGTACCAGCTGGGCTCGCCATTCGACCTGACGCCGGCTGCTCTCACGGGATCGTTTGATGCAGACGGGCAGGACGGGTTTTTGCGCTCTGCATCATTTTCTGACGGCGGCCTGTGGATGTACCTGGCGTGGGCGGATGACGGAACCATCCACCAGTACAGGGCGGAGCCCCCTGCGGTTGAAATCTGCCAGGGCACCATGCTGGCGACCGGCGGGGCCTGCATGGAAAGGTACGTTCCGGGGCCCTCCATACAATCCACCGCATTTGGCGGCAGCTCGCTGGAGATTGCATTTGATTCACCCATCAACCATTCATCTGTAGACACATCCAGGATCCGCGTTGCAGACGGGACAGAGGGCACAAGCCTGGCGGGGGCGGAGGTCTCGGAGGGGCCATCCCCCGGGGTGGTCGTGCTGGATCTTGGCCCCCGGGAGAGGGACGCTATATCGGGATACAGAAACCCGGTCATTCACTTTGGCATAGGCGCCATACACGATATGGACGGGCGGCCGTACCCGCGCCCGTTCTCGACGGACCAGCCGGTCCCCCTGTCATCTGCAGAGGCCTCCCTGCGGAGAGTGCAAGATATCCACATGACGCCAGACGGCTTGTCGGTCTTTGTATCCGGGACAGAGTCCGGGGCCCAGTTTGGCGAAGGGCACGTGGTCCGGCGATACGACCTGTCCGAGCCCTACGACATGAGCACCGCCGTGGAGAATAGAACAGGCCAGTTTGAGTTTGTCGAAGACGAGCTGCAGGTCAACAGCCTTGCCTTCTCGGAGAACGGCCTGCGGATGTACGTCTCCGGGTCGCCAGACGAGCTGGACCCGGACCGTGGAGGGCTGTACCAGTACGATCTTAACGGGCCGTATCTTGCCCACACGGCCCTGCTTGCCGGCAGCACGCTCCCCACAGCCGGCGGGGAGACAAGATACCTCAGCGGGATCCACTTTAGAGAAGACGGCAGCAGCCTCTACGGGACAAGCGGCAGCGAGGTGCTCCAGTTTTCACTAGATACGCCCCATGACGTGACCACTATGGGGCCCGCGCGCGCGGTGCTCATGATCGGCGGGGATCACGGTCTCGACGACGTGTCTATTTCCGAGGACGGGACAATCATGCACCTGACGGATTTGAACACGATAAAGACCTACGAGCTGCGCAGCCCGTTCAACATCGGGAGCGCCTCAGCCATAGGGTCCGCTGTGCACCCGAGCACCGGCACGTGTTATGACAGCATAGACTTTGCAGAGAGGGGATCGAGGGCCGTGGCCATGACCTGCACGGGCACAATGCATGAGCTCGACGTGCCCGTGCCGTACAATGCAGCCCTGCCCCCGCTGTCAGGCACCAAGGATCTGAACTTCTTTGCGGGATCCGAATCCCAGGGGCTCGCATTTAGCGATGACGGTACCATGATGTATATAATAACGTCAAACGCCCCGGACGGCAACGATGGAATCCGCCAGTACCGGCTGGGGACTCCGTTTGAGCCCGGTACGTTAAATGCGGCAGGGATATTCGACGCGCTGATACAAGATACGCGCCCCCGCGGGATGGCGTTCTCGGCCGACGGCTCCATCATGCTCATGCTGGGCGAGCAGAGGGACAGGGTGTACCGGTACGACCTGGGCACGCCGTTTGACGTCACCACGGCAGTTTATGCAAACTCCAACTACAGCATACGCAGCACGGAGAACCAGCCCGTGGCCATGGATGTCGCGCTCGGCGGCACCCAGCTGTACGTGCTGGGCGGCGGCTCGAGCCCCAGCCTGCACCTGTTTGAGATGTCCGAGCCGTACGACCCGACTACAATGAGTCCGGCGGGCAGCACAGCATACGACTACGACCAGAGGGTGCCCCTCAGGGGGGGCGACGGGGGAAGGCCAACTGGCGTCTTTGTGGCAGAGGACGGAGAAGACATCTTTGTATCGGGGGACGAGCTCGATGCTGTAATCCACTTTATGGTGCCCGTGCCGTCGGATGTCACCACGATGGTGCCCGCAGGCGGGGTCTACGCGGGCACGGGCATAGTGTACGTGGACGAGGATGACGCGCGCACAGCGGGCGTCTCGCTGTCGGAAGACGGCACAAGGCTGTTCGTCTTTGATAGATCCGACGGAATCAAGCAGTACCTGCTGAATACGCACCCGCTGCAAGTGTGCGAAGAGGGCATGATTCCGGAAGACGGCATCTGTGTGCCCGAGGCGGAGCCTGAGCTGCTCTCGGCCGTTCTCGACATGGAGGGGAGGCTCGAGGTATTGTTTGATACGGAGATTGACGTCCCGGCAGGCATAGAGGGGGCGTATGTGAGCGGCGCAGGCATGTTCCAGCCGGGCGCCGACCTGTCGGGGGCGAGGGCCGAGGGCGGGGGCCCGCGCGTGCTGCGGCTGATTCTGGACCAAGACGAGCTGGATGCAGTGTATGCACTCGGGGATTCGCCCCTACTCCACATTGGCGGGGCGGTAAACAGCACGGGTGGAGCGGCATTTCCCGATGTGTACTCGGCAGCCGCGCATGCGTTGCTCGGCTCTGCACAGGCAATCCCGCCTGCCAGTCCCCCCGGAAACGACGCGCCAGGCGGGGCGGCAGTCTCACACGATGGCAGGTGGCTGTTTGTTTCCAGCAGGGGCGGCCCGGCCATAGACAGGTATGAGATGTCGGTGCCCTTTGACGTTGGCACCGCATCCCACGCAGATACGCTGGATATTGTCGGGTCCGACAGGAATCCCGAGGGCGTGGCAGTAGGGATGGACGGCTCGCGCCTGCTCGTTGTCGGCCACCAGAGGGACGCCATACGCATGTTCAGCATGACAGATTACGACCTGGGCACGGCGGCCCTCATCCAGTCGCTCAGTGTAAAAGAACAGGTGGATAACCCCTCGGGGATCTCCGTCTCGCCCGACGGCAGGGCGTTCTTTATAGTGGGATCCAACGGGGACACAGTCCACAGGTATGGAGCCATCGAGCCCTGGGACTTTGAGACTGCGGCACACGCAGAATCAATGAATACAAGCGACAGGACGAGCCTCCTGACGGGCGTATACGTTTCGCCCGACGGGCACAGCATGCTGCTATCTGACAGGGGCCACGACACGGTCCACGCATACCACCTGCCCGTCCCGTTCAGTTTGGCAGGCGCCGCATATACGGGGCAGATAGACCTCCAGGGGATAGGCAACAACATCCACGATGTGACGTTTGGCGCAGGCGGCCTGTACATGTACGTTGTAGACAGGCAGAGCGGCGCCGTATACCAGTACTCTGCAGGGGCTGCAGAACTTGTATTATGTGAAGAAGGCGAGAGTGCGGCGGCAGGCTCTTGCGCGCCTGCACGCCCTCCTACCACGCCCGCAATACTGAATGCGGTAATGGACGGGGACGGCGGGGCCCTCGAGGTCACATTCAACGGGACGGTGGATATAGAATCCGTCAGGGATTCGGCGGTGCGCGTATCTGACGGCGGCTCGCCGGGGGGCCTTGGCGGCGGGCTGATGACGGTAGTCGATTCCAGCACCATCCGGTTCCAGATGGGCGGAAACGATGCGCGCGCCATATCACAGTATGTGGAACCGCGCCTGCTGCTAGAAGGAGCAGCCATGAACGTATCCGGAGTTATTGTGCCCGGGCCCTTTGAGCTGCCGCTGCCGCGCCGCGACTCCGGCACAACCATCGATGGGGCGGCAGGTGTGGCCCTCTCGTCTGACGGCCGCACGATGCTGGCCGCGGATACCCAGGGCGGCAGGATACTAGAATATACACTGCAGGATCCGCATAACGTGAGCACGGCAGTGCCGGAGGATATACTCGACGTCTCGGGCAGGGCCGCGCCCTCGGGGCTCGAGCTCTCTGCAGACGGGACTGTCCTGTTTGTATCGAATAGCGGCTCGGGGACCATAGACAGATACCTGCTGGATAATCCGTACAATGTGACATCCGCGGCATACGCGGACAGCGCAGAGTCCGGCAGTGGCGAGCCCGGCGGGATGATATTCTCTGCCGACGGGACCAGCATGTACCTGCTCGATGCAGATGATGGCGGCGTGCGCGAATATTCCATATCGCCCCCGTACGGCTTTGACTCTGTAAGCAGTGTAATGCTCCACGAAATAGAGGGCGCGGCCAACCTTACAGGCATGACGTTCTCGCCAGACGGAACGGCCATCTTTATCTCGGGAGACGCAGGAATATTCCGGTACGAGCTGCCCGCAGAGTACTCGCCTGCCGGGGCGGTTCTGTCCGGCAGGTTTACGCCGGCGGCCCCCGCGGGTGCTCCCGCCGATATAGAGATCTCAGCCGACGGGCTGCACCTTGTTGTGGCAGGCGCAGACGGCTCCATACACGGGTACGCGCTCGACAGACAGTCCGAGCTGGGGGCACGCGGCGTGCCCCGCGCGCTGAATCTCGGAGGGGGGTCGGTCCCCGCGGGCGTGGCGTTCTCTGGGAATGGCTCCATAGCATACGTGGCAGATTCCGGCAGCGGCGAGGTTCGCGCGTACGGCCTTGCCTCCCCGTACGACATACAGGGGGCCGCATCGATCTTCAGCCTGAGCGTTCCTGCAGTGCCGGCAGGTGTCGCGCTATCGCCTGACGGCCAGAGGATGCTAGTGCCCGAGCCCGGCGGCATTCTTCAGTATGTGCTGGGCACGCCCTACGACCTGTCGTCTGCCGTGCTCGGGGTCAGTTTTGTCCCGGACGAGGAGCCGGATCCCCGCGGGGTCGCGTTTACACCCGACGGCCTGCGGATGTTTGTATCAGGGCCGGAATTCATCCACAGATACGGGCTTGCAGAGCCGTACAATGTAGACGACCCCGCATACGCGGGATCCGACGCGTCCCCCATTCCGTCAACCGAGGGGGTGGCGTTCTCTGATCACGGCTATAGGATGTTTGTCGCCGGCGGGGGCGCTGTCAGCGCCTACTCCCTGGATGATCCGTTTGCCCCGTCCACTGCCATCCACGACGGGTCGTTTGACCTCGGGGACGGGGCGGACCCGCGGGGCGTGGCATTCTCTGCGGACGGCAGCAGGATGTTCGTTCCCGGCGGCGGAAATGAATTCGTGCTACAATATGCAGTGGGAACGCACCGCATAGACGTGTGCCCCGACGGGATGTCGGTCTTTGAGGGCGGCTGCACGATGACGGGGCCCGCGGGCGGGCCGCGCCTCGTATCTGCAGCCATGGACCCCCGCACCGGGGAGCTCGAGATGTTCTTTGATAGGGCAATGGACCCGGGCCTATCCACGGGGATTGTGCAGATACGGGACGGTGTATCGCCTGCCGGCGGAACCACTCTTGCGGGCAGCTTCTCGGCAGGGCCGCGGCCCGAGGTATTACGCATCACGCTTGAGAACGATTCCAGGGCAGAGGCTGCAGAATTTGCAGACCCCCGGCTGTACTTTGGAAATGATGCACTGCAGGGCTTGGACGGGGGGTTCTTCCCTGCCGCCTTTGACGCGCCGCGCACGGAATTCACGGGAGTGCTCGACGTCTCCACATGGGATACAACGGTACGCGGCGTCACATTTTCGCACGACGGGCTCCAGGTGTTCACGGTAAGCCACGGCGACACCATAGTCCGCTTTGTGCTCTCCGAGCCCTACGACATAAACACCGCGTCGCATGCGAGGACGTACGGCGGCAACATACAAGACGAGGCGGGCAGCGGCATAAGGTTCTCGTCTGACGGGATGATCATGTTCACATCCGACTGGGGCAAGGACGCCATCCACAGGTACGACCTTGTCTCGCCATACGAGCTCGACGGAAGGGTGCGCGGCGGCTCGTTCAATGTGAGGTCCCAGACCGGGACGCCCTTTGGCCTTGACTTTTCCGCAGACGGCAGCATCATGTTTGTGATCTCATCCAATCCGGGCACGCTCTTCCGGTACGACCTTGGAATTCCATACGACGTGAGGTCCGCCGTGCTCGATAGCAGGCTTGACATATCGGGCGAGCTCACCGCCGGCCACGGAGTAGACTTTGCCCCCGACGGCATGAGGTTCATAGCGGCGGGCTTTGAGTTTGAGGGCCCCGACGCGACCAGCACGGATGTGAACCAGTACGACTTGTCCGAACCGTACAACATAACGAGCGCCGTGCATGCAGGCGCGTATATTGTGCCCGCTGCACAGGGCGGGTTTACCAACGACATAGCCCTCTCGGAGGACGGGACGGTATTCCTCCTGGCCGACCCCCAGTTTGACGCAATACAGCAGTTCAGGCTAGCCGAGCCGTTTGACCTGCTGCCCCGCGCATACCATGCGTCGGCCAACATTACAGCGCATGCGCCAGAACCAGAAGACATAGTGATCTATGGAAACGGCTCGCGAATGCTCATACTCGACGGGGATGCGGGCGGCGTATACGAATACGGGATCGCCGAGCCTCACGACGTGCGCACCATGTCATATACGGGGGTGTTCCAGAATGTGACAAGGGACGGGGGGAGCCCCTCGGGGCTGGCCCTCTCGCCCGACGGAACACTCATGCTGGTATCAGGATCCCCGCAGGGCCACGTCTCCGCGTATGCACTGGGAACAGCACACGACATATCGAGTGCGGCCTACTCGAGCAGCCTCAACGTCTCAGATATGGCCCCGGACCCCACCGGCGTGGACATATCCGATGACGGGTCGTGGCTGTTCGTCAGCAGGGAGAGGGGAAGCCGGGGGGACGTGCACCGGTACCATCTGGCCGAGCCGTTTGAGATAGGCACGGCGCTGTACCTTGATACCCTGGATACGGACAAGGATGGCAGGCCTTCCGAGGCCGCCCTTGGAACAGACGGCCTGTATCTGCTTGCGACAAATAGGGACCTTGGCGCGGTGGCCCACTATACAATGGATGTGCCGTTTGAGATCGACGGCGGCGTGCTGGAATACGTCCTGGATGTATCCCCAGAAGAGGCGGCACCCGCGGGGCTTGATGTGGCAGATGACGGGAGCAGCATGCACGTGGCCGGCGCCGGCGGCATCCACCAGTACCTGTTTGACGGCAGGCCTCTAGAGTACTGTTCGGAAGGGCAGTCCATATACAACGGCGCGTGCGCCGGCGGGCTGCCGGAGGCGCCATCCATAACGTCTGCTGCCGCAATGCTGCAGGCTGGCGGCGGAACTATAGAGGTCCGCTTTGACAGGCAGGTTCGCGCCGATACCGCAAGGCCTTCGATAATAAACATAACCGACGGGGGAGCGGCTGCAGGGTTTGCGCTAAATCCCGGCAGCGCCGCGGGAACAGGCAACGTGCTGAGCTTTGCCATCGATGCCGATGGTGCCGCAGAGCTGGCGGGGCAGGCGGGGCCCGTGGTCCGCTTTGGCGCGGGCTCGCTGCTCGCGGATAACGGGGCCGCGTTTCCCCCCGTCTTTGGGCTGAGCCCCCTCATGTACGAGGGGGCGGTTGATACGTCCGCCCAGGCGGCAAGCGTGGGCGGCGCCGCGTTTGGCGCCGGCGGCAGCAGGTTGTTTGTAGCCGGGGAAGACGGCATGATTCACAGGTACGACCTGCCTGTGCCCTTCTGGCCCGCCGGCGCCACCCATGCAGAGAGTCATGACTTTGGGGCGGGCGGCCTGGCGGGGGTTGCCCTGTCGGATAACGGCCGCAGGATCTTTGTCATAAGCGGGGCGGACGGCCGCATAGACCAGTACAACCTCGGGACCGCCTTTGATCTTGGAGGACCTGTCCACATGGGATCGTTCGATACAGGGGCGAATGCCAGCGGGATATACCTTGCGCCCGGCGGCGCAAACATGCTCGTCTCAAATTCCAGCGGGTCTGTGCACAGGTATGCGCTCGGAGCGCTCTTTGATGTGACCTCCGCCGTTCCCGCGGGCTCCGCGGATACGGGCGCTATAGAGCCCACCGGCGTCGCGTTCTCGGCTGACGGCCTAAACATGATAGTCTCGGACCGGTCGGGCATGCTGCACAGCTATGCCCTGGGCGTGGGCTTTGATCTGGGCAGCCTGGTCCGCGGAGGCACGTTTAGCTCGGCCGTGCAGTCGCCGTCCCCCGCAGACGTGGCGTTCTCGCCGGATGGAACGACGATGATCATATCCGAGAGAACAGGATCCATCCATGCGTACTCGCTCAACTCGCACCCGGTCAGGATCTGCGCCGCCCCGGGCATGCTGTCCGGGGGCGCATGCGCCCCGCCGGAGATGCCGCGGATCACAGATGCCGCGCTGGCTGGCGGCGTGGTGGTGCTCGAGTTTGACAGGACGATAGACGTCTCGACTGTCAACATATCGAGAATGCACGTGGCCGACGGGCTGAACCTGAGCAGGAGCGTGGACCTCCACGGGGGCATCCTCGAGACCGCCTCGGATCTTGACACGCTAAGAATCAGGCACTCCGGCCTGCTCGGTGCTGAATTTGGAGACGCCTCCATTCACTTTGACGCAGGGGCACTTGAGGATTCCATGGGCATGCCGTTTCCCCCCGCGTTCGGGCTGCCCCTGCCCGCCCACGTGGAGACGCTCTCCGGGGTAGTAGGGGAGAGACCTACCGGGATGGCCTTTGATCCCGGCGGCATGCGCATGTACGTGACTGGGCGGGACCCGGGGGCTGTGCGCATGTACGCGCTTCCGGGGCCCTTTGATATAGCGGGGGCCGTCGAGGGTGACGCGTTTTCTGTAGAAGAGGACGGCGTCCCGACGGGCATCGCGTTTTCCCCGAACGGCAGCCGCATGTTCCTCTCGGGGAACACGGGCGATTCCATATACGGGTACAATCTATCCATCCCGTACGATGTGACTACTTCCGTGCACTCGGAGACCTTTTCGGTGGCAGGCCAGGACGCCTCCCCCACGGGCGTGGCGTTCTCAGATGACGGCATGCACATGATGGTCTCCGGGGATGCAGGGGACTCTGTATACGCGTATGTGCTAGCAGAGCCGTACGACATAACGGGCGCCGTGCATGCGGGCACGCTCGACATATCAGGACAGGAGACGGGCCCAAACGATATAGCCATCGGGCCGCTGGGGATGCGCGTCTTTGTAACAGGGGGCGCAGGAGGCGCTGTGCACATGTACGAGCTTGCCGAACAGTACTCGCTTGACGGGGCGCTATACTCTGCAACGCTTGCAGTGGGCGGCGAGGATTCCGCCCCCGTGGGCTCTGCATTCTCGGGGCACGGCCTTGACATATTCGTAATTGGCAACCAGAACGACGGCGTATACGGGTACGACCTTGCCGCGCCCTACGACCTCTCACAGGCGGGCACAGACCTGTACACGCCGGATGCCTCCGGCGACATAAACCCCACCGGGGCCGTCCTGTCCCCTGACGGCGCGCACCTCTTCATAACTGACAGCACGGAGGTAATAGACCTGCGGCACGACCTGGCAGTCCCCAATTACATAGCATCTGCGGGCCCCGCCGGGACGCTGCCGACGGGCACGGCGGGCATCACGGGGGCGGACATATCAGCCGACGGGACGATGATCTTTGTCATGAACAACAGCGATGATACGGTGTACAGGTATTCCATGGATGCCCCGTACGATGTATCAGCGGCAGTCGAGGACATGACTCTCGACGTCTCCGGTCAGGAGAGGACGCCGACGGGGCTAGACGTCTCATCTGATGGAACATGGATCTTTGTCACCGGGATTACCAGCGATTCTGTGCACAGCTACCGCATGGGCACGCCCTTTGATATAGGCGGGGCCGCATACAATGCATCCCTGGCCGTCCAGGACTCCGCCCCGCAGGGTGTAGCAGTGTCGGACGACGGGCTGTTCATCATGGTGGCGGGAAACGAAAACGACAGGCTGTACAGGTATGCCATGTCCTCCCCGTTCGACCTGAATACCGCGTCATATGCCGGCTCGTTTTACACGGGAATGCAGGATGTTACGCCGCGGGACGTCTCGTTTGCGGCAGGCGGCACATCGGTCCTTGTGCCCGGGAGCAGCAACGACTCTGTGCACAAGTACCCCCTGAATGTGCACCGCCTGGAGGTCTGCCAGGAGGGCGAGCGGTTCACAAACGGGGCATGCTCCGTCAGGGCGGCAGGGAGCCCATCCATGGTATCCGCCTCGATAGACGGCTCCGCCCTACTCAGCATGCTGTTTGACCAGGAGATAGATGCAGGCACGGTGGACGCTTCGAGAATCCACGTCAGGGACGGGGGAGGGTTTGACGGAGGGATTGCCCTGTCCGGATTAAACGCCACCATAAGCGGGGGGGCAGTAGAGTTTGTCCTGGGGACGGCGGATGCCGCCGAGGTGCTCGGATATGAAAACCCGAGGCTGCACTTTGATTCAGGCGCGCTATCCAGCTCCGGCGGGGGGAGCTTTCCGCGCCCCTACGGGCTGCCCCTGCCGGCATACAGGGAGAGCGTGCCCGCGCCAGGAGACGGGACTGTTCCCGGAGGGCTGGCCTTTTCGCCTGACGGCATGCGGATGTACACGCTGGGCACAGGCAATGGAACCGTAGAAGAGTACAGCCTTTCTGGCCCCTACGATTCGTCTGGCGCCACGCTCCAGGGTTCACTGTACATAGGGGAGAGGGAGGAGAGCCCCACCGGGCTTGCCCTTGGGGATGACGGCAGCGCCCTATTTGTCGTGGGCACCGGTTCCGGTTCTGTGCACATGTATGATCTAGACTCTGCATACTCTGTAGAGAGCGCCACATATGCAGGCTCGAGGACGGTATCGGGGCAGGAGGGCGAGCCTGCAGGGGTCGCCTTCTCGTCAAACGGCACGCTCATGTTCGTCTTCGGGGAACAGACGGGGCAGGTGCACAGGTACGGCCTAGAGCAGCCGTACCGGCCAGGCGGGTCCGGGTACCTTGGAGTGTTTGACCCCGGGGACCTGCCGGGAATCCCGCAGGATATCATATTCTCGGCCGACGGGAGCGGCATGTCGCTGCTCTATTCCGGGGAGGTGCCGGGGGTCATCTCGGATGCGGTGCACCATTACCGGCTGGGGGCCCCGTACGAGACGGCGGGCGCCGCATACGCGGGCAACTATTCTGTAACCCGGTGGGATGACGAGCCCCGGGGCGCGGCCTATGCGGCCGACGGCAGCAGCATGCTGGTTCTGGGCGCAGAAGGCATCCACAGGTATGATCTTGCCGCCCCGTTTGATCCCGTCAGGACCATCAGCTCGGGGCGGACAGATATCAGCTCCGACGTGCAGTACCCGATAGATGCGGCATTCTCCGCGGATGGTACGAGGATGTTCGCGCTGGATCTGTCCGATCCGCACATTCACGTGTACGAGCTGGGCACGCCGTTTGACGCGCGCACCGCAAGCCGCACGATGCTGCTCAACCTGACAGAAGAGCGCAATCCAAAGGGTATAGAGTTCTCAAGGGACGGCACGCAGATGATGATCCTCGGCAGGGAAGAGCTGCACAGGTATTCCCTTGACGAGCCGTTTGAAACAGAGCCCGTCCATGTATCGACCCAGGATGATTTCATCTTTATCGTAAACAGGTTCAGCGGGATGGACTTTTCATCCGACGGCCTGAGCCTGTTCCATACCAGCCTTGCCTCCCTGCAGGTCCAGGCGTTCAGCCTCGGTGCTCCATACGACATACGGTCGTATGCGCACCTGCCGTCACTGAACATAGGGGAGCTCGGCAGCCAGCCCGTGGCGCTTGCGTTCTCTGAATCAGGCGACAGGATGTTTGTTCTCGAGGCGGGATCCGACGGCCTGCACGAATACAGCCTTGGAATACCGTACAACCTGGACACGGCGGAGCGCGCGGGCACCCATGTGGCAGGCGTATTAGATGCAAGCATCGGCGGGATCTCGTTTTCAAAAGACGGGCAGAAGCTGTACATTCTCAGCGACGTGCCGGGCACAATAGACCAGCATGTTATCGGCACGCGCCAGCTCAACACATGCTCGGCAGATCAGGCGGCATTTGAGGGGACATGCAGGAGGGAGCTTGCCGTGCACGGAAGCGACGAGCCGGCAGTAAGCGAGAACCCGGCGCGGCACATCGGCGACGAGTCCGCGGTGGCGGACTCTGCGGTGGCCGAGATCACCTTCCATCAGGCTCCCGTGTTCAACGGGGCATTTCTGGACATGGGGGGGAGAATCCTCGAGCTGGCCTTTGACGAGGAGATAGACGTGGCAAGGCCGGAGAGAATGAGCATAACTGATTCAAAAGACTATGCGCAGGGCACATCCCTCGCAGGCGCCTCGGTGGGCGGGGAAGGCGGGATAGTGCGCCTCGGCCTGACGGCAGAACAGATGGCCGGGATAGCCAGTTATCAGAGCCCCGCGCTGCGCCTCGGGGAATTGGCCGTGATCGGAACCGGCGGCGGCGCGTTTCCGGGCCCCTACGATATAGCAGATGCGGCATACGTGGGATCGGCAGACGTGGCTGGCGACGCATCCCACCCCACCGGGGTTGCATTTGCCCCAAACGGCTCGAGGTTCTTTGTGGCCGACCCCACAAATGTAAGAAGCAGGGTGGTCCAGTACGGCTGGGACGGCTCCAACATAGCTAGCGCCGCGCCCGAGGGGTCGGCTGTGCTCACCGGGCCGGAGAACTCCCGCAACATAGAGTTGGGCGGCATCTCGCTTGACCCGGATGGCGGCAGGCTGCTGGCCACCGATATCGAGGGGTCCGCCAGGGTGTACTCGTATTCGATAGAGGGGGCGGAGATAGGCGCGCTGGAGTATGACGGGGGCAGCCTCAACACAAACAACAGGGCGAGCTTCCCGACGGACGCGGTGGCGGGCTTTGGGGGGCACAGGCTGTTTGTAAGCAATTATGTCGACAGCAGGATACACGTGTACAACCTGGACAGACCCCACGACATAGGCGCAGGCAGCGCGGCATACAACGGGTCCGTGCAGACAGATGCGGGCGGCCTCAACGCAACGGGCGTCTTTGTATCCCCCAACGGGGCGCACATGATCGTGACCCTCCAGGACGGGCTCGACGGGGGGAGAATACTCCGGTACAACATGTCCACGCCGTTTGACGCATACGGGATAATACAGGACGGCGCGCTGGATATTTCGGGCGAGACCGTGGCGCCGCAGGGCGCGGCCTTTACACCCGACGGCCTCGAGATGATAGTGGTGGATAGTGCCGTGGGAATGCTGCGCCATTATTCCCTGGGAATACGGAACATCACAGTATGCGAGGAGGGGATGATTGTAGACTCGGGAATGTGCACCGTAGAGAGGGCGGACGCGACGAGCAGGCCCGGGGTCTCGGACAGAGCTTCCATCCGGGAGATGGCGCCGACGGTCCTCTCGGTCTCGCTGTACGCGGACCCGGGGGTGCTCGAGATAGCCTTTGATGCGGCGATAAACTCCAGCCTGACCGACCCCTCTAAAATGCACATAAGGGACGGATCCGCGCCGTCGGGCGGGACATCCCTTGCGGGCGGGGGCGTCGTGGGCAGCACGCCAGAGAATGCGGCGGGGATAAGCCTCACGCAGGCGCAGCTCTCCGAGATATCAGGGTACGAAAATCCCACCCTGCATCTGGCCCCCGGCGCACTGCAGAGCATCGGGGGCCACGCGTACCCGCCCGGCGGCGGCCTGCCATTCCCGTCGGAATACGCGAGCATAGACCTTTTGGAATACGACAACTCTGCGGCAGCGATAGCATTCTCAGAAGACGGCACAAGGATGTTCATGATCGGGGGCGAGTTTGAGACCGTGTTTGCATTCGATCTGTCCCGGCCGTTTATGATAGATACTGCGCGGCCCGCGGGATCATTCCATGCAGGCGACGATGTGAGGTTTGTAGAAGACATGGAGTTTGCGCGCGGCGGGGGATCTGTATTTGTCTCCGATTCATCGACCGACCTTGTACATGCGTACGCGCTTGGCGCCCCCTACGACGTGACCACGGCAGTGCGCGAACAGACGCTGGACACGGGTGCCGACGGGCTGGACGCCAGGGGGACTGCCTTTTCGCGCGACGGCAGGACGCTGTTTGTGCTCGATGGGGACGAGACTGCCGCCAGGTATGCCACATCCTCGCCCTACTACATAGAGGGGGCCGAGTATGAAGGGGACGTACCCGTGGACGGGGCGCGCTTTGTGACCAATATGGAGTTCTCCAGGGACGGCACCACGATGCTGATAGTCGCGGTCAACACCAGCGGCGCCTTCAGCCTGGAGATACTCCAGTATGGCATGGATGCGCCATTCGATGTGGGATCGGCCGAGCCCGAGGGCACGCTCGATACGGAGATACTGGGGGATCCGGTGGATGTGGCGGTCTCGTCAGACGGCCTGCGGGCATTTGCAATAGCCGGCGGCACCAGCACCGTGCACGGCTTCTCCCTGGCCGGCGCGTTTGACGCGGCCCGGTATCCGCCGGCAGAGGGCGCGTACGTGGGCGCAGAAGAGCAGGCGCCAACGGGCGCGGCAGTCTCCGGCGACGGGTCCATCTTTGTAGTCGGGGAATCTGGGATGATACGCAGGTATGACGCGGGCTCCGGCGGGTATGCAGAGGCGTATTCCGGCGCGGACAGAAACGCCACGGCGGCCACGGATATTGCATTCTCGGATGACGGCATGCTTGTCTTCATACTTGATGACGGCTCCGATGCGCTGTACGGATACAGGGCGGACTCGCCGTACGAGCTCGGCGGGCTGCCGCCGGCAGGCAGCCTGTATGTTGGGGATAATTCAAGCTCGCCTGCGGGGGCTGCATTCTCGGATGGCGGGGGCAGGCTCTTTGTGGCGGATGGCGCGACGGGAATGGTGCACGGGTATTCGCTTGCGGCGCCCTATGCGCTGGATGGCGCCACATATACGGGGTCGTACGATTCTTCAGAACAGCAGGGCGCCCCCACCGGGGTGGCATTCTCGCCCGGTGGCATGGAGATGTTCATTTCAGGGGGGGAGTTTGTGCACATGTACGGGCTTGATGCGCCCTATGAGGTGGAATCGGCAGACAGTTCAGGCTCGTTCTATACGGGAAGGCATGACGGCGCCATACAGGGCGTGGACTTTTTCCCCGGCGGCTCGGCCATGGCGGTGGTCGGGGATGAGACGGACACCGTATACGTCTACGCGCTGGGCACGCACCACATCAGAGAGTGCGGTTTGGAGTATTCCTCCGGCGTGTGCATGCCTGATGACCTGCTTGCATACGGAAGGGCGGCGCCAACAGTGGCCGATTCGGCCGGGCTGGCGGCATTGTTCTTCCTGTCGGGAGGCGACGCGCCGGCGGTTCTAGATCTGCCCGGCGTGGGCGAGATCCCCATCCTGCCCATACCCGTGCCCGGCGATGACAGCCCGTCATTTGCGGAACTGCCCGGCGTGAAAGTCATGATGGGTGTAGGTGCTCCGAATGGAACGGACAGGCCGACCGTGGCAGAGGAGCACCGCCTGGTCCGGACCGTGTCGTTGTCCGGAAACGACACCCTGACAGTTGAGGAGAGGGACGACGTGGGATCCATGGCAAGGCCGAATGCAACGGATGCGCCGGCCATATCCGATCCGGTCAGGGTGGCCGTATTGTTCCATCTGGAGGGAGACGACGCGCCGGCTGTTCTAGATCTGCCCAGCGTGGGCGAGATGGCCAATCGGCCCATACCCGTGCCCGGCGATGACAGCCCGTCATTTGCGGAACTGCCCGGCGTGAAAGTCATGATGGGTGGAGATGCTCCAAATGGAACGGACAGGCCGACCGTGGCCGAGGAGCACCGCCTGGTCCGGACCGTGTCGTTGTCCGGAAACGACACCCTGACAGTTGAGGAGAGGGACGACGTGGGATCCATGGCAAGGCCGAATGCAACGGATGCGCCGGCCATATCCGATCCGGTCAGGGTGGCCGTATTGTTCCATCTGGAGGGAGACGACGCGCCGGCTGTTCTAGATGTGCCCGGCGTGGGCGAGACGGCCAATCGGCCCATACCCGTGCCCGGCGATGACAGCCCGTCATTTGCGGAACTGCCCGGCGTGAAAGTCATGATGGGTGGAGATGCTCCGAATGGAACGGACAGGCCGACCGTGGCAGAGGAGCACCGCCTGGTCCGGACCGTGTCGTTGTCCGGAAACGACACCCTGACAGTTGAGGAGAGGGACGACGTGGGATCCATGGCAACCCCGAATGCAACGGATGCGCCGGCCATATCCGATCCGGTCAGGGTGGCCGTATTGTTCCATCTGGAGGGAGACGACGCGCCGGCTGTTCTAGATCTGCCCGGCGTGGGCGAGACGGCCAATCGGCCCATACCCGTGCCCGGCGATGACAGCCCGTCATTTGCGGAACTGCCCGGCGTGAAAGTCATGATGGGTGGAGATGCTCCAAATGGAACGGACAGGCCGACCGTGGCAGAGGAGCACCGCCTGGTCCGGACCGTGTCGTTGTCCGGAAACGACACCCCGTCAGTTGAGGAGAGGGAAGACGTGGGCGGCATGAGCCGGAATGCAGTGGATAGGCCGGCCATATCCGATCCGGCCAGGCTGTCTGCACAGTTCTTCCTGTCTGGAGACGACGCGCCGACGGTTCTAGATGTGCCCAGCGTGAGCGATCGCGCGGAGCACACTGGCAGCGGTGTGATGTCGCCGCCTGACCTGCAGGTGGTTTCCACCGTGCTGGACAGCAGGGGCGTACTGGAGATAACCTTTGACGGATTGGTGGTCGCAGAGAATATAGACTACAACCTGATTAGCATTACCGACGGGTATGCGCCAGCCGGGCGCATACTGCTGTCCCCCGGCGAGCTCACCCATTCCGGGGAGAACAGTCTGCGCTATACCCTGGGCGAGAACAAGTGGAACCTTGTGCGGAATTATGCGGATCCCCGGCTGCGGGTCGACATCGGGGCACTCGGGCCGGGCCTGCCCGATGTAGGATACCGGCTGCCGGATTCATTGTACCCGTACGAGCCGGATGTTGTATCCGCGGCCCTGCCCAACAACACCGAGGGAGCGCATCAGGGACTTGCATTCTCGAGGGACGGCACGGTGATGTTCACGGTGGGTCTGAATCTGGACACGGTGTTCCGGTATGTGCTAGAACAACCCTACGACATATCCTCGGCAAGAATTGAAGGAAACTACAGCGTGGGCGACCGGGAGGTCAACCCGCGCGGACTGGCGTTCTCCCCGGACGGGCTCAAGATGTTCGTCGTGGGAAACGATGCGGTGCACCAGTATGCACTGGGCTCGCAGTTTGGCTTCAGCCCCGCCCCGTCGTTCGAGCATGACTTTAGTGTGGCCGAGGACGGCCTGGTCACGGGAATAGACTTTGGGAATAACGGCACCAGGATGTACCTATCGGGCGCAAACAACAGCGCCATCCAGCAGTACGACCTCTCTACACCGTACGATATAGAGGCGCAGCCCGTCCATGCGGGGAACTTTAGCACCGCCGGCCAGTATGACTCGCCCCGCGGGGTAGTAGTCTCCGGCGACGGCCGCATCATGCTGGTACTGGGCCAGCCGGACGACAAGGTGTTCATGTACGGGATGGACGAGCCGCACGATATATCCACCGCAGGGTATGTGGGCTCCCACGAGATCACAAACTCGGAGCGCAACCCGGAGGGAATAGCGGCGTCGGACGACGGAAGGCTGCTCTTTGTCACGGGCACCGTGACCAACAGTGTGTTCAGGTACAATCTCGGGGCGCCGTACGATGCGGCCCGGGACGGGGCGGGGGCCGGGCCCACCCTGACCAATACCATCAGGGCCCCTACGGGGATTGTATTTTCCCCTGACGGCCTGCAGTTGTTCCTCTCCTCCCACGGTGCAGATCTTGTACAATCGTACAACCTGACAGCCCCCTATGGCGTGGCGACGGCCACGCCTGCGGACACTTATAATCTTCCCGTGGACCCCGGCCGCAATCGTCCATTTGATGTGGAATTTTCCACGGATGGCCTCCTGATGTTTACCACCGGGCGTAACCCCCTAAGACTGTATTCGTTTACGCTGGATGCGCCGTACAACATATTGTCGGCCGTGGAGAATAGCAGGTACGACATAACGATAGCGCCGTTGAATACTCAGACGGGCGTGATATTCAACCCCAATGGGACCATCATGCTGCTTGCAGCGGGAACCCGCGGCGGCGGCATCATACAGGAATACAACCTCCCCAGCCCGTACAACATATCCGGCGCCGTGGCGGCCCCGTTCAGCATAACGGACGGGCTGGTCCCGCTGGGGATTACATACTCGTCGGACGGGCACAGGCTCTTCGTCATGGATGATGCCGAGGTGGTGCACAGGTACGACCTTCTAACGCCGTATACGCTGAGGGATGCCCTGTTTGTGGACTCTGGTGAATTCAAAGACGGTGCCCAGCCCAACGACTTGGCGTTCTCCGGTGACGGCGGAAAGATGTTCATAGCCTGGGGCAACGATAACAGGATAGAGACGTACAACCTGACAGCCCCCTACGACATAACCTCGTCTGCCAGCCCCGTGTCCCTTTCAGCGGACACCGGCTCCCCCACCCCGAGCGACGTCTCCGTGAGCGCAGACGGCAGGACGGTGCTTGTATTCAACAATGTACGGGACGCGGTCATTGGGCACAGCCTACGCCAGCCGTACGACCTGTCCACACCCGCATCATCGGTCCAATCGGCAGAGGCCGACAACACCAATGTAAACGCGATGGAGTTCTCACCCAACGGGACGCTGATGTTCCTGTCGGGATGGAACGAGACAAGTCCCATAGTACAAGGACGAACTGTCTATACGTACAACCTGAGCGCCCCGTTTGACGTATCCACGTTCCAGCGCATAGGCGAGTTTCACACCCGGGATGCGGTAAATGCGCTGACGGGAGACGCCAGTATAAGCAGCCCCTCGGCAATGAGGTTCTCGGCTGACGGGACGGATCTGTATCTAATAGACGAAATCGATCAGTTGATACATCACTTTAGCCTGAGCAGCCCGTACCTGCTTGACAATACGACTGCCTATGTGGAAGCCCTTGATGTCAATCCGCCGGAGAGCAACCCCTCCGGGCTTGAACTGTCGGCCGACGGCACAAGGCTGTTCATCACGGGGGCCGGCAGTGACCGCATACGCCAGTACGACATGGATATCGCGTACAACCTCTCCACCGCCGTGCATTCGGAATCGATCAACGCGGTCGGGCTCGACAGCCAGGCCCGTGGGCTTGCATTCTCAGAGGACGGCTCTAGATTGTTCTTTGTCGGGGATGATACGGATCGGATATACCTGCTTGATCTGGCGGCCCCCGAGGTCATACGTGTACTGCCCGGCATGTTAGATGATGTGATATCTGTGACGCACAACGTAACGGCGGTGGACAGGCCCTCTATCTCCGATGGCCGCCCAGACTCCACGGTTAAACCCATATCCGCCGGAGACGCCCCGTCATTTGTGGATGCGCCCGGCGTGGACGCCATGATAGGTAGGGATGTGATGGATGCGCCGGCCGTATCCGATCCGGCCAGGCTGGCTGTATCGTTCCACCTGACGGGAGACGACGCGCCGGCGGTTCTAGATGTGCCCGGCGTGGGCGAGACGGCCAATCGGCCCATACCCGTGCCCGGCGATGACAGCCCGTCATTTGCGGAACTGCCCGGCGTGAAAGTCGTGATGGATGTAGATGCTCCAAATGGAACGGACAGGCCGACCGTGGCCGAGGAGCACCGCCTGGTCCGGACCGTGTCGTTGTCCGGAAACGACACCCTGACAGTTGAGGAGAGGGAAGACGTGGGCGGCATGAGCCGGAATGCAGTGGATAGGCCGGTCATATCCGATCCGGTCAGGGTGGCCGTATTGTTCCATCTGGAGGGAGACGACGCGCCGGCGGTTCTAGATGTGCCCGGCGTGGGCGAGATGGCCAACCAGTCCATACCCAGGCCCGCCGAGGATAGACCGTCATTCATGGATCTATCCGGTGTGGACTTTGCGGCGGTCAGGAATGCGGCAGACGCGCCGGCCGTGTCCGACGAGCCCAATCTGGCCCGGAGCACATCCATATCCGGAAATGATTCGCCATCATTCGAGGATATGCCCGGCGTGGGCGGCATGGTAGCCCCGAATGCAGCGGATGCGCCGGCCATATCCGATCCGGCCAGGGTGGCCGTATTGTTCCATCTGGAGGGAGACGACGCGCCGGCGGTTGATGATCTGCCCAGCGTGGGCGAGACGGCCAATCGGCCCATACCCGTGCCCGGCGATGACAGCCCGTCATTTGCGGAACTGCCCGGCGTGAAAGTCATGATGGGTGTAGGTGCTCCGAATGGAACGGACAGGCCGACCGTGGCAGAGGAGCACCGCCTGGTCCGGACCGTGTCGTTGTCCGGAAACGACACCCTGACAGTTGAGGAGAGGGACGACGTGGGATCCATGGCAAGGCCGAATGCAACGGATGCGCCGGCCATATCCGATCCGGCCAGGGTGGCTGTATTGTTCCATCTGGAGGGAGACGACGCGCCGGCGGTTGATGATCTGCCCAGCGTGGGCGAGACGGCCAATCGGCCCATACCCGTGCCCGGCGATGACAGCCCGTCATTTGCGGAACTGCCCGGCGTGAAAGTCATGATGGGTGGAGATGCTCCGAATGGAACGGACAGGCCGACCGTGGCAGAGGAGCACCGCCTGGTCCGGACCGTGTCGTTGTCCGGAAACGACACCCTGACAGTTGAGGAGAGGGACGACGTGGGATCCATGGCAACCCCGAATGCAACGGATGCGCCGGCCATATCCGATCCGGTCAGGGTGGCCGTATTGTTCCATCTGGAGGGAGACGACGCGCCGGCGGTTCTAGATGCGCCCGGCGTGGGCGAGATCCCCGTCCTACCCATACCCCTGCCCGGCGGAGATAGCCCGTCATTCATGGAACTGCCCGGCGCGAACGTTATGACGGGCGGGGATACGGTAAACAGGAGTGCAGCGGATGCGCCGACCGTGGCCGAAGACCAACGCGTGGCCCGGAGCACATCCATATCCGAAGATGATTCCCCGACATTTGAGGAGATGCCCGGCGTGGGCGGCATGACTAGCCGGGATGCGGCGGATATGCCTGCCGTCTCCGATCCGGTCAGGGTGGCCGTATTGTTCTTCCTGTCGGGAGATGACGCACCGGCGGTTCTAGACGTGCCCCGCGTGGACAGCAGCATCGGGGACATGCCCGGCGCGGGCCATGGCGATGACACACTGGCCGTGGCTGATCATGCCAGCCTCGGGGTATACAGGATGGCGTCCGACGCGCCGGTCATTGAAGATATAATGGATACAATAGTCAATGGCACGTTCCGGCTCACCCCGAGAGATATTCCGGTCGTGGCTGATCCGGCCAGGCTGGCTGCACAGTTCTTCCTGTCGGGAGATGACGCACCTACTGTTCTAGATGTGCCCGGCGTGAATAGCGGCGTCGAGGATGCACCAACCGTGTCTGATCACGCCAGCATCGGGTTCTCCCGGATGGCATCCGACGAGCCGGCCGTGGCAGATTCCGCCCAGCCCGGCGACCTGATGTTCCGCGATACTCCAGACGTCGAAGATTCGGCGGCGCTCGGCCTCTCCATTACTGTCTCCGACGAGCCCGCCGTGGCCGACCGCACGCCGGGTATAGAACCGGCAGACAGTCCGGCAGTCTCGGATTCGGCCGTGCATGCAGTCATGCCGGGTCCGCCGGCAGAACCCGAGCCCCGGCCCGCGCCGAGCCCCGCACCCCGGTCCGGCGGGGGCGGCGGAGGCGGCAGCCGCACCGGAGTCACCTTCGAGGGCGGCGCATCCTCGGGGCACAGCGTATCGTTTAGCTTCATCTCAAGCGCGGCAGACGCAATGCACGGCCTGTCGGACATACGCCTGGCACCCGGCGCGGCCCTTACGGTGGCGCCCCAGATGGTCCCCGACAACCTAAACGTCTTCGAGATGGAGCTGGCCTTTGGCACGGACGACGGCGCGGCTGCAAACGTCCATTACAGCAGGATAGGCAACTTCCTCGGGATTACCTGCGACGGGGACGCGTATACATCCGGGATGCTGCACGCGTGCGACATCTCGTCCGCCATATCCGAGGATTCCGTCACAGTCCACGGGGAGGGCCCTGCCTTTGAGGGGATAACCGTGCCCTTTGAGGGCGACTTTGAGGGGACCGTCAGCATACTCCTCCGGGACAGCCGCGGCATAATCTTGGCCGCGCATGAATCCGACGTGTACGGCATACAGACAGCCCTGCCCGCGGAGCCGGAGCCCCCCGCCCCCGCCGAGATCGCCCCCGCCGTGGATGATGCCGCCCCGGAGGAGCCCCGCCGCGCAGAGCCCGATCCGGAGCCTGTGGAGCGCGCCCCGGAGCCGGAGCCTGAGCCCAGCGCGGATCCGGTGCGCATTGCGGGGCCCGAGCCTGCAGACCCCGAGCCCGAGGATGAGGGGGTCATAGGGATGATAGTCGACTTTATCAGGTCCGTCCTGGGCCGGGTCTGGCCTGCGGCCGGCACCCCATGAGAGTCAGGGGTGCGGATTCTGCCCCGGCGGCCCGTTTCCCGCCAGGTGTGCGCCATTGGATTTTATACAAGGCGTGCATGGCCTGTGCATGGTCCGGCTCCGCTACTGGAAGCTCAGCCCCGACGAGGTCGCGGGGCTCAGTTACCCCGAGGAGATGCTGCTAAACTGGGACATAAAATGCACAAGGGAGCCGGAGATCGAGGGGCGCTTTATAGGCGTCTTTATGTACAAAAACGGGGCCCCCATCGACTATACGCCGACCAAGGGCATTGCATACTTTTACAACAACATAAGCAGGGAGGAGCTGCCGACGATAACGGGCTTTCTCAAAAAGAGGTTCGGCGGCGAAGAGCTGGAAAAGGGCGAGAGGATCTTCCTCAAAAATTCCAGGGAGACGTATTCCCCGGCGGACATAGCCGGGCTGGCCCGCGAGCTGGAGGTGGAGTTTAGCACAAAAGCGGTCATAACGCTAGAGTTCCAGGGGCTTGAAGAGGAGAAGGCCAAGGAGTCCGGCCTGCCCGAGGCCAAGCTGCTCCCCATACCTGGAAAGTAGATAAGCCGGGGGATGGCACAGGGCCCGTATGTCCGAGATGCAGTTCGGCAAGCACCTCGACGAGCTCCGGCGCAGGGCCCTCCGGGTGGTCGTCATAACGGGGGCTGTCACCGCCTTTTTGCTGGCCTTCCACGCCGAGCCCGCCGAGCTGTGGGGGGCCACCGTCTACTATCCGGTGCCCGACCCGCTGCACAACATGGCCGCCCAGATAACCGACCACATGAGGGCCGCCCTTGTGCCCGAGGGCGTCGAGCTGATACAGACCACGCCGGGGCAGGCGTTCTTTGCGCAGGTGTACATAGCCGCCCTCGTCGGGGTCACGGTCTCGACGCCCGTGGCCGTCCGGGAGCTGGCGGCATTCCTCAGGCCCGCCCTCAGGGAAAGCGAGATCCACGTGGGCCGCTCGATATCCGCGCCGGCTGTCGGGCTCTTTGCCGCAGGGTGCGCGTTTTCCTATATCGTGGTCATACCATACATACTTGACTTTCTGTACAAGATAGGCGAGTCTGCCGGGATAACCACGTTTCTCAATGTAATGGACTTTGTGTCGTTTGTGCTGCAGTTCCTGCTCGCCTTTGGGATATCGTTCCAGCTGCCCCTGGTCATGTTTGCCGTCACCGCGTCCGGCATGGTGGACGGCCGGTTCTGGAGGAGGAACATCAGGTATGCGCTACTGGGGATAGTGATATTTGGCGCGGCCATAACGCCCGACGGGTCCGGCGTCACCATGTGGTTTGTAGCGGGGCCGATGATTGGATTGTACTTTGCGGGCATGTTCTTTGCCGAGAGGCGGGAGCGCAAGGAGAAGAGCGCCGGGGCCTAGGGCGCGGCACGCCCGGTGCCTGAAAGGCGCGCGATTAAACGTTTAAATCAGTAATTGCCGCATCCGTATTCGATGTTCCCGCTGGCAGGCTTTATCGCAGGGCAGGAGTGGATCTTTATCATAGTTATAGCAGTCGTGCTCATATTCGGGGCAAAAAAGATCCCCGAGCTTGCAAAGACCTTTGGAAAGGCAAAGGGCGAGTACGAAAAGGGCAAGATAGAGGCAGACAAGGAGCTCAAGGAATTCAAAGAGGGCAAGGACTAGGCGGCGCCTGCCAGCCCGTCTATGGCATCCTTTAGCCCGTCTGTTATCCTGCCCTTTGAGAGCAAGCCCCTCATTCCCATCCGGATGTCGGCGTCTATACTTATCATGGTCCCGCCTGTGGCTGGCTCGTACCTTTCGGTGATGCGGCTGCCCTTTGCATCGCCTCCCAGTATGTCCATTCTGTGCAGGCCCGGCGGCTCTGCCGTGTGCCTTGCGGTTATGACCAGCTCCCTCCCTCCCAGCAGGCGGTGCTCTTCTGTGACGGTCTTGCCGTTTCTAGAGGAGAGCACGCGGACCGACGGGTAATATTCCGGGAGCAGCTCTGCGAGCCGCGCATAATCCGTGGCCAGACAGAATACTGTGCCCCTGTCCGCCCGGACCAGCCTCTCAAAGGCAATCTTGGTCATGATATTGTTCCATGATATAGGAGTTAAAAGCCTGACCTTGGGGACAGGTGCGCTAAATCAGGCAGAATCCGCGGGGCCCTTTCCCCATCTAGGGTACAGGTCGTGCTCTATGCCGAACTGGTCGAGGCACTTGCCCACGCCGTGATCTACCATGTCGGATACGGAGCCCGGGCGGGTATAGAACTCGGCCATTGGCGGCAGTATCACCACTCCCAGCCGGGCAAGCTTGAGCATGTTCTCGAGGTGTATCGCGGAGAGCGGCGATTCTCTTGCCATCAGGACCAGTTTGCGCGATTCCTTGATGGTCACACCTGCAGCCCTGGACAAAAGAGTCTCGTCATATCCGTTTGCTATGCTGGAGAGCGTCTTCATGCTGCAGGGGGCGATGATCATCCCGCCGGTCCTGTGTGTGCCGCTGGACACGCTGGCTGCCATGTTGTGCGCGCCAGATACCGTGCCCGCAAGTGATGCGACCTGCTCGGCCGTATAGGATGTCTCCATGGGTATGCACTTTGCGCCCCATTCGCTCATTATCAGGTGGGTGTGTATTCCAAGCTCCCGGAGCACCTCTAGCATGCGTATCCCGTAGATGACGCCGGTGCTGCCGGATATCCCTATTACCAGTTCCACGGCCTGCGTTATGATGGCCCGTATTTTAGCCGTTTGCGCCCCCGTGTATCTAGTGTCCGCATCACACACGGGTTTGGCGGCCTAGGACCAGGCTCTTCTAAATAATCCTGATCTCTAAAATAATTTGCCAAGCGGTTTATTCAACGCCAGCAGGCCAATCTCCCAAATCTCACAAGTTTCATCCTCCCGGCGGGCCGCTGGCCAAGCCTAACTGTGCCACATGCGCAGGGGTTTTCGGGCAGGTGGTTCAAACCAGCAAATTTCCCAGATTCCCCCTTTCGGAGGCCGGCCTTTTGCCTGCCATGCATGTCGCATTTACCCAATCCCCCCTTCAGTGAACCGACCCACTGCACTTGGTCCGCGTGCAGTTTTCATGGCCAAACAGTATGTTTACGCATCCAGTGTCCCGGGGCAAGCATGCCGCATTTCTCGGAGAATGAATGTCCCACCAGGTAGTTTTTCTCGCAAATGCTTCTTGCGCCTGTCCTCCATCAACCTAATGAGGGGGCAAACACTCATGCAAAACACATCAGTACCTTTTTAAATACCTCTGGTCATTTTCTATCATGGATTATAAAAAAATAAATGCTCAGGACGCTGTTCTTTTAATCGTACATGCCAACAACGATGAACTGCGTGGTAGAACGATCCTCCAAAAGCTGGCATATTTTTGGACGCTTTCCATTTCTCCGATTATCAATGTTAGCTTCGAGTCCCATTACTATGGCCCGTATAGCGCTGAAATACGCCATGCACTGGACATAACTGTAGCAAAGTCGCTGATGGATGAAAGCATCAGATCCGAGGAGACTTATAACAGATATTGTTATAAAATTACTGAAGACTCCAAAGATCTTGTCCGGACTATTGCAGAGGAGTATAAAGACGAATTCAAACAAATTAGTCACATTATAGCCACCTGTAAAGAATTTGAGTGCCTTCAATACAAAGAACTTTCACACGCAGTAAAGGCCTACTATCTATATGACAAAATGGCCGAAAAAGAAAAAACTAAATCCGCAGAAGTCATGGTTGGTAAAGCACGTTCGTTTGGCTGGAGTGTTGAACAGAAAAAAATTCAAAACGGAATCAAACTCCTCGAAAAACTTGAGCTTATCTGAAAACGATTGTTACGGTTTTTACAGCAAGAGACTGAGATATATGCGATGATAATGTGCAGATCCTTCGGCCCGGGGCCGTCAAATCCGTGCGTGGTGTGAATATCCACCCCGTGCAGCGGGGGCCCAGGTACCTACCGCCCGTCCGGTCCGGGCCCGTCGCCGGGGGGGATCTCCTTCGCCTCGCGCCTCCTCTTGAGCCACAGGCTGATGCACCCCGCCGCCATTGCCGTAAGCAGTATGATGCCCGTGATCTGCAGCTCTGCGTGGTAGAACAACCGTATCTCGTATCAGGGGCGAATAAATTCCTTGCCGGATGGGGAGGGCGCCAATGGCTGCCGGCGCACCCCCTGCGGGCCTTGCAGGGCGTCAGTCAAGCCGGGGGCGGGCGTGCTCTGGGCGGCATTTGGACCCACTTCTGCACAAAGGACAGGGGTTGGCTTTAAAAAAAACTGAAAAGAGCAAGACCGTTGAGCTAGCCTGCAGATATGAGGTCAAAGGTGTGCATTGCGTACACCGTGTCTACGGCATTGACCATAGTACCGGATGCAGAAACTGCGGGGGACAAACGGCCGGGAACATCACAGCCTGCAGGGCAGGTATTCTAGTCCGTACAGATGGCAGGGATGTGACTGTCCGGTCTTAGGATGGGGGCAGACATGGCATTCATGACCGCCGTACTTTGTCATCAACACAGGCGCCCTGCCGATCATGGATCAGGCAGATCATACGCCAGATCCAGCAGGCATGCAGAGGGGTAGGCCCTGTACATCGATCACTGCTCCACGAAGGCCTTCAGGCGTAAGAGAGGTACATGCCTGCCTCCAAATGGAGGGCGTCAACTACTACCAAGGGCGATTTCATGGCCAATCTTGGAAAGGATTAATAATTACTATTTGCTGGGCGTGGCATGATCGGGAGAACGTATGTGGCAGGAGCAGGCCTGGCGGCCGTGCTGCTCGCAATGGCGTTTACCCCCGCAGGCGCGCTGTCCTCTCCCGCTGAGAGCGGGATCCAGTTCTATGGGATGGCGGAGCTGGTACACAGGGATGCCGGCGGCGACGTGCTGGCCTCACAGACCGTCCACAACAGGCTCGTGGACACCGGCGAGATATTCATACTAGATACCATATTCAATACCGATACCGCCATAACACCGGACAGCCAGAGGATCGACACGATCTGCCTCACCAGTACACAGGTGGACGATCCCCCTGAAGATGCCCTAGCAAGCTCCTATGAGGCAACCCTCGCCGGTTCCGGCGGAGACCCGTGCAAGTCTGTCACTGAGGTCATTCTACCAGGAGCCAGCGATCCACTCTACGGCGCTGCCGTCATAGGCCCCCTCACATGGCAGGCAGGACTAGACCTAGGGACAACCCCGGACCAGACCATCGAAGGGGTGCTCGTATGCATCAAGAATAACCCAGATGGCCCCACCAATGATAATTGTGCAGACGCGGGAGATCTCTTTGCAGCAGTGGATGCAGGGCCCTTCACACCCACAGGCTCCGAGACGGTCGATATAACCTACATATTCAACATGTCATCACCCGACACCTGATACTAGTCTACACAGCACAGCCATCTACAGTAGAGCGAAATCATAATTATACCGCCCGGATTTGTACAATACATGATAAACAGCTCCGAGATGGGCAGGATAGCGGCAGGATATGGCAGCCCAAGGGTGGGCGTGCTTGGCAGCCACTCGGCCCTGGAGATAATGGACGGGGCGGTCGACGAGGGCCTCGACACGGTGGTAATCTGCGAAAAGGGCAGGGAGACGCCATACAAAAGGTTCGGAAGGATAGCAGGCGAGACTGTCGTGCTGCACCGGTTTATAGACATGGCCTCGAGGCGCATGCAAAAGATGCTGCTGGATACCGAGACGATAATAGTCCCGCACAGGTCCCTGACGGCGTACCTCGGATACGACATACTTGAGGACCGCCTGGCCGTCCCCATATTCGGCAACAGGGCGCTCTTCCGTGCAGAAGAGCGCGACGTGGAAAGAAACCAGTACCACCTTCTACACAAGGCGCGCATAAAGCACCCGAAACTCTTCAAGGACCCGAGGCAGATATCGGGGCCCTGCATAGTAAAGGTGATGGAAAAGGGAAGGTCGCTTGAGCGCGCATTCTTTACGGTAGGCTCGTACAAGGACTATAAAGAGCAGTCAAAATCCAAGATAGAGCGCGGACTCATATCGGAAAAGGCGCTAGAAAGTGCATCCATAGAGGAGCTGGCAGTCGGCACGTACCTCAATTTCAACTACTTTTACACGCCGGTCTCCGACCAGGTGGACTTTATGGGGATAGAGAGGAGGCTGCAGACGAATACAAACGACTTTACCTCCCTGCCGGCAAAGCAGCAGCTGGCCATGGATATAGAGCTGCAGAACATAGAAGTGGGCCACACGCCGGCAAGCGTTAGAGAATCACTGCTCGAGGGGATATTTTCCATGGGGGACAGGTTCGTCCGGGCCGTGAAAAAAGAGTACCCGCCGGGGATAATCGGCCCGTTCTCTCTGCAAAGCGTGGTCACGCGCGATCTAGAGTTCATAGTATATGACGTCTCCCTCAGGGTGCCAGGCAACCCCATACTATCCACGACAACCCCCTATACAAAATACCAGTACGGCGAGACCTTTGGGGTGGGCCGGCGCATAGCCATGGAGATAAGGCGGGCGGCAAACGAGGGCAGGCTGCCCGAGATAGTCACCTAGGCCTCCATCTTTTCCCGCAGCAGGCCCTTTCTGACCAGTATGGGTATCTTGTAGAATGCGGCAAGCGCCATCGCATCAGACGCGCGATAGTTCCGCAGGACGAGGTCCTTTCTGCCGGTAAAGTACAGGTTGGCCCGGAGCACCTGGCCGCTGCTGTATATCTTCACCTTTACCAAAACGAGGTCGTTTTCGTCGCAGATCTCCTCTACCATCTTGTATACGGTCGGGACCTGGTCGGGGTCGGCGTCCATAAAGCCCGATATGTGGCGCGCAACCTCGCCAGAGAACGCCCTCATGTGGAACTCTTGGCCCTCGTCAGACTTTAGAATAAGCACGCCCTCGACAGCATACGGGTCGACAAAGCCCACGTAGTCGATCTTGACTGATTCATAGTCCGGCTCCTGCTTTTGGTCGATCTCCACACGCCACATCCCCCATATTGCCATATAAACATGCCACGGGGACGCCGGTTCAACCCTTAAAATGCCGGCCGCCGGCCGGCGGGTTGTACCATGTCCACCGAGCCGCAGCGCGCAGTAAAGTATGTCATGGGCCGGCCAGTCTCCGTATACATGAAAAACGACGTGCTGGTCCTGCCGCGCGGGATGCTCACGCGCAGGGCGGCAAGCATGATGCAGAGCAGCGAGCACGACGATGTGGTGGTCACCGAGGGGGGCGTGCCCGTGGGTATTGTCACCGACGAGGACATACTCGGCAAGGTCGGCGACTACAAGGTGACCGCGGAAGAGACCACCCTTGGCGACATAATGAGCGAACCGCTCCACACCATAGACGAGCATGCCTCGCTAAGGGAGGCCATAAACAAGATGAACAAGCACGGCATAAGGAAGCTGCCCGTGCTGTCCAAAAAGAATACGGTCATAGGGATAATAACGCACGGAGCGGTAGCGGTGGCCGTCAGGAATGCCGCGGCCACAAAGCCGAGGCTGCTCAGCCCGCCGGTCAAGGCGATACTAGGCAACCTTGGGTTTGTGCTGCAGTTTGCGGGGGCTCTTCTGCTGGTTCCCGCGATAGTGGCGACGGTCCTCAACGATACAGTAACGGCCACCGGCATATACCTGACAACAGTCCTGCTGCTGGTCACTGGGTTCTTTCTCAATTCATACGGGGAAAAGGCCAGCCTGAACATGCAGCAGGCATCAATACTGGTCTTTGTCAGCCTGTTCATACTGACCCTGTTTGGGACCATACCGTACCTGTACGTTGCACCGCCGGGCGAGGGCTCGGCCGCCGAGGTCTTTGCAAACAGCTTCTTTTCTAGCGCGGCGGGCTTTACCACCGGGGGCATATCGATATACGACCCCGACGAGCTGCCGCAGAGCTTTACCTTTTTTCGCAGCTTTACACAATTAGTGGGCGGGATGAGTTTCATCTATCTTGTGATAACCGCGTTTTATCCCGAGAGCAAGCTCCGGTCGATGCGCGGATTCATATCCGGCAGGACCCTGCACATGAGGGAGCTGTTCGGGACCATCACGTTCATCTTTGGGCTGTACATAGTGATAGTGGCCACTCTTTTGTACCTGTTCGGCGAGCAGGACATACTAGATAACATCTCGCTTGCAATGAGCACGCTGGCTACCGGCGGCTTTGTGCCCTCGTCTACGATACTCGAAGACATGGTCTGGCAGGAGCACCTCATACTCATGGCGGCCATGATCCTGGGCGCCCTGCCCTTTACATTCCACTACGGGTTTGTCAGGAAAAAGTTCCTCTCGCCCAGGCTGGGAAAAGAGGTGCTCGCCTACTTTGCCCTTCTCGGCGGGGCGGCCCTTTTGTTCACATGGGTAAGCGGCCTTGGGCCGGTCTTTGGGACGTTTTATACCGTCTCTGCTAGCACTACAGCGGGCCTGCAGATATCGAGCCTTGAATCGCTCAGCGGGCCCGCGCATGCTATTCTCATACTGCTCATGTTTGTCGGCGGGTGCGGCTTCTCCACTGCGGGGGGGATCAAGATATACCGGTTCATGCAGGTAAGGGGCGCCTGGAGGCTGCTGCGCGGCGGCCTCCGGGGAGGGGAGGATGCCACCAAGGATGAGAAAGACGAGAGGAAAGAGACTGCGACTGCCGTGCTCATAATAATGCTGTTCCCGCTGATTGCAGGCGTTACCACCATCCACCTGATGGGGATAACCGACGCGACCCTTGATAATGCGTTTTTAGAGGCGGCAGGGCTGATAACAACAGGGGGCCTGTCTGCCGATGTGATCACAGCCGAGCTGGATCCTGCCACCATGATCACGTTTGGCTTTTTGATGATATTTGGCAGGCTGGAGATAATAGCCATCCTGTACATTTTTGTGCCGCGCCTCGCCCCCTGAGGGCAGGATACAGTTTAATGTGAAGGAGTACAAAGTGCGCCCGTGAATGCTCTAAGGGACGGCAGGGGCCCGATCGTGCTTGGGATCATCGCCATGGCGGCGCTCTTTCTTGTATATTCAAAGTACCAGGACCCCGAGTTCATCACGCCTGGAGCGGTGGACAGCTTTCTGAGGATGGCATACGGCTTTTACGTGGGGATGCTGGCGTCGATGGCGTCAGTGGCCTATGGGCTGCACAAGTACCACTCGGCTGCCGCAGCAGGCGGCCGGGGCATGCTGTCCGTCATAGCCCTCGCGACCAGCGGCAGAAAGCCCCGCAAGGTCTTTGTCGCCACGTTTGTCGCATACGGGATATTCTTTTCTCTTACATCGGGGACGCTTGTATACCAGCCCGAGATCATCTTTTCGTTCCACTACGGGGTGGATGTGCCGTCGGCCGAGATCATACCGTGCTGCGACGCGCCGGGCTTTATGCCAAAGATCCACGTGTATATAACAGAGAATGTCGGCCTGCAGGTGATCCCCCTGAACCTGGCCCTGCAGGTGGCTGTCTCGTATCTTGTTGCCGTCAACATATCGCTGGCGGCGGGCGCATATGCTGCAGCCAAGAGGGGCGCCGGCGTGGGCGGGATAGGCGCGGTGACGGGCCTCTTTGTGGCATGCCCGACATGCGTGGGGTCGCTGCTCTCGGCATTTGTCGGGACGGCAAGCGGCATAGCCCTTGCAGCTACGCTAGCACAGTTTCAGACCGTATTCATAGCAGTCAGCATACCGGTCCTGCTGGTGGGCCCCGTCATCATGGCAAGAAAGCTGCAGGGGGGCGATTGCGCGCTGGACCTTGCCGTGAATCACTGAGTGCAGGAGCACGGGATCTTTGGACGGCGCGCCGGACGCGCCCGATACCGGCAGTCCCCCGCCTCAATACAAGAACGAGGGCACCGCTCTGGCGCTGTCCGTCGTTCTTGGCCTGGTAGGAATAGGGGGCGCGGGCCACATGTATGCAGGAAAGGCGGGAAAGGGCGCCGGCCTGCTGGTTCTCAGCATGCCCCTGTATGGGATGGTCCTGCTGATACTGTACGTATTCATTGGAATCGGCTTTCTTGTGGCCGTCGATGAGGAGGTAGGGCCATATCTTAAAACACTCGTCATATTCATCGGAACCTGCTTTATGGCATCATACGTCTGGCTGTTCTTTTGGCAGGTTTTTGACGCCAGGAAGCTGTGCAGGATGTATAACGGCCAGATAAGGAAAACAGGCATGCCGCCATGGTAGGAGCACAGCCTGCCCACATTGAGTGTAAGACATGGTGATGGGAGCAAGGCTGGGCACCAGGATTCAAGGCCGGCTCAAGGCGCGGGAACCGTCCAACTGTGCATGGCCCGCCCATCAACCGGCTGTATCGATAACAATCACAGGCAGTGGCCGCCTGGGCGGTCGATGCATGTTGCCATTTTTTTTCAAGGTCCTTTATAAGGGATAATCATGCCTAGTGTGCTTGTTCCGGCCCCCGGCCTGACCAACCCGGCGTGCCACATTTTACAAGAGCCCCGCTACGCAACTTTATATTCCCACGTCCGGGGGGCTCCGCATGAAAAAGGCATACATTGCAGTCGGGATTCTAGTCCCAGTGGCCATAGTGTCCATAATCTTCGGGTCCTTGGGGTCCGAAGGTGACTCCATGATGGAGGGCAGCATGATGGACGACCTCATGATGGATGATACCATGGTTGATGAGACCATGATGGATGACTCTATGATGGACGAGGCGGACATGATGGATGATACCATGATGGACGAGACGGACATGATGGATGATACCATGATGGACGAGATGGACATGATGGATGACTCTATGATGGATGATACCATGATGGACGAATCCGAGATGGAAGAGACCATGATGGACGAGATGGAAGAAGAGCCCCAGCACATCAGCATAAGCGTGGGCGACACACCGGCATTCCAATAGATACACGGTTCCACATCACCATTTCCCCGGGCAGACACCCGGACCCCGGCGCTACAGGCCGCCGGTCATATCCTTTATTCTGTTTATTAACCCGATTTTTGTATCCATGTGCACTTCGGGCTCCATCGTAAAGTAGATGGTGTAGTTTCTCGGGTACAGAACAATCTGCGTGACCCGCTCGCGCTCGACATGCACATAACTGACGGCCCCCAGGGTGTCATCGAACTCCTCGCGCATGCGCCTCCTCTTGGCCACCTGCCTGCAAAAATGCTCCTCTTCTTTTTGTGATTCAAGCGATGTCTTGCCCCTCTTCATTATCGCCTCGACTATTGCGCCATCCTCGTCTATGACTGCCGCAAAGCGCATCTGCGGCTCGAGGTCTATCATGTCCTCGACAAGATCCTTGAGGTTCCCGTCCCCGTAATAGCCCATTGCGCGCGGCCGCCCGCACCCGGTTATAAACGGGATTCTCCCCAGGACTGTGTGCCCGGCACATGCCGCAGGCGCAAGATAGCGGATCCAACTAAAATAGGGCACAGTGCCGCGCCGCCCCGTGAAGACCCACAGGATACTTACATTTCTTGGGGCTGTGCTGCTTGCGGCTACGGTTGCCCTGTATTACGGGGAAGATGGGGGATCGGATCTGGCGTATGTGACAGGGGCTGCAATGCTTGCAGCGCTGGCAGGCGGCCTTCTCTTATTCAACAAGGATCATGTAAAATAGCTATTCCCTGTCTATGAACTCGGATACTGTCGGCGGGTCGGGCGCGAGCCCCTTGCGCTTGCGTATGTCAGATATGGATTCTGCCAGCCTGGACTTTGGCACCTCGGCCCACCTCTTGAAATGAGAGTTCCACATGGCCTTGCCGGCGGTCTGGCCCCTCATTTCTTCGGACAGCGTAAAGGTCTCGGATGCGGGTATCTCGCCTGTTACAATGCTGGCGGGGCCCTTTTGGATCATGTCCATGACCTTGCCCGATTTTGAGGATAGAACAGTGGCCACATTTCCCACCATGTCGGTAGGCACCCTTACCTCTATGGCAAGTATCGGCTCGAGGAGCGAGGTGCCGGCGGTCAATAGCGCCCCCATGCATGCCCGTCGCGACGCGGGCCCGAGCTGGGATAGCCCCCGGTGTGCCGCATCCTCGTGGGGCACAAAGTGCGTAAACGTAAACTTGCAGTCCCTCATCTGCTCCCTGCACATGGGGCCCTCCTTCATTGCATCATCAAAGCCAGAGTTTATGGAATCCGTCGATTCCTGCACAAACTGCACGCCCTTGGTCCCGTTGATCATCACGTTGCCCCGCGGGTCGAGCTTCATCACCCGCTTTACTGTATCGGTGTCCCAGCCCTGCTCCTTGAGCAGGTCGGCCATCTCTTTTTTGTCCTTCATCTCGCTTATGCGGCCCGACCGGAGCATATCGCCGA
Source organism: Cenarchaeum symbiosum A (assembly GCA_000200715.1). Taxonomy (NCBI): domain Archaea; kingdom Thermoproteati; phylum Nitrososphaerota; order Candidatus Cenarchaeales; family Candidatus Cenarchaeaceae; genus Candidatus Cenarchaeum; species Candidatus Cenarchaeum symbiosum. The sequence goes on from DP000238.1 coordinate 955,297, forward strand.
TGGTAGGCTCGAGGGGCTCGACCCTCATGAATATCTTGTTGTGGCGGTTGGGCGACTTTGACATGACTGCCTCGCACCCGGAACTTACCGTCTCTCTATAGTTGATGAGGGGCTCTGAAGTGATTATCTCCACTTTTGCATCCTGTATTCTATGTGTCGCCACGTCAAGGTGCAGCACGCCCATGCCAGAAACGATGGTCTCGCCGCTCTCTTCGTCTATTTTTACCACAAGGTTGGGATCCTCTATGGTCAGCTGCTTTAGCACCTCTACTAGCCGCGGCAGGTCCTTGGGGTGCTTTGGCTCGACGGCTATCTGGACTACAGGCTCTGATACATAGCTGACACCTTCGAATACCTTTATCCCGGCTATAGATGATAGCGTGTTGCCTGCCCTTGAATCGGCAAGACCAATGAGCGCGGGTATGTTGCCTGCGCCAAGCTCGCCTACTTGCTCCCTCTGGTTGCCCATGAAAAAGTTGACCGACTGGACGCGGCCTTCGCGCTTTGCGTCTATTATGTTGACGGTCTGCCCGTCCCGGATGGTACCGGAGAAGAGCCTCCCTATGGCCACGGAACCCGCGGCCTTGTCGAGCACCATGTTGACTACCATCATTATGGTCGGGCCGTCGTCCTTGCATGCGAGGAGCGCCTTGCCTATGTCGGATTCAAGGTCGCCGTGCCAGATCTTGGGTATTCTGTACTTTTGGGCCACGTGCGGGGGCGGGTGGTGCTTTACTACCATGCCGAGGACCGCGTCAGCCAGCGGGGCGCGCTCGACGAGCTCGTCGACCTTGCCTTCTGAATAGGCATCTATTACATCCTTGAATGTTATGCCCTTTTCCTTCATTACGTCTACGTTTATGGCCCATTTGTCTTTTGCCGAGCCGAATGTAACGCTGGCATCCTGTATGGAGACCTTCCAGGCATCTCTGTATTCCGGTTCTGCATACGTATCTAGCAGCTGGTTAAAGTTGGAGACTACGGATGCCAGTGTCTCTTGCATCTTCTCAGGAGTCAGGCGGAGCTCCTTGATGAGGCGGTCGACCTTGTTTATGAAAAGGACGGGCCGGACGAGCTCTTCGAGCGCCATCCTTGTTACGGTTTCTGTCTGCGTCATTATCCCCTCGACTGCATCGCAGACGACCACCGCGCCGTCTATTGCCCGGAGGCTGCGTATGACCCTGCCGCTAAAGTCCACGTGGCCCGGCGTGTCTATCATGTTTATGACGTATTCATCCTCTTTCTGGGTATAGTGTAATGTGACGTTGGCCTGGTATATGGTGATGCCCCGCTCCTGCTCCTCTTTGTCAAAGTCCATTGCTAAAGCCTGGCCGGCTGCCGACGGCGCGATTATCCCCGAATGCGCCAGCAGGCTATCACTCATCGTCGTCTTGCCGTGGTCGACATGGGCTATCACGCCAAAGTTTCGTATCTGATCCTTGTTTTTTATTATCTTGAGCACCTGCTCTGTCGACTTGAATTTTACCATATCCGCACGCCTCTCTGATCGGGTATTAAACCTTTACAGACAGGGCCGGGCAAATTCTAGTAGATCATCCCGTCGCTTAGCGCCAGCAGCCTCTTTGATTCCATAAAGTGGCATTCTTGGCGCCCCTCTTGTTCCGCGATGTGCAGCGGGACCAGCTGCGAGAGAAATGTATAGAATAGAAACTCGCCTGTCCTGCCGCAGGGCCCAGGGTCCGGCTGGATGGCGCGCAAGCCCGCCCCGCGCAGGCCGCGGACCAGGCGCTCACTGTGCCCCGAGTGTCTCTCCAGTACCAGAACCGTATCGCCCTTTTTGGCGGAGAAGAGCCCCATGTGGGAGAACTGCTCGGTCCGCTCGTAATGCGCGGGCATTCCCAGTACCTCGTGGAGCTTTGCTGCAGCATACATGGCAAGCGGGTAGGTCTGCAGGCCCCCCAGTATGAAGACCCTGTTTTGCAGGGTTATTCTGCGGGATGCAGATTCTGCGCGGGCAAATATTTTGCGCGCGCCGCGTATTCCCACGGGCCCGACAAGCGACATGCAAGTCAAAGCGCTATCCAGAAAGCTGACGCTTCCTGCGGTCAGAACGTCAGAGTTTGGGAACATCAACCGTATGGTCCTGCCGCACGACCTTGTGAGCCTGCTGTGTGGGTTCGATGTGATTGCCACTGCCCTGCGGGAGAGCCGGGCTACACGTATGTTGGAGACTGTGCGCCCGGATATGGAGACTATATAGGCGTCAGTAGACCGCGGGATGGGAGGGTTTCTGAGCAGGTCAAGCGGGTCTGCAGACCTTGCGGCCATTCCAGAGTGGGCCGATGCAAGCATGCATGCTGCAAGGGAGTCGCCGCTGCCGCAGAATATGGCGCGCTTTTGGGCCGCCCCGGAGAGCGGCCTCTGCGGGATAAAGCCGTCGAGGGCTTTTGGCTGCGAGTATACATCATCTCGGAGGGCCCTGATGCTGTCCACGGCGGTCCGCCGCCCCGCCCTCATATAACGAGTGTACCGTGATGGTGCCCGCATGCCGGCCTTTCAGGCCAGATGAAGAAATCCATGCAGGCAGTAAGGCCGTGCGGTCAGCCAAACAGCGACCTGAAAAAGTCGATTAATCTGCCCAGTATGTCCATGTCTTCAGGTGCAGAGTCACGTGCAGAGTCCTGTTCAAGACCACTAGGCTCTGGATCCATCCGGGGTGTACCGGGCCGCGGGGCCTGGGGCTCTGGCTCGACTGGAGATGGCGCCGCGGGCTCATCCCTGGGCGGCTGGGCTGCAGGCCCGGGGGGCTCTACCTGGCGGGGGGGCTGCGGTTCTGCTGATGGCTGCGGTTCTGCAGCAGGGGGCCCGGATGGAATGGGCGTGTCGGCGAGAATTGTGCTTACCCGGTACAGCCGCTCGTGGTCTGCAAGCTTTAGGCCCTGGTTGTCGCGCAGCATCAGGGTCATTGTGCCGGAGAAGCCATCCTGCAGGGGTATCGAGATGCTCTCAAGGGCGCCGCCCTTTTCTGAATGGGAGGCAGCCCCGGAGATTGCAGACGAGACGTCACAGGTATAGAGGGATGCAGACTCTGCGGTTTCTCCGCCGCACTCTTTGCCGTAAAATGCGCCAAGCCTGTTGTAGTATACTTCGGCCGCGGCCCCTTCTATATCGTTGAGCCTTATCTCCATGTCATAGACGGTCAGTGTCCCGGGGTTGAGGACCGGGGTTATGACCAGCGGCAGGCCAGATGCAAGGCGTATGGAGACGGGGGCGGTGAGCGTGTTTATGCCGCCCGATGTAAAGTCAAACGATGCGGAATAGCCCAGCGAGCTTCCGGTGGGGGCCAAGCCGCCACCGCCGCCTCCTCCTCCGCCTCCTCCGGATGACCGGGGCACGGGGCGCGGCTCGGGTGGCGGCGCGGGCCGGATGCGATCGGCCTCGGCCAAGTCTGAGACTGCCGGCGCGTCTGTTGGTTCTAGCCCCGGCGTGCGGTCGGCCACGGTCGGCTCGTCGGAGACAGTGATGGACAAGCCAAACGCCACTGAATCATCGACGTCTGGAATATCGCGGATCATAATGGGGCCCGGCTGGGCGGAGTCGGCTACGGTAGGCTCGTCGGATGCCATCCGGGAGAACCCGAGGCTGATGCGCTCAGCCACGGTCGGTGCATCCTCGTTGCGGCCGCTGTCCACATCGGGCACATCTACAACTGTAGGTGCGTCGTCTCCCGACAGGAAGAACTGTACAGAAAGCCTGGCCGAATCGGAGACGGCCGGCATATCCGCCGCATCCCGGCTCGTCATGTCATCTACGCCAGGTATCTCCTCAAATGACGGGGAATCATCTTCGGATATGGATGTGATCCGGGCCACATGTTGGTCTTCGGATACGGTTGGCGCATCCGTTACACTCCTGATTACAGCATCCCTGCCCATCATAACGTTCGCGCCGGGCAGTTCCGTGAATGACGGGCTATCGCCGCCGGGTAAGGGTATGGGCCGATTGGCCATCTCGTCCACGCCGGGCACATCTAGAACAGTCGGCGCGTCGTCTCCCGTCAGGTGGAACAATACAGACAATCTGACCGGATCGGATATGATCGGCGTATCCGTTCCATTCCGCCTTGTCGTGCCGCCCACGTCGTCCCTCTCCTCAACTGACAGGGTATCGTTTCCGGATAGCGATATGGTCCGGACCAGGCGGGGCTCGTCAGATACGGCCGGCCTATCTGTTCCATTCCGCTCCACCACATTCCTGCCCATCATTACGTCCACGCCGGGCAGATCCACAAACATCAGAGAATCGCCGACGGATACAAGTGTGGGACGATCGGGGATCTCGCCTACATCTGGCACATCTGCAACCGTCGGTGCGTCGTCTCCTGCTAGGTTGAACGATACTGCCAGCCTGACCGGATCAGATATGGCCGGCGTATCCGATGCACTCCGGCTTGTCATGCCGCCCACGTCGTCTATCTCCTCAAATGACAGAGTGTCATTTTCAGATATGTGTATGGTCCAGACCAGACGGGGCTCATCGGATACGGCCGGCTTGTCTGTTCCATTCCTCACCACCGATTCACTGCTCATCATTACGTCCACAGCGACCGGATCCTCAAACATCAGGGAATCGGCGACGGATACAAGTGTGGGTCGATCGGGGATCTCGCCCACGCCGGGCACATCTAGAACAGTCGGTGCGTCGTCTTCAGTCAGGAAGAACTGTACGGCCAGCCTGACCGGATCGGATATGGCTGGCGTGTCCGATGCATTCCGGCTGCTTATCATTACGTCCACAGCGACCGGATCCTCAAACATCAGGGAATCGGCGACGGATACAAGTGTGGGTCGATCGGGGATCTCGCCTACGCCTGGCACATCTAGAACAGTCGGTGCGTCGTCTCCTGCTAGGTTGAACGATACAGCCAGTCTGACCGGATCGGAGATGCCCGGCTTGTCTGTTGCATTCGGGCTTGCCATGTCAGCTATGCCGTCTGTCTCCTCAAACGACAGGATATCGTTTTCAGATATGATCAATGTCCGGACCACGGTGGAGGCCGGGGGGCCATCGAACACGGAGGGTTTGTCCACCGCCGGTACGTTGTGCGTCATTGTATCCACATCATCTAGCACGCCGGGCAGCACGCGGATGGTCTCGGGGCCCGCCAGATCAAACAGGTATACCAGATCCCTCTGCTCCCCGGTAAAGAACAGCCTCGAGCCGTCTTCGGAAAATGCAATCCCCCGGGGCTGGTTCTCGAGGCGCCCCACGCTGATCAATCCCGAATATACGGCGGTCGAAAGGTTGTGCGCGATATCCAGGTCGTATCTTTGTATGGCATCCCTGTTGGCCCCCGTGATGAACATCCTCTTGCCGTCTGCAGAAAATGCGAGCCCGGAGGGGTTGCTATCCCTGTTCTCGACGTCAAGGGATTCTACATAGGCAGTCGTATTGTCAACTAAATACGGGCTGCTCAGGTTAAAGTGATGTATTGCTCTTTCGATCTCGTCAATTATAAACAGGTCTATCCCATCCGGCGAGAACCTCATTGCCGAGGGGCTGCTTATCGACTTGTCTGGCGGCTCGTTCCGTGGCTCGCTCGGCAGTGGGTTTGTCACGCTGCCGGTGATAAAGCTGCCTATAAGCTGGGCCGTGGTTGTGTCAAATGCCGTGCTCAGGTTGTATGTATGAATCTCCCGGCCTGCAATATTATCCGGATTATCGCCGGCAGCGGGTGCGGTCCACCCCATCAAGAACATCAGCGTCCCGTTGGATGAAAACTCCATCGCGTTTACATTGCTGTTGGCGGCCGCGGGCGATTCGGCCTGTTGCCCCCGGGTGGACAGGTCGTACGGCTGGAGCAAGGTGTAGTCGGATACCCTGTCCCGTAGGTTGTTGAATACAAGCACCGACCTGCCGTCATTGCTCACGGATACATCACTCGGAGTGGGATTAGAGCTGGTCTCCACCAAAAGAGCCGTGCTGCGGGCGGACGAGGTTATGTCGTAGGGCGATGTCAGGTTGTACGTCACTATGTTGTGGCCCTGGCCCCCGGCGATGAACAGCTTTCTGCCGTCGCCGGAGAATGTTATATCGTTGGTTTGGGCATCGCTGTTGAATACCTCAGAGTCTATAAACAGGGAGACATTCAGGCTGTACGGCGTTAAAAGGTCGTACCTGTGCACCACCTCGGTGTTATCCATGATGAAGAGCCTGTGCCCGTCGGACGAATATTCAAGCCCCACCGGGCTAAGCCCGTCCCCTATGCTGAACGGGGCCGCCACGGCGCCAGATATGTTAAACGGGTTGGGAAGGTTGTATTCCTGTATAGAGCCCGGGGTTTCCACTGCAAGCAGCATGATGGTTCCTTCGGGGTTGAATACCACGGCCGCCTGCGCCGACGTCTCTATGTCGTACGTGCCATTCTGCACGGCAGATGTTATGTTGTACGGGGTGTCCAGTGTATACGAGTACAAGTTTTGTCCCTCACGCCCGGTGTTGAACATCCAGAGGCCGTCGGCGGAGAATTCCACGTCAAAGGGGCGATCGCGGGCGAGGCCCGAGGTGGCCGTGGCATAAGAGTCTGCGGCCGTAGCCGTTGTCACTGAATAGGGGACTGTCAGGTTGTACGCTTGTACGGTGCCCAGGGCATGAGAGGAGACGAACATCTGCAGGCCGTCAGGGGAGAATACAATACCCGTCGGGACCCTTCCGGGCCCGTCCCGGTTGTCGACATTGTTGTACACGTTGAAGGTGGGTCCGCCATCCGCCCTGACCTGGGCGGCGTCGTATGGAGCACCTAGGTCGTACCTGTGCACTTCATTGTTCTGTGTACCTGTGACAAAGAGCAGCCTCCCATCGGCCGATGCCGCCATTCCCTCCGGGTTGTTCTCCTGGTTCCTAACTTGCAGGGAGCCCACGTACCCTGCGGTGGTGATATTGTGCGGCTCGTCTATTCCGTACATGTATACCCTGTCGTCTTCTCCGCCGAGCACCAGCATATTGCGGCCGTCTTCTGAGACTATGACCCCGCGGGGCGAGTCATCCTGCGATACCGTGCTAAAGTTTCCCGCATGGACGGGCTGGACGGTTATGTCGTACGGACTTGACAGGTCGTACTGCTGGATGGCGCTGTTGTTTGCCCCCGAGAGGTACATTATGGTGCCGTTGCGGCCAAAGTCAATCCCCGTGACCAGGCCATCCTCGACCGTGCTAAAGCTTGCATTGAACGAAGGAGCGGGGTTGAAGCCAAACTGCGAGCCCAGGGAATACTGGTGTACCGTGTCGTTTCCAGCTACGAACATCTTGAGCCCGTCTGCGGAGAATGCCAGCCCGCGCGGATCCTCCTCCTGGTCGCCCACATTGTGCGAGCCGTCAATTCTTGCCGAGGATATGTCGTAGGGCTGTTCTAGCACATACCGGAATACTGTATCCAGGTCGAGGCCCACCGTAAACATCACCGTTCCGTCCACCGAGAATGCAAGCGCCTGCGGCGATTCCTCGGTGTTGTTAAGATCTACTGATGCCGTGTCCAGCTCGTACGGGTACAATGTATCAGGTAGCCGGTATCCCACATCGGGCAGCCCGGGCCCGAGCGCGCCTATATCAAACCGCAGCCGGGGATCCGCATAATCCCGCACAAGGTTCCACTTGTTCGCGTCCAGTGCATAGCGCAGGCTGTCCGGCCCGGCGGTGGTGATCTCTCCGGCAGTCAGGGGTATCCGCCCGGCCGGCGCATACCCGTCGGCGATGCTGATCAGGCCGTGTTTTATGACGTTTTTGTTTACCATACCGTCAAAGGTTATCTCCAGTACTCCTCTGCTGTCCAGCACGATGGAAACCACCTGCAGGTCAGGCGGCATCATCACACCGTTGATAATGCGCTCCGCGCGGTCGCTCACGCCGGGCGCACTCGTCCCATTTGCAACGAGCTTCCTCATCGCATCGTGAACGCCGCCGTCTGCAACATCTGGCGTGTCATCTGCCGATAACTTGCCCATGCGGGCTGTCGCGGCGCCGTCGACCACGCCGGGCGTGCTACTGCCCTCTGCAACCTCGTTCCTTGTAGCATTGGGCACGCCGCCATCCACTATTCCCGGCATATCGACCTCCGAAATCTTTGCCGTGCGGTCGGCCGTGGCGGCGTCACCCACGCCGGGCGTGCTATTGCCCTTTGCAACCCCGTCCCCTGTAATGTCGTGCACGCCGTCGCCGATGATGACCGGCATATCGACCTCCGAAATCCTTACCGTGCGGTCGGCCGTGGCGGCGTCACCCACGCCGGGCGTGCTATTGCCCTTTGCAGCAAGCTTCCTCATCACATCGGGCACGCCGCCGTCTACTATTCCCGGCGCGTCTCCCTCCGCTACAGTGATGTTACGCGCAAACGCGGTCTGTGATATGCCTATCGGATGCGTGCCCATCTGATACCAGTAGACAGCAGCGGTGTCCGAGTCGGTAAAGAACATCCGCAGGCCGTCTGCCGAGAATGCAAGCCCCGTGGGGGATGTGCCCTGATCCCTCAAGTTGAAGGAGCCCGTGTATTCCACACTGCCCAGCCCGTACGGTGAGCCGAGCTCGTACCTGAGCACCCTGTCTCTGGCGGAGCTTGCCGCAAACATGACATGCCCGTCGGTTGAAAAGGACACGGCCACGGGGCTATCGTCCTGCCCCTTTACACTGAAGGATCCAACAAGGGAGTCGGCAGGCATGGAGCCGCGCAGGTCGTACGGGCCCGCAAGGCTGTATTCGTACACTGTATGCTCGTCGGCGCCCACGATGAACAGCCCCTCCCCGTCCGGCGTAAATTCAAGGCCGCTGGGGAAAGGCTCGGATCCGCCGACGAAAAAGGATCCGTTGGGGGTGGGCGCGGTTATGTTATAGGGCGATGCCAGATCGTACCTGTGCACGCGGCCACCCTCCCTCCCTATGACAAATACCGAGCCGCCGTCGGCCGAGATATCCACGTCATGCGGCTCGGCATCCTCGCCGGACGTGCTAAATGATCTATTGGTCCCCGGCGCCGACAGGTCAAACGGCAGGCCCAACTCAAACCCGAACACTCCGTCCCTGTCATTCCCCGAGACTATCATGAGGGTGCCGTCTGCAGAGAACGCCACGCCCGTGGGATCCGCATCTGGCAGGCCGAACATTCCCGTGGGCGGGCCGTCTATACCGTACGGGCCGTCAAGCTCGTATACGTGGACTGCATCAAAGACAAAGTCCGACACGAATACAAGCCTGCCGTCGGCCGAAAAGTCCAGGCCGGAGGGCGACCCTGCGTTGTCCGCCAGGTAAAAGGTTCCCGTATGCGTGCTCCCCGCTATGTTGAAGGCGCCATCGAGCTCGTACCTGTGCAGGGATTTCGAGTTCGCCCCCGTTATGAACATGAGTGTTCCGTCTGCAGAAAATGTCACGCCCTGGGGGCTCATTGCCTGATCCATCACTTCAATGGAGGCATTGTAGACCCCCGTGCTGAGGTCAAATGCCGTGCCCAGGGAATATTCATGCACAGAATCACTCTCCTGTCCCGTCACGAATACCTGCAGGCCGTCAGACGAGATAGCAATCCCGCGGGGTGCCGGCGCCTGTGACCGCACGGAGAGCACCCCTTCCGTCGGGATCGCATTGACTATGTCGTAGGGCTCCGCCAGCCTGTAAGCATGGACGGCATCGTTGGCAATGCCAAGGATTACCAGCAGGCTACCGCCGTCTGCAAATGCCAGGTCTACTGGTTCTATCATGGTAGGAATGGAGATGCCAGAATACCGTGCTGCCTGCATATCATAGGGCCTCGGCAGGTCATACTGGTGTACAGCACCGCTGTCAGTACCTGTTATTATCATGCGCCGCCCGTCGGGTGAGAATGCCACGCCTTCGATTCTGGTCTCCTGTACGGCCACGCCAAACGAGCCCCTGTATGAGGGCAGGGGCAGCTCAAACTGCCGTGGGAATGAATCCCCGTGTATACTCCTGAGGGCGTCTGCATCAAAGTGCAGCCGGGGGCTTGAATAGTCTAGTATCTCCCCCAGGTTGCCTGACATGTTAAAGGATACGGTATTGCCTGTGCCCGGGCCCACAAGGTCCGCCTGTACAAGCGTCACACCCGTAGTCTCGTTGCCGTCCCTTGCGTGAATTCTAGACGCATTTACCGTCGAGTGATCTATGGGCTGGTCAAATACAATCCTCAGGATGTCCCCCGCGTGGGCCGTAACGGATACCAGGCCGGGCGGAGGTATGCTGGCAGATGCGTCATCTGAGAACAGTGGCACGTCCGAGGCTGCACTGGACTGGGTGATCCCGACAGGGTACGTGCCCAGCTCATACCAGTGGATTGCATCGGTGACCGCGTCGGTAACGAACAAGCGCATGCCGTCTGCCGAGTATGCAAGCCCCGTGGGGGATGTGCCTTCATTCCTCACACTAAAGGATCCCGCGTATTCGGCGGTGCTGATATTATAGGCGGATTCAAGATCGTACCTGAGCACAGAGGCCGCGCCGACGCTTGCCGCAAGCATGACGTCCCCGCCGGGCAAAAAGTACACGTCAGTGGGGTTCTCCCCCCTGTCCCCGAGGTTTAAGGATCCGGCAAGGGAGCTGTTGGGCATGGAGCCGTTCAGGTCGTACGGGCCCTCAAGATTGTATTCGTACACTGCATCTTCTGCAAAGCCCACAATGAACAATCCATCCCCGTCCTGTGTGAACGCAAGGCCGTTGGGCGTTGTCTCGGTTTCGCCGACGAAAAATGATCCGTTGTGTGTAGGCGCGGTTATCTCAAAGGGCGATGCTAGGTCGTACCTGTGCACGCTGTCAGTTTGCCTCCCCATGACAAATACCGAGCCGCCGTCGGCCGTGATGTCCACATCCCGGGGGACAGTATCCTCGGCTGCCGTGCTAAATGATCCAGAGGACCTTGGCGCAGACAGGTCAAACGGCGGATCCAGCGCGAACCCGTACACTGCATCCCCGCCGTTCCCCGAGATCAGCATGAGCGTCCCGTCTGCCGAGAACGCCACCCCCGTGGGCGCACTGTCGGGCAGGCCGTACTCTCCCGTCGGGGTTCCATCTATCCCGTACGGGCCGTCGAGCTCGTACCTGTGGATGGAATCAGAAGAAGAATCCGGTATGAATGCAAGCCTGCCGTCAGTCGATAACGCCAGGTCCATGGCATCCCCCCCGGTGCCCGCAATGTACAGCGACCCCGTGTGCGTGCGCCCCGAGAGATCAAAGGCGCCGCTCAGCTCGTACCTGTGCAGCAAATCCGATTCCGTACCGACTATGAACATGAGGTCTCCTCGGGCAGAGAATGCAACGCCCTGGATGTTGGTCTCCTGTTCAGCCACGCTGACGGATTTTCCGCTGTATGAACCCGTGCTCAGATCAAAGGCCGTGCCCAGGGAATACTGGTGCACGGAATTGCTGCCCTGCCCCGTCACAAATATGCTCAGCCCGTCGGGGGAGATGGCGATCCCTCGGGGCTCCACCTCCCGCCCGCTCGTCGAGAGCACACCCCCCGACGGGGCGGCAGTGCTTATGTTGTAGGGATCTGTCATCTCGTAGGAGCGGACCGCAAAGCCTGCCCCGTCAAGGATTATCAGCAGCCTCCCGCCGTCCGCGAACACAAGTGCCACGGGCTCCATCCCGGGCGTCGCGAGGGACGCGCCAGAGTACTCGGCGGCCTCCACGTCATAAGCAGCGGGCAGGTCGTACTGGTGTACGGCGTCGCTGCCCGTTCCCGCCATCAGCATGATCATCCCGTCGGGCGAGAATGCCGCGCCTTGCGGGGTGCCGTCTTGTGCCGCCACGTTGAGCGAGCCCTTTTGTGCGGGCAGGGGCAGTGCAAACGGCTCGGGGAACCTCTCGCCTCCTGCGCCGTTTAGCGCACCCTCGTCAAAGTGCAGCCGGGGGCTTGACTGGGCGAGCACCTCCCCGATGCGCGTCTCATTCAGGCCAAAGGAGACGGTGTTTCCGGTGCCCGTGCTTGAAAGCTCTACTGGCAGCAGCGTCAGCCCCTCCGCGTCATTGCCATCCCTTATGTGGATTCTCGACGCATCAACAGAGGAGTGATCGACGGGCGCGTCAAACACAATGCTCAAGATACCCCCCGAGTCGGCAACGGCCGAGACCAGTGCAAAGCTCTTCCCGATGACAGTCGCCGAATCCGAAAAGAGCGGGAGGTCGCCTGCCCTGGTGGGGCGCAGCTGCTCCACAAGATCCTCCGATATGGTGGGCGCATCCGTAATATCCAGAACGCGCCTTGCGTCGGCTGCATCAGACTGTTCAGGTGCATCGAGCGCGAACAGTGGATACTGCGCAGTGATCGTCCCGCAGACCGGATCCCCCGGACACAGTGCAAGATCCCGGGAGAACAGATCATAGCTGTTCAGGCTCCCGGCCCCGGCAATGAACATGGTGCGCCCGTCGTGGGAGAATGCAAGATCATTGGGCACCCCGCCCACCCCCACCGAATCAAAGGTCGACCCGGACACATTGCCAAGGTCGTACGGCAGCGACAGATCAAACCGGTACACGCCGTTTGCGTTGCTCTGCGATACCAGCAGCTCAGTGCCGCCCGGCGAGAACCACATCCCGCCTACGGACCCCCCTCTCGAGACAAAGGCGCTGTGCTGCAGCTCCGCCAAGGACAGGCTGTACGGGACGGCCAGATCATACTGGTGTGCGTTGCCGTCCAGAGTGGCAAGGAACATCCTCAGCCCGTCGGGCGAAAAGATCACGTCCCGGTACGCGGGCAGGCCCGAGGGCCCCCCGGCAAGCGTCTGCGTCCTCTGTACGCCGGAGGTTATCTCCGCCGGCCTCGACAGGGAGTACCTGTACACGTCATCAAAGAAGAACGCAACGAACAGCTGCCTGTCGTCGGGGCTCAGAAAGAGCCCCGTCGGGGGCGTATCTGAACCTGTATTGTACATGCCCTCGTAGGTGGCTCCGGCTAGGCGGTACGGCGGATCAAGCGAGTACTGGTATATGAAACTGGTGCCGTTTGCCATCAGCATAGTCGTGCCGTCCGACGAGAATGTCACGGCTTCGGGGGCGTCCCCTCCGGAGCTAAACCGGTCCACCCTCTGGAGGGATTCCACGTCAAGTGGCACGGGGAAGCTCCTCCCGTCCCTGTCACGGAAGGCATCCTCCTGATATGCAAGGGCCGGACTCTCCGGGGCTATCCCGGTAATGTCAAACTCCCCGCCGCCGGCCATCATCCTTATGACGTCCGAGTCCGCCTCCGTCGTCCGGAATAACGAGGATGAGAATGGAAAGCTATAGTCAGGATCGTTGGCGTCTGCCAGGATGAGGCTCTCGTCGGATATGCTCGAGGTGTTTATGACCCTGTCGAGCTTTACTATGATCGTGCCCGTCCTGATCTCAAGTGTCGCATCCAGCAGCCGGGGCCCGTCGGGCTCAAATGCAAGCTGCCTGACGTTGAGTGCGTACTGGATAATCCCAGCAGGGTCCGCATCAGCCGAGAACATCCGCAGCCCGTCGCCCGAGAATGCCACCCCGCTGATCCCCCCAGGAACCCTGCCTGCCCGGTTGGGCCCCGTGTATTCGGCAGATGTCACATCAAACGGCCGGAATAGCTCATACATGTGGACCAGGCCGCCCGCTCCCCCCGCTACATGCATGATAGACCCGCCCCCGGCAAATGAGACCCCCGAGGGCAGTCTGTCCTGTCCTGAAACGTCAAACGAGCCTGCAAGCAAGGCCGTATTCAGGGCGTACGGCGCCGACAGGTCGTACTGGTGCACAGACCCGCTTGCCCCAGTGACAAAGATCCGCCGGCCGTCATCCGAGGCGGCCAGCCCCAGCGGGGCGGCCTCCTCTGTGGGCGAGTAGGATTCCCCAAGGATGCCTCCGATTGGAAAGTACGGCGCGTTCAGGGAATAAGAGTCAATACCCGCCTCACTGGCCAGCAGCATCACCGTGCCGTCGGCCGAGAACTCCACCGCGGTATAGTTTGCCTCCGGTTCAGACATGCCAAACAGAACGGCCCCCCGTACATCAAATGGATCAGCCAGGGTGTAAACTGCAACGCCGCCACCCGCAACAATCATGCCAAGCCCGTCTGCCGAGAATGCCACATCAGCTGGCGGATCGTCCACTGGAAAAAAGGCCTGCCGGACGGCAGTCCTTGAATCATGCGGTATTGGGAACGGATCGCCTGCCAGGTTGGCAAGCGCCCCCGCCTCAAAGTGCAGGTACGGATTCGTATAGTTATACGCCTCGTCAAGCTCCGGGCCGCCAAGCTCCAGCCGCACAACCGAGTCGCCGTCCCCCGGCACGGAGTCCAGGGGCCCCACCCCGGAGGTGGCAGACAGTCCGTCCCTTACGCTGATCAGTCCCGGCTGTATGGATTCCGCGTTGATCAACTCGTTGAAGGGCATCTGCAATAGCCCCGTCGCGCCGTCAAGGCCCGGCGGGGCGAGCTCGATCCCCGACGGTATCTCACCTGCGCAGGCGCCATTCTCTATGTGCTGCTGGGCCGGGCAGACGAACAGCTGCCGGGCCCCCAGCAGGTACTGGTGCACACCGTCGTTTCCGGAGACATACATTACAAGGCCGTCATCCGAGAATGTTACAGCCGTGGCATTCCCCATGTGCTGGGACAGCTCAAGATCCCCCCGGTATGAGGCCGTCGACACTTCATACGGGATTCTCAGGGAGTACTCGTGCAGCTGGTCCCCATCGGATATGAACATAGAGTCCCCGCCCGGAGACATGTAAAGTCCCGTCGGGTCTCCTACCTCGGATCCCAGCGCGAACGAGCCCGCGTACCGGTTGCCCTGGCCTATCGCAAACGACTCATCTAGATAGTACTGGTGGATGGTGCGAGTCATCCCGTCTGCGACAAAGATTTTTTGGCCGTCGTCCGATACTTCTATGCCCTGCAGATCACCAGCAGTGTCTGCCAATCTTATGGTCGTGTCGGGCACAAGGTCTACCGGCGGCCCGCTGTTGAGCTGCGCCACCATGCTGCCGTCGAGTGCGGCATATACACGGTGGCCCGACGGGGAGGCCGCCAGGCCGCGGCCAGCGGAGCCTCCGACGCTCTGCATGTTGCTTTCATTGGGATCGGCCCCCAGTATGTTGTACGGCGGGATCATAAAGTGCCGGTAGAGATCGGTCGACGAGGTCAGGAACAGGGACTCCCCGCCGGGGCCCGCGGCAATTCCGTCGCCGCCCGGGCTGGCTCCACTGTCGAAGAGGCCGTCGTATGCAGAGACCGCAGGATCAAACGGCCGGGGGAGCACATACCGGTATATCGTGCCGGTCTCACTCCCGGCGATGAACATCTGATGGCCGTCGGCAGAGAACGCTACGCCGCTAGGCGAGGCATCCTGTGCATCCACCTCGAGAAACGGCGTGCTCGACATGCCCGACAAGTCAAACGGCTCATCTAGATCGTACCGGTACACGTGGCCCGACCCCCCCGTAACTATCATGATCAAGCCGTCGGGCGAGAACCGCAGGCCCCCCGCCGCGGGATCCTCCACAAGGGCAAAGGAGGCATCAGGGGTGGACGCTGCGGAGTTGATATTAAAGCGCGGGAAGAGTGCATACTGGTGCACCGTGCCGCCATCTACTATGAAGAGCCTGCCACCGTCGGATGATACGACCGCGTCTGTGAGTTCTACAGACCCGGCGGTAAAGCCCCCCGTGCGGCAGGCCCGGCCCTGCGGTCTGGTCGGGGAGTTGCAGCTGCCGTCGGCAAACGAGTCGCCCTCGGGCAATCCTGCCTCGAGCACAACAAACGGCACATCCAGGCGGTACTGGAACACCCTGTCGTGCATGGCAACGTACATCCTGCCCCCATCGGGCGAGAACGACATACCCTCGGGATCGCCGGGCCGGCTAGAGATGTCAAAGCGGCCATAGTATTCTGCCGCATCAATATCGTATGGAGTGCCCAGAGAATACTGCAAGATTCCCTTGGGGTCCGCAGATACTGCATACATCACGGAACCGTCCGCCGAGAACTCCACCCCGGAGAGCGCCTCCGTCCTGTCCGATATGTCTGCAGAGCCGGCCACGGGCGGGCCCGGCACCTCAAAGCCCGGCGGGAAATTGTAAAAGGTGCCGCGCAGGGCGCCGCCGTCAAAGCGCAATGTAGGGTCGTCGTATCCGAACACCGTCGACGCGTCGGTCCTGTTGAGCTCAAACCTGATCGTATTGGGGTCGCCTTGTACAACCTGGGCGGCGCTGGACAGTTGGACCCCGCCGACAAGCCCGACCCCGTCGGTTATAGTTATCCTGTCCGGCCGCACGCTAGCCGCGTCCACCGGGCGGTCGAATGTTATCTCGATCTCCCTGCCGGCCAATCCCATTATGGCCGATGCAAAGGCGGGTGGTTCCCCCAGATCCCCACAGGCGCCGCCGGCGAGGGGCTGCCCGGGGTCGCACGGGCGGAGGGGCAGTGCGGCTGTCGCCAGCCTGCTGATGGTGCCGTCCCCCGACAGCGTGATTATGCCGCTGCCGTTGAGCAAAGGTACGGCCCCGCCGAGTCCCCCGGGCCGGTCTCCCGTAAACGACCGCCCGTACGAGGCGGTGCCCAGGTCGTACGGCTGCCCAAGCGAGTAAGAGTGCATGATCCCGTCGCTCTCAGTCAGCAGCATGAACAGGCCGCCCAGGGCAAACTCCACATCAGAGGGGTCCCGCACCCTGTCCGAGACATCAAGGGTCTCCGCATATACAGCCGGGATCGGCCTGTATGGATCCGAGAGATCATACCGATGGACCGAGTCGGACTGGTGCCCCGTCACAAAGACGGACGTGCCGTCATCGTTATGGGCAAACCCCCCCGTCATGTTATCCTCATCGCCCACGCGGAGTTCCCCACCCGAGAAAGTAGCGCTTGTAAGATTGTACGGGCTGGTTAGAAAGTACTCTAACACCTTGCCGTCTCTCGGGACTCTCTCGTTGCCGCGGTCCAGCACATACATTACATGATTGCTGGAGTGCAGTATTACATCCACCGGCCGGTTCAGGGAGACGTTAGTAACGTCATCAAACACGGCAGTCGACGTGTCATACGGGGCCGACAGCCGGAAGCCGCGCACCTGGGATTCTTCTGTATCGGTTACTAGCATGTATAACCCGTCGGCGCTAAACGCAATGCCGCTGGTCTCGCCGCCAATGCTGCTTGATACGGACGGCGTCACAAGTGCCCCGTCGTACAGGGAGGCAAGCTGTATGCGGTGGATCCCGTCCGTGCCTATGTTCTCTGCTATTAGGAGATCCGTGCCGCCCGGCATGACGAGCACGTCTGCCGCACGCCCGCCCAGCGCGCTCAGGTCAAGCGGCCTCCCCACCAGTGTTGCTTCCCTCACATCGTACGGCGCCTGCGCGCGATACACATGCAGCATGTTATTCGCGGCATCGGTCATAAAGATCCGCAGGCCGTCGGGGGAAAATGAGATTCCCGATATGGACGGGTTCAGTGCAGAGCCCCCCACCGCCAGGCTTCCGGCAGAATCCACGATCAGTCCCGGGCTGTACGGAACGGTGAGGTCGTACTGGCGTATCTGGTCGTTGGCTAGATCCGAGACGAACATCCTCGTGCCGCCGGGATCAAACGCAAGCCCGTCTAGAATCTGTCCGGCGCCGCCCTCGTTTGCCGCATCGTACTCCGCAACATAGGATATGGGAGATGAGACTACGTCAAAGGGAGCACCCACAGAATACTGGCCTACGTGGCCGGTGGTTCCGGAGACGAACATGCGGAGGCCGTCATTTGAAAAGGCAAGCCCGAGCGGATCGCCTGTCCGCGAGTCCAGATCAGCAGAACCCTCTAGCTCGGCAGATTCTATATCGTACGGGCCCGACAGTGCATACTGGAACACCCGTCTCGGGGCATCCCCGGTGATCAGCATAGTGAGTCCGTCTGGCGAGAACGCCATGGCCCGCACGACCCTCTCCTGTGCTCCGACCGACACAAACGCAGTCCGCGAGGGCAGCGTAAATGTAGAGCTCCCGGGATATGATCCCGCGGGCCCCGACAGCGCGTCGGCATCAAAGTGCAGCCAGGGATCCGCAAACCCGCCCAGTTGGGAATACTGTTGACTAGTAAGCTCAAACACCAGCACGTCAGAGTCACCCGCTGTAACTAGGCTGTCTCCCTCTAGTGTTATGCCGCCCGACAGGGTGTCGCCGTTCCGCACGTGCATCCTGGTCGGGTCCACCGACGAGATGTTGACTGTAGAATCAAACACAAGGACGATCCTCTGGTTCTCTACATCCAGTGCCGATGATACCGCATCAAGCTCGGCATATGCGCCCGGAAGAGCCGCAGCGCATGCGGCAAGCAAGACCGCAACGGCCAGCACCGGGGCAGACCGTACTGACCCCCGGCGTCGCGGGCCCCGGAGCCCGCTGTTTCCCCCCGTATAGTGCATCATAACAGAGGGGTGCGTACGCTTACCCCCCATAGGTAAAAGCCCCCTGGTTTGACGTGCCATGCTTTTTCCATATCGGAGAAACAGACCCGGTCTTTATATGATGATCACCGGCCGTCGGGGCCGGAGTTTGGATTTGGGCATGGGGAAAAATCTCCAAGGCGGGATCCGTGCCTGAAATCTGGTTTTGAGGGGCCAGGGGGCAAACTCACGCCGGCACGCCACATGTGCGGGCCCCGCGTACAGGCGGCCGCCGGGCCTTTCTGTACCATGTTATACACGGCGGGATGCCCCTGCGGGGCGTCTGCAGAGGCCCATGCCGGGTACATGCGGCGGCCGCCCATGCAAGCCAGCGCGGCACCCCAGCCCATACAGGCCGCCGCAGCCGGCACGGCCCTGTTCTGTGCGGCTGCCCGCGGCATCCCGGGGGGATCCACATCTCTGGAACAGGATCCGCCGGGCGCAGGCGGCCGCGGGTTTTTTTTCAGAGCCGCCCCCGCATCCTTGCATCCGGAATCAGAGCAGGTTGGAGGGCTCTAGATAGGAGATCCGCGGATGCCGCCGTGCCGCGGCAGATCCCCTTCAAATCCGCATAAAATACACTCGAGTCCGGGATCACACACAGGAATAGACTCCCCGGGCAATCCGTGCCTAAGGCCGGATCCCGCAAGGTATAGGACTTGCCGCTCCATATCGCCTGCATTTTTATAGCGAGGTACTAGAGGCCGCCGCGTGGAGATCACGGTGGGGCACACGCCGGATGCCGACGACGCATTCATGTTCTACGGCATGCTGACGGGCAGGGTGCCGTCGCCGGGATTCAGCATAAAGCACGTGGTAGAGGACATAGAGAGGCTAAACCGGAGGGCGCTAGACCCGGCGCTAGATGTTACGGCCGTCTCAGTCCACGCATGTGCCCACATAAGCGGGTACACAATATTGAGGAGCGGCAGCAGCTTCGGCCTCGGGTACGGCCCGATAGTGACTGCCGCAAAGGAGATGACCATCGAGGATGTAAAAAAATCAAGGATAGCCGTGCCGGGCAAGATGACCTCTGCGTTTCTGCTGCTGCAGCTCATGATAGGAAAGTTCGAGTATGTAGAGATGAACTTTGACGAGATACCCCGGGCCGTCAGGGAGGGCAGCGCGGACGCGGGCCTTGTAATACACGAGGCGCAGCTCTCGTACGGCCAGGAGGGCAACGTAAAAGTGGCCGACGTGGGCGAATGGTGGAGCAGCACAACGGGGGGCCTTCCGGTCCCGCTGGGGATCAACGTGATGAGGACATCCCTTGGAACTGACGTCATAGGCAGGTTCGACCGATACATGCGGGCATCAATCGAATACGGCATGGAGCACCGTGACGACGCAGTCGACTATGCCATGCAGTATTCAAGGGGCAAGCCCCGCGGGCTGATAGACAAGTTTGTCGGCATGTACGTGAACGCGGCCACCGTCGACATGGGCAAGTCCGGCGAGCAGGCCATCCGGAAGATGTTCGAGATGGGCGCCGAGAAGGGCCTCGTGGGCAGGACGGACGTTACAATCAACGGGGCATAGGGCTTGTTATCAACATTGAAAATCAGCGGGCATTTAATAGGGGCCGCCGGTATACCATAACCATGGCAAAGACGTTCAAAAAGATACTAGTGCCCCTGGACGGATCGGCAAACTCGATGAGGGGCCTGGACTGCGCGATAAAGATGGCAGGCGAGGCCGAGATAACCGGCTTTTACGTATTTCACCTGCCTGCGGCAGCCGGCATAAAGTATACGGCAAAGATGAAGGAGGAGGCCCAGAAAAAGGCCGCCAAGGCAATCGGGCCCGCCATGCGCAAGGCAGAAAAAGCGGGCGCCGCCTTCAAGTACAAGACCGGCGGCGGGCATACCGGCGACGAGATAATCAAGGCGGCAGAAAAGGGCAAGTACGACCTCATCATAATAGGCGCGAGGGGCCTCTCTGGCGCAAAGTCCGCGTTTTTGGGCAGCGTGTCCAACCACGTAATGCACCGCTCGAAGGTGCCCGTCATGGTCGTAAAATAGGCCCGTACAGGGAGCCGTGCCCCTAGAGGCGCGCAGGGCTCTGGCTTTTTTTCTCCACTACATGCGTTTGGGGCGGGCATCATCGGAATCCAAGATGGTGCGGGCAGCCTTCCTGTCTTGGAATCCAACCCATCACGGACCTGCATTGTACGCGCTATGCGGCCGCACCTGTTGCACATCTGAGTCTTGCGCCACTAGGTCGGACTCTCTGGTTCCGCTGTCTCGATCTTATCCTGTATGTCCAGAAATACCTTGTTCATGCCGACCGGCTATAGCACCTTGGCGATCTCGCCATCGACCAGCCGCGTATATTCAACCCATTCGGCCTCTTTGGGATCTGCCGTGAGACTCAGATCCTCTGTACGCATGACCGCGTCTGGCGGATAATCCTTGAGGTCTGGGAATGTAATATCAGCCAACTCTACCCATTGCATTTTCAACCCATTTAAAACCAACGTCATCTATCGGACATGTGCCGAAGCAAAAAACCGGCAAGTGATTCCACCTATACGGCCCGGCCCAACTATGACTTGGGGCTTTGACAAACCCCGGCCAATATCATTAGCGAGGTTTGGTAACGCCTGTTTGAGGTCGATATCACAAGCCCGCAACTAGGGTATACCGGTGTCGCCGGCGGGCAGAGCCGTGAAAACAAGGGTTATTAAATGAGAAGTGTCCATACTATATCGGTGGCTTACGCCCCGTAATGTGATGGTTGTCATCGGGTTATGGTGGCCGGGGGCCACTATCATAATAAATTCATTCATCTTGCCCCCAAGTTCAGATGCCCTGTCCTAGTTGACATGTTCCAAAACCCGGCAGTGTGCGTATGGCCAGGCAGTTATGTCTGCTATTTCATGTGCAAATCCGGGTTTGATGCACGTTCTGCCCAGTCTTCTATCCCAGCAGACTAGGCAGGAATTTTCTGTGTTTTTCCAAACTCCTGCCCCGCGGCATGCGAATTCTGCCTTTCAGCCTCCATTGCATTGAGCGTCTTTCGCATTTTTTTGAGCTCCTGTTCCATGGTGTGCAGGTCCTTCAGCTCGAACATGATCCCCTTTAGGTGGTCCGTAAATTCATCATCGTACAGGCGATACCGTACCCGGTGCATCTTTTTTATTCCCGAGTGAACAATCTCCTGCATCATGCGGATTCTCTCCCCGTCGTTTCTGGGAATAGGCCTCATGAGAAGGCTTGGTCCCAATCCTATATTTTAATGCAAAAGCAGATGCTAGTGCATGCCCCATAGTTACAGACGTGCCCCGGATCGGTTTTTCGCCGCGCCCCGTGGCGCTACAGTGCGCCAAGATTCTCCACATCTGGAATGCAGACAGATGCGCCTCCGCATTTGGGGGCCAAGCCGGAGGGGCCGCCCGCAGGATGCCCCGCGCCGGAATCGCACTCCAGAGAAAGCCGGCATGGCGGAATCCGCGCCTGAAACCCCGCCGTGCACAACGGGGCCCGATACCTGCTCAGGCAGGGAAACTAAAAGTATGGCCGCAACAGTCCCAACACGGGGATGGTCGAGAGCAACTACGAGGTCCTCGGGGTTAGCGACGGGGCGCCTGCCAAGGAGATCCAGGAGGCCTTTAGAAAGCTGGCCCTGCTGCACCACTCGGACAGGGGCGGGGACGCCGAAAAGTTCAAGAGGATAAAGCAGGCCTATGAGGACCTCAAGGCGGGCAAGAGATACCCGGACACCACCGATGAGCGGCTCCGCAACTCCCGCGTATACACTGGAGACGACGAGGCGGAGGCGAGGCGCAGAAACACGATAATAGCAAGGGAGATCGCCGCCGAGATGAGGCTCGTCGAGGAATGGGCGGCCGCATTGGCCCGCAGCGGGGGCACCGCCACCAGGCTGTTCGGCTCAAAGTCAATGGGCGAGATGGAATTTGAGAGAAAGGCAAACGGCGCGCTCTCCATAAAGGGCAACGTCATGGCGGGAAAGCTCGAATACGACGGCCCCATTACAATCCAGGGCAGCATCAGCAGCCCGTCGTTCAGCGAGGAGGATTCCACCGTGATAACCTGCTCTACAGGAGACTTCCGCATGGTCAACCCGATAGAGAACAAGTACCGTATAGAGAACGGCGCTGCAGTGACCGCAAAAAATGGCAACATAATAGCCGGCAACGTGTTTGGAAGAAAGATGCGCGTGCAGGACCCAGGAGGAAAAGTGGGCCTGTACCTTACCGTCGAGCGCAGGACGCGCCTGTACGCGCCACATGGAGAGGTGGTCGTCGAGAACGCGGCAAATACCGTCGAGATAGACGCAGAATCTGTCATCGTGCTGAACACAATAGAGGATGATGCCAGGATATCTGCAAAAAGAATACTCATGTACGGCAGCAAGATCACCCACGATGCGGTGATAGAGCTCAAAAAGGGCGGCCGGATCAGGTTCTTTGAGGACTTTTCCGTCCAGGGCCTCAGCGATGACGCCACGCTGACCCTCGAGGGCGGCAGGTCGTTCCGGCTCCACGAGCTCAAGGTCAGAAAGATAAACGACATACCACCCGAGTACATCCGCGGGGAGACGCCCGGCTACGCAAAGGCCGCCGTGGCCCAAGAGTCCCGCCCGGCTGGTCCCGCCTACCACAAGGACGATACGATGGTCGGCAAGGGCTTTGTCATAACCTATGAGATGCTAGAGAACTTTGAAAAAAGGGCCGAGGGGCCCCGCGGGAGGTGGCTCTCCAGGATGAGGGGGAGGGCATGAGGGCCCCCGGGTGCGGCCACTGACGGGTGCCACGCTTGGAATTCTCCTTCAACCTGAACAGGAAGCTCGTCGTGCTAGTCATGGTAGTATCGGTGCTGGCGCTATCCATAACGTCCTTTCTCAGCTTTAGCTATTCGGACCAGATACTCCGGGAGCGGGCGGGCGCGCAGCTCTCAGGCGAATCATCCATCCGGGGCGACTCGGTGCTGTTCCTGCTCAATACGCGCATGGGCGAGGTGCAGACCATAGCCTCCGACCCGGAGATAGGCGCCCTAGTGGAGGGCGCGGTCTCGTCGGGCGGCACTCCGGCCGCGTCAGAATTCGTGGAGCAGCTGCGCGCCTTTGAGCACCTGACGGGATCCGAGGATCTTGAGGGGCTGGTAATAGCGGGCGCGGACGGCAGGGTGCTGTTCGAGCGCGGCAATGTGGGCGACCACACCGGGAATCCGCTGCTGATACGCGCCCTGAAAGGCGGGACGTCCGACTTTGTGCCCTGGGAGGACGGCAAGAGGCTGCTCGTGGCGGCGCCCCTGGCCCCGGCAGGGGGCGGATCCGTGCCTGCGGGAGTGGTGATGGCACAGCTTGCCACGTCGGGAATAGACGAGATCCTGCTGGACAGAAGCGGCCTTGGAGAGACCGGCGAGGTGTACATGGTCGATGACGACTATATGATGATCTCCGAATCGCGCTTTATCGAGGGGGCGGTATTCTCGCAGGTTGTGGAGACGCATGCGACCACCGAGTGCTTTGAAAAGGGCATTGACAGCTCCGGACTGTACGATGATTACCGGGGCGTCTTGATATACGGCTCGGCTTTTTGCGCCAAGGACATGGGCTTTGTACTGATAGCGGAGATAGACGAGGCCGAGACTGTCCAGCCGATAAAGACCCTCGAGGGCAGGATCCTCCAGACCGGAATAGCGATAATGGTGGGCATGTCGGTGCTCACGCTGGTCCTGGCAAGATCCCTTACGGGCCCGCTGATCAAGCTGCGCAATGCCGCAAACGACATAGCCCACGGCAACTACGACGTGAGCACATCCATATCGTCGAGGGACGAAATAGGCGACCTGTCCACATCGTTCGACTACATGGCAAGGCGCCTCAAGGAATCGCTTGAAGAGATAAGGGCCAAGGACAGCGTGATCAGGCAGCAGGAGGACATGCTGCTGAGCTTCTCCGAGCAGAGCCAGGAATACTGCGTATGCATGGTGGATATGAGGGATTCTACCAGGATAGCGGCGGCGCTCTCTGAACCGCAGACGATCGACTTTTACCAGACGTTCCTCAATTCAATGGCGGAGATAGTAAGGGGCCACGGGGGCATAACGATAAAGAACATAGGCGACGCGCTGCTCTTCTCGTTTCCCAACCTGCATCCAGACACGCTGGAGGTGTTCCAAAAGACCATGGAGTGCTGCCTCGACATGGGCGACGCCCACGGCGAGATATCCAAGAAACTCACGGGGCGCGGCCTCCCCGCCGTAAGTTATAGGATCAGCGCCACATACGGCCCTGTCCAGCTGGCCAAGATTTCCACATCCTCGGTAAACGACATATTCGGGCCCACCGTAAACAGGTGCGCAAAGATCAACCGCGCCGCCCCCCCAAACGGCCTCGTAGTGGGGGCCGAGTTCCACCGCAATGCAAGGTCCATGCCGGGCTTTGCGTTTGCAAAGTCCGACAAGGGATCGGGCGGCTTTGACGCGTACATAGTGACAAGGGCCGGCTGATTCAGCACATGCCGGCCGCATACCGGGCTATCTCCCGCGGTATGTTCCGCTCCGATACGCGCGATATACCCCGGAACTCGACGGTATTGTTCACCTCTGTGACGACAAGCCCCCTGCTTTCATCCTCCATCATGTCTATTCCCAGTATGCCGCCGCCTGCCGCCTCGGATGCGCGCGACGCAAGCTCCCCCATCTCGGATGTTATCTTGCACGGCTCGGGCTCTGCGCCAAGGGCCACGTTGGTCTTGAAGCCGCCGCTCGACCGGCGGTACATTGCCGCCAGCGGCTCGCCGCCGACAGTGACCACGCGTATGTCGCGCGGCGGGCGCCGCACAAGCTCCTGAAGATAGTATATCCGGTCATGCGGGGTGTCTGTTATCTCGCGCGATTCTATTACCGCATCCATTGCATCCCGGTCCCGGACGGGCATGACCCCCCGGCCCCAGCTTCCTATGACGGGCTTTATGACCAGCGGGTACCCCGCTTCTTCTGCCACCCCCATGGCCGCATCCTTTGAGAATGCAAAGTACGTCCGGGGCGTGGGCACTTTCTTACCCTGCAGGGCCAGGGTCATGAACATCTTGTTGCCGCATCTTGCGGCCACCTCAAACGAGTTGACCACCTTGACGCCCGCCGATTCCAAACACGCGGTAAAGTGCAGGCCCCTGAAATAGCTCACGCACCTCTCTAGAACAACATCCCCGTATTCGCCCCGCACAGAGCAGGTGTCAAAGCTTGCGGACTTTGCATCCACCATCATGACATGATGCCCCAGCAGCTCGGCCTCTTTTTTGAGCATCTTCTCCTCGGACCTGAGGCGGTCAAACACTATGCAGATATCCGTCATGGCATCCCCCTGTATGTCAGCGCCTGTCCCGCAGCCTGGCAGCTTCTGCCGACTGCATACCCCAGAGCTCCACAAAGCCACGGGCCAGCCTCTGGTCGAAAGTCGAGCCCGGGCCGTAGGTGGCGGCCTTGCGGCTGTACAGGGAGCGCGGCGACCTTCTGCCCACAACGCGCATTCCCCCCTGCAAAAGCCTCAATCTCACATCCCCCGTTACAGCCGACTGGCTGGACTCTATCAGAGAATCAAGGTCTTCTCGCAGCGGATCATCCCAGAGCCCCGTGTACGCGAGCTGCGCCCACTCGGCATCTGCAGACCTCTTGAACCTGCTCTGGTGGCTTGTGTGGACCATCTTTTCAAGATCTGCGTGCGCCTCTATAAGGCACAATGCCCCCGGCGTCTCGTATACTTCGCGCGATTTTATCCCGACCACGCGGTCCTCGATATGATCCACTATGCCGACTCCGGCGGCGCCCGCTTTTTTGTTCATGTATGCGACAAGGTCCGCCGGGCGCATCCTTTTGCCGTCGACAGCCACGGGGACCCCCCGCTCGAAGCGGACCACTATGTATGTGGGCTTTGCCGGAAGGTTCCTTGTCCTCACCCAGGCAAACGCGTCATCCCGGGGCTCGCTGTACGGATCCTCAAGGTCGCCGCCCTCTATGGCGCGGCCCCAGAGGTTCTGGTCGATAGAATACCTCTTTGCCACTTTGTCTATGGCTATTCCGTGCTCGGCGGCATATTCGAGCTCCGCCGGCCGGTCCAAGTCGAGCTCCCGTATGGGCGCGATTATCGGGAGCTTGCCTCCTGCGCGCAATGCATTGTCAAAGCGCACCTGGTCGTTGCCCTTGCCAGAGCAGCCGTGGGCCAGCGCTTTTGCGCCCTCTTTTCTTGCCACCTCGAGAAGCTTTACTGCTATCAGCGGCCGGGCGAGGGCCGTGGCCAGACAGTACTTGCCCTGGTACAGGGCGTTTGCCTTTATCGCAGGTATCACATATCTGGTGGCAAACTCGGCGCGGGCGTCTATATGGCGGTGCTTTACCGCCCCGAGGCGCCTCGACTTTGCTGCCACCCTGCGGTAGTCGCCCCCCTGGCCCACGTCCACAGTTACTGTAACCACGTCCATGCCGCGGTCCTGCAGCATCCGGGCCACCACCGACGTGTCGAGCCCGCCGCTGAACGCCAGCACAGCCTTGCCGCCCATCAGGTCGGGCCCTGTAATTTGGGATTTATCTCTTGTGAGGTGTGCCGCCGGCCGCTAGGTAGAGCTAAAAAGCGATCGCATTTTAAGGACGGGTCATTGCGCTGCCCCATGAGGATCCGTCATGTGGCGGCAGCCGGGGCGGCCGGGGTCATACTGGCCGGCGCGGCGGCCCTGCTAGCCCAGGACGCCCCCGACGGGGCGGTCAGGGTGGCCTTTCTGCCCAACATGGGGCATGCAATACCGATAGTGGGCCTGGAGATGGGGTTCTTTGAGATGGATGTAGAGCCGCGCATGCTAGACAGCGGGCCGCAGGTAATAGAATCGCTATTCTCAGGCTCTGCAGATATCGCATATGCAGGGCCCGGGCCGGCAGTCAACGGCTTTCTAAAGTCGGGCAAAATAACGGTCCTTGGCGGCGCGGCCAGCGGCGGCTCAAGCCTGATAGTGCAGAATAATTCAGGGATAACCGGCGCGGCCGGCCTCTCCGGGATGATTGCTGCCGCCCCCCAGGTGGCAAACACGCAGGACGTCTCGCTTCGGACATACATATCGGGCGCGGGCCTGGGCACTGCCGAGCGCGGCGGCTCCGTTACAGTGCTGAATACTGCGAGCCCCGAGATACACGCATTATTCAGGAGGGGCGACATAGATGCTGCCTGGTCCCCCGAGCCATGGGCCACCATGCTGGTAAGCGAGCTTGGCGGCGAGAGATTGTTCCGGGAGGAATCGCTCTGGGATGATGGCCGATTTTCGTCTACTCTGCTGATAGCCAGTAGCGGCTATATCGGGGAGAACCCGGAGGCTGCAGAGAAATGGCTTGCGGGCCACAACAGAACCGCCGCCTGGATAGCAGAGAACCCCGACGGGGCGGCTGCCGCGTTTGGCTCATTCATGGAAAGGGAGATTGGCGCCAGATATCCTGATGGCGTGCTTGCCGAGGCGTTCTCCAACATAGAGATAACATCCGACCCCCTGCCGGATTCCGTGGCAGAGTTTGCGCGCAGGGCCGACGATCTGGGATACCTGGGCCGCGGAGAATACGACCTAGACGGGCTATTCCGCCCGGGGCTGGCTGTACAATGACAAAGCTCGAGGCAAAGGGGATAGAGAGATACTATGAGCACGGTGGATACCGCCTCAAGGCGCTCGACGGCGTGAGTCTTAGCGCCGGCGACGGCGACTTTGTCTGCATTGTGGGCCCGTCAGGGTGCGGCAAGTCCACATTTCTCAGGGTGCTTGCCGGATTTGACGAGCCGGATGCGGGCGAGGTGCTGCTAGATGGAAAGCAGGTAAGGGGGACGGGCCCCGAGAGGATAATGGTATTCCAAGAGGGCGCGCTCTTCCCGTGGCTCAAGGTAAAGGACAATGTAGAGTTTGGCCTCAAGATGGCAGGCATCCCGCCCGACGAGCGCGGGCTGATATCGGGCAGGTATCTTGACATGATGAGGCTCTCCGAGTTTGCCGGCTCGTACACGTACCAGCTATCTACCGGCATGAGGCAGCGGGTGGCAATAGCGAGGGCCCTTGCGATGGACCCCGACGTTCTTTTGATGGACGAGCCGTTTGCCGCTCTTGACGCGCAGACAAAGGATCTTTTGCTCGAAGAGATGCAGCACATCTGGCAGAGGACGAAAAAGACAATCCTGTTTGTTACACACAATGTGGCAGAGGCGGCGGTCCTTGGCACAAAGGTGGCCGTATTCTCCAACAGGCCGTCCCGCGTGAAAAAAGAGGTGGTGATAGACGCCCCGCGGCCGCGGCACGGCGGGGACGCCGGGCTGGCTGCAGTCCAGCGCGAGATACTAGCCGAGCTGCGGCCCCCGGAGGGCCCGCAATGAAAGGGATATCCAAGGTGCGCGCGCGCAGGCTGCTGTTCTATACATCGCTCATAGTCGCCTGGCAGGCGGCAGCCTCTGCCGGGGCATGGCCGCCAGAAGTGTTCCCCTCGCCGTATGAAGTGGGCGAGGACCTGGCATACGGGGCGGCCGACGGCAGCCTGGTGTACGGGCTGGCAACTAGCTTGTGGAGGCTGATTGTGGGCCTCTCGGCCGCGATAGCTGGGGGCGTGGTCCTAGGAGTATTGATGGCGCGCGTGCCCGCCGTCGACCAGACGATAGGCAGCCTGGTGCTCGGCCTGCAGTCGATACCGAGCATAGCATGGGTCCCGCTGGCTCTGATATGGTTCGGGCCGTTTGACGCGGGCATAATATTTGTGACCGCGGTCGGGGCCGTATTTGCCGTGACGATAAACACGTACACGGGAGTCAAGAACATAGACCCGCACTATGTCGAGGCCGCGCGCAACATGGGGGCCCGGGGAGGGAGGCTGGTCACCGACGTGATCATACCTGCTGCATTCCCGTACATGATATCGGGCTTCAAGCAGGGCTGGGCGTTTGCATGGCGCGGAGTGATAGGCGCGGAGATACTGTTCTCGTTTCTGGGCCTCGGATTTCTATTGCACGTGGGCAGGTTCACAAGCGATGTATCGCAGGTGATATCGGTCATGCTGGTGATAATGGCCGTCGGCATGGCAGTCGACGGGCTGGTGTTTCGGCGCCTCGAGGACCGCGTCAGGCTGCGCTGGGGCCTCGGCTAGCCGGGCGAAGCGGGATCCGGGTGCTCGTCGCAAATGCGGCAAGCGAAATGGCGATGGCAAAGTAGAGGACCGCGCCGTACCCGTAAGAGTCAGCTATTGCACCTGCGGCCACGGGCCCCGCCACCATGCTTATCGAGAGCGTCGAGCTAAATATGCCGGTGCTCGTCGACTTTGGATGGTGCTCCATCAGGTGGAAGTTGCCCCCAATGTACAAAAAGGCCCAGGTGCCGCCCACCAGGACCATAAGGGGGAAAAAGTGCCACCATTCTGTAACAAAGAGCATCCCGACGAATACAAATATGGTCACGCCCACGCCTGCCTTGAACTTTGTCACGTTGTGCATGCGTATTCGCGTCGCCATCAGCGTCATTATCACAAATGCAGTGGCGGTATTCCCCATGTAGACCGCAGATACGTGGTATATCTCGCCCCCAAAATCCTCGACTATCATCAGCGGCAGGACGGTCCAGACAGATACCGCGCCCACGTGGCGGAGCAGCAGGGAGAGAAATAGAAAGCGGCTCTGCGAGATTATCCTCATGGTCGTACCCCGGGCCGTGTCCTTTGGCACGTGTATGTCGGGAAGCTTTGATGTGACGGCCAGCCCTGCGATAAAGACGCCGGCAGAGATTAGAAATATTATCGACGTGTCGTTTGCCAGGCCTGCCGCGGCTATCCCAGCAAGCCAGCCGAGGGCGTGAAACGAGACCACCGATGCGACCTTTCTCTTCTCCTTGCCTGATTCGTACGCATAGGCCATCATTGCGGGGATCATTATCCCGCTGGCCACACCTGCCGCAATGCGGGCGGCCAGCAGCAGGGGAACGCTGTCGGCAAAATAGTGCAGCCCGAATGTGACCGCGCAGAGCACAAAGCCCGCCCGTATGAAGAGCAGCCGCGCGCCCCTCCTGTCCGAGATGCGCCCAAAATAGATCTCCGAGATGATCTGGGCCACGGCAAACGACGACAGTACCAGGCCCACCTCAAGAACAGACGGGGTCGCGCCCTTTACTATCAGCGGCATGAATATTGCGACCACAGAGATCCCCGCGTTCTGGAAGAACGTGGCGATCCTCACATAGTTGTTAAGCGATGCCTGCTGCAATACCCCGGCGCGCATCCCCGTCCTGCCTAATTTGAAGCAAGACTTGCAGTGGCACGCACCGGCCGCGGGTGGAATCACCTTTAACCGGCGTGGAGTCAGCGCCGAAAGTTGAGGACGCCGGGCCCCTGGGAGCAGCTGATGTGGATGCTACGCCGCAGCGAGGCCGACGTGGCGGGCATGTACGGGTACCTCTCGGACATGATGCGGGCAGCCTCCGGGGGCGACATGCTCAACTTTGGGCTCTGGGACGGCGAGGAGGCGCCGCTGGGCGCGCAGGAGAGCCTCTGCCGCAGGCTCGGCAGGGCCGCAAGGCTGGGCCCCGGCCTGCGCGTCGTCGACGCCGGCAGCGGGTACGGCGCGGCGGCCGCCCTCTGGGAGAGCGAGCACGGCCCTCTGGATATCTCGTGCCTCAACATAACCAGGGGGCACCTGCTCGGGGCGCCAGCGGCTGCAGGATCCCGGATAGGCGCCAGTGCAACCCGCATGCCGCTCCGCGCAGGCTCGGCCGACCGCGTGATAGCTTGCGAGTCGGCGCAGCATTTCAGGCCCATAGAGGCCTTTGTCGGAGAATCCCACCGGGTGCTATCAGACGGCGGAATCCTGGCGCTCGCCATACCGGTGGCAGCAGGCGGGCCGCTGATGCGCGCAAAACTGGGAATACTCTCCCTTACGTGGGCCTCTGAACATTACACAAAAGAGAGGGTGCTGGGCGCCCTCGAGGGCTTTACAGTGCTGGAATGTACAGAGGTGGGCCCTAGCGTATACGTCCCGCTTGCCGACTATTACGAGGCGAACAGAAAGGAGATAGCGCGCAGGATCCTGCCCAGATACCCGCGCCATATAGAGCGGGTCCTGGCGGCATCCATGAAAAAGATGAAGAGCGCCGCCCTGGCAGGCGACATAGGATACATGATCGTATCGTGTGCAAAGGCGGGGCCCGCCCGGAAGGGAAATTAAGCCGAAAGGTACGGCATATACCATGGGGCGCAGGGTCACGTTTCTAGAAGCGGCAAGGGGCAGGGTGCTGCTGTTCGACGGGGCCATGGGCACGGAAATCCAGGCGCTCGACCCGGGGCCGGAGGACTTTCCAGACGGCAAGGAGGGCTTTAACGACGGGCTGGTCCTGAGCAGGCCCGAGTGGATATCCAAGATACACAGGAGCTACATAGAAGCAGGTGCCGACTGCATAGAGACCAACTCGTTTGGCTCCAACAAGATAAAGCTCGACGAGTACGGCTTTGGGGAGAGGACCGTAGAGATAAACGAAAAGGCGGCAAGCCTGGCAGCGGCCGAGGCGGGGCGCGTGGAAAGGGATGTATATGTAGTGGGCTCGATGGGGCCCACGGGATATCTCCCGAGCTCAAACGATCCCGACCTTGGGCAGATACCGCTCGATACAATACAGGATGCGTTTGCGCTGCAGGCAGAAGGGCTGGTCCGGGGCGGCGCCGACGCGCTGATTATAGAGACAAGCCAGGACATACTAGAGGTAAAGCTGGCCATAGAGGGCGCCCATGCAGCCATGGAAAAATCAGGCTCCAGCGTCCCCCTGATAGCAAATACGACGCTCGACAGGTACGGCAAGATGCTGCTGGGCACTACCGTGCAGGCCGCATATACCACCGTCTCGGACATGGGGATAGACTTTTTCGGGCTCAACTGCTCGACGGGCCCGCGCGAGATGGCGCCGAGTGTGAGATGGCTCAGCGGGCAGGGCCACGGCCTGCTGGTAGTGCCAAACGCCGGGATGCCGGAGAACGACGGGGGCAGGTCCGTATATGGAATGACGCCCGACGACATGGCAGGTGTGCTCGGCGGGTTCATCTCAGAGTACCCGCAGGTCAGAATGGTGGGGGGCTGCTGCGGCACCACGCCCGCCCACATATCGGCGCTGCGCCGCGCCATAGACGGGGCGCAGGCCGGCGGGCGCTAGGTATTTAGAAAAACCCCCAGGATCCAACCCCATGGCCGTCCCAAGGGTTAGCTCCGCGCTGCGCTCGGTGGAGCTGCGGCAGGACCCTCCCCCGCTGATAATAGGCGAGCGCGTAAACACGCAGGGCTCCAAAAAGGCAAAGCGGATGGTGCTAGAAGACGACTACGACGGGCTCGTCGACCTTGCCCGGACCCAGGTGGAGGAGGGGGCCCACTGCCTGGACATCTGCGTGGCTACAACCGAGAGGGCCGACGAAAAAGAGTTCATGGTAAAGCTCGTAAAGAGGATAAGCCTCGAGGTAGACGCGCCCCTGGTAATAGACTCTACCGACCCCGAGATAATAGAGGCGGCCATACGCCAGATACCCGGCAGGCCGGTGATAAACTCGATAAACCTCGAGGGCGACGGCAGCCGCTTCAAAAAGCTCGCGCCATTAATGGCAAGGTATGGCACACCCGCGATAGCCCTGTGTATCGGGCCCCGCGGCATGGCAAAGACTCCGGCCGAAAAGCTCGAGACAGCCGAGCTGTTATACAATACGGGCCTCGAGTACGGCCTTGGCCCGGAACAGTTCATATTCGATGTGCTGACGTTTACGCTCGCCACAGGCGAGGAGGAGTTTGTAGATTCCGGGGCCAGCACTCTCGAGGGCATAAAGCTGGTCAAGGAGAGGTTCCCTGAATCGTATACGGTGCTCGGCCTGAGCAACATAAGCTTTGGTCTCTCCCCGTACGCAAGAAAGATCCTCAACTCGGTGTTCTTGTACCATGCTGTGCAAAACGGCCTCGACTGCGCCATAGTAAACGCAAGGGAGATCACGCCATACGCAGAGATAGGCCCCGAGGACAGAAAGGCCGCAGAGGACCTCATATTCAACAAAGATGCAGACGCCCTCTCCAGGCTGATATCGCGCTTTGAGGGGAGGGATGCCGGGCCGTCTGCCGGCGCGGGGCCCGAGGTGGACCCGTCGTGGCCCGCCGGAAAGAGGTGCAACTTTCGCATTGTAAACAGGCTCAAGGACGGGATAAAAGACGACGTGGTGCAGGCCATATCCGAGAGGTCCCCGGGCGCGGGCGCGCCAAAAAAGACGGACGACGGCCTCGTCCTCGATGATCCCGCGGATGTAACTCATGCAGGCGCCATAGCCACACTCAACGAGGACCTGCTGCCCGCCATGAAGGAGGTAGGCGACAAGTTTGGCTCAGGCGAGCTCATACTTCCTTTTGTGTTAAAGTCTGCAGAATGCATGAAAGCAGCAGTGGGCGAGCTTGAAAAATACCTCCTCAAGGAGGAGGGATCCACAAAGGGCAAGCTCGTAATAGGGACAGTATACGGCGATGTACACGACATAGGCAAGAACCTGGTCAAGACGATATTTGTCAACAACGGGTATACCGTATACGACATGGGCAAGCAGGTGCCCCTGCAGGCGTTTCTCGACAAGATAGAGGAGGTGAGTCCAGACGCGGTGGGCCTCTCGGCTCTTTTAGTATCGACCTCCAAGCAGATGCAGTTCTTTATAGAGCATGCAAGAAAGGCAGGCCTTGGCGTGCCGGTCCTCTGCGGGGGGGCCGCCATCAACACCAACTATATCAACAGGATAGCAAAAGATGGCGGCATATACGATCCCGGCGTGTTCTATTGCGCGACCATGTTCGACGGGCTAAAAACCATGGACGCACTGGTATCCGACAAAAAAGAAGAGCTTGTCTCATCGTGGAAAAAGAAGCTAGAAGGCTGGAGCGAGCCCGCACCCAGGCAGACAGGTGAGAAGCTGCCGCGCAGCAATATAACGCCCGTCGTCCCGCCTGTGCCCCCGAGCATAAACGAGAGGATCCGCGTATCGGATATCGACATGGACGAGGTGTGGCCGTTTGTCGACAAAAAGTCGCTCTTCCGGCTCTCGTGGGGCTTGCGAGGAAAGGCGGGCAAGGCGCATGAAGAGGAGCACGAGGTGTTGTTTGAAGAGTGGAAGGCGCGCGTCGTATCCGACTGTCTCTTTGAACCCCGGGTGGTCTATGGGTATTTCAAGTGCCGCGGCGGCGACGGCACTCTCGAGGTGGACAAGCCCGGCGGCGGGAGCGTCACCTTTGAGTTTCCCCGCTCGTCAAGGCAGGGGAATCTGTGCCTTGCCGACTATTTCGGCAAGGACGACATAGTGGCGTTCCAGGCGGTTACGGTGGGCACAAAAGCAGCCGAGACAATAGACGCGTGGAACGCAGAAGACAGGTATACAGACGCATACTATCTGCACGGCCTGGCAGTCGAGACTGCAGAGGCGCTAGCTGAATGGTCGAACCGCCGGATAAGATCCGAGCTTGGCCTTGATGGCGGGTGCCTCCGGTACAGCTGGGGCTATCCTAGCTGTCCCGACACACTGCAGCACAGGCTCGTCTGGGAGCTTTTAGCGCCAGAAGAATCCGGCATGACCCTTACCGAGGGCGGCCAGATAGTGCCCGACCAGTCGACAGCTGCGATAGTTGTCCACCATACTGGCGCAAAGTACTTTGGATTATAGCTTGGCGCCTTTCATGGCGTCGAGGGCAGCGGCAAAGTCGTTGGGGGAGCTTACCAGGACGTCCCCCGCCGCATCGTGCACCTCGCCGATGAACCCGGCAGGGTCCCCCTCGTAGCCCGACCAGTCAAGGTGCAGCATCTTGGCCGAGCGCATATTCTTTGCAGAGGGCACCATCACGCACGGGATTATCCTAAAGCTGGGCCGTAGTCTTCCGCATATCCGCGAGACCTGCTGGATAGAGCCCACGACCTGCGTAAAGAATCCCTCCGGGGCGGCCTCCAGCTTTGCGCCTATCCTATCAAAGTCCGGCTCCGCCAAAAGTGATAGAAATACAGAAACGTCCCGGCCGCGGAGGCTGGCCGCCACGCGGCTTGGCGCAAGGGCCGGCCCTGTCTGCACGCCCTTTGGCGGATCCCCCATCACCACAAGGACGCCGTCCGCCCCGGCAGATGCTGCATCTGCCACATATTGCTCTGCATCGGCAAGATCCCTGCCAATCACCCTCATGGTTACGGTTATCCCCAAAGACGGGTGGTCGCGCCGCATCAGTGCGGCGGCAGTTATCGGCGAGATCCTCGATGTGCCCAGCACGGATTCTGTCAGGTGTATGCCGTCGCAGACGGCCGCCGCCCTCGAGACCCTCTCCAAAAGAGGGGCGAGCAGCCGCTCGGCCTCTTCGGGCGGGAGTGGCGCCCCGGGCTCTACCTTGGGCGGGTTTATCTCGTATATTATGGCCACGTGCGCACCCGTGCGCGGTCCACGTAAAAACCCTTGAAAAAAGCGCAAGCTCAATATCGGGCGCCGCCGGATGAGCGGCATGGACCTGCCACTAGTAAGGTCTAGGCTGTCTAGTGCCATAAGCCCGCCGTCTGAACACGGCGGCAGAAAGCCCGCCGCAGTGCTGGTGGTCATACACGGCGCCGAGCCGCATGTCGTGATGACCGAAAAGCCCGCAAGCCTCAGGGTGCACGCGGGCGAGATATCGTTTCCCGGCGGCAAGCCAGAAGACGGGGATGCGGACCTGCTGCACACCGCCCTCAGGGAGACCCGGGAGGAGATCGGCCTTGACGTGCCGCGCGGCGCAGTCACCGGACAGATGGGGCCCGTCGTCACGCTAAACTCGGGCTTTGTGATAACCCCGTTTGTGGCGGTGCTGGACTGCATACCGGGCCTTGCGGCCAACGAGGAGGTGGAGAGGATATTCGAGGTGCCACTGGGGCCGCTGCTGCGCACAGAGGCGGCTGATACGGATCCTGATCACCACGCCATACAGGAGATGTCGGTGTTCACGTTCGGGGACAGGACCGTCTGGGGGGCGTCGGCAAGGATACTGGGACAGGCGGCGGCAGCGCTCGGGGTGCGGGGCCCCGCCGCGGAACGGCCCTCCGGGGAACAGTCCCGAGACTTTGCGGGATTCATTTAAAAGGAGCCGATCGTCCCCCCGGTTCATGGGATCGCGCAAGCCTTCAGGCCGCAAGATCCGCCTGCAAAAAAAGACAAAGCAGGCGGCGCCCGTGCCCGCGTGGATAATACTAAAGACACGCAGGGGCGTCAGGACAAACCCCAAGCGCAGGGCGTGGCGGTCCACCGACGTGGAGGTCGGATAGATGTCCCAGGAATCAGAGCGCGTATACACGATACCCCTGGGCAAGGTGCTGCTCTCCCCGGATAACAGGCGCGCAATGAGGGCAATCAACATGATAAAGGAATTTGCCACCCACCACATGAAGAACGCCAACATAAGGATAGACGAGGAGGTCTCCCACCAGATCTGGCTGCGGGGCATAAAGAGTCCGCCGCGGAAGATAAGGGTCCGGATGGTCAGGGCCGATGACGGGTACATACTGGTCTCGCCTTACGGCGAAGAAACCAAGGCGGAGGCAGCCGATGCAAAGGGCGCCAAGGAGCCAAAGAAGCTGGCAGAAGGGGCGGCCGAGGCGGCAGCCAAGCCGGAGGCAAAGACAGAGGCCAAGCCTGATGCAAAACCAAAGGCAGAGGTAAAAGCAAAATCGGAAGCCAAGCCGGAGGCAAAGCCAAAGGCAGAGACCAAGGAAAAGCCAGAGGCAAAACCAAAGGCCGAGTCAAAACCAGAAGTTAAAGCAAAGCCGGAGGCAAAACCAAAGACGGAAGCCAAGCCTGATGCAAAACCAAAGGCAGAGTCAAAGACAGATACAAAACCAAAGACCGAGGCCAAGGAAAAATCAGGCGAATCAGCAGGCAAATCCAAGCCAAAGGGCGCCGGCAAAGATTCAGGCAAATAACCCGGGCCCATATACAGCGGCAATACATCAAACAGTAATGGATTGAAATTTCGAACTGCACTAATCCGCGGAGATGTTATTCCAGATGTGGCAGCTTCAGCTCACAGTCTATGCTGCACTCCGGCTCGTCCCAGTCGATGGTGTCGGACCTTGGTATGGCGTCAAGCGGGTCGTACGAGTCAAAGCGCGTCGCCCCCTGCAGCTCTGTAACCATCACCACGCGCGAGCGGCCCTCCCCCGAGGCGAGGCCAACTGACCCCCTACCATCCAGGACCCCGTCGGCCAGGCCGGATATGGCGCCCAGCACACCGACCGGGGCATCCCTGCCGCCAAGCACATGCAGCACGGAACCGCCGGTGCCGCCGGGCTGGGCGCTGGTACAGAGCGCCTTGAATGCATCCCTAAATGATTCCTCAAGGTTCACGCCATCCCTGCTCGTAGATGCCACTGCTGTGCCCTCAGGTAAAGAGCCCAATGATCCCGCCATGTACAGGACTGCCGAGTCCGTCATGCCGTGGCACTCGGCGGGGCTCATCCCGGGGTTGGCACCGAGAAACGCGTCATTATCTATCACTATTGTGCACCCAGAGTCCTCCCTGAGCCTCTTGAGCGCAGTCCCCGAGTTGGCTATGCGGTCCTTTTCAAACCCAAACGGCATCATGGCAAACGAGACAGCAGGCCTGCCAAGCTGCCTGCATATCCGCGAGACTAGCGGCGCTATCGCCGAGCCGCTCCTGCCGGCAAGGTTGGCAAATATCACAGCCGTGCCGCACCCGGATATCCTCTCCGTTATACCCCCCGAGACAGAATCCGTGCAGCCGCGTATGTACCGGCTCGACGGGTTGATCACGCCCCTAGTCGGCACCAGCACCCCGCCTGGCCCCAGGTCGTCAGGGTCGCTGCTGATCTGAAGGGTATCGAGGCCGAGAATCCCGCCGGCACGCGATGCAAGCCTGGATCCCGCCCCGCCTGCTCCAACTAGCAGCACAGGCCCCCTCATCTCACTCATATGCACACCCGTGGCCGCCCGGGTAAAAAAGATCCCGGGGTGGTTTTCGTCAAACGGCAGATCTAAAAGTTTTAGCTCTCAATCTCGCCCACAAGGCAGTGATTGGTGGCCTTTGTAATGCGGACCTGCCGGGTCTCGCCGAGGACGGCCCCTTCTGCATAGACAGGCTTGTACTCGCGGTTTCTCCCCCGGATGCCCCCTTCTGTGGCCTCGCTGAACAATACATCGCCCTTCCAGCCCACCCACTCTTTGTTCCTATCCAGGGAGATCCTGCAGGATAGCTCGTACATCCTCTTGCTTCTACGCTTTACCGTCTGTACATCCACCTGCTCCCGGCCTGCCGCCTCTGTCCCCGGCCGGGCGCTGTACCGGGACAGGTTGACCGTATCGGGGCGGACCTCCTCGATAAGGGCCTCTGTGCTCTCATAGTCCCCGTCGGTCTCGCCGGGAAAGCCCACTATGACATCGGTCGATATTGTAAAGCCCCCGAATTCCGACCGGAAGCGCCGCGCCGCGTCGGCAAATATGCCGGCGGTCCGGCCGCGCCCCATCTCCCCCAGGATTCTCCCGCTCCCGCTCTGCACCGGTATGTGCAGGAACCTGTACAGCTTGTCGCTCTGGAAAGACTTTGCCAGCCCCTCGCGTATGCGCGGCATATACATGGGGTTCATCATGCCCACCCTCACCCTGAACCTTCCAGGTATTGTAATCACCGCGTCCAGCAGGCCCGGCAGGTCTTCTGATATGTCAAACCCGTAGCAGCCGTTGTCTGTAGATGTGAGCCAGACTTCGCTGCATCCGTCGTCAACTTCTGCGCGCACCTGCCGGACGATATCGCCTATTCTATAGCTCCCAAGGTCCCCCTTTGCAAGCTTTGTCTGGCAGAATGTGCACTCGCTGAGGCAGCCGCTGGCTATCTCTACTATTCCCACGGCCTCGTTGAGCCGCACCTTTGGCAGGCCCGTCTTTGTAAGATCCGTATCATCAAGCTCGATACGCCGCTCCCCCCGGAGCGCCGCCTCCACAACGGGGACGGTCCTGCCTATCGAGTTTGGGCCCATCAGGGCCGCGCCCGGGGATATCCTGGCCATCGTTCCCGGTTCCGCCTTGGGCAGGCATCCCGCCACCACAAGCGGCCTGCCGCCGAGCATCTTTATCCTGTGGACCATCCTGTTTGCCGTGGCATCCTTTACCGCGCAGGTCACTATCACGCCGGCGTCGGATTCTTCTGGCGAAGCGGCCAGCGTGTGCCCCCCGTTGACTAGCAGCCCCGATATCATCTCGGAATCGGCCTGGCTTGCCGAGCACCCGTATGCCTCAATCCATATGCGCGCCATCATCTATCCCAGGAGCTTGTCCATCTCCTTGTTTGTCACCAGGCCGCCCGAGACTGCAATATCGCGTATGGTCCGGCCTGTCCCCAGCGATTCCTTGTAGAGTTCTGCAGAGCGGGAATAGCCTATCCTGGGCGCCAGCAGCGTCACTATTACAGGGCTTGATTCAATCCTGCCGCGCAGCCCCTTTTTGTCCGCCGTTAGCCCGTCTATCAGGTTGGCGGAAAATACCGGCAGAAAGCTTGCCAGCATGTCAGTCGATTCGAGCACCGACTTTAGCATGCCCGGCAGCATTACATTTAGCTCAAACTGCCCCGCCTGCACGGCGTGCGCTGCTGCAGTATCATTTCCTATTATGGAATAGCACACCATGTTCATGCATTCCGCAAGCGACGGGTTTACCTTGCCTGGCATTATCGACGAGCCTGCGTGCACCGCGGGTATGCCTATCTCGGATAGGCCCGCAACGGGCCCCGACGCCATGAGGCGTATATCATTTGCAAGCCTGCCGAGCTCGAGCGCGAGGTTTCTAAGGGCAGAAGAGACGCCCGCCACGGCCAGCCTGCTTTGCAGCGCATACTGCATGTCAGGCTCGGGCCTCAGCCTGAGGCCTGATATCCTTGCAAGCTCCCTTATCGCTGCCCTCCTGTACCCCCTGGGCGTGTTGGCCCCCGTGCCGACTGCCGTGCCGCCAAGGGCGACAGGCTCGAGCCCTTTCATGGAATAGGCAAGGGCCGCGCCTGCGCGGGAGGCGGCAGTAGCGTGCGCGGCAAGCTCCCCCCCGAGCGTGACCGGCAGAGCATCCATGAGGTGCGTCCTGCCTATCTTTTTGTGCCGTGCAAAGCTGCGCGCCTTGGATTTTAGCGAGCGGACCAGCATCCCCACGCCGGAGAGCGCCCTGCCGGAGCCCCCAAGTATCGATACGTGCATTGCGGTAGGGAAGGTGTCGTTTGTCGACTGGGACATGTTGACATGGTCGTTTGGGTGTATGTATTCATAGTCTCCTAGCTTCCTGCCTGCAATCTCGAGCGCCACGTTGGCTATGACCTCGTTTGCGTTCATGTTAAACGCGGTCCCCGCGCCGGAGTTTATCATATCTATTACAAACTGGTCGCGGAACCTGCCGGAGAGCACCATATCGCAGGCGCGCGTAATCGCCCTGCCGCGCCGGGCATCGAGCGCGCCAGCCTTTGTGTTTGCTGCAGCCGCCGAGCGCTTTATCATTGAATACGCCTCGATTAGCGCGGGGTGGGCAGCAGTACCGGTCACGCGGTACTGTTCGGCTGCCCTGGCGGTAAACGGCCCGTAATAGGCGTCTGCGGGGATCTTTACCCTCCCCAGCGAGTCCTCGTCTGTCCTGTATCTCACGGGGCCGCATGATCTTGCAGGCTTAATCACTCTATCGCGCCCGCCCCAAGCTTGAATTATATTCAATGGGGCAATTCCCGCGTGCATGGGCTTTAACGAGACGGTGCTTATATGCGACAAGGCGGACCCCGTCCTGGGCAGGATACTCCAGCAGAACGGTCTCCGCGTAAGCTACAAGCCGGAGATCACGCCAGAAGAGCTTGCAGCAGAGGCGCCCGGATACAGCATCATCATAGTGAGGAGCAGGACCACGATAACGGGCGAGATAATCCGCAGTGCAAAGGACTGCAAGATAATAGCCCGCGTGGGCGTGGGCCTTGACAACATAGACCTGGCCGCGGCAGAGTCCGCGGGCGTGCGCGTCATCAACGCGGTAGAGGGCGCCACTACTGCAGTGTCCGAGCTTGTGCTCGGAATGATGCTGTGCATGGCAAGGCAGATCCCCCGGGCCGACCGCGGCATAAGGGGCGGCAAGTGGCTCAAGGGCGAGCTGGGCGGGACCGAGCTAAAGGGCAAGTACCTGGGGATAGTCGGGCTTGGCAACATAGGAAGGCGCCTAGGACGGCTCGCCAGGGGGATGAACATGAACATCATAGGGCACGATGTCGTCCCAATAGACGCAGAGTTCTCTAGGGAGGTGGGCCTGATGAAGACCGACCTGAATACCCTGCTGGGCAGCTCCGACTATGTGTCCCTGCATGTGCCGCTCCTGGATTCGACCCGCCACATGATCAACGCAGAAAAGCTGGCCCTGATGAAGCCTACTTCGAGGATAGTCAACACGTCGCGCGGCGGCATAATAGACGAAGACGCTCTGTACGAGGCCCTCAGCGGGGGCAGGATAGCGGGCGCGGCCCTTGACGTCTTTGAGAGCGAGCCTGCGACGGGGCACAGGCTTGCCGAACTTGACAATGTCATACTTACGCCGCACGTGGGCGCAGCTACTGCCGAGGCCCAGTCGCTTGCGGCAAACGTGATAGGCGAGAAGATAATACAGATACTCAGGGGAGTAATCTGAGCGCCGAATAGTGACTGCCCATGCCACTATTTTTAAGGCACCTCCGCGGATCGTGCGCATGATGCGGGCTGCATGGGCGATACTTTTGCTGGCCGCGCCCTTCGCTGTATTTGCCGTTCCCGGCGAGGTCATGGTGGACCTGGAGGGGGAAGCTGTGGCCATAAGCTATGACGCGGTAGGCCTCGAGGTAAGAGACGCGGTGATAGACCGGGATGCCACTTCCGTGATATTCGAGGTGGAGGTCACCGGAACCCCGGGGATGCTGACTATTACAATGGAGAGGGAGTTTCTCGACGCGATAGAGGACGGAGAAGATGTGGATTTCGTGGTAATAGCGGACGCAGAGGTAACGGACCATGAGGAGGTCTCTACCGATGACGGGAGCAGGGTGCTGCAGATTGAGCTGTCTGCAGGAATAGAGGATGTAGAGGTGATAGGAAGGGTCTTTGCCATGCTCGATGCAGGTCCTGAGCCCCGGACGGAAGATGCGGAGCCGGTGGATGCCGAAGAGCCCGGGGATGCGGCAGATGAAGATCCCGAGGATGTGGAAGTGGACGAGCCTGCGGATGCCAGCGTGCGCGAGCCCCGGACGGGGACAGACGGGCGCGATGATATGGAAGGGGCCGGACCCGAGACGGAGGAGCTGGAGGATGCAGGGGCCGCAGAAACGAGAGATGATTCAGATCAAGGGCGCGAGGCCATGGCGGATCCGCGGGAATCTGCATGCGGGCCGGGCACTGTTCTTCAGGACGGCGTCTGTGTGCTCGAGCTGTCATGCGGAGCAGGCACTGTTCTTCAGGACGGCGTCTGTGTGCTCGATGAGGCATGCGGGCCGGGCACCATCCTGAGAGACGGCGTCTGCGTTCTAGACAATGTGCGCACCCCGTCAGGGTCGGGCCTCGGGGTCGGGTTCATAGGCGGGATCATGATTGCGCTCTTTGTGGCCGTCATACTCTGGGTAATCAGCAAGATAGCCAGGGACAGGTCGGATGGCCCGCACGTGTACCCCTGATTCCGGCGGTTCAAAAAAGCATATGATCCATTGCGGCCGGGCTTTTTGCGCTCGTCTGACTGCATATTCTCCCCGAACTACCTGGCCGGGCTGGGCATGTGGTGCCCCGCGCGCTGCCGCTTGAACCTCTCGAGCTTGGCATTGCGGGCGCCGGACTCTGTTCTACACAGTGATGACGTCGATGCAGTACTTCAGCCTCTGCACGTGCCCCTCCGCCAGTCCCTGCACCTTCCCTTATACAGCACGGTACAAAGAAGATTTAACATGTAAACGTAGGACTCATTCCAATCATAATGGAAAAACCAGAACAATTTGGGAATATCTAGTCTTTTTGTGTTTGTCTGCGCCTGTGCTTGGTTGGTTTTGCGTTAAGGTAAGAAGGGGGTTTAGGAAATGGATAGCCGCCGGTGGAGGCAACCTTCTCTTTGACCACTTTCTCTTCTTCCTCTTCAGCCATATTACTCATAGTATAAAATCACCTATTAAAGGTTTTTTGAGGAGACAGACGAGTATGTTTAGCCCGGCACATAGGAGATTTATTATTCAAACGTAGAACTGAATCATGCTGCCTATGATAGTATACTTGCCAACGGAATATTCATTCCTTGAAACCACAATTACAACAAAGTATACAGACTGTTTACAAAAGGATTAAAAAATACAACAAATATGTGAACAGTATCAGTGAAATACCGCCATCTTATGCTAATGAAAGTCTCAAAATACTCGACATAGAGAAACAAAATGCACGATATCTTGTATGGTTAGACAGTACCGGGGATAAACTGAAAGAGGACATTCCAATTATAATGGAAAAACTAGAACAATTTAGGAATATCTAGTCTTTTTGTGTTTGTGTGCGCTTGTGCTTGCTTGGTTTTGCATTAAGGTAAGAAGGGGGTTTGGGCAATGGAACGCCGCCGGTGGAGGCAACCTTCTCTTTGACCACTTTCTCTTCTTCTTCGGGCATATTATTCACAGCATAAAACCACCTATTAAAGATTTTTTACGAGACAGGCCAAATGCACCTCTGGACATAACAGGATTCCATGGACTGTCCCTGTATATTGTAGATCGGGCCCCCTCGGCCCAGCAGGGCAGACTGGCCAGATGTGGATAATCTCTGATTTTTGTTCAACCGGCGGGGGCCCCGGGGCAGGGGTTTATCCCCCCATGCAAAACCGGATTTCAGGCACGAGTGCCACCTTGGGGATTTTTTCCTGCGTGCGAGCCCAAACCATACGCCCGGCCGCGCGTTTCAGATATTAAGGGGGCGCCCTTGCGGGCCGCCATGCTAATCAGCAGGGACCGGCTCTGGGTAAAGCTCTGGAGATCAAACTCGCATGATATACGCGACAGGGTGATCATATGGCGCAAGCAAAACGCAGTCACCCGCATTGAGAGGCCCACAAGGATAGACAGGGCAAGGAGCCTCGGGTACAAGGCCAAGCAGGGCATAGTGGTGGTCAGGATGCGCGTGGGAACAGGCGGCATGAGAAGGCAGAGGCCGCGCGGGGGCAGGAGGCCCAAGCATCTCGGAGTCACCAGGATCAAGGCCGACGTAAGCATGAAGCAGGTGGCCGTGCGCAGGGTCCTCGAGAGGTACCCCAACATGTCGCTGCTGGGGTCGTACTTTGTGTACAAGGACGGCGCTTATTACTGGTTCGAGGTAATACTGGCCGACCCGTCCCATCCAAGGGTGGCAAAAGACCCGGAGCTGCGCGACCGTGTCGGTGCACGCGCTGCATAGAGCGGCGGCCTGCATAGCCGCCGTATCGCTGTGCATAGTTCCTGCATACGGCCTGGATAGCCCC
The DNA here is from genome assembly GCA_000200715.1 of Cenarchaeum symbiosum A. Taxonomy (NCBI): domain Archaea; kingdom Thermoproteati; phylum Nitrososphaerota; order Candidatus Cenarchaeales; family Candidatus Cenarchaeaceae; genus Candidatus Cenarchaeum; species Candidatus Cenarchaeum symbiosum. The sequence goes on from DP000238.1 coordinate 1,000,178, forward strand.
GGCCTCAAGCAGAGGTTTGACGTCGAGACCGGCGGTTATGTCTTCGAGGTGGTTACGACATCCAACTTTGATGTGACGGGGCACGAGTTTGTCGCAGAAGAGCGGCGCCTGACCCTGTTCATAGATAGCAATGTGGAGGATAACATATCCGAGATGGTGATACCGGTCAACTTGATAAACGGAAACTTTACCTTCATGTTAAACGGGGAGGAGCTCCTCCCCTTGGTGCGGACCGGCGGCGACATCTCGTTCATAACGGCAGAGTTTCCCGGCAGCGGCGAGCACCGGCTGGACATAGTGGGGACCACGTACCTGCCAGAGTTCGCGGGCGCCGCCATGCTGGTGCTCGCGGCATCCATAATGTGCATAGTGCTGTTGAGAAACAGCCAGATCATGGTCCGCTAGGGCAGCCTGTGCGCCCCACACCCTTCCGGGCCCGGAAGATACCCCGCCTTTTTCCCCCCGGCCCGGGTGCACCCAGTCAAAAGTCCAGAAAAGGGGTGCGGAATCCGTGCCTGAAGCTGCGCCTTGTGCAATCCGGGACGGGCACTGCGATAAAGATTATCAAGGGCGCGGTTTTACGCGCCCGTATGAACCGCGCGCCGAGGCCGCGGCCCGCCCGCTACCCCGGGCGGACACCGGCACGCAGCTGCGGCCATACAGGAGCCCTGGAGGCACCCCCATGAGAGTTGGTACTGCAGCATGCCTTGCCCTGCTGGCGGCCCTGCTGCCGGCCGCAGCACATGCCGAGCCCGTGATATTCTCGGCGGTCCTGGACGGGAATACAGGGAGCCTTGTGATCACATTTGATGCGACCATAGACGCCGGCAGCATAGATCCATCAAAGGTGCACATAAGGGACGGCGGCCTGGCAAAGGGGGGGATCACACTAACGGCGGACAGCCTGGTCCCGTCGGGCAACTCCGGTACGGTGACATTTGTTCTCGACGAGGCCGCCTTGTCCACTGTATCAGGGTATGCAGGGCCCACGCTGCACTTTGAGAACGGCTCGTTTAGGGATACCGACGGGGGCCTTCTCGGCCCGCTCAAGCTGCCGGAGCTTGCCCGCCCCGCCACATCGGCGGCAGATCTGGATGCGCAGGCGGGCGGTTTTGACTTTACCCGGGACGGGCAGCCGCTCGGCATGGAGTTCTCGCCCGACGGCTCTCTTTTGTTCATAGTCGGGGGCATCACTGATTCCGTATACAGGTATGTCCTCGGCACCCCCTATGATGTTACGACGGCGGGATCTGTCAGCTTCGCCCCGCTGCCGGCCGTTGCGCGCATCGACGCTACCGGCGGCCGCATCGACGCCCCCCACGGGCTGGCCTTTTCATCCAACGGGACCATGATGTTCGTGCTCTCGCAGGACCGGGATACGGTATTCCGGTTCGACATGGATACGCCGTTCAACCCTATTCCAATCACGCCTTCTGCAGAGAGATTCGTGCTCACGGGCCCCGACTTGCGGGCCGCCGATGTGCAGCCAAGCGACGTGCACTTTACAAGAGACGGAATGATGATGCTCGTCCCTGATTCCACCGGGGAGCTGGTCCGTTCGTACTCCATGCCCTCGCCCTACGATATCTCGAATGCCGAGCCCGCGGGGGAGTTTTCCGTGGAGGGGCCGGAGGATGTCATCGGCGACGTGTCCCTGTCGCCCGACGGCCGGCGCGCGTTTGTCGTCGGCGGCGACACGGACAGGGTGCACCGGTACGACCTGGCAGAGCCGTACAATGTGAGCACGGCAGTGCGCGTCGATTCGCTTTACGTCGGGGGGGAGGAGACCAGCCCGACTAGCCTAGAGTTCTCGGCAGATGGAATCCGCATGTACGTGATAGGGACCACGTCGGACCGGGTGTCCCAGTACGACCTGGAGGCCCCGTTCGATGTGACCCTGCCGGCGCAGGCAGACACCCTGTACCTTGGAGACGGCGACGGCATCAACACAGGCCTTGCGTTTACCGGCACCGGCCTGCGCATAGTGGTTACGGGCTCGGAGAGGGAGCGCCTGTACGTCTACGAGATGGATGAACCATACGACGTGGCCACCGGCGAGCGCACAGGGTCCGCAGACATAAGCGAGCAGGCGACTGCCGCCACGGGGGTTGCATTCTCGGGCGACGGCCTCAAGTTATTCGTCATAGGGCAGGTCACGGACGGGGTGCACGAGTACAGCCTGTCCAACAGGTATAACATCTTCGGGCGTACATACGAGGGCCTGCACCCGATAAGCGAGGAGGGGAGGCCGCAGTCGCTTGACTTCTCCGAGGACGGAATGCTCATGTTCATTTCGGGCCTGGACACGGAGCAGGTCCACAGGTACTCCCTTGGGGAGCCCTTTGATCCGGGCAGTGCGGAAGGGGCCGTGGAGTCGTTCTCTGTGGCGGACCGGGCCGGCTTCCCCACAGGCGTGACATTCTCGCCCGGCGGGACCGACATGTACGTCTCGAGCCGCGTCTCGGACCACATACACAGGTACGAGCTGGCCGAGCCGTACGTGCTGGCGGGCGCAACCCATGCGGGCGCGTTCAATGTAGGGCAGTATGAGAGGGGCCTCTTTGAAGTGTTGATGGATCCCGACGGCTCGGGCATCACCATAGTGGGGAACCTGGCGGACACCATGTTCAAGTATCCGCTGGACGTGAGGGGGCTGCCAGTCATTGCAGACCCGCCCGAGATAGCATCCGCGGCATTCGACCCGCAGACCAACAGGCTGGGAATAGCCTTTGATGTAGAAGTTGACGCCGCATCGGTCATACCGCCGAGGATAAGCATAGGCGACGGCGCGGACCGCGGCATTTCATTTGTGGGCGCGGAGGCAGTGCAGGGCACAAGCCCCAAAGACGTGGAGATGGAACTGTCCGGGAGTGCAGGAACTACGGTGTCAGGGTATGTGGATCCGACGCTACACTTTGGGCCGTATGCCGTGGGCACCGGGGCCGGCGCTTTCCCCGAGCCGTACAGGTTCGCAGAAGGCATGATGATATCAAGCACGAGCTGGGGCGGTGCCGATCCCGAGGGGCTGGCATTCTCAGCTGACGGCTCAAGCTTGTTTGTGATCTCCGCGGACCGCTCGCTGTACAGGCATGCACTGGGCACACCGTTTGACGCCTCCTCTGCCGGGGATACAACCATTACAAAGCTGCTGGACCAAGACTCTGTCCCCGCCGGCCTTGCGTTCTCTGCTGACGGGTTTAGGATGTTCATCGCCGATGACGGGGCAGATATGGTGCACCGGTACGAGCTGGATGTAGAGTACGAGATACCATTACAGCTGGAGATAGACGGCTCGATCGAGGTGGCAGACGGGGATACAGGAGGGGTCGCATTCTCGTCCGACGGGAGGAGGATGTTTATCATATCGGACGGATCTATTCTAGGGTATATTCTAGATGAGCCGTACGGGGCAATATCCGCGGGCGCGCCGTCGACGTTCACGCCGGGCGACACAGTCACGGACGTGTCTGACGTGTCCTTCTCGTTTGACGGCACAAGGATGTTCATATCTGACGAAGGAGCTAGCGCCATCCACAGGTACGACCTGTCCATACAGTATGACACTGCCTCGGCTCAATATGCGGGATCCATCGGGACAGGCGCGGGCAGCGCGGCAGCCGCCCTTACTCCCGACGGGTCAGGGATGGCAGTCGCGCAGGGCGGGTCGGTGGTCCAGTATTCGCTGTTCACGGGGATGCTCGACGTGTGCGCGCAGGAGCAGGCCCTGTACAGGGGCACATGCGTCGATGCATCCGCGATATTCGCAGAAGACAGGCCGGGCACAGCAGAGCCGCTATCTCTGGCTCCCATGATATCGACAGGGGACGCGCCCGGCCTGGCGGAACCGGCCCTAACCAGGGTCATCATGATGAACATTATAGAGGCGTTTGACGCACCCGGGATAATCGAGCCCGGAAGGTTCTCGTTTCCCCGGCCGGCAATAGACGTCCCGGGCATAGCTGATGTGAGCCTCTCCGTCCCGGACGTGCCCGGGCCGGTCATCCTCTCTGCAGTGATGGACGAATCGGGAATAGTCGAGATACTATTCGACAGCGCAATAGATGTGGACAGCATAGATAAGAGCGGGATATCAATAAGGGACGGCTCTGTAAACATAGACGACAGGCCGCTAGTCGGCAGCCTGTTGAGCGGCTCGAATACGAATGTCTTAAGGTTTGAGCTGGCCAAGGACTATGTGGACAGGGTCCTCGGGTACTGGAACCCCACGCTGTACTTTGCACCCTCGACGATGTTCAGCACCAGGGGCGGCGCGTTCCCCGTCCCGTATTCGCTACCCATAGTTACAAGCAGGGTCACCTTGAATACCACGGAAGAGGCCGAGCTTACCGACGGGCTGGCCTTTACGGAGAACGGGCTCGGGGCATTCATCCTTGGCCGGAATACTGCGTCCGTGTACAAGTACGACCTCCTGACCCCCTTTGAAATGACCGGCGCGCGGTACTCGGGGGCAATGCTAAACATGTCAGGCCAGGATAATACGCCTGTGGGGCTGGCCTTCTCCGCCAACGGCACAATAATGTACATGCTAGGAAGCAATACCACGACCATACACAGGTACGACCTGGGCACGGCCTTTGGGATAGATACGGTAAATTATACGGGCGGCGAGTATGTGGGGGACAGGGTGCCCGTGCCCCGTGAGATGGTATTCTCCGAGGACGGATTGCGCATGTTCCTGCTAACAGAGACTGCCGACTTTGGCGGCGATTCTATCCACCAGTACACCCTAAGCTCGCCGTACCAGGTTGCCGGCGCGGTTCATGACGGCTCGCTCGGGGGCACACTGCGGGACGGGAATCCCAGCGGTGTAAGCGTCATATCCGGACTGCTGGCCTTTGAGCCCGGGGGCAGGGTGATGTACGTATCAGGGTTCTTTAACATCCAGATACTCAGGATGCCGCTGGGCACGGCATACGATGTCACCACGGCTGCAAACGGCACGCAGTATCTTGAAGGGGCCCTGATCAGCCAGGGTCACGGGGCTCTTGTGTTTACCGAGGAGCGCCCCCGCGCATTTTTTGCCACAGAGCAGGGCACCATAGAGCAGCTCATACTGAGCAGCCCCTACAGCCGGCTTGATGACGCCTTTGAGCTGGACCTGCTTGAGGGAGGGGGCGGCAGCGGCCTCGCCTTCTCGGAGGACGGGACACGGCTGTTTACAGGCTCGGCGCAGACCAGCCTCATACGCGGATTCAACGTGGGCCTGCCCTTTGAAATACGGGAGGCCGAGCTCGACAGGGGGCTTGATTTTGTCCTGTCTGGGGGCAGTGCAGAATTTCGCGATATCAAGTTCTCTGCCGACGGCAAGACCATGTTCGTGCTGGTAAACGAGGGCTTTAGCGGGGGAAGGATCGACTGGTACGACCTGCCTGGCGAGTACGACACCAGCACGCCGGAGCTTGCAGGATCGTACGTGGTCAAGAACGTGACCGGCCAGCCGGTGGTGACCTCGGTCAGGGGGATAGAGTTTTCGGCCGACGGGATGCTGCTGGTTGCAGGGGCCGCGTTTGAGGAAATCTATGTGTACGAGCTCGGCGAGCCGTATCTCATACAGGAGATGAATGCCAGCCGGAGGGGGGATGTCAGCGCAAGCCCCGATGGCGCCTTTGACCAGGGGGGGATAGAGTTTTCGGCCGACGGCGAGAGGATGTTTACCGGGGGAAGGAGCGCCGGCTTTGGCGACCGCGACGCCTATGTAAACCAGTTCAACCTCACCGGGCCGTACACTTTTGATCTGGACAGGCCCGTGGGCAGGTACAATACAGAGACGAGGGCGAACCCGGTAGCGCTGGAGTTCAATGACAACGGCTTTGACATGTACATTGCAGGCGGGTCCAGTGCATACCAGTACAACCTGAACATCTTCAGGCTGCAGCTCTGCGATTCCGAGACGCAGTTTGTGGAGAACGGCGTGTGCAACAACCTGTTTTCCTCAAACGCGACTGACGCGCCGGTGGTGTCCGATGGCACAGGCATGCCGAAGATTGGCAATGGGACAGACGTTCCAGTGGTGGCAGATATGGTAGAGGTTGATGCCTCGCTTGGCGCGAGGGATATGCCAGAGGCGGCAGACGGCGCAAGTGCAAAGGGGCCCCTGGCAATAGCGGTGGGCGATGTGATGGAGCTTGGCGATGATGCGATGGTTCCGGCAGCAGACGGCATGGTCTACAGGATCATGGGTGCGGACGGTCCCGCGGTGGGTGATGAGGGGGAGCCGGACCTTGAGCGTGCGCCGATAATGATAATGGGCACAGACGGGCCCGCTGTTGCCGATAACGAGAATGTCGTGCGTATTCAAGGCGGGCCCAGCCTAATAGCAGTATCCGACGTGATGGAGCTCGGCGATGATGCAGCAGTGCCGGCAGCCGTGCCGCCGGCCACCGGGACGGTGCACATGATCGGCGGTGATGACGGGCCCGCGGTTGGCGACGCTGGCCTGCCGGTACTTGAGCGTGTGCCGATAATGATAATGGGCTCCGATGATCCGGCGGTGGACGATGACGAGATGGTCATGCATAATCCGGGAGGGCCCCGCATGGTAGCAGTATCCGACGTGATGGAGCTCGGCGATGATGCAGCAGTGCCCGCACCAGTCGGTATGATCTACAGGATCTCGGGCGCAGACGATCCCGCGGTGGGTGATACGGGGGAGCCCGACCTTGAGCGTGCGCCGATGATGATAATGGGATCCGATGATCCGGCGGTGGATGATGACGAGACGGTCATGCGTAATCCGGGCGGGCCCCGCATGATAGCGGTTAGTGATGTGATGGAGCTTGGTGATGATGCAGCAGTGCCCGCACCAGTCGGTATGATCTACAGGATCATGGGTGCGGACGATCCCGCGGTGGGTGATACGGGGGAGCCCGACCTTGACCGTGCGCCGATGATGATAATGGGCTTCGACGGACCGGCGGTGGTCGATGACGAAAGGATCATGCATAATCTGGGCGGGCCCCGCATGATAGGGGTTAGTGATGTGATGGAGCTTGGCGATGATGCAGCAGTGCCCGCACCAGTCGGTATGATCTACAGGATCATGGGTGCGGACGATCCCGCGGTGGGTGATACGGGGGAGCCCGACCTTGACCGTGCGCCGATGATGATCATGGGCTTCGACGGACCGGCGGTGGTCGATGACGAAAGGATCATGCATAATCTGGGTGGGCCCCGCATGATAGGGGTTAGTGATGTGATGGAGCTTGGAGATGATGCAGCAGTGCCCGCACCAGCCGGTATGATCTACAAGATCATGGGGGGAGATGATCCCGCGGTGGGTGATACGGGGGAGCCCGACCTTGACCGTGCGCCGATGATGATCATGGGCTTCGACGGACCGGCGGTGGTTGATGGCGAGATGCTAATTCATAATCTGGGCGGGCCCCGCATGATAGCGGTTGGTGATGTGATGGAGCTTGGAGATGATGCAGCAGTGCCCGCACCAGTCGGTATGATCTACAGGATCATGGGTGCGGACGATCCCGCGGTGGGCGATACGGGGGAGCCCGACCTTGACCGTGCGCCGATGATGATAATGGGCTTCGACGGACCAGTGGTGGTCGATGACGAAAGGATCATGCATAATCCGGGCGGGCCCCGCATGGTAGCGGTGGGTGATGTGATGGAGCTCGTCGATGATGCAGCAGTGCCGGCACCAACAGGTATGAACTACGAGATCATGGGCGCAGACGATCCCACAGTAGGCGATGACGAGATGGTCATGCGTAATCCGGGCGGGCCCCGCATGGTAGCGGTATCCGACGTGATGGAGCTCGTCGATGATGCAGCAGTGCCGGCACCAACAGGTATGAACTACGAGATCATGGGTGCAGACGGTCCCACAGTAGGCGATGACGAGATGGTCATGCGTAATCCGGGCGGGCCCCGCATGGTAGCGGTATCCGACGTGATGGAGCTCGTCGATGATGCAGCAGTGCCGGCACCAACAGGTATGAACTACGAGATCATGGGCGCAGACGATCCCACAGTAGGCGATGACGAGATGGTCATGCGTAATCCGGGCGGGCCCCGCATGGTAGCGGTGGGTGATGTGATGGAGCTCGTCGATGATGCAGCAGTGCCGGCACCAACAGGTATGAACTACGAGATCATGGGCGCAGACGATCCCACAGTAGGCGATGACGAGATGGTCATGCGTAATCCGGGCGGGCCCCGCATGGTAGCGGTGGGTGATGTGATGGAGCTCGTCGATGATGCAGCAGTGCCGGCACCAACAGGTATGAACTACGAGATCATGGGCGCAGACGATCCCACAGTAGGCGATGACGAGATGGTCATGCGTAATCCGGGCGGGCCCCGCATGGTAGCGGTATCCGACGTGATGGAGCTCGTCGATGATGCAGCAGTGCCGGCACCAACAGGTATGAACTACGAGATCATGGGTGCAGACGATCCCACAGTAGGCGATGACGAGATGGTCATGCGTAATCCGGGCGGGCCCCGCATGGTAGCGGTGGGTGATGTGATGGAGCTCGTCGATGATGCAGCAGTGCCGGCACCAACAGGTATGAACTACGAGATCATGGGCGCAGACGATCCCACGGTGGACGACGAGGGTGTACCGGTCCGGGATGCCGTGACCTTTATGATCAACAGGACTGATGCATTCACGTTCGAGGAGACAGGCGACGCGCCCATTGACAGAGCCCCGCTTACGATCATGGTAGCCGAAGGCCCCACGGTGCGCGAGAGGATAGATGAAGATCATACCCCGGGCGGGCCCCGCATGGTAGCGGTATCCGACGTGATGGAGCTCGGCGATGATGCAGCAGTGCCGGCACCAACAGGTATGAACTACGAGATCATGGGCGCAGACGGTCCCACAGTAGGCGATGACGAGATGGTCATGCGTAATCCGGGCGGGCCCCGCATGGTAGCGGTGGGTGATGTGATGGAGCTCGTCGATGATGCAGCAGTGCCGGCACCAACAGGTATGAACTACGAGATCATGGGCGCAGACGGTCCCACAGTAGGCGATGACGAGATGGTCATGCGTAATCCGGGCGGGCCCCGCATGGTAGCGGTATCCGACGTGATGGAGCTCGTCGATGATGCAGCAGTGCCGGCACCAACAGGTATGAACTACGAGATCATGGGCGCAGACGGTCCCACAGTAGGCGATGACGAGATGGTCATGCGTAATCCGGGCGGGCCCCGCATGGTAGCGGTATCCGACGTGATGGAGCTCGTCGATGATGCAGCAGTGCCGGCACCAACAGGTATGAACTACGAGATCATGGGTGCAGACGGTCCCGCGGTGGACGACGAAGGTGTACCGGTCCGGGATGCCGTGACCTTTATGATCAACAGGACTGATGCATTCACGTTCGAGGAGACAGGCGACGTGCCCATTGACAGAGCCCCGCTTACGATCATGGTAGCCGAAGGCCCCACGGTGCGCGAGAGGATAGATGAAGATCATACCCCGGGCGGGCCCCGCATGGTAGCGGTATCCGACGTGATGGAGCTCGGCGATGATGCAGCAGTGCCGGCACCAACAGGTATGATCTACAGGATCCCGGGCGGAGATGATCCCACGGTCTCCGATGTAGGCATGCGGATGCATGTCATGGTTCCGGAAATGCACATGATCACGGAAGTGGACAGCCCCACATTCACCGACCCCGGCAGGGCGCACCGTGCAGGGGATCCCATCCCGATCATGGGCGGAGATGATCCCTCGGTCTCCGATGTAGGCATGCGGATGCATGTCATGGTTCCGGAAATGCACATGATCACGGAAGTGGACAGCCCCACATTCACCGACCCCGGCAGGGCGCACCGTGTCGGGGATCCCATCCCGATCATGGGCGGAGATGATCCCTCGGTCTCCGATGTAGGCATGCGGATGCATGTCATGGTTCCGGAAATGCACATGATCACGGAAGTGGACAGCCCCACATTCACCGACCCCGGCAGGGCGCACCGTGCAGGGGATCCCATCCCGATCATGGGCGGAGATGATCCCTCGGTCTCCGATGTAGGCATGCGGATGCATGTCATGGTTCCGGAAATGCACATGATCACGGAAGTGGACAGCCCCACATTCACCGACCCCGGCAGGGCGCACCGTGTCGGGGATCCCATCCCAATCATGGGCTTCGACAATCCCGCGGTCTCTGACTTCCCCGAGATGCCCCGCAGGATGGCCTTCCTGGGTGTTGTAGACAGCCCGTCGCCTGAAGATAGAACCATGCTGGGCTTCTTTGTGGACGTATCAGATACTCCGAAGGTTGAAGACCGCGAAGGGGACGTAATCAGGAACGGCAGCACGCCCGTGGTAAACGACACCGCGGAGGCGTCACACACGCTGGGCCCTGCCGACGTTGCCCCGCCGCCGGTGCCGCCCCGCGGAGGCGGCGGCGGTGGAGGTGGCGGAGCCTCAGACAGGGGCCCCGGCCTGCCAAGGGGCAACAGCCTCGGATATGACCTCATATTCGAGTTCCGCTCCAACGGGAGGGACGTGCTGGAGAAGCCGTCAACCATACGCCTCCAGCCCGACGCGCCGCTGACCATAATTCCGATACTGACGCCCGCGGGCACCCTGGACGTCTACGACATGGAGGTCATAATGAAAGATGGCGACGAGCTGGCCGCCAGCGTCTACTACAACAGGCTGGGCATATTCCACGGCAGGGATTGCGGCGGCGAGGTCGTGCAGACCAGCAGGATTCACACGTGCGACGAGGAATCCCTGGTATCCGGCGGCGTCACCTATAGGGCAAGCGGAGTCACCCTCGACAGCATCACCATTCCCCTCGAGGGCACCTACACTGGAAAGCTCGGCATACTGTTGCGCGACGGCCAGGGCCTGATCTTTGCGCTGCCCGAGATCGACGTGTACACATTGAGAATAGAGGGGCCGTCAGCTGCACCCCCGCCCGCGGCGCCCGCCCCAAGTATACAGCCAGAGATGGATCCGGAGCCCGCCAGGGAGCCGGAACCTGCAGAGCCCCGGGCGGATTCCCCCACGGAGCCCGAGCCCGAACCTGCAGAGCCCCGGGCGGATTCCCCCATGGACCCAGAGCCCGAGTTTGTGCCCCGGGAGAGGAACGTATTTGAGATAATAGGCGACTTTCTGAGGAATATTTTCGGGTTCTAGTACCTATTCGGCTACAAGCTTTTTGATGCTCGACTCGAGGCCCGGGTTCTGGCCAAACGAGACGTCCCGCAGGATTCCCTTTCTATCGACTAGTATCGAGGACGGGGTGCCCCGCAGGGAATATTCCTCAAACGTGCCCGCCGAGTACAGCTTGGACCGGGCATAGTCCCGGACCCTCTCGATGATCTCCTGCTTGAACTGCTCGGGCCTTGAATCAAAGTCCGGTATCTGCGGGTATATCATGGCCATCATCTTGTCGTGGTCCATCTCGCCTCCCGTGCTGTCAAGAGAGTCCATTGCAAGGGGAAACGGTATCTTGAAGGTAAGCTTGTTCCCGTCTAGATGGCCCATCCCGCCCAGCGACTGGAGCGTATCGCCGACCACCTCGCCGGTCTCGGCGAGCATCCGGAGGTTCTCCAGCGTGTTCTTGTCAAAGTCCTCAAACGCGGTGGCCAGGCCGAGCACCCGGAACCCGTCGTCTTGGTACTCGTTGTACAATTTGATCGCCTCGGGCATCGCATAGATAAAGCACCCCGGGCAGTTGACCTGGAATACCTCCACTAGCACCACATGGTCCTTTTCCTGGTCTATATTGGTGGGCAGCCCCTGGACCCATTCGGAGATCCTCAGGTTGGGCGCCGTCTCCCCCACAGTTGCTGGCATGGCGCAAATGGGCCGCGCATCTGTTAAAAAGATAACTGGAATCGCAAAGCCCGCCAAGCCGGCGCGCGGATTCCGTCCCGCCGCCCCGGCCTCAAATTACGCTAATATACCGGGTATCCGCGGGTGATCCGTGGACAAGAACAACCCCGTTACAGACGAGAGGCTCAGGATCTTTGCAGACATGGAATCAAGGTACGAGAGCGCCGACGCAGGCTACTTTGTGGGCCTGCTCTCCTCTGACGACTATGTAGTCAGGACCCGCGCCACGTGCGTGCTAGTAGACCTCGGCGGAGAGGACAAGGTCCACCACATAGCCGGCGTGCTCAAAAACGACCCAAACGAGCTGGTCCGGCACGAGGCGGCATTCTCGCTGGGCCAGATGGGCCATGCCAGCTGCGTGCCCCACCTGGAGGACGCGACACTCAACGACCCGAGCATGTTTGTGCGGCACGAGGCGGCAATTGCCCTCGGCGTAGTAGGGAACAAAGACGCCCGCACTGCGCTCACAAAGGCGCTCGACGACCCGGAAGAGCCCGTGGTGGAATCTGCAGTAGTCGCCCTCTCAAATATCGACTTTATGGAAAAGATAAGCAAGAATGAAAAGTTCGCCAAGCTCACCGGCGGCTAGTCCTCTACAGATATCTCTGATGTGCCGGACGGCTTTGAAATTTTGAACGTATGATCCGCAGAGTTCCCCAGATCCCCCTTGTGCGATACCAGTATCACCTGCTTGGATTCCATGCTCTTGAGGACAGAGACCACCTTTGTTATCTGCGCCTCCGAGAAGCCGTCCGTGGGCTCGTCCAGTATGAGCAGCCCGGACTCCAGCGATGACGTCTCCCTCCGCATGAGCGAGTTGAGTGCGAGCCTGTACGCCAGGCCTATGCTGGTCCTCTCCCCGCCGGACAGGTACTCGACCTCCTGCTCATACCCGTCCTGCTCCACAAGCGGCGCAAACTCCTCGTCTATCCTTGATTCCTTGCTGGGATCATCCACCAGTGAATGGTAAAACCCCTGGTATGCGGCCTCAAACTCGGCCCGGATGTTTATCATCATCCGTTTTTCTATCCTGTCAAGAGACGGGACATAGAATTTTTCCATCCACTCGCGGTAATCCGAGTACACCCGGTGCCGGTCCCTCCACTTTTTCGCATCTTCCAGCCGGGCCCTGCCCTCTGCCAGGCCGGCCTCCCCGTTCCTTAACGCCTCCCTGCTTGCTGCAATGCCGGCATTTCCCCCGCTTATCTCCCCGGAGATCCTGCCGCACTCTGCGGCACATCTATCCTTCTCTTCTTCCAGCCCCTCAAAGCGGCGCATCTCTTTCTCTGTCTCGCCAAGCTCCAGCTCTCGTGCGCCTATCGAGGCCTCCACATCTGTCCTCTCCCGGGTTCCATCCTGCAGGTCCCTCTCATATCCAGCCTTGGCCCTGCGCGCCTCATTGATCGCGCTCTGCGCCTTTTCATATTCGACAAGGGCCGCCCGGGCACGCTCAAGCGCCGATATGGGATCCCCGCCGCCCATCAGCTCGCGCACACGCGCATCAGTAGAGCCGGGCCCCAGCCTCGATGCCTCCCCTTCGAGCTCCCTTATCCTTGACTGTGTATCCGCCAGCCCCGACGACCGCCGCTCATATTCCATAATATCCCGGACAAGCCCCGCCAGCCTGTCTGTCTCGCCCGAGAGCCTCTTTGCCTCTGCCTCCCCCTCAGATACCAGTGTTCCAAGCCTCTCCGATTCCCTGCCCATCTCCCCGAGGCGCCCGTCTATATCCGCGAGCCTGCCGCTGCGCTCCCCCTCCATCTTTCCCCGATGCTCTTCTGTTATCTCGCTCTCGCAGTACGGGCAGGTGCCGACCATCGTCCTGAACCTCTCAAGATCCCCCTCCAGTTCCGCCCGGACCCTGCGGTCCCCCGCCATGGACTCCCGGAGCTTCCCCAGATGCGCCCTGTTGAGATCAAGCGCTGCAGCAACATCCGACTGCAAAGCGGCAAGATCCAGCCGCTCCTTCTCTGCCGCCGCGGCATCCCTCTGGCCGCCAAGGCGCGCCTCCGACTGCGCCACCTGCCCTGCCTGCTCGTCGCGCCGGGCCGCCAGGCCGCCAAGCTCCATGCCCACCTTTCGGAGGCCCTCCAGAAGGCCATCCATCTCGCGTATGCCCATCTCGGTGGGCTTTTGCAGCGGGCCGTATCCGCGGATCTTTGCGTCGGCCGCATTCAATTCCGCCTGCTTTGCTGCAATCCTGGACACTATCAATTTTAGGCGCCCCCGCTCTGACGACAGGGAGGATTCCAATTCGCGCCTCCGGGCGCCAAGGCTCGCGCTGCGGTCCAGCCTCTCCTGTACAGACTTGAGGGCGGCCTCCGCCGATACAAGCCGGGCCTTGGCCCCGCCCAGTGCATCTTCTAGCCCGGCTATCCTGGACCGGGCGGCATCAGCTGCCGCGCCTGAATCGCGCACTGCCGCCTCATGCCTTGAGATATCCGCAAACCTGCCCTCGAGTCTTGCCATCTCAGTCCGGAGCCAGGACGCGGCCTGCCTTGCGTTCTCTGATGCCGTGCTGTACTCTTCAATTCCAAAGGCCCTCCGGACGGTCTCCAGCCTCCGGTCCCTGTCAGACAGCACATACTTCATCTCCTCCTGCGGGGTGAACACTGCATACCGGTATATCCTGCTCACCGCGCCTGCAGACTCCGGCTCGTTGAACCCCAGTATGCGCATCACCCGCTGCTTGAGCTCCGACGGGGAGAGCGACTCTGTCGCATCCCCCGTATCCAGATAGGACCTTTTTGGATCCTGCGACACCAGACCCTTCTTGTTTCTTTTGAGATAGCGCCCCACTTCATACGACCTGCCGCCGACAGAGAACTTGAGCCGGACGCCGCCTGATTCTGCCCTCTTTGCAAGCAGGGCCTCGGATTTTTGCGAGCCCAGCCCGAACAGGGCAAACTCTATCCCCATGAGTATCGACGACTTGCCCGCCCCTATCTCGCCAAAGAAGAGCGTGATCCCCGGCGGAAATGACACCTCCGCATCCCCGTAGCTGCGGATGTTCTCCAATCTTATGGATTCAAGAATCATCGGCCTTGAGCCCCATCGTCTTGAGCGCCCCCTCGATCATGCGCCCCTGGTAGTCGGCCTTTTTCTCGTTGGCAAGCGGCGGCAGGCGCAGCGCCTCGAGCAGCCTGCAGGCAAGCTCCACCCCCTGCTCGCCCACCAGCCCGTCCCTCTTCAGCCTGACCTCCCCTATGTTCTCGGCAAACGTGTTCCGCTCCGTCTCCTCCCGGGTCCCCCCCGGCGCGTCTGTAATCCTGTACTCGCGGGACGTAAGCTGGTTCCGGCTGACTTTTACCGCAAGCGCCGCCCCCTTGACCATCGCATCCCTAACAGCGGGAATGTCCACATCCGCAGTCCTGCCCGACGAGAGCTCGCCTGTCACCTTGATTATCACCACCTTTCTCTCCGGGCTCACCCCCTTTGCCGCCTCCTTGAGCCCTGTATCGACTGATTCGGCATTCCTGTTGTGCGCGTCCACCTCGATGAGCTCGTACTCGGCGCCACGGACCTCGACAAACTCCACGGCAGGCCTGTCCCCGCCGGTATCAACTATGACAAAGCCGCGCCTCGCCCCCCTTGCATTATCCTCCAGATCAACTGCCTGCCCCGCAAAGGGCGTCCCCGGGTACACTATCGGATGATCAGCATCCCCTATCTTGATGAACTTGTGCAGGTGGCCCCCTGCGTAATAGTCAAACCCCCGCGGAAGCAGAGACGCGGGCATAAAGCCCTCGTTGTACCGCTCGTCGGTCTTGGCCTCGGTTATCCCCCCGTGGAATAAAAATATCTTGAAACCATCCCCCTGCGGTATATTCTCCCTGTCCAATCGCGCGTAATACTCCTCGTCCCGGCCGCTCTTGAGCCCCGAAAGGCCCGCAATCATTGCGCCCGTCTTGTCATCGGTGACCAGGCCGAGTCGTATCTTGCCATCGTCCGTAACCTCCGGCAGCTGCACCCTCGTTATGTACCCGGTCTCTGCGAGCAGGTCTATTACCGAGTTGTATACTGGCGAAAAGTCGTGACTCCCGTACACTACATACACGGGTATGCCGGCCTCGTGCAGCCTCCGAAATCCTGCAAATGCAAACTTTTGCACGCGCATCTCCGGTATGTTAACGTGGAAGATGTCGCCCGGCATCAGCACAAAGTCCACCTTGCGCGATATGCACCCGTCTATTACCTTCTCGAATACCTCCCTCTCTATCCCTTGCAGTGCCGCGCCGTCCTGAAAGCCAAGGTGTATGTCCGATGCGTGCGCAAACCTCATCCAAACACCCTCGGCTTTTTTGCCGGCGCATCGCCTGCCCGGCTCGCACCCTTTACTATCTCGTCGAAGAGCGGTATCTTGATTGGCATTGCAAAGGGCACAAATATGCTAGTTATTATCGCCTCGCCCTTGTCCAGGCTCGCTATGTTCCTGTCATCGTCAGAAAGATCCTGCGACGCGGATGCTATCACCGCCTCGCGCTCCTGCTTCATCTCGTTGCCCAGTATTATCTTGGTGTTCATGTTGGCAAGTATTGCGCGCGGGATGGCGCTCGACAGCTGCGTCACCGCCACAAGGCCCACCTTGAACTTGCGGCCCTCCCGGGCTATCGTTGCGTACACGTTGCTGTTCTTGGAGGATAGCACATCCTCGCCTATCACGCGCGGC
Source organism: Cenarchaeum symbiosum A (assembly GCA_000200715.1). Classification (NCBI taxonomy): domain Archaea; kingdom Thermoproteati; phylum Nitrososphaerota; order Candidatus Cenarchaeales; family Candidatus Cenarchaeaceae; genus Candidatus Cenarchaeum; species Candidatus Cenarchaeum symbiosum. The sequence goes on from DP000238.1 coordinate 1,016,692, forward strand.
GCCTCCTCGATAACTATCGAGGCGACAGGCATCCTGTCTAGCTGTCCCGACGCCTTGTACTGCTTGTACCTGTCCAGCAGGCCGGCGGCTATGACGTTTCCCGCCACCAGTTCTGCCTCGCTGCCAAGCCGGGACGTATCCATGACTACAACCTTGCCCTGCTCTATGTGGCCTATGATATCCCGGGCGGTAGTCGCCCCCTTTGTGACGTCGAAAAAGCCGTTCCGGGAGACCAGCTGCCTGCCCTCTACTATCTCGAGGTCCAGCATCAGCTTGAGCTTGCGCTGAAGGGCCACAAGGGTGCCTGTCTTTATCTCCTTGTCCCGGGCCCCCTCGCTACGCTTGGCGGGATCCTCTGTAAGGATCCTTGTGAGCCATTCTTCCTTGAACCTTCCATGAAAGACCCGCAGGGCCTGCGACTGCGCGTCGCTCAGGTCGGTTATCCCCTCAAAGTGCTCCGGCAGTATCGAGGCTAAATTTATTGACAGGGAGTGTGCGCCCGGCGGCGGGCGGTCCGGCGTATAATAGACCAGGTTCTCGCCTGCCCTCTGATGCACAGACAGCCCGTCGCCCCTGCGGCCATAGTATTCATCATGCGCGTCAAGCACCAGGATTCCGACCCTGTTGGAACAAAGCGAGTGCCAGAGGATTGTCTTTACAAGATTGGACTTGCCGCGCCCCGTTGTCGCAGGTATCAGTATGTGGTGGGAAAATACATCTTCTGCCGGCAGCCAGACCTCGGTCTCTAGCACCTCGCTTCCGCTCCTTATCCGGCCGACAAATATCCGGTCCCCGCCCTTTTTCATAAACTCAAGATCGCCTGCAGAGATTGGCCGGAGCCTGCCAAAAAATGTAGGCAGCGACTTTGGTATGCTCACCTTTCCCCCCGATATCCGGGCAAGCGGCTTTACCCGGGCCAGCACATAGTGGACGAACTCGCCCTCATAGAACCGCATATCCCCCTCCCGCTCGAGCTGCACGCCAGATACCATCTGCCGCATTCCGTCTTGTATCTGCGAGCCGTACTCCAGCCCGAACACCTCGAGGATCAGGATGGAGTCATCCTCCTCGGATACCAGCAGCGAGCCCACCTCCAGGCGCCTGCCCGATTTCTGCCGTATCAGTATGTCGCCAAAGCCGCCGCCTACAACCTGCCCTACCACATCCATCAGCTAGTCACCCTGTTTAGCATGCCGTGTGCAGAGAGCATCCTCCCGTATAATATCACCCTGTCGCCCCCGGGCACCCCGGTTGATTCAACTAGCAGCGCAGACCTGTACGATTCCGCCTCGTGGTTTCGGACCTGCGCGAACCTGTCGGCATCCACTGCCCCGTAGGGATACCCCGGCATGGAGAGGTCGTCAGAGTTTGCTGCAAGACTTGAGAGCACCGAGTCAGTCTCGTCTGAGCTCATTGAGGCGTACTGGTCCTCGAATATCTCAAAGCGAAAGATATAGTCCGATGCAGGGTGCAGCCTTACTACAAATACAAACCCCTTGTCGTTCTCTGAGAGTCTCTTTCCCACCGGCAGGTACCACCTGTCATGGGTAGTACCTGCTGCAATCTCGGATACCCTGTCCAGCAGCGGCTCGCCTGACGCGGTCACCAGCCTGCTCTGCTTTGAGAGCCCGCAGACTGTAACGCCCGCTTTGGCGGCCCCCCGGTACACCCTGTCTGCATACTTGTCCTCGCCGTCGTATGAGGTCTGCAGCGAGCCGTCCATTACCAGTACATCCCCGGGCCCGAGCTCCTCCTCTATCACCCTCTCGGCGAGGCGCCACTCGGCGAACTTTCTTGCCATCGATGCGGACCTCTCGTCCGGCTCGCCAGGCGCGGGCACAAGGTCCGCCTCTTCCGGCAGGCGCCGCGCATCATCCCCGCCGTACGGGAACAGCTTGATGTTCCCGGACGGGACAGTCTCGCCGCCTTCTGCCCGCATACCCGATGTCACACAGGAGAAAAACTGCAGGCGCGGGCCGGCGCGCGGGCTTAGCCTCTCGCCTCCGCGGAACAGCGAGTAATAGGTCCGGTTTATCGATACCTGGCAGCCTGGCGCGTCGTATAGCAGCGCAGATCCCCCGTCCACAAAGGCCATCTTGCGGGGCTCCCCGCACGGCCCTATCCCCGTGATGCCTGATGGATCCAGTGTATGCATGGTGCCGTCGTGGCCTAGCACCCCGTCGAGGTGCCCCCTGCCGGAGGCCTGCTCCCCCATGTATCCCGCCAGCTCCCTTACCGGATCGTCCATGGGATAAGCCGGCAGGCTCCATTAAATATCATTTTCATGCATGAATAGCTGACCCAGAGTCAGCTGCGGGTCAGCCGCGGGACAGGGTTATTACGGGCGTAGATGCCAGATATATCGTTGAGGAGGATCGCCCTGCTCGGCTGCGGCGCAATGGGCACCCGGATAGCCCGGGCGATAGATTCTGGGGGGATAAACGCCGTGCTGACCCACGTGTACGACCAGGCGCCCGAACGCTCTAAAGGGCTAGTCGACAGCCTGAAAACCAAGCCGATAATAGTAGAGAACACACACCTGCTCTCCTCGAATAATACAAACCTGGTAGTCGAGGCCGCCTCCCAAGACGCTGTAAAGGATGTAGCCCTAAGTGTAATACAGAACAAAAAGGACCTGCTGATCATGAGTGTGGGGGCTCTGCTTGATGAGGCCATATTCGAGGTGCTAGCCGACGCGTGCAGGGAATACGGCAGGAGCATATACCTTCCATCGGGGGCCATAGCCGGGATAGACGCGCTCAGGGCGGTGCGCGGCGAGCTTGAATCTGTCACCCTTACCACAACAAAGAACCCAAGATCCCTCTCAGGGGTCCCCTACATAGAGCAGTCCGGCGTGGACCTCGGATCCCTGGACGGCCCCGCAGAGGTCTTTGCGGGAACGGCTGCAGATGCGGTCCGCCACTTTCCCGCGAACATCAACGTGGCCGCCCTCATCGATGTTGCATGTGCCGGGGGAGGCTCGACAAAGGTAAGGATAGTGGCGGATCCCTCCATCGACAGGAACATACACGAGGTCCGGGCGTCAGGCGGGTTTGGCTCGATGATTATAAGGGTCGAGAATGTGCCCGACCCGGACAACCCCAGGACGAGCCTGCTGGCCGCGCTCTCCGCCATCGAGAGGATCCGCGGGCTATGTTCCGGCGGCATAATGGCCGGCTGATACGGCAATTATTGCCGGGACCCTTGCGGCGGGCGAACATATATGCACAAATCCCTCTCTTTAAATCCGCAGGCTGCCCATCGTATGCAATGCAGGTACAGGCAGAGGGGCTGCACGACGAGATAATCCGCCTAAAGAAGAAGACGGACACGATAATACTGGCGCACAACTATCAGGTGCCCGCCGTGCAGGACGTGGCAGACCTTGTGGGCGATTCACTGGGGCTGGCAAGAAAGGCAGGCACTACAAGCAACAGCAGGATACTATTCTGCGGGGTGCATTTCATGGCAGAGACTGCCTCTATAATCAGCCCGGAGAAAAGGGTGCTGATACCGGACCCGGCTGCAGGCTGCTCTCTCTCTGATTCCATAACGCTCGATGATCTGCGCAGATGGAAAAAGCAGCACCCGGGGGCAGTAAGCGTCGGATACGTAAACACCACCGCAGAGATCAAGGCTGAGCTTGACTATTGCTGCACATCGTCTAATGCTGCCGCAATAGTGGAATCGATACCCAAAGACAGGGAGGTATTGTTCCTGCCTGATATGTTCCTCGGATCATACGTGGCAAAGGCCACCGGCAGAAAGAACATGTTCATCTGGCCCGGCGAGTGCCACGTGCACGCGGGGATAACCCCAGAGGATGTTCAAAAGAGGCTCGACTCCATGCAGGATGCCGAGTTTGTCGTGCATCCAGAATGCAGCTGCACAACGCCGATGCTCCACGACATAGCGTCCGGCGCCTACAAGGACACAAAGGCAAAGATCCTCTCCACCGAGGGCATGATGAAGCACGTGGCAAAATCGGATACGAAAAATTTTGTGGTGGGCACAGAAACGGGCATACTGTACAGGATGCGCAAAGAGAACCCGGACAAGACGTTTCTGCCGGCATCCGACAAGGCAGAATGCCAGTTTATGAAGATGATCACCCCTGAGAAGGTCCGCGATTCCCTGCTGTACGACAAATTCGAGGTGAGTGTGCCCCCGGAAACCGCCCGCAAGGCCAGGCGCGCCATAGAGAGAATGCTCGAGGTGGGCTAGCCTGTGACATCCAGGGAATAGTCTATACCCCGGACAGAGTGCGTAAGCGAGCCGACAGATATCATGTCGGCGCCAATCCCCGCGTACCTGGCTATGTTCTGTACGGTTATGCCCCCGGATATCTCTATCCGCGGCCTTGGCCTGCGCCTGCGCAGCTCCGATACCGCCCTGGCTGCCTGCCGCGGCGCAAAGTTATCAAGCAGTATCACATCCGCGCCGCAGTCTGCGGCAAGAACCGCGGCCCCTATATCCTCCACCTCCACCTCTATACGCCGGTGCTTGCGCCGTGCCGCGCGTATCAGATCCTCCATGGAGCCCCCCGCCGCTATGTGGTTGTCCTTGATTAGCACCGCCTCGTCAAGCGACATGCGGTGCGCGTGCCCCCCGCCTGCCACCACCGCCTCCTTGTCAAAGCGCCGCAGCCCCGGCGCCGTCTTGCGCGTAGAATAGATGGCAGTCTTTCTGCCGACCTTGCGGACCATCCGGGCAGTCATTGTGGCTATCCCGCTCATTCTCGACATCAGGTTTAGCGCGGTCCTCTCTGTCGATAGAACGGCGCGCGCGGGCCCCGCCACATCCATTATGATATTGCCGCGGCGCGCGGACCGGCCGTCGCCGACGCATACGCGCGCACTGCACCCGCCCATGATGAATAGCTCCCGGGCATGCCGCGCGCCAGAAACCGTGCAGCCCTCCCGGGCGATAACAGACGCCTTGATCCTCCCGGGTGAAAGCAGCGCGCTTGTGATATCCCCCCGCCCTATGTCCTCGGCGAGGAACCGCCGCAGGTCCCTCCTCAGGGACTGGTCCAACTTAGGTTACCTTGATTGCGTACTTGCCCTTTGTCGTTATCCCGAGGGTGGAGGCGACGCGTGAGTTCTCTGGGTCCACCACCAGGACTATCCCGTTCCAGTCGGGCGTCAGGTCGGATGACTTGCATGAAGGGCAGACCTTTCCCGATGTCACATACTTGCACTTGCGGCAGGCCATCTCGCGGGCCATTCTATTTTACCCCTGCTACCTTTTTTGGCTCCGGTGCCGCCTTCTTTTGCTCGGGTGCTGCCTTTTGCGCGGCGGCCTTTTTCTTGTCCGGCGGGGCGTTGCCCTCTGCTGCGGCTATCTCTTCTCCTATCCACTCGGCAGTCCCGAGGAACGGCTGCCTGCAGGTTATCCCTATCTTGCCCATTGCGGCAGCCTTGCCAAGAGATACTGCCGTGATCCTTGCGCGTATTGTCGAGCCCACCTTGAGAGTCCTGCCGCTCTGGTTGGCCATTATCAGGCCGGCCTTTACGTCGCTCTTTAGATAGTCGTCCATCACCTGGGATAAATGCAATAGAGCGTCTGTCGGGCCTATCCTGACAAACGCCCCAAAGTCGGTTATATCGACTATCTCGCCCTGGATTATCTCCTGGAGCTTTGGATAGAAGGTCAGCGCGTTGAACTCGACCTTGTGGAAGGTGCCGCCGTCTCCTGCGATCATCTTGCCCATCTCTTCGACCTTGGCGTCGAGAATCATTATGATATAGCCGAGATCAGCATTGATCATGCTCTCGTACTTTTCCTTCAGTATGTTGATGGCCGCCTTCTTTAGGGTGGTCCCGAATAGGCTGGGCGGGATCCTCACCACGTCGACCAGCGTGGATATTGAAAACACTACACGGCAGGCCCCGGCGGCGAATTTATGAACCTTTGTATGGCAGATCGCACGAATCTTGCCCCGCGCAGGCCCTGTTTGCACATACTATGCCCCCCCGGCCCTTTCCGCACCGCCAGGGCCCGTGAGAATCTGCCGGCGCCAAGGGATGGCGGCTCGGGCGCGGCCTTGACAGAAGACTCCTGTCTGCGCGCCTTTGCCGAATATTATTATACCATTGTATTCATTAACGGTATATGACGGTAATAGGATTTGATGCCAAGCGCTTTGCCCGCGGAAGGCCGGCATCGCATGAATCCAAGGAGCGCGGATGCTCTGGCTTTAGCACGCATCTTGGCGTGGGCGTCTCCATCGACGACCCCCGGGCTTTTGCAGACAGGTACACCGATGTAAACAGCAAGCTAAAGGGGGATTACCAGGTGGAAGACGATGCGCCGTTTTTTTCGAGCTCGCATCTGAAAAAACATTCGGGGATGAAAAAGGCCATATCCTTTGCAGACCGGCTCATCACCGAGATGCAAGAATACATCAGCTCGGTCCATTATTCGTATGTCATACTTTCACAAAAGGAACTGCCCGCAATCAGAACAGGCGGCTTGCAGAGTTATACGAAGTTTGTGCCCACAGCCGACTTTGTCGAGAAGCTGGGCCCCATGTTCCCCTATCTTACCGCGCACAGCTTCCTGTGGATGAACGGATACTCGGATGCGGGCAGGCTTGAGCTGCACATAGACGGGTTCAGATCAAAGCAGACGAGGGCGTGGGATCAGCTCTCCGGCAGGGCGGAGCCGAAAATATTCACAAGGGGCGACGAGTGCAACCCCTACATCTCCTGTGCGGACATGATCATATTTCTCACCGATGCCAAGCTCTATGGCCAGCATCTTCTGCTGAACAGGGAAAACCTGGAAAAAGTGTGGAAGGGGCATGATTTTGACGTGACGGTGCAGTTCTTTGATAAAAGAAACATCCCGTACTATTCATGGGAGGACAATACCAGCATAAACCTGGCCAAGCACCTGGCCAGGCCGGCGGTCTTCCTTGCTGTCGACAGTATCGAGTTGAAAGGCCATGACTTGTATAATGAGGAAGAAGATCAAGACGGTGACAGGCCCCAAAAAATGCGTTCGATCGTAGAACAGACTCCCGTTTATCACGCAGCTGTTCATTACGCCTACAAGAAAGGCGGGTGCCTGAAGTTTTTCAGCAGGACGGAGGATCTTGCGCTGATGCGCGACGGCGATGTATTCATCCATGTAGGGGCCAATTCAGAAAAGATTGCAAGGGCCCTGCAGCAGGGCCTCAAAATAGAGGTTCGTTCCGGGCTCGAGGTCAGGAATATTGTGGAAAAAGAAAGACATTGCTAGCGCTGTTGAAAATATCTCCGGTGCGGGGATTATCTTCACAGGACACAGTATCCATGTATTAGATTTTGCCGGGGGCAGGGGCCTGGGGTGACATGGCGGAAAACCGGGGCCCGCAGGCAGGGCGGATGATACCCCACAGGTGCCATGTGCGGAACAGGCGCCCATATGCAGGCCCCCCCGGCAGGGCCGTCTAGACACGGCTGGCAGGGCTTTAGGGCCGGTTCTTTCAGCCGGATCCGCCTATCTTTAAATAATGAAAACACACTCACTGAAAACATGGTTGGCGTAGATCAGGTACTTGAGAGCCTCGGCAAAGTGATTGATCCGGATCTCAAAAAGGACATCGTATCCATGGGGATGATAAAGGATCTCGAGCTAGATGACGGCAACCTCAAGTTTACACTGGAGCTTACCACCCCCGCATGCCCCTTTAACGTAGAGATAGAAGACGACGTAAGAAAGGTGATAGGCGAGCTCGACGGCATAAAGAACCTCAACCTCAACGTTACAGCAAAGGTCATGGAGGGCCGTTCGCTCGACGAGGACGCCGGCATGACCACCGTAAAGAACATCATCGGGGTCGCCAGCGGGAAAGGCGGCGTGGGCAAGTCGACTGTGGCGCTCAACCTCGCGCTGGCGCTCGGCCAGACCGGCGCCAAGGTGGGCCTGCTCGATGCCGACATATACGGCCCCAGCATACCGCTGATGCTCGGCATGAAGGAGGCATTCATGGAAGTAGAGGCAAACAAGCTGCAGCCCGCCGAGGCCAGCGGGATAAAGGTGGTCTCGTTTGGATTCTTTGCAGAGCAGGCGCACAAGGCGGCCATATACAGGGGCCCCATCATATCGGGGATACTCAAGCAGTTTCTAGTGGATACAAACTGGAGTGATCTTGACTATTTGATAGTGGACCTGCCGCCCGGGACTGGCGACATACCGCTGACGCTGGCCCAGACCATACCCATAACGGGAATACTGGTGGTTACAACCCCGCAGAATGTTGCAAGCAACGTTGCAGTCAAGGCGGTAGGCATGTTCGAGAAGCTCAACGTGCCGATAATAGGGGTAGTCGAGAACATGAGCGGGTTTGTATGCAACAAGTGCGGCGAAAAGCACAATGTATTTGGAGAAGGCGGCGCCAAGAGGATAAGCGAGCAGTTCAAGATACCGCTGATAGGCGAGATCCCCCTGACCGCAGGCATAATGGCGGGCTCTGAAGAGGGCAGGCCGATAATTCTGACCGACCCCGACTCCCCGAGCTCCAACGCATTCAGATCATCGGCAAAGAACATTGCTGCACAGTGCAGCATAATAGCTGCAAAGCTCCAGGAGGAGATGGCAGCAGAAGCTGCCGCCTCGCCGGATGCAGGCGGCGCCGAAGGGCAGAGCCCTCCCCAGCAGGACGCCGGAAAGCCGCTCGGTGTGGCTAGCGCCGCAGAAAAAGACGGCGGGCTTTGAGGCTGCCCGAGGGCCTCCGCGAGGGGCTCAGGGAGCCGATGGGCACGCTCATACTGGATTCCATGGTGAATAAAGAGGCGGTTCTGCGCGAGGCGCCCCCGGGCACTATACTGGTTACAGTGGGCGATGTCACATCCGAGAGAATCTCCGGGTTCGGGATGACCCCGCTGCTCCAGATAATAGACGGCAAGACCAGAAGGGCCGCGCATGAACCAGCAGGCCCCCCGCCGGATGTCGAGATCATCCGGTGTGAGAACCCCGCCGGCGGGATAAGCCCCGAATGTATAGAGACAATCCGCAGGGCCCTCGGGTCATCATCCCCGCTGCGGCTCGTGGTCAGCGGCGAGGAGGACCTCTTGGTCATTCCCGCGTGTATATACGCGCCAGACGGGGCGGTGATAATGTACGGGCAGCCCGGCCGCGGCCTGGTCGCCATCCACGTGGATGCGGGGATCAGATATAAGGCCAAAGGCCTGCTCGATTCGGTGTCATGACGGGGCGTGATGAGACGGTGGCTGTATGATATATGATTTGGCCTAAACATTCTGACCCCTTTAGAATAGACAAGGGTCCGGACAACTCTTGACAACCCCAGATAAATCCCGGCGCGTACAACACACCCCATGAGGCTGGACCCGGAGATGCGGCTTGGCATACTCGAAAAGATAGGCGTCTATTCCGAGAGGTTCTCGATACCCGAGCCGCGCGTCCTGCTGACTACTCGCGAGGTGCTCGAGATGCCAAAAGAGGCGACTGCCGGCCGCCGCACGTCTGCATACAAGTACTATGGGGTGTCGTACCTGCGCCACAACGCGGTATTCATCAACGTCAGAAAGATCCCCGATGAAAAAGAGCTCGAAAAGACCATAGTGCACGAGCTCATCCACATGCGCTTCCAGTACCTGGGGCACGGCAGGCGCTTCAACCGGCTGGTCCGGCGCGGCCTGCGCGGGGGCGGCTTTGCCCCGTACAAGAGAAGAACGGCCCCCGCAGCCATTTAGGGTTTATATTTACGCCCACAGGCGGGCAGCCGTATATGGCCGGAGAGGAGATACTGCCCATAGGGGCCGGCATCGCCTCGTTTGTGGTGGCGGCAGGGCTGGCTGCGTGGATAACTAGGCACCCGCCCGGCACGAAAGAGCAGATGGAGATATCCGAGGCCGTAAGGGTCGGCGCATCGGCGTTCCTGAAGAGGGAGATGAAGGTTATAGTGCCCGTAGCCGTCGGGCTCGCAGTAATCATAGGCGCATTTTTGCAGCCATCAAACGGGATAGCCTTTGCCGTGGGGGCGACGCTCTCTGCGGTGGCGGGGCTGATATCCCTAAAGATAACGGTAAAGGCAGCCGTGCGCGCGGCCAATCTGAGCAGCAAGGGGCTCGGCAAGACCTTTGCAATGGCGTTCCGGGGCGGGGCAACAGTGGGCCTTGCAGTCCCCGCGATGGCGCTGCTGGCGATAACTGGCCTGTACATGATATACCCGGATCCCATATCGATAGCAGGAGTCGGGATAGGGGCCAGCCTGATAGCCCTGTTCATAAGGATAGGCGGCGGCATATTCACAAAGGCGGCAGACATGGGGGCGGACCTTGTGGGAAAAGTAGAGGCCAACATACCAGAAGACGACCCTAGAAACCCCGCAACCATAGCGGACAACGTAGGGGACAATGTCGGGGATGCTGCAGGCATGGGCTCTGACGTGTACGAATCATACATCGTGACCATTCTTGCGGCCCTTCTCATAGCCGCCCTGATAGGAGCTCCAGAACTGCTGATGTTCCCGGTCATGGTGGGGGCGGCAGGCATGCTCGCCTCGATAGTGGGCGTGGTCATAGTGGGCTCCGGCGAGACCAAAGACGTGATGAGGCCGCTCAACCGCTCGTTCTATGTATCCGCGGGGATAGCAGTAGGCCTCAATCTGGCATTTACGATAATATTCCTGGGCGAGAGCGCGTCTGCGTACTCCCTGTTCGGCTCGACCCTGATAGGGGTGGCCCTTGTGCCCGTCATACAGCGCATAACAGATAGGTATACAAACCACAAGTACGGCCCGGTAAACGAGATAGCAGAATCGGCAAAGTGGGGCTATGCGTCCCTTACCCTCATGGGGATAATCAAGGGACTGCAGTCGACGGGCCCCTTTATGATAGCGCTGGTCACGGCGATAATCGCGTCATACGCGCTGGGCTCCTCGTTTGCCCCAGAGGGCGCGGACCCTGTGCTCTACGGGATATTCGGAACGGCCATGACCGCCATGGCGATGCTGAGCCTGGCGGGGATAGTCCTCAGCATAGACGCCTTTGGGCCCATAGCGGACAACGCGGGCGGCATAGTAGAGATGACAGGCATGGGCGAGGAGAGCCGCAAGGTGACCGACGAGATAGATGCAGTAGGCAATACAACAAAGGCAGTCACCAAGGGCTTTGCAATAGCTAGCGCGGCGCTTGCGGCACTTGCCATGATCCAGGCGTTCCAGTTCGAGGCGGCGCACATATTCGAGGGCGTTTTAGAGCTTGATTACAGCCTGACAAACCCCGCGGTCATAACGGGCCTGCTTGTCGGCGGCCTGCTCCCGTTTATAATAACAGGCCAGCTGATAAGCGGCGTATCGAGGGCCGCCATGAAGATGGTCGACGAGGTAAGGCGGCAGTTCAAGGCGGAACCCGGCATACTCACCGGCGAGACAAAGCCCGACTATGCGCGGTGCGTGGACATTGCCACTGTCGCGTCGATAAAAGAGCTCTGGAAGTCTGCAGTAATAGCCATAACGGCGCCGATAATACTGGGCATACTGCTGGGCCCTACCGCTGTGGCGGGCCTGCTCATGGGCTCGGTAGTAACAGGGATATTTCTCGCGTACCACCTTGCAAATACCGGCGGCGCCTGGGACAATGCGAAAAAGCTCGTCGAGATGAGGGGCGAGAAGGGCAGCGAGATACACAAGGTTACAGTAGTCGGCGACATAATAGGCGACCCCTACAAGGATACAGCAGGGCCTGCGCTCAACACTGTAATCAAGCTGCTAAATACTATAGCCATAGTGTTCGTCTCGGCGTTTGTATCAGTCCTGGTACTCTAGTCTGCGCCCTTTACTAGCATCATATCGAGCTCGTCTATCTGTTCTAGCACGGCCTTTCTGAGCGCGGTATTGTGCTCGGGGCAGAACTTGAAGTAATCATCTTCGGTAAGAAAGCACCCGCAGATCCACCGGGTCTTTTTGTCGCCCTCGACAGTAAGGCGGGAGTAGGGATGCCCGTCCATACAGGCGGCAACGCGGCGGCGCCTAAAAAGTCATAGCATGAGAAAAAAAGGGATGGCGCCCTAGGGGCAGCCTTCCATCTTTTGTATGTAATAGCCGTCCTTCTCGATCGCCTGTGTGACCGGGGCCGGGGCATCCTGCGAGTGGCAGAACTGGCACTCGTTCTGGGTCATTGTTGCGCTACCTTCGCCTATGGTCTCTAGCCACTGCTTGCCGAACTCGATCGCCTTTGCATGGTCTTTTTCGCCTGTGATGACGTCAAAGTGCATCGTGCGCCCGTCGCCGGCCTTGACGTAGGTGTCGTACACGTGAATCTCCATGGTATAGAGCAGGCAGAGGCCATATTTAATCCAAATCGGGCGGATCACGGGCCGCAAAATCCTTAAAAATCATACCGGCCTATGTATGAGCAGCCCGGAATGGTGAATACGCAAGTAAAATGAGCAACAGCCCCACGGCACGCACCCTGCGGGGGTCCCGATGGTAGATCTCTGGGTCGAGTTCCTATCACTGGCGGTCCTCATAGGCCTCTCGGGCTTTTTCAGCGGCCTCGAGGTGGCCTTGGTTGGAACCCGCAGCTCAAAGGTCAGGCAGCTCCTCAAGGACGGCACAAAGGGGGCGGCCGCCCTGCACAGGCTCAAGTCTAACCCCGGCTGGATGATGTCGAGTGTAAACCTGGGCAACAACCTGGTCAATGTTGGCTCTGCCGCCCTGGCAACCAGCATAGCCCTGCGCACGTTTGGCGACGACGGGCTCGGCATAGCAGTCGGCGTGATGACCTTTCTGATACTTGTGTTCGGCGAGATAACCCCAAAGACCTACTGCAATGCAAATGCCGTGGCCATATCGCTCCGCTTTGCGCCCGTGTTGATTGCGTTTGGGTACGCGCTCTGGCCGGTGGTCAAGGTATTCGAGTACATAACAAGGGGCATGGTGAAGCTTACCGGTAGCAGCTATTACGCGCCGCCTATAACAGAGGACGAGATCAGGGGGGTGGTCGAGCAGGGCCTTGCCGACAAGGCAATAGAGGAGGAAGAAGGCGAGCTTGTGCACGGGGCCCTTGGATTCGATGATACTATAATCCGGGCGGTGATGACCCCCCGGACCAGGATGTTCACGCTAAATGCAAAGATGCTACTCTTCGAGGCGCTGCCGCTGATAAACCAGAGGGGCCACTCGAGAATACCCATACTCGGCGAGGGGGGAAACGAGATAGTCGGCTTTGTCCATGCAGGAGATATCCTCAAGGAGCTAGAACATGACAAGAGGGTGGTCACCCTCGAGCAGATTGCGCGAAAGCCGGTCTTTGTATCCCAGGAAAAGCGCGTCTCGTCTTTACTCAAGGAGATGCAGGGCAGAAAGGTGCACATGGCGATGGTCATAGACGAGCACGGGGGGATAGTGGGCCTGGTCACCCTCGAGGACCTGCTCGAAGAGATAGTGGGCGAGATAGAAGACGAGACCGACAAGACCCGCCCGCAGGAATACCACAGCATAGACCGCGATACTATAATCACCAGCGGGGACATAGAGATAAACAGGATAAACGAGATCTTCAAGGCAGACGTGCCCGAGGGCGAAGACTATGCGTCCCTGTCGGGCCTACTCCATGAGAGGCTGCACGACATACCCCAGGAGGGCGACAAGGTGGAGGTGGGCTCGCTCCGCATAATCGTAGAAGAGGTCAAAAAGAACGTGCCAAAAAAGGTCCGCATAGAGCGGATAAGGCGCGCATAGGTCAGCGCGCGAACGTATCCTCGAGGATCTTTTTCTTTTCGCCCATGCGGAACAGCGATTCTGTGCGGGCTGCAGCCTCTGCGTATGGCCGCCCAAACAGCATGGCCTGGAGCAGCATGTGGTTTTCAGGTATGACTATGCCCGTCTGGTCGTCCGAATACATCAGCTGGATTGTATCGCCTGCCGCAGACGCCATGTTGGCGTGCACGTGAACCATGTTGGTATCCGCAAAGCCAAACCCCATTGAATCGGCGCACTGGCGGACCTCGCGCGTGCCCCGGGCTGTCCATAAAATGGCCACGCCCTGCTCGCCGGATAGCGCGTCTAGCACTTCATCTGCCTGCGGGGCCCCGCCTGTAAATCGCACGTCCATTATGTGCAGGTGCATCTGCCTGGTTGGCACCTTTATCGCGCGCAAAAACAGCGGTATGTCCCCCATGTACGACCGTACATCCTCGCCGTGGTGCGGGTGGGGCGTCATCTCGATTGTATCTGTTATCTCCTTGTCCTTTTGCTCTATGTCGGCCCACCTGCGGACCAGGGTGACGTCTATCCTCCCCATGCGGGAGCCGAACTTTTCGTAGAGCGGCTTGAGTATCCTGCCCATGCCAGTTACATTGCAGCTGCCCTGCAGGATGTGGCTCTTTCCAATGGCTGAATCATAGTTGGCGCGCGAGTTGAAGAGAACATCGGATACTGCGCGCTCCCCGTATATCGTCTCGCCGCCCTGGTATATCGCCATCCTGCCAAGCGGCTCGTACAGGGATTTCTTGTTGTCGTATCCTCTGCCCCCGGGCGAGGCGTCTATTACAAGGTCGCAGCTGCGCACAGCATCCTCGATAGAGCCCGCCGTCTCGTATTCTGCAAACTCGGACTTTTTCTCGTGTGGAACATACACGTTGAGGCCCTTTGAGCGGGCCTCGGAGACCCCAGCGCCGGGCGAGTACTTTGCAACCCCGGTGAGATCAATCTCGTCGTCTTCGGAGAGAAAGGACGCCAGCCGCCTGCCTATCGAGCCGTACCCGTTGACAAAGACGCGCTTCACGCCGCGATCAGGCGGGCCGGTCTAATAAGTGAGTGTCTGCGCGACTCTGGTCCAAAGATGTGACCTTTTGGCACCCGGTGGTCCATTAGTGAGCTAGACACGAGTATCCCTGACAAACGTGTACGTGCTGGGAACGGGATGACACAAAGCAACATTAAGGAACTACACAAACTGTTACATTAGTTGGTTTAAACAATGCAATCTGATCATATCCAGATTTCCACGAAAATATTTTTGCTGTATAATCTCCATCCATATTGAGTTGGAATTCCTGAGGCCAGCAACTTGTCTTGCCTGCAGCTAATGTATCACATACAGTTTTGAGGGATGTGCTTATTGGAATAGTACTATCCATTTGAACTAAATATATCAATTTCTGGTCATGATTTTGATTGTTGGTTATATCCGCAGTGATATGTATACGTTGATTGATTTTCACAGTATCAATTTTTCTTCCAGAGAGATCTGTTATACGAGCATTATTAATGCTAATTCTTTCTGGATACCGTACAAGTATAGGCAGTTCATCAATTCGGTATAATTTCATATCACACGCGTCACATCTCAAGTCTTCCGGTTTCGGAACTTGTTTGACTCTTTTGTTACGCGCACACTCCAGACAAATATAATCTACATAGTCAAAACTCACATTCAAGTAGAAGATGTAATATTATATAACATTACTGATGTTCGGATCTGATGCCATCATACGACCTGCTCGTGGCCGGTGTATGTGAGATCGACTCTTTTCAGACATGAAAACTCCCGAACTTAACAGCGCAGTGAAACCGCCCGCAGACGTGACGGAGCATGGGTCATGTCCCCATAACGTAAGAGCCACATAAGTGAAGTTTTTTATACCAAAAGAATCCATACCTGTTGATGGATGACAGCACCGACCCTCGGGATGAGGCGCCAGGAAACACACCGGGATCAGACAAGGATGTCAAAAAGGGCAAGCGTAAGGAGCGCGTCGTATATTTTGACGGCTCACAGGAATACGTGACTCTAAAATGCGTCATGGACTAGCCTGTTGGCCGTAATGGGAATATTCAGGCCAACAATGTTCAAGCGTAGAATTCTGCACGATTTTCACTTATTTTACGGATATAGGACCATTGACGAGTCAAAATCACACAGATAAATCCGGTCACCGTAGAGATCGAATAGACTTGTCCGTGATACTTTGTTCAAGTTTAAGTGAATAACCATTCTTGTGTTGTCGTCCAAGAGGTACTCTGACGATTCGTACGATATTGTCTTGTACATACACGCTTCTTTCTCAACATTCTCCATTAATTGGGCCATGGTAATGATGACTTCCCTCCCCTGCGCCTCTTTGTTCGCCTCTGGCCGAACTCCCTATTCTTTCCAGATACTCCCTTTTGAGCTCCAAAAATTTGGCCAGGGCCCGCCACCCATGTCACAGCCGTTCAGCCAGTCTAGGCACGTGTCACATGCATTCAACAGGGAATTTTGTCCCCAGGAGGGGCAAGCACGCGCCCTACAAAGGCCCAAATATGCGCCCCTGAATAGGCCCGCATGGAACTGCACGGGCCCTCAGTAGGGATAGGCGCAGGCGTGACGGCAGCCGTGATAGTAGCCGCATTCTTTGCCCTTGATATAGGCCAGGGTCCCGAGGCAGAATTGCGCACAGTCCAGCCCCAGACACAGCTCGCCCTGTACACAGAGAACGGCTCGCCTCCCCTCGGCGACCCGGGGGCGGCAGTCACCCTTGTGGAATTCGGGGACTATCAGTGCTTTTACTGCAACCAGTTCTTTCATGATACGGAACAGGCCATACTAGACGAGTACGTATCGACTGGAAAGGTGAGGATGATATTCAAGGACTTTACCATAATAGGGCCGGATTCTGTAGCAGCTGCCCACGGGGCCCGCTGTGCGGACGAGCAGGGCAGCTTCTGGGAGTACCACGATATCCTGTACTCCAGATGGGCAGGCGAGAACACGGGATGGGCCTCTGCAGAGAACCTGCTGGATATGGCAGGGACTGCCGGCCTTGATGTAAACGCATGGGGCATATGCATGGACGAGGGCAGGCACGAGGGTGCCCTGTCTGCGAGCAACAATGACGCAAGGTCGCTTGGCCTGACGGGCACGCCTGCGTTCTTTGTGATTGATACAGACGGGGGCGTCACCAAGATAGAGGGGGCCCGCCCGTACGCAG
This sequence comes from Cenarchaeum symbiosum A, assembly GCA_000200715.1. Classification (NCBI taxonomy): domain Archaea; kingdom Thermoproteati; phylum Nitrososphaerota; order Candidatus Cenarchaeales; family Candidatus Cenarchaeaceae; genus Candidatus Cenarchaeum; species Candidatus Cenarchaeum symbiosum. The sequence continues at coordinate 1,033,621 of DP000238.1, forward strand.
ACTTTAAGGCAGTGCTGGATTCGGCGCTCGCCTAGGAGACAGCCGGCCCGGCGCCCGTGTAATATACTTTATTTGATGCTGTATGCTTTTATGTAGATAACCGGGGTTTGAGGCGCATGGCGGCAGGGATAGACGACATATCGGTGTACATACCCAAGTTGTACCTGGACGCGGGCGACTATGCTCTTATGAGAGGGGTGGACGCGACAAAGCTGCGCGACGGGCTGGGCGTCAACCAGATGGCGATGGTTGATAGCAACCAGGACCCGGCATGCCTTGCAGCAAACGCGTGCCTGCGGATAATGCAGAGCAACAAGCTGTCCCCCGACGACATAGGCAGGCTGTATGTGTCCACAGAATCGTCCTTTGATGAATCCAAGGCGATGAACTCGTATGTGATAGGCATGCTAGAACAGGTCTACGGGCAGGGCTCGTTTGAGCACTGCGGCGGAGTGGAGACCAAGTTTGCATGCGTAAGCGGGTCGTATGCCCTATACGACAACGCCAACTGGATCAGGGCAGGCGAGGCAGAAGGCATGAACGCGCTGGTGGTGGTCTCGGATATAGCAAAGTACGACAAGGGGTCGTCAGGCGAGATGACCCAGGGGGCGGGCGCTATCGCCATGCTGCTCAACGACGAGCCTAGATTGCTCGCGTTTGACCCAAAGGTTACAGCAACATCGATAAAAGACGAGTACGACTTTTACCGCCCGTTTGGCAAGGAGACGCCGATAGTGCACGGGCAGTACTCGAATCTTTTGTACCTTATACAGGTGAGAAACGCGCTCGAGATATACAAGAAAAAGGCCGCTGCATCGGGGATCATATCGGTCGGGGAGGGCAGGTCCGTCCTTGACTATATAGACCACCTCAACATGCACCTTCCATATGCAAAGATGGGCAAAAAGGCGCTCGCGTATCTTGTAAGGCACGAATGGCGCAGCCTGCCCCGGTGGAAGGGGGTAATAGACAAGGTTGGCATGCCCGAGCCCGTCCCCAAGGATCCGCGCGGGACGATAGAGTCCATCCTGGGCGATGCAGAGTTCATGGAGAGCGACCGCGAGTTCCAAAAGAGGTTCACAAGGACAGACGAGTTCCAGGAGGTCTACGAGTCCAAGCTAGCAAGCTCGCTTGTCGCCTCGTCGATGGTGGGCAACCTGTACACTGCGTCTCTATACCTCGGCTTTAGGAGCACGATAGAGTTTGAGTTCCAGAAGGGGGCCGACCTAGAGGGGCAGCGCTTTGGATTTGGGTCATACGGCTCGGGGAGCTCGGCTATGATATTCTCAGGAGTCATACAGCCGGGGTATGTGCAGCTGGCCCGGGACATGAACCTAGAAGCGGAGATAGGCCCCAGAAAGAGGCTATCCGCGGACCAGTACGAGATGATCCACGGAAACCAGCTGTCTCCTGAAGAGTCCATACTGTCATCGAGCAAGGAGTTTGTCCTGGTGGACGTCAATACCACCCCTGAATCAAGGGGCCAGCGGAGATACGTCTTCAATGAGTAGCGACGAGCCAAACCCCATAAAGGACATACTGTACGATGTAATAGATACGGCGGGCGAGGACTGGATAAAGCAGAGGGTTCTCGACGGGGACACAGCCGGGGCCATAAACAGGCTGGTATCCGATTCGATGGGAAGGGTCGCTGATTTGGAGGGCGACCCCGAGGTCAATGGATCAAAGCTGCTCAACTCGATGCTCCACTATATGCTGACCCTTGTCATGATCCCCACCCAGAGAAAGTTCGACGAGCAAGGCACGGAGGTGGACATTGCCATACCGGATATGAAGACGGTCCGGTCCAGCCCCCGCGATGCCCTTCTCATATGCATACCCGCGTTGCATGAGAACAGGGAGGCCCACGCCAAGACGGTCGCCGGCATGCACCCGGAAAAAGAGAACGTCTGGTATGTGGGGGAGGGCGGTTCCAGCGGCAGGACCTATTCCGCGTCTGACGGGTCGGTAAACAGGATAATAGACGATATAAACGCCTTCTTCAAGGAGAGAAAGGCGCCGCGGTTCAGGTTTGTAGGCTCAAACTGAGCAGTCCGGGCACATCGATTGCGGTAGATACTGCGAGTGCAGCCTCCTTGGGTCCTGCGGATTCTAGCGCGGGAACAGCACCTAGCACCTCCATGCCGGCAAGCTCTGATACATCCCGGCAGAGCATATCCGCCTTGTACCCCCCGGGATCCACACAGTTGATGACAGCCCCTATAATGGGCACGCCCGCATCCTTGCAGGCCCGGGCGGTCAGTATAGAATGGTTGACGGCGCCAATCCTGTTTCCGACAACTACAAGGGCGCCAAGCCCCATGTCCAGTATGAGATCCGCCACGGAATAGTCGCTCAATATCGGGGTCATTATGCCGCCTATCCCCTCGGCGATTATCACCCCGTGTGTCTTTTGCAGTCTTTCAAAGCACTCTAGTACTGTCCCCGTGTCGGGGGCCGTGCCAAGCTCCCGGGCTGCAGCATACGGGGATGCGGGCAGCGGATAAAACTGCGGGTTTACAAGAGATGACGGGTCGCTGCAGCGGGCGGCCTCTATGAGCAGCTCCACGTCGTCCCTGGAGCCTGCTGCAAACGGCTTCATGACTCCCACGTCCGCGCCGAGATCAGAGGCTGTTCTGGCAAGGCCGGCCGACACAAGCGTCTTGCCCACGCCGGTATCGGTCCCTGTTACAAAGACTGACCTCACGGGGATGCTGCCCATTGTACAGTGATTAAACCCTTGCAGGGGTTGCGGGATGCCCCGTAGTGCGGCAGTTGTACCAGGGCCGCGGCAGGCCCGCACGTGGCAAAAAAACTAAAAATTACTCTTTTTTCTTCTTCTTCTCGGCCTTGAGGCGGGCCAGCTCCAGCTCCAGATTTGTATGCTTGAACTTTTTCATATAACGGATTTACACGCACGTGTTACTATAAAAACTAACTTGCGGCCGCGTGCTGATCCCGGGAGGCACCAGCAATATGCCCGGAACATGGCGATCCGTGGCGGGCAGGATTAATAGTGGAGCAGGCGGGGGAGCAGGCGTTGTCGAGTGTAGTATGGCACCCCAACACGCAGATGGGCGAGTGGGACGAGTTTGGGGAGATAGTGCAGGGGCGCGGCATGCACCTGATAGACAAAAAGGGCAGAAAGCTGCTCGACGGGGTGGCATCCATGTGGTGCAACGTCTGGGGTCATTCCAGGCCCGAGCTGGTAAGGGCGATAACCAGGCAGGCTGCAAGGCTCCAGCACTCGCCGCTCTTCAACCTTACAAACGGGCCCGCAGAAGAGCTTGCCCGGATGCTGATAGAAACCATACCCGGCATGCACAGAGTCTTTTATTCGGACAACGGCTCGACTGCAATGGAGGTAGCCTTCAAGATGGCCATCCAGTACTGGTCCAATGAGGGCGACAGCGGCAGGAACAGGATTGCCGCGCTAAGCAACGGGTACCACGGGGATACGTTTGGGGCAATGTCGGTCGGGTATATGCCGGGCTTTTTCGGGGCGTTCAAGGGGCAGCTATTCCCCGCGGTCCGGTTCGACGCGCCGGGAGGCAGGGAGGCGCCCGGGGGCCCCACCGACAAAGAGATAGAAGAAGAGTGCCTTGGGAACATGGAGGAGAGGTTCGCAGACGGCACGATAGCCGCGCTGGCCATGGAGAGCGGGGCGCAGGTGGCTGGCGGCGTCAGGATATACCCCCGCGGCTTTCAGCGTAGAGTATCCAGGATATGCAAAAGGCACGGCGTGCTGCTCATACTAGACGAGGTTGCGACGGGCCTTGGGCGCCTCGGGTCGATGGCAGAATACGAGGCGCAGGGAGGGCGCCCAGACATAGCGGCCTACGGCAAGATGCTCACCGGCGGGTACCTTACCATGTCGGCCACCCTTGCCACAAAAAAGGTATATGATTCGTTTCTTGGGGGATACGACGAGAACAGGCACCTGTTCCACGGCCATACGTATACAGGCAACCCGCTGGCGGCAGCTGCAGCAATAGAGAACCTGCGGATGTACAAGAGGAGAAACCTGCTGGACAAAGTGGCAAAGGGAGCGCGCGTGCTGGGGGGATATACCGAAGAGATATCCGGGATGGGGCGCGTATCTGATGTCCGCCATGCGGGGATGCTCATGGGGATAGAGCTGTCCCGCGGGGCGCCAAAGGGAGGGCCGTCGACCAACAAGATAATCTTTGAGGCGGGCAGGCGCAACGGCGTGTACTTGCGCACGCTAGGTGACGTAGTCATGCTGGTGCCGCCCCTCGCCATGGGCCCCGCAGACCTGCGGAGGCTCGTCGAGGGGACGGTGCGGGCGGTCCGCGAGGCCCCGCTGGATGGTTAACCATACCATATACGCGGGTTAACCTTATCTTAATTAGGAGCAATGCCAGCCCGGACCGCATGGGCATAGCAGAGTGCAGGGACAAGGTGCTCGGCGGCGGGGAGCTTACAAAAGACGAGGCCCGGGGCCTGATGGAGGCAGATGTTACAGAGCTGGCGGCTGCGGCAGACGAGATCACGCGCCGCTTCAACGGGGACGGCGTGGATGTAGAGCAGCTGAATAACATAAAGAGGGACGGGTGCAGCGAGGACTGTACTTTTTGCGGCCAGTCGGCGTTCTATGATGCGGACAAGGAGCCGCACCCGCTGCCGGAACCAGAAGAGGTGGTCCGCGCCGCGCTCAAGGCGAAAAAAGAGGAGGCCTCGTCATACTGTTTGGTGGCCGCATGGAGGGAGCCCACCCCCGAGGGGTTTGAAAAGGTCTGTACCATAATACAAGAGATCAATACACACGTGGGGATATCAGTAGAGTGCAGCTTGGGGTTTCTCACAAGGGAGAGGGCGGCGCGCCTCAAGGGGCTGGGCGTCAAAAGATACAACCACAATCTTGAGACGGCGCGCTCCAAATTTCCCGAGATATGCAGCACCCACACGTACGAAGACAGGCTGGACACGCTGGAGATAGCCCGGGAGGCGGGGCTCGAGCTGTGCACCGGGGGGATAATCGGCATGGGGGAGAGCAGGGGGCAGAGAATAGAGCTGGCCATGGAGCTTGCCCGGATACGCCCAGAGGAGGCGACGGTAAACATCCTTGTGCCCGTGCAGGGGACCCCGATGGAGCTGCAAGCCCCGCTGCCGCCGGGCGAGGCGGAGAGGTTTTTTGCGCTTGTGCGCTTTTTGCTGCCGCGCTCGGTAGTCAAGATATCAGGCGGCAGGGAAAAGGCCCTTGATGATGACGGCAGGGCGATACTCCGGGGCGGGGCCAACGGGATAATCACGTCGGGCTACCTGACCATGGGCGGCAACGATTCATCTGCCGACATGGAGATGATAAGGGAAGCCGGGCTTGAGGCATAGCCCTGCGGATGCAAAGCTTGCCCGGATACGCCGCGAGGGGCTGTACAGGAGGCTCACACCGGGGATTATACGCGGTGCATACATTGTCGTGCGGAACAGGAAACTGCTCAACTTATGCTCAAATGACTATCTTGGGCTTGCTTCGCGCGGCCCCGTTCCGGGGCAGCCGCAGGCAAGCTCCCGGCTTGTATCGGGGAGCGACCCCGCGCATACAACGCTAGAAAAGGCCCTTGCAAGGCACGCAGGTACAGGTGCTGCCCTGCTGTACCCTACCGGATACATGGCCAATCTGGGGGCAATACAGGCATTAGTGCGAAAAGGCGACCGCATATTTTCCGACGAGCTTAATCATGCGAGCATCATAGACGCGTGCGCGCTCTCCGGGGGGAGGGTCTCCGTATACGCCCATAACGACATGGATGAGCTGCGGCGCATGCTAAAGAGATGCAGGGGCAGGGCCCACGTGATAACCGAGGGGGTATTCAGCATGGACGGCGATATGGCAAAGCTGATAGAGATAACGGAGCTCGCACGGGGCAGAGCATCGGTCATACTTGATGATGCACACGGGGACTTTGTGTGCGGGAGGAGCGGCCGGGGCACAGCGGAGCTTCTCGGGGTACGCGGGAAAGTAGACGTGTATACTAGCAGCCTCAGCAAGGGCCTCGGGTCCTTTGGCGGGTATATGGCTGCCGGCAGGGATGATGTCAAGCTGTGCATTAACGGCTCTAGGGCGTTTATCTATACGTCCGCGCTGCCTGCGCATATAGCCCGCGATGCCCTGCGGAGGATATCTGCTGATGCGGAGCCCAGGAGGCGCAAACTCGCAGAGAACGCCCGGAGGCTCTCAGAAGGGCTGCTAGATGCAGGTTTTAGGGCTGGCTCTGACTCCCACATAATACCTGTCCACGTAGGCGGCGAGCGCGCCGCTGTAGAGCTAGGTAGGCAGCTGGCCCGCGAGGGCGTCTTTGCGCAGCCGGTCAGGTATCCAAGCGTCCCGAGGGGCAAGGCCCGGATCCGCATATCGGCGACGGCTCGGCTGACCAAGGGTCATGTCGAGGGTGCGCTTGAAGCGTTTGGGCGCGCAGGGCGGCGCCTCGGCCTGGTATAGTCACCGGAGCGTGTCAAAGCCGCCGAACATGGGCGAGCCTATGAGAAATGCGGCCGATATGACCGCGGCCAGCAGCACCCCCGCCACGATAAAGCGCTTGTTCATGCTGCTCCGGACAGAGCAGGGGATAAAAAGCATCCCGCGGTACTAGGATAACCATTTTGGGAGTACATGCGGTCCTGATCGGCAGGGCCGGCGCCCAAGATCGGCACCCATACAGCCGGGTTGAAATATTTAATAATCAGGCCTTTTGGGAACAGAACATGTTTAGTAAAACATACGCAATAACGGGGACCGGCCTGGCTGCCGTGCTTGCCCTTCTGGCGTTCACCCCTGCCACTGCCCAGTATATGGGCGTGCAGGAGGTCGGGTCAGGAGTGCAGATGTTCGGCATGGCTGAGCTGGTTCACAGGGATGGCGACGGCGAGATCTTGGGATCATCGTCGGTACACAACCAGCTTGTGGACGGCGGGGAAGAGCTCATACTCAATACCATCTTCAATACGACCTTGGGCGGTGACGCTAGGGCAGTTCCTCTAGACAACAGGATCGACACCATCTGTATCAGTACCACCGATGGCTCACAGATTGGTACAGAAGCTGGCGACCCCCTTGACAGGGACAGCTTTGAATCACCAGCTAGACCGTCAGGCGCTGCCGCATGCCTGCAGGATACCGACGGCGTGACTGCAGCCGGCGACGGACTGGCCATCATAGGCCCGATCACGTATACCGCGGGTACAGACTTCAATGCCGGTGAGCAGATTAGTACTATACTAGTATGCGCCGAGGTTCAGGGCAACACAAACTATGGGGAATGCTCCTTTTTGGGCCCCCTCTTTGCAGCAGTTGATGTAACCGATGTAACCCCGACTGGCACGGATACTGTCGATGTGACGTATACGTTCAACCTCACCACACCCATCACCTAGACAATACAATCATACTTTTTTGTCATCCCGTAAGGTGCCCTGCGCACAGATGACAGGGCCCCGCATGGCAGATCCAGGCACCTGCAGGATGCCAGAGGCAAAAACAGGCCACGGCCATACAGGGGCGTGATTCCAGCACTATAGAAACAGGATCATTCAATACAAAACGCTTTAAAGCATAGCACGCGTGTGTGCCGCATGGCTGAGATCACCCTGGCAGTGGCCGCGTTAGCAGGCATAGGCTCCTTTGTGGCCCCCTGCATACTGCCCATGATTCCCGCGTTTTTGGCATACATATCGGGCACGACCATCACCGAGCTGGGACAAAAGCAGGGCAGCGTCCTGACGATAAACCGCATGAACGTGATACTAAACACGGTCTTTTTCGTGCTGGGCTTTTCGATGGTATTCTCCACCTTGGGCGTGATCATAAACAGCGTCCTTTCCGACCAGGCCTCCGATCTCATAGACAGCTTCAGCCAGATAGGCGGGGCGATAATAATCGCGTTCGGGGTGTTCCTGCTTCTCTCGTTCCGCTTTAGATCACTCAACATGGAGAAAAAGTTCTTTCCCAAGAGGGGCAAGGCAAGCTACCCAATGTCGTTTCTCTTCGGGCTGGCGTTTGCGGCCGGATGGACCCCGTGTGTGGGGCCTGTCCTGGGGACCATACTCACGCTGGCAGCCACCACGCCGTCGTCGGCGTTCAGCCTGCTGCTGGTGTACTCGCTTGGCCTCGGCATCCCGTTCATAATAATGAGCATCTTCTTTTCTCGGGCCACCCGCGTGATACGGGCGCTCAGCAAGCACCTGAAATATTACTCCATAGTGCTTGGCGGCATGATAATACTGCTGGGCATCCTGGTCTTTACAAACCAGCTGGCCCTGATAGCGAACTTTCCTCTTCTAAACGAGCTGGTGCTGCTAGGGTGACATGATGCAGTCGGGAACAAAGACGGCAGTCTACTTTGGGGGCGGGCTGCTCGCAGTAATCGTGGCAATATACGTGGGCCTCTCGACGCTCGACGAGGCGGCGACTGCCATTCCGACGGTGGCCGAGCAGGGAGCCACGCCTGTTGCCGTAGACAAGTCGCGCTTTGATCAGGCGCCGCAGCTGGTCGGCATAGCAGATTACATCAATACGAGCCCAGAAGAGCTCGACGCAGAGATAGAGGGCAGCGTCGTTCTGTACGACATATGGACCTACTCTTGCATAAACTGCATACGCACCCTCCCGCACATAACCGCATGGGATGAAAGGTATGCTGACGACGGCCTGCTGATAATAGGGATACACTCGCCAGAGTTTGAGTTTGAAAAGGATCTCAACAATGTGATCATGGCAGTAGAGAACAACGGCATAGAGTACCCGGTGGTCCTTGACAACGACAAGGAGACCTGGAAGGCCTTCGAGAACAGGTACTGGCCGAGAAAGTTCATCGCGGACCATGAGGGGTTCATAAGGTACGACCACATAGGCGAGGGCGCGTATGACGAGACAGAAAGGGTCATACAGCGTCTGCTAGAGGAGAGGGCAGAGGCGTTTGGCATGCAGGTGGCGGCAGCCGAGGGGCTCGTAGATATTGACGCGTTTGAGCATTCGAGCTTTAGGACGCCCGAGTTATACTTTGGGTATCTATTCGCGCAGGGCCGCAACCAGCTCGGCAATCCAGAGGGCTTTGAGCCGGGATCCGTCGTGGATTATTCCCTGCCGCAGGACTTTCGCAAGCACTACTTTTACCTTGATGGGACATGGGGCAACCACCAGGACGGCATGAGCCTTGTCTCGGATTCAGGCGTGATAGTATTGGAGTATGCCGCAAAGGAAGTCAACATAGTGGCAGGCGGGGATGCAGACCTGAGAATAACCCTCGACGGCATGCCCGTCCCCGATAGGGTGGCCGGCGCGGATATCACCGAAGACAGCACCATACAGGTAAGGGAGCACGACCTGTACAACGTGATAAGCGGCGACGCCTCGGAGACCCACCTGCTCAGGATAGAATCAGACCAGCCGGGCTTTGAGATATTCACGTTTACGTTCGGCTAGTGTGACCGCAGGGTGCGTCACTGCGGTGACATGAACGCCGGTGGCAGCCCCGCTTAAAACCCCATCCCGGGAGCACCGCGGGGTGGAATACTGATGGGTTCATGGAACGGCGGAAGCCTCTCGCAGAGGTTCCTGGGCAGGGTCAAGCCGGGCGCCCCCCTAAAGAACAGGATTGAAGCAGCCCAAGGCACGCTCGGCTCGCAGATTGAAAAGCTAGCGGCCATCCATGAAAAGCTGCACAAAAAGCACAATGCGGTATTTGGCAGGATAGTCGAGGCCCAGAGGTCGGGGAACACGGCCCATGCAAGGGCGTATGCGATAGAGCTTGCCCAGATAAGAAAGATGGAGGGCATGGTGGGCGGCGCAAAGCTTGGCATGGAGCAGGTCCAGATGAGGCTCAACACTGTATCAGAGCTTGGCGACATAGTGGTCACTCTGAGCCCGTGCATGTCTGTAATCAAGGGGATCACCTCGTCGATAGAAGGCGTGATGCCGGAAGCGGGTTCATCCATGCAGGATCTATCTGATATACTCGGGGACGTGCTCGCGGGATCGTCAATGGGCGGGCACGAGATTGCGCCTCCTGTGGCAGGGGGGGCAGATGCTTCTGCAATACTAGACGAGGCGCAGTCGGTGATGGAAGGGCGCGCAAAGGAGAGCCTGCCCGAGGCGCCAGAAGAGCTCAAACAGGACATAATTGACAGGCGCGAAGTATACACCTGAGCAGCTCAGCCGGGGATCTTCCCGGCCAGCCTTTTTTTTATGCGGGATATTGTCGGATAGCTGTACCCTCTCCGCCTGTAGCTTGCTATCATCATCTTCCAGTTGCGCAGCCGCCAGCGCGCCTGCTCTGCAGTTACAGAGCTAGTCTCTTTGTCTATTATGCTCTTGCGGCCCACCCGGAGCGTGCCTGAATCCTTTGCAGACCATCTGTTTCTTGCAAACTTGAGGCCGGATAGGACCTCCTCGATGGGCAGCTCTTCGAGGTACTTTTGCAGCTCGGCAAGCTGCATATCCGAAGGATCGCCTGGTACTTTGAGCTTGATGGTGCGCCCTGTCATGTATCAGCAGGGGGGCCTGTCGCATAATAGGGCTCCCCTAGCAGTTGAACAGGTTGATGTGCGTGTTCTTGCAGATTGTATTGTATATGGCGACCCCGAATACCAGCACTGCTGCAGCGCCCAGCGGCGCCACGATCAGCAGGTTCGTCTTGAGGCCCATTGGACGGAATGCAGCCACCCGGCATATAAAGCCCGGCGTATATCCCTAGAGGACCTCTATTCTCAGGGTGCCGCGGCACGACGGGTCCTGCAGGGCCCTTACCATTTTGCGCGGGACAGAATCCGACGCCCCGTCGCAGCCGACGGCAAGCGTCCGGGGGCAGACAAAGCCGCTCATGCGGACCACGATATCGTCTGCATGGGAGAGCTCCAGCCCTGCGTGGCCCCTGCCTGTCACCGCGTGTGACATGCCAGATGCCAGTATTGTACACCGCACCCGGGAGCCCGGGTCCCGGAGTTTCTGCTTCATCTGTTCCGGGAGCCCGCTGCACCCGCAGTCGGCCCCCACGCCCACTATGCAGTCGCCTGCAACTCCGAGCTCATCCTCGCGGGTTATCTCGATTGTGCTCCTGTGAAGCGACCGGACGTTTGCGTGTCCCCGAAAGCCGATCTCAAACATCAACTATGAAGGGCGCATACCATGGGAAAATAACCCTTCGGTTCCGGGCCGCACCTGTGGGATGGGCCGTCCAGAAAGCCGGCATGGCCGCGGATCATCCCCCGGGACATCAGCACGGCCGCTCAAAAATCCTTATAACAGGTTTGCACGGGCAGAGGCCATGCCAAGATCTGCGTATGTGCTGGCCGGATCTGCCGCGGTACTTGCACTGCTGGCGCTCGTCCCCGCCGCCTCGTTCTCACCGCCGGATGCCGGCGCCCCTGCATTCTACGGCATGGCCGAGATGGTGCACAGGGGGGCAGACGGCGAGACGATCTCGTCACATACAGTCCATAACAGGCTGCTGGATGTAGGTGAGCAAGTCACAATTGGACTGGTGTTTGGGGACTTTGATGCAATACACAGGCCAAGCATCATCTGTATAACCGACGAGGGCGGGGTTGATTTCCTGGCCGATGACATGTCAGAGGATACAGATGCCGACGATCTCAATCCAAGCATGGATTTCGGTGGTGACGAATCGATACCGGAGACAGATACCTGCATAGATGCCGATATTGACACTTCAACGGACACAAGCATGGCAGTAATGACCGCCGAGTTTACCGGGGGAGACAACCTCAATGCAGGCCAGTCGGTACAATCGATCGTCATCTGCACCACCTCGCAGCAGCCTGTCACGTCCCGGGTAAGCTGCGCAAACGCAGGCTTTGCATTCGCAGCCATCGGCGTGCCCCCGACTCTCGTTGGGGACACCGAAACGCTGGGCATAACATACACCTTTGATCTTAGATCCGACAGCAGCTAGGCGGGATCCTCCACGGTATACAATTCATGCCCTGCAGTTCCGGGGCCCGCTCTTTGGGTAGATTCCACCCCGGCAGGGATATCACACCCGATCAGGCAGGCCCCACAGGGATCACGGCAGGTGCCGCCCCGGGAACCCCGTTCCAAGGGGTCCCGGATCAGGCAGGTTTTGAAACAGGGCAAGCTAGGCTTAAATTAACGCTACAAGGGCCGTGCTCACATGCTACCCGCGCAGCAGGGATACGACAGGGCAATCACGGTCTTTTCCCCAGATGGCAGGCTCTACCAGGTGGAATACGCCATAGAGACCGTCAGGCGCGGGACCATAGCGGTGGGCGTAAAGTCGACCGGGGGGATAGTGATAGCAGTCGAGGAGAAGCCGCGCAGGCTGCAGATATCCGATACGATACAAAAGATATTCCAGGTGGACGACCATTTGGGGGTGGCTGCAGCCGGGTACATACCGGATGCGCGCAGCCAGGTGGAGAACGCGAGGTTCTTTTCCCAGAGCAATCGCATGATGTATGACGAATCAGTCGAGGTTGAGGCCGTTGCAAAGCATCTCGCGGACCAGTGCCAGCAGTTCACCCAGTATGCCGGAGTGAGGCCGTTTGGCGTCGCCCTGATAATAGGCGGCGTGGACGACGGTGGAAAGGGGCAGCTATTCCTTACTGATCCGAGCGGGACCTACATATCGTACGATGCGATAGCGATAGGGGCGGGATCCGAGCAGGTGACCGAGTTTCTGGAGAAATCCTACAAGCCGGGGTCCATGGAGGACGCGGCGGTACTGGCGGCAGCGGCAATACGGATAGCAGGCGAGGAGACGGACACGGAATCGCACATCAGGATGGCCCGGGTATCCGCGGATAACAGGCGCTTTGAGATGGTGCCAGATGGAGAGGTTGCCTCTTTTGCCGCCAAGGCGGCAGCAAAGTACCCCCCGAGGAGCGGGTAGAACCGTTTTTTAGCGGGATCCATCAGGGCCCGCTACATGGAACTATCAGTGGCTATACCGGATTCCTGCCTTGCAGATGAATCGACCCAGATGGACAAGTCGAGAAAGGCGTCTGTTATAGCCAGGGCGTGCTCTGTATTCGGGGTATCTGCTGTATACGTGTACAAGGACGGAGGCGGGGACGGCAGGCTGCTGACCACGATACTCCGGTATTTGGAGACCCCGCCGTTTTTGAGAAAGAGGTTGTTTCCCCGGATAAACGAGCTAAAGTATGCGGGGGTGCTCAGCCCATTGAGGATACCAAGCCATACTGCATCGTCGGACCCAAAGTCGGTATCCCGCGGGGATGTAAGGGAGGGTGTAGTGCTCTCCAAGGGGGGAAGAAAGTTTGTCGACATAGGCCTGGGCAGGCCTGTTCCATATTCGGGGCAGACTATACCGCCAAAGAGGGTGACGGTCCGGTTTGAGAGGGCGCCGCCTGACCCTGTAATCAGGGAGATACCAAGGGAGGAGGCCGGCGCATACTGGGGGTACAGGGTAAAAGAGAGGGGCCGGCTCGGCGAGCTGCTCTCCGGATGGAAGGGCAGGATAATACTTACATCGAGAAAGGGCTCGGCGATAAGCCAGTCGGGGATACGCAGCTATGCTGGAACAGGGGAGGTCCTGGTGGTCTTTGGGTCGACAGACAAGGGGATACACGGGATGCTCGGCGGGGGAACAGGCAGGGTGCAAAATGCAAGGGTGCTCAACTTTTTCCCCGGACAGTCGTCTGAGACTGTAAGGCTTGAGGAGGCCATGCTTGGGACATTTGCGATACTAAGGTCAGGGGTATGAAAGATGTCAGGTTTTTGATAATGGCTGCAGCAATGGGCGTGCTCGGCGTGATAATAGGGGCGGCAGTAATACTAGATGCGATAGGCAGGTTATAGTCATCCGCCGAGCCTGACCAGCCGGGTTGATGAGGCAGAGTTTGGGGCCAGTATCGACTGGCAGTCGTATATGAAGGGGACCTCGGATTTTAGGTATATCTCGGATATTCTTGGGGCGGCAGCTTCATGGTGCTGCACTATGCAGAGGCAGTCAGTCCCCTTTACTGTTCTTGCATCCAGGGTTTCAATGGCCGCCCAGTCCGCCCTGCCCCTGTTCTCAGCGAGGTACTTTGCGGCCAGGCCCACGTTGAAGAACGGGTCGTACCCCTGGACTGTAAAGCCGCGGCGGGATAGCTCGTCTGCCACCTTGAAGCCGGGTGAATCCCTCATGTCCTCGACGTTTGCCTTGTAGGCTAGCCCGCAGACTATGATCCTCCCGTCAAGGCCGAGCTCGTCCAGGGCTGACCCTATGCGGTCGGCCACGTATGCAGGCATTCCCCCGTTGACCTCGAGTGCGCCATCTATCATGGAATGGGCAGAGCCCAATCCCCGGGCCGACTCCAATAGAAAGCGGGGATCCTTTGGTATGCAGTGGCCCCCCGCGCCGGCGCCCGGATAATGAGGGATAAACCCGAATGGCTTTGTCGATGCAGCATCTATTACATCCCGCGCGCTTATTCCCAGCCGGTCGCACAGCATGGCGAGCTCGTTTACCAGGGATATGTTGACCAGCCGGAAGGCGTTCTCGAACGACTTTACAACCTCGGCCGTCCGCGGCGAGCCCACCCGGGACAATACGCCTCCGTTGACGTGCCCGTATACCTGCAGGGCAATCCGGTGGGTGTAATCATCAGACGAATATATCACGCGCGGTATGCCCTCCATGCCCCATTCCTTGTTGGCTGGATCTACCCTCTCGGGGCAGAAGCACAATCCATAGTCCTCCCCCACTTTGTGCCCGCGCGATTCAATCATATTGCGAACCATCTCGGTGGTCCCCACCTCGACGCTGCTCTCCAGTATGAGGACATCGCCTCTCCTCGACACGGAAAGAAACGATTCTGCCGCGGCCTTTACATGCACGGCAGAATCCGAGCCCCATCCGGGCAGCGGAGTCGGGACGCAGATCATCCCTACTTTGGGGTCCGACGAGCGCCCGGGTGCCGCATGCAGGCCGAGTTTTCCGCTGCCCATAACTTCCTCGAATTTTTTTGCCATGGGAAGCTCGGTATCTACAAGCTCGCCCTCAGAAAGGCGCTGGATCCGCCCGGGGTTGGTGTCTATCCCGTTTACCCTCACCCCGCCGGAGGAGAGCCGAACTGCAAGCGGGAATCCAACATACCCTAGGCCGAATATATCGACCGAGAATTTGCCCGCCTCTACGAGTTCCGCGCTCTCCTGCAGCTTCACGTGAACAGTGCAATGCCGGAGTTATTTTTACTTGCTGATCCGCCCCTTGCATCAGGCCCCAAGAAATCTCGCTATCCGGGCACCTGCGCCGCCCCTACCGTATGGGTAACTCCGCGATGCAAGGCGCGGGTTCTGTGCCGCCTCCCTTATCGCGCGCGAGACCGCCGTATCTGACAGGCCGACCAATGTGGAGAGGTCGCCGAGCCCCTCGGGCCTGTCGCTGCTCTTGCGCAATACAAGCACCCTCTTTCTTATTGCGGGCGCGGTGGCCTCCTCTTGGAGGCCGCCAGAGTCCGTCACCACAAACAGGCACCCCTGTAATAGGCCCAGCATCTCGAGATACCCTTGTGCATCCAGCAGCTCTACATTGGGCGCCCGCTCGAGCATCTTGTACAGTCCAAAGCGTTGCAGCCTGTCCGCTGTGCGCGGATGGACCGGAAAGACCACCTCCTCTCCCGACATGACAATTCCCCGCAGTATGCTATTCAGTATGCGTCGGTCGTCCACGTTCTCCTGCCGGTGTAAAGTTAGCAGGATCTTGCCCGGGCGCCCGGACTTGGCAGCTCCCGCATACATGTTGACTGCATCTATGGCGGTATTCCCCGTTATTACAATCCTGCCGTGCACGCCTTCTGATGTGAGGTTGGACCTGGCGGATTTCGTGGGCGCAAAGAGCATCTCAGACAGATGGTCGACGGCCACCCTGTTGTACTCTTCGGGCATCCTCCAGTCGCGGCTCCGGAGCCCCGCCTCTACATGGAATACGGGTATGCCGCACCTTACTGCCGCCACGGCTCCCGCCAATACAGTATCGGTGTCACCCTGGACCACCACTGCATCCGGCCTGTCCTCTTCCAGTATGCGGGCAAGCCCTTGAATCATGTGGCCCGTCCTTGCGGCGGGCCCGCCACGCGGCGCTATGGAATATCCGGGTTCCGGCAGCCCCAGCTGGCGCATAAAGAGCCTCCCCATGTTGTAGTCTTTATGCTGGCCCGTAAACACGGTATAGTGCCTGCGCCTACCGAGACATTTTATCACGGGGGCGAGCTTGATTATCTCGGGCCTTGTGCCCATTATTATGGCCGGCTTCATGTGAGATGCCTACCCCCCCCCCCCAGTTACCATCTCTGTGATAATCCGGGCGTTTCCTGCCTCTGTCTTTTTGACGTCGAATATTGCTGCCGTCTCTTGGACCCTGCGAGAGTACTTTGCGCGCAGCGCCGGATCGCGCAGGAGGCCATTTATCCTGTCGGCAAAAGACCGCGGGTTGTCGTCCGCGTACACGACGGCGCTGCCAAACCCCTCAAACTCCTCCTTGGCCTGCGGGACCACAACAGGTACACCTGCCGCCATCGACTCTATTACCGGTATGGCAAGGTTGCCAAGCTCCGGCTTGTACCCCATGGCAAAGACGTCGGCTGACCGGTAATAGCCGTGTATGGAACTGTTGGGCACGGACCCTTTGAAGGTGACCCTGTCCGCAATGCCCTCGGACGCCGCCAGGGCCTCGAGCTCCCCGCGCATCTCCCCGTCGCCTATTATGAGCAGGTGTGCGTCTATGTCTTTCATGGCCCGGATCACGGTGTCAAGACCCTTGACGGCAGTGAGCCTTCCAACGGAGAGCACAAGCGGGCGGGGCAGCGACTCGTTCCTGCCGCCTTCTGAGAACTTTGCCAGGTCTACACCGTTGTGTATTATGTCCAGCTTGGCCTCGTGTCCGTGCCTCCTCACATAGGGCGTTATGCTGTCATACACTGCAATTATCCTGTCGGCGCTCTCCAGGACGTACGGCTCGATGAACCTGCCCGTGTAGACGTGCACCAGGTACTTTGGGAGGCTCCTCCGCCTGAGAAACTGCCTGCTGCCGTCGAGCTGTGTGTGCAGGCGCACAAGGAATGGGACTCCCAGTCTGCGGGCGCACCGGGCTCCAAGGTACCCCCCGTACAGGGCATTGTACGAGATTATTACATCGGGCCTTGCAGCACGCACCTCCTCCACGGTCCTGCGCGCCTTGGAGCGCACGTTGAACAGGTTCGCCCTCCCCATGCAGTGTATCTCCACCTTTGCATCCCCGCACATCATCTGCACCTCCCGGGGCTCGAGATCCACCTCCGAGGGCGGGAAGAAGAATATCTCGTCAAAAACGTTCCCAGGGTTGTAATAACGCGGAATCCAGTATCCTTTTTTTACATGGGACGAGAGGGGCCCGTTGGGAAATATGCAAGCTCGCACGGGCCCCCGCACACCCGCCGAGTATTTTATCCTTGGCAGGAAAATATTGCGAGTGTTTATCCCACCATTACTGATGCCGGGCCGCGTGGGATTCACTGCGCGCTGTGTACATCTGCGCCCGATACCAGATCCGCCACTATCCGGGCGTGTCTTGCCTCCAGCTTTCTGACGTCAAATATTACTGCATTCTCCCTGACTCTGTCAGAATACTCTGCACGGAGCACTGGATCACGCAGGAGGCTGTTTATCCTGTCGGCAAACGATCGTGGGTTGTCGTCCGCGTACAAGACAGCACTGCTGAATCCTTCAAACTCCTCCTTGGCCTGTGGGATCACAACAGGTACTCCCGCCGCCATCGACTCTATCACTGGTATGGCAAGGTTGCCGAGCTCCGACTTGTATCCCATGGCAAAGACGTCGGCCGACCTGTAATAGTCGTGTATGGAGCTGTTGGGCACGGACCTCTTGAAGATGATCTTCTCCGCCACGCCCTCGGATTCAGCGAGGGCCGCAAGCTCCCCGCGCATCTCCCCGTCGCCTATTATGAGCAAGTGTGCGTCTACGTCCCGCATGGCCCGGATCACTGTCTCGTGACCCTTGACAGCCGTGAGCCGTCCTACAGAGAGCACAAGTGGGCTGGGCAACGACTCGATTCTGCTCCCCTTTGAGAACTTCTCAAGGTCTACGCCGTTGTGTATTATGTCCAATTTGGACTCGTATCCGTGCCTCCGCACATAGGGTGTTATGCTGCTGTACACGGCGGTTATCCTGTCGGCGCTCTTCAAGACATACGGCTCGATGAACCTGCCTGTGTACACGTGCACTAAGTACTTTGGCAGGTTCCTGCGCCAGAGGAATCTCCTGCTACCATCCAGCTGGGTGTGTAGCTGCACAATAAACGGGACGCCCAAGCTGCGGGCGCACCGGGCGCCAAGGTATCCGCCATACAGTGCATTGTACGAGATTATTACGTCTGGTCTTGCCGTTCGCACCTCCTCCACGGCCCTGCGCGCCTTGGCACGCACGTTAAACAGGTTCGTTCTCCCCATACAGCATATCTCTACTCTTGCATCCCCACACATCATCTGCACCTCCCGGGGCTCAAGGTCTCTCTCCGATGGAGAAAAGAAGAATATCTCATCAAAGATGTTCCCGGGGTTATAATGACGAGGTATCCAATATCCCTTTTCGACGTGGGACGAAAGAGGGTCATTAGGAAATATACAAGCCCGCATCGGTTCTATGTGCACCAGTCGCATATTTTATTCTTGAGAGAGATCCAGTCGAGTGCCCGTCCTATGCGGATGTAATCCCGATCAATTTTTCCTCTGCCACACCACCGGGCGCGACCGGAGCACGCACAGCATCCCTCTGATCCCACGATAGCGCTGCCTGACTCCATCTGGAATATCCAGGGTATCCATAGCAGGTTATTATGATATTGACTCCCAGTGGAGACGTCCACGTGGGCACCCAGGCCTAGCAGCCGCACGACATGTATAGCGCCATCAGATTTTCCAAACAATATACCCGGATCCAGCAGATTCCCCACCTAACCGGAGCCCACGTGCTTTTGACGGGCCTGCTGCGCGGCCCCGATTATCTCCCCGACCACCGTGTCCCACGAGTACCGCCGGACCATCCGGCGTGACTCCTCGCCCATTCTCTTGGCCAGCCCAGGGTCGCTTAGCAGCAACGAGGCCTTTTCAACCAGGTCGTCCTCGTTGTCCACGAGGTATCCGTTCTTGCCATCGGCCAGTATCTCGCCGGTGAGGGTGCCCCTCTTTGCTATCAGCGGTAGCGATGCCGCCATGTATTCTAGCACCTTTATCGGAAGGGCGCCGCGCGTCACCTCGGTCTCCCGCAGGGACGCGAGGCCGACAGATGCGTCTGCCACGTATCCAGGTATTAGATCCCGCTCGACCCATCCTGCAAACTCCATACTCTCCCCAGCGCTGCTTCCTGCGGCGACCTCCCTTAGGGATCCCAGCGTGGGGCCGTCACCCACTACGACTAACTTCGCGCCCTTCACCCTCTGGATGATCCGTGGCATGGCGGAGATCATGATCTCAAGGCCACGGTGGCCGTATATGGCACCGGTGAAGATTATCTTCAGGCCGTCCCTCCGGTCGGCCGCATGAAACATCGAGAGATCCACCCCGTTGGGGACGGTCATGATCCTTGCAGGATCCACGCCATACTCGGCGGCCACTATTTCCCCGGAGAGCTCGTTGGATACGAGCAAGCTGGAGGCCGCCCTGAGGGTCCTGCTGCTTACCGCCTTCTCGGCGCGCCTCTGCAGTGATTTAAGACCCGACGACATCTGGTACACGGCATCATCAATCTTGACCACGCACGGTATTCCCAGCTCGGATGCCGCCTCTACTGCAGCCTTGGGCGCCAGATGGAAGGGGTGGAATATGGAGAACACAAAGTCAAACTTGGCCGCCCTGCCCTCCCTTATGGCGGCCTTCTTCATGCCGTACTGGCAGAGCCTGGCGGCGATCTTGATCCTCGACCCGAACTGTACGTGCGTCCTGACGGTCCTGATCCGGGGGTCCATCTCCGGCTGGTACTTTGGCCCATCCCAGTCCAGCAGGGGAGCTATCACGGTCACGTCGTGCCCCATCTTTGCCATCGTGTTCAGTATGCTCGTTATCACCACCACGCCGCCCCCGCTTATGGGCGGGTAGTGGAAGAACATGGCGAGGATTCTCATGCGGTAGGCTGCAGCCGAGGGGTAAAAAATTGTTGCCACGCGGCATCCCCGCCCGCACTCCAGACCAAGATCCGGATGCAGCCTACCCGCGCCCGTATGTTCCGTACGATACTGTCGCATTCACCCGGCAAGGGTTTGTCCCGGCTGCAAGTTTTCCACGGATGCAGACAGGCTGTTAGCGGGCTTTTTCATGCATACGGCCCAAGCTTCCCGGCCCGCCCCAAATCAACTTATAAACTGACACGGAACAGGCAAGGTGTTGGGCATATTCGGGGTGGCAAAACACATAGTCCACTGTACCAGATTCTATGGAAAGCATTATGGAGCCGCCAAGGCTGCAAGGGCCCTTGCCCAGTCTTCGTACGTGGCTGCAAGGAGGGGCCTGCGGAGGCAGGACAGTGAGACGGCGGACGTAAACGGATACAAGCTCGCTTTGGTGCCCGGCGACGTGGGCATATGCGCAGAGCTGCAGGAGGTCGGGGTGCACGAGCCCCTGTTGACAAGAATTATCCCCCGCGTGCTCCGAGCCGGCATGACATGCATAGACGCTGGGGCAAACATAGGGTATTACGCCCTGATGGAATCGCGCGCGGTGGGGAGCAGCGGCCGGGTTGTGGCATTGGAGCCGTCACCCGTCAACTATGAACGCCTCGGGGAGAGCATCAGGCTCTCGGGTGCGGAGAACATAGACACATACAACATGGCGGCAGGGAACGCCGATGGCAAGGTCGATTTTCTGCTCTCCGACCATTGCAACATATCCCATGTGGTGCCCCCCGGCGAGGAGCCCCGGATGCGGGGAACAATCACGAAGGTACCCGTCAGGCGCCTCGACGGGTTTCTCTCAGAAGTCGGACTAAGGAGTATAGACTTTGTTAGGATGGACGTGGAGGGGTACGAGGTACAAGTGCTCGAGGGCATGCAAGAGACACTTGCCCTTTACCACCCTATTGTACAGATGGAGATCCACCATTTTATCATAGGGGATGGGGGCACCGAGCGCATACTGGAGCTCTTCCAAAAGGCCGGATATGAGGTGGCATATTACGTGCCGAGGGCCCTTGATACGGCCATCATAGGGACGCCGGGTGACATAACAAGGCCGGAGATGGGGAAGCTGATGCGCATGATACATGACGGATCCATTCCAGGAACGTTCCATGTGATGATGAGGCACCCCGTCGGCCCGTAGCGGGGGAGCTCAGGGGCGCGCCCCGCCCCGCGTACGGCTCAGCACCTCGCCTAGCACCGCGCCCACGAGGCGGCGGGTGTGCGCATCCACGGCGTAGGTTACAAGCACGTATGCGGCAAACGTCAGCGCGACCAGCCCGAGCAGCGCCGGCAGGAGGACCAGGAGCGGCCCGTCGTATTCCAGTACGTGCGGTATTGCAAGAAATGCAGGCGCGTACACGATGGCGGTGGCGCCGGCATACTTTGTTATGCGCACCGCATCCACCCGGGGGGCGAACCTACGCCGGGCAAGCAGCACAAAATAGGCCGTAAACGGGACGTGTGTGATCAGCGCTATCACCGACCAGGCCACCACGAGGTCTACTCTGTCCTGCACCACGCCCGTGAGCAGCGCCAGTCCGGCCGCCAGTACTGCCCAATATACAAACTTGTGAGCCAGCATCATCTTGGGCAGGCGGAACAGGTCGCTCCGCAGGTACCTGCGAAACGAGGTATCCGTAGACATGTCAACCTTCTCTATGCCCCGCAGTGCGTTGATGAAGAGTGCGTCCAGATTGGCCAGCAGGGCCACCACGGCAAGCATTCGGGCCGCCGGCACGGCTCCGGCATACACGGGGTTGAGTGCATGCACTATCGGCTCGGCAAACACGATGGACACCGCCATGAACGGCAGGGCAAAGTACAGCAGTAGCGCGAGACTCTCCTGCAGATATTCCCTGGAGCCGCCGCCGAGCAGCTTGGCGTGCAGGGACTGTACGAGTCTGCTGGCATGCTGCGCTATAGACGAGGAGGTAAGTGCGACGGTCCAGTGAGCCAGTCCAGCGGCCCCTCCCGTAATGGCCGAGAAGATGACCACTTCCAGCATGACCATCGTCGGAAAGCGTTCAAAGAGCGGCAGCCACGAAAGGCGGGCCCAGGACCGCAGGTATGCTACAGAGAATTTACCCCGGAGCTTCTCCCTTACAAGGTACGCCAGCACCACGTCTACCACCAGGTACGAGATAGCCAGCGAGACTATCACCCCTGTGATGCCCCAGTCCAGTTGGTACACCAAGAGCAGCGCAGTGGGTATCTTTACCAGGTCCAGTATTACGAGGCCGTAGCTTGCCATGTGCGGCCTCCAGCCCAGAGCCACCGAGGCCAGTGTAGAGTTTAGAAACTGCAGTGGAATCAACGCAGCCGCGTACAGGATGATCTCCGGATCCGTGTCCGAGCCCACGAATACAAAGTAGGCCATAATTACAAACCCCACCGTGCCCACGGAAGCAAAGAGGCCGCCTGAGAGCACCGCGGTCCTCCCCGAATCTCCCCCCCGGGCCACCTGCCTTATGTTCCAGTAAGAGATCACTGGCTCAATTATAAGCACGTACGTGAAGAGGCCCCCTATCAGAGTCCATGCACTCAGGTCAGCTTCTGAGATGCTCCGGGTCATAATCAACACAAAAATGAGTCCCGTCAGCGCGGAGAGCAGGCCGAGTGCAAGCGAGATCAGGCCCGAGTATGTCACCCTGACATCAGACATGTCTAGATACCACCGGTCCGCATACGCTCCAGAGGCCTATTGGCGCGGCTAGAAGCCGGCGGATGGGGAGCTGCCATGTATTGGATCGGCTGCAGCGCCGTATATGAAAAGTGTGCGGGAGCTGGCCGCGGGTTCCAGCCCCCGCAGGCACCCGGCACGGAATTGCATGGGCGGCCCGGCCCTGCCTTTATTTGGCCCCCTGCGCAAACCCGGCTGCATTGAGGGCATGCATATTCCCAAACGGGCCGCTGTACACACATCAAAAGAAGGGATACGTCATACCAGGCTACTACAATCCGGGGGATTTTTTTGACGAAATCGATTTTCTGGTTCCGGCATGGGAGGATTTGGCCCCCTCCGAGGTACAAATTCTCTGCGGCAGGGCCCGCGTAAGGATACACCCCATAGGGAGGATCAATGCGTTAAACCTCCGCAGCAGAACCCGCAAGGCAGTAGAGATTGCAAGAAATGCGCAGCCAGACGTGATACGCGCCTACAACCCATTCTACGGAGGATACATTGCTGCAAGATGCGCCCGCGAATTGGGAATACCGTTCTGGGTATCCTTGCACACACAGCCGGACGGGAACAGGGATCGGGGAGGGGGACGCAGTCTGGGCAGGCTTCTGGTGCTCAAGTATACAGGGATGTTCGTCGAGCCCTTCGTACTCAAGCAGGCAGACAAGGTAACCGCAAGATATAGCACGATTATACCATACGTAAAGAGGCACACGGGAAAGAATCCCGAGATCATATACGGGGGGGTCGACCTGGCAAGGTTCGGGGGCGGTTCTACAATGGACTCACTTCCAAGGCCGCTTGTACTTTCTGTAGGCAGGCTGACCGCCGTCAAAGGACACGGCACCCTGATCAACGCCATGAAGGATGTAGACGCCCACCTGCTCATAATAGGCGACGGCGAACTGCACGGGGAGCTGCGCGGGCTTGCTGAAAAGATTGGCATCTCCAAGAGGGTGATCTTCAAGCAGAACGTCCCACACAGTTCAATACACGACTATTACAGGTCTGCCGACGTCTTTGCACTGGCGTACAACCCCCGGGTCGAGAACGTGCCGATTCCGGTCATGGAGGCGATGGCCTCCGGCCTCCCGCTGGTTGTGCCGCGGCCAGCCGCCGAGGAGTTTGACGGGTTCGAAGACGCGGCAGTACATGCGGACGATCCGGCCTCGTTTGCGGCAGGAATCAACATGCTGCTCTCCGACAAGGGCCTCCGGAAAAAATACGCGGGGAAATCCCGGGACAAGGCCGCGGCCTTTGACATAGGGCGCACCGCCAGTAGGGAGGCCGAGATATACGCGGAGCTGGCGGGGCGGCGCCCCCGCGCAAGCGCCCGCCGGGGCCAGGCGGCCCGCTCATGAAGTTCCTCTTCATAGCACCAAGGTATACTGGCGGGATCGGCGGCCATGCGGCAAGACTCGCCGCAGGGCTCCGCGGAATCAACATCGAAGTGGACCTGCTGCACGCGCCCCACCTGAACGCAGCCGGCCTGAGGAACCCCAGCTTTGCCCTGTCGAGTGCCATAACGGCGCTGTTCCGGCGTAAACAATACGGCATAGTGCACGCGTTCAACGTGCCCTCGGCCCCCGCCATGAGGTGTGCAAGGGGTATCGTCAGGGTACTTTCGGTACACGGCGAGTACGCCAGACAGGTGGGGGCGCTGCATGCGGGGGCTGCCGCGCGCGCGGCAGGTGCTGCCGAGTCCCTGGCATTCCGGTGGGCCGACGGGCTTGTCACGGATTCCAGGGCAGTCCAGGAATCGTACGCGGCATCCGGTGCGAGCTTTGAGGTGCTGCCCAATCCGCTGGACACTATACAGCTTGAAAAGATAGGCAGGCCCGAGAAGGTGCCCGGACAGGTCGCATATGTAGGGCGCGACAGCTATGAAAAGGGAATAGACATACTGCGGGGAATAGAGGGCAATATCCGCGGCACCGCCGTCTACTGCACTGGCATGCCGTGGGCCGAGGCCATGCAAAAGCTCGCAGAATCAGAGCTGCTGGTGCTCCCCTCGAGGATGGAGAGCAGCCCGCAGGTGATAAAGGAGGCGTTCTATCTGGGGGTGCCCGTTGTGGCGGCCAGCGTGGGCGGGGTGCCAGAAATGGTGATTGACGGCGAGAACGGGGTGCTGGTGCCGCCCGAGGACCCGGGCGCCCTGCTGAATG
Organism: Cenarchaeum symbiosum A; assembly: GCA_000200715.1. Taxonomy (NCBI): domain Archaea; kingdom Thermoproteati; phylum Nitrososphaerota; order Candidatus Cenarchaeales; family Candidatus Cenarchaeaceae; genus Candidatus Cenarchaeum; species Candidatus Cenarchaeum symbiosum. The sequence continues at coordinate 1,058,634 of DP000238.1, forward strand.
CGGTAAACGACGTGCTCGATGACTCCAAGTGGGCCGCCAAGCTGGCCCGGGCAGGCCGTGAGTCGGCGCGCGAATACACGTGGAAGGAGGTGCTGCCAAAATACATCAGGTTCTACCGCGATCTCGTAGAGCCAAAGTGTGATTTCCGCAGTCCCTCCTCGAGTTCTATAGAGTGAGACCAGCCTATGAGCTGCCGGGCGAGCGCCGTATCCGCCCTGCTAAAGGCGACTTCATCCCCGGGAGGGTCCGCAAACTCCGGCTCAAGATCCGCACCTGACAGTTTGATCATCATGCGGGCAAGCTCGAGCACGGATGTCTCTATGCCCGTGCCTATGTTGATGGAGCATGAATCCGCGGGGCTCTCCATGGCCATCAGGTTCGCCCGGGCCACGTCTTCCACGTGGACATAGTCGCGCGTGTGCGAGCCGTCGCCAAAGATTACCGGAGGCTTGCCGGATTCTATCCTGTTGTAAAACCCCGTTATCACCCCGGCATATGCGGCGCTCTGGCCCCTTCCGTACACGTTAAAGTAGCGCAGTGAGACTATGCGGGCCCCCATCGAGGCATACTTGTCCGCGAGCACTTCTCCCTGCGCCTTGGTCTCGCCGTAGGGTGTAACGGGGTCCCTCACGGAATCCTCCCCTATGGGAAGAGATGTGGCGTCGCCGTAGATGCTCGAGCTGCTGGCCCATACTGTCTTTATGCCAAGATCCAGAGAAGCGGCAAGCACGTTCTCCGTTCCGTTTACGTTTACCTGGTGGTACAGCTCCTGGTTGGAGAATGACTCCTGTACAGAGACAAGTGCGGCCTGGTGGAAGACGCCGTCTGTTCCGTCTAGTGCGCGCCGGAGAGCCGCGGCATCACGTATGTCGGCACGGTGCAGCTCCACCCTTCCCTCCAGGTCCACGGCATCATTGCTGTCGATTACCGTTACGCTGTGGCCCCGGTCCAGCAGGTGCCGCGCTATGTGGCCCCCTATGAAGCCGGCCCCGCCGGTAACGGCATATTTCATGCGGCCGCCCACCTGATGCCTGTCTTAAAGTCTTGCCGGCAGGGGCCCGGTGCGAATATACGGATGGTGTACAATGGGCATGACCATGGATGAGGAGAGCCGCCCCAGGGCAATCAGGGAGATACTCACGTTAAGATACTGGACCGCGCTCAGGCAGGGCCGGGCTTTTTCTGCTGCAGACTTTGAGCCGGGAGACAGCACGGAGGTCATCGGGGATCTCATAATCCGCCACATCAAGGGCCTGGATCTTAAGAGTGCATGTGTGGCGCTCAGCGGGGGAGTAGATTCTACGCTGGCGCTGGTCATGCTGCGTGCCGCCATGCCCGACGCCAAGATAGATGCGGTATCCGTGAGGTTTGCCGACAGTGCGGATGAGACCGGCGTGGCGTCTAGAACTGCAGAGCTCTTTGATGCCGACCACCACGTGATAGAGGCCGACGACTATCTTGGCGACCTGCCAAAGGCCATAGGGATCACGGGCCTGCCGTTTTGGGACAACCACTGGTATCACGTGGCAAGAGAGGCCCGCAGGTTCTCCCCCACGGTGGTATCAGGGGACGGAGGTGACGAGCTCTTTGGTGGGTACACCTTCCGATACTCCAAGTTTCTCGCAGGATACAGTCCATCCATGAGCCCCCGGGAAAGGGCGGAGCTCTACATGGACTGCCACCAGAGGGACTGGGTCCCAGACCAGATAGAGCTATTCGGGCAGAAGGCGCGGTTCGGATGGGATGCAATATACTCGGGGATTGTGCCCTATTTTGAGAACCGGCTCGCACCGCTAGACCAGGTCTTTCTTGCCGATATCAACGGCAAGCTTCCCTGCAACTGGCGGCCCCTCAATGCGGCATTTAACGGTCACTTTGGGCTGCAGTCGGTCACGCCGATACTCGCCGACGAGCTTGTCGAGTATGCAACCCACTTGTCCAACGGGTCAAAGTACGACCAAAAGACCGGAGTAGGGAAGCTGCCGCTCAGGAGGCTGCTCGAGGAGCGCGGAGGGCCCGGGCTTGTCGTGCCCGGCAAGCAGGGCTTTTCGGTGGATACAAAAGGCCTGTGGGGATCCCACGGGCGGGAACTGTGCGGGCAGTATCTGGAGGATTCCAGGGCAGTCCGCGACGGGTGGATAAATAGAGAGTGGATAGCCAAGCACCTGCACAGGCCCGAGCCGGACATCCGGTACATCAACAAGATGCTGGGGCTTTTGGCGCTTGAAATATGGTACAGGATATTTGTCACCAAAGAGACGGGCGCAAATGAGACGATAGGTGTGTGAGGCGGCGTGGCTGCACGCCCTTGGTATTTATTGCCGCTGCCGCGCCTGCCGCACCGTTGAAGCCCGAGCTTGCAGGATACATCTCATGCCCGCGCTGCGCATCAGCGCTGAAGGCAAAGCCGAGCGCCACAAAAAACGGCGAGATATTATCAGGCAGCCTCACCTGTTCCCGCGGGCACAGGTTCCGCATAACAGGGGGCATACCGAGGTTGGTATCCGGCATGTCGGGCACTGCAGTCAAGACCGGCAGGTCGTTTTCGTCAAAGTGGTCGAGGTATTACAAAACATACCACACGAAAGAGTGGGCGGCCATGCAGGCGGACTGGCTGATCAGGCGCTTTGGCTGGAAGAGCAGGGCAGGGCTGGACAGGTTTCTCCGCACACGGGGAACGATACTTGATGCGGGCACAGGGGCGGGCAACAGCGCAAAGCTGCTCTCGTCGAACCCCCGCTCGCAGGTATTCGCCATGGATGTAAGCTCTAGTGTCGACTTTGCATACAAAAAGTTCGGGGGCGAGCCCAACATACACTTTATCCAGGCCAGCATAGAGAGTCCGCCCTTTGGGGGGGGGGGGCTCTTTGACTTTATACTCTCAGACCAGGTCCTGCACCATACACGGGATACGCGCAAGTCAGCGGCCAGGCTTGCCAGGCTGCTGGCACCCGGGGGGCAGTTCTCCATGTACGTGTACAAGGTAAAGGCCCCGATACGCGAGATGGGGGACGACTATATCAGGGCCCGCACTACAAAGATGACCGAGGGACAGTGCGCCGCCTTCTCCAAAGAGATGGCGGAGCTTGGCCGCAGCCTCTCTGCAATCCGCCAAAAGGTCAGGATACCGCGGGACATACCTGTCCTGGGGATAAAAAAGGGGTCGTACGACGTGCAGCGTCTCGTATACTGGAACTTTCTAAAATGCTGGTGGTCTGGGAGTGTTCCATTCGAGCAGAGCGTGGCCACAAACTTTGACTGGTACTTTCCAGAGCATGCATTCAGGCACACGCCCAGGGAGGTAAGATCGTGGTTTCGCAGCATGGGGCTGAGGATAACCCACTTTGACGAGATAGAGAGCGGGATAAGCGTGAGCGGCAAGAGGCCGGCGCGCCGCGTCAAGGCGCGCGTATCCAAGAGGGCCGCGGCCGGCAGAAAACAGCAAGTCTTGCACTAGCGCCTGCGTTTTAGAATAGCTAAAGACTGGCAGTACGGGTTACTGTGGAATATACCAAGATGAATGCGAATATCAGGGCTCTTAACTTGAATTGATCTAGCCTAGCTTCCGTTAAGAAGTGGTTTATTCTAGAGCGCCAGCTACAACCAGCTAATCTCACAAATATTCCGAATTTGACCCTTCCGGGGAGCTTGGGCGGACCGGCTTCCCGGGGGCACCATCTTGACTTGCTGGCACGCTTCGTGGCGGAATTGTCCTTGCCCAGTGTTTTGAAGTCATTATGGTCGTTTATACACATGGTCGGGTATCTATAGTACTCACCGGTGCCGTGCAAGGATGGTAGGAGCCTCATACCTTATCTCATACAACCAGATTAAACAGTGTCGGTAATGACAAGCTGACACGCCTATAAGAGTGATTTAGCCTACTAACTAATCAACAATAAGATTTACCTGACCTACATTATATAGAACAGTCTAAATACTAGTAATTTTAGATAACGTATAGGAGTTCAATGTGAGAATAAATGTCCACCAATAAAGTTCTTGAATTGATAACATATCAGTTTGGACCACCAGTTGCTTGGTTCATACCCATTATTAATGCAAAACGTGAAAATCAGAATACTATTAAATTTGATGCAAATATAACATTATCAACTTATCGCAAGTTGTCTGATTTAATGGATAACACTAGAAAATCATGGTTTGTACATGATAATACATCAACCCCTTATTTCAAAATTGATGGTTTTGTATCGCAAATATCTGATTTCAAAGAATTTGATACTAATAAAATATGCGATTCTGCTACATGGGCTGTAACGATAACCAAAGAGCCGGTAACTTTACCTAAAGATGATTATCTCTGTTATATGTGTTGTAATGAATGTGGTCTAACACACACAGGTGAAGTAGCGAGCCGCAATACGTTAAGTTGTCATAAGTGTCACAAGACAATTAGTTTACCTACTGATGGAGATGATGTGATAATATGACACTATTATGCCCTCTCTGTCAAAGTAGCAACATTGATTCCTCGCCAGAACTATTTCTTGTTTCTAAGAAATTATGCAAACAAAGGAGATTGTTGCATAACTAGCCTAAACGGTCAGTGTAATATCATTTCCCTTATACGTCACGTGCGCATGACCACAAACCGGTTGTAGGCCAACATCTTGCTCAGTATCTCCTGTATGATGTTCTCTACCTTCCTGGCTAGTTAGTAAATCGTACAGATCCTCCTGAAACGAACATGTCCAATAATGTGCCCCAAGCAAGTAGAATGAGACACTCACAGGGCCGCGCCGGTAAAAAGCCTAATTGCCGCGTGGGCCGCCTGGAAGATGAATGATTGTAAATGTCGGACTAGATGTGTCGGTCACATGGTTGCCTGTGCGGCTTCGTGATACATCTCGCTCTTTGCACAGCCGGCGGCCAGCTCGTCGCCGGCGCCGCGCCTCATCAGCCCGCGGTAAAGACCGTCCTCGAGCTTTACGCCCTCGCGCTCCTCCCACTCTTCGACAGTGGTAGAGTATTTCTTCTGGATCCTGTCGCGGTACCATTCGGGTATCACATTGAATGCACAGAATGGTATGACCCTCAGGTCGGGCGTAAGATAGTGTATGTCGCATCTCTGGAGCCTCTCTAGATCCTCATTGTACTTGTCCTGAAAATGCATCATGCCCAAGAATAATCCCTTTACGTGCCATGAGCCGACAGAGCCAAATGATCTCTTCATCAGGATATTCCCGAACATCTTTGCGAGATCGAGGCCGGCTGGCTGCTTTTTCGCATCTACAAAGCTCTTTAGCTTTCTGACGACTTCTAACATTGTAAAGTACTTGTTCTTGCCGGAGCGGATCTCTTCGGACTTGTCCTCGAATAGCTCCAGCATGCCCTGTATGTCACAGAATTTGGTCAGGGGGACGAACTTTTTGGTCTCGGCATCCTCGAAGATGTACGTGCCAGCACCGCATGCAAAGTGTATTGACAGCTCGTATTTCGGCTTGCTGGAGAATGCCTCTATCACGTTGGTAAGGGGCATGCAGCTCGGTACTGGGAACCAGTCGTCGATAGTCACTTCACCGTTGGTCTGCTCTTCGATCCTCTGTATACAGTCGGGGATGGTAATCCTGAACTTTTCGCGCTCTTGCTTGCCCATTCTTCCTGTCAGGGATACGGGCTGGAAGTTGACCGCGTGGACTACATCCAGGTTCTTTTGTGCATATCGGATAATTCCGCCGAGTTCGTGGTCGTTTATCGATTTTATTACGGTCGGTACGAATACTACTGTCGTCCCCGTCTTGCGACAGCTGTCCAATGCATGGGGGATCTCCCAGTGGTTCTTTGGGTTGGTCCGTGCGGTCACACCGTCAAAGCTGAGGTACAGATTGTTGCACCCTGCAAGGCGCACATCGCGTGCCGCTTCCGGATCCATTGCGTGCCGTATACCGTTTGTATTCATCTGGATATGGTCTACGCCTTCTTCCTTCATTATCTTGATTATATCGGTAATATCGGTGCGAAGCATCGGCTCGCCGCCTGTAATCTGTATAGAGTTGCCGGCGATAGGCCTCTCTGAACGGAGGGTCTTCATCATGGCCCTTACTTGATCTAGGGAAGGCTCGTACATGTAGGCGCCCTCGAGGCCTTTCTTTACGTAAAAGAAACAGTACCAGCAGGTAAGATCGCATCTGTTAGTCACTATCATGTTGGCAAGGCCGCTGTGGGAAAGGTGGTTTGTGCATAACCCGCAGTTGTTGGGGCAGGCACACTTGTCTACCATTACGTTTGGTGCGTGTGCGCCCTTGCCGTCCTGCCAGTAGGTACTGAACTTTTGATATAATTCGTATGATCCATAATACAGCTCCTCGCACTCGCCGTGAGTGGGGCATGTCTTTGTCATGGATACCTTGCCGTCGCGCTCGAATATCTCTGCGTCGAGGATCATGTTACAGTCGGGGCAGATGCTCTGGGTAAACCTGATCGTGGACTTTTTGCCCAGATTCTTTGGTGCCTGGTTGGTTATCTGTATCAGAGCCATCCTATATCGTCCCGTCCGAGATAGTATATAATACATTACCACCCCATACAAGTTGGAAAATCTGTAATGTGCGGATTTTACGCGTGGGTATACAGGTTTCAGGCACGGGCTTTACCGGGGGACTCTATCCCCAGTCCGGGCGATCAGACTGGAATCCCCTGTAGGTTTGAATGCAGGGCCTGATCAATTCAGGAAGCATTTACGGCCCTGGCAAGTTAATCCGACTTCTAGGCCCGTTGGTTAGTGGCGCTCATTACTGCAGATATGGAATCAGATCTCCCAAATCTGGCCCTCTGGACCACCCTACACACTGGTCCCCGTGTGCCCCTGCCCAGTATCAAGATCGACCAGACCCTTTGGACTGCTTTTCTCTAGTCTAGAGGGATCCCGGGAGCTGAGGGCGAATGGGGAATAGTCATGGTCGGTGCCCGTCAAAAACGACATTGGTCCCGGACCTTGCATGAGGGCTGAGACATCTCCGCCCGTAGGAACAACAGGTATGCCTGCGGCCGTCTTGGCTTTTTACCTCTGGAGGCGGTATTTGCTCTATTCATGCAGGTATGACCCTTCCATGGCAGGCCTTGCACGAACTGGTTAAGGTGAGGGGGTCCAGTACCACAATTATGTCATTATAGTCTCGATAATACACTGTAGCATTTCGGGCCCGGTTGCCGTCCTGGTCCTTTTTGTCAAGCTTTGGGTTCCTGACCAGAATGGTTATAACCACGGGGGTACGAGAGCCAGAACCGAATATTTTACCACCCTCTTCGTCAGATTCTTTACCCTGAACACCCACCTGCCTTCCCCGCAGATCAAAACACCATACCTCATTGAACTCTTTTTTTAGACATACACGAAGTCCAGCTGCACTACTATTTCGTAGAAATCCCGCATTGGTGACAAATGCTATCACGCCTGCATTTCCTATACGGTCACTGGCCCAGCGAATTGAACGAATGTAAGAATCAAACAGCGAGTTGATGTTTCCACCTTCCGGGTATTTTCTCTTGAATTCCATTGCATACGTATCCTTTATTCTAGCATCAATTAATGGATATTTTGCATTTTCGTTTGCAAATGAATATGGAGGATTCCCCATTATCACATGTATATGCTGCATATTTATTTTCTGTATATTTTCATTTATCTCCTCCATCTTGCCGGCGAGCTTGATTATCTTTCCACGCTTGGATTTGTCCACCCTCTGCGTAGGATGGTGCGTCAGAGTATCCGTATAATTGATGCTTTCAAATGACACATGTCCACCGTTCCTTATCGAGGCATATGTAGACTCTATATTCACGGAAGCAACATAGTACGCCAGCAATGAGAGCTCGTTGACCCAGATGTCATGCTTGTACTTGCGGTACAATTTCTCCTTGCCTATGAGGCCCGATTCGAGGAGATGTGTTACAAACGCCCCAGTTCCGGTAAATGGGTCAAACACCTTGACTGACGTGTCTGTCAGACTCGACTTGAAGTGGTGTTTTAGGACATCCTGTACGCTGTGTATGATGAAGTCAATAACCTCGTCAGGTGTATACACTATGCCGTTCCTGCTCTGGTTGTCAGGATCGAACCCCTCTAGAAAACTCCCGTATATCTTCTTAATTAACTCCTGTTTGCCCTTTACAGTTCTGAAATTGGACATCTCATTTCGGGTTTCCTTGTAGAATCTCTCGAAGTCCTCGAGCTCGTATGTCAAACCTATCTTTCTCATGGCTGCATCCAAGGCAGACGCTACCGGATTTGATGATCGGAACTCCTCTGCGAACAGGACGTTAAACACCTCGGAGAGAGCCTTGTGCTGTGCTAGCACTTTGACGGTCTCCTTTTCATCCACCGAATCATTGACCACTTTTTTGAGATCCAGACACAGCTCATCCACCGTTCCGACCACATTTTTGTTCCCCCTATCATAGGCCCTTTGGATTACCTCGGCCATGCCCTTTGCTGTCTTGCCGAGCTTCCGGGCCTTGAGCTCAAAATATTGTCGATGGCTGTTGACCTCGATGAGCTTGGTGGCGACCGTCCGTGCGAGCACGGGGGTCATGCCCTCGCCCCTGTCCCCCTTGTAAATTATCTCCACACATCCGGGAAGCAGGCCGTCCGGTCCCTCTGGAGTCTCACCGTTGCCATCCACGGCCAGACGGTTTATTTCTGCCACCAGGTTCTTGTCGTGGGACTGTAGGGCCTTGATCACCTGCCAGACGGTCTTCCACTTGGCCTCGTCCTCCATCGATTGTGCGAGTGTCATGTCTCTTCTTAATATTATTGGCAGTATGATGTAGCCGTATTCCTTCTCGTCTCCGGCCCTTCGCATGACCCGTCCGACACTCTGTATCACGTCAACCTTGGACTTGCGAGGTTTGAGGAATATTATCCCGTCCAAGTTGGGCACGTCTACCCCTTCCGAGAGACACTTGGCATTGGATAGTATTCTACACGTCTCCGGATCGGACCCGCTGTCCCCCAGCCAGTCCAATTTGGCTGCCCGCACGCCAGATCTCATGGTGCCATCTATATGGCGCACCTGTACCCCGTTGAACTTTCCCTTCTTCGCCAGATTACGGAGTTTTGGCAGTCTCGATACAGTTCTGTTAAAACTCCTGTCGACGGTCCTGTCTATTATCTCCTTGTCGTCCTCGTCCTGGGTCCTGTCATCCTCCTTGTATTTGCCGGCAAACTCCTGTGATGCCTTTATCCTGTCGGTAAATGCGATGACACGCTGGAGCATTTTTTTCTGCCGCTCGTTGTCATAATTGAGTCCCTTCCATACCGAACCAAAGAGTATTCTCTCATCTAGTCTACCCTCTTCATCTATCGCGTTATCTTCACCGTCCGCCAGCTCCTCCTCGCGCAGTATGGGGACGCGTATCTTGTATTCGGTAAGAAGTCCCTTTGCCACAGCCTCGCCAAACGTGAACTCATGGAAAAGAGGTCCGTACGACTCCTCATCATCCATTGAAAAGACGTCTTTCTCACTCCGTATTTTTTCCCCATAGATCCTCTCTGTGGCGGTCATGTACAGACGCTTTGCGCTTTGTACATGTTCATCCTTGTGGGCCATTATGAAAGGAGAATCCTTCTCATTCCCCTCTATCCCAGTGGTACGGTGTGCCTCGTCACAAAGTATGAGGTCAAATTTTTTGCCTTCCATTGCCTTGGAAACCTGTTCTATCGACTGGTACGTGGAGAACACCACACACATGGATTTTAGAGGCTTTTCGTACATTATCTTCTTTATCTCATCCTTGTCGGTCGTGGGCGGAAATGGCACCTCGATGACACTTCCTTCGTCACCTGAACTCTTGTCAGAACACACCACACAATAGTGGTGTCCCATCTTGGCATTCTCGGACCACTCTCTGATGGTCTGCCGTATCAGCGATATAGAGGGCACAAGATATAATGCATATCCATTACCCACTATTTTCTCGGCTATACGGAGTGATGTGAGTGTCTTACCGGTACCACATGCCATTATCATCTTGCCCCGATTGCTCCTCTTGAATCCATCCATCACATTATCCATGGCACCTAGCTGGTGCGGGTACAGCTCCTTGACCGGCTTTACGTGCCACTTGGGATACATCGACCAGTCTATTGAGCTTGACCTGAATACGTCTCGCCCCATGAGATAGCACTTATGGTATTTCAGCTTGGATTCAGCCTCCCGGGTTATCCTATGGGTCGTATATGCGAACAGCGTGTTGACGGTTCTCTTGTGTTTTTTTTCCAGGCTAGTAGCCTTGGATAGAAACTTGCTCACATCACTATCATCAACGGTGCTGCTCTTGTCCTTGTCATAAAACTTGCATTGTATGGCACACCACTCTCCGTTATGCTCTACTGCCATGAGGTCGATACCTGTTAGGCGGTCATCTTTCCTATCCGGCCACTTGTTCCACATATGCACCTCCTTGAACCTCTTGGCGAACTGCCTGTCCTTGAGCAGGAATTCTCTGGTTAGTTTCTCAAATTTGGCCCCCTTTACGGTGGTGCTTTTTGATGTCTTATCGATATAGTCTAACACGTCATCAAAGGTCTGTATGGTCTTTATCTCGACTGTAGTCATGCCCCCACCACCCTCATACAAATTATTCAAATTCCAGTTATTAAACGAGACATTGGTGACTCACACGACAGGGATTCAAAGCTTGACATACTTCAAAAAATAAAATCACTATATGTGAAAAAATCCATTGAAGGGGTAGGCGACTGGAAGGTCATCGAGCCCGATGGCAAAGAGAACTGGATAAACCTACCAATAAACAATCCATACGTGCCAATGGGTAGCAAGGAGGCAAAGAAAGGCGCAAACGCCCATACCATCTTTAGTAAGTATTCTCTGGGGATAGCAACACATCGTGACGCTTGGGTTTATAATTCATCTGATAAAGAGCTTGCCAAGAATATCAAGGTACATATCAAATATTGTAATGAGGAAGGACCTACAAAACCCGACAAACCCAATCCAAAAAGAGGTAGCTGGAGTAGTGATTTAGATGGAAAATTGGAGAGATTGTCAAAGCAGGGTAAGAAAATGATATTTGACGCAAAGAAAATACGAACCTCGTTATACAGGCCGTTTTTCAAACAACAATTATACTTTGACGACATATTGGTAACTGCCAGATATAAAATTGACGATTTTTATTCAAATAACGATACGGTTAATCCAGCAATAATTGTACCATATCATGTTAGTAAGCCATTTTCCACATTTATTACTTGTATAACCCCGGATTTGCAAATAATCCAAAATGGACAATGCTTTCCACTCTATACATACAATGATGGGGTAAAAAAAAACAACATAACGGACTCTATCGTAAAAGAGTATCGTGAACATTACAGAAATAACAACATATCCAAAGATGATATATTCTATTACGTGTATGCCATTCTCCATCATCCAAGATACAGGAACTATTTTAGAAATAATCTTATTCGTGATCTGCCCGGAATTCCAATGGCACCAGAGTTTGAGCGGTTCCAGAGGGCTGGCCGAGAACTCGCCAACATACATCTGAATTTTGATACGGGCAAAAGATACAGCTTAGGCAAACCAGCATTCCACCCCAAGGGCTTTATCAAGATCACGTTTGGCGGTAAGAATGAGGCTGACAAATCAATCATACGTGTAGACGGCCATGAGTTATTCAATGGAGTGCCAATATCCAGTTATACGGTCAATGGTAGAACGCCTGTGGAATGGATAGCGGAGAGATTTGAAAAAAATAAGAAGATACCTAAAGATAAAAGTGGCAATTTCAATGACCCCTGTACGGGCACAGATATCGTAGCCGTTATCGAACGGGCCGTCTACGTGGGCCTTGAATCTGACCGCATAATCAAGACCCTGCCAAAGGAGTTTGAGCCCAAGAACTGGAAGCCCAAGGCGGATCCAGCCAGCCTCGATGCATACAGTGAAAATGGCCAGAAGACCAGGGCACGTCCTGCCAAAGAAACCCGCAAGAGTCGGTCCAAGTCGTATGATGTGCACGATAGCATGGTGAAACGAGCCCAAGACTTGCTGGTCGGGAACCATGTCCGCAAAAAATTCGACAAATATCAGGTCGTTGACAAAGAGAAAAAGTACATCATTGACGAAGATGACCTCCGCTGTGCCTGCCCGGTCTACAAAAAGTTCAACGAATGTTCCCACGTATGGGCCGTCGAGCTATGCAGGAGAAAGTAGCCTGCTACAGGGTAGCTGTCCAACATACGCAGGTACATCACCACCGTCTATGCCTCCGGCGCCGATAAATGATTGTGGGGCATCCCCCATAGGCGACTACACCGGGCGCGGACCAACGGTGGTCGAAGAGTTGCCAGGAACGCCGGCTCCGCGGCATTGAGACACGGGCCGTGGACTGGGTCCAAACAGAACGGGTCTGCCCGGTTTAAATATCATCATCACCGGTTGAGAACGATGAGTACGAATGGAATCATAATAGTATGCGCGATCGCGGCAGTCATCATGTCTGCCAGTGCCCATGACGCAAATTCAGGCTATTTCCGCGACGCATCTGCCTGACTTTTCACGAGTGGTAATACAGGCAGGAAGGGTGCCGGGGCATAATGGCGAGCCCCCTGTCCGATCTTTTCCACAGTACAAGGCTGTTTTCGGCCTTCTAGTTTGCCACCCCACAGTGACTATAATGCCGCCCGACATTTGCAAGTGCATTGCGCCCCGGACGTACATAAAACCGCGGGACATTCCCGCGTTACGCTAGAATTTGGCGGCAATCGCCAAGGTACACGAAAACGCAGTCTTGCAGCAGGACAGGTTCTGGAAGATTGTGAATATTAGATTAAGGGTGCGGCCTGCTCACATGGTAGCCTGTGCGGCTTCGTGATACATCTCGCTCTTTGCACAGCCGGCGGCCAGCTCGTCTCCGGCGCCGCGCCTCATCAGCCCGCGGTACAGGCCGTCCTCGAGCTTTACGCCCTCGCGCTCCTCCCACTCTTCGACAGTGGTAGAGTATTTCTTCTGGATCCTGTCGCGGTACCATTCGGGTATCACATTGAATGCACAGAATGGTATGACCCTCAGGTCGGGAGTAAGATAGTGTATGTCGCATCTCTGGAGCCTCTCCAGGTCCTCGTTGTACTTGTCCTGGAAGTGCATCATGCCCAAGAATAATCCCTTTACGTGCCAAGAGCCGACAGATCCAAATGATCTCTTCATCAGGATATTCCCGAACATCTTTGCGAGATCAAGGCCGGCCGGCTGCTTTTTCGCATCTACAAAGCTCTTTAGCTTTCGGACCACTTCTAACATTGTAAAGTACTTGTTCTTGCCGGAGCGGATCTCTTCGGACTTGTCCTCGAAGAGCTCCAGCATGCCCTGTATGTCGCAGAATTTGGTCAGGGGGACGAACTTTTTGGTCTCGGCATCCTCGAATATGTACGTGCCGGCACCGCATGCAAAGTGTATTGATAATTCGTATTTCGGCTTGCTGGAGAATGCCTCTATCACGTTGGTAAGGGGCATGCAGCTCGGCACGGGGAACCAGTCGTCGATAGTCACCTCGCCGTTGGTCTGCTCTTCGATCCTCTGGATGCAATCCGGGATGGTAATCCTGAACTTTTCGCGCTCTTGCTTGCCCATTCTTCCTGTCAACGATACAGGCTGGAAGTTTACCGCGTGGACTACATCCAGGTTCTTTTGCGCATACCGGATGATCCCGCCTAGTTCGTGGTCGTTTATTGACTTTATCACAGTAGGTACGAATACTACGGTAGTACCAGTCTTGCGACAGCTATCTAACGCATGGGGGATCTCCCAGTGGTTCTTTGGGTTGGTCCTAGCAGTCACGCCGTCAAAGCTGAGGTACAGGTTGTTGCACCCTGCAAGGCGCACATCGCGTGCAGCTTCCGGGTCCATTGCGTGCCGTATACCGTTTGTATTCATCTGGATATGGTCCACGCCTTCTTCCTTCATTATCTTGATTATATCTGTAATATCGGTCCGGAGCATCGGCTCGCCTCCGGTAATCTGTATAGAGTTGCCCGCTATAGGCCTCTCTGAGCGGAGTGTCTTCATCATGGCCCGCACCTGATCCAGGGAAGGCTCGTACATGTAGGCGCCCTCGAGGCCCTTTTTCACGTAAAAGAAGCAGTACCAGCAGGTAAGATCGCACCTGTTAGTAACAATCATGTTGGCCAGGCCGCTGTGAGATAGGTGGTTTGTACACAAGCCGCAGTTGTTGGGGCAGGCGCACTTGTCGACCATTACGTTTGGCGCGTGTGCGCCCTTGCCGTCCTGCCAGTATGTGCTGAACTTTTGGTATAACTCGTATGATCCATAATACAGCTCCTCGCATTCCCCGTGTGTCGGGCATGTCTTTGTCATCGATACTTTGCCGTCGCGCTCGAATATCTCTGCATCCAGTATCATGTTGCAGTCGGGGCAGATGCTCTGGGTAAACCTGATCGTTGATTTCTTGCCCAGATTTTTAGGTGCCTGGTTGGTTATCTGTATCAGTGCCATCCTATATCGTCCCGTCCGAGATAGTATATAATAGATTACCACCCCATACAAGTTGGAAAATCTGTATAGGGCAGGATTCAGGCACGAATGGACAGCAGGGATCATCCCCGGAACGATATATCCGCACAATCCCTCACGGGTTTAAATACAGATCCCCGGCGGTTATCCCATGCGCATAACAGACAGGACGCGCAAGGCCCTGACCAGCATAGGCCTGACTGGATACGAGATCAGGGCGTACATGGAGCTGCTCAGATCGGGGGGGATGACCGCGTCGGAGATAAGCCAGAGATCTGGCGTATCCTATTCGAAGATATACGAGGTATTGGGATCGCTCGAGGAAAAGGGCTGGACTAGCTCCGATGATTCCAGGCCGACAAGGTATACCGCAAAGTCCCCGGCGACGGGGCTCGAGACTGCAAAGCAGAGGATAGATTCAGAGTTTTCCGGAAACTCGGGCGTGATAACAGGCGAGCTTGCCCCATTATACGAAAAGAGCGGGACAAGCGAAAAGCCCGACATATGGTTTCTATCCGGGACTGTAAACATAGCGGCCAAGGTTCTAGAGATGGTAGAGACGTGCAGGAATGAAGTGTTAGTGGCTGTCCCCGAGGCGGGAGAAGAGCTGATAAAGCAGGCCATGCCCAAGCTGAGATACCTGCATGATCGGGGGGTCGACATTACAGTGCTGACATCGGATAAAATGGATGCAGAGGCCATCAAGGCGCTAGGCAGGATATCTGCTGTCAAGATAAAAAAGGGCCTCTTCGGGGGCGGGATAATATCGGACAGAAGATACGTCGTGATACTGCTCGGGCATGAAATGGGCGGGGCGCCATCGAGCGAGACCGTGGCCATATGGGCCGACCACGCAGGGCTGGCGGGCTTTGCCAGGGAGTACTTTGAATATTTATTAAAAGAGGCGAGGGCGGTATAGGCATGGAGCCGGACCATGAGACGCTGTTTGTGGGGACGGCCGAGGCGGAACATGTCGAGATGTACCTCAAGGCGATATGGCACATCAAGGAGCGCAACGAGGATGTAAAGATAATATCGATAGCCAAGATGCTCAACGTCAGGCAGCCAAGCGTAGTCCAGATGCTAAAAAAGCTCCACCAGAGAAAGCTAGTCCATTACAGCAAGGCTGGAGTATACCTTACAGAAGAGGGCAGCGGAATAGGGAATACCATGATGAGAAACAGCAGGCTGCTCGAGGTTCTGATGGACAGCGCGCTAAAGATAGAGATAAACGAGGAGATGGTCTGCGGGGTTGAGCACCACATGAATACACAGTTTTCCGATGCCCTGTGCACGATGCTGGGGCACCCCAGAAAGTGCCCCCACGGGCTGGAGATACCGATGGGCAGCTGCTGCAGCGCGGACTAGAATATACCGGCCCGCGAAAGCCACATATTTGGATTATGGTGTGCGGTAGCGTGGCAAAGGCTGCGATGGTAATATCCACATACCCGGACAAAAAATCAGCGTCAAAGGCTGCCCGCGGGGCCGTAAAGTCAGGCTTGGCCGCATGCGTGAACATATCGAGGATATCCTCGGTATACTCCTGGAAGGGAAAGATAGAGGAGGGCTCGGAATACCTTGCGATATTCAAGACCACCCAGGGGAGAAAGGCGCGGTTAAAGCAGGAGATAGGCAGTAGTCACCCGTACGATCTGCCCGAGATAGCCGAGATAGGCATGGGAGAGGTGGACAGACAGTATATGCGGTGGATTGAAGAGTCTACGGCTTGAACCTGAGGGTGGCTATCACCCCGCCGAGACCGTCGACGCGCAGGCCCGCATCGGTGGTAGAATCCGCGCCAAATATGCCGGCGCCAGTCGCCTGTGCATTGTTTAGAAAGTCTACAGCCTGCTGCTCGCCGGCTGCAGATATCAGCCCGTCGGAGAATACAAGCGATTCTATTGCGCCGGCTTCTGCGGCAGCCCTGGTCTCTGCATACCCCATGGAGAACTTGGCAGACTTTTTGCTGGCAAGCAGCATTACAGAGTCTATGATATCCATTACGCGCGCCATCCTGCTGCCCGACATGGAATCCCTCATGGCGTCGGACCGGGTGAACAAGCGGATGCCGTCTTCTCCTGCAGAGTCTATCCCCTCGACTACAGCTGGTTCCGGCAGGCGCCGGCCCTGCATCAGGTTTGCCAGCTTCTTGCGGGTCTCGCCGGGCCCGAACACTATGAGAGAATCGCCCTTGCGGACAGCCAGGCCGGCAGCGGCGGCGGCAGCCTCGAGGTATCCTCCAATGTTAAAGCTGGTCTTGTAGCGCTTGCCGGGGGAGCCCGAGCGCAGGGTCGTGATCATCTCAAGGTGCGTCCCGTGCAGGCGCGCTATTCCGCACTCGGACGTATCCACTGCCACCAGGACAAAGCCCTGGCCGCCGCTCCCCCTCAGGAGCTTCCTCTCCCCGGGCCCCCAGTCCTTTGTTATAGATATGGCGTCGCCTGCGTGTACAGACAAGGAATGGTGCGAGCCGCGCTTGACCTGCTCGCTGCTGGATTCATGTATTGTTCCGCCCAGCCTGAGCCGGCCGAGCATCCCGTCTAGAGAGGCCGCCTCCACCTCGAGTGATATCTTGATCCGCACCCTCTCGCCCCTGTCGGGCCGGGCATACTCCCTTTCCTTCCGTATCGCGCGGGTTGTGCTGCCAGCCACCCTGTCGCCTGCGCGCACCACCCTTCTCAGGGCAAACAGGTCGTCGGGATTCTGGGGGACCACGGAGACAGACCTGTCGTCTATCTTTCTGTATATCATGCGGGTAGAGCAGCCTCAGCCGCCGGACTCTTTGGCCTTCTCCCGGACATAGTTCTCGACCCATTTGAGGTCTATCACGCCTGCCTCGGAGAGGTTGACGAGCGTGTTCGACGAGGCCTCCCCCGTCACCTTGCCGCTGTCCCTCCTGACCTGGCGCCACTTGAGGCGGGTGTTGCCGCTCCTTGACGTGTATATGACTCCCAGCACGTCGAGCGCGTTGACAAACGTCACATCCCTTATCTTTTTGAGCGTGACCTTGTCGGCTGCCTCCACGTATATGGGCCCAAGCGATTCCTCGCGCTCGGCAAAGACCTCGGGGTCCCGGATGTAGCTCTCCGGGGCGTACGACTTGCACGTGCTCACCATGACGAACGTGCGGAAGCTCTCCAGAGAGGAGGGGGTATCGATTGCAACCATTTTCAGGCAATACGCCGCGGCCACTTATCAAGGTTCTTGAAAATGTTCAATTAGGATCCGCACAGGCAGGTGCGTGCAGACGCTGACGAATGCAGACCCCGCTGAAACGGTGATGAGGATCTTGAGTTCCGAGTCTGCCCAGAATTTTTATGGGGCGCGGCAGGCCGCCGCCCCATGAAGTCGCTTACCGAATACCTCGATATGGAGGTGCCGTCAAGGAGGGGCTTTGTCAATTTGACGCCCCGGGTGGAGGAGGCTGTGGAGAGGAGCGGCATCAGCGAGGGGCTCTGTCTCGTCAACCCCATGCATATAACGGCCAGCGTATTCATCAACGACGACGAGCCGGGCCTGCACTCGGATTACGAGGGGTGGCTCGAGGGGATTGCCCCGCACGAGCCCACGGGCAGGTACAAGCACAATGATACGGGAGAAGACAACGCCGACGCGCACCTGAAGAGGCAGGTGATGGGCCGCGAGGTGGTGGTGGCCATAACCGGGGGCAGGCTGGATCTTGGAACATGGGAGCGCATATTCTATGGCGAGTTTGACGGCATGAGGACCAAGCGCGTCCTTGTAAAGATAATAGGCGAGTAATCTAGAACTCTACTTCCCTTTTCTGGCTCCGGCTCTCGTTTGCACGCGCTGCCGCCCTGTACTCGTCGTCATGGTTCTGCGGGCCGTGGCCGCACGACATGCATGCTATCTTGAACCCGTCGGGGTTGCGATCGTATTCCTTGCAGCCGCAAAAGCATGCCATGTATGTGGTAGCGCGTTCATATGATATATCTCTTGCCGGGAACACCTGTAAGAGTTTGTCTTCTTCCAAAGTGCTATTTCAGGCAGGGATCCCGCTTTGGGGGTTTTCCCGTGCAGGAAGCCAGACTTGGATATCTCTTCCAGCATGGGACACAGATTGGAGGCAGGGAGGATCCCCGTGCGGTACATTTTAAATAATATATCATCGATCACGCAATATGGGGCAAAACGACGAAGATATGGATGAGAGGGGATTTATCCTAAAAGGCAGCCAGCCATTGCCCGACCCGCCTGCCTGGCTCGGCATAAGGGTGAGCAAGTACAAGCCAAGTGATGATGAAGAGTAGGATTTGCTCTTTGACCCGCCCAATGCCGCCATCAGATAGCAGTTCGTGCCGATTAAACCCGAGTGTTTCTTCAAGCTTGTCATCGTATCAGGAATTTGTTCTAGAGTTGATTTCGTAACGCGCACACTTACACGCCGGGCTGCCCGTCGGGGACCACCTTCTTCTGGCTCTTGTACAGGGCTATCACCTCCTGGTCGGTCGACGCGTCTTCTGCCGTTTTCTCCGTCCTCAGCTTGCCCGTAAACTTTGGAAACCGCAGGGCAAGCCCCGCGCCCTTTCTAACAGAATCCAGCGCGGTCTTGTGAACCGGGCTGAGCGTTATCTCAGAGGCGACCACCTCCATTACAACCTCCGGGTCAAACCATACATCTGCCTCCATGCCGCTGTCTATGCGCGGGTTTCTCTTGAGTGTCACCCGCGGCGAGAGCAGCTGGTACAGCTGGTCGAGATCCTCGTCGGTAAAGCCCGTCCCCACCTTGCAGATGCTAGGGAATGTATCGCGCGAATCATCATAGGTGGCAAGCAGCAGGGTCCCGTACCTGCCGGTCCTCCTCCCCTTTCCGAAAAACGCCCCTATTATCACAAGGTCCAGGCTGTCGCCAAGCTCGTTTCGGTACTCCCTTTTCAGCTTGAGCCAGTATCCCCCGCGCGAGCCCGCCCTGTACGGGGCATCCGGCAGCTTGAGCATGAGCCCCTCGCAGCCGGCGTTGATGCTGTTCTCGAGGGAATCCTCGAGCGCGGACTCGTCGGGGATGGTGGATACCGGCACGCACCTTGCAAAGGAATCCTCGTCGACCACCCCCTCCAATAGAGCACGCCTCTCGGAATAGGAAATGCCGAGGCAGTCCCTCCCGTCAAGGTACAGTATGTCGAAAAAGTTGACCGTTATGGGATACCGCATGACCGCCTTGTCGATATCGTACTTGCGCCTCCTGTGCATGAGCTCCTGGAACGGCAGAAACTCGCCCGTCTCCTCGTTGACGGCCACGGCTTCTGCCTCCAGCACGGCCTCCCTTGCCCTCAGGCGGCCTGGAATCCTCTCTACAATATCCGGATAGTATGCGGTGATATTCTCGAGGCTCCTGGAGAAGAGCTCCACGCGGCCGCCAGAAAGGTGCACCTGCACGCGCTCGCCATCAAGCTTGTACTCGGCAGCAAGCCCGGCGCCCATCTTTTCGAGAGCCTCTGATTCGCTCCGGACCCTGTCGGCTAGCATGGGCCGTATGGGGCTGAATACCGCCACGGCAAAGCCGCGCACAGCCTCGAGGCCTCCAGAAGAGACGGCCTCTGCCACGCGCCCAAGGTCGCTCGATACGTTGTACGCCCTTTCAAGCTCCGGCCTGTTGGACTTTGAACCGGTAAATGCGGCAGCCAAGGCATCCATTACCGTGTTCTCTGCTATTCCAAGGCGGAGCGTGCCGAGAATCAGCTTGAGGATATAGCACGCGTCGCGCGGGCTTGCATCGTTGAGAAGGCTCGATATGTGCCTCATCTTCATGTCCTGCGAGCGCGCGCCCTCGAGGCGCGCTATCCTCATGAGGGTATCATATACGCGCTCGACTGTGATCTCTTCAGCAAGAAACGTAGTCTGCGTTTTCTGTTCCAGAATGGACGAGGCGGCGCGGCCAAGATCCCCGTCCCTGCGGTAGGCGGCCTCTATGCGGGCCGCCGGCATCCCCGACGACTTGGAGACTGCGCGGACTGCAAGCTTCTCAGCCACGCCAAGCTCTATCCCTTCAAACTCCGGGCGGAGCTTGCCCTGTATCAGGTAGACTATCTGGGCTATTACTTCATGCGGGGTCTCCCGGAGGAGCTCCTCGAGTATTCCGGTAAGCTCGAGCCGCTTGGCCGTGGACTCCATCTTTTCAAGGGAGCCGGCTAGGACAGAGAATTGCACGCCGTTGGCATCAGGCGCCCCGGAATAAGTATGGATCTATATGTAGCGAAATATGGTCCTCTTGGGGGAGCCGGGCACATCGGATACCAGGGCAAAGTTGTACAGGGGGTATGCCTCCTTGTACTGCCTCATATAGCTCCACGCCACATCATGCGTGTGAAACTCGGTCCTTATCCCGGATATGGACGATTCGGATCCGAACACATCAAAGGGGACCACGGAATAGTTCTGCGGCCGGTTGCGCGGCCGGGCCTTTAGGAACCACAGGAATACGAACACAAAGACCGCCCCGAGGACTACCGCCACGCCCGCCTCCCTGAAGAACGCCAGGACGGTAGACGGTATGGTCTGGCCGAAGAGCTGGACCATAAAGTTGGAGAACGAGACCACCGCCAGGACCGTTGCTATGTAGGTGTAGATGTAGGTCCTGATGCGGAACAGGGCCACCAGTTTTCCCATGATATGTACAACACCTAATTTCATTTATGCTTATCGCACGATCTGTCCTATTGTGTTCGATATGAAAATCATGTCCGCCAGTCATCGCCATCCCCCGTCCAGATAGGATTGGCCTCCCGGACCCCCTTGGAGGCCCTACTCCCAAAGGCCCCCAGGGACCCCGTAGCAGGCCATGTCCGGAGGGGTGGATCCCACTCTATTTGCAATGCCCCATGAAACGCCTCCACGTCCTCAAAATAGAGATCCCCAAAGGCCCGGAAGAACCGTTCCAGCTTGCCGTCTGGGGGCGGCACGCCCTAGAGTTGATCAGGCGTATCTTGTTCTGTAGATCATCCTCGAAGAGGTGGCTCGCAGAGGCGGTAAAAATCCGCTTTGCCGCGCTTCCGCGGGAGCGGACATGGTTTCGGGATCCCGCACCAAAATTATTGAATGTCAATCTTTAAAGCCCCTCTAGTGTTATAGTTAGCATGAGTGTTAAAGAGACGACAGCGCCAAACATGCATGACACCGTATTCATGACATTGCTTGCCAACAAAGACAAAAAAAGCGATTCCAATGATATTCAGAAATTGGGATATTTGTGGCATCATCATGTTGAAAATATCAGCGGTGTCAGATTCAAGCCAAGCTTATATGGTCCTTTTAGCAACAGATTAGCGATGGCAATAGATGAAATGACGGCACTTGGCTTTATCAATGAAAACGTGACCATAAATGCAAGTGGAGAAAATGCATATTATGAATTAACAAAGAACGGGGAGGAAACAGATGAAGATGTTGCTGATAATTATAAATCAGAATTTAATAAAATAAAGGACATTATTAGCATATGTTACAAGGAAGGTGATTTAGAGCACGATCAGATGGATGGCAGGTATGATAATTCATTTACAAAAAAAATAATCAAAACTCACGATATGTTGTTAAAAGATTCGGATGTAAATAGATGGAAAAGAGCATATCAACAATAACATTCTAAATTGGAAACAGAACTCATTGTATCCAACGAATTTAATCAATAGACATTATGCGTATTGGTGCCAGATCCACGGTTATCAGGCACGGGATCGCATTTTGTCAACTTGCACATATTATGGATCACGAGATCCCCCATCAGAGCAGGGGCATGCGGGGCGAGGCCGCATCCGGGAAAGAGAACAAGAGGGAGAAGGCCGCGGATAAGAGGCACGCGGCCTAGATCAATAGGCCGAAGATAGAATGTGAATCAAGCAGGACACCAGCTGGAACGACACGCTGCCCTCAAGACGCAGCTGCAAATCATGTTCGGCGTAGTCGTCAACGTAATGTGGATGCGCGGGGGTGCAGACATGGGGGGCCTGCTGCGCCCGGGGATCACCGGAAAGAAGCTAGCGGAGCGCGTGCGTGATATCGCAATCCACAGGCCCGACTGCATGCTGGCCTACAAGAAGCTGGACCAATTACACGTAGTTCCAGACGATGCTGGCCAGGTTCACGCTAGCGAGGGACGAAAGGCGCCCCCCTGCAGGTATTCGCGACAAGATCCCGGGCAGGCGATTCCGCCCAAATTAGACTTAAATGAGTGCCCCCCCGGCGCCCCACCGGTGGGCTCGTAGCTCAGCTTGGCTGGAGCGTTCGACTGATAATCGAAAGGTCATGAGTTCGAATCTCATCGGGCCCATCCGTCATTGCAGCGTGTACGGGGGCCGCGGCGCCATGCCTGTTATAATGATAAGACGGGGGCAGGGGCCCCCGCCAAGACTCTCAGGAGTCGTCTTGTTCTTCAGAGGCCCACTCGAGGGCGCTTGAGAGCTCCCCGGCGGCCACCATCTTGAGGTGGGCGCGCGCCATATCCTCCACATGGCCGCCCTCCACCGCGTCCCCGAGGGCGCACCTTGAAATCCGTCCAAAGACGGGCGCCATGTCCAGGCCCGCCACTTTTTCCCATGCCGCCATGCGGAGGTTGGCGACAGATCCGCCAAAGCCCTCCTTGTAGGCGCGCATTACAGTCATTTCGCAGTTGTCACACTCTTCGAGGTGCCTCCTCACCTCCGGGTTGACCGAGTCCATGACCACCTTTCTAAAGGCGTGCATGTCCTCTGACCTGCGCTCTCTCCAGTCTACCGACCTTGCGGTCCTTACCTTGTAGTTTAGCATCCTCTGCCTGCCGTCGGGCATGCGCAGCACGACTGCATAGTCGGCCGTCTCGCCCGGGCAGGCATCCAGCGTCTCTTCCAGGCCGGACCGGCGCAGCAGGTTGCATACGCCGCCCAGCATGTTCAGTTCCATCAGTTCCGAATGGGGTATGATCCGGTCATTCCGGAGGTCCCACACTTCTATTGCTTTTGTTGTGTCTTTCATGGTTATTTGAGGGGGCCTTTCCCCATATAATCAGATACCCCCGCGGCACCCTGCGAGACGGGTGCCCGGCCCCGAAAGGCCTCATAGGGACGCTGATTCTGCCCCGGGTGGCCCTTTTGCAGGCACGGCTGCATATACGATGCCCTGGGCGTGTCTATACGGGCATGCCGCTAGCTCATGGGGGACGAGATGTCAAAGGTGTATGTTATGGTCAGCGTGTCGCCGTCCCTGAACTGCACGCCGGACGTATCGATGGCGGCAAAGACATTCCCGGAGTTGTTGCAGGTAATATCAGCGGTGTTGATGGCATCCCTGGCGCACACAGCGACCGTGTTTATCGGTATGTGGTCGAAGAAATTCGATCCAATCTGTACCGTGCCCGAGTTGAAGCCGGAAGTTTCAAAGGGAAAATCTATCGGCCCGATGGTTGCCGTACCGTTTACAATCCCCACCGAGGAGTCGGCCCTGCAAGTATTACCCGAGGACATCAGAATGGACGAGCGGGGGCCAAGTAAGTTGGCAGATGTTGTCTCGTCGAATGCCTCGTTGGTGGGGCACAGCACGCTGACCCTCTGACTGCTTCCAAGCGGGTCTTGGTCGGTGTCAAAGACCGCGTGGAGTATCAGCTCCTCGCCGTCATCCAGCACCTGGTTGTGTATCACCTGGGATAGGACTATGCCGCTGGCATCCCTCTGGACTATCTCGGCCATGCCATACATCTGGGCCCCCTCGATTACCTCGCCCTCTGAGGGCATAATGGCAAGCGCAAGGACTGCTGCCAGGCCTGTTATCACAGCATATCCGCCCAAGTTCATGGGGATCCCAACCTGCCGGGAGATTATAAACATATCATGGGGGGGATCTGCGCCCTCCACGGGCCCGGAACCTTGCCGTGGGGGTCCATGAAATACAGATCGCGCCGGGCCCCGCTGCTCATTGCTCCCTCACCTCGATCGAGCCTGTCATCCACGGGTGAAGGACGCAGTGGTAGTCATGGATGCCTGCATCAAGCCCGCCGGTGTTTACATGGAACAGATGGCCGGGGTGCAAAAGCCCGCTCTCAAAGACCCCGTCCGGCCCCCCTTCAACCGTGCCGCTTGCCAGGGAATGCATCGTGTCGTCGTCATCGGACCATGTGATGAGGGAGTTGCGCCCCACCACAATAGACGCATCGTCAAAGCACGTCTCACACGGCAGATCCGATCCCTCCAGTATGGAGATTGTTGTATAGTCGAGCACCGCGGGCCCCGCCGGCTCCGGAACGGGGACCGGCATGCTCCAATATTCATCATAACCGCCCCGCACCAGCTCCCGGGTTGCCTGCCCCGCGGTAATCAGCGCCGTCTCATTTCCATGTGCCCACTTGTACATCTCGCTGTTCCGCTGTACAAGCTGTCCCGCCGCCTCCCTGAACTGCGCCCATGAGGCCTTCCCCGTGCAGCGGAACCTCGGCTGCTGCCAGCTTTTTGTATTCGTCCCGCATTGCCTGCAGTTCCCCGTGGCTGACCGCATTGAGGCGCGAGCCCTCCCCGCTGATATAGCTGTCAATGGACTGGGCAATCCGGTTGTTGTGGGCCCTCATTTTGTCCGTCCAGTAGATGGCATATTGCTCGTGCCTCTCCTTCCAGGCTGCAGGCTCGACCGTCTCGCCGTTGCGCCAGAGCCATATCTCCTTGCCCGCAAGGTAGCTCAGGACGCCCCCTGCCAGGCGCGCCTGGGCCATGTGCTCCCTGCCTTCGTCCGTCCCGTCCCGGACACTTGCCAGATATTCCCCGTGTATACCGATGGTAATCCCCATGTAATCATGCATCATCTTTGCGGGTGACTCCAGGCCCTCCGGCTGGTCCAGCGTGCGAAAGGCGCGTACAAGGTGCACAAATTTTCCCATCTCAGGGGCGGCAAGGAATGTGACATTTTCTGCCGATATCCGCCCCTCCGAGTACCGGCCGTGCATGCCGTACAACGATGAATCCACCTCCCCAAATGAAGAAGACAGGTCGGACATTATACCGGAATACTCCGCCTTTGCCCCGGGGGTAAAAGGCCGGATGTTGTACTCTGCCATGTCAAGCTCCAACTGATCCGCGCTTAGCAGCCTGGACAGCCTGTGCTCCGCCCCGGTTATCTGCCTGTCCGGCCCGTCGGCGGGGCCCTGCGCCTGCCGGGTATTCTCCACCGCTACAAGGTCCACGGCTATCTGCAGCTGCCTCCCCGTCAGCACGCCCCGGGCGGCTTCCCCGTCAAGGTATACGGTGCCGTTCCCGGCCTGGCCGACATGCGGCCGGGCCAGTGCCAGCACATACATCGCTTCTTCAAGCTCGTATATTTCAGACAGGGCTGCCGGTTCCAAGACTGATTCAGCCGGGCCCTGCAAGCCGGGCATGGGCCCGCCAAAGTCCGCGGTGACGGGATCATCCTCCGCTTGGGCGCCATCCGGCCCGGCATTGCCCATGGCCGCGTCACCATTATCATTGGCGGCACCCATTATGGCCAAAAATACAAGTGTTGCAAGACAGCCCAGAAACAACCCCCTGATTCCCCGGCGCCGGTCCCTGTCCCGCAGCTTTACGTACATTATGGCACCCCCCAGCAGCCCCAGGAATATCGGGAGCAGGTACAACTTCCCGGAGGCTGCCTGTTCCTTCCACTGCCTGCTGCCGCAGCCCTCGTTTCCACACCTGTCCGGGTGCCTGTCCTCGGAATGCCAGGCGTGGTTGCAGACAATGCATACATGATGGTAATGCCCGCCGCCTTCCATGTTTCACTGTCAGGTACTTGGCACATATTTTCCCATTGGGGCGGTCAACCGTCTTGCAATGGTTCTAGACCATCGTACCGGCGCGGCCCAGATATGGCGGGGCAGTATAGAGCCCTCCGAATCGGGGCGCGACATTTGGGCCCCGCGGAATCCGTGAGGGAGTGACAGGACATGCCCGCGGGGCCCCGGACTCTAGGGGCGGCGTGCCGGATGATGCCGCCGGCAGGAAATTCTTTTTGCAGCTTGGCATGTGCACGGCATTTCCGCGGGCGTACAAAGGGCGGCACACCCCCTGGCGCCTTGGCGGCATCTGGCAAGAGTTTCAGAACGCCACCCTGACAGGGGGAAGCGCACCTCAGCTTGGATGCCCCCGCGACTACATTTTTTATACGGACCCGCGGGCATGTTGAGTGCGTTGACTGCCGCGGCAACCCCCGTACGGCCTGAAGCTTTTACTACTCGTTCCCGGCATGATTCGTCATGCGTGCGGCACGGGGCGGCTGTCCCATGAGGGTGTATCTTGCGGCTGCAGCCGTGCTGGCAGCTGCCGCACTCCCCATATACGGTGTACAGGAGGCCGCCGCGGAGGCTCAGGATATCTCGGCGGGGGCCCTGGCCCCGTGGGACCCCGCGGCTCCCCCGGAGTCAGAGACCCAGGAGGAGCAACTCGAGCTCGCCAGGCGCAGGATTGACCTGGTCCCCAGCGAGGGATACACACAGATACGCGAGGGCCTGGTGGAAGATGCCATGCTGGCCCACAGCGGCGGGTTTTTCACACCCGAGGTGATGAAAGAAAAGTATCCCAGGATAATGTCGGTCCTGCCCGGTGCGTTCATGGAGGTGGACACTGTAATGCACGAAAAATACGCCCAGCATTCGGCGGGCCGGATGTCAGACGGGTCGATCGAGTGGACCATCTCTACTGGCATATCCAAGCTTGAGTTTCTTGCCAGCGTATTCAACACGCAAAGGCAGCCCGGCGTGCTGGAGTCACCGACAAAGATGATGCACGAGTACGCGGAGATGACGGTTGATAGCCACGGGAGGTTCCTGGAGAAGCTGGGCAACGCGACGGATGCGGACAGGGAGGGCATCTCCCAGGTGCGCTGGACCGGAATCGTGCTGAACTATTTCATAAACAAGGAGGTGCGTGCCTGGAACAGCGGCGAAGCAATACCTCCTGCCGCCTGGATGGAACGGCACGAGCAGTACATTGCATATGTGGCGGAGAAGATAGGGCCCTGGAATGAAAGGCTGTCGGATTCCATTGACGAGTATAACGAGGGGAATCACTCACGCTACCGCATAGGCACGAAGACAAGCGTGCAGCAGATGGAGGATGTGTACAAGGCGTCTGCCGCCGCGGCTGTCCCGGAGCATGCGGCGCCCTCATGGGAACGGTTCAGGAATGCAGCGGGACAGCTCATTGAGCGCAACAAGGAGATAGGCATCTGGGTAATCAGCGGGAACGAGACCGCGCTGATGCAAGCGGAGGAGATAACCCGTGAACTCGTGCGGGGCGGCCATGAGAAATACTGGAGCGTGCCGCTTCCAATTCCAAAGCACCCGCTGGGGGAGCCCCATGTGGTAGGGCGGGATACGGTCATACGCCTGCTGGAGGATTCCCATTCTACAGACCATGAGCTGTGTGAGAGGTGCTTTGACAAGCCGTCCGTGGTGGTGGAGCGCGGCCTTAACATTACATGGTCCAATGACAGCCCGGTAATGCACGGCTTTGCAAGCGGCACGCCTGTCGGGGGGGAGGATGGCACGTTTTTTACCGGGGTGATCAAGCCAGGCGAGACATACTCGCTTGATACCAGCGGGCTTGACGCGGGACACTATGGCTACTATTGCGTATGGCACCCGTGGGAGACGGGCTCATTCGAGGTGCGAGAGCCGTGACCGTGCCGCTCCGGGCAGGGATCCATCACGCATACGCATCTGGTCAATTTTGGGCCCTGGCCGGTGCATATCCTGCCCGGAACAGCACTGGACCTGCGCCGGGATCAGGCCCTTTGCGCCCGTACTGCGGCACGTCGCGCGGCCCGTGCCCTTCCCTGTCGGCTTGGACATGCTGTGCACGCCGTGACCGGCCGCAATGGCAGGCCGGGACGCCGCCGATTACCGGCAGCATGCGGGGGCAGGGGGCGCCCGATGCGGGCATGCACGGTCAGGAATCCACCCGGATGCAGGCTTTGTGCGCGGGTGATCCGTGCATCCGGCCTATCTTGACGAGTCAAAGGTCTCGAATTTTTTAGCGTCCAGCGTGACACAGAATACGCCGCTCACGGCGATAAGACAGATCACGACATTGTCTTCCAGATTTACTTTGCCCGAAAATTGCATGGGCTCGGTGACATGCTCGCCTGGCGGCACCCATATGTCAATTATTGCGGTATGGGTGGGGGTCAGGGGATATTCCAGGGCAGTCTGCAGGAGCGCGGCGCCCCGGACGTTCAAACCGTCATTACCGACGTTTACAAACGATACGACCACGCCTGTTGTTGCCTCGTTAAGGGCGATCATATATGGAATGACTATGACTCCGTCAGAAAAAACATACCCGTTTGCAAGCGTCAATTCCCCGTCCACCCCGATCGAGACCGTCTCGCCATGGATGAATCCCGTCCCTGCCGCCTCTTTTGCGTCGTCATGCAGTATCTTGATGATCTCCTGGACTTCTTCGTCGAATGCAGCTTCCAGCGCCGCAGATCTGTTGACAATCTGTGCGGACCCTGATTCAGCGCCTTCCTGCAGTCCGGCCCCGGGCGGGTCCCGCATGTCGTATGCCGACAGTGCCGCGTATCCGGCTGCCGCGGCCAGTGCCACGGCTGCAGCCGCAAGGTACGCCTTCTTCATGAGGCCGCCCCGCGCGCTGAATCATGCCAAGAATGGCGCGTGGAAATTTCAGGCCGCGCAGACACGGGAATTGTCACGGCGGCAATCATCGGCATGCCCCCCCGCAGGCCCGTATAAAAGACGTGGCCGGTATGCAGGCTGCTGCCTTGGGCGGGTCCATGCGCCGCACCGGCCCGGGGCCCAAAGACCAGGTGTGCATGCGTCATGGAATCCTGCCATGCACGCTCCGGGCAACGGCACGGCTCTTGCACCCCAGGGCCCTGTTCCAGCGGACGGGCCATGCGGCAATACCGGTAATATGGGGCGGGCCGGAGTAACCCGCAGATGCTCGGATCGTACAGCCGGTGTCACCGGGGGGCTGCAGCCATCCCCCGGGCTTTCATGCAACATGGAGGCAAAGATCCCGCCTCCCCGTATGGAGGCCCTCCGAGAGCGGTGCAGGGGCCGGAATCTGAGCCGAAAACTAGGATTTAATTAGCGCCCGCGGTTTTGGAGCTAGGTAATGTATAGCGGCGAGCTCGAGGTTCAGGCAAAGAGAAAGGCCATAGCCGTGCTCCAGGACGAGATAAACAGGATACTCAACGCGTCAAGGGAGATGTCCACGCTGCCTGAGCTGCTCATGAAAAAGAACCGCCCGGGGATAAAAAACTGCCTGGAGCAGATATCGAGCATAGAGGATGAGGTGGAGAACCTCCGCAGGAAGATCACCCGCGAGGTCGCCGATGTGGGCGGGCTGATAATGAACAGGGAGAACCTCCTGAATACCGCGTATACGATGGACGAGATAGCGGGGTACATAACCGGCATATCGTTCAAGCTGGCCAGCATAAAGCCCGCCACTCTAAAGAGCGCGAACCTGGACAAGGATATCACCCGGCTGATAGAGCTGGTGGTAGATGAAGTGTACAAGCTCAACGAGGTGATAAGGAGCCTCAATGCAAGCGGGGGCAGCGCCATCGAGCTGGCCCAGGAAACGCAGGGGATCGAGCGCGAGATCGACATAAAGTACAGGCAGGCCACGATAAAGGTGCTAGACGAGGTGTCGAATACAAGGGAGCTGCTCCTCATGAAGGATGTTATAGAGGGGATAGAGGAGATGGCCGACAAGTGCCAGAGGGTCTCGGATTCGTTCATACTCTTGGCGCTGAGCCTATAAGTTGAAGGCCGAGCTGGTAGAGAACCGCATCATAGTCTGGGGGATACCCGACGCGCGGCAGCTATTCGGGAGCGGCTACTATGGGAAGCCCGTCGGGATCCCAAAGCCAAAGGTCGACGAGATAGACGCCCCTCTGGTGCTAGACATGATGGAGGGGCTCTACCTGTCCCGCGCAGGAAAGATTACCGTGTACAGGTCAAAAAAGAGGGTGCCAGATGAGGAGCTTGCGGAAAAGTGCAGGTCGGAATATCACAACTTTGAGAAAAAGTATGCGGTATACTGTGACTTTCGCGACAAGGGGTATATCGTCAGCCCCGGGATAAAGTTTGGCTGCGACTTTGCGGTATACGAGAGGGGCCCCGGGATAGACCACGCGCCGTACCTTGTGCAGGTGTACGATGGCAAGGATGTGATATCATCTACGGGGGTGGTCCGCGCGGGAAGGCTCGCCATGTCGGTAAAAAAACAGTTCATACTTGCTGTTCCGCGCGCAGGCAGGGTGGACCTGCTGGCTTTAGACTGGTGGCGCGCCTAGAGCGACTTTATGTGGCCGGCTATCCTGTCGTATATCTCGAATAGATCCTTTGGCACGCCAAATTCCAGGTGGTTCTTCCACTTTCCGTATATCCTGATTCCCGCCTTTGTGGGCTCTATGAATATTGCCGCGTCGTGGACCGACTGGTTGGATATCATGGAGGATAGTTCTGTGTCATCGTTGAGTATCCCGGCTAGCCGCCCGCCGTTCCAGGTTATGGAGACTACTTTTTTTGCGCCAAAGTGGCCCTGTGTCGATAGGACGGTCTTTGCTGTAACGTCCATGTCATTTCCCGTGCCTGCGCGGACGATATAGTGGGCCTGGAACCTGTCGAGCGCGCCCCATGGGAGTGGTTCTGTATCCTGCATAACTATCCCTTCTGGATTATGTGGACGCTATCTATGTTGGATCCCTTTACCTCGAGGCTGCCCTTGTTTGTGTGCATTCTGGGTGTGGGGACAAAGTACCTGCTGTAATAATCGCCATGCTCTGCGTCTCCCGTGCCTATCTCGTTGGGATCGGCCTCGATGCCTATCTCGCCTAGCATCTTGCAGAATTTCTCGGGCCAGCTGGCGGGCTCATACGTGTCGGGCTCGTCGTCATGCATGGGTGATCCACGCCCGGCCCACAAATAAACTTACGAGGGTAGGTCTGCCTGCGGCCGGGAGCTCCCTGCGGTAGGATGGGGCGGGCGCGGCAGCCTGCAGGTCTGGGCTGGCGTGCCCCTCCAAATGGGCATGCGGGCTGCCGCTGGACATCCCGGCACATCATGGCAGGCCCCGGGGGATATTCCTCCAGTCCGGATGTGCCAGCATGTGCTGCAACTTTGGGGCCGGATGGAGCGTACAGGCATCCGCAATGCGTACGCTCCCGGGTGGGCCGCGGTGGCAAGCTGGCTCAATGTATTCCAGTGGCAGGATGCACCAGTTTTTGAATTACAATCGCTGTAGATATTAATATGGCCCGGTGCGGTGATTCTCGGCATGGCAGAAGACACCTCCGACAAGAGCGCAGAATACAAAAGGACCGTGTTTGAAATGCTAAAGACAGATATCAGGTTTAAAAACGTAAAACTCTGGGAAGACGCGCATGAAAAAGACAAGGACATCGACTTTTCAGTCATGTATACGGATGACGCGGAATATGCCGTAAAGTGCGAGTACCGGCCGCCCGATGGGATAATAGCCGTCGGCGAGATAGAGCCGTTTGTAAAGAGGGCAAAGAGCCTGAACATGCACATGATACTCGTGTACATTGCAAAGGAGGTTGAGATGCCCGCAGAGACGTTTATGAGGCAGAACGGGTGCCATATCTGGCAGTACTGAATTATTACAAGCCTGATGCGGTACAAGCCTCGAGTGGTTCTGTAAGGAATATGCGCATCATGCTGGCTGAGCTGTAAAATTGCCCTTGTACGGTGGATGTTTGTGTCATGTATGAATCCGGCGGTGTCCGGCCAGAAAATCCATGCGGTTGATTGCAGTATACGAGTCAGGGTGAACAAGGCGGCCAGGCTTGGATGGCCGCGTGCAAAGCATTGAACCGGCAACAAGGGGTTGTCTGCAGTATTTAGGATAGTCGGCGACGCCGTGCTGGCCAGAAAGGCAGAGAATATCATGCGGGAGAAGCTCGATCAAGGCGTAGCTTTGCAACCGGCTGGCGGTCATGTACACATGACGTACAAAAGAGATGATGTCATGCCGGCCGCTTGTCCGATAATCTCTGGCGCATCCCCAAATGAATGCCGTAGCAATGTTATAAATTGCATATTCATGCGGTTAACGTTATTATACACTGGCATGATAATTCTGTTATGACAGAAGAATTCTCCAAAAAAGGCACGGAGTATGAGGGAATGGTATTCAAAATATTAAAGGGAGATGCAAGGTTTGCGAGCGTCCAACATTGGAAAGACGCATACGGAAAAGATGTGGGCATAGACTTTGTTGGCACGCGCACAAGCGGTGGAGAGTATGCCATCCAGGTCGAATATCGCGACCATGATGTCACGATAGATGTAAATGATATAGAAGGATTTGTCGCCAAGGCCTCAGAGGTGAACATGCCAATGATATTCGTATACAGTGGAAAGAGCATAGGCCCAGCCGCAAAAAAGTTGTTGGATGATCATGACTGTATTATCTGGCGCCATACTTTTAATTATCTCGCGAGCTTGTTGAACAAACTGCCTGATTAGGCGGCCATCTTTACGCCGAAAAATATCTGGACCAGCAGATTCCGCCCCCTGTTGGGGAAGTGTGTCCCGTACAACTGCGACACCGTCGGCAGGCTTGTCGGCCTGATTAACGACGTCTGCCAGCCGAACTGGTACAAGGAACTGAGGATGAGCCGGGGCAGAACGGGCAGGCCGCGCCGTTATCCCGGCGGGATCACCCTGTCGATAGCCAGGCTGAAGGCATTACTGGGAATGATGTGCCGCGCCACCATGGGCCCTTCTCAAGTGCCTGCAGCCAAGCAGAAATGCGGGCTATACGACTATATCCAGATGCAAATGCCGCCTGCACGTCGGTCTCCCCCGGATCGACCCGGTAATATGGTCTTTGTACTGGACAGCGCCGGCCTGCGTGTCGAGCACGGCGGCGTGCAAGATACGGCGAGGACAACAAGAGGGCGTTTATCAAGCTGCACACCGGGGCCGGCACGGGCATGATCGCGGTCTGTGATTACCAAACACGGTCCGCGATTCAGTGCATGAGGGGGCTTGAACAGGTGAAGATCTGCGAGACAGACGATGTGCCAAGCGGCGGCCATGATGCCAACAGAGTCTTTCAGGTGCTCGACGACAATGGTCAGGATAAACTCAATATCAGACACGGGCTGCCGAGCCAGGCAGCCAGTCAAGGCCCGGGCGGACAGGTACGCCAAGCGGAACAAGGATGCGGGATACGGCCACAGGGCGGCCGTGGAGGGGTTTGCGGTGCTCGAGGCATTCGGCGAGGCCATGCAGGCAGGGAACATCATGCGGGAGATCCTGATCATTGTTCTCGTCTGCAACCGGTTTGTGGCCACGCTCATTTGATGTATGAGGGAGATGATGCCACACTTGCCTCTCAGCCGAGTTATGCAATCTCATACTGTCTTGTGTTATGATGGCAGGATGTGGTGTTTCATATACTCCTGAGGGCATCGGGGGCCATGAGATGCAACGCCAGCCAGCCTGCAGGATCAGTGCCGGCCATGGCAAAAAACACAGTGCAAGGCCCCGATGTAATACTCACAATTTTGTATATTTCATATTACAATAATACTTGAATGTCATATTACCATATCACTTTTCATATAGATATTTCATCATACAGTAATAGCATGATATCATATTATCATGACATTCTTAATCTAGATATTCCATCATACAATACTATCATAATATAGAAGTATGATATTATGTATCGTCTTATATACTTGGAGGGGTAACAACCAGTCATGCGGTATAGTGATGAGCAGCGTGCCAGGATGGTGGTCCCGGCCATCAGCAGAAAGCACAGCAAGTACGAAATGGAGAGAACCTCGCAGATCAGGCTGCCGGAGAGGCTAATCACGACACTGGCAGAGAAAGATATCGAGGTGTTCAGGTTTGAGGATGCCAAGAGGATCCTTCAA
This sequence comes from Cenarchaeum symbiosum A, assembly GCA_000200715.1. Lineage (NCBI taxonomy): Archaea > Thermoproteati > Nitrososphaerota > Candidatus Cenarchaeales > Candidatus Cenarchaeaceae > Candidatus Cenarchaeum > Candidatus Cenarchaeum symbiosum. Next base: position 1,093,058 of record DP000238.1, read on the forward strand.
GCCGACAGCCCCACCACCTCGCGCGTGCTAGGCGGCCTGACAAGAAGGCGCCGGGTGGAGAGGATAGAGCGCGGCAAGTACATGTTCGTTCCAGAGCAAGCGGGTCCAGATCAGCACTGGACGGTGGATTCCTGGATTGTCGTGCCCCGCCTGATGGAGGAGTGCTATGTGGGGTTTATCACCGCTATGAACTATTGGAACATGACCGACCAGATACCCTACACGGTATTCGTGGCTAGCACCAAGGCAAAGCGGAGGTTTGACTTTGGGTACATGAGATACCAGTTTGTAAAATTGTCGGAGAGAAAGTTCTTTGGCGGCGTGGAGCGCAAGTGCGGTAAAGAGACCTTTATGATCTCCTCCAGGGAGAAGACCATAGTGGACGGGCTGATGCATCCAGAGTATTCTGGCGGAATGAGCGAGGTCTCGAAGGCAATGGGGGAGGAATGTGACAACATTGACTGGCAGGCCGTCCTTGGAATGGCGGATAGGGTAAAGATGAACGTGGTCCTCAAGCGCCTGGGATACCTGCTGTCCATACTGGAGATGGAAGAGGATATATGCAAAAAGATCAAAAAGATGATCAAAAAGTACCCCTACCAGCGCTTTGACAAGCTTGGGGCCTACATCACTTCCACGCATTCAAAGGAGTACGGCCTGCTGCTAAACTATGCTAAAGAGGATCTGCTGCGCTGGATGGAGTTCTGATGTATAAAAAGACCATCCAGAGCCTTGCCAGAAAAAACAACATACCGCAGAGGACGTCGCAGGGAATTTTATGGGTTATCTAAGATAGAACATTGGCGGTCTGAACATCAATTTTTTTAAAACCCTCCCCAAGGGGGGAACAGATGTTGGCTCTAGTTTTAAGGTCATGTACAATGGCATCACCACCGGCAGATCTGTCATCAACGTGGACATGAGTGAGAGACAACATGATGACGAAACAGCACATCAGGCCAATATTCCAATATTACGAAGACGTTCCTGTCCCCGGCAGCATTCCCGTTATGACACTCGAGGAGATCATGGCCGAGAAGGTCAGCGCTGTGGTTTATTCCTCCCACGCAAGGCACGTATACGATATCTCGTTTCTACACGACCGCGGGGTACGGATCAATCCGGACATGGTGAGGGCCAAGATAAGGGGCCTGTACGAGCATGAGTTCGAGCCAGACGTGTTTATTGCCAAAATGCATGAGAAGAAAAAGGAGTGGATTGACAGCCTGCAGCCGTTCCTACCACGCGGTATGGTGACCTTTGATTCCATCGCAGGCAGGGTCCAGAATATAGTCATGGATGCCATGGACTAGGGCCATCTAGGCATCTCTCCCAGGTGCAGGTCGCATCTGGGGTTGATGAACTTTCAATGCGTATTGTGTTAGTAGGATTTTGTATGTTTCATTATACAATAATCATTATATTATGCTTATAGATAATATGCAATATATATACGAGTAATGGCAACATCGCCCCATGCGGTATAGCAACGATCAGCGCGCCCGGATGACGGTTCCGGCCATCAGCAAAAAGCACGGCAGATACGAGGTAGAACGGATAGGGGAGATCAAACCGGCCGAGAGGCTGGTTTTAGAGCTGGCTGAAAAGAATATCGAGATATTCAGGCTTGAGGATGCCAGACGGATCCTGCAGGCCGACGGCCCCACCACCTCGCGCGTGCTAAGATACCTGGCCGGAAAGCGCAGGGTTGAGCGGATAGAGCGGGGCAAGTACATGTTCATCCCGGAACACGCGGGCACGGACCTGCGGTGGACTGTTGATGCTATACAGGTGGTGCCCCATCTGATGGATGACTGCTACATGGGGTTCTGCAGCGCCATGAGCTACTGGGACATGACCGACCAGATACCCTACACGGTATTCGTGGTCAGCACCAAGATGAAGCGGGGGTTTGACTTTGGGTACATGAGATACCGGTTCGTAAAGCTGTCCAAGAAAAAGTTCTTTGGCAGCGTAGAGCTCAAATACAAAAAAGGCACTTTCAGGATCTCCTCAAGGGAGAAGACCATAGTGGATGGACTAATGCATCCGGAGTACTGTGGTATGATGCCGGAGGTCTCAAAAGCGATGTGGAATGTGCGTGACGATGTTGACTGGGAGGATGTACTCGATATGGCGAGGAAGACAGGGATCAACGTAGTCCTCAAGCGCCTGGGATACATGCTATCCACACTGGAAATAGAAGATGGAATAACTGGAAAGATCAAAAGGTTGATCAAGAGGTATCCCTACCAGCACTTTGACAATCTGGGTAGACATGTCGAACATCTGTGCTCAAAAGAATACGGTCTTATGCTCAACTATACACAGAGGGATCTGCTGCGCTGGATGGAGTTCTGATGGACGCCAGAACCATCCAGAGCCTGGCGGCAAAAAACCGCATACCGCGCGGGACTCTCGAGAAGGACTATACCCTGTCAAGCCTGCTGTCAATCATAGCCGACTTTCCCGGGATAGACAAGATTGTGTTCAAGGGGGGAACATCGGTAAAAAAGATGTTCTTTAGGGATTTCAGGTATTCTGAAGACCTCGACTTTAACGGCCTGGAGGATGTGACAGAGGATCTAATTGAACACCTAAGGGGCAACATGGGGGGGCTGAACGTGGACTTTACCGAGATCATTCCAAAGGACAGGACGCGGGTGAGCGCCAGCTTCAGGGTCATGTACAAGAGCGTCAACGGGACAAGGTCAAGTGTAAACGTGGATATGAGCATGAGAATGAACCTGATGATGAAACCGCAGACTAGGGAGATGCTGACCGACTATGAGGATCTTCCCGGCCCCTACCATATCCCCGTAATGGACCTGGAAGAGATCATGGCCGAAAAGATCAGCGCCGTGACCTACTCCGCCCATGCCAGGCACGTATATGACGTCTGGTTCCTGCACGAGCACGGGGTGAAAATCAGGCCCGAGATGGCAAAGGAAAAGATAATCACCGTGCACGGGGAAAAGTTCGAGCTTGAAAAGTTCATGGACGGGGTGGACAAAAAGAGGGGAAACTGGGTAGACGGCCTGCGGCAGTATATGCCTCACGGCATGCCGTCCTTTGAGGATATCTCGGAAAAGGTCCGGGGGATAGTCACGGATGCCATGGGCTAGTACCATCCAGACGGCACTCCCGTGTACAGATCGCGTCGGGGTTTGACGAGCTTTCAGTGTGTGCTGGTAGGATTTTGTATGTTTCATTATACAATAGTTATTATATCAGACTTTTAGATGATATATGATATATATACGAATAATGGGAATATTGCTTCATGTGGTTTAACGGCGACCGGCGCCTCCGGATAGCAGTCCCTGCCATCAGCAAAAAGCATAGTAGGTACGAGGTAGAACAGACAGGAGAGATCAGACCCCACGAGAGGCTCGTCCGGGAGCTGGCCGAGAAGAAGATCGAGGTGTTCAGATCTGAAGATGCAAAAAGGATACTACAGGCCGACGGCCCCACCACCGCTCGTGTGCTCAGATACCTAGCCAGAAAGCGCAGGGTCGAGCGGATAGAGCGGGGCAAGTACATGTTCATCCCGGAATACGCGGGTACGGACCTGCGGTGGACCGTCGATTCCAGACAGGTGGTCTCCCACCTGATGGATGACTGTTACATGGGGTTCTGCAGTGCAATGAGCTACTGGGGCATGACCGACCAGATACCCTATACGGTATTCGTAGTCAGCACCAAGATGAAGCGGGGGTTTGACTTTGGGTACATGAGATACCAGTTCGTAAAGCTGTCCGAGAAAAAGTTCTTTGGCGGCGTCGAGCGCAAATGCGAGAATGGCACATTTAGGATCTCCTCAAGGGAGAAGACCATAGTGGACGGGCTGATGCATCCTGAATACTGCGGGATGATGACGGAGGTCTCAAAAATGATGTGGAATGCACATGAAGACGTCAACTGGGAGGATGTCCTCAATATGGCAAAGAGGGTGGGAATAGACGTGGTCCTCAAACGCCTGGGATATCTGCTGTCCGTGCTGGAGATAGAAGAGGGTATGGCCAAAAAAATCAGGGGCATGATCAAGAGGTATCCCTACCAGCGCTTGGACAAGCTGGGGTGCCATGTCGGGCATACATATTCAAAAGAGTACGGCCTTATGATCAACTATAGGGAAGGAGAACTGTTGGACTGGATGAAGTATTGATGGATGTCAGAACCATCTAGCCTCTCGCCAAAAAACCGCATACCGCGCGGGACCGTCGAAATGTACTATGCCCCGGCAAGCCTGCTGTCCTGCATAGTCGACTTCCCCAGTATAGAAAAGATTGTGTTCAAGGGCGGCACATCGGTAAAGAAGACGTTCTTTAGGGATTTCAGGTATTCCAAAGATCTCGACTTTAACGGCCTGTAGATGTAACCGAATCTAATGGACTACCCAAGGTGCAGTATGGAAGGATTAAGCGCGGATTTTACCGAGATCATCCCAAAGGACAGGATGCCAGTAAGCGCCAGTTTCAGGGTCATGTACAACAGCGTCAACGGGGTTAGGTCGAGTGTCAACGTGGACATGAGAAAGAGTGTGGTGGCGAGGCGGCAGACCAAGGAGATGCCGACCCATTGCGAGGACCTCTCTGTCACCTAGCTGATCTGCCCGGAATAGGACCCTGTTAAAAAAATGCGCCCGATAGTCGTTCTGGGCTCACTCGACTCGGTCCACCTACTCTACAGCCTTCAAGAATTTCAAAGTGTTAAGAGCCCTGCCCCGACACGTGTGTTTAGCCCCCGCGTGATCTTTTACAGCACCGTCCGGTTGTGACTTGTATGTTTTATTATACGATAATACTTGTAATAAGAATCAATGTGCATTATATCATACATCTCAGTACATTGTACGTTCATTATCAGAGTGATTCTCCCGATGTACTTCCAATAGCGTGCTGAGAAGATCTCGTATATTTCATTATACAATAATTATTATATTAGACTTATAGGTGATATATGAGATATATGCGAGTAATGGCAATATTGCCTTATGCGGTATAGCAACGACCAGCGTGCCAGGATGACGGTCCCGGCCATCAGCAAAAAGCACAGCCAGTACGAGGCGAAACGGGTAGGGGAGATCAGACTCCCCGAGAGACTCATCTTGGAGCTGGCCGAGAAGAAGATCGAGGTGTTCAGATCTGAAGATGCAAAAAGGATACTACAGGCCGACGGCCCCACCACCACGCGCGTGCTCAGATATCTGGCCGGAAAGCGCAGGGTCGAGCGGATAGAGCGGGGCAAGTACATGTTCATCCCGGAACACGCGGGTGCGGACCTGCAATGGACCGTCGATTCCACGCAGGTGGTCTCCCACCTGATGGATGACTGTTACATGGGGTTCTGCAGTGCAATGAGCTACTGGGGCATGACCGACCAGATACCCTATACGGTATTCGTAGTCAGCACCAAGATGAAGCGGGGGTTTGACTTTGGGTACATGAGATACCGGTTCGTAAAGCTGTCCAAGAAAAAGTTCTTTGGCGGCGTCGAGCGCAAATGCGAGAATGGCACATTTAAGATCTCCTCAAGGGAAAAGACCATAGTGGACGGGCTGATGCATCCTGAATACTGCGGGATGATGACTGAAGTCTCAAAAATGATGTGGAATGCACATGAAGACGTCAACTGGCAGGATGTCCTCAATATGGCAAAGAGGGTGGGAATAGACGTGGTCCTCAAACGCCTGGGATATCTGCTGTCCGTGCTGGAAATAGAAGAGGGTATGGCCAAAAAAATAAGTGGCATGATCAAAAAGTATCCATATCAGCGCCTGGACAAGCGTGGAATTTATTCTGGGCACACATATTCAAAAGAGTACGGCCTTATAATCAACTATAGAAATAGGGAACTGTTGGACTGGATGGACTATTGATGGATGCACTATCCATTCGTCGCATTGCATTAAAAAAGAATCTGCCCAGAGGAGTCATAGAAAGAGATTATGTGTTAACAAACCTGTTATCTGTCATGGTCGATTTTCCCAAAATCGACAAGATGGTGTTCAAGGGCGGCACGTCGCTAAAGAAGGCGTACTTTGAGGATTTTAGATATTCCGAGGATCTTGACTTTGGTTGTTTGGAAGACGTCTCGGAGGAGTTCAAGGACTATTTGAGGCACAGTATAAGAAAGCTGGATGTGGATTTTGCCGAGATCAAGCCAAACAAAAGGAAGGGCAAATCCAGCTTCAAGATCATGTACAATAGCATCTTCAGGAGGGCAGGTGCTGACGCAGATACAAGCGCAGGCGGCAGGCTGGGTGTTGACATAGACATGAACTTGAGCGGCAGCGTGATCATCGACCCGCAGAACAAGCAACTGCTCGATCATTATCCGGAATTTCCCGGACCGTACAGCATGCCCACAATGAGTCTAGAGGAGACCATGGCCGAGAAGGTATCTGCCTTGACACACTCCCGCCATGCCAGACATTTGTATGATGTGGTGTTTCTGCACAGCCGTGGCGTGCCAATCAACATGGACATGGTCAATACCAAGACAAAATCAGAATATGAGGAAGATTTTGATTTAGACAAACTTACGACCAGAATATACGAAAAGAAAGTCGGCTGGGCGGGCGGCCTGAAACCATTCATACCGCACAGCGTGCCGGATTTTGATGATACCGTGAATTATATCCTGAAGGCGGTCAAGGAGGCTATGAACGAAGCCCCGAGCGGCCGCCCGGCAGCAGGCCCGCCGAGCGCGCCCCGATGACCCCCGCCAGGAACACCACCGCGACCGCCACTATTGTCCCAGACGGCGCAAGACTCGCATAGTATGACAACAGTATCCCAAGAACCACCGAAAAGACAGAGACTGACGCCGATATGACCAGTGTTATTCCAAAGCCCCTCCCAAACAGCATCGCAGTCACGCTGGGCACCACCACAAGCGCCGATATGAGCAGTATCCCCACCAATCTCATCGAGGTGACCACCGCGACAGCGGCCAGTGCCACAAAGAGATAGTTGAGCAGCGTGACGTTTATCCCGGATATTCGCGCCTGCTCCTCGCTGAATGATATGTGCAGCAGCTGCCCCCTCAGCGCCAGAATCGCGCCAGCCACGCCCGCGCTGGCGGCTACTGTCACCACCACGTCCTCTATACTTACCAGCAGTATGCTCCCAAACAGAAAACTAAACAGGTCCGCGGAAAACCCGCCCGACGCGCTCACCAGTATCACCCCTGCCGCAAGCCCAGATACCAGGACCACTGCGACTGCGGCATCGCCGGGTATGCTTGATGACCGGAGCCTCTGCAGGCTCAGCCCCCCCAGTATCGAGGCGGCATAGGCGCCCCACAAAGGGAACACCCCGAGAAAGAGGCCTGCTGCAACCCCGCCAAATGCAACGTGTGATATGCCGTCCCCGAACAGCGAGTACCTCCTTAACACAAGGAACATCCCGACAAGCGAGCATGTAACGGCCACGGCGGCCCCCGCAATGAGCGCCTTTTGCATAAAGCCATAGGCGAGCGCCTCCAGGACCATTATCCTACCCGTCGTGGCCGTGCATGTGCATCTGCATGGCCGATTCCCTGTACTTGCCGAGCGCCTCTTCGTCTTTAAAGAACTGCTCCTTGCCCCCGTGAAAGAACAGACTCCCGTCCATGCACGCCACCTTCTCCGCGTGCCGCTCTATCGCGGTCAGGTCGTGCGACGACCAGATTATGGTCGTCCCACTCTCGTTTATCCTGTTCATTACATCGTAGAATGCGGCCTGCGATTCTGCATCCACCCCGGTGACCGGCTCATCCAGTATGAGCAGAAGGGGATCGTTGACAAGCGACTTTGCTATTATCACGCGCTGCAGCTCCCCGCCGGAGAGCTCCCCTATGCGGCGCCCCGCAAGGGCGCCAAGCCCCACGGTCGATAGTGCCGCGGCCGTCCTCTCCCGGGCCCCGCCGAGCCCCCCGTATGTGCGGCCCCACTCGAGCCCCGCCTCCCTTACCAGGCGGGCCCCCTTGGCGGTCCTCCGGGTGGAGACGCCCAGCGAGACCACGTCAGAGACGGTGGCCGGAAACCCGTGATCAAACGAGATCTTTTGCGGCACATACCCAACCAGGGGAACAAGGTGCCTGAGGCTGCGGGGCCCGTGCCCGAACAGCCGGACTGCCCCGCGGTGCGGCTGCAGGCCTAGTATAGCCCGGAACATGGTGGTCTTGCCCGCCCCGTTGGGGCCCACTATGCCCAGCAGGTCGCCCTGGAGCACATCAAAGCTGATGTCATCTACGGCGGCCCTGCCGCCGTAATCGACGGTCAGGTGCTCGGCTGCAAGCACCTCAGCTACCGGCAACCGAGCGCCTCTTCCATGGAGTCCACGTTCTGTTCCATCTTGTCGAGCAGCGTCACGCCGGCGGCTGATTCCTCCGGGGTCACCGCCTCGATGGTGCTAAACGGTACAACGCGCGCTCCCGCCTCGGAGGCCATCGATTCCGGCAGCCGCGGATCCGCAAGCTCGTCGGCCAGTATGACCCCCGTCCCCCTTGCCGCCTCTATGAAACCTGCAATCTCCGACGCGGACGCCAGCAGGTCCGGCTCCTGGCCCATCGAGACGAGATCCAGGCCGTACCTCTCCGCAAGGTGCGTGGGGGCGGCATGGAACGAGACCAGCCTTACCCCGCATTCTTCCGGCAGGGACTGCATGTCCCTATCAATGCCATCTAGCAGCAGGTTGTACTCTGCGGCATTCCTGGAATATGTCCCCGCGTTCTCCGGGTCTGCAGCTGATAGTGCCGATTCAATTACCAGCACCTGTTTCTGCGCCAGAACGGGATCAATCCATGTGTGCGGGTCGGGTCCGTGGTGGGCGTGGCCGTGGCCTGAATCTCCCTCGTCATCGTCGTGCTCCCTGCCGTGATCATCGTCGTGCTCCCTGCCGTGATCATCGTCATCGTCGTGCTCCCTGCCGTGATCATCGTCATCGTCGTGCTCCCTGCCGTGATCATCGTCATCGTCGTGCTCCCTGCCGTGATCATCGTCATCGTCGTGCTCCCTGCCGTGATCATCGTCATCGTCGTGCTCCCTGCCGTGATCATCGTCATCGTCGTGCTCCCTGCCGTGATCATCGTCATCGTCGTGCTCCCTGCCGTGATCATCGTCATCGTCGTGCTCCCTGCCGTGATCATCGTCATCGTCGTGCTCCCTGCCGTGATCATCGTCATCGTCGTGCTCCCTGCCGTGATCATCGTCCCTTTCGTGATCGTCATCGTCGTGCTCCCTGCCGTGATCATCGTCCCTTTCGTGATCGTCATCGTCGTGCTCCCTGCCGTGATCATCGTCATCGTCGTGCTCCCTGCCGTGATCATCGTCCCTTTCGTGATCGTCATCGTCGTGCTCCCTGCCGTGATCATCGTCCCTTTCGTGATCGTCATCGTCGTGCTCCCTGCCGTGATCATCGTCCCTTTCGTGATCGTCATCGTCGTGCTCCCTGCCGTGATCATCGTCCCTTTCGTGATCGTCATCTCTGTCGTGATCCCTGGCCTCACCGTCATGGTCATCGTGCTCCCTGTTCTGCCCAGATGAATCCCCGAGGAGAAGATCCTCCGACGCGCCCACAAATACAACATGGTCAAACTCGCCTGATTCTCTCAGGCTCTCCACGTACGGCTCCATGCCCAGCCCGTTGTATACGAACACGTCCGCGTCCTTTAGCAGCTGCAGCTCGCGCGCGCCGGGCTCCCAGCCGTGTGCGCCGGCCCCCGTGGGCGTAAGCTGCTCCACTGTAGCAGCATCGCCCGCCACATTCCGTGCCAGCTCGTAATACGGAAAGAACGACGCCACCACCAGCGTCCTCTCAATGGGTGCTGCGTCTCCGGGCGCCAGCGTCCCCTCGATAGGTGCTGCATCGCCCGGCGCCATTGCCCCCTCAAGCACGGTATCACTGCCGGGTACGGCCGCGGCAATCACAGCTACAATCACCGCAGCGGCCACAACCCCGCTTATCACATAGACCATCGGGCGGACCATGGGATAGATTATTAACAATTCTATATAAATTAATAATCAACAACCTGTTTTTAGCATATCTTGATAAATATACAGCAGCAATATTACATAGGATTATTAAGATCGGATATGCAATCTTAATAATGGCCGACAAATCAAGGATCATCTCCGTATCCCTGAACAGCGAGATGATAAGGGAGCTCGACAAGCTCCAGGAGTCTCTTGGGTTTACAGGCAGGTCGGAGATAGTCAGGGCGGGCATACGCACCTTTGTCCAGGAGGAGAAGCAAAAACAGGGCATGGAGGGCAAGAAGAGCGCGATACTCTTGGTAGTCCATGCAGACGAGTTTGACGGGCAGGTAGCGGGGATAAAGCGCGACTATGAGGCCCTGATCAGGACCCATCTTCACAACACGATAGACGGGGGCAGGTGCGTGGAGTTATTCCTGTTAGACGGGGATGCAAAGAGGATAGAGTCTGTAACAAGGGGCTTTCTGACCAACAAAAACATGGACAGCGCAAAGCTCGTCATATTATAGTGATGGACCGGATGGGGGTCGAACCCATGACCGTCGCGGGGCAGATGCCCTTACGCAGTGTGAGTGCGTCATCCTGACCACTAGACAACCGGTCCGGCGGTCCTGCGGGGCGGAACTTTTTGTGTCTTTAGTTTGGCCTGAGCAGGCCCCTTACCAGCCCCGGGACCCTCTCGAGAGGCTCGCTGCAGGCTGTGGCACCCTTGAATTTCTGCCCGCCGGATACCTGCTGGCCCCCGACCAGTACGGGGACGTCAGATGCAGACCGTATGGACGATATGAGCCTCTGTCCCGCCGGGACGTTCTCGCCGAGGGTTATCGATATCATGACGATATCCGGTTTTTCTTTTTCGATATGGTATAGAACGGTCTCGGCGGGGGCAGACGGCGATATGTTGGATACATCAAAGCCCCTGCTTTGCAAAAACGACTGCAGCACATGGCAGGACAGCGAGTGCTCCTCGCCTGACGGGGTGCAGATAAGCACCCTGGCCTGCCGTCCCCGGCGCCGCCCCTTGCGCGATACGGATGTGACAAGCTCCCTTGCCACGTTGCTTGCCACATGCTCCTCGCCTATGCCCAGCTTTCCATCCACCCAGAGCTCCCCTATTCTATACATGACGGGCCGGAGCACGTCGGTATAGAATGCGGCAAGTGTGCAGCATGCGCTGCACTCTGCATAGACCCGGACTGCCCCGTCCAGGTTTCCCTGTATGAGGAATCCCAGCAGGCGCCCGCGCGCGCCTTCGGCCGCATTTTCAACCCCGCCCGTGTTGGCCTCTAGAAATGCGGCTATCCGCGGGTTGTCCCTGTAATCGGCAGGTATGTCCTCTGCCCGGACAGACGAGGCCTTGCCGAGATACTTTACTATCTCCTGTCTGGAGGTGCTCTTTTCCTTGTCCCAGACGCTCCTTACCAGATACAGGTACTTGTCGCCCTTTGACGACTTTGCCCTTATGTAGACCAGAATATGCCCCGCCTTTTGTTCCCGTATAATGAAAAAAACTGCCCGCGGGGGTTTTTGCGCCCCCGCAGATTCTCTTGAGATAACTGTACTGCGCGTCTGTTCTTGGCACTGTTCGGTGCGCGGATCATTGCAGTACTAGGGGAAGTGTCGTGCTCCCCCACGGCTCGCTTATCCTCAGCACATACTCCCTGTCCGGGTGGTACTCCAGGGTCGTCCCCCCGTATCCGATGTTTGGACCAAAGAGCATCGTGAATACGCGGAAGCTGCCAGGATCAAGCACTATCGCCCCGTTGGTAAAGTCGGTGGATGCATACTTGTATGCCCTTGTCCCGTCCCAGACATCATAGTTGCAGATTGACGGGCCCGTGCAGGCCAGCGTGACCGTCTGTTCCCCGTTGTTTACTGCGAGTATGCTCACATCGAGTAGCGGCTGCCCGCTGGTGTTTATCTCAAAGCTGTTCCCCTTGAAATAGTACGTTATCGGGCCCGCCTCGAATGCACGGCCATTCTCCCTGTAATCCAGGGCCTCGGCTGCCTTTTTGGCATCGCGCTCGCAATCAAGCCTGTCTATTGTTCTCTTTATCGAACTGCACGCATCCGGCCCGTCTTCTGCCGGCGATGCCTGTCCAACGGGGACCGCCATGACCCCCGTGCTCATCAGGTGCTGTATCGCCGATACAAACTCGCCGTCGGATATGGAGCCGTCGGCCCACCATCCGGCGGTGGTCTTTACCCATTCAGGTATGCCGTCAGATGAATAAGAGGACACGGGCGTATCCGGGATGGTCATTATCCCCTCGCCTATCAAATACTGTATCCCCAGGACAAACTCCTCGTCGGATATTGCCCCTTCTGCCCACCAGCCTGCGCTGCTCTTTACCCACGAGGGCACCTCTTCGCCCCACGCCTGTGCCAGCGGCAGCAGTATTGCTGCCGTTAGAATTGCTGTTATCTTTGAATTCATTGAGTACACTATACAGTCGTCGGATATAAGCTAGTGGTAATAATGTGCCACTAGTGCCTAAACTTGGCACCAGATGTGCCTGCCTTGCCACCATGCGGCAGAAACCGGGGCGCGTTAAATATGAGATACAAAGGATCCGCATTCCATGGAGGTTGTAGTTGTGGGCGCCGGCATAAGCGGGCTGTGCAGTGGGGCGATGCTGGCCGCTGAAGGCATCCGTGTTACGGTGCTGGAATCATCATCAAGGGTGGGCGGCAGGACCGCCTCGACGAGATACAAGGGGCACATACTGGATAACGGCTTTCACATAATGCCGTTTTACAAGACGTCCGCGGTATACGGGGTGTTCAAAAGGCTGGGGATACTAGACAGGCTGGACCTTGCAAGGGTGGACAGGATTGCATTCTATAAAGACGGCTTTCATGTTTATCCGAGGGGCCTTGGGGGGATGATCAGCACCTCGCTTGTGCCTGTTCGCAGCAGGATCCGGTTGTTGCGAATGCTATTGCCCATGGCGTTCTCTTCATATGAGAGGGCCGAAAAGTTGGACCCTGTGCCGCTATCGAGTGTTACAGGCGGGCTGGACGCGGTGACGGGCTCGTTCTTTGATGCAGTATGCATGCTGGCCTTTGCGGATAGGCCAGATAACATATCGCTTGGCGAGTTTACAAGGACTATGATCAGGGCAAACCCCTTCAAGGGCGGGACGAGCGAGTTTGCGTATCCGAACGTGGGAGGGTACGACGAGATATCTCGTATACTAGCAGAGTACATAACAGAAAAGGGAGGGACCGTTCGCCTATCCACGCCAGTAAGCAGGGTGCATGTAGAGAGTGGAAGGGTCGCGGGGATAACCGCCGGGGAGTTCCACGAATGTGGATGCGTGGTGGTATCAAGCCCCGCGTATCTTGCCGTGACGCGGCTCTTTGAAGGGGGCACATTTGATGATTCTATAATGGAGAGGGCCAAAAAGCTGGACAAGACCACGTCTGTTGTAGAGGCGCACTTTTGCCTATCTGAGAGAATGGATGCAAGGCAGATAGTCTTTCCCGTTGGGGAATATTCCGCAAAGGGGATATTTTTCATATCGAATATTACCCCGAATGTATCCCCGGAGGGCGAGCATCTGGTCATGGCGGGCACTCCGGTGAGCGCGGCAGACGCGGACAGCCCTTCCCGGGTTGCAGAGGTAGTAGGTGAAATGAAAGAGGACATAGAGTCGATATATCCAGGCTTTTCGGGATCTCTTTTGTGGGAAAAGGCAAAGTCGTGGAGGTTTGTAGAATCCGTGGCAAAGGGCCCCGGGATGGTCTGGAAGGACAAGATGCCGCATACGACAAATGTAAAGGGGTTGTTCTTTGTGGGCGACGCGACTGTCAGCTATGGGATAGGGACGGATTCTGCTGCCCACAGCTCGCTGTTATGCCATCCAAAGATACTAGGGTTTCTCTCCAATGTTGTGCATGGAGCAGAGATCAGAAGCAAAGCCGGATAGCCCTGCGGGCACCTCCGCCTCGACGGAATCCTTGAGGGATAACCCGAGCTCTTTTTTCTTGTTCCAGATGGTAGAGTTGAAGGCGGTGAGCTGTTCAGTGATAGAGGACATGTCGGGGGCCCCTGACGGCCGGGGGGCCGACTCCAGGTGTATGCTGTCTTTAGAGTAGAGCTCACGCCAGAGATAGTCGGTTATGAACGGAGTTATCGGGGCGAGAAGGAGCAGTATTGTGGATAGCACACGATGCAGGGTGGATATGGCAGAATCCCTGCCTGGCCCCGGGTCGCCGTATGCGCGGCCCTTGACCAGTTCGATATAGTGTGCCGCAAAGATATTCCACGTAAACTCACGGATGGCCACCGCGGGAACAAAAAAGTCATATTTTTCGTATCCTTCCTGGCACTTGGATACCAGCTTGTCAAGCTCGGAGAGGATCCACCGGTCCGGTTCTGCAGACGGCTCTGCATCCGCGGAAGAGAACCCAGATAGGAACCGCGATACATTCCAGAGCTTGCTGAGGAACTTTTTTGTGGACACCATCATGTCTTCGTTGCAGCGAAAGTCGTGGCCGTGGCTCACCTCTCCGGCGCTCCACAGGCGGAAGGCGTCGGCGCCTATCCTCTTTACAAGGGGGAGAGGGTCTATGGAGTTGCCCGCCCTCTTGCTCATCTTTTGCCCCCGCTCGTCGAGCCCGTATCCCATTATCCACGCTTCAGACCAGGGCCTTTTTCCAGTGAGCTGATCACACCTCAACATGGTATAGTACAGCCACGTCCTGACGATATCCTTGGCCTGCGGCCGCAGGCCGGCGGGATAGGTGGATTCAAAGAATTTGTCGTCTTTGCCGTACTTTGATATGAACAGCGGGGAGACGCTCGAGTCCATCCACGTATCGAATATGCGCTGCTCGCCTTCAAACTTTGTGCCCCCGCAGCTTGCACAGGAATCTGCGGGGCACTGCTCCATCCAGGGCCGGTAGTATCTTCCAGGTTCTGGCACGTAGGGCTCTGAACAGGACGCACAGTGCCAGACAGGGATCTCCGTCCCATAGTACCGCCTCCTGGATATGGGCCAGTCCATGGAGACTGAATCAAGCCAGTTCTCCAGGATCTGCCGGTGCATGGGCGGGTGGAACTGTAAATCTTTGGAGAGCTCCCTTATGCGCGGTATGCTATCTACCTGTTTCAGATAGTACTCTTCCATGGGTATTATCTCGATGGGCGTCCTGCTTCTTTCAGAGACCGGCGTGCGGTGCAGTATATCCTCTACTTTCTCGAGGTGCCCGCCTTCTTCAAGATCGTGTATGATCTTTTCACGCGCCTGCTTTGGGCGCAGGCCCGTATATGCACCGGCTATACCGGTCATGCGGCCATCAAGTCCTATCGCGGCCACCTCAGATAGGCCGAGCTCGCGGAATAGCGCCACATCGTTCTGGTCCCCATAACTGCAGACCATTACCGCACCGGAGCCAAAGTCGCGCTTTACAGAAGGATGCGCTAGAACAGGCACCTTATTCCCGTATACGGGGACTGTCACCTCTGATCCCACCAGGCCAGAGTACCTCTCGTCGTCCTCGCAGACTATGACGGCCCTGCAGGCGCAGAGCAATTCTGGGCGCGTGCTGGCTATTGTTATCTGTCCCGTACCCGCTGTAAATTTCATGTGGACCAGTTTTGTGGGCAGCTCCTCGTAGGATATCTCGGCGTCGGCGATGGTTGTCCCCGACGTCCAGTCGTAGTTGTTGGGCCGGGTCGCCTTGTATATGAGGCCTTTTTTCCAGAGATGGATAAATGTCGACTGGGTTAGAGTCCTGTATTCATCAGAGTCTGTACGATAACAGTCCCGCACGTTGCAGCTAAGCCCGAGCGCCTCCATCGTATCGAGCATCTCTGCCTCGAGCTCGTCAAGGGTTCCCCGGCACAGGGAGAGAAACTCATCCCTGTTGATATCCCTCATGCGGAGCTTGTGCTTTTTCTCCGTGTACAGCTCGACGGGCAGGCCGTTGCGGTCTATGCCGAGGGGAAAGTAGACGTTCTTTCCGGCCATACGGGCGGTCCTGGCTATCATATCTATCTGGGAGTAGTGGGCGGCAGCCCCGATATGCCACGGCCTGCCCGACGGGTAGGGAGGGGGCGTGTCTATTGTATAGCTGTTAGGTGCTGGCTTGAAGGAATAGAGTCCCTCGCTGTTCCACCGTTTACGGACCTCCCCCTCTAAAGCAGGATCCCAGGACTTTGCGGCTATCTTGGGCTCTGTCTTGTCCACGTTAGGCACCCGAGATTCTAGATACTATGTGCGAGCCCTTGTTGTAGCCTTCATAGATGTAGACGCCTACCGCCTCTATGTTGGGGGGCAGCTCAGGCTCGAGTAGACGAATAAGCTCAGACGAGAGGCTCTCGACAGTGGCCTCGCCTGGCAACAGGTATGCGGTATCGACGGGGATGGTCAGGTGGAACTCGCCCCGGGGGCCCTTGAACGATACGTCATAGTGGCCGGGGCTGCCCTCGTGCGCGTACTTGTCGTGCACAAAGAACTTGTGGTCGAATGAGGATATGGCCTGCTTTATGATCCCCTTTGCCTTGCCAAAGTCGACAAGCATGCCATCTTTCATCTGGCCTGCCAGCTCGACCATTACAGACGAGGTGTGCCCGTGCAGTACGGAGCACTTGTCAACTAGCGGCAGTACATGCGCATAGTCAAATGTAAACGACTGGTCTTCTATGAATATGGAGCCTTGGGGGGAATCCCCGTCGTAGAATACGACATCCTGCAGCTCCCCTATTCTGGAATGGTATTTCGGGCGGCCTATCGCCATTATGGATCCGCCCAGCTCTTTCTTGAGGGCCCTGTACTTTTCGACATCTTCATCGCCGTCTATCACCTCGATGAGGCCCGTGTCGGTCTTGAAGTCTACTGCAAGATCCTGCCCGCCTGCCTGTACCTTGTGGTTGTACTCGTAGTCGTGGCCTAGAAACGAGAGCATCTTGGCGACGGCAAGCTCCGTGCGGGTCCTCAGCAGGTTCCCCTTTCCGTCGAGGTATCTAAAGTCCGAGTCAAGCACGGCGGGTTCCGACGTCATTTGCTGCATGTCCGATCCTTTGTATATAAATTCAGGGCGTACCGGCATGAGTCCGGATATAGGCAGGGGTAAAAATTTCCCGTGCAGTGCTCATCCTTGATAGGCCACATCACCGGGTACAGGGCCGCATCAGCGGAGCGTATCGAGCATACCGGCCAGGCGGACGTCGTTTTCGGTGATGCCACCGGCATCGTGCGTGACCAGGTCTACAGAAAGCCTGTTGTATACATTGCACCATTCCGGGTGGTGGTTCATCTTTTCAATCTCCATGGAGGCACGCGCCATGAAACCAAACGCCTCGTTGAAGCTGGAGAACTTGAACTCTTTGTGCAGCTTGCCATCCCGAACCTCCCAGTCCTGCAGGCGGGCAAGCTCAGACGAGAGCTCGTCGTCGGTGAGCTTGGTAACCATGAGATCCCCTGTTGAGGCGTGGTTAAAATATGTGGCGCTCATCAGCAAACAAGTGTTAGCGTTGCGCACGGGGCACCCGTCTTACCCTGGTCACCATATCCTGCGCCTTGTCCCGGTTTGATTTGTAAGCCCTGTCAATCATCATGGTAATTCTACCTACTAGGCAGTGATTGCGCTTGGATCATTCTTCCGTTACAGGGGCAAGAATTTACCGATCCGAGTATTTTTTGACGTGAAGATGGCACCCGGGTGCATGGTTACGGGGGGTATTCAACAAGCTCGCTCAAAATACATAAAATAGATATAATGTAAGTTCTCTCTTTGAGCAGTATGGAACAATCAAAACTCAGGACTATCCCTCTAGAAAAACTGGAGTTATGGGAAGAGGCCAATGTTAGGAAAGACAACACCTATGATAACATACGAGATCTCGCTAGAAACATAAAGAAAAATGGGCTACAGGCGCCACTACTAGTCAAAGAAAAAGACAGAAAATATTTTGTGTTTAGCGGACAGAGAAAACTGGCCGCGTGCAGGATGATAAACATGAAAGGGATTCCCTGTTTTGTATTCAAAGATATAAAGGAGGTCAGAGCAAAAATTTTGTCATTGAGCGAAAATATTTATCGCGAGAAAATGACTAGGGAGGATAAATCAAATGCTGCCGCGTCGCTCTACAAACAATTAAAGAGCATTTCCGCTGTTGCCAAAGCATTAGGAGTGAAAGAAAAGACGGTAAGAGGATATCTTGACTATGAGGCAATGCCTGACAAACTAAAAGATTTTGCCAGAGGAAAGGGCCTTACCACCAAACAAGTGGAGGACATTTATATGAAATTCTCTGACACTTCAAAAGCATTAACAATAGCAAGAAAATTATCAAGAATTGATGATCGCAACAAAAAGAGAAAAATGCATATCGCCATACAACAAGCCTCGATGTTCGACAATGCTGCGACAATTGAAAAACGCGCAGACAAATTGTCCAAGATGAAACCATATAGAATCATTCTGTCAAGTAAAGACTCGGAGGTGATAGAATTTATTGCCAAAAAAAGAAATCTGGATGGGAAAGAGATGCTTGTGGAAATAACAGAAGGTTGGATCCGTGGATTCATGGAAGGAAACAGCTGATGAGAGAGGAAGACGCAACAGCCATATGCATGGCCTGTTTCCAAAGATCAAGGGTAAAACCCGTGAGTTTGTTGTCCTTTGCCGTGGCATGCAGGGTGCTGTTAAAAAAATGGGGGATCAAGGAAATGTCAAGATATTTTGAAATTTCAGAATACCAGATACGCCAGGCAGACAAGATCAACGAGCTTGAGCCGCGCTTTCAGAAACTCGCAGACGAAAGACATTCAGGTATAGAGATGTTCTATCACATATGGCGGCTGCCTAGACAAAAACGCTCAGAAGTGGCCAAGATGGCTCTAGGTATGAACATCAAAGATCTACGTGAACTGATGTATTTCATGCGCAAAAACCCTTCATTCTCTATAAAAAAATGCAGGGAGTTGGTCGATGAAACAAAACCTAAAGTGATAAACCTTCTAGTCCTCCCTCTGGACAGCGATATGTATGACGGGATAAAGCGTAAAGCGCAGAAATCAAAAATGTCGGTTAGAGATTATGTTATGGGGATCATCATGAGCAAAATCAACGAGGTGTGATAACGCTAATCATCTGTCATCCGAGGCATGAGGCATACAGGTGGTCCTCGGAACGTGCAACAGGGGATATTACGATTGCATGATGGAACAACTGTAAAGCGCTGCAGACACAGGTGAAAAGTTTCCGAATGTAAACATGAAACTTGAAAAAACACCCACTCCTTGATGGGCACCTCAGCACGACTACCAGATGCACACATGTTTCTGGCATCAAAACACAGGCATCGGAAAATACAATATAATCCGGAATGGGCCCGCCAGATAGGAAGTGGCAGGGAACATGGGCGAATAACTCGAACATAGCAGGCACGTACAGACAAGGGCAGGTCACCACGTGCCGCAACTGCTTTGTAGCCCCACAGGGCGGTCCGCCCATGGACCTGCTTGCCGCCATCGAGGATGCAATACGCCAGTCAGTCCCGGCAGGAAGAATAGGGGTGGCCTTCTCAGGGGGAGTCGACAGTGCTCTAGTGGGAGCAGTATGCAAGAACATGGGATACGAGGTAGAGCTGCTGACGGTCGGATTTGCGGGATCGCAGGATCTATCCTTTGCAGCAGAGGCGGCACCAGAAGATACACCGCACCACACCCTGGAGATAGACCAGAGCGGCTTTGACAAGGTGGCCCGGTCGGTAGAAGATACAATGGGTGCTTCCCCGGAGGATACTCTATCATGGTATGAGAACGGCATAGCGTTCCACTATGTTGCAGTGCTGGCACATGAGAACGATCTGCATACAGTACTCACGGCAAACGGGATAGACGAGCTGTTCTGCGGGTATGACGTGTACAGAAGAGAGTACGGCCAAGGCAGTCCAGAGGATATGATCCGCGGCAAAGTAGAACATGAATTAAAGATGATGGAGGCAGTAGGCCGTGTAACCGCGGCACAGGGCGTACAACTGTTACAGCCGCTGCTCTCGCCAAAATTTGTAGAGGCCGCCGGGACCATCCCTATCGAACAGAAGATCCGCGGCCCCGATGACATGCTCCGCAAGCACGCAATAAGGGATGCTGCGCGCAGAATAGGCGTCCCCGAGATATCCGCAGGCAGGAGAAAAAAGGCGCTACAGTACGGCTCGGGCATCCACAAGGCGCTGATAAAGTCTAGGCGGTCCCGCGGGCTGCACGCTCGACAATCCGGCGCACCCCGGATATGATGCGTGACGAGGCGCCAAGGTGAGACTCTGGAGAAAAGACGGCGCGGATCTCTGCAGGTGATAATTGCGACGAGATGGAACGGTCGGACATCAGCGCCTCCATGTAGCCTGTCTTGGCGGCAGCAAACGCCACCCGCTGTATATCCCTGTACGCGCGCATCCGGGGCACGCCTTTTTTTACCAGAGCCTCTAGCACAAATTCCGCGTATATCCGGCCCCCTGTAGTATCAAGGTTCTCCCTTATCCTCTTCTCGTTGATAGACAGGCCCGCCATCACCTTTGTCATTGTAACTAGCATCTCGTCGAGCAGTATCGAAGATAGCGGAAGCGTAAACCGCTCATTGGCCGAATTAGACAGATCCCGCTCGTGCCATAGAGGTATGTTCTCAAATGATACAGACACCTGGCTGCGGAGCAGCCTCGATAACGATGAGACCCTCTCGCTTTTCGTCGGGTTGCGCTTTACGGGGACGGCGCTGCTGCCCATCTGCCCCTTTCTGAACAGCTCCGAGACCTCGCCTATCTCGGTCCTCTGCAAATTGCGCACCTCGACGGCCATCTTTTCCAGAGTGGCCCCCATGAGTGCCAGCTGGAATACATATTCGGCATGCCTCTCCCTTGGGACCACCTGTGTTGATGCCTCGGAGGGAAACAGGCCAAGCCGGGCCGCGGCCCTCTTTTGCACGTCTATGGCCCGGGGGCCCATCATCGATCCCGTCCCCACGACCCCCATCATCTTGCAGATGAGAACCCTCTTTCTCAGAACCGCAATCCTCTCAAGATGCCGCGCCATCTCGGCTGCCCAGTTTGCAAACTTTAACCCAAACGATATGATGCTCGCATGCTGGCCGTGCGTCCTGCCCACCGCGGGCAAAAGGCGGTATCTATCGGCCATCTTGGAGAGGTTTACCGCCAGCCGGGCCGTCTTTGGCTCCACTATCGATAACGCGTCCCTCATCTGGAGGGAAGTGCTCGTATCCACAAGGTCGTTGCTGGTCAGCCCATAATGTATCCAGGGACGGGTCGATACCCTGCACTTTTCACCGAGCGCCTCTACCAGGGCGGCAGTATCATGGTCGCTGCGCGCCTCGAGCCTCCTTATGCGGGATTCTGTCACCCCCCCGGGCCTGGCGGCGCGCCGTATGTCTGCTGCCGCGGCCCTTGGTATCATCCCAAGATCAGCCTGGGCGGAAGCTGCCGCCGCCTCGACTGCAAGCTGATAGTCTACCTTCTTCTGCCCCCCGAATATAGCGAGCATCTCGGGCGTCCCGTACCTTCCGCCGTCTATGGGTAGGATAGCCAACGAGTATGATGGGCCGTACAATGAAAATAAACCTACTGCCCTGGCCGGGGCAGATTCTTACTGTCGGCGAATGTTTATGCCATACACAAATTTGTCGGCACTCGGCCGGACTCTAAGACAAGGAGATCAGCTCGTGGTCAATGTTAAGCCTGTGGACCGGTGTTCAGAATCTTTACTCAAACTTTTTGGGATCCGCCAGATACCCTCCTATTGACCCACGGGGGCTACCTCTTTCCCCTAATGTAGAGGTTCAGCAAGTTGTAGCGCATGTTCATGTCCAGGGCGAGTTGTCCGGGACGGAATCGGGCAGCTACCAGAGGCTGTCCTAACCTCGCTTGTCATGAAATGTGATCAAAGCCAGCTCGGCCGTTCAAGCAACTTTTGTGACCATCCTTCCTAGGACCGCCGACCGCCAGTTCCCACTTGTGGAATTACCGTGCGAGTTAGATCGGGATGCGGGAAAAAGCCGACGCGGTGGAATCTGTGCCTAAAATCGATCGTCATATGATGAGGGTGAACTCGCGCATGATCGAGTGATTAGTCTTATATAGTATGGTGATGTGATATATACATGTCATTGCTTCTGAGTAAAAATGATTTGAAAGAGATAGTTTGTAAATTTAAAAATCACATAGTAGATCAGGATACGCTGCGATACATAGTGAAACATCCAGAGGAAACGAGAGATACGATTTGTGAAAGATGTAATTTTGCAATATCCGTAAGATTAAATCCCAAGAATACAGATTATTGCCTCATATCGGATCTAAAATAAAACTGTCATCCGTTAGTTATCGTCAATCAAGGTAGATTCGCAGTGACTTCTATCCAATGGCCGTGCATATTTTTTTTGCGATAATACTAGGGCAGGATAGAAGGCCCATAGTGGACGCATTAGCGAATCAGGCGGCCTGCAGGGTGGCCGCCTATGAGCATAGTTCAGGGTTTGTCACCAAGCTAAATGCGTGGTTACGCCTGCTCACGTTCCTCATATACGAGCATGCCGACCGACAACAAGGCCGAGGCGACCGCAAGGCAGAAGCGCATAAAGCAGCTCAAGTTAGCCGGGTGCATGGAGATATCCAGCACGCCCCTGTCGTGCCCTGAGACAAAGTGGAAAACATCGATCGGAGGGAGTATAACATCAGCGACCAGGGGCAGACATCCGCCACCGGCGGTCCTGATGATTTAAATTGGTTTTGCCCCTGCGGATAGCCGGAATTGACAGAGGGCATAACTCCGGCAAAAGTAGGCGAATCTGAATACATCATAGAGCCATCCGCCGAAAACGGCATGAATGTGCCCGTCCGCATATTTGCAGACGAAGGGCTCGTCTCCAAGATGCAGTCGGACAGGACCATAAAACAGGCGGCAAACGTGGCAGCCATGCCCGGGATTGTAGGCCACGTGGTGGTTCTTCCAGACGGCCATGAAGGGTACGGCTTTCCAGTCGGAGGAGTTGCCGCAATGGACGCCAAAGAAGGCATGATAAGCCCCGGGGGCGTAGGATACGACATCAACTGCGGGGTCAGGCTGCTCCGGACCAACCTTACCGAAAAAGAGACAAGGCCAAAACTCAAAGAGTTGGTAGTCGACCTGTTCAGCTCGATACCATCAGGTGTAGGCTCCAAAGGGGCAGTCAGGCTGGACCGTGCCCAGCTCGATGAAGTGCTGACTGGCGGAGTAGGATGGGCCGTGAAGAACGGCTACGGGAATAGAAATGATGCCGACGCCTGCGAGGAGGGAGGCCGCATGGATGGCGCCGACCCGGGCAAGATATCCGACAGGGCCAGAAAAAGAGGCATGCCGCAGCTGGGCAGCCTAGGTTCGGGCAACCACTTTCTCGAAGTACAAAGGGTAGACGAGATCCACGATGAAGAGGCCGCGAGCAGAATGGGCATAGAAAAAGGCCAGGTGACCATACTTACCCACTGCGGGTCGAGGGGCTTTGGGCACCAGGTATGCAGCGACTACCTGCGGACCTCCGAGAGGGCCACCTCAAAGTACAACATATCCCTAAAGGACAGGGAGCTTGCCTGCGTGCCGAACCATTCAGAAGAGGGGGAATCGTACCGCGGGGCGATGGCTGCAGCACTCAACTTTGCGTGGTGCAACAGGCAGATGATCTCCCACTGGACGAGGGCCACATTTGAAAGGGTCATGGGTATGTCGGCTGAAGACCTTGGCATGGATTTAGTATACGATGTATCCCACAACATAGCAAAGGTAGAAAGGCACAGAATAGACGGCAAAGAAAAAGACGTGGTCGTGCACAGAAAAGGCGCCACCAGGGCGTTTCCTGCCGGCAGGAACGAGCTTCCTTCACGGTACAGGGACTTGGGCCAGCCCGTCTTCATACCGGGTTCCATGGGGACTGCCAGCTGGATACTGCTGGGCAAGCCGGGTTCCATGGAGCTCACCTTTGGCTCGACAGCCCACGGAGCAGGCAGGACGATGTCCCGCTCGAGGGCCCGGCGCGAGCATACCGAAGAGGGCGTAAAAAAGGAGCTTGCCGGCCGCGGCGTATTCGTAAAGTCGCTCACAAAAGACGGGGTAGTCGAGGAGGCGCCCGACGCGTACAAGGATGTCGACAGGATAGCCGGGGTCTCGCACGATCTTGACATAGCCACAAAGGTGGCCAGGCTTGTCCCCATAGGGGTGATCAAGGGATGAGCGACGACGAGCTCGACAGGCTAAAGGCCAGGCGCCTCGAAGAGATGAAAAGAAACGTATCCGCGCAGGACGAGCCCCCCAAGGATGAAAAAGAGCGCCCCTCTGCGCGCAAGATACTATCCGGCAAGCTCGGCTACAGGGGCATGGAGGTTTTGCAAAACGCCGAGGCGCAATACCCTGCAGAGACCAGAATGGTGGTGGAGAAGCTAGGCGAGCTTATAGAATCAGGCGAGGTCACAGAGGAGATAGACGGGGGAAAGCTGCTGATGCTCCTCCGGACGGTGGGGCTGAGCGTGCGCATGAACACAAAGATCAGCGTCGAGCAGGACGGCAAGTTCGTCTCGCTCTCCGAGAAGCTAAACCGGGCAAAGGAGGGCGCATAATGTCGATAATGCTGCAGCTCAGCAGCACAAACTATACGGCAGACAGGCTCTGTGTAAAAATGGCCCTCTCCCATTTGGAGACGCTCTGCAAGACACATGGAGGATACGCGCTCAGCGAGCCTGACGAGATGGCGGGCTGGACGTTCTTTAGATTGATCATAAAGCCGGACCTGCACGAGGGCATAATGAAGGAATTTGAGGACATGCTATCAAAGAGCAGGTGGAGCAGCCCCGACGTAAAGTTTGTCTCTTTTATGCAGGAATATTTCAGCGCAAGAAACTGCAACGTAAAGGTAAAGATATACGCCTAGACCCTGCGTCCGCGCTTGCCGCCCTTTTTCCGGGTGGTATCATGCGGTATCGGGGTCACATCGTCTATCCTGCCTATCCTAAAGCCGCCCCGGGCTAGCGCCCTGATGGCCGCCTGGGCGCCCGGCCCCGGCACGCGCGAGCCCACGCCGCCGACAGCCCGGACCCGTATGTGAAAGCCCGTAAAGCCCTTGGCCCTCGCTGATTCTATTACCTTGTTTGCCGCCTTCATGGCAGCAAACGGCGAGGATTCATACCTGTCTGCATTGACATGCACCCCGCCCGAGCTTATCGAGACGGTCTCGGCGCCTGTCAGGTCGGTCATGTGGATAATCGTATTGTTGTAACTGCTGTATATGTGGGCGATGCCTAGCTTTTCGTCTGCCGGCGTGGTCTCGGGTGTACCCTCCGGCGGGGCTTCTGGCTGGGCTGTTCCGGCTTCCGGCTGGGTGCCGGCCTCTGGCTGGGCCGCCCCGGCCTCGGGTGCACTTGCCTCGGGGGTGCCTGCATCGGGGGCACCTGCTTCTGGCTGGGCCGCCTCTTTGGTGGGCTCTTCTGCCGCCGGCTCGCCGGCGCCAGCTTCTGTACCGGACATCGCCTACAGGGCCTCTTGGGGTTTAAAAAAGATTGACCTGACAAGTGGCGCCATCCGCCGTCTTTTATCCTGCGCATGCCATCCCCGGAGGCAAGCCAGACGCCCCTACCCTGTTCCACACGGCCGATCTCCTGCATAGGAACACCCAGTTTTCTGGCTGTTTTTTCTATTCTTTTCCGGTTCCGCGGGTGCGCCGTGAACACCAGCTCAAACTCCTCGCCGCCGTCGAGCACCAGGCTGTCTCCGTCAAGGCCGTTATCGCTAGCAAACCCCATGATCCCCGCGCCGGCAGGCAGCCTATACAGGGTATAACGCGTGCCGCTCTGCCGCGCCATCTCGTGGAGGGTAGAAGAGAGCCCGTCGCTCGAGTCCATGCATGATGTGAGCAGGCGCGCTGCACACGCCCCGAATTCCAGGCGCGGCTCTGGCCGGAGCTGGGCGCGAATGGCGCGTGCCGCAAAGCCCTTTTTCGACGAGGCGCCGCCCATTATAATCTGCAGGCCCGCCGACGGATACCCGAACGGCCCCGTCACGTATATCATATCGCCCGAGCGCGCGCCGCC
The DNA here is from genome assembly GCA_000200715.1 of Cenarchaeum symbiosum A. NCBI lineage: Archaea > Thermoproteati > Nitrososphaerota > Candidatus Cenarchaeales > Candidatus Cenarchaeaceae > Candidatus Cenarchaeum > Candidatus Cenarchaeum symbiosum. Next base: position 1,119,121 of record DP000238.1, read on the forward strand.
CCGGGGGACAATCCTATCTGCAGGGCCTGCAAGAAAGACGCTAATAGAAAGCTCTGCGCCGCCGCCGGTATCGCCTCCTACAAACTTAAAGCCGAATTTTTTTGCAGCGGCAGCAAGCCCGCCTGCCAGGCCGCTCACCGTGTTTTTGGTACAATCCAGCGGGAGCGTAACAGATACCAGGCCGTATCTTGGCCTCACGCCCTTTGCGGCAAGGTCGCTTGTGCACGATACTACGGCCTTCCACGCAATATCGCGCGGAACAGACCCCGGGGGCACATCCGTGCCTTCCGTCAGTGTATCGACTGCGAATGCAATTCCCCGGCCAAGCCGGACCAGCTCGGCATCCTCTTGTTCTCCGCGGCATCCAAGCCGCGCCCGAAAGATCCTTACTGCCTCGCGCTCGTCGGGGCCCATGCTAACCCTCCACTATTCCTTTTGCCTCCGACATGAGCCGCTCGGCATCACGTTGATCGTCTGATTCGACGGATATCCTCATTATATCCTCGGTGTTCGACTCCCGGACCAGCACCCAAGAGTTCTCGCCTGCTTTTGCCTTTATTCCATCTAGCGTATCAGTCATGCCAAATTTTTCCGACATCCTGTCCTGTATTCCCTTCATCTCGGCGCCGGGGCCCGGGCGGACGGCGGTCCTTATCTGCACGTACCCTTTCATCTGTTCTAGAACGCCGTCGGCCTCGCCCGAGCCCGCCATGGATGATACAAGCCCGCTGGCAAGGATTCCGTCCCGGCACATGTTAAAAGAAGGCAGGATAAACCCGGCGCTGCTGCCCTCGCCGCCTGCCTCGGCGCCGGTCTTTAGCATCATGGATACTACGTTGGCCTCGCCTACTTTAGAGCGGTGCACCTCGCCCCCTTTTCCCAGTATGAGCCTCTCGACTGCCAGGCTCGTATCTATGCTGAGGACGAACTTTTTGCACCCTATTCTTAGCGCCCGGGATACGCCCAGTGCAAGGGTGGCATCGGGCGCCTGCTGTACGCCCCCCATGACCAGCACCATCCTGTCACCGTCCAAATCAAACGCAAAGCCCGGGCGCTCGCCGCAGACAGAGGCAAGCTTTTCAAGCCCTCCCGCTGTAGGGTCGGGCCCGCGCGAGGAGCCTTCTGCCTCTGCGTTGATCACATCGACTGCACAGCCAAGCGAGCGTAATAGCTCCGGCGCTATCGATGATGCAGCTCCACCTCCGGCGTCTACCACCACGTCGGGCGGAGAATCCATTGTACCCACCACCTGCCGCGCTTGCTCCACATAGTCAGAAGTTATGCTCTGCTCCTTGCCCACCCGGGTGGCTGCTCCCGCGGGGCCCGCGGTTATAACGGATAATTCTTTCTCGTCTATGCCCCTTCCATTCAGGATGAACTTGAGGCCGTTCCATGGTATGGGGTTGTGCGATGATGTGACGACGAGCCCCGCGCCGTGCTTTTTTGCCTCATAGAATGCGACAGGGGTCGGGGCTACTCCAAGGTCGAGCACGTCTGTTCCGTGCTCCATGAGGGAGGCAGCTGCCGCCTCTTTGAGCATTGTCCCGCTCGGGCGCGTATCCCGGGCGATAACACATGTGCCCCCGGCCAGGCCGGCAAAGCCGCCACAGTACTTTATTACATCCTGCGGCCCGAGGTCGCCCCCCACCACGCCCCTTATTCCCGATATGGTGCGCTTCACAGAACCGGAGCCGGAAAGGCTTTTTATTAACTCTGATCCCCGACCGGATCGTGCCTCGGTGGCTCAGACCGGCAGAGCAAACGCCTCGTAAGCGTTAGGCCGTGGGTTCAAATCCCACCCGAGGCTCCAATTATCCCTGATCGGGCTGGCCGTATGACTCTATGTCGATCTCGAGCTCCGCGGCGATCCCTTTCCACCATTGTACGACCTCGTCCACCATGATCTGCCTTACCCCCGGATTGTTCCTTTATAGATCTGTCGGTTGGGCGGAATATGCCGCGCCGGTACGATCACCGGGGCGATCCGGCGGCTGGATCGCGCCTCTTTTTGCGGAGCAGTATTATCACAAGGGCGCCGCCCGCGCACGACCAGAATACGGGCCACCTCAGCTCGCTGCCTGTCATGCCGAGAAACGCGTAGACAGTTCCCGCGATCAGAACAAAGCCGATCAGCTCGAGTATCTTTCCCGTGCTCATAGGATTACCCGGCGGAACAAAAAGATATAATATTTTGCCGTGGTGCATACCGCGTGGACAAGTATGCTACCATAGTCTTGATCTTTCTTTTTGGGGGAATGATAATAGGGATCACGCAGGTGCCGCCGAGACTCGAGGTATTCTACGGGGGGCTTGCAGGCGTGATCGCCATAATCATACACCAGACGATAAAGAACCGCAAAGAACAGGGGGCGCTGCGCCGTGAGAGAAGAAAGAAACGCTAGTCACATGTCCAGGCCGAACGATTCGGCCAGGGATGAGAACCTCTTGTATGATTCCAGGTACTGCCTGCCCTTTGGGGTGATCACAAAGGTGTGGCGGCCGTCAAATTCTATCCTGTTTATCAGCTCTGCTCCCGTTAGATTTGCGATGAATTTGGATAGGCGGGAATGCGACAGGTTGGCCTTTGTCAGCAGGGACGTGGTCTTGATCCCCTCCATGCCGGACTGTTCTGCTGCGCTGAGAAGATCGGCCACTATCTGAACGCTGGTACGGTATGTCATGGATACCTCCGTGTACGGTTGTTTATAAGGGTAGCCGCGATCGCAGGGGGGAATATTACCCCAGATCCTGGCCTAGACTCACATCGCAGGGCGGGTGTCTGCCCCGTCATTATTCATGCCGGGCCCCGTCTGCTATGTGGCCAGACAGGTCATCCTCGCCAGGGAGGCCGCTCCCGTATCTCTCCCTCTCCAGCTCGCAGATCTTCACCGTCAACTGGGCCGCCCAAGCCGTACCGCCATCCTGACGGGCTCATCCTGTTGCTAGCCAAGCTGAAGGCATTACTGAGAATGACGCACCGCACCACCATGGCCTTTCTCAAATGGTTGCCGCCTGTCAGGAGTGCCGACCATACGACAATATACAGGCGCATATGCCGCCTGCACGCCGAAGTCCCCGGGATTGAGCCGGAAATAAAGACAGTCTTTGTAGTGGACAGCACCGGCCTGCATGTCGAGCCTGATGGTAGGCTAACTTTATTGTGTGAAATTTGTTTTATAATAATTCCACTACACGTGTACAGGGTGTAGAGAATTGTGTTTTATTATATTCACGCATAATATGATTTTCTTTTGTTTCGTTATCAATAAACGGAATATATCTTGCAACCGCCTTATCCTTATTATCTCCTTCAACAAGTGGACAAAGAGTTCCCCGTTCATCATTTTTTAAAAGAGCCCCATCTACACATGGTTTATTATCATATACATTGACGGTTATTCTTGCACCACTATCTTGTACACCGAATATACGTGGATCCGCATGAGTCTTATCTAAATCATCAATATCTTCCAATGCCACAGCAATATTGTTTATACCAGCAATATAATCAGGTGTTGCAAGTTGATATATTTCGCTTGTATCATCTGGTGTCATTAATACATCCCCAGCAGAAATTATAATTTTTCTTTCAACTGATAATTTTCTAGGTAATATTATAGGATAAAACAATACACCTTTTATCATATGGTTCAATGAGATTGGAATGCCCCAAGATGGTATTTTTGAAATATCATCATCAAATGAGGCTATTTTGACACGGCCGTCTACATCCATAATTATTACCCACAACATCGATATATGTTTGTTACACTGTAACTGTGAGTGTTTACATCACGCACGGATTTGACGACCACAGACCGAAAGATCCATACATTATGATCGCATACAGCCCCCATGGCATCCGACAGCAAGGCGTTCCGGGATGAGATAGCGAGTCTGATAGGCCAGAATAACGCGGGGATGTGGCTTGCACACGCATCCATAAGGTCGATCTGCGAGTTTGTCTACGACCAGATGGGACTGAAGATCAGCGCCGGTGCGATGCAGCACGCTCTGTAGGCCTTTAGTGAGAAGGCTAGGCGGTCAAGCAGGATCTGATCAAGGAGTCGGCGACAGGTGTATCATGCAACGCGGACCAGACGGGATACCCCTGAACGGGGGATGATGAATGGACGTGGATGTACGTACCCTGTACATAACAATAATCGACATGGTAGACAGTCGGTCTAGACTGATGCCGCTGAAATATCTCCCGCTGGACATGATGATCGTCTCCGACAGGCATGGTGTATACTTTCGGTTCCGTGCGAGGCAGCGCTGCTGGGCCCACATACTCCGGGCGGCGGACAGTGTTGCCGACGAGGGCCCCGTGGAATCGGAGATGTGCGGCATGCTGCACGACCTGTACCGCGACGTCGATGCGGCCTGGAAGGTCAAGTTGGGCGAGGCCGCGGCCTGGAAGGTCAAGTTGGGCGAGGCCGCGGCCAGGCGCCGCATGGCGGAGCTGGATGCGGGGCTATCGGGGATAGCTGCGTCATACGCGGGGGTGTAGTGTACATTTGCCGGCACTCCGGAGAGGGCCGAGCCCGACTTGTTCAACTGCATACTGTATCACGACCTGACACCCACCAACAACGACGCGGAGCGGGCCGTCCGGTATGTTGTGGCCCATCTCAGGTGCAGGCAGCAGCTAAGGTCGGAAGGCGGCATGAAGATGTTCGGGGCCCTCTTGACATGCATCCTGACGTGGAAAAAGCGGAGCGTATCGGTCCGGGAGGGTGTTTTGTCCCTGATGGGGGGCTAAACACACACGTGGGATCTACGCATAGGCTCTAATGTAGTCATAATTTGTATACTATAAATTACCACATCAGTGATGTAATAACTTATATACTATCCATATTTTCTAATTAATATGAAAAATACAGTTAGATCTAATATTGATAATCATCAGGAATTGGCGCGCATGAACAAAATGGGTATAAATGAAGTAAACATTGATGGGAATACTCTCAAACTTGCAAATGGTTTTGAGGAATGCGAAAGAATAGCAAATGATTCAATAGATGTACTTATCACTGATCCTCCTTCTAATACTTATTATCATTTTTTAGATAAAATAGTTCCAAGTCGTATATCTAACCGTGGAATGCTGCACCCAATGCCAATAAATCCAGCCAAACGGTTTGGGAGTGAATTATTGGCATCGAACTGGGTTAATTTTGTATTGCCAAAAATTAGGAAACGTGTTATCATATTTTCATTATTTGAAACTAAAAATTATATTCAAGAATTAAAAAAACTTGGTTTTAACAATTTAAAGCTATTTCTATGGGAGAAATCCAGTCTGTTCGACGATCATATAGTAACTGGGAGTGAGCACATAATTGTTGGAGAAAAAACAAATAATGAATTCAAGGAAAATTTTATAGAATTCAAATATAGATCGTCCTTATCAGAATATGTAATGTATCCAGAGCAAAAACCGTTACAGCTAATAGAAAAATCAATCAAACATTTTACTGATATCAATGATTCCATATTAGATCCATTCGGTGGGTCCGGTACTACAATGCTCGCATCCATGAAAACCGGTAGAAAATCAACTACATTTGAATGGGATGAGTGTGTGTATAATATGGCAAAATGTAGAGTTGGAAATTATCCTCTTATATTAGCAATGTCCAGAGCAAACGAAAACCTTGATATACGTAACGATAATGATATTTATCGATCACGGATGCATAATGTGTTCCAAGTTCCTTTGAACTATCTAGGATAAATCCAAGAGTTTGTTTCTATTAATCGACCGGACAGTCACATTTTTACAATCATATAGGAACACCGAAAATAGAACCATTAGAGTCTATGCATAGATCCCATAATCTGTCAAATTAATCTATGAGATATTACACCCAATTAGCCTGTGAACCGGATACAAACCTTGTCTTGTTCAAGTCACATGCATAGAAATCCAGTGCTAGGCGGTGCTCCGCGGCTGAGCGACGCTGCCGCCGCCCCGCAAAGGTGTGTTTGAACAGGAATCCAACCGATTCTGCACGTAGTGAGGAGAGTCGTACGCAACCGTGCGCCCGACGTCGGATCAGGCTGCCATTGCAGCCGGAAATAAATGTGATATCAGGCCCAGCTTCCACACTACGCGCAGGTTCTCGATGCCAGCGACCACCCGGATGTTCTTGTTGAACTCGTTTGCCGGGTCACGGAACTTGCCCGATATGGACTGATAGCGCTTGAGGCGACCTATCCGGTGCTCCACCTTGATTCTGATCTTGCTTACAGCCAGGTTTCCCCGCTCCTCATCTGCCGTCAACTCGCGGTATTTTGATCTCTTCTTTGGATTTCTGACTGTGGATCCCGGAAAATGCTTTTCGGCTCCCACGAACCCCTTGTCGAGGAATATCTCATACCTCCTGTTCTTGGGAGTCTTCGGATCAAAGATCGACGGGAACAGGGTGCGGAGCTCCGGCAGATACTTCTCGAGCAACCCAGCGTCCACCATCCTGGCCCCTACACTCATACTGATCCCCTGTGTTATGCCCGACGTGCTGGCCACGACCAATGTGTTGTTTCCGTGCATCTTCCTCCTGCCTGTGTACGTAATTTCCCTCATCATAGGGTCGCTCGGTCGCACGGTCTACGTGACGGTGCCATCCGTCAGGAGGATCCTGCCGGGGTTCAGCATAGCGCGCACCCTCACCGGCAGCTTCTGGATCTTCTTGGCCATCTCTTTCCCAACGGGCTCCTCTAGCCATGTCAGGGATGTGAATATCATCGCGCCCCCGGGCGCCTTGGGCTGGTCCCTGCACCTCTGCCTCACCGCCTTGCTGATAAGTCCGGTATCATTTTACGGTAAGCTTATATTCCATCCAAGGGAATGGATACTGTGAATCATAGGCAGATGGCTGAAGGGATGGCAATATGACCGCAGCGGGCGAAAATGCCGAACAATTCAGGCTGTTGATAAGAGATTTGCATTCACAAGTTACCCCTCAGACAGCCGGTAGAATTGGTGCTGAATTTGAAAGGCTTACACAGTATTTTCTATTGCACGACAGAAGATATGCCGACAAATTCAGTTATGTGGAGTTGTGGGATGAGTGGCGGCGTAAACCGGGCCCTGACAAAGGCGTTGATATCGTGGCAGGGGCAGGCGGCGAGGTATGGGCGATTAAATGTAAATTTTATGACGACAATACAAAAATAACAGCAAGAGACATACTAGAGTTTTTTGAGGGCGTAGTGATCATGTTGGAATACATACCTGACAAAAAAGTAAAACTGGTCTTATCAACTACGGCTCTTGCATTGGCAGATGATGTAAAAAAAATGCTGGTTGATTATGAAGTTGAAACAATAACCAGGGATATTTTTGAAACAAGCCGGGATGTAGATTGGCAGAAAAAGCGCCCCTGATTATGCGAGTGTTTGCCCATCTACTGGTGACAAATTCTCGATCGGCATATACTTTCTGCTCCGGGCATGTCAAGGGTATGCGGAATATCTTTATGCCCTCGGTCGTTCTGGGCTACTCTTTGCACATCTGTCTCACGGCCCCCTTGTTGGCAGGCTCGACGTCCTTGTACCGGAGTGTGAACAGGTGCGGCTCGGACCTCTTCAGGGTGCCGGCAAACGTGCACTGCACCCCCCCCCCCCATAAGGAGCCACTATACCCGATAGCCTCGCATCCAGCTCCGGCATGCGGCGCTTGGCCGCGGCCTCTCCCAGCTTGGCCTCCTAGGCTCCACTGACGTCGCTATACACGTAGTGCAGCATGCCGCAAAGCTCAGATACGGCTGAGCCCTCCTCGGCAACCTTGTCCGCTGCCCGGAGTATGTTGGGCCCATCAGCGCTGCCTCACACGGAACCGGAGGTATACGTCGTACCCGTCGGAGACGATCATCATGTACAGCGGGAGGCACTGCAATGGCACCAGACTCGACCGGCTGCACGTCATGTCAATCATCGTTATGTACAGGGCGACGTACACCCGGGCCCATGCGCCATCCCCGATCAGGAGGCATCTCGGCGTGTTCTCATTGTCGTATTTTCGCAGCTCGCCGCTGAGGCGTGCGTTGCTTGCTGCAATGGCTGCCACCCCTGTCATGTGCTCCGAGATCAGGGCCCCGTCCCCCGTTAACATCTCTGCCGCCATGCGGTAGTCGCCTTATTGCGTGCCCCCGCCCTCCAGTCTGCCGATCAGGACCCCGCGCTCCTTGTCCCGCCGGTTGTGTCGGGCGTCCGAGCCTGCAAGCTCGTCGGTTATGTCCGCGGGGGCCCTGAGATCCCTCTGGAGGCCGCCGGAGGGGGACTGCCCCCGATGCGAACGCATCTCATAATTTGTCACCATTGCGCCCTCGTACTTTTTCTTTCACAGGGCGCTCTGCGCAGCCTCCTTGGTCCGGGCCGCCTTCTCATCTAGCTGTTTCAGGATTTCCTTCGGCAGGTCCCTGCCCGCCTGATGTTCCTTGATGATGCGGATGTTCTCCTTGCGTAGCAGTGTGATCGGAGTCCATGCAGATACTGCGATCTCATAATCAATAGATCTTTCGGTTTGGGGGTGATTATTCCGTGCCTAGCCTAAACACACATATCGAGTTCGACGTAAATTATATTAAATCGCAGTTCCCCATAAGAGGGTGGTATACATCACGAAATCCGCATGTGCCTTCATATTCGTAATATTGACCATCCCATCATTTACAGGAACAGTGTGGGGACAAAACAATACCGGTTCAAATGACTTGGGCGGATACTCCTGCTGGGGTGTTTTTTTGATGCTCAGTGAAAATGACTGCAATCATTTTACAGCCTACGGAATAGGCGTCGGACTGGCATTCATAGCAATAGTATACAGCGCTATAAACTCGATAGAACTAAAAAAACAAACCAAATCACTGAAGAAAGATATTGATTCACGTATAAGGCCCATTATAACTCTTGGAATTTTTGATGAAGACAACACCATACTTCGTATTTCCAGTGATCATTTGGTAGACATAAGAATAGTCAATACGGGAGTATTACCCGCACTCCGCATACGGCAATATTTCAGCGGTCGCATAGATGATAACTCGCCGCTTTTAATAGACGAAATGAAATCCGGTGAATCTCTGATTGACAAGGCATTTCAACGTGATAGATCTTATCCCACGACATATTCCGGAGTAACGTCATTGGGACCTACAGAATATACTATGTATCGCCACCAAATACAACCATTAGACTATGAAATGTCTAAACACAAAAAATATCGTTTTCAATTTTATATCGAATATGCAAGTCTTAATGATGATAAAAAATATCACTATTATATGGAAGGTTTTTTCAGAGAAGACGTATCTGTTGTAGAGCGGCGTCAAATGAATTAACAGCTAGCCCGTGTGCATTTACTCCCCCGCAATACAAAACCCTTCGTCTTCAGGTATTTTTTTCTGCTGGATGCCCCTTGCGGTCTGGCCACTCCAACCTTCCTACCTGCCCTCTCTTGAGCTATTCTAACCGTGCAGCATGCTACTGGAGTCTCTGACGTGAATATTCTCCCTGAGCAGTGTTTTCTCGGAGTCCACAGATACTGCGATCTATTCTAGATGGATCTTTCGGTCTGGGAGCAATAATCCTATGCCTAGCCCAAACGTACACTTGACGAACTGTCGGATGAAAAGCATGCCCTCCCAGGGCATTCATGGACGCATTCAACCCGGTTTACTATTTGTTTTCGTCTACAATGGCTGACATGGAGCGGGATAGCCCGGCCTTTGAAGCGATGACCCGGACGGTCTTGGTACCCGTGCTGTCCGCACTGTCGATGCGGGGCCACCCGGGGATTGACACGGGGGAAGAGATGCTGGGGGCGGGCATGGGCATCATAATATTGAACTTGGCAATCTATGTGGGTGTGCCCATGGCTGTGCTTTTGGGACTGTGCCGATTGGGTAGGAGATTACACATGTCGATGCGGACTTTTTCCGTGCGAGTTTAGTCTATGCTCCTCCAGCATCTCCTTTTGTAAGGCGGCATGGCATGAAAAAAACACCATGCATGAATATGGACTTTGTCAGCATACGTACAGCGATTGATCCCGGCACTGGTTTTTGAGTTATTTAACAATCTTCCATTTTGACCAAGTTTAAACAGAGATCCCAATTTGTGGTTAGAAGTGGCACGTAGGTTATGGGTTGGTTGACCTACGTTCAGGGATATCCGCTTTAGTGCAATTTTACTATTACCACTGAAACCTCCCGATTCTCCACTGAACCGGGGGTATGTGTAGGTTCGTCAGCGGATGTTTTCTTTGTGTATACACTGCATATCCTGCCCACAAACAAAGGATCTGTGGTGGAAGTGGATGGTTCTACGTAATTGTTTGTTATATTCCACTTTACAAGGTCGCCCGTACACATGTTTGGAGTGTCCGTTTCTAGACCGACACTATTTTCTGGGCCGAGACACTGCACTCTGTGTTCTCCCGCGGCACCTGCTGTCTTTATGTTGGCCATGGCCTGATAGATTCCATGGACAAATCCGGCAGGTGTCACAACCACCAGCTGACCCACATTCCCATTGCCCGAGCTACCGTTTGTGTACAATATGCCTTTTGTGATCGCGATATTTGAAACTTTTTGCGTAGTAACTACATAATGCGAGTCGAATATATCGCCCGGTTTCTTAGGGTTTATGTTAGCCAAGACTTAGATCCCCCGATATGCATCATTGAGAGAAGTTGTGAATGGTGATCTGTTGAACGAGGTTTTGGTTATGCTCTGTGATCCGACCGAGACGCCCAGTGACAGAATAATAGTGTCCTTGTTCCCTTGATATTTTTTCAAGAGCCTGTTGATCTCCGCAGTCGGTTGATTAAGGCTAATCATGCTGCATGCAACTTTTATCGGTATATTAGGGTTAGTGTATGGTTAATTGCGAGAGTTTAGGCTAGGCACAAAATCCGACCCCTGTACCGAAAGATCTATTGATTAGTGGAAGTTTAGGTTCGGTCGGGAAAAATTTTTTCGAGGAGAGATCTATACCTGAAACCGAATTTTCTAAGGTGGGGCAAACTCTCCTTCCGCCCGCCAAAGTCATTCATACCAACCCGGGGCCCATAGTCCCATGGCAGGCACATGCGCCGAGTGCGACGGCCCCATCGGGCAAAAGTACGAGCCCATGTAAGAGTGGAAGATGAAGAGCCCCCTGTGTGGCAAGTGCTACTCCAAGGGGCTATTCAACCACTACCCCGGGGATCACGTCCGGGTCAACCTCGACCAGGACTGACCGCACCTGTTCGGTAGTTCCACGCCAGCGGCCCCATGACACCTCTCCCGTCGAAGTGCTCATAACTGTCTTTTTCCCCGCCCCTTGGATACTTGCTAACTTTTCACCCACCGTACAGCCGCGGCCCTTCTGTCCGCAGTTGCAGGCGGCATCACCCTGCGACATGGTGCCTTTTCCAGCATCCCAAAACATGCCTCCCCCCTGACATGCCCCAGTCATTCCAGGTCCCCCGGCCGTGAGAACATCCTGTTCTGTCGTCGCGCCTTTTCTGCCCTGCATTCAGTCATGACCATGCCGGGCCCCGTCTCTTCGGCCGGAACGGCATGTTTGCCGGGAGGAAAGGGATTGCACCGCATCCACAATGCGGGGCCGGGGCGGCTGGCGCTCTTTGCGTCCCTTGGAGTACGGGGTGTCACAGGGGGGCTCCGGCTTATCATGCACGGCCCTTGCGCTAGAAGCTAGGTCCAGAATGCCATGGAAGGGCATGCCCAGACTCCAGTAGTGCCGGCAAGGGGCCCGGCATGCGGCCCACGCCTGAAGACTACGATAAGAGGGCACCACGGATCCTGGATAACCATTGTCACTAATGCCACAGTTAATGACTCACTACGAATATGGAGAATAATGACTGTACGCGTGCAGCCCCAGGGGGCTGACCCGGGCCAGAGCCCTGTAGTCGTGCTTTTGCGCCGGGGCGGCCGGCACTAAGAAGCATATACGACTGGCTGCTCTCCAAGAAGGACTCGGATGGTTTTTGAAAGGACGGCAGGGCCATTCAGAGATACTATGGGCACCCTGACGGAAATGTCGACTTTCAATCATGGCTGCGCCGGATGCAGCAAAGTGCCGCGTCATATAGAAGAAAAAAGTCAAAAACTGAGATACTAGCTATCGTCAGACGAGAGGTCCAGTGTGTAGGTTACCCGGTAGCTGTCGCCGCCTACCACCGTTTGACTAGCGGGCAAGGCTACCGCAGCCAGTATGCCATCGCCTAGTGAACTACAATACCGAACCGCACCCGTGGACACCTCTGCATGACAGATCCAGACAGCATCGAAGTGAGGAGTACCAAAATCGGTAGCGTTCGAGAGGTCAGCTCCTGCTCCTGCTAAGAATGTAGTACCTATTGTTGCAGAACCATTCCCATGTTTAGTCACCGTATCGACCGCCTTACACGGATTATCACTGTTTGCAAGGTCCGAGGCTCCGTCGTCTAATTCACTGTTAAGGTGGGTAAGCTCTTCGCCTGTGGCAGCAGTAATCCTAGTCGGATTGAAACTGTCACTATCACTAAGACAGATTACGCCAAACTTGCCAACAAACGGATCGCCTGTATCAAACAGTGCATCAAACATGAGCTCCTCGCCTTGATCAACTATGCGGTTATGGACTGACTGGGATGATTTTACCTCCCCGTCGGGGCCCGTCTGGACTACCTCGGCCATCCCATAGAATGCAGGACCCTGCGGGGCCGTATCTGTTGTAGGAACCATCATGAGGACGACTATGGCCGCTAGGCTGGCTGCCGCACCCGTTGCAATGTTTCGTGATGTTTTTGTGTTCATGGAATCGACCCTTTCTCGGTATTTTATATGTCTGTTCGGACGTTTTGCCGAGCTTTTTCTTTTATGGCATTTGGTAATGGTTTGGAGTTAAACTGGACAGACATGTCACTTCGAGCGGGATTTATTTGATTGCAAGGATGGTTAACGTTCTTTGCATCTTGGGCCGACTAGGATGCGTACAGAAACGAGACATAAAAAATGGCCAGAGGGACGCTGTCGAGCTTTGCAGGTAATTTGTAGAGACCTCATAACGAATAATGACTGTACACATGTTAGCCCCCTCAGAATGGCTGAACAACAAGGGTTGCAGGGGGTAAATTCCGGTCTGTCAGAATCGGCTTTGCATATTCCTGCCGCCCATGACGGCCACCGGGCGAGGGCGGACAACAACCCCCGGCCAGGGCACCTGTCCCTCACTGGCCATCTGCCAGATGCCCCATGACCGGGCCGGTTCCATGCGCCGCATGCGGGCTCCCGGGGACCGGATGCAGGGCCTGGGAGGGCCACATTTGGCCGGCGGACCACAGGTCATGGATTTTCTCCCTGAGGTGCGATCAGGGCCTCAGCCGGGGCAGTCTTTGTTCCGGGCGATTCACGGCAGAACAGGGTTAAAAAGACATATAAAATACCGAGAAAGGTGCGATTCCATGAACACAAAAACATCACGAAACATTGCAACGGGTGCGATAGCCGGCCTTGCGGCCATAGTCGTCCTCATGATGGTTCCTACAACAGATACTGCTCCACAAGGTCCCGCATTCTACGGGATGGCAGAGGTCGTCCAGATGGGCTCCGACGGGGAGGTATTATCATCCCAGACTGTCCATAACCGCATAGTCGACCAGGGCGAGGAGCTCATGCTTGATGCATTGTTTGACACCGGCGTTACCTTCGACAAGTTCAACGTAATCTGCCTTGGCGATGATGTCGCGATGGCCATTATTGATGATGATGTTACGGGCGAGGCACTTGACGCTGATGACCACTTCATAGACACGAGCACGGCATTTGGCGGCAGTAGCCAGCCATGCAAGACGGTCGAGAACGTGGAGAGACTCAATGACGGCAATGCCACATTATCTGCCACATTTGAAGCAGCGCGCGATCTTCAGGTCGGTTCTGCTTTTAACAGCGTCTGGGTTTGTAATGCCCAGTCCGCTGATGCGGATGAAGCTTGCAGTTCGGATTTTGATGGTGGCGGTAGTGGTGCCGGCGGCGATGGCATACTGGCCGTGGTAGGATTGCCCACTGCTCAATCCATAGAAGCCGACAGCAACTACTCGGTAACTTACACACTGGACCTCTCCTCTGACATGAGCTAGTATCTCAGTTTTTGACTTTTTTTCTTTTTTGTGGCGCGGCACTTTGCTGCATCCGGTACGGGGGTGACTTGAGGGGCAGATTCCACTGCGGTGCCCCTCCAGGATTGAGAATATGGACAGGGGATGTTCCCCTTGTGGCGGGATTTGAAGAGGCCGGCTGCCCGGGGGCGCTCCATGGCCAGGCAGATACTGCCGCGCATTCAGTGAAAATCATATCCATTGACACCTGATGCTGGCTGGATACCCTGTCTCTTGGAACCATCCCAAAGACACCGGGACCCGGGCAGGGGGATGCTTGGAGAGGCATGAATCCTGCGTCTAGCATTTGCAAGCACGGGCTCCCCTGCCTGATTTTTGTCAGGCCATCGGGGGGGTTTTGAACCACCTGCGGTCCGGCGCCGGCGAAGGGCTTTGCGAGCGCATGCGTGTATCTGAATGATGGGATATGGAATGCGCGCCGGGGGCTGCACCGGAACCGGCCCGGGCGGGGGATGTGGTGCACGACACAAATGTACAGTTGTAAAAGTACCGGCTTTGCAAAGACCGGCATGAAACGCACAAGGCAGATGTACTGGTGCCACTGTGGAGGCCGCTTGGACAGACGGGCTCTCCCTGGCAGAATCCAAGCAGTATCCGGCGGCTCTGTTAGCTTTAGCTGCCCGCCGGCAGGTGTTAGTTATTGGCCTGGGCAGCAGCTAGCGCAAATCTCCCAAATTTTGGCCCCAGAAGACCGCGTATGCAGGCAGCCTGTAATGCCCTGGCCAGCCAATGCGAGTCGCCTCTCAATTAGGCCGGGTCAGAGTCTCCAAAACACCAGCCTAGCTCCCGCCGGGGGCCGCGGCAAAAACCCGGGCCCTATGATCTGTAGATCCGCCGCTGCCGCGATCCGCATGAAGGGCACGCCGTCTCCCCGTGGATGAGCTCGCACGAGATGCAGCAAAACTCAAGCCCGCCTTCCGGCTCCCGGCCGGCGGGCCCGCGGGAGAACCCCCCACTCTCCGCCCCGGTGCAGGGCACCCCGAGCCTCCGGAGGATCTCTTTTGCAGCCTGCAGCTCCGCCCTGATGGAGCCGGGATCGCCCCCGTCGACGATCTCCGCAAACCGGCTGAATACGTTTATCCTGCCTGACGCCTTTGCATACTCCTCCCGGAAGTTCTCGGGGTAGAGCTCCGCCTGCTTTTCGTATGAATCCCCGCGCTTGTGCCCTATCACGTGGTCCGCCACGTCGGGCCGGCACCCGGCTGCTATGAGGGTTGACTTTAACAGGTCCCTGAACTCGTGGCTGTCCACCCGGTACATCTTTCTTCCATTGACGACCGCGTGCTCGGTAAGCCCGGATCTCTCGCACAGCGACCGGAATGAATGGTACAGCCACCGCTCCGTTATCGGCCCGCCCTTTTTGTTTATGAACAGGGGCCCGCCCTCCCCCACGGGCCCCCTGACCCGCAGATAGTCCTGTATCGCGGATATGGCATCCCTGTCCAGGAACCCCGTGTGCTCGAAATCTGTCTTGACCCGGGCCAGCTTGATGGGCACGGGGCACAGGCCCGGGTCCCACAGCTGGGGGTTCTCACTCTGAAAGTATTCGACAAGCTGCGGCATGGCCTCATAGTTGAACCGGTCTGTGAGGGTTGAGACGTCAAGGCCCCTGTGCCACTTGGATAGAAACACTGCCTTCTCCAGAAGAGACGGCCCGCCGGTGGTCATCAGGGCCATCACGTCCTTTATGGACATGCTCTGCTCGTGGTTGGTCTTTTGATGGTTGGATTTGGGGTTAAAGTAGAGCTGGAGGGGCTGGCCGTTGAGCTTGAAATACGACTGTATCGCGGCCATGTAGAGCCTCATGTACGAGAGGCTCTTGCCCTCGTGCCGGCCATCGGCGAGAAAGTCCGTCACTATTGCGGCTGCAGCCTTGCCGTCGACAAGCGGATTCTTGGTCATGTTGAGGAGCTGCTCGACGTTTGCAAATGACTCGCTGGCCGGGGCGGACTCCAGGCCCCCGGCCCCCTGCCGGAGGCCCCATACCTCAAACGTCCGCCCGTTGATCCATTTGTTGAAATCGCACACCCTCAGCAGGTACTGCCTTCTAGTCGACGAGATGTTTTTGCTGTGCTCGTGCCTGGAGCCGCGCAGCTGCCTTGTCCAGCGGGCGATTGACGGCAGGGTGGTAAAGCCGAGCGGCGCGGTGCATCCGCGCCGCCTTGCCACCACGCCGTGCCGGAAGCCCCTGTTGAGCGCCCCCTCGACGGCTTCGCGCACCCCGTCCCCGTGCTTTTCGGCCAGCTGGTCCCCGAACACGTCTAGTATCTCGTCTACGGTGGCCTGCCCGTCCTCGGGTATGCGCCCCAGAATGTCTGCATCGTCCTGCCGGGGCATCCCCGATGCGTCCTTTATGCGGGTGTACACGTGGGCCATGCCAGCCGGCGCACCCATCCATTACTTAATCTTTGCAGGAATATACCGTAAAAAGATTTTATCGTCCCAGACGGCTCGGGATACCAGGACCCCGCCAATGTGGGAAATAGGCATTGTGTACCAGATCCCCGCACCAGATCGAGGAGGACATCAATGACTAGCGGACATGATTTAGGTACTATAGACCTAGAGACGCGGAGGAAGAAGAATATATCAATCGAGGGAGGCCTGGCATCAGTAATGATGGGGTAAACACTCACGGGTTTTTCGCCAAATCATGCATATTGCGGCGGTTTCCAGCCTGTTCACTGCGCATCAGTCTCAAAGCACATTGCAGGCAGGTCCTCATCGTATACAATCCTGCCATCCTCCTCGCACTGGTATGTTATCTCCGTCCCGAGCCCCTCCGTCTTGTAGGTCAGGTGAGCCGATGTGGTGCCGTTTATAGCGCTAAACTTTACGTGCGAGGATGACACCACTTCCGCCAGTATATCATACTCCAGGTGAGCCAGGTAAAAGTCGATCACAGCGGGATGGTCCAGCGCCACGCTCTCTATTCTATCAGGCGGGTACACGACAAGTATCACCGCTATCACCGCCGCTATGATTGTCGCAAATATCGCTATGAACAGAATGGGACGCGCCCTTTTTCCGCCGGAAGATGCATCGTTCATCTCTGATGCCTGTGTACAGGACAGGCATATTTGGGATTTGCTGCGGGGCAGTCATGGAATATGCCGTTTATGACCGCCATGAGCCCCCCACGGAGACCAGCCAGTCGTGGATGTTTCTGAGTGCCATGCAGTCGCCCAGCACGCTGTTCTCGACAGGATGCCCAATCTCCCGGGAGATAGACCCGGGGTCTAAAAGGGAAAGATGGAATGTGACGGATTCCGCATATACATCCATCAGGTTTTGCATGCGGGGCATCCGGCCCCCGGATGACTCTGCCAGGGCGAGCGCCCTCCTGCTCCAATAGTATATCGTACTATCCCGGGCAAACCGGGATATGCCGTCCATCATGCCGTCCCCCTCAAACACGCGGTGCCTCTCCCCGGATTCATCCCGCACTAGAATGGCCGCGCCGCTCATCTGTATCCTGTTGCCTCTGCGCTCGGTCTCCACCGCCAGAAACGACTTTGCCCCCGCACTGTCCACTTTTGGGTCCTTGAACACATGGGCTTTTGCTCGGCGGCAGCCCGGGCCATTCCCTTTAATATTCCGGCCTTGCGCCTGTCCACCCCGCATATGGAGGATATCGTGCCCGTATTGATTCCAGCCAGCTCGGATACGCTGCATATGCCGCTTTTCTCCAACTTGCGCATCTGGCGCCCGACCAGCCACAGGACCAGGCTCAGATGGCCTGTCTCTAGCGCCTTTTTTATCGAATATGTGGTCCACGGACTCCTCAAGACCTCGGGCGGGGTACGGTGTACAGGCGCATATGCAGGCCTAGTCCAACAAGTGTGATGAGATAAATAGTCGGGATTTGTCTTGATTCGTCAAACTGCTATTGTCTTACAACATACACTTGAATGATCTATCCGTCAATGCAATCAGGTCTTGGATCTCTTACGGGATGCGCGTCTGTGATTCTCAGCTCTAATTTTTTCACCCTCTTGTCTTACATCTCTGTCCATTATCATCTCAAACTCCCCTTCCATTGAACCGTCGTTTATGCTCACTATACCATACTTGTTCATGGAACCTTCCAACACTTCTAATACGTCTTTTTTGTAGGCACTGTCGGGATTATCCAGATGTGTTCCCTTTATCTCATACACCCGGAACAACTGTTTCTCGCCGTCTGTTCCAGACATGGCTATGAAATCGGGAAATATCCTGTCCCGTTTCCAGCCCCGCAGGTAGTATTCACCGCGCCCCCTTGCCGCCACACGGTGCCACCATTTCAATGATTCAGTCTCGTCCAAATAACATGCAAACTGTGTCTCGCTGTCACTGTCAAACTGGTCCTCATACATGGGGTCAAAGAGGTTCCTCTGCATGAGTTTTCCATCTTCCCTTATCTGCGGTTTAGGCTTGTCATCCAACGGTATATCATATGTATCCTTGAAACAAAATGTTCCATCAGACACTTCCAAATTGAAGCGTATTGTTCCTGCCTTGGTTTTTTTACGGAATATATCCTCTGCATTTCCAGCCACTATTTCATTTACATGGTCTCTTACCACCTCTATTATGCGGTCCCTCATTCGGAATATCTCGGGCTCGGTACGGCCAATCCTTTTCAGCGAACGCAACACGTCGGACATAATTCTGGCCGCCTGCCAGGGGTTTGGTATCTCGTCAGATATTCCCTGCACAAGGTCGAAAAGTGATACAACCCTTCCGTCCTTCCATGTATCTGCATCCTCAGAGATATGCTCGTTTTCTAGGCCCACTATATCAGTTTGTGCCAGGCTGGAAGGCTCCATGTCCTTTAATATTTTTTTACTCGGAGCGCCTATGCTATTCCAGTCTATCTCAGCTAGTATGTGCCGGTCATAGTCAAGCTCGGTCCATGACCTGCCGTTACTGTGTGTTACTTTGGGCAGGCATATGGGCCTGTTTACAGTAGGTCTTATTGATATCCGGCCTGTGCCGCGGCTATTCTCAGTGTGTATCTGACCAGATATGCCATTAAGTCCGCCGTCCTCCAGGGCAGACTTTACGTAACCGACTATCTTTCCACTGTCCACCATCCTGCAGTATACATAACACCGATCCAGTTCTTGATTCTCCGTGTTCTTCTGGTTAGGCTGCCGGAGCACCCTTCCAAGCATCTGAGTCATGGTAGTCTTGCTGGTAAGATTGTCCAATATTACAAGAACATACGCGAACGGGCAGTCCCAGCCCTCCTGAAGAGCACTCTTTGTTATGATATACCGGATGGGGCAGGTGCCCGACATGAGGTCACTGTCCTTGAGGCCGTCGTTTTCATGTGATTTGATTGCTATCTCTTGTTCTGGAACAAGTGTTTTCATGTACTCCCTCACGTCATCTGCATGTATGTATCCGGCGTTACGCTGGTCTTTTCCCGTGCGTTCCACACGTATTAGCATTATAGGTCTTATGTAACGTTTTTCCTCCTTGTCAGCTTCGTCCTGTAAATCACATAGCTTCTCATATGCATCTTTGAGGATATTTTTCCAGCCCACACTGTTTCTCTTTGTTGTTATCTTTATCGGGAGCTTTAGCATCTCTTCCTTGTCCATGTCCTTTCCGGACACGTTGACCAGTATGTTACTTCTCTCCCCCACGGGGGTGGCCGAGAATTCTAATACCATACGAGGATTTAGGTCTTCCACGTATGATACTATCTTATCCCGTACGTCAGGCCGAGTCTTGGTCTTGTGGGACTCGTCCAGTATGACTACCGGGCGTGACAGTCTAATTACGTTTGCCAAGCTTTGGACTGGTATTTCACTAACCCGATTTTTTGCCAGTGTGGGATTCATGGCTAGGAATTTTTCATTTACAGGGTCGTCTGCAGGTGGAAAGAAACTGAGATAAGAGCCAGAATCGCGGTGTAGTTTTAGAAACGTCTCATCATTCATTGCAGTAGACTGTTTCATGAGGATGAGGATACATAACTGGTTCTCCACATCCTGCCTATTCAATCGGTCGTTCTTTTCAAGTATTTTGACGGCGTTGCCGCTTGCAATGTCCAGTTCCTTGCGTATGAGACTCTTTTTATCATTCAGTTGTAAAAGTGTCTGTTTGTATATCGCATTGCTTATGACCATCCACACAACCAGCCCAGTGGAATATCCCATGCGCCTTATGGCTGCTGCTGCCATGAGAGTCTTGCCACCGCCTGTAGGCACTTTGAAACATATGTTCGGTATTGGTTTTTGTACACCGTTCTTCATGCTAACATATCTTGCATCCTCATCACCCATAATCTCTTTCCATGTGCGGCGCGGATAGTCCTCCATGCCAGGTATGTTATCATTTTTAAGTTTGGTGCTCACATCTGCCTGTTCTTTGAGTTTAACATACCATTCTTCAAATCTACCGAGTGCGACCCTTTGATATTCCTTTAACGTCATCATCCACCATCCACCGGATATGGTATCCTTGAAAATTCTATCTTTCTCTTTGCAAGGTCCAGCTGTGACATGTTTGCATCAGGTGCGAAGACCACTGCGTTCCTTCCCCTTTTTTCTATCTTCTTTATCCGTCCTTCTGTCAACGTGCAATCATTTCCTCTTAACATTTCCACATTGGGTGTGTACAACAGATAATAATCGGTGTCGACGTCCTTGTAAAATAGACTGCTTGCTGTCTGTTCTATACGAATACCGTCAGTGGGTATACCAACCTTGTATAATAGATAGGCTGCCAGATTCTTGTACTCAGGCAGATCTCCTTTTAGCATTTTTTCCTTATCCATTGCCTTCCCCAATGTATAATATGTAAACGAGCCTCCAAGGCCCTTTTTGAGGTTGTCATCATTGACACCGGGTACGCCCTTGATAACCCTGCGAACACGTTCAGCGGTTATTTTGTCAGCATAGTCTTCTAGTTCAACTAGTATAAACCTGCGGTTTCCTCCATCTTCTTTGTTTAATTCAAGCACGGCTTGAGCGGTGGTTCCGGAGCCTGCGAATGAGTCCAGTATTATGCCGTCGGACGGGGTTACCATGCTGATCAAATCCTTTATCACAGATACATCCTTGGGGTTTTCAAATTCATTATACGACAGTATTTTATCTAGCATCTGCTTTGCTGCCCGTCTGTCCTTGTATATGACACTCGCCATAACCTTTGACTCTGTTTCATGTAGATATCTCTTGATCTTGGGCACTGTCGTCTCATCATCCCCAAAGTGAATTCGATTATCGGCAATCTGCTGTTCCATGACATTTTTATCCGGATTAAGCCACCCCCTCACAGGTACTTTGACAGGTTTTTTCGTTATAGGATGTATGACTTCATAGTCAGGGCCCCCTCCACCCGGCCAAGAGATGTCACCTGGAAAATATAATCCCCTCTTGTCAACTTCGTTGTAATGTCTGTGTTTAAACGCCGGATCGTTCTTTGGAAGTGATTTGTACCATGTTTTTAATTCTGAAGAGATTTTTCTGTAATTGTCCTTGTATTGTTTTCTCAAATGTTCCACCTGTTTGTATATCTTGTCAATTCCATCTTTTTTATGTCTCCAGCGAGTGCCTTTATCACTCAATAGAGATTTCTTCTTTGAATAGCACAATATGTAATCATGGGATACGGAAAAATATTTTGAATCATTTTTCAAACCACCTTCCCAGACACAAGTTGCAATGAAATTGTCTTCTCCAAACATGTCATCCATCATAACCCTGAGATGATGATATTCGTTGTCATCTATCGATATGAATATTATTCCATCATCCGTTAAAAGTTCCTTTAGTATTTGCAGTCTGGGCCACATCATACAAAGCCACTTTTCATGTCGGGACATATCTTCTATCCCAATTTCCTTATTCAGCCATGATTTAAACACTGGATGGTCCACGTTATCCGTGTATTTCCAATTATTACTTCCTGTATTGTAAGGTGGGTCGATATAGATACAGTTTATTCTACTGCGGTAGTTAGGTAGAAGGGACTTTAGTGCATCAAGATTGTTCCCATGAATTATCATATTGTCGGAGTCTTTCTGGGGATTGTAGGATTTTTTCATATCCCGTAATAAGGCCCTAGGTGGCACTTTCAGGTGATGTGCGTGTATGATTTCTTTGCCTTGGAATACAAGCTCGACCAATTACGTGCTTCTCCTCTTGGGGGGGGGCACGATTGCATGTTTTATCATAACCATATGCAGAATCAGAAATAATTGACTATTAGTGTCTATGCATGATTAATACAATAGCCACCGAGGGGAGATAACAGCTCTGAAGAGAGTACAAATTCTCACAACCAACAATTGTAAGCATTATATCGGACAACAAGGGGGTAAAAAACCTGTTAGGAATAACCGAAAGGCTGCTAGAGAGCAGACCTTATGTGTATTTGAAAAATATTCCCTCCTCCGTGGACACCATGCAGAATGACAAGTCCATACAGAGTTAAAACGTGAGCAGAGTGTGCGATCGCGTTCGTCTACACGCACACAGACCCGTCATGTAATGCACGGGATTGCAGCACCGGCGTGCATGTCCCAGCACCATAGGTGCGACGTGTCTATCGGCTAGAAAAGGGTGGCGTATGAGCCGCTGGCCGTGCAGCGGGTAATCCGCCCATACCCATGCGGAATCAGCATGATCGAGCCTGCCCTCCCGGGATCGCAGGGGATGCCGTACAGCCAGCTACCCACCAATTAAATACAATCCCAACCCGCGCCTGCCCGATTGTCCGGAAATCCTGTACAGTGGAGCGACGAGTTTCTGGGGGTCGCGTATAGATACTATGATCTCAGGATGAACGTGGTCCCCCTGTTTACAGAGAGAAGGGAGGCCCTGGACCTGTGGAATGTGACGGTCCGCCCCTGGGTGGACCATACGATAAGGATCCGCTTTGTGGAATCGGGCGAAAAGTACTGGTTTATCATGGCCGCTGAATCGAGCAACCCCGATACGAACAGGTCGTTTTACAAGGTACTCTCAAGGTCGGAGAACCAGCAGAGGTTCAGGGACGGGCATGAAGGGGAGGCGTACCTGCGGTTCGGGGCGTACTCGAAAAAGTACTATGCCGATGTAAAGGGCGATGCGATATGCAACTGCAAGCACGAAAAAGAGGACCATGCAGAGGAGGACCACGGCTGCCTCTACGAGTCCTGTTCTTGTGAAAAGTTCGAGAGCTTTCAGGTGAACCTGCTAAAAAAGAAAAAAACAGTCACCGATATACTGTTCCTAGACGAGGGCGGGGTCAAGGATGACCCGCTGGCATGGAACTGCCTCAATGCAAACAGGTACGGCCGCACGGGATAGTGTGTAGGCGCCCTGTTCCCGGGGGATCATCTGCCTGGAGTCGCACTATTCCGCATGGGCAATATCTGCGCTATATGGAACAAAATTCAAGCCGGCTCTACTGTTCTCCCCGGTTTGAGATCATCCATGGCCGGGCCAGTCCACTGGGCTCTCTTGCAGGATGCATCTAGCTTGAGGCGCCCTGCGGCCTTTAGCTTCTGGGGATAGTCCCCCGGGTTTGTGCGAGTCCAGCCGGCATATCCTACTGCCCCTGACTGCCGCGTGCAGAGCTGGGCCTTGTTGACAAGGGACTGGAACAGGCACCTCATGGTTATGGGCCGGCCTTGTTGACAAACGGGGTCTCGTCTTTCCCCATTGTTCCCCGGGACAGCAGATAGTCCTGTAGAGCCGATATGACGTACAGGTCTAAAAACCCCGCGTGGAGAAAGTCTTTACGCGGACTGGGGATATTGGGACCGGTCCAGATCCCGCAGGGGTGCGAGTCCGTCACGAAATACTTGGCTAGCCGCCCCCTCGGAATAGTTGAAGCGGTCTAGATGGACTTGGGAAAAAGACCGTTATGGATACTTTGACGGAAGAGGAGTCGGGGGAGCCGCCACTGAACAGGTACGGTTAGTCCAGGTCGAGGTTGACCCGAACGTGATCCCCGGGGTAGTGGTTGAACAGCCCCTTGGAGTAGCACTTGCCACACAGGGGGCTCTTCATCTTCCAGTCTTTCATGGGCTCGTACTTTTGCCCGATGGGGCCGTCGCACTCGGCGCATGTGCCTGTCATGGGATTATGGGCCCCGGGTTGGTATAAATGACTTTGGCGGTGACCCATTTTGCTACAAGCCGGGAGAGTGAACTTTCCTAAGCCCAAGGCATCCGTGGGTACGTCCCCACAGAACCTCGCATATGCACGGCCCGAACTCTCAGGGGAGAGGTTATCAGGGCCGACGCACGGCAGCACCGGTTGTGTGGAAGCACCGAAGGACGGATACAAGTACAAGTTAAGCCCGGCCCAGCACATAGACGAATGAGCCCGGCAAATACCTACAGATATCGAGTTTATTGGACAGGGTGAGAGATTGTCCAGGGAGGCGGTGTGCCTGCAGCATAAGGCCAGGTAGCGATCTACGACCAGAGGGAACCAGTTCGATGGAAGAAATTCCAGAAATAGGCTAACCTTTGAAAGTGTAATAAATAGGACCAAGGGCTGTTCTATATTGTGGACCGTTCGAGGAGGCAGGGCGGAGTTAGCCCTTCTGGAACTGGCGAATGAGGTACCTGATCCCTGCATTGGTAATGCGTCGGCCCGTCTCACCAGACGGTCCATACAGGTGCTAAAAATCCGCCTCGCCACGCCTCCAGAGCGGCGTATCTGATTTTGGGATCCTGCAATAAATGAACCGTAGAAATAAACCTAAATACTCCACTTATGTGCGATATTAAAATTGGAAATTGAAATGATTGTGTTGTTTTGCATTGGTATAATTTCTATTGTGAACCTAATGCTCATAATAACTGGTCACATGCAAATGATCACTTACCGGGAAGAATCAAAGATACGATACAGGGCATGGTTAGGTAGAGCTAAGGTCGAAAAAATAACCCTAGATGGAAATATGATAAAATTACCCATATACAATCATGGTGTACTGGCTGCCTTACGCGTAACGATCAGACGCCATGTCTCAGAGAAGGAAGAATATGAGTTTGGTGAATTCCAAGGTAAATCGTTTGACGTAACTCCCGGCGAGACCGTTACGCTTGACGCAACAATCAGTGATGATGAAGCTAAAAGCGTTAGAAATAACGGCGAGCTGTATTTCGGATGGAGAGTAGAATATTACAAATACGGTAAAAAGAAAAAAAAGAAGGACATAGGTGTGTATGAAATTCGAGGAATGATTAAGGAAAGGGAAGCAGGTATTATCACAGTATACGTAGAGTAATCATGGAAGAATAGACGTTATGCGTATTTAAAAAATATTCTCTCCCTGTAGACGTCATGCAGCATAACAAGTCCATACAGAGTCAAAGCGTAAGATGAATGTTCGAACGTGTGCTTCGACATACCACCAAACCTGTCACATAGTGCGTAGGATTGCAGCACATGTGTGCATGTACCAGCACCCTGGATGCGACATGTCTGTCGACCAAAAAAGAGCGGCGGCTGCGCCGCCGACCGTACAGGTGGTCATTCTCCCAAGTTCTTGCCTGCCGCCCTCACGTACCAGTTGGTGTGCGAGTTAACGATACCGTACACGAGTTGCAGCGTGTAGTATATTCCAATGTCGTCATAGACCGGGTCGCTGATCAGATCATTTGTTTTGGTCTCCATCATCATGTGCTCCACGTGCATGCACCCTCTGGTGAGCATCCTGTTCTTCCTTCTCTGCTGCCAAGTCAACGCGCTATTACGAGGCTTTTGTGTGGGGTTACAACGTTTGCTCAGGGGAACATCTTTTCCGCTCCCTAGAATCCCTCGTCTACCACTATCGTCCAGCGCCTTCCGTCGGGAAGCAGATGAGTCAGCTTTATGAGGAATTTCCTCTCGTTGGCCACATACTGCTTGAACATCTCCAAGTCGGGGGTGCGGTTTGAGAATGCACCGCCTGTACAGAACGTGGAGGCTGTGAGGTGGGCCTACCACTTGCAAAATACTCATTGGTGATATTTTTTCTTATTGGAATTTAAGTCAATGTAGATATTAGCAAATCTCATTTATTCCTTCGCCATACGTTCAAGCTCCCGCCGTATTTCCTTGGCACACCCCGGGTCTATTCCTATCCGCTTCTCCACCCCCTCTAACTCGAACTCCGGGCCTTCTTTTTGGCCTTGACGCTCCCTTCCGGCCCGCAGTATTTTTGGATCTTTTTGCCTTCCATGATACTCGTAATACTCGTATCTCTTATTCCCCACACTTTTTGTATTCTTTGAAGCCATCTTACACCGGATACCTCTAGGAGTATTCACACATACTGAGGACCTGTTAATTTGAATGAGATTAAATCAAATTACTAGAGCTGAAGATGGAGTTTGATAAAAAGTTTAAGAATAAAAAACTAAGAAAAATAATCTATCTTGACAATATAGGATAGTTGTTTTTGTCAGATATCACTCTGTAAGTATGCTTTTATTGATTTTGCACATTTCTGCCCTATTCCTTTTATTTCTGCAAGTTCTTCTTCCGAGATATTTCGTAATGAATCTAAAGTAGTCATACCCATAGAATAAAGCAACATGGCGCGTTTTCTAGTCATATTATTGATGTTCACAAACGGTAATAATTCTTTTTTTATGCCGTAACTTATACGAACATCTAGTGCATTCAGTTCTTCCACCAAGTCATATCTGTTCATGGATTCAGCAATAGTTACCAATCTGTTACAAAGATATCCTCTTGAACTCATAAGAGTTATCTCATCATTTTGGAAACCAGTGATGTTTTTTATATTATCCTTTGTATCTTCATTAATCCAATGATACATGGCAAGCGTGACACGGTTGCAGTTATCGACTTCAACATTGTAGAACAGTTCATCAACATTAGATTTCAATATTTCCGTCATTTCAATTTTCATTTTTTCATCTAATGATCCTTTTAATGGAAATCCGCGTAGTGTACTAACCATGTGAAGTAATCCAAATGTGTGGTTTCTGCGTTCAGCATTCTTAAACACATGCTTAATTCGGTCTTTTTCAGTCGATGTTAATCCACTACCTGGATATAGATATTCAATATGATGAATTATATCATTTATCTCATTCGATGGTAATCCACCGCCATTGAATATTTCTGGTTCTGTGTATGAATAGGTCTCATTCCAATATGTAGGAGTATCGACATTTGCAGCACATTTTTTCAACATTTTTTTAATTTGCTCTCTATTTATGTAACTATGTAATTTTATTTGAATTATTTTTCTTGGGTTTTCAAATAAAACTTGAATTCGTTTCTTGGGATTCCAACTGGCCCCATCATATACATGAGTCTTCGTAGTGTTTCCGTCATCTACTACATATTCAACATTGGTTCCCAATAAATTCCATTTTATATTATTATCAAAATCTCTACTGAATCTTTGTTTGTCATTTATCTTTTCGTTTCTCATACATAAAGCTCCTATTGTGATCATGTTATGATATTCATTGTATGATATTACTATATACGGAATTGAATCGATTGTAAAGGCTCTGCAACTCCAAATCATGTTTGCGTAAATATTCATTATAGTTAATTCAGTATCAGATCCATCAAGATTGTATATTGTATGCATATTTTTCAATATTTTTGAATATGAGTCTACTGAGTCTATAATATCGGAAAATAATAATAATGCTCCAATTTCAATTTTCTTTTCTGGATAGCCATTTTTACCAATAACTGTTATAACATTGTCAGATTCAAATAACTTCCATCCCCATATTTTTTCATGTACTCTCATCTGCTCATCATTGATATTTTTATTTTCATAATTACTAAATGATAATGGTTTTTTCATAATATTATATTGTAAAGTAGATAATGAATTATCATCATTGAATTTTATTACCCAATCAATTTGATGTATAGTGTCATGAACGCATTGTTCACATTTATTAACAATGGTTCTTTTTTGTCCTTTCAACATATCTTCATCATCTGGAAGATCATATTTCGTCGGTACATGAAGATGCATTTTTTCACATCTTTCACAAAACATACCATATATTCCAAATTTCTTTGCTCTAAACAGAAATTCAGAATCAGAGTTTTCCATTATATATTCCAAATCAACTCCATATCCAACTTTAAGACCAGGTTTATAGTTTATTATTTGAAAATTCTCCCGCCCTCCTGCAGAGTTTCTAACAGATTGAGGTATGATATCTACAATATCTACAATATCTACATTCAAAACGTCTTCGTTTGTCTCATCCATCACATAATCTGTGAGGTTTTAGGATATATTCATTGTGAAATGAGATCTTGGTGATGTAAATGGCCGGATATTGGAGCGTGTAGAAAAGTGTATGGATCTTGAGCAGAAGAGAGTTGAAGAGGTATAGGAGATATCGATAGGATGCCCAAGAAATTCGGCAGAATGACCGATTCCACACCCATACGACCTAGATGTTTGAAAGTAGTTAAATAGGCTTAGATACAAGCATGGATAGGTCTGATAACGGTTGAGGGTTATCTTAAATATAGATACATTGGCCCGGAGATATTGATTATCGGCACATAAAACAGGTAGTGAATAAGGCCTGCCTGAGACAGAAACCAAAGCCGAAAAACGTGCCCCAGAAGCAACACCCAATTCTAAACAACCCCTATGATGAGCCCACTGAATATTGGCATCTTAATTAACAAGGCCGTGCAGTTGATACCATCTGCAAGGGCCGCCGGCCGAGCTATCCATATCCAACCGTCCCCCGTGCATGCTGTCCCAGACTTTGAGACCGTTCTTTGACTGGTTCCGGCCAATATCAGAGGCGAGTTTTGGTGCCGGTCCGCTCGGTGTTCATATCACAAACGCACACCGTGTTTCTGCCCATATCACTGGGAAACACCAGAGCCTCCGCGGTGCTTCCATGCCTGAATCTAAATCCCCGCAAGTACAGCGTGGACTAGGTTTTATACCGCGCTGGGGGACGTGGCTTGTGGCAAGAGAATACCCCGTGGATGAAATAAGGGGCAGGCTCATCGGAATTCTTGCAGCATCCAGGACGGGCATGTCGGGCTCGGAGGTCGCCGGGAATCTAGGCATGAGCA
Organism: Cenarchaeum symbiosum A; assembly: GCA_000200715.1. Classification (NCBI taxonomy): domain Archaea; kingdom Thermoproteati; phylum Nitrososphaerota; order Candidatus Cenarchaeales; family Candidatus Cenarchaeaceae; genus Candidatus Cenarchaeum; species Candidatus Cenarchaeum symbiosum. The sequence goes on from DP000238.1 coordinate 1,148,329, forward strand.
GGGTCACTGCGGCAAAGTACCTGAGGATGTTTGCCGCAGAAGGCGCCATCCGGTACAAGAGCGCCGGCAGCACCACCCTCTGGTTTGTCGGCGAGGGCGCCAGGCAGTTCCGGCTCCCGGACGACTATCATACGGTGCAAAAAGAGTACCAGGAGGCGCTAATCAGCTGCTCCGAAGAGCTGGCGCTCGCCATAATACGGAACTGCCGGCACTCGGGGGCGCCGGCGCGCAGGGCAATGTCAGAGGTGGTGCTGCCCTCTTATTCTGCAGTTGTGGGGCTGTATAACGATGGCAAGATGGGAAGCTCCGAGTTCGGCCTGACCAGGGGGATAGTCTCGAGATCCGCGCTCTTGGCTTCCCCGGGGCCCGCAGAGACTGACCCCCGCAGAAACGCGATACTGATATCTGCCGACCACGAGAGCGTCCCGCTATGTGAGGCGGCAGCCGCGGCCTTTAGGGGGGAGGGATGGGGCGCATCCATGCTCGGCGACATGTCGGGATCCACCGATCTGTTGTTCGATCTGGACCTGCAGAAGCTTCTGGGCAAAGTATGGAGGGGAAAGCCCGGCATAATGGTGTTGCGGTCTTTTCTGAAACAGAGGAGGGGCTCAACTTTTTCTCAGAGGCCGTCATGCCGGTCAGGAAAAAGTCGGGCAGGAACATGCGCCTTGTGCTCTGCGGCGGCCTGGGCAGAGAGGCCAGGCTCGGGGCGGACCTTGTTACTGAAGACCTTGAGGCCCTGATCCAGTGGTCGCAGACGGCGTACGAGGGCCTGCCTAGTTAGTCTCGTCGAGCTCGGTAAATGCAGCTTTTGGTTTCTTCAATTCTGTTCGTAGCCTCTCCACAGCAGCATACACGGTCATCCATATTTTTTCTATCTCTGCTGAATCAGCCGCGTCAAGGCTCTTTAATTTTGTAAATATGTCCGGCTCAGGGGTGTCGGGGGGGTTTTTGTATTTGATTAGTTGTGCACACTCCAACACCTGCAGTATGTCCGAAATTTGCTTTTGCGATACTTTTGCCGTGCAGCGCTCTATCGCCCCTACGAGTTGTTCTCTGTTAGAAACCCTCAGGCACCGATCGGCCAACATTGCGGCAACGCTTAGCCAATAAATATCCCTGCCTTTGACTAGCTTTGTGAATTCACCTACCTTGAAAGATTCTGGAATGCGGGAAATCACCGGATCATACAGCTTTCCGCGGTTCTCTGCCAGTTCAAAATATTTTTTCGATAACAGTGTAGAGTGTGGACCGCTCATGTATATGTCATAATCAAGATCGAAATTTAGGCCAAACAGCTGCGCAAAAAAGACGTGTTTTTGGAGTTTTATTTGATTGTCAAGCGCCGGATCACTATCTCCCAGTATTACAAAATCAAACAGCCCGTGTTCCTCAAGGTATTTGATAAACTGTGCCAGCTCAAGTGACATGTGGCAATTCCCCTGTAATCCTATTAAAGCATTATACGCAAGCATCATGTTTTTGGTGTCAAAGCCACAATCACCGGTCTTTGATGGCGCTTTCACCCGGAACGGATCAGCGCTCCGGACCCCCAGAAACCCCCTTCCTCCAAAAGGCCTCGAGGTCCGGAAGAGGTATGCAGGCCGGGAGAAAGGTCCCGGAGTTCGAGCCTGAGCGCATGGAGAAACACATAGGTGCGGACCAGAAGCGGGTCGTGGTGATACGCATGGGTTTGAGTGGATCGCAAAGAATGGATGAGCCGCACAGCCACACATGACCGGAGTTTCATCGATCCAGAGATAAATATCACCTAACCTGGAAATTATATACTACCAGTAATGGGGATATGGCATGAAATCCGAGATAACATCAATTACAAAGATACTTGACGGCGGGTGCCAGATAAGCGTCCCCATATACCAGAGGGGATACAGCTGGACAAGGGGGGAATGCCGCCAACTGTTGGAAGACGTGAAAAAGGTAAGCCGTGGGGAAAGGACAAACCATTTCATGGGTACAATAGTGTGTGCCTATGACAAAGATGTCTCGAAGGGCGGCATGCGAAGATACACCGTTGTAGACGGCCAGCAACGGCTTGCTACCATCTCACTTTTGATAAATGCATGGTCGATAAAATACAAAAAAAGCCTGGTTTGTGATTCCAACCAGCTCAATAATACCCGTAATACTTACCTGGAAAATTCGTATGTCAACAATGAAGACAAATACAAGCTGGTATTGACAAACACCAATCTTGATCGCACTACATATGAGAGATTAATGTCAGAGAAGGATTCCACGGGCAATCCGAAACAAAAGCCCTTCAAGGGGCATTCCAAGGCCATAATGTCGGCACACAAATTCTTCATGTCCTCGCTGGATGGGGAAAAGGTTGATCTTGACAAGATACTTTTGGGCATACGCGGGCTGGTTGTGGCGTTTACCGAGGTAGAATACGGGGAGGACAACGTACAGGAGATATTTGAAAGCCTCAATACCACGGGAAAGGAGCTGTCAAACTCGGATTTGATACGAAACTATATGCTTATGAATCTGAACATTGACGAGCAGACGAAATTACATGATCCTTATTGGAGAAAGATAGAGAGCGTATTCAGTGATAATCCAATCAAGTTTGATGACTTTATCTATAATTTCCTGCTGTTCAAGACCTATCAAAAGGGGAAGATATACGGCAAGAAAAAAACCTACGACAAGTTCAAGGAGCATGTAAGGGATCAAATGGAACATGGCATGGGCAAGAAGGACATACTGGCCGACATGGACAAACATGCCGAATATTACAAGAACATACGTGATGCATCATTTGATGACACACTCGACGGGCGCAAGTTGAATCGTGCAGCCAGCCTGAACAATCTGGACCTGGGCTCGGCATACCCCCTGCTGTTCAAACTGATGAGGGATTACGACAGTAACAAGCTTGGTGTGGATGAGCTTGTGGAGATCATGGGTATAATTGAATCATACCTGTTCAGGAGGAAGGTATGCGGGCTGTACATCACACAGAGACGCAACTTTCTACAGATGATGAGCGGTGTCGACAAAAGCGGTGACTACTTGAACAACCTTAAACGTATGCTGGCAAGGAACCAGCGGGAAAACTTCCCCGGCGATGGTGATTTTGAGAAGGACTTTGCGGAAATGGATGATGCGTACAAGTTAGCCAAGTACATACTGCTCAAGCTGGAAAACCACGGGGATGACTTTAAGACGGCCAAGAAAGATCTTACCATAGAGCACATAATGCCACAAACTATCGATGAATCAGATAAACCAGGCGGATGGAGGGATATGCTTGGGCCCGACTGGAGGAACATTCATGCCGAGTATCTAAATGCCGTTGGAAATCTTACATTGGTCACTGGTCCGGACAATCCCAAGATGAGCAACGATCCGTTTCACGAAAAGATGGAATTCTATACGAAAGGTAACTTGCGCCTGAACGAGACAGTCAAAAACTCCCCAACATGGAATGCCGATACCATACGCAGCAGAAGCAGGATGCTTGCAAAGTGGGCCCTGGAGGCATGGAAATATCCGCTGGAAACTGAAGGTAGGCTTGAACGAGATACCCAGGAAGACGCATACCTTGCCGGAGTCGACGCTGACAGTGTTGAAGTATATTACAGTTTCAAGAATGTCGTACAGAATACATTCAAGGATTTAACGGTCAAGTCCACCAGCAACTATATCGGGGTTTATCGTGACGGCAAGAGGCTTTGCGGCATATTCAAGAGGGGCGGCATGTTACATCTCATATATCGCGCACGTGGAGACGACTTTGAGGCTGACAATATGTTTGTGAGGCCTGTATCTGAAGATGGTACACGAACACACATGTCAGATCTCGGGAATTACATGTCAAATATGGAGAGTGAGGAGGACGTGGCCGAAATCATGGAGGTGCTGCGCAGGTTGTATAATGATGATGGTAGTACCGGTGTGGGTGAGGATAAAAATAGAAAATAAATGCGATTATTGGATGGGTCGACTAAGGGATCAGTATGGTGTCATGCTTTTCTAATTTTTTCATCATGTATGGAATTTCATTCCCCAGTACTTTCTCCACGGTGTCTACCACGTTTGCCCCCAAGCTGAAGAATGCAAAGGCGCATCTGTTCACGTTCCCCATGGACGAAGACGTCGGGCCGGCCAGCAACGGAGCCGGGAGGGCCCTCAAGGCAGTAATACGGCAGAGTAGGTGCAGGGAGCAGCGCAAGCCGGCCGGGAGTATGAAGATATCAGGCGTGCTCCTGACGGGTCTAGAAACGTGGATGGGTGAGAAGGCATCGATCTAGGAGGGCACAGGGTCAATGTTCATAGTGTAAACACTCACCGGAGTTTGATCGAAATCTTAATATGATCAGTACCGTACTATACCTCATGCTGAAATGTGAGTACTGTACAAAGTATTTCGAGGACACGAGGGACGGCCTGATCGAAAAGACCTTCCACGTGTTGCTGCACCCGACAAACCTGCTAAACAGGCGGTAGTACAGCCCCCTCCGGCCCCCGGATGGGGAGCCGCCGGGGTCTGGCCCCCTGCAAACCTTTTTTATTTCTCACACGCCTTTAGCCCCCATGGCTGCAAGACGGTCCCGTCCCACGGCAAGGCGCACAGCAAAACGGCCCGCACGTCAAAAGCCATCTCCTAGGCGCGCCCCCAAGAAGGGGCGCAAGCCCGCAAGAAAGACGCCGACAAGAACAGTCAGGACGCGCGCCAGCCTCGGTTCGCGCAAGACCCCCGCAAAGGCGGCACAGGCACCCCCGAAGGCACGCAGGACTCCAAAACCCGCATCGGATTCCTCCCTGGCAAAAGAGATCAGGTCGATGACGGGCGTTTTCGCCGAGAACCAGAGGATACTCGTCTCCATGGGCAAGATTCTTGACGGGCTGGGCTCGGCAGTAGAGAGGTCCAGAAAAGAGTCAAAGCGGGTCAGCATGATAGAGGATGATACCAGGAGCGCCCTGGCGGAGCTCGACCGCGTCAGATCGCAGTCGAATATAGTGGAGCGGATCAGCGGCCAGACCGCAAGGCTCGAGGAGGAGATGCGAAAGATCAAAGAGTCAGCAGAGTCCCCAGGCGGCAAGGAGCTCTCGGAGAAGCTGGCAGGTGGCATGGATTCAATCATGGAAGGATCCCGGGCGGCTGCAGCCGCAGAGCACGGAGTGGGCGAGCTCGGGGGAGCCGTCAGGGAGGTATCAGAAAGAGTATCTGCCGCCGTGTCCGGCGTGCAGGAGTTGGCAGAGGGCCTCAAATCACTAGAGGGCAGGATCGAGTCCGAGGGCAGCGCGGAGCATGCAGAGCTGCAGCGGCAGCTGGAGGCCGTCGGGGACGTGCCAGGCAGGCTCACGGAGGTGTTGAACCAGATAGCAGATCTGTCGGCAAAGGCGGAGAAGATTGGGCCGCTGAGCAATGCAGTAGAGGGCATGCAGCAGGCGGGTGCGGCGCACGAGTCCGGCATGTCGGATAAGCTGGAGGCGATAGAGGCCGCGGTAAAAGGGCTTGGGGAGAAGGCAGAGGTTCCGGGTATTACAGAAAGACTGGAGGCGATAGAGGTCATAGTAAAGAAACTAGACGGTGCCAAGATTGCAGAGCGGGTGGAGTCTGCGGCAGATAAACTCAGCAGCGCAGGGACCCCAGGGGCAGGGGAGCGGCTGGAGGCGATAGAGACGATGATAAACAGGCTCGAAAAGGCCGGGATCGGAGAGCAGCTGGGATCCATAGAGATGGCCATAGGCAGGCTCGAAGGGCGCGATACGGGCCCGCCGGAGCTTGCCGAGAGGCTCTCGTCGATAGAGGCGGCAGTATCAAAGCTCTCAGAGGTACAGCCGCCGGGCGGCCAGGAATCAGGCATGATGGATAGGCTCTCTGGAATAGAGGCGGCAATAGCAAAGCTCACAGAGGTACAGCCGCCCGGAGGACAGGAACCATCCGATATATCGGCGAGGCTCTCCGGAATAGAGGCGGCAGTATCAAAGCTCTCAGAGGTGCAGCCGCCGGGCGGCCAGGAATCAGGCATGACGGATAGGCTGTCGGCAATAGAGGCGGCAGTATCAAAGCTCTCAGAGATACAGCCGTCCGGAGGACAGGAACCAGGCATAGCAGATAGGCTGAAATCCGTAGAAGAAAAGATCTCGGAGCTTGCAGCGGCAGCAGCCAAGTCCGAGGCGACAGCTGCAGAGTTTTACAAAAAATCCGGGGAGACGCCCCGGGATGCAGGGCATTCTGCAGGCGCCCCCTCCCTCTCCGAGTACCATGCCGCAATGAGGATGGGCGCAGAATCAAAGTACGGCGGAATGGAGGAGCTGCAGTCCATGTCGGCGCATACAGGCAGGGCGGCAGCCGCCCTCGAGCCGGCCGCATCCCTGGAGCTTAGAAGGTGGGGGATATCCAGAATCCTGGACTGTGCGGACCGCTGGGAGATAAGGTTCTCTGATGTATTGGCCGCACTGCTCAAGGGAATAGACAGGGACAAGCTCAAGGAAGCTGCAAGGATAAAACAGGTAAGGGATCTCTACGGCGCACGGGCAGTCGACGAGCTGGACAAGGAACTCGGCTAGACGTCCTGTGCCAGGTCGTATTCCTGCAGCTTGTCCTTTCTCTGCTTTAGGACTGCAAAGACGCCTATCAGGACCGCAATCCACACGGTGCTGAACAGTATGTTGGCGGGGCTCACATACGCATAAGGGGTAGCATCCATGATGCTCTGCCTTATCTCCTGGGCTGAGCCCTTTATGTTGGTCATGCCAGTCTGGTATGCCGCGCTGTCCTCGGCTGTACCGGCCACGGCAAGGGCAATCCCCGCCATGTTATCAAGCTGATTCTGCATTATCCTCCAGTCGGTATCAGAAGTCTGGAATATCCAGACAGGGTTGCCCTCGTCTGGAAGATGGCCCTTTACCGACTGCACAAGGGCGGGTATCTCCGAAGGGTCCGTCGAGCGCATCACTTCTGTAAGGTGCCCCCGGGCAAGGTCAAGGGGGTATATGTCCTCGTTGTACCCGTTGAAGGCCAAGATCACGCCGAGGAATATAGCGGCTACAATCCCGCCTGCTGCCAGTCTGTATACGCGGCCCGCCGTCCTCTCCTCACCGGTCAGCCTGCGTGGAGGGCTTGATTTATCTCTTTTAAACCGGGAATGTGCAAGGCTCAGATACGCTATAAAGAAAAAGCCCGCCGTCTGGATGCCTATTATCGGAGCAAAGACAGGATTGTTCGAGAATATGGCGATGAATATCCCCATTATCCCGTATATGCCAAAGAAGATCTCAAGCAGGGTGTCTTTGTAAACGGCAGGTTGTACGCCTTGCCCCTCCACTCGTCGGTATTCTTGGTTATCCCGTGCTTTGGAGTCCGGAGAAACTCGTTTTTGCTGCCAAGTACGGCATCAAATACAGCTACTGTATTGTTCACGGACATTCCAAAGCTGTACAGCATGAGCGAGGGGAGCACCTTTGCCTTGCGCATCCACGAGCCGCGGTACATCCCCTGCATGATATGCAGGTACGCGCCGGGCCCCATGGCAAGATAGGCCCCTATTGTCAGCGCGGGCAGAAAGCTCACAAGGTACAGGTTGATGTTAGATGCAAGCAGTACAGGCAGGGTGAGAAACTGTATGAGCATAAGAGGGAACACTATATGCCGTGTAAGCTGCACAAACGCCTGTATCTTGGCCTCGACGGCTATGCCCTTTTTGACCACTATTCCTGCCAGCAGCTTTAAAGCGCACTGGATGGACCCCTTTGCCCAGCGGAACTGCTGCCTCTTGGCCGCGTTCATCTGGACTGGCAATTCCGCATCTATTACCACATCGGGCAGAAACGTGCACTTCCAGCCCTTCATCTGGGCCCTGTAGCTAAGGTCTAGATCCTCGACCAAGGTCGCCGTGTGCCAGCCGCCGGCATCCTCGATGCACTCTCTCTTCCATATTCCCGCAGTCCCGTTAAAGTTCATGAACAGCCGGGAATTGCTCTTGGCCTTTTGCTCTATCAAAAAGTGAAAGTCCAGGCTGAGCGCCTGGGCCTGCGTTATGGTAGAATAGTCCTCGTTGACATGCCCCCACCTGCACTGCACAAAGCCCATGTCCGCCCTTGCAAAGTGGGGAAGGGTCTTGCGCAAAAACTCTTTTGGCGGTATGAAATCGGCGTCAAATATTGCCACATATTCTGTATCGGTGCTCTTCATTGCATGCTGGAGGGCGCCCGCCTTGTAGCCCCTTCGAGTGCCCCGCCTTACATGCTCTATCTGCAGGCCCCTATCCCTGTACTCCTTGACTATTCCCCCCACCATGTCGACTGTATCATCGTCAGAATCGTCCAAAACCATGATTCTAAGCCTGTCCTTTGGATAGTCCATGTCGCAGACAGCCGAGATGAGCCTTGCCGCCACGTACTTTTCATTGTATATTGGAAGCTGTATCGTCACAGACGGGGCGCCGGTCCCTGCGACAGTCTTGCCCTCTTTTTTGCGCGAGGATAAAAATGCAAGATAGTAAAAGTTGCAGGTATACAGGGTGATGAGGGCGGCCGATACTATGAACAGGTTAAAGACCGTCTGGATGAATGGGTTTACGTCCATCCTGATACCGCGGGCCGCCGGTCGCTATTTAAGTCTGCAAGCGGGCTATTTCTGTTCAAAGATCTTTATCGCCTTGGGGGGGCAGACAGCCTCGCATGCCAGGCAGAAGATGCAGTCGGGCTCCCTTGCCATGATGGGCTTTCTGTTGGAGCCGGCATTGCCCGGGGTGTCGAACCATTCGTAGACGTCGACAGGGCATGCGTCTATGCAGGCGCCATCCCCTATGCAGATGTCAAAGTCGACCGAGACAAACTCGCCCCAGACGCCCAGAACCTTGTTGTCTACATCCTTTCTTCCCCAGGTCTTTATCGTGTGCGAGCCTATCGAATATGGGGAGCTAGCAGACATTTTTGACTTGTATCCTACATCTATGGGGCCGGGCTTTGCGCCGCTTACATCCCATGCTGCAGGCGTATCGGGGACGCCGCCGGCAGAGACATCCTCCAGTGCATCGGCTGCCTTGACCTTGGGCTTGGCGTCGGGTATTATCTTTGCAAGGGGGGTCAGCTCTTCGAGCTGCCTTGTGGCCTCGTCTTCGGACATTTTCTTGTCCTCGGTGTAGTGTTTTATCATCTTGTCAGCTAGGATGGTATTCCGCAGTATGGTATCGATCATCATCTTTGCAAAGTGGTCGGCCTTTTTCCTGTATCCCTGGACCCATTGGGGGTCGCCGAACTTTTCAATGGGGAATACCTGGTATATTATATCGACCACTTCTCCTGTGACCACCTCGACAGTCACGCTGAGATCGACCTCCTTGTATCCAGAGGCCTCTGGGTCGTCCATGTTCTGTTCCTTCCACCTGTATGTGGAGTAGACCCTGTCCGCATAGTGGTCCATCTCAAAGGTGTTCTTCATGCCGTCGTGGACCGACTTTATCTCGTCGGGATCCTCGAGGGTTATGGGGAGGCGGTACAGGCCGAGCTTGTATCCGTGTAGGGGGTATACTCCACGCTTTGCAGTGGGCGCCTCCATCGAGTAGACGCGGTCCTTGAGTAGAAGGGACATCTGGTAATGCCTAGGGGGTAATGCCATAAATACCTTTTTTGAAGGGCCGGGCAGGGGATAGATGCCCCCCACCTTTCTCTCTGGGGCATACTTTGCCTTGGCTTCCTCTACAATGTGGGCATCTCACTAGTGTTTTTCCGGCATCCATGCAGATACTGCGATCTAGGGCAGATCCCCCGGCCGGGCAAGGGGCACAGAATTGCCCAGTTGAGGCACCGGGGAGTAATGGTTGATGTGAGCTGCGCGCACCTACGGGGCATCTTCACGTCCTCCGGCAATGTATTCGGAGGTACAAAGTGGATAAAAAAGCCGATCCGGGGCAATACACCACGGACCGCTTGTCAGGTCGTCTCTTACACAGGTGCCGAGCTGGTCATAACAGCAAGCAGTGCAAATGGTATCACTCCAGATATGACGCCAGCTACGATGCCCAGTTTGGCCATCGTCGGATCTCTCTTTCGGACCTTTGCATACATGACTAGCCCGCCTATCGCACCTAGTGGACCCACCAGCAACCCGGGTACTATGGGAAGCAGGTACCACGATTTTGATAGTTTGTTTTTGGTCTCCATAAACCCCCTATGACTACATCGTATTTAATAATTGGGACGCATAGCTCAGTTAGGTCAGAGTACCCTGCGATATGAGCGCCGTGGCCTCGAAGACGTCACAATGGCATGAGAATCTTCCAGGCTTATGTACCACCCTCGCAGTTCCTTGCCCGGGCACCCCAGACCCATTTCGGTCCGCAGGTCGGAGAGTGCCCCGGATGCAGTCCTAGCCCCGATGGCCCCGCCTGCCATCTACATGCATTCACAGGCAGACCATGCCAGATACGGCCCCCAAAGGACAAACCGCCACTCTTTTATCGAATCCGGTAGCTTGCTTAGACGTGAGGGATCTCGCTCTTCAGGCCGACTTTGGCATACGCGATTCGCTCAACGCAAACGTCACCAACATAATAGAGCAGCTCACCCCTGAGCTCCCCCATACCACTTTTGTCTCGGACCTGGCCATAATCATGATTATAGCATCGGCTGTAACGCTTGCGTTCTTCAAGATAAGGCAGCCCCTCATAATCGGCTATCTCTTTGCCGGCATGCTCATAGGCCCGCTATCTCCGCTCTGGACGGGCATCTTTACAGAAGGCGGCCCCGGAGGGGGAGGGGTGGCCATACTGTCCGATACGGGGCTGCTCAACCTGTTCGCCGAAGTAGGGGTCATACTGTTGTTGTTTGTAATAGGGATAGAGTTTCCGTTTGCAAGGATCCGCTCGATAGGCAAGGTGGCCGTCGGCGTGGGTACCATGGGGCTCATGCTCACCCTGCTGGCGGTATTCTTTGTGGCAGACCAGATGGGGCTCGAATTCATGGACGCATTGTTCCTGGCCGCTGCTCTCTCGATAAGCAGCACGGCGATCATAGTAAAGATACTGACAGACGCGGGCAGGATCAAAAAGGAATCCTCGATACTTGTCCTTGGAATATTGATAGTGGAGGATGTAATAGCGGTCATACTGATATCGTCTTTGCAGTCGGTGGCCCTGGTAGGAAACGTCTCGATCGAGAGCATACTGGTGGTGGTGGCAGTAGCTATCGGGCTGATTGTGGGCACGTTTACCGTAGGGACAAGGGTCATACCTCCACTGATAGACAGGGTAGCAGCTGCCGAGAACAGGGAGATCCTGCTGTTAAGCGTGCTCGGTGTATGCTTTGGGTACGCCCTTCTTGCGGAGATAGCGGGGCTGTCGGTTGCAATAGGCGCGTTTCTTGCAGGAGTACTGGTGGCAGAATCCAAGTCGGCCGAGGTCTCCAAGATATTATCCAGCCCGATAAAGGACATGTTCGTGGCCATCTTTTTCGTCTCGGTGGGCGCACTAATGGACATAAGCCAGATACAGGACTATATCCTGCTGGCCATGGTCCTGGTGGTGGTTGCCACGGCGGTAAAGTTCGGGGGCAACATGGTAGGCAGCATAATGTTCAAGCTCGGGAGGCGCAGGTCGATAAGGTCGGCGTGCACACTTGCGGCGCCGAGGGGCGAGTTCTCTATAGTTATAGTCAAGGTGGGGGTCGACCTCGGGGTGGTGAGCAGCTTTGTATTCCCGCTGATCGGGCTTGTCGCCATAATCACTGCGTTTATCTCGCCGTTTCTGCTCAAGGCAGGCGACAAGATGGTCAAGAGGATGGATGAATAGAAATGGGCGATAAAGAGCTCGAGAAGCTGCTGGCCCGCGTCCACGACGGGGTGTCTACATTCGGGTACGGCAAGTCAGAGGTGCCGTGCATAATGCTCGATGATGAAAGGTTCGGCGAGATCATGTCAAGGATAGCCGGCAGGCCCGTATCCGTGTTCACGGAGCTTGACATACTGCAGGACGGCGAGGGCCACGTGTTTGTAGAGGTGGAGCTAAAGTTCTCCGAGGGGGACATAAACGAAAAGGTGCTGATCAATGCAGCCACATCACTCGGGTTCTTTGAGCTGCTGGCAGAGACCGCCATGCTGGCGCTCACGCCGTCCCGGCCCGAGGCAGGCGGCGGGAACGTCTTCATGATACAGCTGCCGCAGCCGCTCAAGGCACAGGAGGCACTGGAGATAATAAAAAAGGGCCTGGGGCCCCGGCGCGAGGCCGGAGGGCCCGGCCATGACGCGGCCGGAGGGCCCTGGGGTGTTTAATGCAGTCACCGGGATTTGGACCCGGGTCACCAACTTGGCAAGCTGGAATAATAACCAAACTATACTATGACTGCCCGAGCACGCGACGTATATTGTGTATTAAAGCCTACTGATTGAGGTACCGCACAAGTTCCTTGAGTAATTGCGCCCGCTGCCGGTCTGCCCCGTATCCTCCTGCCAAAAAATATCCGGGACGGATACTCGTGTTAGCCGAGTGAATAGCATGGTTCCGACTGTGCAGGGCGCAATAACAAAAGACGGGCACGGTAAAGGCGGCCATGTTCAAGCCGGCAGCCGCACTAGCTTTGTGTCAACGGGGATATGACATGTGGAAGGCGCCATGCCGGTTCTTTAGCCGTGCCGTTACCCTCCTCTCCCCTGTGTAACCCGCATTAATACCGCATACAAAAGTATTTTTTACCATGGTTGGTGCCATGGTATAGTGTCCCAGAATCTCGTACCATCTGTGGAGCAAAAACGGATCATCGAGCACGACCGAGGCCATCTGAAGGTCGTGGCATGTCCCGGTTCCGGAAAGACGGAGACCGTGAGCCGGCGGATCGCAGAGCTCATCAAAAAGGGGGCTGCCCCGTCAAAGATTGTGGCATTTACCTTTACCAACAGGGCCGCCGACAGCCTGCGGTTTAGGATAAACAGGGTTGTGTCGGCAGAGTGCGGCAGGGTGGATGATCTGGGCTCGATGTATGTAGGCACCATCGATTCGTACTGCCTGCAACTGTTAAAAGAATTAAAACCAGAGTACAGGCCGTTTGAGATACTCGACGAGGCAAAGCAGGCGGCATTTGTCGACAGATGGTACCTCAACATAGGGCTGAGGGACATTGAAACCGGGAGGGGCAGGTGGGACACCCTTGAAAAGTTTTGCAGGACCGTTGGCATCGTCCAAAATGAGAGGCTTGATGTCAAATCACTGCACAACAAGGACTTTGTACGTTGCTATAGAAACTATGCGGGAAAACTCGAGGATGAAAAGTTCTTTGACTTTTCTTCCGTCGTGCACATGCTGCTTGGCGTGCTTGAAAACGATGCCGGGGCCACGGACCGGCTGAATTCCATGGTGGAGCATGTCGTGTTTGACGAGTATCAGGATGTGAATCACATACAGGAGGATCTGTTGTCGGTGCTCTCAAAGGTCTCCGATTCTGTCTGTGTCGTAGGAGACGACGACCAGAACATATTCAACTGGCGCGGCAGCAACTTCAGGCACATACGTGAATTTGATGCAAAATATGACAAATATGGGATGACGGTCCTCCCCCTGAACACCAACTACCGTTCCACAGGGCATATCATCAAAGCCGCCGCCAGTCTAATCCAGAACAACCTCGGCAGGCTGGAAAAAGACATGCGGCCATTTGAGGGCCAGAACCTCCGGTATGATGGCGGGGACATTGTGCACGGACATTTTGAGACGGATCTCGAGGAGTTCGGATACATCGAAAAGACCATGAAGTCCCTTTTTGGGACCGACTTTACCGACAAGTTCGGGGGCAAATATGCCCTGTCTTACGCGGATATGGCGGTGCTGGTCAGGACAAACAAAGATGCATCCAGGATAACAAAGTATCTGGAAGAGCACGGCATACCCGTCGCGGCCGACAGCTCTGCAAGCGGAGCCTTTGAGACTCCGGTGGTGAAGCTTGCCCTGGACTGCCTGTTCTATGCGTTCAACTGCCCGGGCATGGACGGCGAGGATGCGCCGCTAGCAGAGGACCTGTGTGCAAGATACAAGGAGATCATTGGAAAGGAGCCCCGGCAATTTGCGGAGGGCCTGGGCAGCATACATAGGCGGGTGGGCAATATGCTGGCAAAGACACCTAGTGGCTACCTGCCGGACATGGGCCTGCAGGAGTTTTTCCAAAGAATCCTCAATGCGATGGGGCTGGAATCAGGGCTGTTGAAGAAACACCTGCATGACCTGGGAGTGCTGAGCACGGCGATATCCGATTACGAGTACGTGTACCAGACAATAAGGGCGTGGGATGTGCCCGGGTTTAGGTATTTTGTAAAAGAAGTAGGCAGGAGGGTGTACCCGGATCGGATCTACAACAGCGTCAGCCCGGTAGACGCGGTGCGCGTAATGACCATATGGAAGGCCAAAGGCCTCGAGTTTCCCGCGGTGTTTGTGCCCACGTTCGTAAAATTCAGAAAAATACCGCTGAGGTCCAACTTTCTTGATCCGGGCGAATTTGACAAGGGGCTCTACACCGGGGACAAAGAGTCCGCGCGCAGGGTATACTATACCGCAGTGACTCGATCACAAAAGTATTTGTTCCTGACCGGGGCAACCTGGCAGGAGATTGCGGTGGGAAAGAAACCATCCAAGGGCAAACGTAAGCATCCCTTCATATCCGAGATGGGCGGACACCTGTCAGAGCCCTCCGACATGGTGCGGGCAAAGTCATCTCACGGGCCCCGGGAACCGGAGGACGGCGTGCTTGTCGCATCATACAGGGAGCTGAGCACGTATGGCAGGTGCCCGCATGATTTTTTCTTTGAAAACGTGGCCGGTTTTAAGAGGGGGATTCTGCCGGCCAGCGGGTATGTGACTAGCATGCACAACATACTGGGCATCATACATGAGAAGTATGCACGGAGTGGAAAAATACCGGATCCGGGCGAACTCGAGGCCATAATTGACGAGACATTCCACCTGCGGTTTGCGCCCCTGCCCATGCTCAATGGCATGAAGAAAAAGGCTGTCGGGAGAATCAGGAGGTACCTTGACAAGCACGCGGATGAAATACAGGGCATCCTTGAGGTCGAGAAGAGGTTTGAGGTCGGCATGGATAAGACACTGGTAACCGGCGTCATAGACCTGCTTAGAATCCATGAAGGTGACGATGGCAGGGCGGAGGTAGCTGATTTCATAACAGAGGGCGAACGGGGATATTACGAATCGGATCATCATGAAAGGGTAAAGTTTGGCACGTATGCGGCGCTTCAGACGCTGGGCCTCAAGCCCGGCAGGTCGATAATCCACTATCTGGACCGCGACGAAAAGGACTATGTGGACATAAGCGATGAAGAACTCAAGTATGCCGCGCACAATGTTGGTTTGCGCGCCCAGGGAATACATGATAGGAATTTTGACGCCACTCCCAGCGAGACAAAATGCCGAAGCTGTGATTTCCGGGCCATCTGTGACAAAAAGGACTTTACGGTGGGCGTGGACTTTGATGCCGCAGATTATGCAAGGAGGGAGGGGCCGGCCAGGGGCGCGGATGCGCATACTACGAGATAGCTGTATTTCATAGGCGGGCGGGCATGCTCAAAGGCCGCGGATATGCTGCCGGCGGGCAGTGGATAATCGCGTGAGCGTCTGCCGTTAACCACCTTGCATGGACGGGCGCCCGATGTAGAGTAACGGATGCATATGCCCGGGGTTTGAAAATCCCAAGTGTCCCCCACGGGGGCCGCCGGACTGCCTCGTTCAGAATTCTTTGGGCGGTTCACAGCAGGGGTTGTACTCCGGTACAAAAGATATGTCTGTCAAGCAGTTGCAATTATGGCGGTGTGGCGTTCCCCGGGCTATGGCACCCAGGATCAGTGAGCCGGCGCTATCTCCCTGAGCTGTATGACCCGTATCGTCGGCGTGCCGGGCAGCTTTACACATGCATGCTTTAGCGCCTTTTTCGTATGCTCGAGGTGCTCTTTTCTTACGTGCGCTTCATAGATTACCTGGCCCTGCCTTACGCGGGCGCCCAGGCTTACCGCCTTGCCCCAGGCCCGCCTCATGCCCTCCTGGAGCCTGTCAGCACCTGCAGTTGCAATCATCTTGTTCTCCCGGAGCAGAACATGCGGGTATATCCTGAGCCGTGAAAAGTACCCCGATTCTCCTGTAGCCTTTTCGATGGTCTTGTTTGCCGCAAGCCTTGCCGATTCTATGGCCATGTGGCGGATCTGCACCTTTTCGTTTATCAATAGCTGGACACAGTAATCATAGTCCCCGGGGCTGCCGTTCTGGAACTTGCTTATCTTTGATTGCGGCTTGCCCTTGATGTACTCCTTGCGGGTGTACGGCTGCCCGTTGCTCCTTCGATAGTTTGCCCCGTGCACCTATGCCACCAAGAGTAATCCCCGGGGGGCCTTATTTTAACGGTTAGTAGCAGACTGCCCCTGTACGGTGCCGGGGGGCTGTTCCAGGACACTCTGTCAAGTCGGCTTATATTGGAACATTCCCGGCAGGCGTGCAGGTTGGAGCAGGAGGCCGAGCCGCAGGTCGAAGGAGAGCTGTCCAGGGACCTTGCGATAATATCCGATGACAGCATGCGCCACGAGCTCGAGACAAGGGGCTATGGAGAAGTGGACAAAAAGAGGTTCTATCTGAGGCCCTTTGAATCGCTGTACCTGCTGTTCTATGGCAGGCTCAAGCTGGCAAAGTCCGGCAAGGCAATAGGCTTTGAGAGCATGTTGCAGGTGGCAAGAAAATACGACGATGACGTGCTGACAAAGTTTCTCATATACAGGGATCTGAGAATCCGCGGGTACGTGGCAAAGGAGGGGTTTGGCTTTGGGACGGACCTGCGCGCATACGACAGGGGCCGCTTTGGCGAAAAGGCCTCAAAGTATGTGGTCTTTGGGCTAAAGGAGGGCACCCAGGAAAAGATAGGCGCCCTGCAGAAAAAGGTGGCAAAGATAACCCAGATGGGCAAAGAGCCGATAATAGCCGTCATAGAAAGGAGGGGCGAGGTCATATACTACAAGGTATCCAGGATAGAGTTCCCCCCGAACAAGACCGCCGAGCCGGCTGTGTTCTAGGGCGCCGGCACAAAGCAGGCCGCCTCGTTCACCCGGGGCACTACTGCTCTATGGCCCACTCGGAGGAATATTTCAGCATGTGGCCGCGCTCCGCCTGGTGAAAGTCGTATACCTCGACATATTTCGTCCTGTTCTCCCAGAGCGCCTCAAAGTTTCTTACCTTGGTATCGACCCTGCTCCTGTCGTTCCAGGAGGTAAAGACGTCCACTGATTCAAAGTTTCGGTCATGTATGTTAAAGGTCTGGTTTGAGGTGCCCGTAAACGCCACCACGTCGTCATGCTCGTCTATGAATATGCCCACCCTCTCGCTGAACGAGCCCACGACTTCTTCCGAGTTGGGTATGGCAATCTTTACGTCTATCTGGTGGTTCGACACCACCTCTTGCAGCATCTTGATCTTGGCGTCCCGTATGTCCGAGTGGCCGAGCCTGAAGCTCCTGCCCTCTTCTGAGAAGATCCTGGAGATAAACTCCAGATCCGAGACGTTGAACCTGTGGCCGCAGATTATGCGCAGCTTGGCCTTTTTCTTTGTAAAGTTGTCAAAGCTCATAGACAGAGTGGTGAGGCTCTTGAGCGAGATGTACTCGATGCACCTGTCGTACTCGATACAGTTGCTCAGGCACGGTATAAAGAACTCCGACACTATGTCGTCCCTGTCGGACCGGTATTCCTCCTTTATCGAGATGTCACGCAGGCCCAAGCGGCATGTTTGAGGGATACTGGCCTAATAAAAGATCCCGCCTATCCGGGGGGCAGATCCCCCAAGGGCCCCGGACGCGGACCCCCGGGAGGCTCTCGCTAAGCCAGGACTCCCGCGGCCCGGTAATTTCTTATACCGTGTATGGGGCACAAAATAGCATGAAGGGGATAATACTGGGCTCACTGATACTGCTTGCTGCCGGTATGGCCGTACCCGGTGCACTAGCTGATAAACAGGACGGCGAGTACGAGAGGACCATATCGGTTACGGGTGCCGCCACCTCTTCTGTCGAGCCCGATCTATTGGTCATAGAGTTTGGCGTCGAGATACAAAAAGAGACTGCAGCCGAGGCGCTCAGGGCCAATTCGCAGGCCATGAGCAGGGCGGTAGGCTCTGTAATGGAGGCAGGAGTAGAGGACGGAGAAGTGGGCACCTCAAGATTCAGCATACGGCCCGTATACGGCGACTATAACGAGGAGACGGGGGATCTCCCCCTGGTAGGATACAGGGTCACCAACACATTGATGGTCAGGACTGCAAACCTTGACGCTGCCGCCGACATAATAGATTCAGGGGTAGAGGCAGGCGCCAACAGGGTCGATGATGTATCCTTTGTGCTCTCGCCAGAGAGGCAGGCCGAAGTCAAGGATGCCATGATATCTGCCGCGGTACTAGACGCAAGGGCCAAGGCCGAGATGGCCCTCGAGCCGCTCGAGTATGTCATATCCGGCGTAAAGTCAGTCTCCCTGTCGGAGTCCAGGGGACCGCCGACACCGTTCTATGCAGATGCCGGGTTTGCAATGTCCATGAGGGAATCCGCGCCGATATTCTCATCGGAGCAGGACGTGGCCACAACGGCCCACGTGGTATTCACGATAGAGCCTGAAGATTCCTAGAAATAATGCTCCCGCCGGGATTTGAACCCGGGATCACTGCCTTGAGAGGGCAGTATGCTTGGCCGGACTACACCACAGGAGCTAATTGCCGCTCCCCGGTGATAGCAATTTAAAGCTAGGTAAGCGGGGCGCGGATCTGAGTTCAGGCATGGTAGAGCCGCCGAGGCAGAATCCGGGCAGATCATCACCGGGGAAAAAGTCTGCTGTACAGAACACATCCATGCACGGGCAGCCCTGCGCAGCCGGCCCACAATTCTTGTCCGGTGCCACGCGGGATGGAATCATCAATTAAAACAATAAGCAACATGCAGAGACATCAAGGGTTGTAACATACCTGCCCAAAGACCGGCAGCATTCCAGGGATTTTGTGCGCGCCGCTCAGGCGCCGAACTTTGCAAGCCCGCCCTTTCTGAGCTCCTCTGATTCCTCTAGTACCGCATCGTGTTTCTTGTGCCTGTACTCGTGCAGTGCATCTGCGAGATCAGGGTATGATCCCGCCAGAACCATCGCCGCGTATATCCCGGCGTTTGCCGCCTTGTTGACCCCCACGCATGCGACAGGCGATCCCGCGGGCATCTCGGACATGGACAGCAGCGAATCAAGCCCCCCAAACGCAGATGTCCCCTTTTCCTTGTCGTTGTATGCCATTATGGGCACCCCCACCACCGGAACCACCGTATAGGATGCAATCATCCCCGGCAGGTGCGCAGCCCCGCCGGCGCCGGCGATTATCACGCGGAGGCCGATCTCTTCGGCATGCCGGGCATAGTCGCCGAGCCGCTCGGGCGTCCTGTGGGCCGAGACTATCAGGTCCTCGTGTAGCACGCCAAAGCCGTCGAGTACGCGCGCGGCCTCTAGCATTATCCGGGCATCCGAAGAAGATCCCATGATTATCCCCACCTCGACGGTATCCGTATAGCCCATGGCTGGTCGGCGTATATCGGGTTATTAATTATATCCGTGGGTTTATACGGGCGGGACGGCCCGCCGGGCGCGTGGATTTACCCGGCCTGCTCGCCGAGCATGCACCAGGGGCCCCCGCGGGCCTCGGCGGCTGCAGGAACAGCGGGTCGCCATACCCGTGCTGCGACCATGACGTGTACATCTTTGACGGTGCAGGGCCCGACAATATAGCGGTACACGGCAAAGAGACTGCAACCATCCACCACTGTTCGATAAAAGAGGCGGATTCATGCTCGCTGGCCCGGTATGTAGGGCTCGACATAATATCGGACCCCGAATGGGAGCTGCAGACCATGCTGGTAAACATAGGGGAGAGAAAAAATGCCATATATTCAGACTGCATGAGAAACTCGCTTGTCAACTCGTTGTTCTGCACGGCAAGGTCAAAGGACGGGCCCGGCCCGTTTGCCGCCTGCTGGGTAAAGTGCGCCGCTGTATACCTTGCCGATGCGATAATGCTGTACCATGGCATACGCCCGAGCCCCGCGCACATGCTGCAGGACTTTCACGGAATAAAAGGGGGCAGGACAGGCTCCCTATTCTCGATAGTAAGCGAGTGCCTCGGCATGGAGAGGGCCACCCCCGTTCTATTAAACAGGATGTCAAAGTCGGCTGCCGGCTTTTCTGATCTGGCAGAGGGCAACGGCAGGTCCTCGATAATACTGCAAAGGCGGGGCACCTCACAGAGGCCTCGCTTCTAGCCGACTGCTATCTGTACCTTGCATGTTCTGTCCGGGACGGCATGGCCCGGGCGGGGGCCCTGCAGGGGCAGGACCTATCCCACGTCCTCAGGGTGGCCATGGATATAGAGGGCGATCCCCACCTGCTCGACAGGCAGGCGAGGATGCTCGACGAGGCGGCCCGGGGGATGCTCTCAGACAGCCCAAAGGGCCCCTAAACCTTTAAAATCAACGGCGGTGGCTTGTATTCATGTCAGACGCAGCGTGCGGATGTTCTGCCCAGTCAGCTAACGGCACAGAATGTGATTGCACCATGGAGGGAGAGTGTCATTGCGATTCCACGTGTGATTGCACTCTGGACACATGCAAAAATACCACACACTAGAACAGACTCCAACCTCTTTTTATTTACCCTTGTATACAGGCGGTTCTGCGGCCCTAGTCGTCGTCCTCGTCATCACCAGGCAGGCCCCACGACCGCACCAGCTCCTTTTGGAACTTGTCCGCCTGCTTGTCATTGAGGCTAGCCCCGCAGTTCTTGTGGGTGGGCACCACTATCATGTTCTCCAGCTTGAACTCCACCTCGTACATGTGGATCCGCGGGCAGTCGCACACGCACGGAGAGCGGGGGCGCCTCTATATATTTGAAAAAGCTTTAAAGGTAAAGGCGTGGATTCCAGTGCGTGAACTGGTCGATCGGCATGGTCCTTGCTGCGGGGCTGCTGGCGGCAGGGCCCGCCATACTCCAGGCGGAAGCGCAGTTCCAGAGCGGCGGGGTAGACCACCCCGGGGACTGGCACGTGGGCGAGGGGCTCAAGCAGGGCGACCTGTTCTCGTACAGGATGTGCCACGTGGATTATAGAGAGTGCGCCGATTTTAGAATGGACATCTGGATGGAAGGCGACGTGCAGACGGGCACAGAGACAAAGTGGAGGGCCCAGGTGGTAGTATACGATGGAAACAAGGTGATAAAGGGCAACATGGATCTGGGCAAGATAGCCCCGGAGCCGACGGGAGGAACAGTGGAGCTGGCCTCGTACAGGAGCGCCTTCAAGTCGTCTGTGGTCTGGCTCTCGGCGTTTGCCAACTCGGACGAGCCCAAGCAGTTTGCCGCCCCGTCATGGGGCAAGATAGGCAACATAGGCGGCGAGCAGATACTCCCGCAGGAGCTCATAACCGACGGGATAGTCACGCCGGGGGGCACATTCGACGAGGTGGTCCAGGTGGGCTGGAGGACCGGCGGGTCCACCAGCAGGATATTCGTAGTCGATGAATTTCCGTTCCCGATAAGGGCCAGCACATGGACGCACGTCTCAGAAGGGATACCTCCCCAGGAGTACAAGTTTGAGCTGCTCAGCTATCAAGAGAACGTCCAGGAGAACCCGTTTGAATCCGTGCAGGCTACAGCAGACGAGCTTGCAGGCCTCGGGTGCCCAAGCCACGACAGGTTTGCCACGACGGTCAAAAAGGCGACAGTCGGATTCAAGTACCAGCTGCATGTATTCTACGGCCCGGAGTTTCCGGTCGATGGCTGCCCCATGAAATGGCAGGTAAAGTTCATCAGCAAGTTTGACGAGACAGAGTTTCTAAACCAGGTCCACTACGACCTGCTGGTCCTCAACAAAGACGGCACGGTGGCAAGGTCAGTGGCCCACGACGAGGGCAGGCAGTTCCTCTTCTCGCCATCCGGCCAGGCTCTATTCGAGATGACAGTCAAGGAGGGACCCGGCACCACAGACTATGTCGTGTATGTATACGGGCTGAGCCCTGAATTTATCGTGCCCGATGTAGAGCCCGACTGGGTGGTCGTGCCCGTCACCATATCTGCAGCCGAGGGAGATGCAGGCATGATACCGACAGTCAGGGCGGAGCCCGCCCCCGTTACAGAGATACCCCCGTGGGTAAAGCTCTCCGCCGGATTCTGGGTCGAGGGATCCACCCCGGATGCAGAGTTTGTCACATCGATAGAGTTTCTCATAAAGGAGGGCATCATCGTGGTCCCGTCGACCGACAGGAGCGTATACTCTGAAGCGGGCATACCGGAATGGTTCAAGGGGACGACTTCATTCTGGATAGACGGGACGAGCACGGACGCCGAATATGCCAGCTCGATACAGTACCTGATAGAGCAGGGTGTAATTGTGCTCTCCTGAGCGTGGGCGGCTCTGACCGGCCTTACGATATACCCAAAGCGCAAGCTCAGCAAGCTCGCCGACAGGGGCGAATACCGCGAGGCGCTCGAATACGGCGACAGCATAGAGAAGAGGTTTGCACGCGATCCCGACTTTTTGTTCATAATGGGCGGGATATACTATGTTTTAGAGAACGCGGACAACGCTATCCACTATTTCGACAGGGTCCTCGAGATAAGGGAGAACGACATAGAGGCCCTCACGCTCAAGGCCAGCGTCCACATGGCGATAGGCGAGAAAAAGGACGCAACAGAGTGCTGCCGGCGCATACTGGACGAGGAGCCGGGCAACGAGGGAGCCCAGGAGATGCTCGACAAGATGGGCGCCTAGCCCCTTTCGTATACGTTCTGGAGCAGCCAGTCACAGTACGCTGTAACCGGCGCGCTAAACGTGCACCATATGTGCAGCGAATGCGGGAGTATGTCTATTCTGCCCCCGTCGTCCATGAAGACCTTGACGCCTTCTTTTCCCTCGTACATGTACGCGTCTTCGGTCCTGCACCCGGGGAGCAGCTCGGCAGCCTTTGCCTTGACGGTGTCACGCTCGACTGGAAAGTTGGTCTTTGTCTTGTCTATGATCAGGCTGAGGTCCCTTCTTCCGTACATGTCAAACTCGTTTATCCTGCCCGTTTCTGGAAAGTTCACTATGAGGGTCATCTGGTACTTTGCGCCCACCTTCTTGCCAAGCTCGGTGATCCGGGTATACCCGAGGGCGGGGCTGCGCACCAGCAGCTGCCTTATCTGGGGCAGGTTGCCCTTTAGGACGCCCTGCAGTTCTGCCGTAAGGGTGGAGAAGCTCAACGGGATGGTTTTTTAGTCTCCCATTGATATTGGTTTCCATGGCGCTACCGGCCGACTATGACAGTATGCGCAGCGGCGAAGACGCCGAGAGGACCGACGATGTGTCAAGCTACAAGGTGACATGCATGGATTTCATCAAGGATGTATCGCATGACTACCTGGCGTGGGTCGACTATTACAAGCTGCCCCCCGAAGAGGACAAGCGCCGCCGCGACGGCATATCCGCCACCATCGAGAGGAGCAACGAATGGATAGCCAAGGTGGCCCAGACGATAAAGGGAGTGGATGTCGCCATGAACGACGGGATACAAAAGATGGCCGAGTCGACAGCTGGCAAGCCGTTTCAGATAGGGGTGTTTGTAAACAAGATGTCGGGGTATACATCCGCCCCTCCGGGGATGATCAACGTGAGTGTAAAAGCGGCAGGGAGAGAGGGCAGGGGGACCCGGCTCGGATTCCACTTTAAAGATGACAGGTTCAGGCTGGAGTCGACGTGCAAGCCGGCAATAGACGAGACGGGCCTGCCGGCAGGCGACTTTGACCTGATGGATTTTGCATTCAGGATAGACGCAACAAAGTGCATACAGCGCGATCTCATCTCGTTTACCGTTACGGTCTGCGAGACAAAAGGGGGCGACGAGGTAGACAGGCGGGGCCTCTCGACTATAATCCACATTGTATAAGCTAGGATAGCGTGACCCCGATGGAGACCCTGTTCTCAGAGGCCCTTGGCTCGCCCGGGTACTTTAGCTCGGATATTTTCCTGCCAAGGCCCGCATCTGTGACCTCGGCTGCCCTCCCCTCATGGGAGGCGTCCCCTATGCCCACCTTTACCCGGGGGTCTGCCACGGCATTTTGAAACCAGTCGGAATCGGGGCGGTGCCTCGAAAAGTAGACCTTTCCCTGATACATGACGGCCCGGAGCTTTACCGCATGCTCGCGGCCCGTCTTTCTTCCTGTGGTATACAGCACGGCCCTAAAGGCGGTCCCCTCCAGATTATCCATGGGAATACAGAAGCGGTCAAGTAATTTAACCTCACGGGCAGCTTTTTCTGGATATAATATGTGATAAGCCGGCCCCGGATTACTATACATGGCATCAACCCCCGAATGCTCCCCCACCAAGTTCGTGGCGGCAGACACGTTCCCCGGCAAGAGGGTAGTCGACCGCGACGGGACCCGCTTTGGGAAGGTAAAGCACATCCACATAAACAAGGACACGCTGGCAGTCTCAGGGGTCACGGTCCACCAGGGCTTTTTCAAGGATTATTTCCTGCCAGAGACCTTTATCGACAGGTTTACCGAAGAGACCCTCCTGTTGAGCACCCCGCCGGTCAGAAGGTCAGTCCCAGTAGTGGACATAGACGGCCACAAGATAGGCAGTGTAAAGCGCCTCCACAAGAACCCCGATACAGACGAGCTCGAATCGATAACAGTCTCCCGGGGGATAAGGGGCCCGAGGATAGTCTCTAGGTCGGATATCTGGGGCGTGGGCGAGAAGATCATCCTGAGGATGACCAGATCCGAGTTCTCCCGTGCAGAGACCTAGATCGCGTATTCCGGAATATTACCAGCTAGGATTCTTCGCGGATCTTGCGGCATTTGCCGCAGAGTATGCTGCCGTCGGCCACGGCGATCTCCACGTTGGAGCTGTGGCATTGATGGCATAGGCCCTTCATGGAGCAGGTCAGTTCTTTCGGGGTTTAAAGCTTTTTTGATCGTGCGGGGGTGCCGGATGCAAGGTTTGATCGATCTGTCCGTTCAGGCCCCCGATCCTTCCAGGAACAGTTCTTTGATCCCGTCTTGATCCCTGGCGCAACCCGGCGGGATCCGATCCGCCACGACATCCGGAAGATCCCGGCATGCGGGGCTCAAACACATTTATGATATTGGGCAGAATCATGCACGGACATGGCGGGGCCGCAAAAAAGCTCAAGTGTGTACGGCAGCGACTGCATGCTGCAAGAATCCAAACTGCCCGGCCTGAAAAAGATCATGAACCGCAGGAACCGCATGAACGGGCTGACCCTGCTCGATAGGATGCCCGACTGTTCTGTCCAGGCTGCATTCTTTGATCCCCAGTACAGGGGAATACTGGACAGGATGAAGTACGGGAATGAGGGCGTAAGCAGGGGCAGGCTCAGGTCCGGAATGGAACAGATGAGTGCAGATACGGTAAGGGAGTTCCTGGGGGAGATGGGGCGCGTGCTTGTGCCCAGCGGCACATTGTTCCTGTGGATTGACAAGTTCCACCTGGTGGACGGCATATCCGGCTGGATAGAGGGAACATGCCTCAATGCTGTCGACATGATAACATGGGACAAGCAGAGGATGGGCATGGGGTACAGGACGAGGAGGTGCTCGGAGCACATGGTGGTACTCCAAAAGAGCCCAAAGCGCGCAAAGAACGTCTGGCGCGACCACGGGATACCCGACGTCTGGCCGGAGAAGGTTGAAGGCAGGAACCACACCCATGCAAAGCCGGTAAGGCTCCAGGCGCGCCTGATAGAGTGCGTTACCACAGGCAGAGGCGCGGTGTTGGATCCTGCCGCAGGCGGATACAGCGTGCTTGAATCATGCAAGAGGACAGGCCGCAACTTCATAGGCTGCGATCTTCGATAGTCCCATGGATGCAAGGGGCGCGTGAGTCCGTGGCGGCCTCCTGACAGGATCCGCCCTCTTGCAAGGCCTGATGTGAGGTGTGGTCCCGGCACCCTTTCCTCCAGATTATCCGCCCCGCGGCCCAAATTCTTTTATCCGCAGCACAGGAGCCCGCGCACATGGGGCTTACCTACGGAGGAGCAGGCGTGGATGTAAAGGGGATAAAAAAGAGCCAGAACCGCATAGGAAGGATCATGGCGCGGACGCACGGGGCAGGGACCGAGCACGGCTTTGGCCACTATGCGGGCATGGTCGATGGAGGCGGCGGCATGCTAATCGCGACGCATACAGACGGCGTGGGTACAAAGGTGATGATTGCAGGCCGCATGAAAAAATACGACACCGTTGGAATAGACTGTATCGCCATGAACGTAAACGATGTGGTATGTGTCGGGGCAAGGCCCGTCTCGTTTGTAGACTATATAGCGGCTAGCAAAAACGACGGGGACATACTATCCGATATAGCGCGCGGGCTCGCCCGCGGGGCGGTCAAGGCGTCTGTCCCGATAGTCGGCGGCGAGACTGCGATAATGCCCGGGCTGTTCAGTGGCAGGGGCTTTGCATTTGATCTTGCGGGTACGGTAGTCGGCCTGGTCCCCAGAAAAAAGATGATCCTCGGCAGCAGCATAAAGCAGGGTGATGCGATAATAGGCGCACACAGCACGGGCCTGCACTCCAACGGCTATTCACTTGCAAGAAAGGCGCTAGGAAGGCTCCCCCTGAATACAAAGATGAACAGGGGAACGCTCGGCGACGCGCTGCTGGCGCCAACCGAGATATACTCGGCCCCGGTCCTGGAGGCTGCCTCAAAGTGCAAGGTGCACGGCCTGGCCCACATAACCGGCGGCTCGTTTACAAAGCTGCCGCGCCTCAAGGATGCGGGCTTTGAGATAGATGCGCTGCCCGAGCCGCCCGAAGTGATGCGGCTGATAAAAGACAGGGGTGTCTCCGAAAAGGAGATGTACAGGACGTTCAACATGGGGGTGGGCTTTTGCGTGGTGGCGCCAGAATCAGAGCAGGGCCGGATCATATCGATATTCAAGCGGCACCGCATAAGGTCGGGCAGGATAGGCCGGATAATCCGGGACAAGGGCGTCTTTGTAAATTCCAAAAGAATAGCATGATCCCGGCACATGCTTATATCCCCGCCCCCTGCCCCATAGGCAAATGGTAGCCGAAGCCCACCTGATCCAGACGATAATAGGCGTGGGCATACTGCTGTTTGCGGCAAAGCTCATGGCGGAGCTGTTCGTGAGGATAAAGCTCCCCATAGTCCTCGGGGAGCTGCTCGCGGGCATGATCATAGGCCCGTTCGCGCTCGGCTCGTTTCTTCTGTACAACGGCGAGCCCATACTGGTGATAAGCGACGAGCTCAGGGTGCTAGGCGAGATGGGCGCGATAGTGATACTTTTCATGGCGGGCCTCGAGATGACCCCCAGGGAGTTTTTGCGGGGCGGCAAGAGCTCGTTTACCGTGGGAACGCTTGGAGTGGTGGTGCCCTTTTTTGCGGGCCTGTGGATATTCCAGGCGTTTGGCTTTGACGCACTCCAGTCGATGCTGATAGCGACCGCCCTGACGGCGACCAGCATAGCAATATCTGTACAAGTGCTGACCGAGTTTGGCAAGATAAAGACCCCCGAGGCCAGGATGATAATAGGCGCGGCAGTAGTAGACGACATACTGGCCATAGCGGTGCTCTCGGTTGTGACATCGCTGGCTACCGACGGCGGCGTGGAGAACATCGTAATCTCCGAGGTGATAATCGTCATACTAGAAGTGCTGGGATTCTTTGGCGCCATGCTGATAGCGTCGGTGGTGATAATACCAAGGCTGGTCACCCCAAGATTGTGGAAGGCCAAGGGGAGCGTCGAGGGCATAGTCACAGCAGTGTTCTTTGGTGCCGCGGCGCTTGCCGGCACGATAGGGCTATCCCCGATAGTGGGGGCGTTTGCGGTCGGCATGGCGCTATCCACTGCAAAGGTGCTCGACAAGGTGGAGAACTTTATCGGCAAGGTGGGGCTGATATTTGCGCCTCTTTTCTTTGCGATAATAGGGGCACAGGTGGACTTTAGGGATGTCAACATGGAGGTGCTGATGCTCAGCGGGATAATCATAGTGGTGGCGATAGTCACAAAGCTCTTCGGGTGCGGCCTGCCCGCGTGGTTCTTCCTAAAGAACAAGGCCCAGGGCATGAGGGTCGGCATAGGGATGATATCAAGGGGCGAGGTCGGCCTGATTGTGGCCGGGGTGGGCGTCTCGTCGGGCGTGCTGACAGGGAGCGTCTATTCGACAATAATCATAATGGTGGCCATCACCACGATAATAACTCCGATCTGGCTCAAGATGGAGTACAGAAAGGAGATTCGCCAGATGGCTCACGATGGCCGTGCAGTGGACGAAAGCCACGTCATAGAGGATGATGACCATGCGGGGGACGAGGGCCATGCAGAGGATGAGAGCCACGCCATAGAGGATGATGGCCACGAGATAGAGGACGAGGGCCATGGCACGGACGAGGATGCGGACCACGACGATGACGACAGGCCGGGCTCAAGATAGTCGGGGCCCGTCATGCATTGATTGAATCCTGATGCAATATTTGCCCGGGTGCAATGTGATTTTTGCCGTCAGTAGGGCATCTTGCACCGGGCACCGCCGGACTTTGGCGATTGCCGCGCGCAAAAGGCGCCGTGTACAATGCGGATTCCCCCAGGGGCAGATTTTGCGCGTATAATGCAGCCAAACATCCGGCGGAATGGATTGATGATTGACAAGGGCCGGATTGCCGGCCGGCGTGATTTTTGGCATCGAGGAACAGGGGCAAGGGTTTGTGTGCAGGGAAAAATTTCCAAGGCGGGATTGGCGTCTGAAACCCGGTTTTGCGGAGCCGGGGGCAAACTATCGCGGCCCGGGGGCTGATCGGTTTATAGTGATATGATCTGGCAGTCCATTTTATCCAAAATGAGTATTGCCACACCCCGGAAAAGGACAGATGCACCTTAGAATGAGCCCGCGGATTCCCACAAGGCGTGCCTCTTCCGGCCGGAGGTGGGGCGCCTGCGCATAACCGGCCCTGCCGTGCTCCTTGCCGTTCTTTCCCTGGCCGCGGCCCCGCAGGCAGAGGCCCTGCCGGGAATCGTCTCGGCCACGCTGGACGCAGACGGGGTGCTCCTTACGATAGTCTTTGATGATACAGTGGATGCATCAGGCATAGATCCGTCAAAGATCCACGTCAGGGACGGGGGGGCCCTGTCCGGCGGTGCGACGTTTGCCGGGGGCCTGCTGTTTAGCGCGGAATCCGACACGGTGCGGCTGGCCGTGCCCCCCGGTGCAAGGGCCACCGTATCCGGGTATGCCGCCCCCACGCTGCACTTTGACGCAGGGGCGCTCGAAAAGGGCGGGGAGGACTTTCCCCCCGCGTTTGCATTTCCCCAGGAGGAGGCGGTGACATCCTTTCTGTTTACAGAAGAGGGCACCCCGCAGGGTCTGGCGTTCTCGCCCGACGGCACTCTGATGTTTGTCGTCGGGTCCGATCAGGATGCGGTCTTTAGGTACGGGCTAGACCCCCCGTACGATGTCACCTCGGCGGCGCCCGCCGGATCATACAGCGTGCAGTCCGAAGAGGGAGACCCGCGCGGGCTTGCCTTCTCCCACGACGGAACTAGCATGTTCGTTTCTGGCGGCACGAACTTTGTATACCGGTATTCCCTGGGCACGCCCTTTGGATTTGAGCCCGCGCCGGAGCTGGACGGCAGCCTTGACGTGGGCGCGTCGGACGCCCAGGTCACGGGCCTGGACTTTGGAGACGGCGGGACGCGGATGTACATATCGGGCGACCAGGGAAACGGCATCCACCAGTACGACCTGCCCGCACCATACAACATAACCGGGGCGGCGCGCGCCGGAAGCTACAACGTGGGGGGCGAGGACGGGGGGCCCCGCGGGGTGGCAGTCTCAGAAGACGGCCGCACAATGCTGGTGCTCGGGCAGGGCACCGACAGGATATACCGGTATTACCTCGGGGGCGCCTTTGACGTGGGCACGGCCATGCTGGTGGAGTCCATGCAGGTTGCAGAGACGGAGAACAACCCGCGCGGGCTTGCTGCCTCCGGGGACGGCCGCATAGTCTTTGTCACGGGATCTAACGACGAAAGGGTCTACGCGCACAATCTTGGAGATCCATACGACCTAGCGGGATCCTCGCATATCCCAGGCGGGGATATCAGGATAGCAGGGGAGGGGAACCCCAGCGGCGTGGCCTTTACGCCCGACGGGACCGTCATGCTGGTCGTTGGCAACAGCAGGGATCTTGTATACAGGTATGAGCTGCCCCGCCCGTACGATACCGGCGGCGGGGTGCTCGACGGAGTATCCAGTACGGCGCCGGCGAGGACACCCGACGGGATCGCCTTCTCGAACGACGGCAGCGTCATGCTGATCGTGGATAGGAGGGGCGCCGATGTATACATGTACGACCTGGCGGAGCCGTACGCGCCGGCCAACGAGACGCATTCCTCCACCCTATCCGTGGCCGCACACGAGGAGAACCCCACGGGGATCGCCCTCGCATCGGACGGCAGCGCCGTCTTTGTCATAGGCCATCAGACGGACAGCGTGTACAGGTTTGATCTCGGGGGGAGCCTGGACCTGGGATCGGCGGTCCATTCGGCCTCCTTTGACGCCGGCCCGTACGTGACGGGGCCAACAGGCATAGCCCTCTCCGCCGACGGGCACAGGTTGTTCATCAGCGAGCGCGTTACAAATCTTGTGCACAGGTTCGAGATGGCTATCCCGTACGACATAGCCGCGGCAGCATACGTGGATTCGCTGGACGTCTCGGGCCAGGACGACATACTGCTCGATATTGCATTTGCAGCAGACGGCTCGGCCATGTTCGCGGCAGGCGCCAGAAACGATATGGTATACGCATATGCGCTGGGCTCCGGCTACGACATCACGCCGTCGGCGGGCATCATATCCGTGCCGGCTGAAGACCCCTCGGGGCTTGCACTGTCCGAGAACGGCGCCATCATGGCCCTGGCATCAGGGGGCGATATCATAAGCGGCTTTACGCTGGGCTCGCCGTACGGGCTGCACACGGCAATACCCTCGGAGATCCCCGCGCCGCCAGGAGAGGGCGACCTTAGCGGGGTGGCAATATCAGACGACGGGAGGTACATGTACGCAATCGGCGGGGATCTGCTCACCGTATACCGGTATACAATGAACCCGCCCCATGACATAGCCTCGGCCACCCTCGGTGCGCAGTCATTTTCTCTGCCCGGCGGCATCAGCCCCGCCCCCGGCGCGCCGACCGGCCTTGACATCTCGGATGACGGCCGCCACCTGTACGTCCCGGACGAAAACGGCGTCGTGTACAGGTTTGATCTGGAAAGCCCGCACAGGCTAGACGGCGGCACGTTTGGCTCTTCTGTTTATGTGGGATCCGACGTTGCCGCGCCCCGCGGCGTATACGTGGCGCCGGGCGGCAGCCTCATGCTGGTCTCAGATAGTGCAGACGGCACTATCCACAGGTACGAGCTGGCAAGCCCGTACGAGCCGGCGGGCGCGGCAAACAGGGGATCATTCGACGTATCGGATATGGACGGCTCGCCTGTCGGGGCGGGGTTTGCGGGCGGCCTGCACATGTATATAGCGGGAAACGACACTGGGAGGGTCTACCAGTATCCGGCGGGCACGCACCAGATACAGGCGGCAGCCGCAGGGCCGCGGCTGCTCTCGGCCGTCCTGGACAAAGACGGAACCCTGAGGGCCGCCTTTGACGGCACGATAGACGCGGGATCCGTGCAGCCCGGTATGATCACTATTAGGGACGGCCATGGCTCCAATACGGGAATACCCCTTTTGCTTGCCGGGGGTGCCGCGGACTCTGATGTCTTGACATTTGTGGTCCCCGAAAAAGACAGGGCCGCGGCTGCCGCCTACGGGGACCAGTCGCTGCATGTTCCCGCCGCGTCGCTGGCGGGGACTGGCGGCGGGCCGTTTGTGCCCGACTTTTCCGGGGGCTCGCTGCTGGCTCACCTGTACCGGCACGAGCGGCCGTTCCAGGGCGAGGAGATGGCACGGACGGAGAGTTCCGACAGGTACGCGCTGACTGTAACTGCAGGCGGGAATCAGATGCATGTGGGCGGCGCCGACGGAAACATCACCTGGTACGATCTTGGCACGCCCCATGACATAACGACCGGCGTCCGCGCGGGATCCGACATCCTGCCGGCGTATCCATCCGCGGGCAGAAACGTGGTGCCGTCAATAACGGGGATTGCCTTTTCGGATGACGGCATGCGGTTGTTTGCAGCAAATAGGGGCGACCGCATTCCAATGTACCAGCTGGGCAGCCCGTACGACATAGAGAGCGCCAGCCTCGAGGGAACCCTGTTTACGGGGTTCCAGTCGGGCATTGCATTCTCGGATGACGGCACGCGCATGTTTGCCGCCCTGCTCACCGAGAATGCCATACGGCAGTACGACCTGGGAAGCCCCTATGACATACGCGGGGCGGGCAATGCGGGCCAGTACGACCTGGACATCCCGCTGCACCCCGGACTGCTGTTCCTGCTGACCTCGGGGGTGCACTTTTCGCCCGACGGGACAAGGATGTTCGTCGGCGAGGGGATATCAGATGCGGAGGATGCCAACGCGAACAGGGATGTCAACGTCAACCTGTGGCACAGGTTTGATCTCTCCACGCCGTTTGATGTGCTCACGGCGGAGCGCGTGGACACGTACGAGTACGGCACGGGGCCGGCAGGCGATCTCGAGGACCTCTCCCTGTCCCCCGACGGCCGCAGATTGTACACCCTGTCGAGCGAGAGGGTAAGCTCAAGCGAGTATACAATCACCCGGGCCCAGTACTGGCTGCCAGAACCGTACGACGTGACGCCGCCGTACCATGTGCCGTCATTCAACGCAAGCCAGGGGGGCAACCTGGCAGACCCCTACGGGATGGCCTTCTCGCCCGACGGGACCAGGCTGCTGGTCGCGGGGCACGGGCAGACGAATGCAAAGCTGTTCCACCTGGATCCGCCCTTTGATGTGGGCACGGCCGTGTTCCACGACCACGGCAGGTTCCGCCCCGGGGGGCCCGCAAGCGAGATCGAGGCGTCTGGGATATCCCTGTCTGCCGACGGCTCCAGGATATTTCTCTCCGACCGCGGCCGCGGGGCCATCAGCCAGTACACGCTGGTTGCGCCCTTTGATGTGGAGTTTGCGTCGGATGTGTCCGCGGATAGTCAGCTCGACGTTGGCGCCCAGGATGCGCTTCCCGGCGGGCTTGCCTTCTCGCCCGGGGGGACGAGGCTCTTCATGGTGGGAGGCATGGACAGGTCCGTTCACATGTATTCCCTGAATACGCCGTTTGACCTGGGCGGGGCAGAGCATGCTGCGTCGTTTGGCGTGGGGGACAGGGTCTCGGATCCCCTCGGCATCGCCTTTGGAAACGGGGGGACTGAGATGCTAATAGCCGATACGACAGGCTTTGTGCACGGGTACAGCCTTGGCGCCCCGTACGATATCTCGGGCCCCGCGTACAGCGGGATATTTGACGCAGGCGGCAGCATCCGGGACGTGGCCGTCGGCGGGGGGTCCATGTTCATACTCGAGGGGGAGACGGACCGGGTGTATGAGCACCGCCCCGGCATATACCCGGTGGTCTCAGCGCTGGACGGGCCGGCGCTGGTCTCTGCTGCAGCAGATGCAAGGGTGGGCGCGGCCGAGGCGCTCTTTGATCGCGCGGTGGATGTTGGCGGGATAGACCCCGGGGGGGTCCGCATAGTGGATGCAGCAGGCCCCCTGCCCGGCGTGGTGATCTCGGATGCCGTTATGACAGGCGAGGATCCAGGCGTGGCCAGGTTCAGCCTGTCGGACGAGGAGATCCTTGCCGTGTCCGGGTATGCCGAGCCGAGTCTGGTCTTTGGAAGGCATGCGGTGCCGGGCGCGGCAGGCGGCACATTTCCCTCCCAGATAGGCAACGCCACGGAGCTTGTTGCCTCGATTCCGAATCCGACCCTGGATTTTGGGACGACCCTGACGGGGGCGGCATTCTCGGCGGACGGGTCGGTGGTATTTTTCTCAGACGGCCCCACCGGCAGGGTGTACCCGTATTCGCTGAATATTCCCTTTGACATATCGTCTGCGGCGCCCGGGGGCTTTGTAATCGTGCCCGTCGGAGTCTCGGACATTGCGTTTTCTGCCGACGGGCGGAACATGCTAGTCGCGGACGAAACCGGGGGAATACACAGGTACCTGGCCCGCAGCCCGTACGAGATAGGCACGGATTTCATCAAATCATCCCTGGGTGAGTTTGTCGAGACATTCTCGGCGGCGCCCCGCGTGCAGGATCTTGCCGGCATCGCCTTTTCGCACGACGGCATGATCATGCTTGCGGCCGGCGGCTCGGGGTCTGTGCACCGGTACTCGCTGCCATCCCCGTATGCAGTATCGGGGGCCAAATACGAGGAGACGGCGATGATTGGCGGGAGCCCGTCGGGGCTGGAGTTCTCGTCCGACGGCCTGAGGATGTTTGTTCCCGATGCGGGCTCGGAGACGGCGGCAGTCTACGGCCTTGCCGCCCCCTACAAGATTGGGGGGGCGGAGCCGCTGCCGCCGCTGTTCCTGGGTGCGGGGGCAGAAGAGGCCACGCTCTCGCCGGACGGCAGGCACATCCTAGTGCCCGGCAGCCCCGGCCTGTCCCAGTACTCGCTGTTCTCGACGAATCTTGAGCTGTGCGCGGAGCCCCGGGGCCTTGACGGGGGATCGTGCGAAGATGGGATATACGCCTTTGAGAGTCCGGGCAGGGGCGAGGGCGTATCGCTTGCCGCCTCGATAACGGCGGCAGACGGGCCGGGGATTGGCGAGCTGCACGGGTTTGCAGGCCCGCCGATGCCGGCGCCGGCCATGGAGCAGGTCACACTGGATTCACGGGAGGGCACGCTCAGGGTCAGGCTGGACAGGACAGTGGACGTCGGCACGGTGCGCCCCTATAAGATGTGGGTGGAGGATTCAGACGGCAGCCAGACAACCCTGGCAAATTCAACACTGTTGAATGCCGAAAACTCGAACATTCTGCTCTTCAGGCTGGATGATGCGGCCGCAGGCAAAATATCCGGGTATGCATCCCCCGTGTTTCGCACGTGGTCGTCGCCGTTCCTGGGCACAGACGGCGCCACCAGGCCCCATACGCTGGGCTTTGGCGATGTCAGGCTGGCCGACATATTCGATGCATCAGAACGTGCCACGTCTCCGTCGGGCATAGTATTCTCGGAGGATGGCATGGGGATGTTCCTTACGGGGTTTGAGAGCCACGGAGTGCATGAATTTGCGCTGACACATCCGTTTGACATCACACGCCCTGAATATGTGCGCAGGCACGAGGTGGGCAACATATTCTCGGCAGACCTGGCGTTTACAGAGGGCGGATCGCGCCTGATACTATTGGACGGGGGCGGCGTGCTGCGCAGTTATACGCTGGGGACAGACTATGATCCCGGCAGGATAACCTCCCAGGACGGCCTTCTTTCCCTGCCCGGCAGTCCTGATTCATTTTACATGCACCCGGACGGCAGCACCATGCTTGTTGCATATGACGACAGGGTTGACTGGTATCAACTATTACGGCCAAGTGATGTGAGATTTGCATCCATAGAATCCTCGTATTCGCTGTCAAGGCCTTCTGCCCCGACCGGAATAGACATGTCGCCCGACGGGCGCAGGATGTTTATCTCCACAGAGAACGGGGTGGACCACTACCTGCTCTCAGATCCGTTTGCAGTCGCCACGTCGGTATACTTGCGCACAACCCCCCTTGACGTTGTGACGGAGGGAATACGGTTTGTAGACAACGGAAGGGGGCTGTTTGTGGCGGGAGCCGGCGGCATTATCCAGAGGCACGAGCTCATCGACCCGTACGGGGCCAGCACGTCGCTGCTGGAGACCATCAGGGACGGCGTGACGGACGGCAGCCCGGGCGAGAACCCGGCCGCCGGGGAGATCAGCCTTGCGGGCACATTCAATGCGTCCGATAACGTGCCGTCGCCGTCGGGCATTGAGTTTTCAGATGACGGCATGACGATGTTCGTTACGGGGATCGGCACGCCAGGCATCAACATATTCACACTGTCCGCCCCCTTTGACATAACATTGCCGAAGCATTCCGGCTCAACCAGCATAGGCGGCCTGTCCGTGTCTGATCTGGCATTTGCAAACAATGGGAACAGCCTCACGGTGCTCGATGTGGACGGGGTGTTGCGCGTCTACGCCCTTGGGGACGATTACAATGTGGTCACCGGAACCACCCAGAAGTTTAGGATTACGCTCGATGCCACACAGGGCATACCCAATTCCATTTACACATCTCCAGACGGCCTGTCACAGTTTGTGGCATATGATGACAGGATTGACTTGTACGTGCTTGGCAGCCCAAACGACATATCGTCGACAACCGAGATAATCCCGTATTCGCTGCCAAGGCCGGACCCGCCAACCGGCATGGACTTTGCGCCAGACGGGCGCTGGATGTTCCTGTCCACCGAGAACGGGATAGACCAGTACCTGCTGTCTATCCCCTTTGACGTGAGCAGCCTGACGTATACGGGAACCATTACAGTAGACGGGGTGGAGGGAATGCAGTTTGCGGACAACGGTAGGGCACTATTTTTGGCGGACAGTGAAGGTTTGGTTTACAGTTATGACCTAGAGGATCCGTATGCGCTCGATGGCAACACAATTTCCGTGGAATTCTCGTCTGACGGTAGCGTGATGTATGTGCTGGAATACGACACAAAAAGGGTGGTCTCGTATGAATTGGGGTTCCCCTTTGACGTATCTAGCAGAATGCGGGCAGGCACGCTGGACATACCGCAAGTTGACTCGCCAAGACACGTTGCAGTCTCGATGCCCGGCAACCACCTGTACATAACAAACTCGCCATTTGGGGAAGATGACACCATACACTCCTATGGAATATCCAACAATGACATATCGTCGGCATCATACATCGGCGAGGAAGGCATCCCGGAACCCGTGATAAACGGGATTGACTTTTCCAACAACGGCCGCCGCATGTTTCTGATTGGGGGCAACGGGTTCGACTACCAGGTGATACATGATTACGCGCTAGACACGAGACACGACATATCCAGCAGGAGGCTGCTTGATACACATGCCATTCCGGGGCCGGTTGTTTTTCCTGCGGGCCTTGATTTCTCACAAGACAGGCTGTCCATGTTTATAATAAGCACCGACGGTTCAGTATACAGGTACGGCCTGGACGAACCGTTCATAGTTGAAACGATGGACTATCAAGAGTCCTTCAGATTGCCCGTACCATCATCGGCTGATAATTCAATATCAGATCTGGCATTCGGCAGCGGCGGCCTGAGTGCCATAATATCGCACGAGGGGCTCGACACCCTGTACAGCTTTGCACTGGCAGCCCCGTATGGGGCCGAATTGGATGCTGGAAGGCTTGAGCTTCCACTGGTGGGGGTTCCGACGGGATTCGAGTTCTCGGACAACGGGAGCCAGTTGTACATTGGCGCGTTTCGTGACTCTCAATCCTCGCCAGGCACCCTGCCTGCGGGCCTGCAGCGCTATGTGCTTGGGGTGCCGTATGACCCGGCTTCGGCGGTATTTGCCCAGTCCCTGAACATATTCGATTTTCCTCCCTTCAACGGCATGCGGGCCAATGGCAGCTTGGCAGGATTACATGTGCCACCCGATGGAAGCATCCTGTTCAGGGCCGGAAATGCCGAAAGGACCGTAATCAGCTATGACATGGACAGCCATGATTTGGATACATTATCATTCAGGGAATCATTCAAACCAGATGTCGGACAGTCGACACCCAACATAAGGGACATGGACATATCCCCGGACGGCATGTTCCTCTACCTGCTTCAAGGCGATGTTCTGGACATGTACAACCTTACAGATAGTTATTCGCTTGATGCCCCGGCATATGCGGGTACCCTGGATTTGGAACCGGCGGATGTAATACCCAGGGGGATTTCATTCTCACGGGATGGCACGAGTCTGTTTATGACAGGCGAAGACGTGGACCACATTCACGAATATGCATTGAATGAACCATGGGACATACGCAATGCCATACTTGCAGGCTCCCTGTCCATAAGCGCAGTGAACGGTGCACCGCGGGGGCTGGATATATCGGAGGATGGCACAACTGCATATACTATGCGCGGGCGTGACTTTGACACGGGGCCTGCATCCCTGGTAAACCACATATTGCCAGGCCAATATTCCCTGCTGACTGATGCGCCGGCGTTTGCATACCCCGTGGAGGAGGAGGGTGCACCGGGGGATCTCGCATTCTCCGATGACGGCATGCGCATGTTCGTGGCGGGCGTAAACAACCATTTAAGACAGTACAACCTGCTGTCGCCGTATGACACTGAAAATGCGGAACATTTCATCTCGACGGATCTGCTGACTGCGGACAGGGGCCCCACGGGTCTTGTATTTTCAGATGAGAACGACTTTTTCAGCACAGGCGCCAGGGCCCAATTTGTGCGCCAGTTTACGACAAACCGCCCGTACGACGCATCCACAATAACACTGAGTGACAACGGACTGTACAAGGTGAGCGTGGACGGCCTGCCGTCCGGCATACGGTTTACCCCCGACGGCATGAAGATGTTCATATCGGGCCAGGAGACGTCCATGATATACCAGTATTCCCTGCCGTCACCGTATGACACATCCGGGGCAGTCAGGGACAGGGTTGAGATAGTCGCAGGGCTTTTTAGAAATGCAGGTTTGTCCGTCGGGTTGAACGAGCCCAGTCCATCCGGCTTTGAGTTCTCGGAGGACGGAATGGAGCTGTACGTGACGGGGTCGGGCCTTGTTCACAGGTATTTCCTGCCATCGCCATACGGCCTCGAAGATGCGGCGTACGGGGGCAGCTTCCACACGTTCAGGGAGAGCACGCCGCTGGGAGTGGTGGTGCGGGGGGATGCCATGTTTGTGGCCGGGGACAGCACTGATTCCATATTGAAATATTCCCTGAACGCACAACCTGTCGGCAACATAACCCATGCCGATACGCGCGCCGGGATTGCCGACAGGGCGGAGATCAGGTTTGGGGCAATGGCAGATACGCGCGCCGAGATTCTCGACGGCGCCGATGCAGTTCATAAGAGTGTGAAAATTGACGTATTCCCAATATCGGAGGGCATAACAGTGGGCAGGGCACTTTATCCAGAGGACGCCGCCATACTTGATGACGGCGCGAATGCCACGCATAATAGGGTTGTAATCATTGTTCACGACATAACAGAAGGCGATGCGCCGTCCATACATGATGAGCCTATTGCCGTGGGGATTTACGCCCTCGGCCCCATGGATACAATCGCCGTGGTTGATCTCTACAGCCTGGCCGTATCCGCATCCTTGTCCGGGGGTGATTCCCCGTCGGCCTCAGATGCATCCGGAGTAGTGGCCGAGAGCCGCAGAAACGCGGTGGACAGGCCTGGCGTGGAAGAGCGCATAGTACGTGGTGCATCCCTGGAGGCGGCCGACAGACCTGCCGTCGACGACATGATGGATACGGATAGTGCCGGGATGTACGACCGCAGCCCGGACGACGGGCCCGCCGTATCCGACAGGTCCGCGCTGGGGCTTGCCCGGATGGCAGCCGACAGGCCTGTAGTCGATGACATGATGGATACGGATAGTGCCGGGATGTACGACCGCAGCCCGGACGACGGGCCCGCCGTATCCGACAGGTCCGCGCTGGGGCTTGCCCGGATGGCAGCCGACAGGCCTGTAGTCGATGACATGATGGATACGGACAGTGCCGGGATGTACGACCGCAGCCCGGACGACGGGCCCGCCGTATCCGACAGGTCCGCGCTGGGGCTTGCCCGGATGGCAGCCGACAGGCCTGCCGTCGATGACATGATGGATACGGGTAGTGAGAGCACGAGCAGGCTTGGACCGGTTGACAGGCCAGAAATAGTCGAGCGCCACAGCCTGGCCGCATCTGTATACCTGTCCGGGGGCGATTCCCCGTCGGTTGCAGACGGTCATGATGTGGAGTCCGAGGGCCGCAGAGACGGGGGGGACAGGCCTGGCGTCGATGAGCGTGTAGTCATCAAGATCTCATACAGCCGCGGCGCGGCCGATGCGCCCAGAGTGGAGGATGCAATGGAGACTTCCGGCGTGGCCGCGTACAGCCGCGGCGCGGCCGATGCGCCCAGAGTGGAGGATGCAATGGAGACTTCCGGCGTGACCGTTCCCAGGCGCAGTGCCATGGACGCGCCCACAGTGGCCGATGACCACAGCCTGGCCCGGGCCGCATCCATATCCGAAGGCGATTCCCCGACATTTGCAGAGGCGCGCAGCGCGGATACCGTTGGGGACATAGACGAGGTGGACGCGCCCGCCGTGGCCGATGACCACAGCCTGGCCCGGGCCGCATCCATATCCGAAGGTGATTCCCCGACATTTGCAGAGGCGCGCAGCGCGGATACCGTTGGGGACATAGACGAGGTGGACGCGCCCGCCGTGGAGCCAAGAGTAGTGCCCAGGGGCGGCGGCGGTGGCGGCGGCGGGGGAGGCAGTTCTCCGAACCGCGGCCTAGAACCGCATGGCGGCGGGTATGAGATTGACTTTGAGTTCCGCATAGACGGCAGGCTGGTGCTGTTCAATGGGACAGACGTGCTAGCCGAATCCGGCGAGGACCTGCTCGTCCGTCCGGTGTTCCGGCCGGAGGGGAGTTTCAATGTATTTGATATGGAGGTGCTGTTTACCGCCCCCAGCGGGGAGATATCGACTGCCTACTACAACAGGGCTGGAATCCTCATGGGGATTGACTGCGGCGAGCTGATTATGACCGATACGACGTATTCATGCGACATGCTGGACATATTCGGAGATGAGATATACCATGTGGAGAGGCTTGACGCATTCAACGGCATGGTCATCTCCTTGGACGGCCCCCTCGACGGGACAGTCAGTGTATCGCTTCGTGACAGCCACGGCATCCCGCTGGCGCAGC
The DNA here is from genome assembly GCA_000200715.1 of Cenarchaeum symbiosum A. Taxonomy (NCBI): domain Archaea; kingdom Thermoproteati; phylum Nitrososphaerota; order Candidatus Cenarchaeales; family Candidatus Cenarchaeaceae; genus Candidatus Cenarchaeum; species Candidatus Cenarchaeum symbiosum. Next base: position 1,189,290 of record DP000238.1, read on the forward strand.
ATCGGCTGCATAAATACGAGATTTTGATTTTGGACGCCGCTGAAAACAGACCCCTGTCAGTCTCGATGGACCCCAAGCCCGTGCCGGATCCGGCGCCCGTGATGTCCGAGCCCCTCCCGATGGACCCGGAGCCCGTGGAGGATCTAGAGCCTGTGCAGAATCTAGAGTCCCTCCCGATGGACCCGGAGCCCGTGGAGGATCTGGAACCCGTGCAGCATCTCGGGCCCGTGCAGGGATCCCCGCCCGTGCCGGGAGGGCCGGAGTCCGTGGAGTCAGGCATAGCATACACGCTATGGCAGTTCCTTTCAGGACTGCTGGATGCCCTGGGTCTTGCCGACCCGGATGTCGGATCTGTCCAAAAAGCGTCCTGATGCGTTCAAAAAGCCGGCCCTGCCCCCGTGTGCGCGGCCATGCTTCAACATGATGGGTTTGAAGGGACCAGCCCGGGATCCTGTTACTTGCATCGGCTGTCCCTGTATGCTGCCACACGGTTGCTTTGTGTGATCATTTCCGGGCAAAGATCAAGTCATTGATTGGAAAACTTAAATCATGCATGAGAGCGAGGTCGGCCGGGGAGATATGTCGGAGAATTTTGTGACGTTTTGCGTGGCATGTGCCAGGGGCGTCACAAAGGACGAGATGAAGTATGTAGACGGGAGGATCTTCCACAAAGAGTGCTATGCAAGGCACGGCGGGCAGATCCGCTTCCCCAACCCCGAGATCGGGCAGCGCGTGACCGAGCTCAAGGTGGACCTGATACAGCTGAGAAAACAGCTGGCCGAGATGAACAAGGCGACAGATACGAAAAAAGATAAGCAGAGAGAGGCCGGCAAGAAAGCAGCCAAGACGAGGAAGCTCAAAAATGCTGGCAAGAAAGCAGCCAAGACGAGGAAGCTCAAAAATGCTGGCAAGAAAGCAGCCAAGACTAGGAAGCTCAAAAATGCTGGCAAGAAAGCAGCCAAGACTAGGAAGCGTAGAGAGGCCGCCAGGAAAGCCGCCAAGACTAGGGCGCGTAACAATGCCGCGGGTAAAAAGCCGGCGCGAAAGTCGCCAAGTAGAAAGAGCACTATAACGCGCAGAAAGGCCGCTGGCAAGAAGGCAGTGGTGCGCAAAAAGACCGCGGGCAAAAAGCCGGCGCGAAAGTCTCCCGGCAAAAAGAGGGCTGTAACGCGCAGAAAGGCCGCCCGCGGGGCCGGCACAAAGAGGCGCTAGCCTTCTGATTAGGAATTTAAGGCGGGCGCCGGGCAGCAGGTAAATGCAGTCGCTTGGACGACTAGACGAGGCATGCACGGAGATATCGCGCAGCCTGCTAGAGTACGAATCCCCCACATCAGCCGACGTCCGGGCGGAGATCAGAAAGGCATGCGTCAGGTACTCGCTCAAAAAGATCCCCAAGAACCGCGAGATACTGGCGGCCGCCGGTGGCGACGGCTTTGAGAGGCTGCGACATCTGCTGCTCAAAAAGCCCGTAAAGACCGCATCCGGGGTCGCCGTGATAGCGGTAATGCCAATGCCGTACGCGTGCCCCCACGGCAGGTGCACATACTGCCCAGGCGGGAAGGCATCGAACACTCCAAACAGCTATACCGGCGGCGAGCCGATAGCCGCCGGCGCCATGAACAGCGGGTACGACCCGGGCTCCCAGGTCCGCGCGGGCCTGGCCAGGCTGAGGGCCCACGGCCACGATGCGGCAAAGCTGGAAATAGTAATAGTGGGAGGAACATTCCTGTTCATGCCGCAGGAATACCAGGAATGGTTTGTAAAGTCATGCTATGACGCGCTCAACGGGTCCGCATCCAGTGGAATAGAAGATGCCAAGCATCTCAACGAAACGGCTGCACATAGAAACGTGGGACTTACAATAGAGACCAAGCCGGACTATTGCAAAAGGGTCCACGTGGATGCGATGCTCGGCTTTGGGGCAACGCGGGTAGAGATTGGCGTGCAGAGTCTGCAAGAAGAGGTCTACAAAAGAGTCAACAGGGGGCACAACTACCAGGATGTAGTGGAGTCGTTTGCTGCAGCCAAGGACGCAGGATACAAGGTGGCCGCCCACATGATGCCGGGGCTCCCGGGGGCCACCCCCGAGGGAGATATCGAGGATATGCGCATGCTGTTCGAGGACCCGGCGCTCAGGCCGGACATGCTCAAGATATACCCCGCCCTTGTGGTGAGGGGCACCCCCATGTATGACGAGTATGCAAGGGGCGAATATTCCCCGTATACCGAAGAGGAGGCGGTCCGGGTCCTCTCAGAGGCCAAGGCGCGCGTCCCAAGATGGGCGAGGATAATGCGCGTACAGCGCGAGATACACCCCGACGAGATAGTGGCGGGCCCCAAAAGCGGCAACCTCCGCCAGCTTGTTCACAAGAGGCTCCAAGAGCAGGGTCGCCGCTGCCGGTGCATACGGTGCAGGGAGGCGGGGCTCGCCGGGAGGACAGGCCCGAGAGACCTCCGCATCGACAGGGCGGACTATGCGGCATCAGGTGGCACAGAGTCGTTTATCTCGCTGGTGGATAATGACGATGCAGTGTACGGCTTTGTGCGGATGCGGCGCCCATCCATAGAAGCTCACAGGCCCGAAGTATCGCCGGAATCCTGCATAATACGCGAGCTGCACGTATACGGCAGGTCGCTTGGACTCGGCGAGAGGGGCGGCATACAGCACTCGGGCCTTGGCAGGAGGCTGGTCTCCGAGGCAGAATCCGTATCCGCAGAATTTGGCGCGAAAAGGCTCCTTGTGATAAGCGCGGTAGGGACGAGGGGATACTACAGCAGGCTGGGATATTCACGCAGGGGCCCCTACATGGAGAAGATACTCTGATGGAGGAGACGATAGGGCGCGGTACCTGGATAGACAAGCTGGCGCACGAGCTCATCGAACGGGAAAAGGCCCTGGGCAGGAGCACCGACATGATAAACGTAGAGAGCGGCCTTGGCGCGTCCGGGATACCCCACATGGGAAGCCTTGGCGACGCGGTCAGGGCGTACGGGGTGGGGCTTGCCCTCGGGGACATGGGGCATGCCTTCAAGCTGATAGCATATTCTGACGACCTTGACGGGCTCCGCAAGGTACCAGAGGGCATGCCTTCCTCCCTGGAGGAGCATATTGCCAGGCCCGTCTCGGCAATACCGGACCCGTACGGGTGCCACGATTCCTACGGCATGCACATGAGCGGCCTGCTGCTCGAAGGGCTCGACGCGCTAAATATCGAATATGACTTTAGGCGGGCAAGGGATACCTACCGCGACGGGCTGCTCTCGGAGCAGATCCACGGGATACTATCCAGCAGTTCTAAGATAGGCGAAAAGATAGCAGAGATGGTGGGCCAGGAAAAGTTCCGCAGCAGCCTGCCGTACTTTGCAGTATGCGGACAGTGCGGCAAAATGTACACGGCAGAGGCGGTCGAGTATGTAGCGGACAGTAGGAAGGTGCGGTACAGGTGTGCAGACGCCAAGGTCGGCGGGAAGCAGGTGGCCGGCTGCGGGCATGAAGGCGAGGCGGACATAGGGGGCGCCGGCGGCAAGCTTGCCTGGAAGGTGGAGTTTGCCGCAAGATGGCAGGCGTTTGATGTGCGCTTTGAGGCCTACGGCAAGGACATAATGGACTCTGTAAGGATAAACGACTGGGTCTCTGACGAGATACTATCCAACCCGCACCCCCACCATGCAAGGTACGAGATGTTCCTCGACAAGGGCGGCAAAAAGATATCAAAGTCGTCGGGCAACGTGGTCACCCCGCAAAAGTGGCTCAGGTACGGGACGCCCCAGTCGATATTATTGCTCATGTACAAGCGCATAACAGGGGCCAGGGAGCTTGGCCTCGAGGATGTGCCCGCCCTGATGGACGAGTACGGGGATCTTCAGCGCGAGTACTTTGCGGGAGGAGGCAGGGGCGGCAAGGCCCGCGAGGCCAAGAACAGGGGGCTCTTCGAGTATGCGAACCTGCTGGTGAAGCAGGCGGGGCCGCGGCCGCACGCAGCCTACCGGCTGCTAGTCGAGCTGTCCCGGCTGTTCAAGGAAGACAGGGCAGAACGCGTCACAAAAAAGCTCGTCGAGTACGGCGTGGTTGACGGGCCCTCGCCCGAGATTGAGAGGCTCATCGGGCTGGCAGGCAACTATGCAGACGACATGTATGCAGCAGAAAGATCCGATATAGAGCTCGACGAGGCCACAAAGGGCGCGCTATCGGAGCTGGTAGAACTGCTGGGATCAGCCCCGGGCGACGGCCTCCAGGATGCGATATACGGGATAGCAAAGTCACACGGCGTGCCGCCGCGCGACTTTTTCAGGGCGCTATACAGGATAATACTCGATACGCCAAGCGGGCCTAGGATCGGCCCCTTCATAGAGGACATAGGCAGGGAGAAGGTGGCAGGGATGATACGGGGGCGCCTCTGATGGTCCACGATTCGCACAACCGCCGGCGGAGCGGGGGGTTCTTTCTGATAATACTCGGCGCCCTCATATTCGTGACGGCCCCGCTGTACCTATCAGATTCGCCGGAGCTTGGCGCGGCGGCCATAGCCTTTGGCTTTGTGGCCGGCGGGGCGGGGTTCTATCTCAACTTTATCAAGAAAAAGTCCTAAGGGGGACTGCGGCAGGGTGCCCCGGCCCAAGAATTTTATGGCAAGGCCCGGCAGGTGCGTACATGGGATTGTTCAGGAAAAAGGAACCCGCAGAATCCGAGCCGGGGCCGGCAGAGCCCGGGCCCGAGATAGAGATGGAGAAGGCGAGGGCGGACCTTGCCGGCGTGGAGAGGGACGTGGTCAAAAAGTATTCCGAGCTGACCGCCCTGTCTGAGAAGCTAGACAGGGTAAAGACGGAATACGACACCACCGTGGGTTCCCTGATGTCCGAAAGAAAGGCGCTCGCAGAGGCCAAAAAAGAGGCCGCATTACTCGAGGAGGCGCGCGGCGGCCTGGCCGAGGGGGTGGAGCAGAAGAGGGCGCAGCTCGACCAGGCGGAGATTGATCTTGGGGACAGAAAGGGCAGGATAGAGGAGCTCGACCGTGCTCATGCCGCGCTCGCCGGGATAAAAGAAGAAGCAGACAGGGGCCGCGCCGAGCTGCACGACATCAACAGGAGGATTCTAGAGTCACAGTCCGCGCTGGACAGGGCCAGGGCCTCCCAGGCCGAGGCGGAGGCGGAGCTGCATAATTCCGGGGAGGGGCTCAAGTCGGCCCGGGACGAGGTCAAGAAGCTCTCCCAAGAGCGCGATACAATGCGGGCCGAGATAGACCTTGCAAAAAAAGAGATGAAGGTAGTCCGGGGCCAGATGGAGTCCGCCTCAGAGGGGGGCGCGAAACAGCACGTGGTGGAGGCCGCAAGCGCGATGGTCTCGTCTCTAACCCAGAGGCTGGCGACCGCCGAGAGGGAGCTTGGCGTGATAAAGAAGGTGCTGGAAAGGGAGAGAAGGGAGCGCGGTCAGGATTCTGAATAGATCTTTTTCCACTTGCTCTTCATTTCCTCCTCGCTCATGCCGAGATCGTACAGGGGCGAGGTTATGTCGCGGATTTCATCTACTGTTATCTTTACTACAGAGGATATCTCGCTCTTTATGCCGGTCTTTTTAAAATGGGACGCCATTGTCTCAAACTCCTCCCCTGAATCGAGCACGGCGGCGGCCCCGGCAAAGCGGTAGCCCTTCCGGAGCAGCGGATCGACTACGTTGATCTCAATGGCGGGGTTGGCTCGCAGGTTCGCCACCGTATTGGGGGACCGAATGTTGGCAAACGCCAGGTGCCCCTCGTCCCAGACTATCACAGAGCCCTTGGGCGAGAGGCTGGGCTTGTTGTCAGGGGTTACAGTGGCGACAAAGCCCATCTTGATGCGGTTGACGTGATCCTTGACCTCTGCGCTTATTGCAGCCATGGACTGACCGGCCGTGCGGGGCTAAATAAAGCTGAGGCGCCGCCTGCAGGCTCTGCTCAGCCGTTGATTATACAGTACTCGCACTCGCAGGTCTTGCTTTCGTCATCTTTTGCCCTGCACTTGGCGTGCTGGCCCGACTGGCACTGGACGCAGATCTCGTCTATGTTGTCTATCGAGGTGTACTTTTTGGACTGGTCAAAGCCGAAGCCGCCGTCCTTTGGTCCAACCATGAAGCGGTCAGGGCCGTTATGCCTTAATTATCTTTGCCGTCGGGGCGGGGCCGCTTCTGCCGGCGGGAGCCCCCCTTGAGGCCGCTCCCCGGCTCGTTGTCCCACAGGTGCATGCTGCCCCTGATCATAAACGAGCCGACTATGATTGCTACAAGCCCGCCCACTATCAGTATAAACAGCCTAGCCACGCCCCCCATTCTGCCCATGCGTGTAATATGCTGCACCTGTAAACAAACATTGCGCGGGGCATGGGCCGTCCGGACAGACAGAACTGCCCATGAGACAGGTGCCTGCGGGCCGGTAAGCTACATTAATTTATCACCCCCCACGGGCGGGCCCCATGAGCAGGACCAAGAGAATAATCATCTGGGCATCCATACTGGGCGGGGGGATAATCTACTTTCTCGTCCAGGGCGAGATTGCCAGAAATGTATTGTCCTGAGAACAGAAGCCATGCAGCAACTGCCCGATCGTTTTTCAGGTACCTACTGGGCTTTTTGGAGTTCGTTGATCAAAAGCGGTACAGGTATTCTATACATGCCAGTCTTGGCTGGAAAAATAAATTGAAGATCGGCGGATCCTATCTACGAGCGCCTGCCTGCTTTTCACTTGACTAGCCGGAGTACTTCGTCTGCAATTTCTGTATAGCTAGGCATTTATGTAGTTGAGATACATGTCCGCGGGATCCGTTTCATAGTCTGAATCAAACACCGGATCATTCCTTCTCTTTAATTCCTTAAATGCCTGATGCAGTTCAAGCAGGACGGTTACATCATCGCGTTTGATTATCCGTTCTGTTGTTTCAGCTTTTTGCTCATTCTCATCCATGATTATAGGCTACGGTATTTGACTAAAAAGGTTTCCATCTTCATGAGTCGTGTGTTTGCCGTGGAATTACCTACCGGGGGAACATAAAAAAATGAGTCATAAACAGCGCACTGCATCCACCGTGGACCCATGAGACAACGAGCCGGCAGCGGTGCACAGCACCGAGTACAACCCCGCAATCGTCTTATCCAACGACCTGCCCTATGAAAACTCCAGACGGATCTCTTCCGGGCATCCAGTACCCATGTATGTGAGAATTCTGACTATCTTACCGTGGTGTTGGCAGTGTCTCAACGACGGTATTACCGAGGTGATTCATGATAATTTTGTTGACTGGAGTATACTGAAACATGGTATTTGCCGCATGAAATACTGACAGCACCAGATCTTGAAATTCTTGTTCATCTTCCAGATCAGTTACTTTTAAGCCAATCCTTTTACATTCTTCTCTCGATATGCGCCTTCCATGACTGTGATATTTTTTAGAGGAAGACATTATTTCTGATATTTTTTTTGACTTTTTTACCGCTGCAGACTCGTTCTCAAACATGTATCTAGCCAGCCATTTTTGTACAAGTTCCACACTTAGCTTCTGGCTGCTAATGCATTTTTGAATTAGCCCGGGAGGATATTGCCCTAACAGTGGAAGCCATGCGCCGAGCCTCCCCGGGTGTTTTTCTGACACCGACTGTGCTTCTTGAAACTCGCTAATTAGAAACTGTGCAGACATTATGTGCATGCCGGTCCTGGTTGGAATAATAAATTGGGGGTCGGTGGGACCTATCGATGAGTGTTTACCCATTACCAGGCAATTCGATGAGCATGCAAGCATCGCAGCTGCCGACATCGCGGCATATGGGATAATGATCCGGACATTTTTAAATTTTGCACGTATGTATGAGACGATTGCTTCGGTGGACTCGACGGAGCCCCCCGGACTGTGGAGTATTAAATCTAATTTCTTAGTCTTTAAATCACGCATCATCCTCATAAATCCATACAGGTCACCATTTGTTATGAGAGCTTCATTAGACGTATGCGCTTCGTCCGTTATCCAGTTGGTCGCATACAGTATTGTATCCCTCCCCGAATACTGTTGCAATTTTGAAAGATAGTCGTGAAGTACTACACCAGGTGCCTGCTCACCGACTGACTCCATTAGTCGAAGTACGTCGTTTGCTATTTCTGCGTAACTAGGCATTTATGTAGTTGAAATGACTACCCGCGGGAATCATACCATAGTCTGTGTCGTATGACTTGCCTTTTTTCTTCATCAATTTCTCATATTCCTCATGCAGTTCGAGCAGGATGGCCATGTCACTACGTTTGTTCGTCTGTTTTGTTGTCTCGGGCTTTTGGTCCATATTATTATCCATGCTAGTAAAGGACTATGTTCCTTTAAAAAGGTTCGTGATTTTAATTTCCAAGTGTTTGCCTCGCAATTTCCTCCAAGGCACATGAAAAACGGGCCACAGGCAGAGCACAGCATCCGCTGGGGACCCATGAAATAAGCCCCCGGCGGTGCACAGCATCCGCTGGGGGCTCAATAAAAAAATGAGTCATCATGCATAGTCTCTATGTAAATGGCTGAACCGGTGTTTTGGTCGATTAGTAAAGGCTGGCTCACCACTCGCCGAAGCTTGTGGGATACACCACCTTCCTATCAACGCAGTCTTCTTCTGCGAACCTTCATCCGAAGAAGGAATATCTTGTCTCGGGATAGGATTCGTGCTTAGATGCTTTCAGCACTTAGCCTAGATGGCTTAGCTGCCCGGCCTGCCCTGTCGGACAACCGGTAGACCAGTGGCCACGCCTCTCTGTTCCTCTCGTACTAAGAGCGACTTCCCCTCAGATATTCGCGCTTCCATCAGGCAGAGGCCGACCTGTCTCACGACGGTCTAAACCCAGCTCATGTTCCCTTTTAATAGGCGAGCAGCCTCACCCTTGGCCCCTGCTGCAGGACCAGGATAGGAAAAGCCGACATCGAGGTACCAAACCGCGGGGTCGATAGGAGCTCTCGCCCGCGACGAGCCTGTTATCCCTGGGGTAATTTTTCTGTCACCTCCGGGCCCCAATAGTGGGCACACGAAGGATCGCTAAGCCAGACTTTCGTCTATGAATTCCGTGCGTTTGGAAATCCATTCAGTCTAGTTTTTGGCTTTGCCCTCTTCAGCGGATTTCTGACCCGCTTGAACTAAACTTTGGGCCCCTTTGATATCTTTTCAAAGGGGTGCCGCCCCAGCCGAACTGCCCACCTGCACATGTCCCCGGTCTTCACCGGGTAAGTGGCACTGCAGGAAATGTCTGGTGTTACATCGGCGTCCCCTGACGTCCCAAAGAACGCCAGGAAATGACTCCCAGATACGCTATGCACTCCCTGCTATACCACAAGCACAAGCTGCAGTAAAACTCCACGGGGTCTTCTCTCCCCGATGGAAGATGATGGACTGTTCGTCCACCTTATGTGGCTTCACCGGGTTGTAGGCGGGGACAGTGGGGCTCTCGTTGTTCCATTCATGCACGTCGGAACTTACCCGACAAGGCATTTGGCTACCTTAAGAGAGTCAGAGTTACTCCCGGCGTTAACCGGTCCTTAGCTCGGTTGAACCCAAGTTTTAGATACCGGCACCGGCCAGGATTCAGCGACTATACATACCCTTTCGGGCTAGCAGTCGCCTGTGTTTTTATTAAACAGTCGAAACCCCCTTGTCACTGCAACCTGCTGCCGCCATTCCTCATGACAGCTGCAGGCATCCCTTATACCTAAGCTACAGGACTAATTTGCCGAATTCCCTCGCCATACGGTATACCCGTAGCACCTTAGTTTACTAAACCAGCGCACCTGTGTCGGATCTGGGTACGAACTTGCAGTTTGCTAGCCGCACGGTCTTTCATGGTCTCCTGGAATCGGGAAAACTCTGCTAACGCAAAGCCACTCCCGCCTCGGGCCTGTTCTCGTCATTACGACACTCCCAGGCCCTCGAACGGTTCGACACGACGACGGTCATGTTCCCCCTATCCGGAAGCGAACCATGCGGTTCAAACGCTCCCTGCAAGGTACCAGAATATTAACTGGTTTCCCATTCGGACTACTCTGTTGAGGCAGTCCTTAGGATCGACTAACTCCAGGCTGACGACGCATTGCCTGGAAACCCTTGCGCTTACGGTGGTGCGGATTCTCACCGCACTATGCTGTTACTGCCACCAGGATCTGCAATAGAAATCGGTCCACAGGACGTCACCGCCCTGCTTCGTCCCAATCACTACGCCAACCTACCACGGTGCACCTATCACGGTGCACGTCTGGAGTATCGGTACTCTGCTTTAGCCCCGTCCGTTTTTGTGGCGCCCTCGCTCGGCAGGTAAGTTGTTACACACTTTTTGAAGGATAGCTACTTCTGAGCTTACCTCCCTGCTGTCTTGGCGATGACACGCACTTTGGCTTGACACTTAGCAGAAATTTGGGGACCTTAACTCCAGTCTGGGTTAAACCCCTCTCGGTCGTGAACCTTACGTCACACGAACCCGTGTCCATGCTTCTGCGATGTGTATCCGTTCGGAGTTTGAATGGATGGTGAGGAATCTCTTCCCCGCGCCACCCTATCAGTGCTCTACCGGAAACACCATCTCCACATAGCACGCCCTGCGAGACGCTTCGGTTGGAACTAGCAAGCGCCAGTCTAGATTGGTTTTTGACCCCTATTCCCAAGTCACACAAACGAGTTGCACGTCAGAACTGCTGCAGACCTCCAGTGGGCTTTCGCCCACCTTCATCTTGCTCAGGAATAGATCGACTGGCTTCTAGCCTTACCGCCATGACTTAACGCACTTTCACACGCTTCTCCTCACAATGCTGCGAGAATTCGGTTTCCCTTCGGCTACGCCTTTCTAGGCTTAACCTCGCCATGACAGCAAGCTCCCTGGCCCGTGTTTCGAGACGGAACGCATGACACTGACGACATGAGCTCCGGACTTTCAGCTCCATTGCTGGAACCTCCGGTCCGAAAAAATCGTCTTTCATGCCATGCACGTCTGTAAGCAATAGGTTTCATGCACTTTTCACCCCCCTTCCGGGGTACTTTTCAGCTTTCCCTCACGGTACTAGTACACTATCGGTCTTGAGAGATATTTAGCCTTTGATGCTACTTTCACCAATCTTCGCTGCCCACTGCCAAGGACAACTACTCGGGTGCTGGCCCTGCCCCATTCCACTTCGTCTAGGGGGGTATCACCCTCTAAGCCGGAACATTTCAGAACACTTCAACTATTTCCTGGGGCCATTGCGCCGCACCAAAACACCACATCTCGGCCGCGTTACCGCGGCAGATTCAGTTTGGGCTCTTTCCTTTTCGATCGCCTCTACTTGGGAAATCTCTATTGATTTCTCTTCCTCGTGGTACTAAGATGCTTCAATTCCCACGGTTCGACCTCCGCTTGCGCGGAGTATACAGGATTCCTATTCGGAAATCTCGGGATCAACGGGTGCGTGCACCTACCCCGAGCTTATCGCAGCTTGCCACGTCCTTCTTCTCTCCTCAAGCCTAGCAATCCTCCTATTGCCGTCTTTACACCGGCATATTCAGCCACATATTACACGACTATGCATGATGATCATCGCAGTCCCCAGGGGAGGGGGCCGCTACATCCTTCATACACCACTTGCGTGGTGCATTGCACCATGCAAAGATCATGTGCATTCTGTTCAAACCAGTTTCTAAGGAGGTGATCCGACCGCAGGTTCCCCTACGGTCACCTTGTTACGACTTTTCCCTTGTCGCTTACCTCAAGTTCGATAACGCCAATTAGACGTCACCTCACTAAAAGCAAACTTCAATGAAACGACGGGCGGTGTGTGCAAGGAGCAGGGACGTATTCACTGCGCGGTAATGACGCGCGGTTACTAGGGATTCCAGATTCGTGAGGGCGAGTTGCAGCCCTCAGTCATAACTGTGGTAGCGTTTGGGGATTACCTCCTCCTTTCGGATATGGAACCCATTGTCACTACCATTGCAGCCCGCGTGTGGCCCCAGAGTTTCGGGGCATACTGACCTGCCGTGGCCCTTTCCTTCCTCCGCATTAACTGCGGCGGTCCCGCTAATTCGCCCCACTGCTCCGGAGAGCAATGGTGGCAACTAGAGGCAAGGATCTCGCTCGTTACCTGACTTAACAGGACATCTCACGGCACGAGCTGGCGACGGCCATGCACCACCTCTCAGCTTGTCTGGTAGAGTCTTCAGCTTGACCTTCACACTGCTGTCTCTCCGGGTAAGATTTCTGGCGTTGACTCCAATTGAACCGCAGGCTTCACCCCTTGTGGTGCTCCCCCGCCAATTCCTTTAAGTATCATACTTGCGTACGTACTTCCCAGGCGGCAAACTTAACGGCTTCCCTGCGGCACTGCACTGGCTCTTACGCCAATGCATCACTGAGTTTGCATTGTTTACAGCTGGGACTACCCGGGTATCTAATCCGGTTTGCTCCCCCAGCTTTCATCCCTCACCGTCGGACGTGTTCTAGTAGACCGCCTTCGCCACAGGGGGTCATCGATAGATCAGAGGATTTTACCCCTTCCTACCGAGTACCGTCTACCTCTCCCACTCCCTAGCCGTGCAGTATTTCCGGCAGCCTATGCGTTGAGCGCATAGATTTAACCGAAAACTTACACGGCAGGCTACGGATGCTTTAGGCCCAATAATCCTCCTGACCACTTGAGGTGCTGGTTTTACCGCGGCGGCTGACACCAGAACTTGCCCACCCCTTATTCGCCGGTGGTTTTAAGACCGGTAAAAGATTTCTTTAGCAGAAAACACTCGGATTAACCTTGTCGTGCTTTCGCACATTGCAAAGTTTTCTCGCCTGCTGCGCCCCATAGGGCCTGGGTCCGTGTCTCAGTACCCATCTCCGGGCCTCTCCTCTCAGAGCCCGTATCTGTTATAGCCTTGGTGGGCCATTACCTCACCAACAAGCTGATAGACCGCAGTCCCATCCTACGGCGATAAATCATTTGGGCCACAAACCATTCCAGGCATAGTGGCCTATCGGATATTATTCTCAGTTTCCCGAGGTTATCCCCGTCCATAGGTTAGATTGACTACGTGTTACTGAGCCGTCTGCCTTGTATTGCTACAATGACTCGCATGGCTTAGTATCAATCCGATAGCAGTCAGGTCCGGCAGGATCAACCGGATTCATAATTGGATTATTTTTTTTTTGTTAAGTACGCTTGTACTTTTGGAATTGAACAGAATGCACATAATCTTCACATCTCAGATATGACCCTTCGATCATACCCTCATTCTGTGTGCGTAACTGGAGGCCAGCGAATCACAATATGGTACAATACCATGCATTCATCGCAAGCGCCGCTCTTGCGTCACGTACGATCGGATCGGCCCGTCCATGGGCATATAAACCATCGCCGATTTCCGCCCCCGGCAGCCCCGATCAGGGGCCGGATCTGCCTGTATGATGGCGATCCGCCCTGATTAAATTATGGGGGGAGCGGCCTGCTGCCGTGGATCTGGAACGCGAGTACAGGGCAAAGACCGGCGGCTCGGCCCGGATCTTTGCCAGGTCGAAAAAGTACCACGTCGGCGGGGTCAGCCACAACATAAGGTTCTACGAGCCGTATCCGTTTGTGACAAGGTCCGCGAGCGGCAAGCACCTCGTCGACGTGGACGGGAACAAGTATGTAGACTACTGGATGGGGCACTGGAGCCTGATACTGGGGCACGCGCCGGCGCCAGTCAGGTCGGCAGTAGAGGGGCAGCTTCGCCGCGGCTGGATCCACGGGACCGTCAACGAGCAGACGATGAATCTCTCGGAGATAATACGCGGCGCGGTAAGCGTGGCAGAAAAGACAAGGTACGTCACGTCGGGGACGGAGGCCGTCATGTATGCGGCAAGGCTGGCGCGCGCGCATACGGGCAGAAAAATAATAGCAAAGGCGGACGGCGGCTGGCACGGGTACGCGTCGGGGCTGCTCAAGTCGGTCAACTGGCCGTATGATGTGCCCGAGAGCGGGGGGCTCGTCGACGAAGAGCACTCTATATCCATTCCGTACAACGATCTTGAAGGTTCCCTGGATGTTCTTGGGCGCGCAGGCGACGACTTGGCATGCGTGATAATCGAGCCGCTGCTGGGCGGCGGCGGCTGCATACCGGCGGATGAGGACTATCTGCGCGGCATACAGGAGTTTGTGCATTCAAGGGGCGCGCTGCTTGTCCTCGACGAGATAGTGACAGGGTTCCGGTTTAGGTTTGGCTGCGCGTATGCTGCAGCAGGGCTGGACCCCGATATAGTGGCGCTCGGCAAGATAGTCGGGGGCGGATTCCCCATAGGGGTGATATGCGGCAAGGACGAGGTGATGGAAATCTCCAACACTATATCGCATGCAAAGTCCGACAGGGCGTACATCGGCGGCGGCACATTCTCTGCAAACCCCGCCACGATGACAGCGGGCGCGGCAGCGCTCGGGGAGCTCAAAAAGAGAAAGGGCACAATATACCCGAGGATAAACTCCATGGGGGACGACGCAAGGGACAAGCTCTCAAAGATATTTGGGAACAGGGTATCCGTGACCGGAAGGGGCTCGCTGTTCATGACTCACTTTGTTCAAGATGGCGCCGGCAGGGTCTCAAATGCTGCAGATGCGGCAGCCTGCGATGTTGAGCTGCTGCACAGGTACCACCTGGACATGATCACCCGGGACGGCATATTCTTTCTGCCGGGCAAGCTGGGGGCCATATCGGCGGCGCACTCAAAGGCCGACCTCAAGACCATGTATTCCGCATCAGAGCGCTTTGCAGAAGGCCTATGAGGTATAGCGCCGGAGGAAACTTTGATTATACGGGCGTGCTGCCCCGGGGCCCATGATACTCTTCGGCAAGAGCGACCCCGCCGAGCTGGTGCGCCAGGCGGACCTCCTGTGCAGCAAGAACCAGTTCAGGGCGGCAATAGGCCTGTACGGGAAAATCCTCAAGGACGACCCGCAGAACAGGGGCGTCCTGCACAAAAAGGGGCTGGCCCAGAACAGGGCAAAAAAGTACTCTGATGCGATCACGTGCTTTGACCGGCTGCTCGAGCTTGACAACAAGGACGCGCCCGCGTACAACAACAAGGCCATAGCCCAGGCCGAGCTCGGAGACACGGCATCCGCGCTGGAAAACTACGGCAGGGCCATCGAGGCCGACCCGCGGTACGCGCCGGCGCGCTTCAACAGGGCCGTGCTGCTCGACAGGCTGGGCGAGCATGAGGAGGCGCTGCCGGACCTCGACAGGGCAGCCGAGCTGGACCGACGCAAGCCGAACCCGAGGTTCTACAAGGGGATAGTGCTCGGCAAGATGGGCAGGCACGAAGAGGCGCTGGCCTGCTTCAAGGGCGTGTGCAAGAGGCATCCCGGCCACGCCGACTCACAGTTCCACGTGGGGATAGAGCTTACCGAGCTTGGCAGGCACGCCGAGGCCCTCGGGGAGCTTGCATCACTGCCCGCGGAGCACCGCGAGAACGCCAATGTATTGTATGCCAGGGCGCGCAGCCTCTCGGGCCTTGGCAGGGAGGACGAATCCATAGCGCACCTGCAAAAGGCGGCCAAAAAAGATTCCAAGACGATAAAAAAGTGGGCCCGCGCAGAAAAGGCCTTTGACGGAATACGGGACGATCCCGGTTCAAAAAGATAGCCGGCTAGAGGATCTTTTTTCTTGCCGCGTCAATCCGCATCATGCGGACCTTTTTTTTGGGCCCCACAAGTCGCGATTCATAGACTGGTACATAGACCACCTCCACCGCCTTTGCGGCAAACTCCTCCCGCAGGTCGCGCATGCCGTCAGGCGGGGGCCCGCGCAGCTTCTCTTTTAGTTTTGAGAGCGCCTCTTCTGTCTCCACCTCGGGGCTCCGCACATTCTCTGACGCATCGAGTATCCTCCGCGGGTACGGCTCCACCGCGCCGGGCCCCGTCTTGTAGGGAAAGTCCGTCTCGCCGCCGTGCCGGTCAAGGCACATCATCCCTTCTGATTCCGCAAAGACATGCTCTTCTAGCTCGAGGTCGACCCTGTTCTTGCCGAGCCCTGCCGAGAGCGTCTTGTGTATGCGCGACTTGGACCTTATGGGAAAGACGCCGTCGCCTAGCACCACCTCGATCACGTTCTGGTCCACCTTGATCGGGTGAACCGCCTTTCTGAAAAAATCCGCAGAGTACCTGGCGGAGACCCGGATCAGCGCCTCGTGGACCAGCTTTACAGAATGCACATGGACGTCTTCTTTCCGCGGGGCCCTCATAAGGGCCCTAAAGGCACCCGTCTTCTTTGCCTCTATCATGGCCCGAGCCGACTCCTCAGTCATGGCGTTCCGCAGGACCGCCGTCCTGGTCTTTCCAGTCATCCCCTGCCGCACCCCGCATAAGGCATACTATACAACGCAAGGCAAGGTAATAATAGCCTGCCGTCTGTAACGGCCGTATGAGGTCGGAGGGCAGGCCCGGATACATCGAAAAGTTCCTAAAGAGGGCGGACAAGGCGATAGACAATGCAGTCGAGCAGGGCGTCAAGAGGGCAGACGAGATACTAGATGACGCAGTCGAGCTCGGCAAGATCACCGTGGGCGAGGCGCAAAAAAGAAGCGATGTGCTGCTCAAGCAGGCCGAGCGGGAGAGCAAGCGGCTCAAGTCAAGGGGCGCCAAAAAGCTCGAAAAGGGCATAGGGGCGGCAAAAAAGATGGCAGCCGGCAAGGGCGACGCGCTAGAGACCCTGGCAAAGCTCGGCGAGCTGAGAAAGGCGGGGATCATAACGGAGAAGGAGTTTCGCGCCAAGAAAAAGAAGCTTCTCGCGGAGATCTGACTTGAAGCCGCTAGACTATACCCGGGACGGCTCGATAAAGGAGGTCACAAAGAGGTGGTTTATAGGCACGCCGTCCCTTGTCGACCTTGCAGGCGAGCTCGGCATATCTGAGAGCAACATATTCCACGTGACATTTCCCGACGGCGCAAAGACCACCCTGCATACGCACGAGGGCGGGCAGCTGCTCATAGTGACCTCGGGCACCGGCAGCATGTCAATATTTGAAAAGACCGGCGGAGGCGAGGCGGAATTTGCAATAAAAGAGACAGACAGGATACCGCTAAAGCAGGGCAGCATCCAGTACATACCTGCCGGCGTGCTCACGTGCACGGCGCAACAGACGGCACCACCCTGTCCCATATAGCGGTAAACTACCCGTCGCCATCGGGAAAGGAGCCGTATACATTATGGTATGAATCCGACTTTGCCAGCCGGGTCACCGGCGTGCTGTAAATTATATTATTTGAGCCTCTCCAGTATCGACAGGCTTACAAGGTTGGTCATCGTTATCCCCTTGCGGATCACTTCCCTTCTAGTCTTTTCGCAGTACTTGTTGACGCTCTGGTGGCTCTTTTCGCTGGATACCTCGAGCACCACAATGTTCCCGCTGTACGGGAAGGCAAACTTTGGCGGAATCCTCGAGCATACATCCATGCGCCCTATTCCCGCCCTGCCTATCTTCTCCTTTCTTGCCACTACCGACGCCACCTCGCGTATGTCCTCCTCGGAATCTCCGTATTCCAGATAGTACATGGATACATAGCTCATCCCGGGGGATTCCCTTTCGAATATCTCCTCGTCCATGCTGAATAAATAGGAAGGGCCGCCCCCGCGGCCCTCCACCGCCTTTATCATTTTGGGGCCGTTTTTGAACCTTGCCAGCAGGTAGTGGCTGGCCTGCTGCTCAAAGTACGGCTTGCTTTTGGACGAGAAAGTGGCGGTCACAAAGTACATCTCGCCTACGTTCCTCGACGAGGACCATTCCTCCTTGAGCTCTATCGAGGCATGGTCGTGCGTGTATGGCGTGCAGGCATATCCCCCCGGGGAGGCCTCCGTCTTGGACATGCATGGGATCCGCGGAACCGGTTAATATCTAGTTCCATGCCGCCTTGGGGGGCGGGGGCCCCGCCTGTGGCCGGCCCCGGGGCAGGCGTGCGTGGATCCATGCGATAGTTATTTAAAACTAGGATGCCGATCACGGATCGTCCCAAGCTAGCTCAGCCTGGTAGAGCTTCCGGCTGTAGATGTCGGCCTTGGCTGACCGTATAACAGCATATCAGGCATACAGAGACCGGGTTGTCGAAGGTTCAATTCCTTCGCTTGGGACCACATAAAACTGCCGCGGGTACACCGCGCATGCCGCTGCGCAGTGCATGCAATGTGCCCAGTTTGCCCGCGCCGTGAAAGATGGAATTCTGTCCGTGCACTGCCGCATATATGCCGCGGCGCGCCTGCATGTTGTGCCCTGCTCGTACGCGCAAATGTCAGGAGCTGCCGCGCCAAAAGACGGCGCGTTCACTGCCGCGCATATGCCGCGGCTGCATGCTGTGCCCTGCCTATACACGGAAAGATCAGGAGCTGCCGCGCCAGAACACTGCGCGGCGCGTGCGCCGCGCGGCAGGGCCGCGCCCGTCCGCCGCATCGCGCGACCGGGACCTCTGCCGCTCCAGCAATGTATCGAGCGCCGAGTCGTCGACTAGAGTGCGCGCCGGCAGGCCGCCTGGCGTCGGCACGCCCTGCATCCCCATGGCCCGGCGCATCTCATCGTTCTCCCTCCGGAGCCGGCTCTCCTTCTCATCAAGCCTGCTGCTCATCCTGTCGAGAAACATCACATCCGAGTTGTATAGATCCCTGCGCTGCTCCATCATGCACAGTATGTGGCGCAATCGGGACTGGTCGCATATTCCGGATGCCATGAGCTCCATGACCCCGTCTTTTGTGTGCCCATTCTGATTCCCCCCGGGCCGCCTTGCGGCCCCGCGCATCCCGGACCTCATCGCCGCTTCCTCAGGTATTCCCGGACTATCCTGTTGGCAAGCCGGGTCTCGTCTGTCCCCTCGCGCTCGGCCAGCCTGGAGAGCTTTCTTGCGCCGTTCTTGCCCAGCTCTATTGGTATCTTTTTCTTGATGCCCACCTTGCGCATCCTCTTTAGTATTATCTTGTGGCCGGAGCGGGGGCTCTGGGCAAGCAACCTCAGGTAGATCCGCCTCGACGGCCTGTCGAGCTTTGCTATCTTTGATACCACCTTGAGCGCCTGGGATATGGTCGGCACCGCCTGGTAGAGCCTTGTCGCCTCGTCCCGGGATATGGTGCCCGGTACCATCGCCTTGATCTTGTCCGGTACGCCCGCAAAGCCGTGGTATTTCTTGAACGTGGGCATCGACATGCCGAGCTTTTTTGCGGCCTCGGATTTTGTCGTCTGCTCGGCCAGGAACTTGCATGCGTCTGCAAGCTCCCGCGGGCTCATCTGGAGACGGTGCAGGTTCTCTACAACCGATGCGGCCTTTGCATCATCCAGGCCGTACTCTGTATCCTTGGTTATCACCAGAAACTTGGACTTTTTTGCGCCCAGGTACTTGAGGGCCGCAAGCCGGTGGTGCCCCGATATGAGGAGGTACAGCCCCCTGCCGCCCCTCTGTATGACGGGCGGGTTCTGCAGCCCCTCTGATCTGATCGACTTTGCGATATCCCGCACCCGGGACCTGTCCAGCCTCCTTGCCTGCGCCTCCTTCCACACATGCACATTTTTGAGGGGCACCTCGCGGAGGGTCTGCTTTATCTTGGGCTTGTAGCGCCGAACCAACGTACTTTTCAAGATGCGGATCCTTGTTAACTGTGTTTGGTAAGTTTATCACAACAATTAGGTTAGATAGAGCTGTTCCCACGCGGCAATCCCCTGTATACGCACGCAAATCCGCGCATACTCCCCCGGGAGGCGTTCTGGGGCCCCGGGGCTCACGAGCCCGGAACCTGGGGTGCCCCGCGGGGGCGTCGATAGAATAAATACGCGCAGGGGGCCCCGTGGCGCGATCGCCCGTGCTGATAATAAACTGCAAAAACTACAAGGAGGCGGCCGGCGGCAGAATTGACAGCCTAGCGGCGGCAGCCGCCGGGGCGGCCGCAAAATACGGCGTCAGGATAGCTCTTGCCCCGCCGCAGCACCTGCTGGGCGCAGTAAAGGGGGAAGATCTTACAGTTCTGGCGCAGCATATAGACGACAAGGGGGTTGGAAGCACCACAGGATATGTCGTGCCGGAGCTGCTGGGAGAATCCGGCGTCTCTGGCGCGCTCATCAACCACAGCGAGCACCGCGTATCAGCTGACCAGGTGGCAAGCCTTGTGCCCAGGCTCAGGGGTCTGGATATGATCTCCGTGGTCTGTGTAAAGGATTCCGCCGAGGCGGCAAATCTCTCCCGGCACCGGCCCGACTACATAGCTATCGAGCCTCCCGAGCTGATAGGCTCGGGCAGGTCCGTCTCATCGGAGAGGCCCGAGCTGATAGGGGAGGCAGCAGAGGCCATCAGGGGGGCGGATGGAACAAAGCTGCTCTGCGGGGCGGGCATAACATCAGGCGCTGATGTGCGCAAGGCCCTCGAGCTCGGCTCCAAGGGGATCCTCGTGGCAAGCGGGGTGGTAAAATCATCAGACCCCGCTGCGGCCATAGCCGAGCTGGCACAGGCCATGTCCTGAGTACTAGGCCCCCGCGTTATTGAGGCGCGTCAGCAGGTCAAACGACGACCTGCGCAGCTCATCCGGCGACTTGGCGCCCGCTATCACCATCTTTCCCGACGCAAAGACTAGAAAGCTGCAGCTGTCCAGCCCCTTGAGTATCATCCCGGGAAACGACCCGGGATCATATACAGCGCCAGGCATGCGCGACGATATCCTGTCTATGGGAACATTCCTACCGGCATCCACCGTGGCTACAATATTGCGCACGACGGGCCTTATCTTGCAGTCGCCGGCAGCCCCGTTGCGCACCAGGTGGAGCCGCGCCTCGTGCAGCTGCCCAAACGAGGCCCTCACGGATCTGGCGCCGACGGATATCATCTTGCCAGAAATGAATACAGTCACCCTCCCCTGCATGCCGGGCGTCTTTATGTAGCCGCACCTGCCGCCGTATACGGCCTCATCATACATGCAGCACGGCATGGCGGCCATCTTTTTTGCGCTCACCCTTTGTACAAGGTCTGATGTGCTGACGACATTGACGACCCGGGGCCGCGTCCGGGGATCCAGCATTGGTCAGGATCCGCCCGTGCGCTATTTTAACCGGGGCCCGGGCGGCCGCCTCGCCATCTTGTCATACTTGCGCTTCATCAAAATTACAGTGACCATCAGGGTTATGCCGGCCACGTTGGTCCCTATTATGTAGACGTCCCATATGTGCACCCCGTATGTTATCCAGAGCACAGAGCCAGCCCCTATGAACATGGTTAGATACCACGAGACGTCCCTGAGGCTCTTTGTCTTGTACGCCTTGATTATCTGGTGCACCCATCCGGAGAGTATCAGTACGCCGCCGGCCACGGCCACGACATCCAGCAGTGCTATATCCACGGTGGTCATTTGAAAAAGAACTGCTCCATTCCAGTCTGCTTTGGCTTGCCCAGCATCTCGTCAAAGTCAAGGCCCATGGACGAGGTGAGCTGGTCCAGAGTAGACTCCATGAACTCTAGATACTTTGACGTGTCCACCTCTCCTGCCTGGGCCATCTCGACAGGCTTGACGCCTGTCTTGTTCATCACCTTTACGTACGATATTATGTCGCCTTTTTTGACCTCCCTTGCGTTCTCGAGCAGTCTGGCCGCCCGTATGTGCTGCGGGACGGTCTTTACGTATTCAGAGGGCGCCTTGCTTATCATCACATTGAACGCCAGATCCGCCAGCGGGACCCCCCTCTCCTCCAGCCTCTTCCCGGATGCCGCTATGGCCTTTGAGATCTTTAGCTTTGCCGATTCAAACTCGTCCTCGGTCTGTACAGCCGACAGTATGTCGAGCAGCGAATAGAACAGCTCCTTTATGAACGGGGGCGTGTGCGACTTTTTCCCCGTCAGGCCCTTGACGTCGACCTTGCCGGACTTTGTCACCCCGAAATAGTTTTTCTTCCTGTTAGATAGCACGACATACCTGTACTCTTTGTCCACCTCGAGCTCGACGCCGTGCTCCTTTTTGGCGTGCTCGACTATATCATGGATCTGCCGCTCCTCTGGATTCTTTATGAACAGCGAATCGGTGTCCCCGTACAGCACCTTTACGCCCATCTGCTCGCAGTGCGATATGGTCTGCATGATGATATAGCGCCCGACCGCCGTGGTGGCCTCGGCGGCAGGCAGAAAGTACAGCGGGAATATCTCGGCGCCCATCACCCCGTAGCTTGCGTTTAGCACCACCTTGAGGGCCTGGCTGATCACAGTATACTGCTGCCGCTGCTCCTCCGTTATAGACTGGCTCTTTGAGAGGCTCTTGTAATAGTTGACGCGCAGGTCGCGGAGCGATCCTATTATCATCGATGTAAGCCCGTTGTTTTTCGTGCATACCCAGTGGTTGGTATCGGGGATGGTGTTCTTTCTGCATTCGGGATGAACGCACCTGACGGTCTCGTACGAGAGGTTTCGCACCTTTATTATGCTAGGATACAGGCTTGCAAAATCCATAACTGTAACATCAAAGTGTATGCCCTCTTCAGGCTCGACTACGAGACCACCGCGGAACTTTTTGTCCTTGATTACGGCGTCGTTGCTTACCTGTTGAGACCTCTTTTCCAGCTCGTCCCTGCGGGGTATCAGCGCGTTGCGCTGCCTGTGCTCATAGTACAGCAGGCTCCTTATCCACTGCGAGACGCCCATGCGGGACATATCATCGATGGGCATCCGGGCAATCCTGCTGGTCACCACCAGGAGGTCCATCAGTATCTCGTTCCCAAAGGTGCTAAGCTCCAGCGTCAGGCGCGCGTCATGATAGCAATAGTTTGCAGTCTGGTATAGAGTGAGATCCCCGAGAGACACGCCATAATCGACCTTGCCCTCGCCGAGCATCGCCTTGGACACGCTGTTCAGGGAGTAATCTGTATACTTTGCCGCAAATGCATACAGCTGGAACGACCTGTTCGAGAAGGTCCTGTACAGGTCCAGATGGACGCCGTGCCGGAGCGTGGCCGAATCCCGCATCATGTACAGGGGTATGTCGGAATCCGCCACGCCGAGGCGCCGGGCCCGATTGTACATGTACGGCATGTCAAAGTCGTCCCCGTTGTATGTAAGCACAAACGGGTACGAGCCTATTATTGCTAGCGCGTCGCGGATCATGTCCGCCTCCTTGTCCTCGTCGTAGAACACCACCTCGACCCCGGGGGTCACATCGTTTGCGCCCTCGTCCGCGCCGCTCTTCAGGACAAGGACCTTTCTGAGGCCGTCGGTGGCGGCAAACCCCACTGCTGTGACCCTCCTGTCCGAGATCTTGGCATCGGGGATCCTGCCCTCCTCTGAATCCACCTCGATGTCAAAGCTGAGGCGCCTTATCCGGGGTATGGGCTGGTTGAGCAGGTCCGCCCACCCCGCTATGAACTCGCGGAACTCTTTCCTGTCGGCCATGCCCTCGTCTATGAGCTTGTCCCAGAGAAGGCTCTTGAGGGCCAGTTTTACCTCGTCGGATATTGGCATGTCATGCGGAATCACCTCCCCGCCTGATACCGAATAGTACCTGCCCACTACCAGGCCCGCGTCATACAGATAGTTCTCGTAATACTTTATGTCGGATTCCCACGTGTCTATCACGTTTCTGATGCTCTTCTCCGAGTGGGTCCCGCCTATCGCAAGAGGATCAGAGACGGTTATCTTGGAGACGGGCACCTCCTTGTCGGCTATCAGGTCGTGCCGCATGACCTGCTCTATCCCGAGCACGTCCTCCCTGCCCCCAAGAAAGCCGAGCTCGGAGGGCGGCAGCCTCGTATAACAGTAGGGCTTGTGCCCCGTGTTGTCCGTCCAGTGGATGATCTTTTGCGATTCCGACTCGTAGAACTTGAGGACCACGGCCCTTGCCTGGCCATCATAGGTTGCAGATACAAGCAGTGACGGGGGAATCTCTTCATCCTGTGCAGTCAGCGCACCGGCACCTCCTTTGTTCCCCCGGGCATCCTTGACGCCCAGTATGTGATCTTCTCCTTGTCCATCATGGTTATGCTGGCCGATGCATCTTTTACCAGCTTGGAGGCGTTCTCCGGATATGTATCCAGGCAGACAAACCGCCTGATTCCTATGGTCACCGCCATCTTTGTGCACTCTAAACACGGAGAGAACGTCGTATACATGGTGGCGTTGCCTCCCCCTGCGCCTATTCCCAGTATCGCACAGTGCATTATCGCGTTGGCCTCTGCATGGTTGCACAGGCACCGGTCCAGGCCCTCGCCTGAGCGGATCTTGCCCTCCATGCGCTCTATGCACCTTTCGCACCCGCCCTCGAAGCAGTTCTTTACGCCGGGGGGCGTCCCGTTGTATCCTGTGGCCAGCTGCCTGTGATCCCTGACTATGACGGCCCCCACCTTTCTGACCATGCAGTTGGATCGGAGCTTTGCCAGCTCCGCCTGCAGCATGAAATATTCGTCCCAGGACGGGCGCTCAAAACCGCTCAACGGCCATGGTGCCACCGCCCGGCATATTATGGTATATGCCCCGGTGTACGAAACCATAAAACAACAGGCCGCGTCAGGGCCGCGCGTGGAGACCGCACACATAACGGGCAAATACGTAGAGCCCGGCGCCGTCGAGAGGCGCGACTACCAGGTGGGCCTTGCCGAGCAGGCCATACGGGAAAACTGCATAGTGGTGCTGCCTACCGGCCTCGGCAAGACGGCCGTGGCCCTGCAGGTGATCTCCCACTATTTGGACGAAGGCAGGGGGGCTCTCTTCCTTGCGCCGACAAGGGTGCTGGTAAACCAGCACCGCCAGTTCCTGGGCAGGGCCCTTACCATATCCGATATTACCCTGGTCACAGGCGAGGACACCGTCCCGAGGCGCAAAAAAGCTTGGGGCGGCAGCGTGATCTGCGCCACCCCCGAGATAACAAGAAACGACATAGCGCGCGGAATGGTCCCGCTCGAACAGTTCGGCCTGGTTGTGTTCGACGAGGCCCACAGGGCGGTGGGCGACTATGCCTATTCCGCAATAGCGCGTGCAGTGGGGGAGAACTCTAGAATGATCGGCATGACTGCGACCCTTCCAAGCGAGAGGGAGAAAGCCGACGAGATAATGGGCACTCTTCTCTCAAAGAGCATAGCACAAAGGACCGAAGACGACCCGGATGTAAAGCCCTACGTGCAGGAGACCGAAACTGAATGGATAAAGGTGGAGCTGCCCCCGGAGATGAAGGAGATCCAAAAGCTCCTGAAGATGGCCCTCGACGAAAGATATGCGGCCCTCAAGAGGTGCGGCTATGATCTCGGCTCGAACAGGTCGCTCTCGGCTCTGCTCCGCCTTCGCATGGTCGTTCTAAGCGGCAACAGGCGGGCGGCAAAGCCTTTGTTTACTGCGATACGCATCACATACGCGCTCAACATATTCGAGGCCCACGGGGTCACGCCGTTTCTAAAGTTCTGCGAGAGGACCGTCAAGAAAAAGGGCGCCGGTGTTGCAGAGCTGTTCGAGGAGGACAGAAACTTTACAGGGGCCATGGCGCGCGCAAAGGCGGCGCAGGCAGCCGGCATGGAGCATCCAAAGATACCAAAGTTGGAAGAGGCTGTGCGCGGGGCCAAAGGGAAGGCGCTGGTCTTTACAAGCTACAGGGACTCTGTCGATTTAATACACTCAAAGCTGCAGGCTGCCGGGATAAACTCGGGGATCCTCATAGGAAAGGCGGGAGAAAAGGGCCTCAAGCAGAAAAAACAGGTAGAGACTGTCGCCAAGTTCCGCGACGGGGGATACGACGTGCTCGTATCTACAAGAGTGGGCGAGGAGGGCCTCGACATATCGGAGGTAAACCTTGTGGTATTCTATGACAATGTCCCAAGCTCGATAAGGTATGTGCAGAGAAGGGGCAGGACCGGCAGGAAGGACGCGGGCAAGCTGGTGGTACTGATGGCAAAGGGGACTATAGACGAGGCATACTACTGGATAGGCCGGCGCAAGATTACTGCCGCCAGGGGCATGGGGGACAGGATGAACAAGTCGCTTGCAGCGGGGGGCCCTGCGCCAAAGGCAGCCCCAAAAAAGGGGCTCGAGGGCTATTTCTAGGCGGGCTTATCCCAGGCGCTTTATCACGTGGTAGCCAAACTCGGATTTTACCGGCTCGGATACCTCGCCTACCTGCAGGCGGAACGCGGCATCCTCAAACGGCTTTACCATCTTGCCCCTGCCAAAGTAGCCCAAGCTGCCGTCCCTCTTTGCGCTGCCCCCGTCTATCGAGAGCTCCTTTGCCAGCTTTCCAAACTTTTCGCCCGCCTTGAGGCGCTCTTGCACTGCGAGCGCCTCGCCCTGCTTTTTTACCAGTATGTGCGAGCACTTTATCTTGTCCGCCATGCGCGCGCACATTCCATACCCTGCTATAACTTCTCGGTATGCAGGGCCCTGCCGGCCGGCAGATCTTCCGGGCGGGCCCGCCAAGCTAGACTTTTAATTGGGATCCGGCGGGGCGGCGCATGTCTTTGTATTTTACGATAAAGACGGCCAACCTGGCCCTGCCCGACGTGGTAAAGAGGTACAACCACGTCCTGGCGTGCAAGAGCGAGGTGATGAGGGCCGAGAAGCAGATCCAGGTGTCCATCTCGTCGTCGGGCGGTCTGGACAAGTACGCGGAGCTCAAGCAGCAGTTCAACTCGAGGATAACCGAGTTCTACCGCTCGATAGAGGAGCTGGAGAAGACGGGCGTGGTGGTCAAGAGCATAGACGAGGGGCTCCTGGACTTTCCCGCAAAGCGCTTTGGGGACGACATCTGGCTGTGCTGGAAGGTGGGCGAGCGCGAGATCAAGTTCTGGCATGAAAAGGACTCGGGGTTTGACGGAAGAAAGCCCATAGAGGTAAGTGACGAGTCACTAGTGTAGATGCTCTCCTCCTGGCTGCGCGTAATACGCGTCCGGTTCCTGCTCGCGTCGGTGATAGCCGTATCAGCGGGCCTTGCCCTCTCCTGGTGGCACGGCCACGGAATAGACGCGCTCACAGCGGCACTCACCATGGCCGGAGTGGCCGCTCTTCATGCAAGCGTGGACATGCTCAACGACTACTGGGACTACAAGCGCGGCATAGATACGAGAACCAAGAGGACCCCGATGAGCGGGGGGACAGGGGTGCTGCCAGAGGGCCTGCTGAGCCCCCGCCAGGTGTACCGCGCCGGCATCATATCACTGGTGCTCGGGACTGCCGCCGGCGCATACTTTGTGATCACAACGGGGCCCGTCATAGCTGCGATACTCGGCTTTGCGGTGGTCTCGATTTACTTTTACTCGACAAGGATTGTGGACTCGGGCCTCTCCGAGGTGCTCGTCGGGGTCAAGGGGGCGATGATCGTCCTTGGCGCCTACTACATACAGGCGCCCGAGATCACGCCGGCCGCCCTCCTCGTCGGCGCGGCAGTGGGGGCGCTGTCATCTGCGGTCCTCTTTGTGGCGTCGTTTCCGGACCACGACGCAGACAAGGAGCGCGGCAGAAAAACGCTGGTGATAATACTGGGCAAAAAGAGGGCCTCGCGCATACTCTGGGTCTTTCCAGCTGTGGCGTATTCATCCGTGATAGCGGGGGTGATTATCCAGGTGCTGCCAGTGTACTCCCTCGCCATGCTGCTTGCCGCCCCCCTTGCGGCAATATCGGCAAGGGGCCTTGCCAAAGAGTATGACGGGGACAGGATCATACGGGTCATGCGCGGCACGCTGCGGTTCAGCAGGACTGCAGGCGCGCTGCTGGTGCTGGGAATACTGCTTGGTTGAGTGGAACTAGACTCGAGACTGTGTAAGCATAAGATGGGCATGCGATCAAGTACCAGAACCGATAGAATTATTCTCCATAAAATCATGGAATTCCCACACCCCCTGATAAAGATCTGAAGATCTCTGCCCCTCTGACGGACCAGTCCAGACGAAAGCGCCATCTCATCAAAAGGGTCGGTATTTGAATTAGTCACGTATGTTGGGGACGAACGTAGTGAAGTACCAGCACAATCTGTCCATCTTCACCCAGATCATGCGATTCTAACTGCACCATGAGAGTCAATCGGGTGTAAATAAATTGGGATCACTTATTCTACTATCACGTTATCATCTGTCATGTCAACGAAGATGGTTTGTATAATCTGCGGGTTCCTAATATCTCCAATGTCATCAGAAGTTACTTCTTTCGTTTCTCCATCCCGCAGAGTAACATTGTGCTGTCCCATAGGCTGATAGAGCTTCTATGTATATGAAAACTTACCAACTTTACAGGGAATTGGAAGATAAATCAAGGGTTGTTGAATAAGTCGACTAGGAGGCAGCATAGTATAATCTCCTTTGTACATTATGCGTACATAGCCACCAACCGGTTGTAAAGCGACACCCTGATCAGGATTTCCCGCATGATGCTCCCTGCCTTCCTGGCCTGCACGGACTCGCCGAATATCTTTTTGGACCCCTCAAACACCATCTCCACGGATGTCCAGCAGTCGTATCCAATATCCTTGTTCCACTCGTCGTACCGGCCCACCTAGGCCTTGACCACGAGCTGCCCGGCACGGCAGCCCGTGCCCAACCTCGAGTTTATCCTGATCGTGGAGATGAACATGTGTAACTGCAGTCACGGAAACCTTCAGTTTCTGGACAGCTATCTTGGGTCTAGCTTAAACATACGCAACGTATTGGCAGAATTACTAGATTTCTATGGTCATGCTTTCTTCTGTCACTCTATCGAACACGGCACGTATAATGTGTGTGCGCTTTTCATCTACAAGACTTGAGCAGGTTATTACTTTTGATTCCCCGCACCGCATAGTAACGTCTTGTATGTCCATTATGAATTAAGACATCTACGCGTATAAAAACATAGTATTGTTACCGGGGCGGGGCTACCCCAGGGTAGCATCATCCCCCTTGTACATCATGTGAGCATGGCCACAAACCGGCTGCAGGCCAACACCTCGATCAAGATCTACCGAATGATGTCCCCTCCCTTCCTGGCCTGCACGGCATCGCCGAATATCTTTTTGAACCCCGCAAACACCATCTCCACGGATGTCCTGCGGCCGTATCCAATATCCTTGTTCCACTCGTCGTACCGGCCCACCTAGGCCTTGACCACGAGCTGCCCGGCACGGCAGCCCGTGCCCAACCTCGAGTTTATCCTGATCGTGGAGATGAACATGTGTAACTGCAGTCACGGAAACCTTCAGTTTCTGGACAGCTATCTTGGGTCTAGCTTAAACATACGCAACGTATTGGCAGAATTACTAGATTTCTATGGTCATGCTTTCTTCTGTCACTCTATCGAACACGGCACGTATAATGTGTGTGCGCTTTTCATCTACAAGACTTGAGCAGGTTATTACTTTTGATTCCCCGCACCGCATAGTAACGTCTTGTATGTCCATTATGAATTAAGACATCTACGCGTATAAAAACATAGTATTGTTACCGGGGCGGGGCTACCCCAGGGTAGCATCATCCCCCTTGTACATCATGTGAGCATGGCCACAAACCGGCTGCAGGCCAACACCTCGATCAAGATCTACCGAATGATGTCCCCTCCCTTCCTGGCCTGCACGGCATCGCCGAATATCTTTTTGAACCCCGCAAACACCATCTCCACGGATGTCCTGCGGCCGTATCCAATATCCTTGTCCCACTCGTCGTACTGGCCCACTTGGGCCTTGACCACGAACTGCCCGGCACGGCAGCCCGTGCCCAACCTCGAGTTTATCCTGATCGTGGAGATGAACATGTGGAACTGCAGGCACGGAAACCTTCAGTTTCTGGACAGCTATCTTGGGTCTAGCTTAAACATACGCAACGTATTGGCAGAATTACTAGATTTCTATGGTCATGCTTTCTTCTGTCACTCTATCGAACATAAAACGTATAATATGTGAACGCTTTTCATCTACAAGACTTGTGGAGGTTATTACTTTTGATTCCCCGCACCGTAGAGTAACGTCTTGCATGTCCATAAGGGATTAAGACATCTACGCGTATAAAAACATAGTATTGTTACCGGGGCGGGGTTACCCCAGGGTAGCATCATCCCCCTTGTACATCATGTGAGCATGGCCACAAACCGGCTGCAGGCCAACACCTCGATCAAGATCTCCCGAATGATGTCCCCTCCCTTCCTGGCCTGCACGGCCTCGCCGAATATCTTTTTGAACCCCGCAAACACCGTCCGGTTCCCCGTACCAGTTCGGCATGCAGACGTCTTTAATCAGGCCGACAACTCTGCCGTAGTTGTACCCTCCAGGTTTCTCCATTACAAGGCCGGAATCTTTTGATCCAAATATTTTTCGGCGCACGATGGCGCCTAATTAGGCAGGGTTAGTCAGCAGGCTCAATCAATATGCCTATTTTACTCTTTTACCCACGGCTTCTACCACTTTTTTACACCCATTACAAATGAACCTCTGTGGCCCGGTGTCCATTTTAATGGATGAATCCGTGCTGTCCTCATGTGAACACAACGGACACTTGAAAGTGTACCTGTATGGAAATGTCGGGGGGGCGTCCTTTTCACCCAAGACTTTTTCTATGTATATTGTGCAACATTTGGCATGATACACCATTCCCCCTTTCTTGGTATAATGTTGAGTGCCCGCAACATCCTTCTTGCACAGAGCACATAATCCGGGATTCGATTCGTGCCACTCCACACAGGAAGTATGGCATTTAAAATCAGAATAAGGCATGATGGAGCCTTCTAGATTCTTCATGCATATCCCTCAAAGCTTTTTCATGTCCATGTTCTCCCCCAAATGCCATATTACTTAACTATTCTGTTGTGCACTGCTGACAAGGCCCTGAAGTTTCCGAGTACTCAAACACCTGTACTTCACAACACAGTGTAAAACCTCGGGGGATCACAAGGAAAGGAGCTCGGTCCAAAACCAAGACCGATATGGATAGAGAAAGAGAATACACGCCGCGGCTTTTGGGGATTTATCCGCGGCGGGTTGGGTGATATCAAGTGCCAGCTCAGGGGGCACGACATGCCGCAGGATGTGATGGAGATCAAGGGACGGCAATATACATGGCACTGCATGCCGCAGGTGTGGCCATAACCTGATAATTGAGGCCCGCGGCTGTGCCTACAGCACGGGATATTGGCGCAGAACGGGGCAATCTCACACTTTGTACCCTTCATACACATAAATCCCGCTTGGATGTGCGGCTGCGCATGATCAGCGGGCATGCCACGGCCGAGGGTACACAGAGGATAGCCGAGATGTCCGGCGCACACCATGACAACTACAAGGTGGTAGACGGGCTGCACCTCTCCAACGTGGGGATGGGCACCTACCTTGGCGACGCGGATGACGCCACCGACAGGGCCGTCACAGACGCGGTCAAGAGGTCAATCAAGTCGGGGATAAACGTCATAGATACCGCGATAAACTACCGCCTCCAGAGGGCCGAGCGTTCCGTGGGCAGGGCCGTTACAGAGCTCTCAGAGGAGGGGCTGGTATCCAGGGACCAGATATTCATATCCACAAAGGCGGGATACGTGACCAACGATTCAGAGGTCTCCCTCGACTTTTGGGAGTATGTAAAAAAGGAATACGTCGGTGGCGGCGTCATACAGTCCGGGGACATATCCTCGGGATACCACTGCATGAAGCCCGCGTATCTAGAGGACCAGCTAAAGAGAAGCCTTGCAAACATGAACGTCGACTGCATAGATCTTGTCTACGTGCACAACCCGGTGGAGGGGCAGATCAAGGACCGCCCCGTGCCGGAGATCCTCGAGGGGATAGGCGAGGCCTTTGCCATGTACGAGAAAATGCGGGAGGCTGGCCGCATAAGGTATTACGGGCTCGCCACGTGGGAGTGCTTCCGGGTCGCAGAGGGCGACCCGCAGAGCATGCAGCTCGAAGCAGTGGTAAAAAAGGCCAAGGATGCCGGCGGGGAGAACCACGGCTTTAGGTTCATACAGCTGCCATTCAACCAGTACTTTGACCAGGCCTACATGGTAAAGAACCAGGGGACGGGCGGCGGCAAGTCATCCATACTGGAGGCGGCAGCCGCGCTGGACATTGGCGTGTTCACAAGCGTCCCGTTCATGCAGGGCAAGCTGCTCGAGCCTGGCCTGCTGCCGGAGTTTGGCGGGCTCTCGCCCGCCCTGCGGTCCCTGCAGTTCATCAGGTCTACACCGGGAGTGCTTGCCCCCCTGCCGGGGCACAAGTCCAGCCTGCATACAGACGAGAACCTAAAGATCATGGGCGTGCCCCCCATTCCTCCTGACAAGTTCGGGGAGCTTGTGGCCAGCCTTACCTCATGGTCGCCCGGCCAGAAATAGTCAGCGTGTTCCCTCGGGCATTATCTGGTCTAGCACCTTTTTTGGCAGCTTCGAGTCCGCAGAATCTTTCACATTGCGCCGGGTCCTGTCCACGTTGGCAGGATACAGGTCTATTCCCGTAAAGCCCCTCTTGAGGCACGCCGAGACTATCCCCGTTGTGCCCCTTCCCGCAAACGGATCCAGCACATAGTCGCCCTCTCTTGTGGCAAACTTTACTATCCGGGATACGAGGTCTTCTGGGAACACCGCAAAGTGCTCGTTGCCGTGGTGCGCCTTTGTGGATATCTCCCAGACGTTCCCAGGGTTCTTGCCCCGGGGGTTGCATGCTGCAAATATCGGATAGTGCTCGTGGCCCCCTATCCGCTTGCGCGTCGCATGCCTTTTGAACTTGCGGTAGCATGTCGGGCAGTGCTTTTCGGGGTCATACCCGTGGGCCCGCGATATCTCCTCGGTGGTTGGCAGCTCGTCAAACGGCGTCTCGGGGGACGAGCCGTGTATCACTGCTGCAATCCTCCCTATGGCTTCAGGGTCCCTCCTCCCGGGGGAGAACTGCAGCCGGTCGCGCTCCGGCTTCCTGTTGACCCCGCTCAGGGCCTCGTTGCCCTGGACGCGTATCGGGTCTATGTCAAAGGCGGGGGATTCCGACTTTGAGAGCACCAGCACAAACTCGTACGCCTGTGTAAGGTTCTGCTTTGAGCTCTGCGATAGCGCGTTTTTCTTGTACCAGACTATATCCTCTTGAAAGTGGTACCCAAGGTCTACAAGCCTGAGCGCGAGCCGGTGCGGGACCATCAGCTTCCGGCGCCGCCTCCGGGTGTCGCCTATCACTATGAAGAGGCTCCCGTCGTCGGTAAGCAGGTCCATGCAGCTCTTGAACACCCCTGCCAGCTCCTCGACGAACTCATCAGGCGTCCCCTCCTGGCCCAGCTCGGAGGGATCCGACCCGTACTTTCTGTGCCCGTAATACGGGGGGGAAGTGACGGCCAGCCTGTACCTGCCGCGCTCGCCATTCTTTTTTGCAAGCCTGGGCAGCACCGCCCGGGCGTCGCCCCGGATAACCTGGAACCGGTTGTTCATGTTGCCGGCACCACATCAGGCGGTGCGGACAGATCTGCGCAGCAGGCGGGCCGCGCGATCCCACGGGTTATACACATTCTATGCGGCTGCCCCGGCGCCGACTTAAAATCGTTGTAGGATGCGGCGCCGCAGATGCACTGCCCGCCTTATACACCGCCCGGGATCGGCCGCCTTGCAGCACACGCAGTATAAACGGGGGCCCGGGCGGCGCGTATCACATGTGGATAAAGGACGAATTCCTCGGCCCGGGCAACAAGATGAGGCTGCTCTACCTGATACTGCCCATCTATGGGTATATCTTTCTGGAGTACTATCCGTTCTTTCCCTGGATGGCCACCTACTGGTGGTCAGTAGCTCTCAGCCCCCCGATAGTGCCCACGCATTATGCCGGGGAGGCCCTGGGGCGGCTGATCGGGGATCACGTATTGTTTGGCATCACCACAAAGTACGTCTATGCGGCAATATGGCTCGGCATGGCCCACGGGATAATCCTGCTGGCAGGGCGCCTCCGGGGACCTAGGCAGGCGCCACGGACTGGCACCCCATAGGCTCCGGGGCATCCGCGGTCCAATTAAATACAGCAAGGAACGGGTAGTTTCGTTGAAGCTGCAAGGCAAGACTGCCGTGATCACCGGCAGCGGTACCGGGATCGGGCTGGCGGTGGCAAGGAAATTTGCCGAGAACGGGGCCAGCGTGGTAATACTCGGAAGGAGAAAGGAGCCCCTCGATGAGGCGGCAGCAGAGCTCAAAAAGATAGCGGAATCGGCCGGCTGCGGGGCCTCGATCAGGATCTTTGCAGGGGTGGACGTGGCCGACGAGGCCGCGATAACGAAAATGTTCGACGAGCTGTCCAGCTCAGGTGTAACCGTGGACATACTGGTGAACAATGCCGGCGTGTCGGGGCCCGTCACATGCTTTGCCAACAATGATCTAGAAGAGTTCCGCGGGGCAGTCGACATACACCTGACCGGCTCCTTCTGGACATCGAGGGAGGCCCTCAAGGTCATGAAAAAGGGCTCCAAGATTGTCACCATGACTACGTTTTTTGCAGAAGAGAGGCCCCTCGAGCAGAGGCCGTACAGGTTCCGCGACCCGTATACAACCGCACAGGGCGCAAAGAACAGGCTCGCCGAGGCGATGTCGTGGGATCTTTTAGACCGCGGGATAACATCGATAGCGACCAACCCCGGCCCCGTCCATTCTGACAGGATATACAAGACGGTATACCCGAGGGCGGCACTCGAGTTTGTCAGGGTTTCAGGGTTTGAGGACCTGCAGCCAGAAGAAGTCGAGGTGGCAGGCGGCAGGCTAATCCACCTGCTCGGCGCGGACGACGATGCAAGGAAAAAAGGCATAGCAGAGGCCGCAGAGCACTTTGCCAAGCTAAAGCCCGTGGACCCCGCAAAGCTAGAGGCCACCCTTGATGCCCTGCTCGCAAAGATCAAGGGGATAGCCGAAAAGATACAGGCCAACACTGCAAGGATGATACCAGACGGGGAGTTTCTCTCCCAGGACCAGGTGGCCGAGACGGTACTCGCCCTCTGCGATGACAAGATGGCCAAGACGGTAAACGGCCGCGTAATCCCCGCCGACAGGGTATTCTACCCGGTAAGGGCGCATGTGGCCAATGCCGCGCCGCGCGTGCCCCCGCACGACTATTCCGGGGGATGTGTCCTATTCATGATAGATGCCGCAGACGACAGGGATGTAGAAAGGGCGACCGCCCTGGCATCCCATGTGGAAAGCCACGGGGGCACGGCAGTCTGCATAGTCTCAGAAGACTCGCCCCGGGCGGCAAAGGAGATGATAGCGTCAAAGTTCCACTCGCATGCGAGCCACATAGACAAGGTAGACGAGATAAACAGGTGGCTGAGCGCTGCATCAACAAAGATAGGCCCCATAGCTGCCGTGGTCCACCTGTCCGGCAGGATGCCAAAATCCGGCAGCCTCATGGATCTCTCCAGAAAAGAATGGGACGCGCTGGTTGACAGGTTCATAGGGACGCCGGCTGCCGTCCTGCACAGGTCGCTTGAGCACTTTGCACCCGGCGGGCGCAAGGACCCCCGGTTGTTCAAGGGCAAGAGCGGCGTAATCGTGATAATAGGCCCCGACCTGCCCGCGGGGAAAAAGGCCTCCGGCGCCGAGAGGGCAAGGGCGGAGATCTTCCGGGGTGCGCTCAGGCCGCTGACGACTACAGTCAACCAGGAGCTCAGCGATGTGCTAAAGTCAAACGTGCGCCTGTTTACTATTCTTCCCGGCAGGGCGGACGGGGGCGAGACCGATGATTCCCGCATATCTGCTGCAATCGACTACTTTCTGACCCCCGAGGCTATCTCGTCCGGCGAGGTCATATTCTGTGTCGACGAGAACAGGGGCTAGCCCGCCACAGCGTCCCAGAAGAGCTTTGCTGCCACTACAAGTATGACCACTGCCGCCAGTATGCGCAGGCCCCTCTCCCTCAGGTTCAGCGAGAGCTTGGCGCCCAGCAGGCCCCCCACAAACGCGCCAGACGAGAGCAGCAGTGCGTGGTAAAAGTCCGGGTGCCCCAGCAGCGTATGGGTGACCATGCCGGTAAATGCTACAAACATCAGGACCAGCTGCGCGGTGGGCGCGGCCCTCCACATGCTCATGCCCATTATCGCCACCATGAGCGGGACAAATACAAGGCCCCCGCCTATCCCAAAGAAGCTCGATATTATCCCCGCGAAAAAGCTGGCCGCTATGGATAGCAGCAGGACGGTCAGGTGGGAGCGCCGCTGTCCCTCCCCAATCCTGCTGCTGAGCAGCAGGTATGCAGCAGATCCCACCAGGACGATCCCAAAGAACAATCTGAAGATATCAGGCGTTGCTGCAGCGGAGAAGAGCGCCCCTAGAACAGTACCGGGCAGCGCCAGCAGGCCCAGCGTCAGCCCCGTCCGGTAGTCGATCCTCTTCTGCCTGGCATATGACGCGGTAGCCGCCGACGCGCTGCTAAATGCCGCAAAGAGGCTGCTGCTGGCGGCCGCCGTCGGTGAAAATCCCATAAAGGTCAGCACGGGCACCACCACGAAGCCGCCGCCAAGCCCCACCATCGAGCCGATTACCCCGGCTGCCAGGCCAAGCAGCGGCAGCCATATCTCCTCCATGTCAGATGACCGCGCTGCCGTTATGTATAATACCGTTTTTGGGTAGGCACAGACAGGCGGGCCCCGCCCGGATCCGGCCTATATCGAGACTATCTCCAGTATGGAATCATCATTGACGCCAAACTCGTCGACATATCCTGCCGTCACCTCCAGCACGTATACTGCCGCGCCCCCGGGGCTGAGCGCCGTGCATGTTACAGTCTCCAGGGCCGACTTGCACGGGGGCACGCCCTGCTCTATATGGACGACCCTGCCCTCCTCGTCGAACCATATCATGTCGAGCTCAAACTGCATGTTGAGCATCCACAGGGAATAGGGCCCCGGCGTCTCAAAGACAAATATCATGCCCTCGTCCGGCGGCAGCGCATCCTGGAACATCAGGCCGCGCACGCGCCGCGGCTCCGTATCGGCTATCTGCACCTCCAGCACCCGGCCATCCAGCATTATAGTCCCGCGGGGAAACTCGACTGCCTCGAGCTTTGCATCGCTTGGTATCGACAGCATCCCCACCACCCCTATTATCACGGCGGCGGCCCCTATGGGCGCCAGCACCTGCAGTCTTGTGGCCATGCATGCCCTGCGCCCGGCCCTTTTAAAAAACTAGGGCCCTAGTCGCGCATCAAAGAGCTCCGAATCCGCTCCATGTCAGAAGCGTTGCTCCGGGCCTGCCTTCCTACATCCCCTATTGTGGCCCCGTTGTACTTTTTGTCAAGGTATCTCCCCGCCAGTATCATCGGGCCCCCTACAGCTACCGTAACGCCCGTCGGCTCTGGTATCCACAGCATGTAAAGCCCACCTTTTGCAGCTTGCCCCCCGGCCGCCGGGGCCCTCTGCAGCGCCCCAAGGGACCTTGCCGTTCCCCTGTCGTCCATGCCGGCCACATCTGCATACAATCCGGCCCTCCTCTTTGCGGATTCAGAGAACGCCCGGAGCCTCCTTATCCTCTCCCTGATCTCCTCGTCCATGGCGCCAGTCCCTGCCCTGTTAGTTAAGACTCTGGGATCAAGATCCGCCACCCCGTGGTCAGCTTTGCACAACCACGCGGACACTAATTATACCGGCATTATCCATGCGTGATTGTTGGCAGGCAAGAGCAGGAATCGCCTGGACTCCATCAGGGCGGCCCACGAATCAGAGAGGAGAAAGTCAAGCTCGAGGGCAGAAGACTATCTCGAGGTGATAGCGGAGCTTGTCGAATACAAGGGATACGCCACAACGCTGGACATATCGAGGCACATGGGGGTGAGCGCCCCGAGCGTCACCAAGATGCTGCAGCGCCTCGACGAGAACGGCTATCTCAACTATGAAAAGTACCGCGGCATAAACCTCACCCCAAAGGGCGTGCGCATATCCGGAGCCATACGGCACAGGCACGGCATACTGCTCGAATTCTTTGAGATGCTCGGCATAAGCC
The DNA here is from genome assembly GCA_000200715.1 of Cenarchaeum symbiosum A. Classification (NCBI taxonomy): domain Archaea; kingdom Thermoproteati; phylum Nitrososphaerota; order Candidatus Cenarchaeales; family Candidatus Cenarchaeaceae; genus Candidatus Cenarchaeum; species Candidatus Cenarchaeum symbiosum. Next base: position 1,227,126 of record DP000238.1, read on the forward strand.
ATGACGTGGCCAGCCAGGACACAGAGGGCATAGAGCACCACCTCACCCCCCAGACGATACGCCAGCTCAGAAAGTTTGTCACATTCTTGCGGTCAAACCCGCGCGTTCTAGACGATTTCAGGGGCCCCTAGTCCCTGACTACCACGCGGATCTCGCCCTTTGACGAGACCGCCCTTGCCAGCTTCTTTGCGGACTCTGAGCGCTTTGGCAGCCTTATCTGCCCCCGGTGGCCAATCCTGGACGAGGCGATCTGCTCGCCGTTTGCCATCACATCAGCATGCCTTCCTGCATAGCTGCGGTCCACGTTGAGCATCATCGACGAGCGCGATTCTGCAAAGCTAAACGGCAGGTCCCCGCCGGAGGAGGATTCTGCCTCCTTCTCTGCGACGTCTATGTGTATCCCGAGGGTCTTTTCGAGATCGTTTATCTTTGAGCCGCCACGGCCTATTATCGACGCTATTGTATGCCCGACAACCCTGACCTTGGCGCTATCATCGGTAAGTATCTCGACTTCCGCGCGCGGATCAAAGCGCTTGAACACCTCGAGCAGCCTCTCGCGGGCCAGCTTTCTAACGCCGCTCTGTGGAACCTCGGCGCTGACGGGCACCATCACATTCTCCTCGCCAAACGTGTATATCTCATATTCGAGGCTGTCGTCCTCGAACCGCCTTATCTCTATCACAGGCCGGGCAAGGTCGTGCTCGACCATCCCTGACGGCACCTTTACTTTTAGCTCCAGCCGGTACACCGCCTCTATCCTGCCGCTCTTTACAAATACCACCGTGTCGAGCACGCTCGGTATTATCCCGAGCTCTATCTTGCCTATGAACCGCTGTATCGCGTCGAGCGGCGCGTTTGCGTGGACCACGCCCACCATGCCCACGCCCGTAAGGCGCAAGTCCGCAAACGTCTGAAAGTCCTCCCTCCTTCTCACCTCGTCGAATATCGTATAGTCGGGCCGGACCAGCAGTAGAACATCCGCGCTGTTCTCAAAGCTGCCGTCAAGCCGCGTGTACTGTGTCACGCCCGAGTCCACCTGCAAGTCGCGGGGCGACTCAAACGTCTTGACCACCCTGCCCTTTTGGTGGTAAAAGTTTCCCAGGCCCGACGCCAGCGTGCTCTTGCCCGAGCCCGGCGGCCCCGATATCAGGATCCCTTCTGCCTGTTCTGCAAAGCGCGCCATTAGCTTTTCAGAGACGTCATAGTCATCCAGGGTAAGCCTTACTATCGGGTGCACTATGGTTATCTCGTACCCTTCTGAAAACGGGGGGCTCGTAATTGCTATCCGGTAGTCCTTGTACTGGACCACCTCCGCGCCGGGCTTTGATATTTCCGTGCCCGACCCCTCGAACTCTGCAATGTCCAGTATCTCCGAGGCGGCATCGTGCAGGTAGTCGCGGGTCAGCACGGTGGTCCCTATCTCTTCTAGCCCGAACGCGCCGGGCTTTCCCCTCTTGGCCCTGGGCAGGGAGCCCTCCTTGAGGTGGACGCTCATGGTGACAGGGTCAAAGTACTTTAGAAACTCGGGCATCTTCTCCTCGCGGTCCTGGACCAGCTTTATCGGTATGCCCTCTGCGTCGGCCACCAGCGACTGCAGCCTGTCCGCGGTATACAGGGTCGCGCCGTTCTGCCGCGCGACATCCTTTATCATGGCGTCTATGCGCCCCCGGTCCGACAGGCTGATATCATCCGCCGTGGGCCTTGTGCCGTCAAACTTTACCGGCACCTCCTTTGATCCGGCCGCGTCCTTTATGCGCCGTATCTCTTCGAGCCCCGAGAAGCCGCGCTCCTGCCTCTGGGCCGCCTGCGACTGCAGCTCATCGACTACCGCTTCCGGGATTATTATCTCGTCGGCCACCAAGGAGCCGGACTCTATCATCCGGGCGATCCCGCCGTTTATCAGCACGCTGGTATCCAGTACAACCTTCAACCACCGGGCTGTGTACGGGCCATTTTTATTCATAACTGATAGGGGCGGGGCCCCGCAAAACAAATTATACACGGGGAAGGGGCAGGGCCCGCATGAAGGTAGGCGTGGTCGGGGCGTCGGGCTATGTCGGGGGCGAGACCCTGCGGCTCCTGGTAAACCATCCAGACGTGGAGATCGCCGCCGTCACCTCCAGGCAGCATGTAGGCGAGTACCTCCACAGGGTCCAGCCGAGCCTCAGGGGCTTTACGGACCTGACCTTCTCGGAGCTCGACTATGACCGCCTATCGGACAGCTGCGACCTTGTATTCACAGCAGTCCCCCACGGGACGGCCACCGACATAGTAAGGGCCCTATACGACAGGGATATCAAGGTGATAGACCTGAGCGCAGACTACCGGCTGCACGACCCCGCCGACTATACAAAATGGTACGGCTGGGAGCACCCGCACCCGGACTATCTCTCAAAGTCGGTCTTTGGAATACCAGAGCTGCACCGCGAGGAGATCCGCAGTGCAAAGCTCGTCTCATGTCCGGGCTGCATGGCCGTCACGTCGATACTCGCGCTTGCGCCGCCGGTCCGCGAGGGCCTCGTGGATACAGAGCACATAGTTGTCGATTCCAAGATAGGCTCGTCGGGCGCTGGGGCGGGCGCGGGCACCGCCCACGCAATGCGCGCCGGCGTCATCCGCCCCTACAAGCCCGCAAAGCACCGCCATACCGGCGAGATAGAGCAGGAGCTAAGCGGGATAGCGGGGAAAAAGATCCGCGTCTCAATGAGCCCGCATGCTGTAGATGTGGTGCGCGGAATACTGTGCACAAACCACGTCTTTCTGACAAGGGAGGCATCTGAAAAGGACCTCTGGAAGATGTACCGGCAGGCATACGGCGAGGAGAGGTTTGTCCGGCTCATACGGGACAAAAAGGGCCTGTACAAGTTCCCGGACCCCAAGTTTCTCGTCGGCTCGAACTTTTGCGACATAGGGTTTGATCTCGACGAGGACAACAACAGGCTCGTGGCCATCTCGGCCTCTGACAACCTGATGAAAGGGGCGGCCGGCTCGGCCATCCAGAACATGAACATAATGGCGGGCCTCGACGAGATGAGCGGCCTCAGGTACACGCCCCTGACGCCGGTATAGCCATGATCACCATAAAGATAGGGGGCAGCATCGTGGACAGCCTGCACCCGAGCGCCATACCGGATATAAAAAAGGCGGCAGCCGGCGGCGTGGTGCTAGTCCATGGAGGTGGCAAGGAGGTCACCAAGGTCTGCGAGCAGCTCGGCAAGGAGCCCAGGTTTGTGACCTCGCCTGGCAACATAAAATCAAGGTATACCGACAAGGAGACTGCCGAGATATTCACAATGGTAATGTCCGGCAGGATAAACAAGTGTATCGTCCGGATGCTGCAGCAGCACGGCGTCAACGCAGTGGGCCTCTCCGGGATAGACGGGGGCCTCATCCGCGCCGAGAGAAAGAGCCGGCTCGTCATAGTCAACGAGAGGGGCCGCAAGCAGGCCATAGAGGGCGGCTACACGGGGAGGATCACCTCGGTAAACTCGGAGCTCCTCGAGACGCTGCTCGGCAAGGGTATTGTACCGGTAGTATCCCCCATAGCCATGGGAAACGAATACGAGCTGCTCAATGTGGATGGCGACAGGGCCGCAGCCAACATAGCTGGCGCCACAAAGTCCGAGAGGATACTCTTTGTGACGGATGTCGACGGCCTCATGATGGATGAGAAGCTCGTGTCCAGGCTCTCTGCCGCGGAAGCTGAAGAGATCAGGCCAAAGATAGGGCCCGGCATGGAAAAGAAGGTGCTGGCCGCCACCGAGGCCCTGAAGATGGGCGTGCGGGAGGCGATAATAGCCAGGGGCAGCAGGGAGAATCCCGTCTCTGCCGCCATCGCCCACGAGAACTGCACGGTGATCGGCGATGGCTGAGGAGCAGATGGGGGACCTCTACCAGAGGTTTCCCGTAACGGTGGCAAAAGGGGAGGGGGCCCGCGTCTGGGACGAGGACGGCAAGGAATACATCGACTGCATGGGGGGCTACGGCGTGGCGCTCGCCGGCCACAGAAACCCGCGCGTGGTGCAGGCCATCAAGGCCCAGCTCGACAGGATAATCACCGTGCACGGCTCGCTGTATAACAAAACGCGCGCAGAGTTCCTGGACAGGCTCACAGGAGCTGCTCCCCCGGGCCTGACAAGGGTGCATCTAAACAACAGCGGGGCCGAATCGGTAGAGGCTGCAATAAAGTTTGCAAAGAGGCACACGGGAAAGTCCGGCATGGTGGCCATGCGGGGATCATACCACGGAAAGACAGCGGGCGCGCTGTCCGTGACATTCAATCCAAAATACAAAAAGGGCTTTGGGCCCATGCTCGAAGGCGCGTCGTTCTCGCCCTTTGGCGACATTGATGCTCTGCGCGATTCTACCGGCGATGATACCGCGCTGGTCATAATGGAGCCCATCCAGGGCGAGAGCGGCATACGCGTGGCGCCCCCGGGGTTCCTGCAGGATGCAAGAAGGTTATGCGACGAGCGGGGGATTGTCCTCATATTCGACGAGATACAGTGCGGCCTTGGCCGCACCGGAAAAATGTGGGCCGCCGAGCACTGGGAGACCATCCCCGACATAATGTGCCTTGCAAAGGGGATAGCGGGCGGCATACCCATGGGCGCGACCTTGACAAAACCCGAGATAATGGCCAGCATAAAAAAGGGCGATCACTCGTCCACATTTGGCGGCAGCCCGCTTGCGTGCGCAGCCGGCAGCGCCGTGCTCCAGTCGCTGTCAGAAGACGGGCTCGTCTCCAACGCAGAGACCGTTGGCTCCAGGCTGCACCGCGGCCTGCAAGAGCTGCAGGAAAAGCACCGCGTGATAAGCGAGGTCCGCGGAATGGGCCTCATGGCAGGCGTCGAGCTGCGCTGCGGAGTAAAGGATGTCATACTAGAGGGCATAAAGAGGGGCGTCCTGCTGCTGTATTCGGGCAGCAACATACTGAGGCTGCTCCCGCCCCTCACGATATCCGAGGACGACATAGAAAGGGTTTTAGAGACAATCGACGCCGTGCTTAACAGCGTTGGCAGGGACAAATAGCACTGATCTGGACGGCCGCATAATAGAGATCCTCAGGAGGGACTCGCGCGAGTCGTTTGTCGACATTGGCAGAAAAGTGGGGCTCTCAGAATCGGCCGTCAGAAGGAGGGTAAAGAACCTCGTAGATGGCGGCAGGATACGCCGCTTTACCATCGAGATGGGTGACGAGGACGCCACAAGGGCGGTGGTTCTAGTCTCCGTCGATTCCACCACCGACACCTCCAAGGTCTCGGCGAGGCTCACCAGGCTCGAGGGGGTAAGGACCGTCTACGAGATAACAGGCCAGTACGACATAGCTGCTGTAATGAGCGCGCCCAACATAGCGTCGGTCAATACCAGCATCGACGCGCTACGAAAGATACCGGGAGTTACGGACTCGAATACCGTCATAATACTGAGGACGGTCACATAGGCCCCGGTTGCGCCGAAATACGTCATTTCAATCCATCAAAGCTGCGCATATCGTACAAGTATGTATATAAGCGGCAGGGGTGCACCGGATCCTGCAATGGAGAATCCAAACCAGTATTCGGACATGTACAACGGGTACGATTCAAGGCCGAGAAAGATAAAGGTGCTAGACACGACGCTCCGCGAGGGGGAGCAGCACCCCGGCGTCTCGTTTACGAACAAGCAGAGGATACAGATTGCGTGGATGCTCGACTATTTCGGCGTGGACCAGATAGAGATCTCGCCGTCGATATCGGTAGATCATGAAGAGGCCACAAGGACGATAATAAAACAGGGGCTGCGAGCAGAGATAGTGGCGCACGGCCGCGCGCTAAGGTCCGACATAGACGCCTCGATAAGGTGCGACGCCTCGTGGGTTGCAGCGTACCTCGGAATATCGGATGTGCATCTCGAGGACAAGCTGCGCATGACCAGGGAGGAGGCGCTAGAAAGGGCGGTCGACACCGTCGAGTACGCCAAGTCGCACGGGCTGAAGATCAGGTTTACGATGGAGGACGGCTGCAGGGCCGAGCCCTCGTTTTTGCTTGATATGTGCAAGGCGGTGGAGGATGCCGGCGTGGACAGGATAAGCCTTCCAGATACGGTGGGCACGATGCGGCCGCAGGGCATGCGCAGCTTTGTAGAGTCTGTGCGCGGCGCAGTCAGCGTGCCGCTCGACGCGCATGTCCACAACGACATGGGGCTGGCGCTCGCCAACGCGCTTGCGGCATGCGACGCGGGTGCGGACCAGGTGCACACTACAATAGACGGGATAGGGGAGAGGACAGGGATACCGGCTCTAGCGGAGACTGCCGTCGCGCTTGTATACCTGTACAGGTCGCCCAACGATTTCAGGCTGGACATGCTGCAGGACCTCTCCCGGCTTATCGAGGAATACACGGACATACGCCCGTATGATTCAAAGCCCATAGTGGGATCTGCTGCATACAAGCACAAGGCGGGCACGCACCTTGCGGCAATACTGAGAAATCCCGCCGCATACGAAGCGATACCGCCAAGGGCGGTGGGCAACAGAAGAAGGATAGTGTTCGGCGAGCTGGCGGGCAAGACGGGGGCGGCATACCTGATGTCGCTTCTGGGACTGGGCGAGGACGAGGCTCAGGCAAAGGCTGTAGCGGCGGGCCTCAAGGATCTCAGGCTCGGCGACCTTCTCGAGATACCGCTCGACGGCAGGCTGGAAGAAAAGGGGACCGGCTAGGCCCGGCGCAGCGACCTTTGCAGTATGGATGAGACCAAGCCCTCCATGCCGAGCCTTTTCTTGTCGGCCATCTTTTGCAGGCGCCGCAGGTCTGCGGGGTCCATGTGCAGCTGGAGAGACAGGACGGCTGTGCCCTCGCGGCGCATGCCCGCACGGATCTCCGCCAATGTCTCGCTGCCGGAGGCGCGGCCCACTGCTGCGACTAGCAGGCCCCTGTCGACTGAGCGCTTTTTTGTCCGCGATACGGCCCGGAGTATCTCCATGGCATCGTCACGGCGGAACTTGGCCGCCACACCCACTGCAAACTGCATGTTGAACAGGCCGTTATCGACCATCTCCTTTGCCTCGCCGGGCAGGCCGTGGTATCCAAGGTATACCGGCAGGTTCGAGGGCCGTATTCCGAGGGTCCGGCAGACTTCCTTTTTGCTGCCGTATCTTTTCAGGAGCGTCTTTACGGCGTCTGCCTTGTCGGCGGGGCTCATCTGCCTGGTAAAGGCGTTCTCGCTCAGGGACAGCAGTATGGCATCATCAAGGCTCAGCCTCAGGTAGACCCTGCAGGGAAGAGGGTCCATTCCTATGAGTTTTGACGCAAGGTATCTTCGCTGCCCGGCGAATATCTTGAACCTGCCCCTGAGCTCCCTTACCAGCAGGGGGTGCTCTATCCCGTTGGCCCGGATGTTCTCTGCGAGCTCCTCCAGCCTGGTAGAGGCGTTGATCTTTCTGACGTTGGCCTCCTCCCAGATCTCCAGCTTTGAGATCGGGATCCACCGCAGTGACGGCTTCTCGGTATTGGCCATGGGTATAATCGGCCCTGCAAGTTAATATTGTTTGCAGTTGGCGTGCCGGCGCTTTAGGGGCCGTCCCGCCCGGCCCTGCCCTTCATCTTGTCTATTGTATCGACTAGCATGTTTATCGACCGGAGTATCTCCTGCTGTTTGGCATGGTCTGATTCTTCTGCGAGCTCGCTTCCAAGCGATCGGAGCTTCTCCTCGAGGATGCCGACTGGCATCCCCCCTCTATCATTCTGCGGATCGGCCGAGGGTGCATGCGGTACATCACCTGAAGGCTCCCGGCCGCAGCCCACGCAGAGGGCATACCCGTCGCGCATCACCCTGACTCCCTTGCAGTAGGGGCACGGCTCGCTTGCAAGCGTTGCTCCCTTTAGGAGCATCTCGACTGCCTTTTTGGTGGGCTCTGGCATGATCCGCGCATCGCCGTGGCGGTAAAAAACCCCGCGGAATAGGGCCTGGATAGACCACGCATACCCCGGGCAGGGGAAAGATCGAGCCCGAGCTTCCGCGGGAACGGCTAGAGGCTCTGTCCAATATGGGTGCCATGGTGACATGAGAATCTTCTCCCAAATTCTCTGACCGCCCCATGCCTGTACTGCAGTCCCTTGTCCAAATCAGGCGTGCCTTCGACCAGGTCTTGGAGGGTTGCATGCACCACATGGGCCATGTGGCCGGGATTGAACTTAAACAGGCGGAAAATCCAATCCTTGACAATTACCGGCAGACGATGGGTCCAAGGTGTATGTTATGCAGCCCCCTACGGGGCGCCGTCATCGGGGACTACATAGGAGAAGCAGTCCGTTCTTACACCGTCCTCACTGAACAATTGTCCATTACCCGGAACAAAACAGTTGTGCTCAAAGCTCGAGGGCTCCCGGTCGTAATACCTGATGAACAGCACCGCCCCCCTGTCGTCGTCTCTAGCCGTATAGCTGAACGAGACGCGGAATTTAGTCCTGTCCAGGAAGATTATCTCGTGCCCCTCGTACATGGCATGGAACGCCTCCACCTCCGGCAGTGTCCTAATCTCATCCATGTGGTCCTCTACGGCGCCATGATAGGTGCTGTTTTCAAACGGCCACAACAAACGCTTGTCGTAGTCGTATTTGAACGCCCCCAAGCCCCCCACGACCGTCAATATTATGAGTGCAACCACTATGAGGCGGTTGGCGGCCGTGTTACCAGTTATGCGTGGCAGATGCATTACCAGTATACGGGATCATCGTGCTCTACTACATGCCATTCGATAACGTAAAATGTCCACCACCACGCAGGGTGAATATAAACAAGAAACTCGGGGTTTGGCTCTTTAATCTGCTCTTCCAAAACCCATCCCTCTTCCTCGCCGTTTATGACTATCTGGTCCCGGAACGAATCGTCGGTGCAGTTGTATTCGTTGGTAAATCTGGCGGTATCAACAATATCGACATTCAGATAATGTAATGACGCGTAGGCAGCCACCTCGTGATATCCCTGGCCGGTAACAAAGGCCACGGCCTCTTGCTTCGTGTCATATCTGCCTACCACTTTTCTTACATACTCGGGATGGTGATTGTCAAACGAGCCTCCGCAGACATCCGTCCATGCAAATGCCGGAGGCAGCATCCAATATGCGCCGGCTTGCAGGTCTTTGTCCCGTATCTGATCTCCAAGCTTGGAGAATCTGTCCCTCAAACCCTCGTCAGGTACGGGCTTTGCGTCGGGATTCTCACGGGCCTGCTGTACAAGGTCGTTCTGCAACAGTACAAAGTCCTCCATGATCCTGACCTGCCTTTCGGTCATGGCCCCCTTTGCGGCATCGGCATCAAAGTAGATTATGAGCTTCTCGTCCTGGGTAACGTACGGATCCGCCTTTGTAAACGCATCCTTGATCTCGCTTGGCTCGTATTTTATTCCCGTATCGTCAATGGCTGCGCTGGCAAGCATCGGGGTTGCCGCGGCTGCCACTACCAGAATCAACTAAAAGGCACCGTGCATCAGGTCACACACACCTACATCGCATATAAAGAATCGCCGGATACTCTTGCCGGTGTTTACATTGCGCTAGGAATTGCTGACGCCGCGGGGTTTCCCGCTGAATCCCGCTACAATTCACCTCTGGATAGTCAGGCTTGCAGCAGAGGGTGTTTGATGTTGGTCCGCTCATGTGTGCCACCCTGGCATACACCAATGCCATCATCTGACTGGCCACCGACTTTTCATACCCCCACACCTCCCGTAACAGCTCTTCAAACGTGGATGTCCGTTTGGGCACCCGGCTCAGGCAGGGGCTATACAGTACAGGTCAATTCAAAAATTTGGGAGAAGATTCTCATCTCACTTGACTGCCCATCCCTTGATCCATGGCACCTATATTGGACAGAGCCCGGCTAGACAAGGCTTAATAACTCGGGAGGGACATCCGATATTGAACGAATGGCGGTAATTTGTAACACGTGTGGACTGCCGGAGGACCTGTGTGCCTGCGGAGACCTGGCAAAAGACAGCACAAAGATAATCATCCGGCTCGAGACGCGCCGATTCAAAAAGAAGGGGACCATGATAGAAGGTCTGGACCCCAAGCTCAACAACCTGGAGAACGTGGCAAAGGAGCTCAAGAACAAGTACGCCTGCGGCGGGACCGCCAAGGAGGGCTATGTATTCCTGCAGGGCGATCACAGGGACACCATAAAGGACACGCTCGTCGGCCTCGGCTTTCCAGAGTCCAGCATAGAGCTGCACTAGGTTGGGGCCCCGCGGGGACAGGACAGTCCAAGTCCTCGGTATACCATTCGCCGTCCTGATACTGGCAATATTCCTGATGATGGCGGCCTCGGTCCCGCTTGGCATAATCGCTGTTCTTGGGGAGGGCCAGGGGCGCGGCATCGACGTGCCGGAGATCGGCTTTTTTGTGGGCGGGATAGGCGTGGCGCTGCCCGCGGATATAGGGCTTGAGGCTGCGCTGATCGCCTTCTGGGCGGCAAACGCGCTGTTCTTTGCTGCTGCAATCCTCGGGCCTGGCCGGCTCTTCTTCAGGGAGCTGCGCGGCACCGGCGGCGGCGAGCCATCTTCGAGCTATGTCATCGCTGCAGCAAAGTGGTTCTCTGTGATAGTGCTGGCATCGCTGATAATAGGAGCCGTGCAGGATGCCGTCGGCATACCGACGGAGCCGCCACCTGCCGAGAACGAGCTGGTCAGGTTCTTTGAGGTGACAAAGGCATCCATCGTGGAGGAGCTGGGCTTTAGGGTCATACTGGTCGGGGTGCCCATGTACCTGCTTTTCTCAGACCGGCACTCTGCGCGGCACCTGCTGCAGTCCCTGTGGCGGCCCGGGGAGAACCTGCGCGCGGACAAAAGAAAGGCGCTGCTGGTAATCTCGGCTGCAGCACTGGTATTCGGCATTGCGCACATAACATCGGGCGAGCCGTGGAGCGCGGGCAAGTTCGCGCAGGCAACTGCAGCCGGCGTGATAATAGGGTGGGCCTATTTCCGGCATGGATTGGTGGCGGCCGTGGTGATACACTGGGCGACAAACTATTTTCTGCTCTCATATGCCCACATCCTGGCGGGCGCCGGGGAGATAGTGGACGCGTTCTTGCACCCGGTGTTGCAGTCGTTTGAAATAATATTCGTGGTGGCGGGCGCCGTCTCGGTAGCTATAATGCTGGCCCGCAGGTAGGGCTGAGCGCTCACGCCGCGCTGCCTATGCAGTTGTACCTGCCCGCAAGCACGTTGTACTCGCCGACCATCCGGTTGTGCTCGTCGGTGCTCCTGTTGAGCTGGTCGTACACCTCGAGCGCCCTCTGATAGTCCGCCCCGCCGCTCATCACCGGCGGGAAAGACGAGTACTCCCGGGAGAGATCCTCGTGATCCCTTTGCAGCTCTGCAATGCCGTCCTCGAGCGCCGACATCTCCGCGCCTATCACATCCTGTTCTGCAAACGCGTGCTCTGCAGTATTCGATGGTATGCTGTACCCCAAGTCGTCAAAGACATCCGGGTCGACCCCGTCGTCCGCATACATGAGGTGCCCGTCCTCGAGGGTGTGGCCCAGCCCCAGGTAGTGGCCGAGCTCGTGCGTGAGTATGTCGGCCAGGTTGTCCTCGGAATACAGATGGTACGCCCCGTCGCAGCCCAGGCCGCCGAGCTCGATTGTTATCGCGGATTTTATTACAATCCCCGCCACCGAGTGGGATTCATAGAGCCCCGCGCGCGAGCCTGCCAGCTCGCGCACCCACTCTATCTTGGCATCCGGCCCGCCGGGGGACTCTACAAAGTCAAGCCCGGGGTTGGCCCGCTCCCAGGCCGACAGGGCCTTTCCGAGCGCCCGGGCCGCGGCTGCCTGGTCTGCATACGGCGGCACAGAGCCGGGGCCTATTCTGTGGGTCTCATCGCCCCGCATTCCCAGCGAGAGCTCGGCCGCCCTGATGGCCCCGCCTGCCGCCTCCCCTACTGCCCGGAACGTCTGCGGTATTGCCGCGGGCGCCGGCGGTGTGTATACGGCAGGCGCCTCTTCCGCGTCTTCCCTCCGGGGCGGTTCCGGGGGGGCTGCTGCCGGTTCCGCGTCTGCCGGGCCGCCGGGCTGCACGGCCGCGGCAGGGGCGGCCTGCGGCATGGGAACAGAGCCCCGGACTGCCGGCCCCGCATCCTCGGATGCCGCGGGGCCCTGCAAGGGGAACAACACTATCACGGCCAGCACAGTAAGAGCTAATACAGGCACGGCCGCCATGCGCTTGGAGCGCCGGCGCGCCAGAACATTGCGCCATCCACATCCGGGGCATTCGAGCCCGCGCCCGCCCAGTTTCCTGCCGCAACCGCCACAGTACACGAAATTGGTGGCCCCGCGCCGCTTTTAAACGGTCTGTCCCCCGTCTTCGAGCAGGTCCCTGATCTTACCGCATATGCCGGGCTTCTCGTTGAGCCCGAGGCAGTACCGGATGTCATCCATGCAGTCTATATCCATCATGATCCTCCGCACAAAGACCAGCGAGGCGCTCCCCGCCTTTCTGGCCGTGTCAGGTGGATCTTGTAGCTGTCCTCGTCATAGTGCGTCTCCATCAGGCACGAGGGCGACCTGTACAGGGCGTTTGTGCCGTCAAAGCGCCTCGATGGCACCACAATGGCGCAGGGAGGCGGCCCCGCATGCCGCATCATAAAGTCAACATCCTGGGTCTTCATGAACGGTATGTCCTGCGGGAATATGACGGACGAGTCAGGCGGGTCGGAGGCCAGGTGCGCGTCGGCTATCGCCACCGCCCTGTTGACCCCCTCGCCTTGATCCTCCACTACATAGGCCCCGCGTTTCCTGGCCGCGCCGGCTGCTTGCGCATCCCGGGTCACCACCACTGTGTCATCTATTGCAGGCGACGCGCATACGGTGTCGAGCAGCTCGTCGAGCATCATCTTGCACAATGCGGCAGTCTTGTCCGGCGGCAGCCCGAGCCGCGACTTTGCAATCGCAAAGCTCTTCACCGGTATTATGGCAGAAACCCTCAAGCTAGACGCGCACTTGCTTTAGTATGAACGACGCAAGCGCCTCCTCGGCGGTCTTGTTCTTCATGAGGATCTTTGTCTCATAGACGCTCATGTCAAGGTTCCTTATCTTTTTGGACTGCGACTTGTCCTTTGTGTCTATCACCAGGTTGGAGCACACATCAGAGTACATCTTTGCCAGGCCGAACACGCTGGTCTCTATTCCTGCGGCCTCCATGTAGTCGCCCGCGGGCCCGCTTATCGCCTTGCCGCCTATCAGCGGGCTTACCGCCACCACCTTCTTTTTCACCTTGGAGAGCTCCTTGCGCACGCCCTTTATCTGCAGCATCGGCCCGATGCTAGTAAGCGGGTTGCCCGGGGCCAGCACAACCATGGATGCATCCTGTATCGCGTTTACCGCCTCGGGGCTCGGCCGCGCCTTGTCCGCGCCGACATACTGTATCCCCTCGACCTTGTCCCTGCCCCTGTATTTGACCCAGAACTCCTGCAGGTGCATCTCGCCCTTGTTGGTTGTGATCCTGGTCTCGACGATATTGTCGGTCAGCGGGGTTATCTTTGTAGCCACCGCAAACTTTTCGCACATCCAGCGCGTTATATCGGTGAGGTTCTTGCCGTTTTTGAGCATGTTGGTCCTCATCAGGTGGGTTGCCGCATCGCGGTCGCCTATCCGGAACCACGTCTCCTCGCCAAAGACCTCCATCTGCCGCAAAAAGTTGAAGGTGTCCTTTTTTATTCCCCAGCCGCGCTCATAGTCTAAAAGATCCGCCAGCCCGTACACCACCGTGTCTATGTCGGGGCAGATGTACATGCCGTACAGCCAGTAGTTGTCCCCCACGTTGCTCACCACGTGCACATCATGGTGCTGCGCCACAAGCCCGCGCACAAGCTTTACAGACCCCGTGCCGCCGGCAAAAACTACGACCTTCTCCATTGTCCTAGCGCGGATCCGGGCCGGGCGCACATATTACCTTTTCAAAGGGCGGGCAGGCTGGAATCCGGCTATTTGGGTGGATCCGCCCCTTCCCGGCGGGGCGCCGGTCCTGCAGCCCGGCCGCCGGATCGGGGGTCGGCATGGTTCCCGGGCCTGCTGCAGGGGCCGGATCCGCCCCCAGGGTGCAGCCGGCTGGCACAGACAACAGAATCCAAAGGGGATAAATCCGCCGGAAGGGCGACGTGATAACGTTTATTAGATTATTCACGGTTTGTATAATGTGAACCGTGGGGCAGCCATATTCGCCGTCCTAGTTGTAGGATCCCTTATGGGCGGTCAGGCAGCATATGGCGCCCAGCTGGACGTCACGATAAACCCCGAAGTGGAATCGTCGGATTTCGCTGTAAAATATCAAAAGAACATCCGCATAGAGTATGATGAGGGGGGCCAGGTTGCCGATATGCTGCGCAATGACAACTGGGTCATAAGAGAGGCAGGAGACCTGTCAGATCCCGGAGTCGTCGCCCTCAGGGACGCCCTAAACCACAGGATTGCAAGTGACGGGAGTGTGACCCAGATAGACGATCTTAGCGTCGAGTATACGGCCACCTTTGATGGGCGCCAAGAGAACAGCGTCATAGACTATGACCTGAAACTGAGGGGGACCCTCACCGGCTATAACATAGCCGCAGAGGGCGGCGTCACCGGCCAGAAGCTAGTCGACCTGAGCTGGAGGGGCATGACCGTCGAAGAGCCCGTATTCTTAAACGGCAGGGAGATCAACATGCCCATATCGGCCATACAGGCAAACGAGCCGGTCCTTTATTCCATGATGGGCGGGAGCACGGCCGAGAGCCTTCTCAGCAACAACCTGATCAACGCAGATGCGTTGAGGCAGCCCCTGCCGCAGTGGCACTTTCTGTTTGACCCGACAGGGATAGGCGTGGATGCCGCCCAGTTCGGCATATCCGAGGAGCTAAAAGGCGTGCGCTCTTCTTACACACTCGGGGAGAGCGGCCTCAGGGAGGGCATAAAGACAGAGTTGGAGATAGACGGGACGTTCGACAGTGACAGGACGTACACCGTAAAGAGCACCCAGTCGCCCGCCATTGGGAACCTGCACATCCTGGGCTTTTCATCCCTTGACAGTCTGGGCGAGCTCGAGATAGCCGGCGTTACAGAGTCCGCCCCGGAAGGCGGCTACGGCCAGACCTCGACAGGGGACTTTCCAGTTACCATAATCTACGGCATGGCCGGCCTGGCAGCAGTCGGCGGCGGAGTCTTCTTTATCTTCAGCAACAGGCAGCTCAAAAAAGAGCAGGGACAGGGCCAGACGGGCATCGATCCCTCGCTGCTGACCAGCTACCAGACGAGCGCCAGTGCGGGCGGCTACCAGACCAACAGGGGAGAGGCGCAGCTCAAGACCACAACCCAGTATGACCAGACCAGGAGCGTCTATGCGGATTCGTCCAACAGCCCTCCCCAGGAGATTCAGGAAGAGAGCGTCCAGGAGATCACCCCGCCGTCCCCTACTACATCAGAGGCCTCGTGCGCGTGTGCAGCGGCAGCCGATTCCGGAAACGAGTGCGACTGCGAGATGCAGAGCCAGTGCTATTGCGACTCTACATGCGGGTGCAATGCGTCCGTCTGCAGGGACACAGTCCACGACATGCAATAATTGCGTGCCAGTAGTAACCCTCCTTTTGTTCACACGATATTTCGCTTTGCGGCCAACCTGAACCTGGTACAGGCACCTGGGGTTCTGTTTGGCCTTGCTCCATGCGGGGCGGTCGTTCCATTCCTTTCCCGGGAACCTCCGGCCCTGCCTTCACAGTGCCCCGGTGCGGATTCGTTTCTGTGCCGTTGCCGGCCGTCTCCGGCCACCCATCTCCGGGTCGCACTCCTGTATGGAGGGAGGAGTTTCCTCTGCCTTGGCAGCGTCTCGTGCTCTGGCTCGCATATGCATTGACTATACGGTCGGATTTTAAGATTGCTCAAAGTGCAGGGGGCCCGGACCGCACTGTGCGCCACGCGCAATTTATAACCGTGCCTGCGGCCCACTGTTCCATGAAGCGGGGAATCGCAGGGGCAGCAATAGGATCCGTGGCCGTTCTGGCACTCATGCTTGCCCCGTCCGGGGTAATGACCGGGCAGAATACCGCAGAGCCGCGGTTCTACGGCATGGTGGAGGCCATCGAGAGGGACTCTTCCGGGCAGGTGACATCCTCACAGGCTGTTCACAATCGTCTGCTGGACGCCGGCGAGGACCTCATAATAGATTCAGTCTTCCGCACCCCGACCAGTGGAGCACCACTGGCCGCCAACGAGAGGATAAACAGGATATGCCTTAGCAATACAAACTCCTCCATAATGGAGGATTCGGCCCTGGCCGACCTCGGCATCGCCTCCAGCAATGAGGGGACTTCCGGCCCATGCCTGCGTATCGACGGCAATGTTGATGTTAGTGATGACAACATAGCAACCTTGGGCCCGCTCAACTTTACCGGTGGGGTATCCATAGCAGTAGACACAGCGATTACCGCCGTAGTGATATGTGCCAATGCCACAGGCCCGTCGAACAGCACGTGCGCTAATGGCACGGCGTTTGCAGCCGTGCCACTCAGTTCCACGCTTGCCGACATGGCCATGCTCGAACTGACATACACGTTTAACGTCTCATCTAACACCTCGTAATCGCTAATCCGTGCAATCACTTTTGGCTTTGCGTCGCGCACGCCGCCCGGCAGGCAGCCACACCGGCATCACCGGGACCCGTCGGCAGGAGGGGGCACTTCCCGCAGCCCGTACTCGCGCAAAACAGGCCCTATCTCTGATTCGTCGCGCATTGACGCATACTCGTCGAGCAGGTTCCTATTCAGCTCAAGAAACGTGTGCCCCCACCTGAACTTGTCCATCATCTCTTCTGCCCGGGCCCGCCTTCCAAGTATGTACAGGGCGGCAGCCAGCGCCTCGGCGGTGCTCAGCATGTTCTGCCGCGAATAGTTGACAGGATTGCCTGCGAGCAGCGGCGGGAGCCTCCGGCGCGTGCCCGGCATCCCCGGTGCAAACGATTCCCCCGCCTTCTTCCACGAGCAGTCTATGCAGGTGACGGGCCCGAGGCCCGCGTCAGGCGGGAGCAATACCCGGGGTGCAAACGGGTCGAGCAATATAGCATTGCGCGCGGGCCTCCTGACCGCCCTTGCAAGGCCCGAGCGCGCCAGCCTGGCGGCAGTGCACTTTTTTGGATCATCCTGACCGTACAGCACGACGCAGACGCGCATTCCCCTCAGGAATACTGCGCGGTATTTGTGTCTATGGAGATACGCGCGTTATCCTGTGGTAGAACAAGGATACCTGGTCTTCCTTCTCAATCTCTACATCCCAGTCTTCTACGTGTATAAAGTCCCCAGGTTCCGCGGGCAGAACGGTAAACTTTTCAAACTGGACGTCGGCCCCGCTGTACCTCACCTGGTAGTCCCTTCCGTCCACCTCTACTATAGCGTATACGGTGCCCCGGTCCCTCGTGGGTCCGGATACGGCGCACCCGTCGCCTATCACGCAGATGCCTGCCGCGCTGACCCGCAGGTTCACCGCCGACTCCTCGCCGCGGTCCGGCGTGATCAGCGTGCCCTGTATGGTGCGCGGCATCAGCTCTATTCCGCCGGAGATGACGGGCACGGCAGATATCCGGGTCATATTGTCAGTCGACCTGAACTTTTCCGTCTCACGGTGCTCAAAGCCCACCGGCTCCTGCACGGGGGGCGCCTCTGTCACGTTGAACGCAAGGTGGTACGTCCCAAAGTCGGTATCGGCCAGGATCTCATATCCGCCCAGGGCCTCTGCGCCGGGCGGTATTCTATACGAGTAGCTGAACGTTCCCGAGGCCGTCGGGACCACCGGCTCTGTCGTGCCCGTCGTCCCGCAGATCTGTATCCCGCAGGTCACCCGGTCCTGGCTCTCGCTTACAACAGTGATGTCCACCTGGGAAAGATACACCAGCTTGTTTGGGCGGCCCGTTATGTTTACAGTCTCGCCTGGCCGGTACTCGGAGCGGTCGGAGCTGAGGATAAGCTCAAGTGGCAGCCCATCTCCATACTGGAGCTCGTTTACCACCTCGAATGGAATCCTGACGCTGTGCCCCCCGTATGAGGTGTCCACCCGGTATGTCCCGTCGAATATGGTCGCCGGCAGGTCCAGGACAGTCCCAAAGTTGCCGCCCCCGTCAAGCTCAAGGAACAGCGAGTAGACCACCTTGTACGGCCACACAGCCTGCTTTACAATGGACTCGGCGCGCTCAAAGCTGGCCGCGCCGAGCTCGTTCTTTTGGGCCACTCCCGATATGACCATCTCCTCGCCTGCAAGGTAGACAGGCTTGTCGGTCGAGACCTCCAGCGGCGCCACGCCAAGAGTGTCGGCCTCCGGGTTGGGCGAGACTTTAAAGAAGATATTCTCGCTCCACGAGTCCGCCGAGAATGCCACCCTGTACACCCCGTAGTTGCTCGACTGCGGGATCCTGTCGTTGGTGATGCGGTGCTCCTTCTCGGCTATGGGCGTCCTCCAGGACCACGAAAACTTGGAGTCGTCCACCAGTGTGCCGAACCTGTCGGTATCCCCGTCGGGCCTGTACAGTATGATGTCGATGCCGCTGCCCTTGACGGCCCCGGGATATATACCCCTGACGATGACCTCCTCGCCGAGGCCGAGCACCTCGGAGTTTATCTCAAACTTGTACTGGCCTTCAAAGTCGAGCGGGTCGGTCACGGCAAACCTGGCATTTGCAGTGTGCTCTCCCCCCGCGTGCGAGGCCCGTATCGAATACTCGCCGGGCGGGTATATCGCGCTGTACAATGTGTCCTCTATCCGGTAGTTGCCCGCTATGTCCGGCACCGCAGTGAGCGTATACTCTACATTCTCGCGCTCGATGGACGAGACGCGCCTATCGTAGCCGAGCTTGCCCTCCGAGCCAGACATGCTGATCTCCACAAGATCAGTCTGGTAGCTGCTCAGCGGGATCATCCTGTTTACCTTGCCGTATATCGATATGCGCGAGCCCTGCTCGTAGGTGACCTCGTCTGTATAGACGGTCAGGGGGGCTGCAGCATCCGTAAAGGACGCGACCGGGTCCTCCACCACCTGGAAGAACGCCTCCGCCGAGCCCACGTTCTTTGATATCCTCACCCTGTACTCGCCCAGCCTGTCGGGGTTGTTGCCTATCTCGTATTCATACTTGAAGGTGCTGTCCCCCTCCAGGCGCACGGCGCCCGATTCTTTTGCAAGCCTTGACGAATCAGTGTCCAGGGATGTTGTTCCCACCTGCTGTATCTCCACGTCCAGCGAGAATACATACCGGTTGTTGAGCCTGCCCGTTATCTCGACGGTATCGCCCGGTGCATATACCCCGCCGTCAAGGTATAGCGATATCGGGCGGTCCTCTATGGCCTCTTCTGTCAGCTCAAAATAAGAGGATGCCGCCTCTCCCCCGTATGCGGCTGTAATCACATGCCTGCCAAACGTTGGCCCCACCGTATCCATGAACATGGTGGTGGCAAACCTGCCGGCAGCATCGGGGTACAGCGTGCCCCGCAGCACGTTCACCCCTTCAGGGTCTTCTACCTGGAACTTGAGCCCCGCGTACTGGGTTATCTCCGAGGTCCTCGCCGTAATCGTGGCGGTCTGTCCCGGTATGTAGAATTCCTCGTCAAATGATATCGATAATGCGCCTTCTGCCTCGATCTCTTCTGCATCCTCCGGCTCGACTACTGAAAATGATGCATCCGCCCTGGCCCCGGCGTACTCGACTGTGGCAAGATACTCGCCGGTCCTCAGACCCACCGCCTTTTGCAGGCTTATGACCTCTTCAAACTCTAGGTTAAAGTCAGGATACAGTGAAAATGCGCCGCGGTACCCGGGCCCGAGCACCACCAGGTTTACCGTAGCAACGCCAAAGGTGGGCTTTTCGACGAATACTGACTCTGAGACCGCCCCGTGCACACGGACCTTTTCGCCAAAGACGTACTGGCTCTTGCCGGTATCGAGCGTTACACGAATCGTCCCCTCTTGTTTTACCTCGGGGCGCTCCCCGTTGGAGTTGCCGACCGACGCTTTCGCGAAACTCCAGTCGCCAGAAGATCCCGTGTCTAGGCCGTCGTATGTCCTCTGCCACGAGGAGCGGTCGTTGTCCCGGTCGTACAGGCGGTGCGTCCTGTCCACCAGCAAATCCGAGGCGTCCCGGAGGATCACCTGGGCCCCCGAATCGGCAAACCAGTTCTTTTTGTGGTGGAATACATCGTGATCATACGGCCCGAGGACGGTACCGTGCGGGATAGTCAGCGTCCCGCCGACCTTCCCCTGGCTGATCGTCCAGCCACTTATGTCCGCCGGGAACGCCGACGGGTTGTACAGCTCCACCCATTCTACAACCTGCAGCGCGTCGTTGCCCGGCGGGTTTGTGTCCACCTCGTTTATCACCACGTGTACCGGCCCGGACTGTGCGTGCGCGCCTCCCATGGCCGCCACAAGGCCCAGTGCCAGGACAGCGTACAATGCCTTCATGCCAGCCCCTCTGAGTGCGGCTCCGGTACAGGCCATTTTAAGGCCCTGCGGCGCAAAAGTTGAGCCGTTGGGGTAATTCCGTCAACTCTTTGAGTCTCCGGCACACTGGGGGCACTTTCCATCCTTGATGAGCTCGCCGCATTCCGCACATATGCCCTCTCCCACCTTCTTGTTCAGGGCAGCCTGCCTGTTGGAGGCTATGCCCTTGATGGCAAAGAATATGCCGGCGCCCACGCCCAGAGCGAACGGGCCGATGTACAGCCATGTTCCCGTCACTATCATCCCTGTGGCCCCGAGCAGGATAAGATCCCTCCTTATGAACTTCAATCAACCCGTGTACGGCCGGATTTGATAAAAGAGTTGTGCAGGAATGGTGTACGCGGGGCCGCGGCTGCAGGTGCCGCGGCTACTGCGGCCGCTCCGGCAGTATACCCTTGGGCCGGAACAGCAGCACGGCCAGCATGAGGCCCCCTAGCAGCAGGTAGTCGAGCCATATTATATCGAACGGGACAAACCCCTCAAAGTTGTCGTTGTAGTATACCACGAGCTTTCTTATCACCACGAATATGAACGTGCCCAGCAGCACGCCCTTGTTGTTTGCAAGGCCCCCCACTATCACCATTACAAAGGGCAGAAACGTCCAGTTG
Organism: Cenarchaeum symbiosum A; assembly: GCA_000200715.1. Lineage (NCBI taxonomy): Archaea > Thermoproteati > Nitrososphaerota > Candidatus Cenarchaeales > Candidatus Cenarchaeaceae > Candidatus Cenarchaeum > Candidatus Cenarchaeum symbiosum. The sequence goes on from DP000238.1 coordinate 1,248,217, forward strand.
AGCCTGTTATATCCGAATGCTATGACCCCCTCCGCATAGGAGGCGTACATCATCCCCCCGAGCGCCCCTATCATTCCGGCGAGCATCAGAACCTTTATGCGCACTTTGGCGGGATCCCTGCCAAGCGACTGGAGCGCCACCTCGTCGTCCCGGGTGGCGCGCAGCAGCCTGCCGACCGGCGAGCGCGTAAAGCGCGAGACCAGCAGGTAGACCACGCCGGCAACTGCCGCCAGCACCACGCTGGCAGAGGCAAACCTCAGGTCGTCGGGCACAAACGAGAGCACGTCCGGCACGGAGACGCCCAGTGTGCCCCCCACCAGCGGCTCATAGTTTATTCCGACTATCCGTATTATCTCGCCAAATGCCAGCAGAGTTATCGCAAGGTAGTCGCCGCGCAGCCTGACCGCGGGATACGCAGATACAAGCCCGAGGCCGGCGCCTGCTGCCATGGCCGCAATGGCGGCAACTGCAAAGACGCCCACCCCCAGCAGCGGCTCGGCGGCAAGGCCGCGGTTGATCTCGTCGACCACAGCCAGGTTGTCCCCCGACGAATCAACGGAGAGAGCAGCTCCAAGCAGGCTGAGCGTGACCATCGGGACTACAAACGCGCCCGCCGCCACCGCGAGCACCTTGCCAAAGTTCGGCACGCCCCCGTAGCCGAACTCGAGGTTCAGCGAGAGGTTGATTATCAGGTATATCGCAAAGATCGCCACAAGATCCGATATGAAAATTATCTCAGAGGGGATCATGCGCGCCTCCTCAGGCTTGCAAGGCCGTTTGGCAGCACGAGCAGCGTCACCACTATGAATATGAACGCGACCACCGGCCTGTACGCCACCACCCACGCGCCTGTCGCCGATGCCAGCAGGCCCGTGCCGAATATCTCAGAGACCCCTATCAGGACGCCCCCGAGTATCGCCCCGTATATGCTCGTAAAGCCGCCCACTATGCTGCCCGCAAAGACGCTCGGGATCATGATAGCCGCAAGAGACGGATCGCCCTGGAACCACAGCGCCAGCAGGACGCCTGCCAGCCCGGCAAGGCCCCCGCTGAGAAACCATGAAAAGCCGAACATCATATTCGTGTTGATGCCGACAGTCTCTGCAAGCGAGCGGTTCTCTATTGCGGCCCTCATCGAGACGCCGAACTTTGTCCTGTACAGCAGATAGTACAGGCCGACTACCAGCCCCGCCATGATGGCAAGCGAGACGGTGAGGACCGCGGGAGCCCCGAATAGCTCGCCGTCAAAGCTGCGCAGCGTAAACTCCCTCGAGGTTATCCGGTACTCGGATATCACATCTGCAATTATGTTGAGGATCCCTATCATTACAAAGTCAAACGACAAAGTGGCTATCATTATCGTAAGGTAGGACGCGCCTTTTTTCTGCAGCGTCTTTATCACCCCATAGTATAACACAAGGGCCAGCGCCCCCGATGCCGCAAACGAGAGCGGGAGCGAATAGTAGGGGCCGAGGCCTGCTATCTTTGTCACCACCAATACTACATACATGCCCAGAATCGCAAACGACATGTGTGCAAAGTTGGGCACCCGGGTTATCTTGTATGTGAGAGTCAGCCCGGTGCAGAGCACTGCCAGTATGCAGGCGTAGATTATCGCGTCCAGGGCGAGTATGTCGTACGCCATTATACCCCCAGGTACGAGCGCAGATCTGCCGAGAGCTCGGCTGGCGGGCCCGTATACCGGACCGTCCCCCCGACCAGCAGGTACGCGTTGTCGCAGATTTCGAGCGCGCTCCTCGCATTCTGCTCCACCAGGACAACGCACGTGCCCAGCGCCTTTTGCACCTCCCGTATCTTTGCAAAGACTGCAGTTGCGTTCTTTGGGGACAGCGCGGCAGTAGGCTCGTCGAAGAGCAGAACCTTCGGGTGGGCAGTCACGGCCATGGCCATAGCTAGCATCTGCCGCTGGCCGCCTGAGAGCTGCGACGCCTTGCGGCCCCTCCCCTGGTCCAGCTCCGGGAATAAATCCAGCGCGGCAGACGAGCTGCCGCTTGATATGGCCAGGTTCTCCGCTATGGTAAGCTCCTGGAATACGTTGCTTCTCTGCGGCATATAGCATACGCCCATCCTGGCTATGCGGTGCGGCCTCATCCCCGTTATCTCCCTGCCCTCTAGCATGACCGAGCCCGACATTATATCGCACTGCGAGACCATCGACTTTAGGACCGTGCTCTTTCCAGAGCCGTTTGCGCCCACCACGACAGTTATGCCGTTGCCTGCCTCAAAGTCCACACCTTGCAAAATCACCTTCTTGCCGTACCCGCTGTGCAGGGATTTTGTGGATATTACGGCCATGATCCCCCTACAGGTAGGACTCTACCACTTTTTCGTTGCTCAATACATGGTCTGGCGCATCCACCGCTATGACCCTGCCGTCATCAAGCACTATCACCCTGTCGGAGTAGCCCAGGGCAATATCCAGGCGGTGCTCGACAATCAAAAAAGTCATCGATGCCGCAAGCCCCCTTATCGTCTTGAATATCTTGTGCGCAAGCGCGGGCGCTATTCCCGCTATCGGCTCGTCTAGCAGTATCGTGCGGGGCCGGGCCATCAGCCCCTTTGCCAGCTCGAGGAGCTTTATCTGCCCGCCCGACAGGTTGTACGCAAGGGATCCGCCAAGCTCGCCCATCCCCAGCGATTCCAGTATCTCTGTGGCCTTTTTTCGCGCCTCCCGCTGGGCGGCAGACCACTTAGACGGGAGCAGCGCGTGCCGGAACGATTCATCTATCTTTGCCGCCATTAGCATGTTCTCCATTACCGACAGCTCGGCAAATAGCCGCGGCGTCTGAAATGTGCGCATTATCCCCCTGTGGTATATCCTGTCCGGCGTATAGTGCGTTATGTCCGCGCCCTCGTCGGTGATGCTGCCGGAATCCGGGTGCAGCAGGCCCGATATCATGTTTATTATCGTGGTCTTGCCCGAGCCGTTGGCGCCTATCAGCAGGTTTACCTTGTTGGGCTCGACATCAAAGGTGGCGCCATCCACCGCCTTGTTGCCGCCAAAGCTCTTTGTTACGTCTGATATCTGTATCATGTGATTATTTCGCCGGTCTCGGCCTTGTACAGGCCGTAGAACACCCACTCCCCGTCGCGTATGGAATACAGCTCATAGTCGGAGACCGCCAGGTCCCCCGCATCGTTGAGTATTATCGTCCCCAGGCTGCCCGAATAGTGCTCGGCAACAGTCGGGAGCGCCTCCATTATCAGCCCCGGGTCGTCCGTCTGCAGCTGGAGTATGCTCATGCCGAACAGCCACACTGAATCGTATGATGAATATGCATAGTTGTTGGGCGATGAGCCTATCTGTTCCGTGAGCACCTCCTTGACGTGGTCGTGCTGGTCGTTCTGGGAAGCCGCAAACTGGGCAGATATGAAGCCCACGCCTTCCACGAACTCGGCCGTGATCGGGTCCTCGGTCAGCTGGCCGTTGTTGGCAAGAGAGTCCGTGCCGATCCACAGTACGGTCGAAAGGTCGTCATAGGAGCTTGCCGCGTTGAAAAAGTGGACCGCCTCCTCAAAGCCTATCATTATTATTGCCACCTCGGAGGCGGGCCTGTCCTGCAGGTATACCCCGAGCTTTTCGTTGAGCAGGTGCGCCTCTGTGGAGAATACTGTGCTCTCCGGGGAATAGCGTATCCCCTCGTCGAATGTGCCGCCAAAGGATTCGAACGAACTCTTCGTCGACTCGTACAGCCCGTCGCCCCAGACGTCCCCCCTGTACACGGGGATTGCCGCTGTAACCTCCTGAGTCTGCAGCAGGCGGGCCAACACCCTGCCCTGCTGGGTGTCATCGGGGACGAGCCGGAATATGTTGTCATCGATGGCCAGCGCCGGGGAGGTGCTTGACGGCGATATGAGCAGCATCCCGTTGGATTCCGCATAGCTCTTTACATTGCGGAGCTCGGCACTGGTCTCTGTACCGAGCACAAGCTTTACCCCCTTGGAGTTCAGCGACTGGATCTTTTCAAGGGCGACTATCGGGTCTGCCTGGCTGTCCTCTACCACCAGGTTGAGCTCCCACCCGGCGTCTATCTCGTCTAGATACCGGTTAAAGTCGACGAGTGCAAGCTCTGCAGCCAGCCCGTTGTCATACCCGTGCGACGAGAGGTCGCCCGTGGCCGGCAGCACCACTCCTATGTCTATGGTCCCCGAGGGGCCCATGCGCTCCATGGCCTGTTCGGGGGCGGCAGCCGGGGCGGCCGCATCTGTCGCCGTATAAGAGAATCCCACCGCGAGGCCGATCGATATGCCCACTGCGACCCCGATGGCGCCTATTATCATGGCGGATCTCTGCATGATTCGACCCCCTGACCGTTTAGTATAAAGTTATTGGCACAGAACAGCGGCGGCTGCCGCGCGGCGTGTCGCGGCTGGTGGGACCGGCAGGATTTGAACCTGCGGCCTCTGGTACCCAAAACCAGAATCATGCCAAGCTAGACTACGGTCCCGGTAGCGCTGCGGCGCCGTCCACCCCAATTTAAGCCTGAAGATTTAAGACTCTGTCCAGTATGGGTGCCACGGATCAGAGTGGGCAGCCAAATGACATGAGAATCCTCGCCCAAATCTTTTGAACCGCTCCCATTGCGCCTTGATTTCATGCCTTGCCATCCATACAGGGGCGCACTCTGAAATGGTCCAGGCGGCGGGTCAACGCGGGCAAAAATAGGATGTCCGTTTCGCGCAACGGCACGGTCACGGCTCCCGTATCTCAAACGAGCCCATCATCCACGGAAAGATCGTACAATGGTACCCATAGTGTCCCGCGTCAAGCCCACTGGTATCAAGGGTGGACCCACCGTCAGGGCTCCGACACCCTACCCATGAAGAGGATGGTTCCGCTCTCATCGTCCTGTATGAGGAATAGAAACGGGCGGTCCGCGACGAACCTGTTGGACATGATCCCGGACTCTACTACCCCATCGATGCGTGTGACGGCGGCCGCCTCAGCCCCCTCCTCGTTTACATCTACAAACGCGACATGTACGGCATCTGACACGAAGGCAAACAATGTAATGCCATTAAGGGCACCCTCCTTGAATATGTGGTTCACGCCAAGGTTAAGCAGGTGCTCTTTCAGGTCGTATCTTGTAGATGCGGTAAACTTTGGCAGCAATACGTCCACGTCCCTCTCACTCAATCCACCAGTCCACTCGCGCATCTGTCCTGCCGACAGTGACTCCTCCAGCTCCCTCATGCCTCCGGGTTCCGGCAGCAACACCACCATGGACAGCCGGTCTCCCTCGTACGGCATCCTGAGCACCTGCAGCCCGTCATATTCTGCATAACTGAACCGGTCCTTGGCATACATGTATTCCGCCGACCCGCCGGAGGGCCCGTGCCATTCATTCTCCTGTGTATACTCCGGAGCAAACGGCTTTACCCATGCCCCCTTGAAATATATCGCGTTTGTAATCACAAGTACTGTGTATGGATTCAATTCGTCTATTACTTCCGGTATCTTTTCGTTGGTTGCATCCGACACCCACCCGTTTATTCTATCTATCGGGTCCTCCCCCGGGTTCTCTATGGTGGCAAGGTATGTACTGCGGCCGACGTCAAGGTATCCCGGCGATATCTCACCTACAAAGGGCCACAGCGCGTTTGCCATTACCAGTTCGGCGTGCGGGTTGTCGCGGTTTATAGACGCCATCACATGCGCCGTCATGTTATGGCGCGCCCGCGCGTCGGGCTCAAAGCCGAAGGCATCCTCTAGTTCTTTGGCCCCCTCGCCACCGGCCCCCTCGTATAGCATCGAGAACGCGGCGTACATGCCAAGCGGTGAAAAGAAGATGTTTCCCTCCTCTCCGGAGACCTGCCTGTAAAAGTCGGCGGCAAAGCCGTTGTTTGAATCGGCTATCTCCTGCGGGATGACAGCGGACTCTATCTCCGAGGCGCTGACCACGGGTAGGCCAGCAAGGTCAGTAGGTCCTGTCCCGGCGAGCTCCGAAGTGCCCATCTCTACGGGCTCCGGGGTGTCCCGTGTGTCGGATGCCGGCAGTACCACGTATCCAACTGCTGCGGCCACCACTGCCGCGGCTGCAGCCGCAAGGTACGCCTTCCTCAACGGACGACCACCCGGCACGCTAAATTGTGCTGGTGATGGTGTGTGGAAACTGCAAGCGGTACAAAGATGGACATGGTGACAATTATCTGCACGTCCATTGGAGGCGATCTTCGCTGGACGTATATAAAAGACATGCCCAAGGTGTAGGCGGATATACAGGTTCAGGTGTGGAAAAAATCACCGAGATGTGTGGTTATCGGGTGTGGCTTTCGGATGGACCAATGCGCACAGTAGGCATTCTGGTTGTATAAGCAGAATCCATGATATGTGGGCCCGCCTTGGCAGCTCTTGTGCATTCAAACTTGGTTTTCAGGGAGCATTCGGATATGGCAGGAATCCTAGACATATGACCACTGACCATCTAAAGGCAATTAATTCATGTTCAAAATTGTTGTCAGTCATCGTCCATTGAGTGTGGCGGGATATGCGTTCTGATACTTTTACTCCGGACGTACTAGATTCAGTCCATCTTCTACATTCTCCCAAGCGCTGAACATCTTATAATGATAATACTCGCTAATGTTGTTACACAAACTAAGATCCGTGCGGACATCAATCAGCGATGGGACCTCGAAGTTAGAATCAAACACACAGGTTGACCCCCAGTGTACGCCTACTATGCTTGCTGCGTCTCCCTCATGATGGACTATGGCAGATCCGCTGTCTCCCCCCTGACTCGGATATATTCCTATTCCCATGTTACGCAATGTACCACTGAAGCTAAGATGTGTGGCATTCTTGTACATAAGAATACCGGGCCCGTTGTTGTACCAGCCGTAGATCGTAATTTCCTCCAGGCGTTCTACGTCTGCCAGCCTCCCCCAAGCCACCTCGGTTACCGTTCCGTTGTGCGCCCTCACCTTGCTGCCCACGGTAATATCTGATACCGTTATGGGTATAAAAGCAGCATCAATATTCCCACCATTGCGTAGTGTCCCGTGCTTATTCGACAGGTATTTTATTGTCCCATCCTCTCTGCTTTCTATGTTATGGACAAAGAAAGTTTTTCCATAACGTTCCTCAATGCTGTGTGCCGCAACGACGACGCCATGATGAGACTGGTTGTAGGCCCCGGTGGCTATCGTGCCGGGATAATTCTCAAGCTCCCCTGTACTGTTCCTCAACCTAGCAATATGTCTGTCCCCCCCAAAGAACTCAACCGCATCGCCGCCAAGCTGCGGGAAAGACCCATCTGGTAAGTGACATGACTCCGCCATGGAGTCCGTAGCCTCGCACTGGTCAGGGCACCCGTCGCCGGAGCTCCCGGCCTGATTGGGGCACGAGTCTGACGCATCGGCAACGCCGTCGCCGTCAGAGTCTTGCGATGGCATGTACCCATCGCGGAGAGTCCCCGTGATCCTAACGTTATCGACTGCCACCTCCTCCGAGCTGGTCGACGGGTCGGCCGAGAACCGCAGTGAAAAGCCCGACCTGAGATAGTCTCCCAAGTGATACCCCTCCGAGTGCCACATGTCATCTGCCGAGCCGTTGTTCTCGCTCCACTCGAATATTGTAGTCCACGATGAGCCGCTGTACAGCTCTACCTTCAGGTACTCGTCATCGTCGAGCGACCTGTCGACGAACCTGTCAAAGTGCAGCGCGGCTGATGTGTACGGGGAGAGGTCCAATGAACTGGCAAGCTCCATCGTGCAGTCCGGGCAGGAGCCCTCCGCCTCCGCCACCAGGTTGTCGTCGGGCCAGCCTTCGAGATACCGCAGATACTCATCTGATACCTTGTTCTCCCAGTCGCCATCGACGGTCCAGGCCGAGAGGCCGCCCTCAAAGTCATCCGAGAATATTACAGTCCCCTCCGGCCGCACGGACGTGTCATGGAGCGTCCCGTTGATCCTGATATTGTCCACGCCGACGTCCTCTGAGCTGCTTGACGGGTCGGCCGAGAATCGCAGTGAAAAGTCAGACCCGAGATAGTCCGCCAGATCATAGCTCTCCGGATGCCACACGTCATCAGCCGAGCCCTCGTCCTCGCTCCACTCGAAAATGGTGGCCCACGATGCGCCGTCGGAGAGCTCCACTTTCAGGTACTCGTCATCGTCCATAGCATCGTCCACAAACCTGTCAAAGCTCAGCGTGGCGGACTTGTATAAGGAGAGGTCCAAGGCGCTGGCAAGCTCCATTGTACAGTCCGAACAGCGGCCGTCCGCTTCTGCCACCAGGTTGTCGTCGGGCCAGTCCGCGGGGTACCGCTGCAGCTCATCTGATACCTTGCTCTCCCAGTTGCCCTCGACGGTCCAGGCCGAGAGGCCGCCCTCAAAGTCGTCCGAGAATATGACGTCATCCGAGGATGCCGGAGGCGGTGTAAAGACGACGGGCGCCGTGTCGGGGCATCCGTCGGTGTCCTGGTACTGGTTTACTGTCTCGGCTGTGTATATGCACTGGTCCACGCTGTTGGGTATGCCGTCGTTGTCAAAGTCCAGGGTTGCCGGATCAAGCATGACCGGCACCTCATATCCATAATCGTTGATTATAGTCGTGTATGTAGTGCACCGGCTGGTCGTCCTCTCGGGAAGGCATCTCGTGATATACCTGCCCCAATAGTAGCAGAGATGGTCCTCCCCGTCTGGCGGGCACGGCGTGGCCTCGCGCGACAAGGCATCGGGTATGACTATCCCAAAGATTATCTCCACGGGTATTATAACGCCGGCATCCTCCTGTATGTCCGATATCGTGGGAGGGTCATAGGACTGCGCGGGGTCCAGCCAGACCACCAGCGTCTCGTTGTCATAGTCCACGTATACCATCTCGTAGAATATCTTCTCGTCCGCGTATCCGGTATTGGCTATGGCGGATGAGGTATCCTCCATGATGGTGGTTATGGCGCTGTGGCCCCTCTCGAGCTCGTTGACTATGCCTACGGGTCCCACAGTCTGGTCGTCGGGGATTATGTCCAGTTTATCCGCGGGGGCGCCTACGCCGGTATCCTGCTGCGCCAGGGCCATTCCCGCAGGTATCAGCAGTGCGATCAGGAGTATGGCATGTTTCATTGTACGCGCGGGCCGGGTTGTGATACGATGTAACTGTGGCGTGCCGGTGCTTGTGAGTGTTTACACTGCGCGTGGATTTGGCTGAAGGCAGCGTGCCCCGTTTGGACAGGGGGTTATACGGCACAGGGCGATCCGGAATTTGGAAGATTCCCATGTCATTTGCCCACTCTTTGATCCACGGCACCTATATTGGACAGAGCCAGATTTAATTGAATGCAGGATGGGATTCGGGGCGTGGAGACCGCAGACTATGTCAAGGCAGGCGCCATCGCCGCAGAGGTGCGCGAGATGGCAAGGTCAAAGGACTGGGTGGGAAGGACCGTCAGCGAGATATGCGATGAGATCGAAGGCGAGATACGCAGGCGCGGCGCAAAGTGCGCGTTTCCAGTCAATACCAGCATAAACGAGGTGGCCGCTCACTATACAGCCGAGCCGGGCGACGGGCTGGCCATAAAGGAGGGCGACCTCGTAAAGATCGATCTTGGCGCGCAGATAAACGGCTTCATAGCGGATACAGCCGTCACCGTAAACTACGACCCCAGATACGACGGACTGGTAGAGGCGGCAGAGGATGCCCTCAAAGGGGCCATGGCCATGATAAAAGAAGGCGTAAAGTCCAGGGACATAGGCAGGGCCATCGAGGGCGTGATCAAGCGGCACGGCTGCAAGCCGATAGCAAACCTGAGCGGGCACTCGCTGGACAGGTATACGATACACGCCGGCAGGTCAATCCCCAACATACTGTCCCTGGGATCGTTCCGCCTGTCCGGCTCCGACGCGTACGCGTGCGAGCCGTTTGTAACAACCGGCGACGGCCTCGGGTTTGTAAGGGAGGGCAGGACCAAGAACATATACGCGCTGGCCACAAGAAAAAGAACCAAGGACGCGGAAGCCGACAGGATGCTCAACTACATCTGGGAGAACTTTAACATGCTGCCCTTTGCCCTGCGCTGGCTGGTGGGCGAATGGGAGGAGCCGCGCGCAAGGGAGCTGCTTGACATCCTTATAGGAAAAAAGGCGGTCCGCGCCTACCCGGTGCTGGTAGAGGCCAACGGCGAAAGGGTGGCGCAGGCCGAGCACACATTCATCCCGAGGGACGACGGCGTGACGGTGACCACAATGGCCGCGCCCTAGCCCTGCGCCTCGCCGAATATCATCTCGATGGTCATCTTCCCCCCGCAGGTGCAGCTTCCGGCGGCGGCAAACACCACATCGCCCTCCCGGAACAGCCGCTTCTCATCCCTGCCGCACGAGCCGCATCGCTCGACCGTATATGGCACGGCGGGCTTTTTGTGCTTCACTGCGAGATCCCCGCCGTGTTCCCCACGCCAATGACGAGCACCGCCTCCCCCTCTGTTGTGCTGTCTCGGATCATCTCGAGCAGCTGCACGCGCACACCATCTGCCGCCTCGGCCACGCTCTTTGGCATCAGGCCGACGGCCTCCTTTGCGGACTGCCTTACTATTATCGAATAGACGGGTATGCCGGCTGCAGCTGCCGCCTCCTCTATCTCAAAGCGCTCTATGCCCAGCCCGCCTATCGCCGCCCCAAAGCCCCGTGCAACTGACGCAGACTCCTCGCCCTCCATCATGAGCGCGGCATCGACCATTATGACCGCGTCGGGCCTGCGCTGCTCGATGATGGACTTTGCCGCCTCGCCGAGGCGCCCCACGGTCGATTCAGGTCCGCGGGCCTTGAGGAGGTACAGCCAGCGGCCCTCTGATTTTGCCTCGGCCCACACTGTCTGAAACGCGGCCTCGTTCTTTGCGGCGCCCAGCATCATCCTGCCCACCACCATGGGCCCTATCCCGTCGCCGACGGGCTGGCCCGCCCGGAAGGCGGGGACGGCGTCCCGGAACGCCTCGGCCTGCTCCATCACAAACGGGAGGGCCATCTGCAGCGGCAGTATCAGGGGAAAGTTGTTCTGCCTCTTGGCCGTAAGGTACAGGTGGTTTACCGTCTTGTGCAGCAGGCGCAGCACGGACGCTATCTCGAGCAGCGTGAGCATTCTCGATATCTCAAGCTCATCCGCGCCGGGATGCATCGATTTTACGCGCGCCCGGGTGAGATCCTCCCTGGACCTTACTATGTGCCGCAGCTTGGGCACAATCCCCGCCGGGTCCATATCTACGGGCATTATGGTGAAATAATCCAGCAGGCCTGACATGCCCCCGGGCCCGCCGGCAAACTCTGCAAGCGCCCCCTCTGATTCATCGCGGTATTTCAGCAGTTTCGCCACGTCTTTTTTTATCTGGTTGGAGGTGACATACAGCTGTATGCGCTGCCCGTAGAACACAAAGAGTATGATTGGTATTATCCAGACGAGCATCATCAGGGCGTCAGTGTCGGAGCCAAAGAGCTCCTCCATCCCGAGCCACCCAAGATCCAACGGGCGGCGGTCCGCCGCTTCCAAATTAAACCATTCGAAGGGCGCCCCCGGCGGCCACAGGCCCTTCTTCCGGGCAACCGCCCTGCCGCGGCCCGCGGGGCGTGAATCCGCTTAAGGCTTTTTATTATAGTGGATAAGGGATCCCATAAATGCCGCAGACAAAGCCCATAATCAGCGTGGAGAACGTGGTGGCGTCGGCCTCTGTCGACCAGAAGATGGACCTCAACGAGATAACCAGGACGTTCCCCGATGTGGAGTACCACCCCGATCAGTTTCCGGGGCTCGTCTTCCGGCTCAAGAGCCCCAAGACGGCGACCCTGATATTCACCTCCGGTAAGATGGTCTGCACGGGCTCAAAGTCCGAAGAGATGGCAAGAAAGGCCGTAAAGACCGTCGTGCAAAAGCTGCGCAAGGGCGGCATAAAGGTCAAAAAAGAGGCGGTCGTCGAGATACAGAACATTGTCGCGTCGATAAACCTCGGAGGCAAGATCCACCTGGAACAGGCCGCAAGGACCCTCCCGCGCAGCATGTACGAGCCTGAACAGTTCCCCGGGCTCATACACAGGATGCTCGACCCAAAGACGGTCATACTGCTCTTCTCGTCGGGCAAGCTCGTCTGCACGGGCGCCAAGAAGGAGCCCGATGTATACAGGTCGGTCAACAACCTGCACGCGCTATTGGAAGAAAAAGACCTGATGATATACGAGTGAGGCCCTCAGCCCCGCGCTATATAAGACGAGCTGGAAACTTTTTATATTTTGCCGAAATCGGCGCCTAATAGAATAAAGCGACTGTAAGGGAAGAATGGCACCATGCCGGGAGCCGGAGTTACTGCCCCCATTGGCATACTGCCCCTTACAGCCGGATACACTAAACAAGTCTAATATATTAACCTGCCATGCCGCGCATGTGGCCGAGATAAGATCCGAGGTACTCATAGAGGCGCCGCTGGAGCGCGTATGGGAGATAGTCTCCGATATAGACAACGAGCCAAAGTTCTGGAAGGGCACAAAGGAGGTGCGCAACATATCTGCCGACGGCGGCAGGATAAGCAGGGAGGTCACCCTTGCATTTGGCGATAAAAAGTGCACGCAGGATGTGACCATCACGCCCCGCGAGAGCATAGACGTGCTGTTTACCGGCGGCATGATAAAGGGCACAAAAAGAGTCGAGCTGGAGCCCCGCGACGGCGCGGTGGCGCTGCGCGCCATCTGGAACATAAAGATGGGCGGGATGATAGGGCCGTTTAGCGGCATAGTTGGAAGGCATGTGCGGAAGGGCACCGAGAGCGCCCTGCACCTGATAAAGGAGGAGGCCGAGCGCTGAATATCGCACTGGATGCGGCAAACTATGCGCTTGCAGCCACCATGGTGGGCACTGCAGGGCTGTGGGTGTTTCTTTTGTGGACGATGGCGTCTACAAGGGGCAAGACGCCTGTATTGGGGGAATCAGGGAAGGGCGGCGCACAGCCCCGCGTATCGATAATACTGCCGGCTAGAAACGAGAGGGACTATATCGGCAGGTGCCTCGAATCGCTCATCATGCAGGACTATCCCGACTATGAGATAATAGCGGTGGACGATTCATCGGACGACGGCACGGGGGAGATAATAGAGTCGTATGCGGCAAAGGACCCTCGGGTGGTGCACGTTACGGCGAGGCCCAAGCCGGAGGGGTGGATGGGCAAGAACTGGGCCTGCATGGAGGGGTATGCAAAGGCAGGCGGCGACCTGCTGCTCTTTACGGATTCTGATACAAGGCACGACCCGGGGGTGGTCTCGATGGCGGTGGCGCAGCTGATGGCAGGCGGCCTCGACGCCCTGACTGCCGCGCCCAGGATGATCTGCCCAGAGTTCTGGACGCGGGTGACACTCCCGATGATTACTGTATTCCTGCATACGAGGTTCTCTGCTGTGCGCGTAAACGATCCCAAAAAAAAGACGGGCTATTTTTTTGGCAGCTTTTTTGTCATAAAGAGAGAGGCGTACGAGGCGGTGGGCACGCACGAGGGGGTCAAGCAGGAGATAATAGAAGACGGGGCGCTTGGCAGCAAGGTAAAGGAGTCGGGCCGGCCCATGAGGATGGTCATGGGCGACCACCTGGTGGATGCGGTCTGGGCAAGGGACCCGTCGACACTGTGGAACGCGCTCAAGAGGCTCATGGTGCCGCTGTACCTGCAGAGCCCCCGGACCGGGGTGGGCGCGTTTTTTGCGGTGCTATTCATACTGTTCATGCCCTTTGCCCTCCTGGTATACTCGTCCATGCAGCTGGCATGGGTCCCCTCGGCTGTACCGCTCTTTGCGTTCTCGCTTGCAGCATCCTGCATGGCATATGCCGGGGCGGCAATAGAGACGAGGGTGCTGCATCTTGGACTGCGCTATGCTGCTGCAGGCCCCCTGGGCGGCTTGGTGGTGGCGCTAGGCTTTGCCAGCGGGCTGTTGCACGCAAAGAGCAGCTCGTCTGTTAGCTGGCGGGGCAGGAGCTACTCCATGAAGGACCACGCGCAAGGCTCGATCAGGGTGTAGATAGTGGGCGCTATACATACCAAACTTATTGCCTATAACTCACGAAACATTCTTAAAATTTGTTAACGCATAAGAAATACCAGCTTGGGCTGCAAGACGCAGATTCTCAATTTTTTGAGCGATAGTGCCATCATTACAAATCGTAGGATGAGATACGTTGTTACCGTGTTTTAATTCGTTATTAAGATTTCGCCATGACTCTACATCTTTTTTATTTGTATTAATTTTATCAAATACTTTATTATCATAGCGTTCTCCTCGAGGGTTTTTCTCATCGTAACCCATAGCCAGTTCTAATGAATTATACAAATCTCTGAAAATTGATATTCGATCGTTGCCATGCATGGCAGAATAATATCGATCCAGAGAATATTTTATATTGTATAATTTAAGTTTGGAACATGTAGTTTCAAATGTGTAATATTTAAGACGAAATTCAGATATTAATTTGAGGATGTAATAAATCTCATCTTCAATAATTTTTTCAGGAGTGCTGAGATCAATACTTACAGAATCAGAAAAGGGTAGTTTATCAGTTGTGGATATATGAATCATTTTATTTATTTTTTGGATGATAGAAATCGACTCATGTTTATTCTGGACATTTAGGTGCTGAGGATTAATTTCGTAATCTCGTACAACAACATTCTTCGCCACTAGGTTTATTGATAATATTACATCTGACCAGAATTCCTTGTCTATGTTTTCTTTATAATTTAACCTTCCCAATGAATCCGGTTCAGTTATTGTTAATTCATATCTCGTTCTTCGACTACCAGGTAGTTTTTTCTCTAGAAATATATATTTTTGATTAGATATTTCCAATACATTTTGCATTGAATTCATCGTTATGCTAGGATTCACGAGTTTGTGTACGAAAATATAATTTCTCAGGTGATCTTCATCTATATTTTTACACAACATTAATTATACAACACTAGGTGATTAATACTTAGCGAAAGACGTTAAATTACACTGCCCAATGAATTTGTTAAATAACGGCATCTACAATGGGGTGGAAGGCAAGTACAGACTGGCATATTAGAGGCCTAGGGAAAGCAGTAGTGTCTTTCGGGCATGTGTTAGGGGTGTATGCAGCAGTCAAGCGGTCCAGTAGTATAGACATAGCGTTAATCAGCAGTGGTCGGGATATCAACAGAGGGTTCATGATAACGACGGAGGTGGAGGGGATAGTCAGAGTCAAGGCAAACCCAAGAAAGGGTGTAGTGCACCCGCTCTCCTTACTAAAGCAGGCCCACATGATCAGTAGTGTCCATACTATGATTACTGGTATAATCCTCGATCATTGTGTAGCAAGGTTTTTACTTAAACAGGGGCAAATTCTGCACATTGGAAAAGTCAGGCATGATCCTCGGCGGGGCCATAGGGGCGGCAGCCATGCTGGTAGTAATGGGCCTTGTAATAGCCCCGCTGCCGGCAGAGCCCGCCCAGGAGGCGCCGACCACCTACATACAGGGGGCCCCTGCATTCCAGGGAGGATCCTACGGCGTCCGGACTGCAGGGGCGGCAGAGCTTGCCCCTCCGGGGGAGCTCTCACTGATAGAGATATTCGAGAGGACAGAATCGGGCACCGTCAGGGTGGAGGTCCGGCGCGAAGGCAGGGTAATTGATACCAACGGGGTCGGCTCCGGCTTTGTATTTGATACAAGGGGCCACATAATCACCAACTCGCATGTAGTGGACAGCGGGGGCAGGGTGATAGTCACATTTCTTGACGGCAGCTCATACATCGCGCGGGTGGTAGGCGACGACCCGTACACGGACATAGCGGTGCTCAAGGTCGACGCCGGAGAGGACCGCGCCTCGCCGCTGCTACTCGGAGATTCGTCGAACCTAAAGGTGGGCGAGCAGATAGCAGCCATAGGCAACCCGTTTGGGCTGTCGGGATCCATGACGTCGGGGATAGTCAGCCAGCTTGGCAGGCTGCTGCCAGCAAACTCGGGGATCTTCCAGATACCGGATGTAATACAGACCGACGCGGCCATCAACCCGGGCAACTCGGGCGGGCCGCTGCTCAACATGAGGGGCGAAGTAGTGGGAATAAACACGGCAATCCAGTCTGGCACAGGCGAGTTTGCCGGGATAGGCTTTGCGATACCGTCGAGAACGCTGGCAAAGATCGTCCCCAGCATAATCAGGGACGGCGAGTACCAGCATCCGTGGCTGGGAGTCTCGGGAAGGGACATTGATCCCGACCTTGCCGGCGTGCTCGGTGTAAGCGAGGCAAAGGGCTTCCTCGTGGTAAGCGTGGTAGAGGACAGCCCGGCCCACAAGGCCGGCCTCCGCGGATCGACGGGGACGGTAATGATCGAAGGCATAGAGCGCCCCGTGGGCGGCGACATCATAGTGGCAGTGGACGGGATCGAGGTCAGGAAGATAGACGACATACTGATACACCTGCAGAGGCAAAAGTCAGTCGGGGACGAGATGATGGTCGAGGTGGTCAGGGACGGCAAGTCCGGGACATTTACCCTGCTGCTCGACGAGCGCCCCGGCCGATAACACAAAAATAAATACATGTGAGCCGGCTGCACCTTGTTGAGCCAGCTTATCCCAGGTTCCGAGGCGCTTGCGGGTGCCCTCGAAGGCCGCGCCATATCCAGGGAGGACGCCCTGCACATACTGGAAGGCGCGGGGCACGATCCGCGAAAGCTGATGTCCGCCGCGCGCGCCCTCAGGGCGGAATACCACGGCCGCACCGTCACGTTCTCAAAAAAGGCCTTTGTGAGCCTGGTCAACCTGTGCAGGGATTCATGCACATACTGCACGTACCAGCGCGAGCCCGGCGAGGCCGGCGCCTCGATGATGGACAAGCGGGCCGTTGGCGTGCTGCTGGACATGGCCGCAAGGTTCCGCTGTACAGAGGCGCTGCTGGTAACAGGCGAGAGGCCAGAAGAGCGCTATGAGGAGGCGCGGCGCTGGCTGCACGCAGAGGGCTTTGCCAGCACGGCAGAATACCTGGTGCACTGCTCCGAGATGGCCCTGGAGCGGGGCCTGTTCCCCCATACCAACGCAGGCAACCTAAGTAGAAGCGAGATGGCCGATCTTCAAAAGACCAACGCCAGCATGGGGCTGATGCTGGAGAATGCAAGCCCCAGGCTCTCCGAGAGGGGCATGCCCCACCATCTTGCACCCAGCAAGGAGCCGGGCAAGAGAATGAGGGTGCTTGAAAACGCAGGAGAACTCGGCATACCTGTGACGACAGGGCTGCTGGTCGGAATGGGCGAGACGCCAGGCGAGCTCGTAGATTCACTCTTCGCCATACAAGGCCTCTCGGGGAGGCACGGCAACATACAGGAGGTAATAATACAGAATTTCCGGCCAAAGCCGGATACCATGATGGGCTCAAGCCCGCCTGCCGGCCGCTCATACCTAATGGCTGCAGCCGCGCTGGCAAGGGTGCTGATGCCGCGAATGAACATACAGGTGCCGCCAAACCTCTCGCCCGGCTCGTATTCAGGTCTGCTGGATGCCGGCATCAACGACTGGGGGGGAATCTCGCCCCTTACGCCGGACCACGTAAACCCCGAGCACGAATGGCCCGCGATAAACGAGGTGGAAGACGAGACGCGGGCTGCCGGCCTCAGGCTGGCTTGCAGATTCCCCGTGTACCCGGAGTTTGCGGGAATGGTCCACCCAAGGGTAAGGGAGATGATGCTGCAGGTATCAGGCCCCGACGGCCTGGTAAGGGAAGGGCGTTGGAGGTAGTCTCCGGCAGGGCCGATGCCCTATTCAGGGACGCCGATCCGCTGGTTGCAGCAGAGCTAGAGAGGGCCCTGTCAGGTGTGGAGGTCTCGGTAGATGGCGCCATGCTGCTCTTTGGGGCGCAAGGGATAGACGCGCATTTGGTGGGCATGGTGGCCGACGAGCTGCGGCGCCGGAAAAACGGCGAGATAGCCACCTATGTAGTCAACAGGAACATCAACTTTACCAACGTCTGCGTAAAGCAGTGCGGCTTTTGCGCGTTTAGCAGGGACTTTAGGGAGGAAGAAGGGTACATGCTGCCAACAAAAGAGATTGTCCGGCGCGCGGCAGAAGCTCGCAGCCTTGGCGCCACCGAGGTCTGCATACAGGCGGGCCTACCGCCGGATATGAAGCCCGGCCTGTACGAGGAGATATGTACCGCGATAAAGCGGGAGGTGCCCGATATTCACATACACGGCTTTTCTCCAGAGGAGGTGCTGTACGGCGCCACAACATCCCAGGTGACAATACCGGAATACCTGGGGAGGCTGCGGGAAGCCGGGGTTGATACCCTGCCGGGCACATCGGCAGAGATACTCGACCAGGAGGTGCGCGACCGCATATCTCCGGGCAGGATAAGCGTAAAGGACTGGACCGCGGTAATCACTGCGGCCCACCGCATGGGCATAAGGACGACGTCGACCATGATGTTCGGCCACGTAGAGACTATCGAGCAGAGGGCAAGGCACATCGCGCTGATACGCGAGATACAAAAGGAGACGGGCGGCTTTACAGAGTTTGTACCGCTCAACTTTATCTTCCACGAGGCGCCAATGTACAGGATGGACGAGACGGATTCTGTCGGGCGCGGCGCAGGGCCCTCCGATGTGCTGATGACGCATGCGGTATCAAGAATCATGCTAGACGGATACATAGAGAACATCCAGTCATCCTGGGTCAAGGAGGGCCCCGAGATGTCGCAGCTGCTGCTCCGGTGGGGCGCAAACGACCTCGGGGGGACCCTCATCAACGAGAGCATATCGACGTCGGCGGGCTCAGGATACGGCCAGCTGATGCAGCCAAAGCAGTTTCGCAGCCTTGCAAGGGGGGCAGGCCGGACGCCTGCAGAGCGGGACACTATGTACGGGCTGCTCAGGGTCTTTGATGAAGAGCCCGGGGGCGGAGGCCTAGACGAGGTGGAGGATGCCGGCCGCTTTGGCTCGTACTTTGAGCTGATCAAAGCCGACGGGTTCAGGTACGAGAATCTGCGGCGCGGCGTGCACAGGCCCTGACAGTTCCGCCGGTTTGCCAAGGGTATACGGGGCACCTTTCCCGTGTGTATTTTGATGGGATCCGACCAAGAGGGCGCAGTCGCGCAGGAAATTAATATATTGTGTAACGAGTCTGTATTCTCACGATGATTGAGCTTCTGCTTGTCATGATGGCCATGCCCGCCATGTGCGAGGATAACATGATATACGCAGAGAGGCCCAATGGGAAGATCGCACATGTATGCCCGGATACGGCCGAGCTGCTCGGGTGGGCCGACATTACGGTCAAAGATTATGACAGCATACCGCTCGACAACCCCGGCAGGACGGATATGGGGTTCGGAAAGATACTGCCGGTGGAGCTGCCCGACTCGGCAAGTGCCGACGAAGAGATGCCGGATGGTGAGATCAGCCATACAGGTACAGTTCACAAGTACGGCCCCCACCCCCGTGATACGTTCGTGTTATACCGGGCAGACGGGCAGAGCTCCCCCGTGATGATATACTTTCACCAGGGAGGAAGCATCGACGATGTAACGTATGGGGAGTGGCACATTACAACCGAGCAGCTGATAGACAGCGGAATATCCGTGATACACGCCGACTATCCGTTCGTCGACGAGACGGAGATAAAGGGCATGGTGGGCAATGCATCGCTCATAGTCCCGTATGTGATGGATAACGGGGCAGGCCTTGGGCTAGACCCGGAAAGGATCGGAGTGTACGGCGCGGGTGCAGGGGGCGGCATAGCGCTATACATTGGAACAGGCGAGTATTCCGATGAAATATCCGTGATAGGCCACTTTGACGCCCCGTCTACGTTTGATCTGGGCGGATGGCCCGCGATAGTCGACATCAGTCTTACAGATCTTATACGGGAGGGCGGCAACCTGGTACCGCCGCTGTATGGCGCCGAGACACTCCACGATCTGGTTTTGGGGGAAAAGTTAAAGCTGCGCCGCTCCCTTGACATGCTGATGATGATGGATGCCGACGACCCGCCGGTTGTAGTTCTGACAGACGGGGTGGCCGACGGGGGAAGGCTCGGCAGGATAATAACCCATCCGGGCCACTCGGCGGCTGTGCTCGAAAAGTGCACGGAACAAGGCTTGTTGTGCGTCGATGGCAGTGTAGAGGGGATGGCACTGTTTGAGGAGCGGCTGATGGCAGGACAATCCGGCCATATCAGCGGATGATGCGAGCCGCCGTTTTCAGCATAACACAAGGCAGGGCTCTGCAATCATCCCGGATATGACAAGATGTCCTTCAATGAATGCCGCAGTCTGCAGACAGGGAGAACATGATATGCCGGATCCGGCTGTGCTGACCGGACTAGCCAAAGAGAGACGAGAGGCCTTCCATGGCCTGAGCCTCGGACTTGCCGTCATCCTTCTTTTCTTCCTTGGCCTCTTCCTTTGCTGCTGCCTCTGGGGCTGCAGCTGCTGCCACTGCAACGGGTGCAGCCTTTACAGCCTCGTCTATGTCTACATCTGCTAGCGCCGCGACCAGTGATTTTACCTGTGCCTCGTTTACCTCGGCGCCTGAGGCCTTGACCACAGACGTAAGGTTCTCCTCGCTGACTTCCTTCTTGAGCTTGTGAAGCAAGAGTGCCGCGTAGACGTATTCCATTATGTCGGGCCTGCCCGACGGGAGTAATATAAAACTATAGAGAAATTAGTGTCCTCGGCTGGAAAGCGCATCACATGTGATATGATATTCCCATCCGGCCATGCCTAAGCGGATTTCCACGGCTTCTAACAATTCGTGTCCAAGCCGATTCTACGGAAAAGTTCCCATTCTGGAGATCTCCCTGTCCCATTTCCCCCCAGTGTGACGTTCCAGACCTCCCATCTAGGGTCTTTTGAGCCTTGGTCGGTCTCAGATATGCCGGGGTCTTGGTCATCCTCCCCGGCCTCCAAATCTTGGTCATCCTCCGTGCCCTCTGGACTCTGGCCGTCTCCCGGCCCCTTACCACCCCCCGCCCCTTGTTTGTCCTCGGGGTCATTTCCCCCGGCACCCTTATTGTTGGACAGGGGATATTTCCCCCCGGGGGGACCAGCGTGTCCCATTATGCCCTCCATCATGCATCGTGGCATGTAGACTGGCTCTATGTCTGGGCCGTAATGCCAACCAATGAACTTTTT
Organism: Cenarchaeum symbiosum A; assembly: GCA_000200715.1. Lineage (NCBI taxonomy): Archaea > Thermoproteati > Nitrososphaerota > Candidatus Cenarchaeales > Candidatus Cenarchaeaceae > Candidatus Cenarchaeum > Candidatus Cenarchaeum symbiosum. The sequence goes on from DP000238.1 coordinate 1,269,338, forward strand.
ATCTTCCCAACTACTCGATCCCACTCCCTTTTCTACAAACTCACAAAATGTGCACAGTGGGCGCGGCACTACAGCTATGTTCTCCGGAAAATCGCGAATTACGGCCTATGCAGCCCGTGACGTACAGGTTGATTCCATATACAGGCCATCCCGCGTCGTCATGCGGCTAACTGTAAAGTTCCCAAGAATATCGCATGCGCCGTGCGTCCGTCCAAAAGCTCTCGCATCTGCCACCTTGGAGGTCATCCTGGCCATCACGTAACTACGGCCCTAAGGGAAAAAAATTTGGGAGAAAATTCTGTTTCGTTGCTTGATGGCACTCGGCGCCGCCAGTTACCAGCACGGGTGGGACGCCGGATTACCCTATCAGAGCCCCGCCATGTCATTTCGGGTAAACCGGCCGGTCCTACTGCATGTGGTCCGCCGGCGCCTGCGGTGCGGGGTACCGCCACCCCATTATGTCATAAACAGAAGGCTCCGGACCTGCCGGAATCCCTAGGGGTTGTCCCGTGAGGACATCCCCCCAATGCTGCCAGTTGGGCACGCACCTCCTTATGGGCTCCCTACACACTATCACATCTTCCACGCCAAAGGCTCGGCTATCTCTGTTCAGTATGTCATATTCCTTTTTAGTGAGGTCACTAAAAGTGTTGCAGATCCCCCTAGTCAGCTCCAACCCCGGTGGATAATAACACTTCACTTCGGTCAATAGATGGGTGGATACGGCGGCTGCAGCAATGCACAAGACGAGTATGACGGCCCTCCTGACGGTAATCCACCGGCGCAGGCGGCCTGATACAGTTCCGAGCAATGCCATCGCACGCAGTGGCTCGTGCAGCGATATAAACCGCCTCTGCGAGGCCCGGCCAAGTTGATGCGTCAGTTCACGGGTGTTGGTAAATAGATTCCTCGCCGGCGCAGAACCAGCATCTTCCCCAAACGTTGCCCGTTCTCTATGGCGCATCTACGTCAGTGGCCACATAGGAGAAGCAGTCCGTCCTCACACTGTCTTCCATGAAGAGACCGCGGCGCAGGACTTTATCGGAGCACTGGTGTGAAAAATCCGAGGGTTCCCGGTCGTAATATCTGATGATCAAGTATGCGCTTCTGTTGTCATCACTTGCAGCATAGTCGAACTCGACAGGATTCATGCTATAGTTGGTGAATACTATGTCGCGCCCCCCGTACATCTCATGGAATGCCTCCACCTCCGGAAGGCCCCTTATCTCATCCATGTGGTCCTCCACGGAACCATAGTAGGCGGAGTTTTCAAACGGCCAGAGACTTCATGTGTCGTTCGTGCCTGTCCGCTGCATGGAACACCCAGACGGCAACCCTGGCGGCCACGACCAGCAAGACTATGATGATCGCCATCACTACCAGCCGGTTGATGGTCGGGTCATCCGCCATACGCAGTTGTACGGTCATGGTTCCCGCACCTCAAGCCAGCCTTGCATCCACGGATGGACTAGACATCAATACCCATAGTGTCCCGTGTCAAGCCCGCCGGTATCAAGGGAGTATGTCCTGCCAGGCACGATTATCCCGGTCTCAAACGCGCCGTCCGGCCCCTTGCCGGGCGAGATCTCCGAACCAGGCTACCCGCTTGCCAGATTGTGCCATAACGGGCTGTCGTTGGACCATGTTATGCGGATGCCGCGCGGTGCAGCCACGTACGCCTTGTCAAAGTGTGCGCCGTAGGGGCATTCCAAGTTCTTCTGCCAAATGCTGTTAAGGGATCCGAGACATGCCAGTCCATCCCTGCTGGATCTCTCCCGAGCTGCCGAGGGGTCGGCCCGAGAGGACATCCCCCCAATGCTGCCAGTTGGCCGCACATTTCTTTCTCGGTTCTATGCACCTTATTACATCCTCATGTGTGCCCATCGGGGGAGGTGGGGGGTAAAAGCTTTCCAGTATTGTACGCTCCCTTTCAGTAAGGTCATCAAGGTGATTGCAAATCATTCTCCTCAGCTCCATCTCCGAGGGATAATAGCACTTCATTTCGGTCGATAGATGGGCGAATACAGCGGTTGCGGCAATACATGAGACTAATATGATGGCCCTCTTGACAGTAATCCGCCGCCTCAGGTGGCCTGATGCTGATTCAAATAATGTCAACGTGATCAATGGCATGCTCAGCGATATAAACTGCCTATGAGGACGGACAGATACCGGTTTGAGTATTCCTACCCCGGACGCACTAGATTCAGCTCCTCCTCCACGTTCTCCCAGGCGCTGAATATCTTGTAATTATTGACTGAGGGAAGAATGCCGCACCAAGGGAAGTAGTGGCGGGTATCCACCAAGGGGTAGCCCTCAGAAGCAGCCGAAAATATGCAAATCGTTCCCCTGTGGACGCCTATCAGGGTGGCCACATCCTCCCCATGGTGGACTATGGCAGCCCCGCTGTCCCCTGTTTGGGACGGATATTTGGATATGCCCATGTTGCGGAGAAAAGTATCGCCGGCAAACTCTGTGGCATTCTTGAACATGATGGTGCTATGCCCGTTATTATGCCAGCCGTAAGCGGTAATGGTCTCGAGTTGGGATATGATACAACTGTGGCGTGCCAGTACCTGTGAGCGTTTACGGTGCTCGTGGATTTGGCTGCAGGCAACGTGCCACGTTAGGGCATGAGACTATGCTGCACAGTTCGGTCTGGAATTTGGAAGATACTCATGTCATTTGGCTGCCCACTCTTTGATCCATGTCGCCCATATTGGGCAGGGCCAGTAGAGTCCCTCTGCGATCAGGCTTTGTGACGATGTGCCCCGCCACCCTTCATCGACCCGCTATCCGCAACTGTCGTAGCTGCCTACGCCATCCTGATGGCCAGAAGCCCCATTATTCGTACAGGATAGAACAGGTTGCAGGGCCCCGCTCAGGCAGGTGTGTAGCCCTTTGCCTTTGAGGCAAGGGAGCGCGCCGAAGCGTCCGCCTTTTGTATGATCTGCTCGGAGGTCTCGTCGGTCATAAAGGCCGATTCTACCGACAGCGAGCGCGCATGCTGTGCAGCCCGCGCCAGCACCTGTCCGACATTCTCCGGCGTGACATATGCGGCCTCCACTGATAGCGATAGCGCCTCCTGGTGCGCCTGTGCAAACCCGGCCCTTATCGCCTCTACGTCCACAGCCAGATCCTCCCTGGAATAGATTACACCCTCTTCGAGCGCCGATTCGAGCGCGATGACAGCCTCTACTGGCTTTATGTCGAGCTTGCCCAAGAGAGGGGCCAGCTTGTCCCCGATGGGCTCGCCCTTTTTGACGGGGGTGGTATCCTTGAGTATCCATATTGTCCCCTGGTCTATCTTGGTCGGTATCCCTGCCTCCTTGAACTCTGTAAGCATGGGCCCGGGGGCTATGCCCGTGTTCTTTGCGGGGACAGTCACGTCAATGCTGGCTATGTCGCCAGCCCTTGCCGCCATCATGGTCTTGTTCTTTTTGAGCAGCACATTGAGCGTAAACGGGGAGATATCCGTAAACATGAACATGCACTGGCCTGTAAGCTGGTCCATCATCTTGTCCATGCCGGGCACATCAGTCTTTGCAAGCGCCTTGCGCGCCACCTTGTCCTTTATGCTGAAAAACGATACTGAATCCCGGAGCTTTTTTCTCAGCGGGAGTATCTGCGAGGCGCGTATAGACTCCATCCTTACCAGGGCCATCACCTTGTGCTTTTTCGGCAGCTCCTGCAGGTCCGCGTACATCTGGGCTTTTCCGGCGGGGTAATCTGTACGGTTCTCGCGCATCTAGGCCACGGTCCCAGACTGCTTTACTATGCTTCCCATCGAGGTCTTTACCATGATCTGCCGGACGTTCTTGCTGCCCTGGGGCAGCTTCTTCTCCACAGTCCCGTAGACCGCCATTGCATTGGCCACAAGGTCGGCGTCGTCCATGGTCTCGTCGCCTATCTTGCAGGACAGCGAGAGCGATGCCCGGGCACGCACCCGGACTGACGACCTGAACCTCTCCAAAAACGACTCTATCGGGGCGTTGAACGCGACCGGCGTGGGCATCTTGCCGCGGGGGCCCAGGATCTGCCCTAGCACCTTTCCGACCACAGGCATGAGCTGCGTATCGGCCAGGAAAAAGTCATACCTGTTGATGAACTTGCGGGATTCGCGCTTGTTTGTGCCCAGTTTTTCCAGGCCGTCCGCATCGACCACCATGTCCGCCTTGGCGTTCTTTGCCCTGACGCCCATGTCGCCTGATGCCAGCACGCAGACTGTCGACGGCGAGGAGGTCTTGGGCAGCTGAACAGTCTCGTTTATCGCAAAGCCCTTTTTGATGTCTATATCCTTGAAGACCATTATGAACTCGAGCGTCTGTGTAAAGTTACGCTTGTCGCCCTCCTTGGCCTTTTTTATCATCCTGGCAACCTCCGCCTCGTCAACCATAATGGGAGCTCTCCGGGAGCCTATTTAAAATCGTTTATTGGGCTGCAGGCCGGCCCCCCGCAGGTACAGGGCATGGAGAGGCCGGAACCGGACTGCCCCCGCCTACTGGTTCGAGAGGATCTTGAGGCTGCGGCTTACAGAGTACAGGTTCCTCCGCAGGTCCTTGTCCAGGAGCGTGTCGCCCTTCTGCTTGAGGGTCCTCTTTGCCGTGTCCCGCTCAGGGCCCGGAGGCAGGGACAGCACGTTGTTTATCAGCTCGGGGATCTCCTCGCGGATCCACCCGTCAAGTATCGAGTACGACTTTGGGGAGATCACCTCGAACCTCTCCTTTTTCGTGTCCATCACCTCGGTAAAGTTGTCCTGCTCAACCCGGTAGATCAGAGCAAATATGGCGTTTTGTGCAGTGGGGTTTTGCAGGATCTCGACCGAGCGCGGGCCCGCCTTGCCCTGCTCCACCTTGTTCTTTAGCCCTACCGGGTCTATCAAGAGTCCGTTGACCCCCATGCGGTCGCCATCCACCCCGGTTATGGCGCCAAATGCAAAGTCCTTGTACTCGCCGTCTCCGCGCGGCAAAAACACGTACAGCCCCTCTTTTAGCGCCGCAGGCTTGCGTCCAAGCATGGTCGGCATTACCCTATAGTGTATTTATTTGATCCCGGTGAGAGCTTGTATCCTTGCAAAACCCGGCCTTAGGCACGGATTCTGCAGTCCTCTGGCAGTAGATCCCCGGGGCCTACATGAGGCCGGGGCCGGCGGCGTGGTCGGGTGCCTTGCCTTCATACAGGACCAGCACCGTAACCTGCAGCTTCTCGTTGAGGATATAGCTCGATACCTTTGCGTCGGCCACCTTGACATCCCTGGCGAACCGGTTCACCGACTTTTCGACCACATGGGGGGCGCCGGTGAATATCTTTATCTCCATGGGGCCCGCGCGTGCGTGATTGTTATTAATTGCTTGTGTGTGTACGGGGGCGTTTCCGCGGCGGCGCGGGATTGTTTTTATTCCCGGCACGGGGGGGCCGCCCTGATGGAAAAGCAGGAGATTCTCAGGGAGTTCTCTTCGGACCCCGAAAAATACTATACGGTGAGGCTCTTCAGGGAGGAGGGCTTTGAGAGGAGGGCGTGCAGCGTATGCGGCAGGTATTTCTGGGCGCTCGACGGCAGGCCCGCCTGCCCCGAGGATTCCGATGATACATATTCCTTCATAGGCGACCCGCCCGCCCCCCGGGCCTACGACTATGCACAGGCCTGGCGGACCATAGAGGAGTATTTCGTAAAGAACGGGCACGAATCCGTCCCAAGGTATCCCGTTGTATGCAGGTGGCGAGACGATCTCTACTTTACGATAGCCAGCATAGTGGACTTTCAGCGGGTCATGGGGTCCAGCGTGGTGTTCGAGTTTCCCGCAAACCCGCTTGTCGTGCCCCAGACGTGCCTGAGGTTCAAGGATCTGGAGAACGTGGGCGTTACGGGAAGGCACTTTTCGTCGTTCTGCATGATAGGGCAGCACGCCGTCCCCGGGAACGGCGGCTACTGGAAGGACGAGTGCATAGACCTCGATTACGGCCTGCTGGTTAGGCAGCTCGGCATACCAAAAGAAGAGGTGGTCTTTGTGGAGGATGTATGGGCGGGCGGCGGCTCGTTTGGCCCGTCGCTGGAATACTATGTCAGGGGTTTGGAGCTGGGAAATGCGGTGTTTACGGAATTCCAGGGAGAGCTTGGGAATCATACGACCCTTGACCGGAGGATAATCGACATGGGGGCGGGCCTTGAGCGCTTTGCCTGGATCACCACGGGAACGCCGACTGCCTACGACTGCTGCTTTGGGCCCGTGATGGGGCGCCTGGCGGAGAGCCTTGGCGCCGACCAGGATTCTGCCGAGCTTGCGGCATACTATACAAGGGTGGCCGTGAATCTTGGCAGGTGCGGCGACCTCAATGAAGCTAGGAGAAGATCCGCGCAAGAAGCGGGGATAAGCGATTCTAGGATGGCTGGCGCCATTGCGCCGCTGGGCGAGGCGTACATGGTGGCAGACCACATCAGGACGCTGATATTTGCAATATCCGACGGCGCCCTTCCCAGCAATGTGGGCGGCGGGTACAACCTCAGGATGATGCTGCGAAGAGTGGCTGGCGCCATGGAGAGGACGTTTCCGGGGCTGGATCTTGACGAGCTAGTAGATTTGCATATAGACTATCTTATGGGCACATACCCTGAGCTGGACGGGGCCAGGCAGGACGTCAAGACCATCCTGGATATAGAGGCCTCAAGGTACGGCGATTCCAAGGAAAGAATGGGCAAGATTACTGCAAAGATCACAGACAGGGGGAGAGCCCCCGGCGTGGACGAGCTGGTGACTCTTTATGAATCCGACGGGATAACCCCCGAGTATCTCATCGAGGCTGGCGCGATACAGGAGGTGCCCCCAGAGTTTTACTCGAGATTAGACGAGCTGCACGCGCCTCCCCCAAAGGCCGCAGGCCCCGGGCCGGAGCTCGCAGGCCTTGCCGATACGGAGATGCTATTCTACGGGGAGGATCCGCCCGAGTTTGAGGCAAGGGTCATGCATAGCTCGGATGGCGGAGTGGTGCTCGATAGGACCTCGTTTTACGCAAGGGGCGGGGGGCAGGAGCCCGACCACGGGACCATAGGCGGCTTTCGGGTTACAGATGTGAGCAAGCACGGGGGGATAATACTGCACAGGCTGGACGGCGGTTCTCTTGCCGAGGGATCCACCGTCAGGTGTATCCGCGACGAGAAAAGGCGCGCGGGCATAACCAGGAACCACACCAGCACGCACATACTCAACGCCTCGGCGCGCGGCGTGCTCGGCTCGTGGGTGTGGCAGCACTCTGCATTCAAGGAAGAAGACCACGCAAGGCTCGACATTACCCACCATTCGCCGCTCTCGGCGGCCGAGGTGAAAAAGATAGAGGCGGCCGCAAACGGGATAGTAAAAGAGGACAGGGGTGTATCGATAGGGTACCACCCAAGGGGCGAGGCTGAGCAAAAGTACGGCTTTCGCATATACCAGGGAGGGGTGGTGCCAGTCAGCACGGTAAGGATAGTCACGATAAAGGGGTACGACGACGAGGCGTGCGGGGGAACGCACGTGAAGAGCACCGGCGAGGTGGGCCTGATCAGGATAACTAGGACCAAGAGGATACAGGACGGAGTGGTCAGGCTGGAGTTTGTATCCGGCGATGCAGCCATCGAGCACGAACGCACTGCAGCGGCCCGCGCCGAGGGCGACCGTGCTGCAGAGGAGGCCAAGGGCCGGCTCCAAGAAGAGCGCGACGCAGGCAGGCTCAAAAGCAGGGAGATCATACCAGGGATGCTAGAGGAGATAACAGGGGGCGGCAGTGCAGAGGGCATGGAGGTTGCAACGGGGCCCGGGGGCAGGCGCTGCCTTGCAGCCGGCATCCACGACGAGTACTTTCATACAAGCTTTGGCAAAAAGCTTGTGGCCATGGACCCCGCGTGTGCATACTGTGCGATATTCGAGGCAGGGCCCACCGTGAGGGTGCTGGCATATGCGGGCAGCAAGTCCGGCGCCGGCGCTGACGAGATAGTGCGGGAGGTCTCTGCCGTGCTGGGGGGCTCCGGCGGGGGCGCCGCGGGATTTGCCCAGGGAGGCGGCAAGGATTCATCGAAGATGGCAGAGGCCGTGGCCAGGGCGCGCGTGCTGTTATTCGGGGGTGATAATACATGATTGACTGGGCCGGCGTAGAGAAACGCTGGAGGGAGAGATGGGAGAAAGAGAAGCACTTTGAGACCAACCCGGGGGAGAAGCCAAAAAAGTTCATCACCGTTGCATACCCGTATCCCAACTCGCCCCAGCACATAGGTCACGGCAGGACGTACACGCTGGCCGACGTGCATGCAAGATACCACAGGATGAAAGGGTACAATGTGCTATTCCCCATGGCGTTCCACTATACGGGCACGCCTATACTGGGAATGGCGGACAGGGTCAAAGACGGGGACCTCGTGCTGATGGACGGGCTGCGCAGGCTGTACGGGGTGCCCGAGGACGAGATACGGGGATTTGTAGAGCCCGAGAAGATAGCGAGGTACTTTCACGGCGAGATAAAGTCGGGCATGATAGAGATGGGATATTCGATAGACTGGCGCCGCGAGTTTACCACGATAGACCCCGCATACAAGAGCTTTATCGAGTGGCAGTTGGGCAGGCTCCGCGAGGAGGGGCTTATCATACAGGGCTCGCACCCGGTAGGGTGGTGCCCCCGGGATCAGAATCCGGTCTCCCAGCATGACACGCTGGGCGATGTCGAGCCGGGGTTTACTGAATATACGCTGGTAAAGTTTGCCTTTGGGGAATATGTGATCCCCGTCGCCACGCTCAGGCCCGAGACGATATTTGGCGTGACCAACCTGTGGGCCAACCCAACTGTAACGTACAAGCAAGCCGACATAGACGGCGAGAAATGGATAGTCTCAGAAGAGTGTGTACACAAGCTCGAGTTCCTGGGCAGAGAGATTACGATAGAAGGCGAGGTTCCAGGATCAGAGCTTGCGGGGGGCAGCGCCACGCCCCCCCATGGAGGCGCCCCCGTGCCCATTCTGGCAGCAGAGTTTGCAAGGCCGCAGACCGGCACGGGCCTCGTCATGTCTGTTCCCGCGCACGCGCCTTTCGACTGGAGGGCGCTCGAGGACCTCAGGGAATCAGGGGGATGCTGCAGCATCTGCGATACGGCCCGTACCCATCATATCGACAGAGGGGCTAGGCGAGATACCCGCGATGGAGGCGTGCAAGAAATTTGGCGTCTCGGGCCAGGACGACCCCAAGCTCGAAGAGGCCACGGATGAAGTGTACGGAAAAGAGTTCTATTCGGGGGTCCTGCTGGATAATACGGACAAATTTGCAGGCATGAAGGTGCCTGAGGCCCGGGATGCGGTGGCTGCATGGCTCGGGGAGAAGGGGTCCACGGATATGATGCTCGAGCTTGCAGACGCACCTGTGCGGTGCAGGTGCGGCACCGAGTGTGTTGTAAAGATGCTCTCCAACCAGTGGTTTCTCAACTACGGGGACGAATCGTGGAAGAAAAAGGCCGCCGCATGCCTTGATAACATGGAGATCCTGCCTCCAGAGATACGCGGCGAGTTCGGCCAGGTCCTCGCGTGGCTGCACGAGCGCGCGTGCGCAAGGCAGCACGGGCTGGGCACAAGGCTGCCCTGGGACAAGGACTGGATAGTGGAGAGCCTCTCGGATTCTGTGATATACATGGCATATTACACGATAGCAAAGCATGTAGGGAGCGGCGCACTCGGGGACGGCGGGCTTCCGCCAGAGTTCTTTGACTATGTCTTTCTTGGAAAGGGGGATGCCGCGGATGTAGCCCGCGCGGCCGGGGTGGCTGCAGAGGCGGTGAATAGTGCAAGGAGAGAGTTTGAGTACTTTTACCCGGTGGATGCGCGCCACTCGGGGAGGGACCTTGTGCCAAATCATCTTTCATTTTTTGTGCTCAACCACGTGGCGATATTTCCCGAGAAACACTGGCCCCGGAAGATAGTGGTCAACGGGTCGGTTCTCATGGACGGCAAGAAGATGTCAAAGAGCATGGGGAATATAGTGCTGCTCCGCAAGGCCATAGCCGAGCACGGCGCCGACCCGATAAGACTGGCCATCATAATATCGACAGAGCTGCTCCAGGATGCGGACTTTAATTTGGAATCCATGCAGGGGATAAAGGGCAGGCTCGAGACGATGCATGACGAGTGCGCCCGGCTCTCGCCTGGCGGCCCCGGCCCGGACTGCGCCGAGGACCGGTGGATAAAGAGCAGGCTGCACGGATTGGCCGCTGATGCTGCCGCGACAATAGAAAAGATGAGGCTGCGCGAGGCGCTCCACTCTGTACTGTTTGGCTTTGAGCAGGACATACAGTGGTATCTAAAGCGCGCCGCGGCAAAGGGCAGGACGGACACGGGCGGCATGCTATACGAGGCATGCAAGGCGCGCGTGGCCATGCTGTCCCCGTTTGCGCCGCACATATCTGACGAGATGTGGTCCCGGATGAAACTAGACGGCATGGCATCAAGGTCCGGCTGGCCCGAGTTTCCTGGCTGGGAGGACCCGGAGTCGGAGCATGCGGAGGGATTCATCAGGGGAATGATGGATGACATTGCCAGCATCATAAAGGTGACAAAGATATCCCCGTCGAGGATAATCCTGTATACGGCGGGCGGGCCCAAGCGGGAGGCGTACAGGGCCATACTGAGACTTGTAGAGTCCGGGGGCGCCGGCATGGGCGAGGTGATGAAAGGACTCGGTGCAGATCCCAAGACGGCAGATATTAGAAAGAACCCGGGCTTTGTGCAAAAGGTCATCAAGGACATACTATCGGCGCCCGAGGAGACCCGGCGGATGAGGCAGGAGATGGCAGGCTTTGATGAAAAGGCGCTCATACTGGAGGAGCTGGCAGGCCTGGCGGGGGCCGAGTTTGGCGCAAAGGTGGAGGCGTATGGCGAATCAGAGGAGGGCATCTACGATCCAAAGGGCAAATCTGTCCATGCGAGGCCCTTCAAGCCGGCGATATACATGGAGTAGGTCTCGGCGGGGCTAGACGCGGGCGGTCCAGGGATGTGGCAGGCCGTGTATAGTGATGAAAAAAACTGACCCAAGCAAGAATTAATTTAATTTCCATATTTCTTAACGGCTCCGGCCGCGTAGACCTTGTGAGGATCGTACTGGGGGCGCTGGCGGCGCTGATAGCGCTTGGCGCCTATTCCGCGTATGCAGATGTGCCGGACAAGCCCGTGGGAGTTATCGCGGACGACATAGCACCCGATGAAATCCAGCTCTCGTGGAGTCCTCCCGAGGACGACGGGGGGTCACCAATCACAGGATACAGCATAGAGTACAAAATTCTGGGAGACACAGAGTTTAAGACATTAAAAGACGATACAGAATCAAACAGCACAACATACACCCACAAAGGTGTGGAGAAAGGTGAGGATTACGTTTACAGGATATATGCGATTAACGCAGACGGAATGAGTGATCGTTCCGCAGAGGCTAGTGGGGAGACGAGTGATTCGTCGATCCCGCCGGACAACGTAGCACCCAACCCCCCGGATGACCTAGACGCAAAGGCCATATCGCCTACCGAGATAGAGCTGACTTGGAAAAAACCCAAGGAGAATAATTCTCCGCCCGTAGAGGGGTACAAAATAGAGCAGATGAGGGAATCCGACGATTACGCCACCATAAAAAATAACACGGAGAGCGGAGCCCTCAAATATAGTCGAGGGACTCAAGACGGACACAGAATACACCTTCAGGGTCTCGGCGTGGAACTCCATAGGCCTAAGCACCGCATCCGGGGAGGATACAGAAGAGCCGAAAGATGATTCTGAGCGAGAAGAGTCTGCGACGAAGCCGAACAGCCCAAAGAACGTAAAGGTCGAGGCGCTTTCACCCAGCATGCTGCACATAAGCTGGGAGGAGCCGACGGCCAACGACGGCCCCAAAGCGACAGGCTACCGCATAGACTACAAAACAAGAGACGGCGACTATACCACCCTAATAGATGACAATGGACAGAAGACCTCGTACACGCACACGGCACTGAGCAGCGGCGAGACGTACAGCTACAAGATATACGCAAAGAACCAGCACGGTGAGAGCAGAGCCTCAAACATCGTGTCCGAGAAGCCAGCTGGTACCCAGTCACCCGTAAAGCTCACTGCAACCGGACTCTCCCCCACCTCGGCGAGACTGGACTGGTTCGCACCGTCGGATACAGTTGGGCTGAAGATAGTGAGTTACAGCATAGAGAGGTTGACCTCCAATAATGTATTCCTTGATGCTGAAAAAACTGGGAGTTCCGATACATCATCCATACTAAACAACCTAGAGACCGATAAAGAGTACAGGTTCCGAGTGTTTGCACACCTTACCCAGGGTGTTTCCTCGCCAAAGTCCGAGCCGGTCGTGTTCACCCTCACAGAAGACTCTGGCAAGAACGTAGAGCGGTCCCCCGAGAGCCCCGGCAGTCTCCAAGTGACAAGTTCGTCTCACGACCAAGTCTCCCTCACATGGAATGAACCGTCGAATAATGGCGGAACCCCCATCACAGGGTACAGAATAGATGTAAGGTCAGACGGGAACTATGAGACGATAGAGGCCGACACGGGTAGCACCTCACGCAGCTACACCCATACCGACAGGGTCGCCGAGACGGAATACACCTACAGGGTATACGCGATAAACAAAATAGGGTCAGGCCCTCCAACGACGGAGGTATCAGTCACCACCGCGGCCGAGCCCGAGGAGCCAGTCTTGGCAGCCCCCTCATCCCCTAGGAACCTCGAGGCCAGCGCCTCCTCTTCGGACCGGATAGACTTGAAATGGGTGGAGCCGGCGGATGACGGCGGCGCACGCATCAGTGAGTACAGGCTAGAGGCAGACAGCGGGGACGGCTTTGAGAGAATCTCCGGCGGGAGAAGCACCACATACGCGCACATGGGGCTAGAGCAGGATACAAAATACACCTACAGGGTGTACGCTACAAACTCCGAGGGCACAAGCAGCCCCTCCGTGGCGGCAAGTGCCACCACTGAAGAGGAGGAAGAGCCGGAGGATCCGCTGCTGCGCGTGCCAGGGTTCCCCGACCCAGACAGGGACGCCAGGTATTACGTGGACAGGTATGAGAACGAGCCCGAGTACAAGGCATGGTTTGACAGCAACTTCCCCGAGTATGCCATAGAAGAGATAGTGGGCACGCCAGAGGAGCTGCCCGAGGAGGAAGAGCCGGAGCTCACCACAGAGAGCCGCCTGGAATACTATAACGACAGGTATTCAGAGTCCGTCTACAAGAGATGGTTTGACTCCTACTTTGGGGGCAGGGCGCTGGAGGATGTAGTGCCAGACGAGCCGTCGTTTGGAACGTGCGGCGAGGGCACGGAACTAACAGACGGCATCTGCCAGATAATAATAGAATAGGATCCCAGGATTACCACGCACGGGGGCGGTGCCTCCTAAAGAGTCCTATCTTCGGAATTTGTTGACGGTGGCCGTCTTTTTCTGCGAGCGCTTTATGCCAGTCGTCTTTATCTTGGACTTTGTGACCTTGCCTTCCGGCTTGGCGGGACTGCCGGAGCGCCGGGCAGCCCTGTCAAGGGAGCTCCTCAATTTTTGGTTCTTTTTGTTCTTTTCAATCTCGGCCTTGGTCGCGTTTCTTCCAGTCATAGTTCTGTATGGTGCCAATGGACGTTTTAAACTTGTTGCCCCGTACAGGCGAGTTGTTTGATATGAAAATCATCTCCGCTATTCAGCGCTGCCCTCCTCCATCTGGCCAGGGTTGGCCTCCCGGACCCCCTAGCGTATAATGAAGGAAAATCGTTAAGATAGGGGGCGCTTATAGATGGCTATGGGAGCAGGATAGATATGGCAGCGGAGGAAATCCATAGAATGGGAGCAGGGGGTTGAACATCTTGTCAGAGTTTAAGCGCATATCGTTACTGGATAGAAATTATCAGGAAGTAGATAGCATCTCCGAGGCAGTTCACATACTGGCCCAGATAGGCAATGAGATGACAACCCGTCGAGTTGCACCGGGGGAACCAGATGGTCTGGCCATAGCTTATACCCCCAATCATGAAAGGCACGAGATAGAATAGGCAGACATGCTTCATACCAACCGGAAAAGTATTTCGGGAGGCATAATTTCAGCTCAAGAGACCAATCAAATTTACAATCATGGCCCTCCCGCAAGGTAAAAATTGGATCCCCGCATGCTATATCCATGGGCGATCAGCTAAAAGTCTCCTCAATGGACCACGTCAACATGAAGGTCAAAAGCCTTGACGGCACGATAAAGTTCTATGGCGATCTGTTCGGCTTCCAGGTAAGAAAGGACGAGAACCCCAACAAGACCGGCTCCCCCTCCAAGATAATAGGCAATGATACGGTAAAGCTCTGCCTGTACGAGCATCCAACAATGACGCCAGAAGGCGGCATAGCCCACTTTGGGCTCCACATAGAGAACTTTGATGACGTAATGGACAGGTGCAGAGAGCTTGGCGTCGAGGTGCTATACGACGGGCTGATAGAGTTCGAGGGATCCCGGTCAGTCTACATAAAGGATCCCAGCGGCTACGAAGTCGAGCTTACAGAAAAACAGGGCGGCGGGCTCTAGCTCTTAACCTCTGCACCGCGCTGCGGCTTTACTATATACCGGTCCCTTATCCTCAGGCTGGCCCAGTCGAGCAACAGGACAGTCACCAGCACTACCAGCATGAATACTGCGGCCTTGCCATACTCAAAGAACTTGATGTAATTTATGATGTAAAACCCGATCCCGCCGGCGCCCACCAGCCCCAGTATGCTAGTCTGCCTTACATTATAGTCGAACATGTACAGCAGCTGCCCCAGCAGGTGCGGCGCAGACTCTGGCACCACCACATGCCGTATCAGCTGCCACCTGCTAACTCCTATCGCGCGCACAGCCTCGACGGGCCCCGGATCTATCGCCTCTATCGCCTCGTACTGTAACTTTCCCACAAACCCTATCGTATACATTATAATCGCCAATACCCCCGCAAACGGGCCCAGCCCCACCATTATCACAAATAGAATGGCCCACAGTATAGATGGAAATGTGCGCACTGCAGCCAGCAGCGCCCTGACCGGGACATACACCCACCTGCTGCTAAGGTTTCTTGCAGCCAGCATCCCCATGGGAAGCGCAATGCCCACCCCCACAATGGTCCCTATGAACGCCATCTGGATGGTCTCGAGCATCGACCAGACCGCCGTGTCCAGCAGCTCAGCATCCACTTGCGCCATCTCTTCTACAACCACTGCAAGGTTCCCAAACCCGCCGACAAACTCGACGGGATCGGCGCCCAAGTTCACCGATGCGGCCACCACCGCTGCAACGACGGCCGCCGTGACTAAATTCCCCCTAGGGCTCACGGCCGTACATCTCCAGTATCTCTTCCTGAGAGAGCCCGCTTGACTCAAAGTCAACTATGCGGTCCCCCTCGACCCCTATCTCCAGCTCCTTTCTTCCTTCCTTGATCATGGCCACCCTGTCCGCATATTCGAGCGCCAGCCCCACATCATGGTGAACCATTACAGCTGTAAGCCCAAAGCGCTCCTGCGCATCCCGCACAAGGTCCATTATCTCGGTGGCCGTAGAACGGTCAAGCTCCGAGACCATCTCGTCTGCCAGCAATACCTCGGGCCTCTGGACTAGCGCCCGCGCTATTGCGACCCTCCTCCTCTCGCCCCCGCTGAGCATGTGCGCCTTTCGGTCCGACTTGGATCCCAGGCCCACCATCCCGAGTATTCTCCTGGCTGCCTCCACTTCTGCCTCGGGAAACTCGCCGAGCATCGACTTTATCCGCCCCGTCCGGGGGAGCGCCCCGATCAGCGCATTGCCCAGAACAGTCAGATTGTCCACAAGGCCCAGCCCCTGCGGGATGTACCCTATCTGGGGCATCATTCGCCGAAACTCCCTGTTGTTCTGCCCCGGCCTCACATAGTCAACCATTACCCTTCCCCGGGCGGGGGCCATCATGCCGTTTATCAGCCGCAGCAGGCTCGACTTGCCCGAGCCGGACTGGCCTATTATCGCATAGTTGCTGCCCCTTGCAACAGAGAGGCTCACCCCCCGGAGCACGTGCGTCTTTGAATCGTATGACGCCCAGACATCATTAAGCTGTATTACATTTCTTGACAGGATCCGCTCGTGTGCCACCATCGATGAATGTCACTTGTCCAGCATGAGGGCATCGAGGCCGGCCAGCCTGTCTATGTTCGATCCAAAGTCCCCCACGTGCATAGCGGTGGTGGTCGGCAGCAGCGCCTCGGCGCCGTACAGATCCCGCAGTATGTGGTTGTACTCCTCCCTGTTAAGCTCTATCAACGCCGACACAAGGGCCTTCTCCTCTGATTCTGTCACATCGGGCCCCACGACAAACGCGTGCGACGGTACCGCCCCGGATATGGCTGCCGCCTTTACCCGGGCCCTGTCCTGCTCGTCGAGATACTTTGCCGGGGCGATATCGGATCCAAACGCGACATCGACCTTGCCTCCCAGCAGCAGTTCCAATGCAGCCTTGTACCCACCAGCAAACGTGTGCTCCTCAAAGGAATCCGACAGGGCCATCTCCAGGGCGACTATGTCATCACCAGGTATGCTGATTGCCCCAGACGAGACAAGCCCGCCCACCGGCCTTACAAACCCGGAAGATCCCGTTATGCTGGTAAACGCCACGCGCTTGCCCAGCGTATCCTCGATGGTATCCACGGAATCATCATCTGCCAGCACCCACGCGGTAGCCTGGTAGTTTATCTTTCCCCCCACCACCTCGGCTAGCACCACCTCGGCGCCCGTCCTCGAATGTGTTATCCACGCGGGGCCCGTGTCCATGAATGCCGCATCGATATGCCCGAATCTAATCCCCTCTATTATCGCCTCATAACTTGTGGGCACCACTATCTCCACGTCTATTCCGGGCATCCTCTCTTCCAGGAACAATGCCAGCGCTTCTGCCTTTGGGGTCAGCTCATCTGCCTTCTCCACGGGGATAAAGCCTATCGTGATGGAATCCGCGGACAGTGCCTCCGCGTCGCCCACCGAGATTACACCGGCATCTATCAGGTATTCAATAGCCGCCACAAACTCGGCGTCGTCAATCTCCCCGCTGGCCCAGAATGCGGCCACCTCCTTTATCCAAGGAGGTATCTCGCCCTGCGCGGCGGGAACGGCCGCAATTACCAGAACCAGGGCCGGGATCAGGATCAGTTTCATGCCTGTGCCATCTTAGGAACAGCTAACCGTATTTAAACGGATTCTAGAATACGCCGTTCTATTACAAAAGCTTGGAATGTGCCCTGATCACTCGGCGCTGCGCGCCGGATACAGCCGGAGCACCGGATCCATGTCCTCCATGGTTATCTCCACTTTGCCTATCCTGGAACGATACAGCTTGATCTTTTTGCCCTCGGGCGTTATCACGTATTTTTCCACATCGAGCAGCGCCATGCCTTCTAGCATCGAGGCCGTCTTGTATACTGTCGATAGCGATATGTTTAGCTCGTCTGATATCTGCGAGGCGTCCTTTGCGCGGTCCCTCACCGAGAAGAGCACCGCCCGCGTGCACACATTGCTGAGCAGTTCTATGATCCGCTGCGTCATGTCGTACTCGCTGAGCCGCAGTATGTTGGGGCGGGCCATCCTAGTTGGGGATTAGCTTGAGGGCGGGCTCGGGCTTTTTTATGGATATCTCTGCCTTGCTTATCTTGGACCTGTATACCTTGAACTTTCTTCCCTTGTCTGTCTGTATCACCTTTTCTATCTGGACCAGCGAGAGGTCCTCGAGGTCGCCGAGCTTTTTGTACACAGAGCTCAGCGGGATCTTGAGGTCGTAGGATAAATCAGATGCAGTCCTGCCCTTTTTCACCATCGAGAAGAGTATCGACCGGGATTCCGCATCCACCAGCGCCTTTAGCACGTTCTGTGTAATGTCGTACTTTTTGAGCTGTGGTAAGGTGAACCTCTTGGCCATTGCTCCCCGTCAGCACTGCAAGTTATTTAAACGAAACCCGCCGGAATATCGGGCCATTCAACAGGGGAAAAAGCCCGCAGATGCCTGCAGGCCGGTTTCAGGCACGGATTCCATCCCTGTCCGGCCGCAGGGGCTAGAGAGCCCTCTCCTGGACCCTCTTGTCTGGCCGGAACTTGTGCCATAAAGCTCCAAAGACCAGCGGCATCACAATCCAGAACACCGCCATTCCCAGAACGGACATTGCACGAAAGCCTGCCAGCAGGTCCCCGGGGGCGTCGCCTGCCGGGGCGCCCGGCAGTATCGCCGCCGCTGCCGCCACGAGTACTACATATCCGGCGGCTGCAGCCAGCTTTTTCCTGCCTTTTAGCGCCCGGGATAAAATGTAAAACCCGATGGCAGACGCGCCAGACAGGGCGGTAAACCCGATGTATAATGCACTCCGGTAGGAGAGATCGTCTGCATCCCCTATCCCGGGCGGGCTGGCAGGATATTTCAAAAACGGGACAAGGAACAATACGGCAAACATGACCCCGCCGAGCACAAGGGCCCGCTTTACGTCGTGGCCGCCGGGGAGCGATCCCCGGAGATACCCGTATACGATCCCAAAGAGCGCGCCCATCGAGGTACCCAGCATCGCGCCGGCCACCACCTGGCCGCCCCTCTGCCAGTCCCTGTACGCGCCGTATTCAACAGGGAGCTCAAGTTCTGAACCGGCAAACTCCAGCGCTATGGCATCATCAAGATACGGGCCGATAGTCACAAGGCCGACTCCGCCGTGCACAAGTCCTGCAAGCGCACCAGAAGCTAGGGCTATTGCAACAAGGGCGCCCGAACGCAATGTGGACACCTAGTGGCAGGGTAGGCCTGCCGCGTGCCTCATGTCATGGGTAAGCTCGTGCAGGTATGACGTGTCAAATGCCTCCGCCCCCTGTACTATACTAAACAGGTGGCCCTGGTCGAAACCGGCTACAAAGAGGCCCACCGAGAATACGGCGACCAGCACTGCAAGGGCCCTGGCGGGAATTCCCCCGGCAGTGCTCCTCATACTGGTAAGTGACATAATGGTGGCCAAATCGAATCTCTATTTAACCTCTTGGCCGGTTTATCCAATATATATACGGCCGGAGGTCCGCGCGCGATCTGCACCGTGAGATTGACATGCTGCAGAGGATGGCCGCAGGCAGGGTGACTGGCAAGTCCCTTGCCTTTGGCGCCCCGCACCTGCTCAAGGCCATTCAGCTGCTAGAAGAGACGAAATATGTGAGCCGCGGCATGATGGCAGAAGAGCTGCACCTCGGCGAAGGATCCACAAGGACGCTGCTTGGCCGGCTCGGGGAGCAGAACATTGCAGATTCTATAAGATCCGGCGCATACCTCACCGAGGAGGGCGGTCGGTTTGCGCGGAAGATACAAGATGTGATGCCCGGCGAGTGCGGCCTGCCCCATTCACCGCTGCCCGGCGGGGAGAGCAGCCACGCGGTGATGCTCAGGGGGTGCGCCGGCTCGGTAAGGTCCGGCGTGGAGCAGAGGGACTATGCTGTAATGTACGGGGCGGGCGGCGCCATGACCCTTGTGTACAAGGGAGGCAGGTATACATTTCCCGACGGCAGGGACGCCGCGTTTCCGGGCGGCGCCATCCAGGGGGCGCTATCAGGCCTGGGCCCCATAGACGGGGACGTCTTGATAATAGCTGCAGCGGGCGACAGCTTCACATCGGAGATGGCCGCAAAAAACTCGGGCCTGCTGACTGTACAAAACGGCACCCCGCGGATGAGACGCAGATGAGGCGTGCCACGGGAGCGACATGAACAGCGGGCAAGCTTTTTACCGCAGCCGGTGCACGCACCTGCATGAAAGGTGCTCCCTACCTGGGTATACCCGTGGCGGTCGGGCTGCTTGCGGCATTTGCAATGGCCTCCGGGGGGACAGAGGCGCCAGCGTCCGGGCCGCTAACCGCCTCGATGATGGCAGGCGACGCGCCTGTCCTGGGCGACCCGGGTGCCGGCATAACAATTGTAGAGTGGGGCGACTATCAGTGCACATTCTGCTTTAGGTTCCACGGCACCAGCCTGCAGGCGCTAAAAGCCGAGTACATAGATACAGGAGATGTAAAGCTCGTATTCAGGGACTTTCCGCTCAACGGTCCTGATTCTGTGCTGGCCGCCGAGGCTTCATACTGTGCAAAAGAGCAGGGCAGGTACTGGGAGTACCACGATACCGTGTACAAAACTGGGCGGGCGAGAGGACGGGATGGGTCACGCGCGATTCGCTTGCGGGCTTTGCAGAGTCGTCGGGGCTTGACCCGGGCGAGTTTGAGGGCTGCATGGACGACGGAAGGAACCGGCAGGTGGTCCTCGATGCGGAATCGTACGGGAGGGAGATAGGCGTGGACGCCACCCCGTCGTTTTTCATATTCAACGATGAACAGGTGATAAAGATACGCGGCAACCAGCCGGTCGACGCGTTTAGAATGGCAATAGACGAGCTGTCCGGCTAGGATTTCTGCCGGGCCTTTCTTCTTGTGCGCAGCTGCGTGCCGCAGCATGGGCAGTGGACGGACTCGGAATGCATGTACACGTCGCAGTGCGAGCATCGCTTGGCACCGCCGGCATACCTGCTCTTCTCGGACCTGTACCTCTCGCATATCCCCCTGCACGCCAAAGCAGCATTGACGCGGTACAGATCAAATAAATTCCTAGACACGCAGGCATCCCGCCCAAAGCACTAAATCCCGCAGGCCCGGGCGGTGTTTCGTGAAGCTCGCAGTCTGCTCCCACTGTACGATAGACACTACAGGGTCCGGAGGATCGTCCGAGAGGCAGCTGGGCGGGCCCGCCTGCTATTCAAGCATTACAGCTAGGCGGCTCAAGTTTGACGTGGACCTGTTTACAAGGTTTGGCCCGGACTTTCCCCATTCGTACCTGGAAGGCGAGGGGATCCGCGTCAACTGCGCGCCCGGCGGGGGCCCCACAACAGGAATAACCATGGAGGATGGCTCGGAGGGATCCGCGGTAATAGGGGACCTGTGCGGACCGGTAGAGTTTGCCGGGACCGACGCCGACGGGATACTAGCCAGCCCGGTATTTGGCGAGATCACCCAGGATGTGCTGGATAACATAAGGCGGTGCGGCGGGGATCTATTCCTGGACCCGCTCGGTTTTCTACGGAAAAAGGGCCCCGGCGGCAGATTGATCCTGGAGGGCCAGGGGCCCGGCCTAGATGGCGCGGCAGTCAGGGTGGGCCCTGCCGAGGCCGCCTGTATAACAGGCAAGACAGGGCAGGACGCCATGGCCGCCCTGCAAAAGATGGGCGCAAAAAGCGTCCTGTATGCGGACGCGCCGGAGGTATCGCTCCTTGCTGGCGACCGCCTCTACTCGCTCAAGCTGCCCAACAAGAAAAGGCACGATACTGTCGGGCTTGGCGCCATACTATCGGCAGCGTTTGCGTGCACCATGCTAAAAGAGGACGACCAGCTGTGGGCTCTCAGCTTTGCAGCAGGCGCCGCACAGGCGGCGCTGGATTCTGACGAGCCCGGCACGTCAAAGGTGCCCCCGAGGGGGGCCGTCGAGTCGAATGCCTCGTACTTTTACAACACGGTAGACTTCAAGGGCGTCTGATCCGGGGCATCTTAGGCTTTTATTGGCCGGGACAGAAGATGCATTCATGCACGCCGGCATATACGGCAGGGGGGCGCCCGATGCGTCCGTCCGGGCCGCCAAGAGGATGCTTGGCGCGGCAGGAATACGCTCGTCCCCCGTGCACAGGAGGCCAGGTTCCGGGGGGCTGGACTGTGTTATAGTGCTCGGGGGCGACAGGGGCGTGAGGAGCTACTTTCGCGGCGCGGCAGACCCTGGCGTGCCCGTGCTCGGCGTAAGCGAGGCAGAATCAGGGGGCTTTCTCGCCCAGATAGACCTCAAGGAGCTCCCCGCGTATGCGGCGCGCCTCAGGGGCGGGGACTATATCGTCGAGGAGCTGCCCCGGCTCGGCGTTAGAACCGACGGCGGGGCCGTCCGTCCAGTGCTGAACGATGTGGCAGTATTCCCGTCAAAGAGCGCGATGCTAATGGAGCATACTTTGCGGATAGACGGAGAAGAGGTCTGGCACGACAGCAGCGACGGGATAATGGTCTCTACACCTCTGGGATCGTCTGCCTACTCCATGTCGGTCGGCGGGCCCGTCATATTCCCGGGCGCGCCGGTATTCGAGGTGATCTCGGTCAACTCGCTTGACGTGACCCGGCGGCCCCTGATAGTATCCGGGGGGAGCTCGATAGAGATAGAGGAGATATCGTCCCGCCTGCACTGCGAAGTGATACTCGACGGGACCGACAGGTACAGCATAGGCGGGACGGTCAGCTGCGCAAGGTTTGATCCGCCGGCAAGGATCATAAAGATGAGGGGCGATTCCACTGCCATATCGGCGCTCGCAAAAAAGGTCAGGCTGGCGGAGGATCTTCTAAAGATGCCGCCAAGCTCAAAGCTTATCCTCAAGACGCTGGAATACGAGGGCAGGCTCAGCCAGAAGGAGCTTGCAAGCAAGACGCTCCTCCCCGACAGGACGGTCCGGCTGGCGCTCAGCCACCTTCTAGACAGGGGCCACGTAAAGCGCAAGATATCGGCGCGAGACGCCAGGCAGAAAATCTACGAGATAGCGCATGTGGGTTAGCCGGCTGCTGCCCCCACAAAGGCCTCAAAGGCCTCCTCTGGAAACCCGGGCCTGCTGCTAAACTCCGGATGGAACTGCACGCCGATAAAGAACCTGTGAGAGGGCACCTCGAGCACCTCCATCCTGCGCCCCCCGTCGCTCTCTCCCGTAAACAGCATGCCGCCCTTCTCGAACCTGTCAAGGTACGACTTGTTGAACTCGTACCTGTGGCGGTGGCGCCGGTGTATCACAGGCGAGCCGTACATGCTACGGGCGGCAGAACCCTCCCGGAGCGCTATCTCGTCAGCTCCGAGCCGCAGCGAGCCCCCCATGCCGGAGGCCGACCTCTGTTCTGGCAGCAGGTCCACCACGGGGTCGGGCGTATCACTGCATATCTCTGTAGAATCCGCACCCTTCAGGCCGAGCTCAGACCGGGCAAACTCGACTGCCGCAAGCTGAAAACCAAAGCATATCCCAAGGAACGGGACCGCATTCCTCCTCGCAAAGCCCGCCGCCGACATTATCCCCTCGGAGCCGCGGGTCCCAAAGCCGCCAGGCGCCAGTATGCCGTCGTGCCCCTCCAGCAGGTTGGAGGTGAGCGTTTCAGAATCGAGTAAAGATATCTCCACTGACCGGCCCAGCCTGGCGCCCGCATGTTTCAGGGCCTGGTTTACGCTTACATAGCTGTCCGCAAGGGAGACGTACTTGCCCACCATTGCTATTTTTACAGGATCGCCCCCCTTTACAACCGAGGAGACTATCGAGTTCCAGCTGTCCCAGCCGGCGGACGCATCAAGCATTCCGACCCTGCCAAAGCGCGTAAAGATGGAATCGACTATCCCCTGGCCGTGCAGCATGCGCGGCACCTCCAGGACCGACTGCGCGTCGTGGCATGAGAGCACGTCCTGTTTTGGCACGTTTGTAAACAGGGCAAGCTTCTCCTTTGTCTTTTCCTGGAGGGGCTCCTTGCAGCGGACCGCGAGATAGTCGGGCTGTATGCCTATTCTCCGCAGCTCCTGCACGCTGTGCTGGGTCGGCTTTGTCTTCTGCTCGCCGACCACTTCGAGCGACGGGGCCAGCGTAACATGGACAAACGCGACCCCCTGCGGGCCGTCTTCTACGCGGATCTGCCGGAGCGCCTCGAGAAACGGCAGGCTCTCGATATCCCCGACGGTCCCGCCGCATTCCACCACCAGCGTGTCGAGGCCCTCTTTTTCCGCTATCCCCCTTATGCGGCGCTTTATCTCGTCTGTAACGTGCGGTATTATCTGGACGCATGCGCCGAGGTACTTGCCGTCCCTCTCGGCCTCTATCACCGCGGAATAGACCTGGGCCGTGGTTATGTTGTGGCTCCGGGGCACGTTCTGGTTGAGAAAGCGCTCATAGTTGCCGACATCCATGTCGCACTCGCCCCCGTCCTCTGTGACAAAGACCTCGCCGTGGGCTATGGGGTTCATCGTACCCGCATCATAGTTGAGATAGGGGTCGATCTTTACACAGGATACCTTTTGGTTGGCCAGCTGCATGAGTTTTGCTATAGACGACGAGACCACGCCCTTGCCGAGGCCCGACATGACGCCGCCCGTTACAAAGACGTACCTAGTCCGCATGGGAGTGTGCAGTAAATCCCTTCTTTAATCCTTAGCGGCGCCCCGCCCCGCCGGCAGATCGCGATGATCTGCCGCGCGGGATGGTGGCCTGTTTCAGGCCCGCCGTAAAGTCTGCTATGCGGCCCTCCAGGCCCGCCCCCCCTGTACCTGCCAGTTTCAGTATGGCGCTGCCCACTATGACAGCATCTGCGCCTGCGTCTACAAACCTTGCCACATCTTTCGGCCCCGAGACCCCAAAGCCCGCGCCTACGGGCAGCCCGCCCGATTCCTTGAGGGCCCTGCGCACAGCGCGGACCGCATACTCCTTTACGCCGCCTGCCGCGCCAGTAGTGCCGTAGACTGCCACAACGTACAGAAAGCCGCTGGACGCTGAGGCTATCTCGCGCATTCTTTCGGGGCCCGTATTTGGCGATGCAAGCAGTATGGCGGCAGCATCCTCTTTTTTTGCGCATTCAAGATACTCGGCTGCCTCTTCTACCGGCAGGTCGGGGATTATGAACCCGTCTATTCCTGCAGATGCAGCCTCCCGCATGAACCTGCACAGGCCCCTCCTGTACAGTACGTTGGCATAGGTCATCAAGACCAGGGGGACATCGGTCTCGCCGCGGGCCCGCCGCACAAACTCCAGCAGGTTCTTTCTGTCCATGCCGCCGCGGATGGACTCTGCTGCCGCGTCCCGGATTACGGGCCCGTCGGCCAGCGGGTCGGAGAATGGAAAGCCCACCTCGATGATGTCGGCGCCCCCGCGGGCCAGCCCGCGGAGCACCTCGAGGTCCCGCCCCGGGGGGTAGCCTGCCATCATATAGGCCACAAGGGCCCTCTCGCCCCGGGCCGCAAGCCCCGCGAAGCTAGCCGCTATCCTCGAGCCCTGCATATTCCTGCACCACCTGCACGTCCTTGTCGCCCCTTCCGGAGAGCGTAACCACCACCGATTCCGAGCTCGGCATCTTTCGCGCCAGCTTCAGGGCCCCCGCCACCGCGTGTGCCGATTCAAGGGCGGGAATTATCCCCTCTGTTTTTGCCAGCAGCATAAACGCGGCTACTGCCTCCTTGTCGGTTGCCGATGTGTACTCTGCCTTTTTTGCATCCTTGAGGTATGCATGTTCGGGGCCCACGCCGGGATAGTCGAGCCCCGCGGATATGCTGTGGGCCTCGCCTACCTGGCCTTCCTTGTCCTGCAAAAGGTACGTCATCATCCCGTGCAGTACGCCCCGGCTGCCAGCCGAGAGCGGCGCCGAGTGCTCGCCCGAGCCGAGGCCGCGGCCCGCAGCCTCTACTCCAACCAGCCTTGTGCCAATTCCCAGCAGCGGATGAAACGTCCCTATTGCGTTTGAGCCGCCCCCGACGCATGCTACTGCCGCGTCGGGCGCGCCCCCCATCTGTTCGATAATCTCCCTGCCTATCACGCTCTGAAAATCGCGGACCATTGCGGGATACGGGTGCGGCCCCACGGCCGATCCCAACAGATAGTATGTGTCCCGGACGCGGGTTATCCAGTCCCTGATCGCCTCGTTTATCGCGTCTTTTAGCGTCCTGGCGCCTGAATCCACCCGGTGCACCTCGGATCCCAGCAGGCGCATACGGTATACGTTAAGGCTCTGCCGTTCCGCGTCCTTGGACCCCATGTACACCTCCGAGTGGATCCCAAGGCAGGCGCACGCCATGGCCGTGGCCACGCCGTGCTGGCCGGCGCCAGTCTCGGCTATGATCCGCCGCTTGCCCATTCTTTTTGCCAGCAGGGCCTGTCCCAGCGTGTTGTTTATCTTGTGCGCCCCTCCGTGCAAAAGATCCTCCCTCTTTAGGTATATGCGCGCGCCACCCGCCTTTTTTGTCAGGTTTTTCGCAAGGTAGAGCGGCGTGGGGCGCCCCGCGTACTCCCGGAGCAGGCAGCCGAGCTCGTCATCAAATGCAGGGTCCGCGCGCGCGTCCGCGTATGCTTCTTCAAGTTCCCGTACCGCGGGCACAAGGGTCTCCGGGATGTAGCTTCCCCCGAACTCGCCGAACCTGCCGTCTTCTGGTCCTAGCATGCAGAGATCATCTCCCTGACTGTTCCCTCTATGTCGCGCCCGCCCATTATGCCAGAGCCCACAAGAAAGCCGGCGGCGCCGGCCTTTTTCAATCTAGCTATGTCGGCCGCCGATTTTATCCCGCTCTCCGATATGACCCGGGATCTTGTATTCCTGCCGGCGAGTATCTCCTCGGTGGTACCAAGGTCAATCTCGAGCGTGTCGAGATTCCGGTTGTTTATCCCTATCAGGTCGGCCTCTGTATTTTGCGCGCGCTCAAACTCTGCCGCCGTGTGCACCTCGAGGAGCGTCCTTACCCCCCTGTTGTGCCCCATCTCTATGAACTCGTCCATGTTATGCGCGTACCCCCCGTCAAAGACCGACTGTATGAGCAGCATATAATCGGCGCCAAGGGCCTCTGCGGCCGCCACCTGCGCCTCATCCACGATGATATCCTTCATGATCATGGGCACATCCACCGAGCGGCGGACCCGTGCAAAGTACTCCGGCGAGCCGTGAAACAGCAGAGGCTGCGTGAGCACCGAGAGTGCGTCGGCGCCGCCCCTAACCATAGAGGCGGCTATCTCCTCGGGGTCTGCGCCCTCCCTTATCCAGCCCGCAGACGGCGAGGCAAGTTTTACCTCCGTTATGAGCGCCGCGCGCCCCTCCTTCCACTTTATGGAGCGGCCGCCGCGCGCCGCACCCCGTATCTCGTATACCCCCGCATCCACCGAAGTTCTGGAATTTTTTACCAGCGTCTCGAGCATTCTAGCCACTACTCCCGGGCCTCCCGCAGCATCCCCGGATCCCCTGCCTTTGCCACAAACCTGTCGAGTAAATCTGACGCGGCGCCGCCCTCTATTGCTACTCTTGCGGCCTCTATGCCGTCTGCGAGGCCCTCAGATATGCCGCCCACTACTAGTGCTGCTGCAGCGTTGAGCTCGACTGTCTCGGCCATGGCCCTGCCGGCCCGGCCGTCGAGGACAGCCACAAACGAATGGAATGCCCCGCCTGCCGAGTGAATACGCAGCTCGTTTGCAGAAGAAGCGTGCAGTCCGAGCGCCTCCGGGTCGACCCGCTCCGTGTACACCTCGCCCCCCCGCAGGATGCACGCGCTGCCGTGAGAGCTAGTCGAGAGCTCGTCCATTCCGTCATCCGACATGACGGCCATGGCGGAGCCGGCCCCCCTCCTGTGCAGTATCCGGGGGATCCTACCGAGCAGGTCCTGCGACGAGACGCCGACTAGCTGGTCGCGCACACCCGCCGGGTTGCACAGGGGACCCACCAGGTTGAAGACGGTCCTGCCTCCCACTTTTTTGCGCGCGTCGGCTATTCCCGCAAGGGCCGGATGGTAGCGCGGCGCGTACATGAAGCATATGTTGAGATCCTCTAGCAGGCTGGCCGCATCCCCGGGCCTCTGGTCAAGATCACACCCGAGGCGCTCGAATATGTCGGCGCTGCCAGAACAGCCAGAGCTGGAGCGGTTGCCGTGCTTTGCCACCGTGCAGCCAGATGCTGCCGCCACAAACGCGCACGCAGTCGATACGTTGAGTGTACTCATCCCGTCGCCGCCCGTGCCGCATACATCTATCACAGTGCCGCTGTTCCTTGGAACAACCCGCTCCGAGTGCTCAGACACGGCCTCGAGCACGCCGAGCAGCTCCTCGTCGGTCTCGCCCTTGCGTGCCAACAGCGATAGCAGCTCGGCTGATTCGTCTGTGCCCATGCCCCCGAGCATGCCAGAGGCTGCATCGTGCGCCTCCTCAAGGGTAAGATCCTCGCCGCGCCGCAGCTTTTCTGCCGCCATCACAGGGCGCCCGCCCCCCGAAGAAAGTTGGCGATTATCTTCCTGCCGTCCTCGGTCATTATTGACTCCGGGTGGAACTGAACACCCACTATCGGATGTGTACGGTGGCGCACGGCCATTATCTCGGAATCATCCTGTGCGACAGCTGTAACCTCGAGCTCCGGCGGGATGGCAGTCCGGTCGCCTGCCAGCGAGTGGTATCTGGTTGCGCGAAACGGGTTTTTCACGCCCTCGAACAGGGGCGTATCTGTGTGTTTTATCATGCTGGTCTTGCCGTGCCTGACCTGCCCCGCGTTGGCCACCCTGCCCCCAAAGGCGCTTATTATCCCCTGGTGGCCGAGGCAGACTCCAAGCACGGGTATCTGCGGCCCCACCTGCTTTATCACCTCGGAGCATATCCCAAAGTACCTCCCCTCGTCGGGCGTTCCGGGCCCCGGCGATATGACTATCGCGTCGTACCCGCCGCTTTTCACCTCGTCTACTGTTATTGCATCATTGCGGACCACCGTGCACTCGGCGCCAAGCTCCCCTATGTACTGGGCAATATTGTACACAAACGAATCATAGTTGTCGATTACAAGCACCTTCAACGGGATGCCTCCCGCAGCGCCTGCAGCATCGCCCCCGCCTTGTGTTCGGTCTCGTCAAACTCGTCAGAGGGGACAGAATCCGAGACTATCCCCGCACCCGCCTGGACAAAGCCCCGCCCGCCCTCGATGAAGATGCTGCGTATCGCTATGGCAAAGTCGCAGCACCCGTTGTGCGCAAAGTACCCCACTGCCCCCGCGTACGGGCCGCGCGGAACAGGCTCGAGCTCGTCTATTATCTCCATGGCCCGCACCTTGGGCGCGCCAGAGACTGTCCCCGCCGGGAAGACTGCCTTGAACGCATCCACTGCATCGTGCCCCTCCCCTAGCCTGCCGGTTACATGCGTCACCATGTGCTGGACGTGGCTAAAGCGCCTTATCCCCATCAGGTCCTCCACATGGACGCTGCCGTACTCGCAGACGCGCCCCATGTCGTTTCTGCCAAGGTCCACAAGCATTGTGTGCTCGGCGAGCTCCTTTTCATCATGTCTAAGCTCGTCTGCAAGGCGGAGGTTCTCTGCCTCGTCGGGCACGGTCTTGCGCGTGCCAGCTATCGGGAACGTCTCTGCGGTGCGGCCGTCGGCCCGGACCAGCATCTCGGGTGACGCGCCGATTGTGACACTCTTCCCCTGCTTTAGATGGTACATGTACGGCGAAGGGTTGAGCTTTCTCAGGGCCCCGTATATCGCAAGCTCGTCTCCCTCCACGTCAAACGAGGTCCTCCGGGACAGCACCACCTGGAAGACATCCCCGTCGTTTACGTACTCCTTGGCCCTGCCCACCATGCCCTCGTATTCGTCCCTGCAAGTCTCCGCCCGGAAGTTTGAGACGCGTACGTCGCCGTGTTTTCCCGACATGAGCAGCTCCGAGAACCGGTCCTCGCCAAGATGGAAATAGTACAGCCGCCCCTGCCTGTTGTCGTATAAAATGCCGTCGTCGTACACGCCAAACTCCATGAGCGGCTCCGGCGGCGGGTCCTTCCGGGGCACCCTCTCCCAGAGCCCCGCCGCGTCATAGTTGACCCTGCCGACGGCCCCGCCGAGATACCTGTATGGGTGCCCCACATCTACGGCGGCCTGCCTCAGCTCCTCCAGCGGATCGCCTGCATCCGCCACCCGGACCCCGCCGTCCCTGCCGGTTATCTCGACCCTGTCGGAGTAGCCCCGCACGATATACGCGGGATCAAAGCCCATGACCGACGTCTCGGCGAGAATCTCGGGGCCCGTCAGGGACTCGAAGAGAAACGAGTGCTCGT
Organism: Cenarchaeum symbiosum A; assembly: GCA_000200715.1. Lineage (NCBI taxonomy): Archaea > Thermoproteati > Nitrososphaerota > Candidatus Cenarchaeales > Candidatus Cenarchaeaceae > Candidatus Cenarchaeum > Candidatus Cenarchaeum symbiosum. Next base: position 1,299,182 of record DP000238.1, read on the forward strand.
AATTGGGCGATATCATGCTGTATAACTCGAACTGGTTTTCAGGCAGGTCCAGGGGCACAAGCCTCGGTTTTGCTGCTCCAAAGGCGTCCACCCATGGATAAGGCACATCCGCTCGCTATTTATAATTTTGAAACCCGGGGCCGGTATGAGGGCTTGCCCCCGTCTGCGCAAGCCGTAATTCAGGCACGAATTCTGCCATGACTGCTTTTTCACCGCGCCTGAGCCTAGACATTCACGGTCCGGTGGCGGGAGTTCGGATTCGGGCGCAGGGAAAAATTTCCCAGGCAGATTTCGTGCCCGTAATTGGGCTTCACATGGCAAAGGGCGGGCTCCCGCTGCAGCGGGGCCTCCAAAGTTCATGTTGCGGGCAGGCGCGGATGGGTTGCAACATATAGTCCGCGCTCATAACGGAAATAGATTTTAATTCGCAAACTCCAAGCCTAAACATGGACACTGGCGCGAACCTGTGCACGATGGATCCGATCCCGGAACAGGCAGCCATCATGCCTTGTGCAGCACCAGATAATTCCCGGGAGGCTGGCGCGCGTGGTTAGGGCAAAGGGTGCATCTTCCCGGTCCTCGGTCCTGCAGAGCCGGACAGGGGGTGTCACCATACTCGAGCCCGCAGACGTGCTGGAGACGCTTGAATCCGCAAGGGACGCAAGCGCCGTGATACTGGATCCTTGGTACAACCGCGGCGTCGGAGGGGTGCGGCACAACTATGATGAGTGGCTTGGAACGGTAGTGGACAGATCCTTTGACGTGGCCGACCATGTGTACGTCTGGGGCTTCCCCCAGATAGTATGCAGGGTCTTGGACAAGCTTCCCCCCAAGACGGAGCTTACCGCATGGATCACGTGGTACTACAAAAACTGTCCCTCGATGATCAGGGGCTGGCGTTCCGCGCAGTATACGTGCCTGCACCTCTCAAGGGACGGGGCGCGCCTTTACCCGGAGAATTTCATGACAGAAGAGCAGCAGGAAAGATACCGGGAGGGAAAGATGCGGTACATACCAGGGCCCCCGTCGGTACTAGAGGTACCGCTGAACATAGGATTCGTGGGCAGGGGGGAGCAGACCGGCCATCCCGCGCAAAAGCCCCTCAAGACCATCGAGCCCCTGGTCAAGATGTCCAGCAAGGAAGGGGATCTGGTGATAGATCCCATGTGCGGCTCAGGCACCACCGGCGTGGTGTGCAACATGCTCAACCGCAAGGCCGTTCTCTGCGACATGTCAGAGGAGTATACGGCCCTTGCACGCAAGCGGGTCCTCGAGAATGCCGGCCAATAGGCCCGAGCATGCAGTGGCAAGTAGAAAATACACCCGAGTCAGTTGTTGAAAGGCTCGAGGTTTTTTTTCTGGGCAAGATAGCCAACCCCGCCTGTGCCAATATCCCCTGCCAGATTGTTGTTTCCCGCCGTGTGGGCGGGCACGTCACAAGCCAAACATGCCCGTGCCGCCTGCCGTCTTGGGCCGCCTTCACCCGCCCTGTCTTGTGATCGCCTTGAGGCGGGCGGTGCTGGAAAGGGGCCCCCATGCGCGGCCTCTAAACATCCCCGGGCCCGTCCAAAGCCAGGTTCTAGGCACGGTTCTTGCCCGGATGCCCCCCGGCCTGCGTTAGGGCCTGCACCCCGGTACTATCAAATACCTTTGAGTACGGTATGTTTATATGAACGAGTGTGCCAGCATATGCATGAGCCAGATCCTCTCAAGACCCCGCAGAGGCACGCAGATTCAGGACATCTGCCTCCCGATAGTCAGGCCGTATGTGAGCACCAGCACCCTGTCGGCCGAATGTTCGGTGTGCGGCAGGGGCCCCGAGGAGTCATCGCTGTCATCGAGGACCGCGGGAGGCGAGTCGGTCCTGCTGTGCAGGGATCACGATCTTCCCGCCTGATGCGCGCCTTTGTGCTATAATATCAGACCTGTGCCGGCATTGTCCTGGCGCCCTGTGCCGCAGATCCCACCAGCGAGGCATACTTTGCAAGCGCCCCCGTTGTATAGTTGGGCTCGGGCCTCGTCCAGAGCTCCCTTCTCTTGTCCAGCTCTTCAGCAGATACCAGCAGGTCTATGCTGTTTTTTTCCGTGTCAACTGTTATCCTGTCCCCGTCCTTTACCAGCGCTATGGGGCCGCCAACAAACGCCTCGGGCGCCACGTGGCCGACCATGAACCCCCGCGTCCCGCCGGAGAACCTGCCGTCGGTGACCATTGCAACCTTCTTGCCGAGCCCCTGGCCGACGAGTGCGGCAGTCGTAGATAGCATCTCCCTCATGCCGGGGCCGCCCCGCGGGCCCTCGTACCTTATGACCAGAACATCGCCCTCCGATATCTCCCCGCGCGAGACTGCGCCAAATGCATCCTCTTCCCGGTCAAACGTGCGCGCATTCCCCTCGAACCGGGTCATCTCCACACCCGCCGTCTTGATCACCGCGCCATCCGGTGCCAGGCTGCCCCGGAGTATGACTGCCGTGCCCTCCGCGTGCATGGGGTTCTCTACCGGCCTCACTATTTTCTGGCTGGGCTCCGGCGGGGCTCCCGCAAGGTCCTCGTGGATCGTCTTGCCCGAGACGGTAAGGCATGAGCCATTAAGCAGGCCCTGCCCGTCGAGCTTTCGTAGCACCAGCGGGATGCCGCCCGCCTTGTCTAGCGAGTTCATCACATAGCTTCCGCCGGGCTTCATGTCGGCAAGGTGCGGAGTCCTCTTTCTTACCCGCTCAAAGTCATCATAGGTAAGCCCGATGCCCGCCTCGCCCGCGAGCGCGAGCAGGTGCAGCACGCCGTTGGTGGAGCCGCCCAGCGCGTTGAGCACGGTGATGGCATTCTCGAATGCCTCAAAGGTCAGTATGTCACTTGGCCTGATGCCAAGCTCCAGCAGCCTGGCGCACGCCGCCCCTGAATCACGCGCCACTGCAGCCCTCCTGTCGTCTTCTGCGGGCGGCGACGCGCTGCCCGGCAGCGCCAGCCCTATCGCCTCCGATATGGAGGCCATCGTATTGGCCGTGAACATTCCGCCGCACGAGCCCGCGCTGGGGCACGCCGTATTCTCTATGTTCTTGAGGTCGTCTATCGAGATCTTCCCTGCATCATACGAGCCTACCGCCTCGTATACATCCACCACCGTGAGCTCCCTGCCGTCGAGCATTCCGGGCATTATGGAGCCGCCGTAGACAAAGACCGACGGGACGTTGAGCCGGGCCATGGCCATCATGGTCCCTGGAAGGGACTTGTCGCAGCCCGCTATGCCGACTAGCGCGTCGTACTGGTGTGCCCTTACCATGAGCTCGATAGAGTCCGCTATCACCTCCCGTGATACAAGCGACGACTTCATACCCTCATGACCCATGGCTATCCCGTCGCTTACCGCTATCGTAGAGAACTCGCGCGGGGTTGCGCCCCCCGCCGAGACGCCCTCCTTGGCCTGGAGGGCAAGGCCCGGCAGGTGTATGTTGCAAGGGGTAGACTCGTTGCCCGTGTGGCAGACCCCCACAAACTGCTTCCCGAGGTCCGCGTCGTCAAGGCCCATGGCCTTGTACATGGCCCGGTGGGGGCCCTTGCAGTCCCCTCAACTACGTTCCTGCTCGATATCACGGCGCGGCCTGACCCCCGGCCACTTATGTTTGTAGTCGCGCGGGGCCCTGCATAAAAAAAGCAGGGCATGCCGGTCCGGGAGGGGGCCGTTCCCCCAGACATACGGGCGGGCCGAGAGGGGCCGCGGGGACAAGATGTCTGGAAGTCCGGGTCTGTGTCGGCAGAGCAGGCGCCCATGCAAGGGGTACAGGCCCACGCCGAAATGGCACAGCCCCGCCGTGCAAGGTTGCACGGCAGGCGGGCTTTTCGATATCCCCATCTGCGTTCTTTTAGGCAGCGATCTACTGACAGGCGTTGAATACAGGCATGGATCTGCACGATTGATTTTGTATTGACCCAGAGTCAATTTTCCACAAAAGGATATTTTGATTAATGGGTTTGTTGGCAAACTTGCACGGAGCCCAAGCCAATTACTATATACGATGTGATAGTCCTGATCCTGCATGCGAATAAAAATAGCTACAGTGGCAGGACAGTACTGCAGAAACTGGCCTATTTCTGGACTGTCTACATTTCACAAATTAACGAGGTAGTCTACAAGCCGCATGACCACGGCCCATACAGCCCCCGGCTGCGTCAGGCCATGGCAGAGTTGATCTCGTATGCGTTTATGGACGAAGGCACCAAGTCAGGGCCCGCGTTTGACAGCTATCATTACATGTTATCGGATGATGGCAGAAAATTTGCAAAAGACGCCATGAAAGATTATAATTCAGAATACAGCGCAATTTGTCGCATAGTAAGGGCATGCGAAGAAAGGGACAGCGTTCAGCCCGGCCAGCTCGCAGATGCGGCAAAAATGGATTATATAATGCGATCTGCCAAATCCGTTGAAAAATCTGACGATGAGATAATAAAAGATGCCTCGAAACTTGGCTGGCGCATGACAAAGGACGACGTGGCTGCAGGCAGGGTGCTTCTTGGGGAGATCATACAAGCAAGCAGAAACGAGATGCGGCAGTGACCACACCGTCCGGGATCCTCCGGGTTTATCGGGGCCGAAAACAGGGATAATCAGTGCTCCTGCTCTTCAGACTGCATATTAGACAACTTGCACATGCCCTGTCTGGCGCGCCCATATGCAACTCAATGCATCGGGCCATTCTCAGGCAAGGATGGGCGTCTTCAGGGGCTTTTTCCGCGTGTGCCCCCGGGACTCCCGCACCGGATAAAGCCGATCAAAGATGGGCCCGCGGGGAAAGGCCCTGCAGGTCATCCAAGACCGGAACACAGTCGTAGGGCTACATTCATGCGAGTATCGGCTGCCCGTCGAGCTCGAGCAGGTATCGCTCTATGTCGTCGTCCGATTCATCACCGTAGGTTATCAGGATCCGGTCGTCGTTCTGTATGATGTACTCGTTTATGTCATCGACCGGCTCGTGGTTGACGTAGAACTTCAGGGAGTACTCTTCGTTGCTGCAAAACTCGCGCCCGTTGGGGAAGATATAGCACTCGTCGTCCAGCTGGACGGAGAGCGTCTCAAAGAGATACCCAAGCGAGACCCCTGCCGCGTGCCGGTGTATGGTGGTCCCATCCTGCGCCTCAAAGTGGATCCAGCTGCTCTTTATCTGGAATGCTGGGCCCGAAAAGTCGAACTTGTCTCCGAATATGCGGACCAGTATGGAGGCGTGCTCGTGCTCCCCTCCCAGGGTTCCGGCCCCCGGGGGCGCCCCCATCACGGCAGGCGGGGCGACTGCAAAATTGTACGCAGAGACGCCCACTATGGACGCGATCGCCGCCAGCACTGCGGCGGCTATCAGCACGTTTTTGCGCTTGGCCTTGCCCCTCTGCGAGGCGTACGTGTCGCGCCGGGCCTCCCTCTCCTTCCTGGTCTTCTTGCCCATGTACGGCTTCGGGGCGCCGGACCCTAATTAAGCGGATCGGATAACCTAAATAAAATTCCGCACAGAGCATCCCCGTGAAGAACTGCATTTTCTGCGAGATCATACGCGGCGGCAGGCGCGGGGCATTCGTGTACAGGGACGGGGGCGCCATTGCCATACTGGACAAGTACCCGATAGACCTAGGCCACTGCCTCGTCATCCCCAGGGAGCACCACGAGACCATAGGCGAGATGGACCCGCGGGCGGTAGGGGATCTCTTCTCCAGGGTGCCAAAGATAGCCCGCGCGGTCGTGGCCGGGACGGGCGCGGACGCGTTTAGCATAGCCCAGAACAACGGCAGGGCCGCGAGGCAGATAGTCCCGCATGTGCACATCCACATAATACCGAGGTTCAACGGCAGGACTACCGAGTGGACCAGCAGGACCATACCGGAAGACGACGAGCTGGAGCAGCTGGCAGGGGAGATACGCGGGCACCTGCCGGGGCCCGACCAAACTTAATATTCGCTCAGGCGGGCCTGTGCTGCATTGAAAAAGATCAAGATAGAAAAGCAGGACTCTGTAAAGATGTACAAGATAAGAAAGATGCTCGACGAGCTCTCCGGGATATCGGGCCGCGGCACCGAGCTTATCAGCGTGTACATACCCAAGGGCAAGCAGCTCCACGAGATCATCAGCGTGCTCAAGGAGGAGCAGGGGACCGCCGACAACATAAAGTCCGACCTTACCAGGACGCACGTGGTGGACTCGCTGGCCAAGGTGGTCCAGAGGCTCCGGCTGTACAAAAAGACCCCCGAGAGGGGGCTGGTGATCTTTTGCGGCGCGCTGCCCCCCGAGGGCGGCGGGCCCACCGGCAGCGAGACGGTGCGGGCCTTTGAGATAGACCCGCCAAAGGAGCTCAGGACTTTCCTGTACAGGTGCGACGACCACTTCCACGTGGACATACTCAAGGGGATGCTAAAAGACGACAACCTCATAGGCTTTCTTGCAATAGACGCAAAGGACGCAGGCTGGGGGCTGCTCCGCGGCGACAAGGTGGAGGTGCTCGCCCAGACCGGCTCCGGGGTGGCAGGCAAGCACAGGCAGGGGGGCCAGTCCGCAAAGAGGTTCCAAAAGCTCCGGGAGATGGAGCTGACCTACTATTACAACAGGGTGGCCGGCACCACCAGGGAGTACTTTATCGACATATACCCAATCAAGGGGCTCATAGTGTCCGGCCCGGGCCCCACAAAGGAGGAGTTTCTCAACGGGAGCTATCTCGAATACAGGCTGCAGGAGATGGTGATTGCGACGCTTGATACATCGTATTCGGGCTCGGAGGGGATCAGGGAATCATTTGCAAAGTCTGCGTCTGTGCTCTCCGACTTTAGGATGGTCGAGGAGGGCGCGCTAGTAGAGAAGCTCTTCCGCGAGGTCAACTCGCACTCGGGCCTCGGGGCGTACGGTTTCGCAGAGGTCTCGGACCTGCTGGACAGAAATGTAGTCGAGACGCTGCTGATAACCGACGACGCGAACCTGCACCGCGTGGAGGCCAAGTGCAGGAGGTGCGGCAATGTACAGGATCAGACCGTGGAGGGGCCGCGCGTGATACCCGTAAGGACGGGCATGCTTGGCGCCCCCTGCCCGTCGTGCAATTCCACGGATCTTGAGGCATCCCAGAGGGATGTAGTTGACTATTTCGGCCTGGTGGCTGCAAAAAACGGGGCAAAGATCGAGGTCATATCGGGCAAGGCCGAGCACGGCATGATGCTCTCAAGCCTGGGCAAGGTGGCGGCCATACTGCGGTACAACCCCGGCTACTGACCCGGGCTGGAATTAAATACGCGTCAGGTGGTGCAGCGCCGTGGATGCCCAAAAGCTTGCAGGACTCGCCCCGCTGGTGATATATGACGACAGGTGCTCTGCATGCACAAGGTTTGCGCGCGCAGTCGGCTTTCTCGCCCGAGGACGGTTCCTGCTGGTGGGCCACTATTCGCAGATGGGCGGGGAGATGCGCGCCCTGCTGGAGCCCGGCGCTCGGGACGTATTCTGGTTTATCGACGGAAGGACCGCGTTTGGCGGCAGGCCGGCATTGCTGCCCATGCTGCGCGCACTGGTCCTTGGCCGCGGCAGGCGCCGCGGCGGGGAGGCTGCAGGCGAATGCTCGTCTGAATGCGGGGCATCGGCTGTCCTGCTGCGCTCGGCCAGCCTGTTAAAAAAGGGAAAGATTGTAGAGCTGCTCCCAAGCTAGCCCTTCATGCCGTACCCTGTCAGCACCGAATAGCACCCGAGCCCGCACTCTTCACAGCGTGGCTTTAGCATCTTTTCGTCGGCGCTGCCTATGCAGCACGGGTGCTTTTCGCGCCCCAGGTGGTCCACGGACAGCATGGCCCACGTGGGGCAGTCGACGGGCGTGGTGCCCTTGCCGCCCCAGCTCCGCCTCATTGTGTTCAGCTGGTGCACTGGGTTGACTATGTAGTCAGAGTACTCGCCGGACCTCATGTCGAGTATCTCGTCTATCACGGCATCCCTCTCCTTCCCAAATGGGAGCCACAGGGGATCGTCCTTGATGAACGGCGTGTGAAACTGAAAGCCTATCTTGTTGGAGTACTCCCGCCAGTCCTCTATCACGGTCCTGACGGTCTTGTAGTTTCTAGAGTTTATCGTCATGGTTATCCAGATGTCCTTCCACGCCTTGTCGCTGCCGCGGACATACTCTAGCACGTTCTCGCGGGTCTTGGCCCACGCGCCCTCGCCCCTTATACCGTTGTGGACCTCTTCTGAGCCGTCTATGGAGATCCAGTAAAAGTAGATGTCCCGGAGGCGCGGTATCGGCCACGTCCCGTTGGTCACAACGCATGCCCTCTTGGGGAACTCCTTTGCAAAGAGCTCGACTATCTCGGGCCTCATGAGCGGCTCGCCGCCCACCACCGTGACCACAAAGACGTGGTTCTTTTTGAATTTTTCATCTATGATCTTCTTCCATTCCTCGACCCCGAGCTCCTCGTTCTCCTTCCTGTTGAGCCACCAGTAGCAGTGCACGCAGTGCAAGTTGCATGAGTTGATTATGTCTGCCGACCCGTACAGCGGGCTCTTCCTGCCAAAGAGCCTGTACCCTGCAAACTTGACGCCAAGGTGAAAGTACAGTGGCGACTCCCGGAGTATCTGCCTGGCGCCCCTGCCCATTATCTCCATGTATGGACATGTTGCATGCCGCGTTTTAAAGGCGCGGCGCACCCTGTGCCTGCAGCATGTGCGATCCGTGTCTCGTGCAGGGCCCCGGTGTGAGTTTGCACTATTGTACAAAATCGGGCTTCAGATACGGCCTCCGCCTCGGCTGTTTCTCTCCGTACAGTTCCTACGGGATGGCGCCCTGAGAGGGGTCCCCGGCCTATCCAAGCATGCGGGGCTCGGCAGACAGGTGGCGGGCCTCCGGCTCACCGCCCTGAATGTGCGGGACGCCGGTCAGCGTTCCAGCGGTGCGGAGACGTGGAAGGGCGCGCGCGTTATTGTTCACCGAGGCGTGGAGAAAGACCGATCCGGGCATTGCGTCGATAATTACAGGACAAACACTTACGCTTGTTTTTACGTTAAAATGACGGATTGGGATGGGTACCCTATGAGACCCATCCCCAAAAGCGACGAGGAGCGGATCCGCATGATGCAGGAGATTGTGCACTCAGGCATAAAGAAAATGCACCGGGTCCGGTTCCGCTTCTATGAGGAGGAATTTATTGACCAGCTTAAGGGGATCATGCATGACTTGAAGGACTTGCACACCATGGAGCAAGAGCTCAAAAAAATGCGGAAAATGCTCAATGCCATGGAATCTGAACGGCAGAAGGATCGATTGGCCCTGCAGAATTGATATGAATCCGAACCACTCTATGGTTATTCCCCAGTTGGGCATCGCACCTCCAGATGTGTCAGGCGTTGACAAGAATTGTGGATTCTTGAGACGCGGCATCATCTGTGTATTGTGCAGTTTGTCGCACTGGCCCTCGCCGGTATCGGGAAATTGCCTAGTCGGTGCTAGAATGGAAGGTAAAGGGCATGACGGTTGAACTTCTGGCAGCAATGGACATGTCTCGTAGTCATACAGACGAGTATCTGGCAGTAATAGTTGGTCTAAAGAAGAACATGATCGCCACATATCAGGGTCTTGGATACAACTGAATCCACATGAGAAGAATCGATTAAAAAGTAGAGAGAAAGTTCTTGCTAGGCTAAGCTTTGATCGTAGATATTGCGCTGCATTCTGCTTGAAGATAGACAGGGAGTCCATAATCGATGAAATTATGAAATTAAGGCACGTTAGAATGACAGAAATTAAGAAAGGGGCCGTCATGCGCTGGTTTGATAAGAGTGTATTTGAGCATGTTAGCAAGGAGATAGCGGTATTTCTGTGCGGATACAAGAAGAATATGTCGGACTTTGTCTTTGAATGTGATTCCGATAGTAGATATTTCGTAAGTGGAAAGGGTGGAAAGTGTACCAAACCGGGAATTGTGCACGAACTAGCAGACATAATCGCATGGTCCTATGTGCGCAAAAGGAAATTGAAGTGCGTAAATTACAGAGACAAGACGGCGGAACTCCTCAGTACGTTGGAACAAATTGTATCAAAAGTATAGTGGCCCCCGGCCACCATGACCTGACGACAACCGTCAGATCACGGGGCGTAAGCCACCGAATGAACAAGGACAATTATTGTTTAATAACCTTCGTTTTCATCAGCGGTGAGTCTAGGCTCCGATCCGCACAGGCATGCCCCCTGTGCGTGAATAACGCATGGATCTTCCGGCCGGACGGTGCCAAATCCGCGCCTGCGGGGCAACGCTAAAAATACGGGCATGATACACCCCGTCCATGAGCAAGCCCGGCAACGCATGGCGCAAGATACACGGCAGGGTGACCGGGCAGCCGACAAACTTTTCCTGGGTCATAGAGGGGAGCCTGGCGGGCTCCGGCATGCCCACCACCGCGGGCGAGTTCGGCTGGCTGCTCAGCCAGGGGGTAAAATCGGTAGTCACCATGACACAAGAGGCGCTGCCCGGCGAATGGACTAACAGGGTAGAGTACTGCCATGTGCCCACGCCGGACATGGGATCCCCGGGAATGGAAGGCATAGAGTCCGCTGTCAGCTTTATACGCGGCCAGATCGCCGCCGGCAACGCCGCAGTGGTCCACTGTGCAGCAGGCATGGGCAGGACGGGGACCATACTTGCATGCTATCTTGTAAAACACGAGGGGCATTCTGCAGACGAGGCCATAACCAGGATAAAAAAGGACAGGCCGGGATCCATCCAGTCGGATGTACAAATGGAGGCAGTCGCCATGTATGAAAAGTATCTCGCGCGCGGGGACTAGTCTGTTACCTCGGAGACCAGCTTTCCGTCGACCAGCCTTATCTTTACGCTCTTGCCGTCGGTAAATGTCAGGGTCAGGCCGCCCTCGGAATCCGGGTCCTCGACGCTTACCAGGTCCTTCATCTTTATGGGGTCGTACTTTGTCATCTCTATCTACTCCGGTATGGAGACGGTGTCGATCTCGCCGTCCAAGGCCTTTACAAAGAGGAACCTGTTGTCCTTGAAGATCACAGTGATGCCGCCCTCCTTGTCGGGCTCCTCCACTTCGAGGACCGGCTGGCCTAGCAGGCCGTCATATTTTGCCATGCGTTAGTGTCAAAAGGGGTGTCATATATCCCTAATTGATCGTCAGCTCTATCTCGCCGGACAGGCCCTTTACGCTCTCGGACTCTGTAAAATAGTGCTTTTGCCACGAGGCGTGCGCCTCGGCGGAGATCCTGTGCTTTCCAGGGCCAAGGTCCGCCGCCTTGAAGACCATCGGCTCGTCAAAGTCAAAGAGCTCCCCCCGAGTCTCCTCCTCGGACAGCCGCAGGTACGGCTTGAAGTTCTTGGCCACCTGGGCCCACACCCTCTTGTTCTTCATGGGGTTGACCAGCTTGGGGTTCCGGGTCCAAAAGAACGACGCCTTTCTGTACGCGTCTATCTCCTTGCCTATGGTGTGCTTTCTGACGCCGCTCGAGCGGATCTTTATCCCGTATTTTAGCTTGAATGTATTGTCGTACTTGCTGTAGGCCCGGGTCCAGTTCTTTTCGTTAAAGCCTTCCCTGACGCTCCCCTGTATGGAGAACTTTACGTTGAAGGTGATATCCTCGCTGCTGGCAAACTCCGTCCTGCCGCCCACAAGCTCCAATCCCGATATGCTGCTCTCCGCCAACCTGCTGCCGCCCGGGGCCCCGCCCTTAATATTCCATATACGGGGCGTGCAGGAGGCCCCAAGGGGGGATCGGGGCATCATTCATGCAGGATCACGCTACGTTTTTAATCAAATCAGCCGGCCTGCGCCCATGGCAGCCCCGATGGACGATCTGGACCGCGAGATCCTCGATCACATACAGTGGACCTTCCCACTGGTGGCCAGGCCGTACGACGAGATAGCGGCAAAGTTTGCCATCACGCCGGACGAGGCAAAGGCGAGGATCTCCCATCTAAAGGAGCTCGGCGTGCTCAGGCAGCTGAGCGCCATATTCGACACAAGAAGGCTCGGCTACAAGAGCTCGCTTGTCGCAATGGAGATCGAGCCGGACAGGCTCGTCGAGGTGGCAGAGCACATCAACTTGCACCCGGGCGTCAGCCACAACTATGAGCGGGACCACAAGTTCAACCTGTGGTTTACGCTGGCCGTCCCCCCGGGGGCAGACCTCAAGACCGAGGTGGACAAATTCCAGGAGCTGCCCGGCATAATCTCGGTCCGGATGCTCCCCACCATACAGCTCTTCAAGATAGGCGTCAAGCTGGAGATGTCAGCCAAGCGCGAGGTCAAGCCGTCAGAGAAGAAAAAAGAGGTAAAGAACATAAAGTTCGAGCCCACTGAAGAAGACAAGGAGTTCATACGGCAGCTCCAAAAGGACCTAAAAGTAACGGACAGGCCGTTTCTGCCCGCCGCCGAGGCTCTAAACATGACAGAAGAGGAGGTATTCGAGAGGCTAAAATATTATGAATCCATAGGCGTCATGCGCAGGTACGCCGCGATACTCCGGCACAGGGACGCAGGCTTCTCCGCCAACGGCATGATAGTCTGGAAGGTGCCGGAGGACAGGATAGACGAGGTGGGCGCCACGCTTGGCGCGTTCCCGCAGGTGAGCCACTGCTACCAGAGGCCGGTCTACCCCGACTGGCCGTACAACGTATTCTCGATGGTGCACTGCAAGTCGCAGGACGAGGCCAAGGATGTTGCCCGCGCCATACAGGGCCAGATAGATGTAAATGAATACAAGATACTCTTCAGCACGCGCGAGTTCAAAAAGACGCGCGTCGAGTACTTTGTAGAGCACAAGTTTGTCGTAGGACAGGCGCCTGCGACCTGATCAGGCGGCCGTCGCTTTCAATTCATACGGGGGCCAGCTGCCGTATATGCCGCCGATCTCCTCCATGTCCTGGGCGCCGATATAGCCGCCGTCGGACATTGCGGCAAAGTCCACTATCTCTTCTTCGCTGATTACGGTCGGCATCACCGAGGATATGCCGCTCTTTGATAGTATGAACTTGATGGCAAGCTCCGCTATGCTGAGATCGTTTCTCTCGGCGATGGGCCGGAGCTGCTCTATCTTGTCATACGCGGACTTTATCCACTCGTTCTTGCGAAACGCCCGGTGGTCGGAGTCGTCCTTGACCGTCCCGGGCTTTAGCTTGCCAGTCAATACCCCGGACGCGTCGGGCACCCTGACCAGGACGCCCGTCCCCGTCTCGGAGGCCTTTGCCAGCAGCTCGTTGCCGGGGGTCTGTTCGAGTATATTGTATACGGTCTGGACTGCGCTGATGACGGGCCTCTCCATCACCTCGAGGCCCTCCTGGGTCCAGCCTATGGCGGGGCCCAGTGCCGCCTGGCATGCGCCGACCTTTCCGTCTTTTACAAGGCCCTCGAGCGTCTCGAATATGGAATCATCCCTTATGTGGCCCAGCTTTGGGTTGTGCAGGCCGTAGACGTCTATTCTGTCGGTCCGGAGCCTCTCGAGGCTCCCCCGCACGGCCGATTCAGTAAACGCGCGGTCAAACTTTTGTGGAAGCTCGCTGTGGCCCACCTGCCGGGCCTCTGAAAAGTCATAGCCGTACTTTGTGGATATGACGACCTCGTCCCTCATGCCCTCAAAGACCTCGCCTATGAGCCTCTCGCTCTTGCCCTTGCCGTACATGTCGGCAGTCTCGAAAAAGTTGATCCCCACATCGTACGCCTTTTTCAGCATGCGGCGGGCCTCGTCTTCTTCTATCTTTTTGCCCCACCAGTCGAGCGCTATCGACCACGCGCCAAAGCCAATCTCGGATACCTTGATCCCGCTCTTTCCGAGCATCTTGTACTTCAAACCTAGCATGCTGTGCGGTGTTTGGCATTTATGTCTATCCTGATCCGCGGGGCTCCCGGCCCTACACATTTAATCCGCCGTTACATAGCTCGCCCATGGTCTTTGGCTGGGGCAAGAAAAAGCCCGCCCGCGAAGAGCCCGCCGAAATGCAGGAGCAGCAGGAGGTCGAGATAGGCCTTGCGGAGATAGGGGGGATCCTCGAGGAGGTGAGCGCCGCCAGGGGTGCCGCCCTGGTCAGCGAGGCGCGCCAGCTCAGGGAGAAAATGTCCCCGCTGCTCAAGGAGCTCGGGTCGCTCGCCGACCAGCTCGACGGGGACAGCCTCGATGTAGAAGAGATAGACAAGCACCTCCGGACTATAATCGAGCGCGGAAAAAAGCACATCATACCGATAATCAGGGCCGAGACCGCCCCGCTGCCGGAGGTCTCCACCATACAGGACGCAGAGGCGCTGGGCGCAAGGGCCGTCCGCTCGCTAAAAAGGATAGAGGACGCGCTGGGCAGGCAGTCCAAGGTGATAAACCAGTTTGCCAAAAAGTACGCAGCAAGGCTCAGGGTTGTGCTGGCCGACCTCGAGGTGCACAGGAGCTCCATGCAGGGCCTGCTTGATGTGCACGGCAGGGTCCGCAGGGGCATCGATACGATAAACGGCGGGATCACCGGGATAAACGGGGCTGCCGCATCTTTGGAGCGGGGGGCGCGCAGGATAACGGAGCTCGAGGGATCCCTTGCAAGGCTCGAGGAGGCGGCAGGCCGCGCAAGATCATCGATAAAGGAGGCCAAGGGATCAGGGGCCTATGCGGCCTCGCTTGAGATACAGGGCGAGCTTGGGCGGCTGAGCCCCGAGAGGGCGGCCCTCTCCAGGGAGACTAGCGACCAGTTCACAAAGATATCAAGGCCGCTTGGAAAATACGGGTATGTCTCTGCGCTCGACAAGGCCGGCAGGGAGCTGCTCAAGGAGCTCTCCGAGAGGCCCTTTGAGGCCATATCAGAGGTGAACAAAGATGGCATAAAGGAGATACTCGGTTCTGTGCGGAGGGGGGTCCAGGGGGGATCAGTCTCGGTAAAAGATCCCGACAAGGCGGTCCAGTCGATAGACGAGATAACGGAGATGCTAGGCGGGCTCATACGGAAGAAGGCGGAGTTTCTAAAAAGGGAGGACGGCCTCAAGGGGAGGCTCGGCGGTCTTGACCTTGGCGGCCTGCGCGCGGCAGAGACAGACCTGGAAAAGGCATCGGCAGGGCTCGACGATGCGCGCGCCAAGGTGGAGAGGCTCAAATCCGAGATGTCCGAGACCGCGCGGAGGCTGCCCGGCATGGTCATGGATGTGGAGTCTGCCCTGCGCCGCATATCGCCCGTCCGGTACAGGCTGCGCATGCCGGAGAATCCTTAATTATACAGGGCGGCCCAAGCGGGATCGATGCGCCTCTTCAAGGGCAAGGGCGAGTTCAAGCGCAGCGTATCGCTGACCAAGGATGCGCGCGACGGCATACTCACCTTTTGCAAGATGAACCACCCAAACGAGGGCATACTTGTTCTAAGGGGCAAGTCCAGAAAGGGCAACATAAGGATAGACGGGCTGGTCGTGCCGCCGTTCTCAGAGACCGGCCCCGCGTTCGCGGGCTTTCCCCACAGCTTCCTGCCGCTAGACATGAGCTATGTCGGCGTAGTACACTCGCACCCGGGGAACTCGGCCAGGCCTTCTCTTGCCGATCTGCAGAACTTTTTCGGGCTCATATCGCTGATAGTAAAGTACCCCTACGAGGATGACGACATATTCGCATGGGACAGCGGGGGCAGAGAGGTGGAGATCTCTGTAATCTGAGTGGATTAATTAGTCATAAACCTTATATGTGATTCTGGATCAGTAGGATCGCTTGTTCAATTACAAATTCTACATCATATTTCTTGTGGCATCGCTGGGGATAAGCATAGGCCTGCAGCTGCTCTTGCCGTTCCCCTTCGGGATAGGGGCCGCGCTGGCAATCTTCATAGCATTCCCCCTGCTCCTGCGCAGGCGCTACATGGGCCGCCTCCGCGGCTACGGGGGCTCAAGCCAGGGGTCCGGCGCCGGGGGCTTCTTTGGGATGAACTCTGGGGGCGGCAGCAGCGTAAAGTACGTCTGCCTTGTATGCAACAACAGGTACAAGGGCGGGTCCTGCCCCAGATGCGGCTCCAAGGTGAAGAGGGCTGACTTTTAGATGTCGCTCGACAAGCTCAGAAGCAAGGTCGCCTTCCACAATTCCATAGACGTCTGGATAGCCGCATGCGAGGAGAAGGGGGCAAAGTGGCGCGATGCCGAAGGGTACAAAAAGTTCGTAAAGCACCTCGAAGACAGCGGCCTCACACTCCAAAAGTACCAGCTCTGTGTGAGCGACGCCGACAGCACCGACGAGGCAGAGAGGGACAAGGAATCCTTTGCGACAGAGCTCAAGGATGCAGGCAGCCCCGCGTATACGATAAGGCTCAGCGACAGCGCGCTAGAGACGATACGCGCATCAGCCTAGCGGCGCCTCAGCCGCGGGTTGACTATCGCATCCATTGCATTTCCTATGAATACAAACGCAAGGCCCGTCGCGGCTATCATGAGTCCCGGGGGAACGACCCACCACCACAGCCCGCGGGATACGGCGCCGTGCGCGTTTGCGTCGTGGAGCATCTGGCCCCACGTGGGAAACGAGGGGTCGCCAAGGCCAAGAAAGCTCAGCCCCGCCTCGGTGGTTATTGCAGCGGGGACCGATATGGCTATGCTGGCAAAGGCGTACGGGAGCAGCTGCGGTATTATATGCTTGAATATCACGCGCGTGCCGCCCTGCCCCATCATCCTTGATGCCTGCACGTATCCGCGCGTCTTGATCTGCAAGGCCATGCTGCGCGAGACCCTCGCTATGCCGACCCACCCAAAGATCATAAGAAAGCCTATGATCACGAATATGCTGCTGCTGATAGTCACGGCCAGTATTATCAGAAACGGCAGGGCGGGCAGGGCGTAGACTATATCGTTGAGCCTCATCATGCCCTCATCCGTGGCCCCGCCCCTGTATCCCGCGTATACGCCGTATACTAGCCCCATGACGACCGAGCCCACCGCCACGGCCAGCCCTATGAACAGGGCAAGGGGCGTGCCCCAGACCAGGCCGACTGCAAGGTCCCGGCGCAGCTCGTCGGTCCCCATCATGCCAAACGCCTTGCCGCCTATTATCAGCCGCGAATCGAGCGCCACATCATCCGTCCCGTATATCCCTGCGAGAAAAGAGTACTCGCCTGGCAGCACCTCATGGGCGGACGCTTTTGAGAATATTACATCCTCAGGTGGCAGGCCCTCGACGGAAAATGCAAATGCATCCGACTGGAACTCGAGGGCCTTTCGGATAGAAGGGTCTGTCGAGAAGACCCTCCCCGAGTGGGCCGCGCCCCCGGGGGCGGGGGGAAGCGACTCTGAGAGCAGCTCAAGTTCCAGCCCGTCGGGCCGCACCACTGTTATGCGCAAAAGGGGCGAGCCCGTATACTCGGCAGTATACTCGTAGATGAAGCCGCTTGGAAAGTCCCCATAGTCGAACCCGACTGTATACCCGTGGCCCTCGGAGGATACGCCCCCCTTGTGCATGGAGACCTCCGGCCTATCCAGGATCATATGCTCGGGGATCCTCTCTGACTGGAGCCAGTTGACCCAGACGGGAACAGACGCCTTTGGAAGGGAGATCCAGCTGCCGGGGTTGTTCCACTCGTGGAATACCTCGACGGGGACAAGGATGACTGCCGAGATGGAGACTGCGACCAGTATAGCAAGTATCCCCACCCCCGCCAGGCCGGTCTTTGAGCGGCGCAGCTCATTCAGGATGCCCGCGAGGCCCTCACCGTCCACGGCCCGTCCTCATCCTCGGATCAAGGTACCCGTACAATAAATCGGCGGCAAAGATGCTGGCAAGGAAAAAGACCGTCAGCACATAGGTGGCCCCGATTATCACGGGGAGATCCAGCACGGTGATCGCCTCAAAGTAGAGCCTGCCCATGCCGGGCCAGTCAAAGACGGCCTCTGTGATTATGGCGCCGCCCAAGGATCCCGAAAGGCTCAGCGCCAGTATGGTCACCACCGGGGGGGCCGCATTTCGCAGCGCGTGGGAATAGACTATCTTCCTGCCCGATATGCCTGCCGCCCTCTTTGCGGATACAAAGTCCTCCTGTAGAATCCCCACCATGAAATTCCTCACAAGGTACGCCCATGATCCAAAGCCTATGAGAACGATGGTTATCAGCGGAAGCGCCATGTGGTAGAGCAGGGCGGCCACGTATCCCGGGTCGCCTGGCGGCAGGTCGGGCGTTGCCCTCGCCGGAAAGACCTGGTAGGTAAACGCAAAGGCGAATATCATGAGCATCCCCACCCACCAGACCGGAAAGCTCGAGCTCACCACCGCAAACGCCGACGTCATCCTGTCGATGGCCGAGCCCGCCCTGCTAGCCGAGAGCGCCCCGAGAAATATCCCCGCTATCGATATGAGCACGGTGGCAGTGGTAAATAGCAGCACGGTCCGCGGCAGCTTTTCAAAGATTATCTCCCCCACATGCGACGAGCCCGTATCGCTGGTAAGAAATGTGGCGTGCCCAAAGTCGAGCACAAGTATCCTGTACATGGCCAGCCCGACGCGCTGCGGCGAGTACCACGGCTCGTCGAGCCCCAGAGCCTCCGCCCGCGCGTCGACCCGCCCCTGCACGAACGCCTCAAACTCCTCTGCCGTCTCAAAGGCGGCGGCAGAGCCGTCGCTGACTAGCTCGCTGCGCACCTGGAAGACTATCCCCTGCTTTAGTATCGCGTCCATGTTGGAGCCTACAAGCACTATCGTGAGGAGCAGCGTCACCATCAGCACCCCGAACATGGTGGCCAGCCGGGTCAGCACGAATCTTTTGAGGCCCACGGAACGGGCCCTGTTGCACGGACTATAAAGATTGGGCCCTAAAGACCAGCAGGCGCGCCGCTGAGATCCCCGCCCGCGATGTGGCCCCCGGCAGTGCAAATGCAGCCTGCCTGTCGGTCCCGCGGCACAGGGGAGCCCCGGGGGCAGGATCATGCAGTGTATGAGCCGCTCGTATCCGCGCAGGCCATGCCAGGGAGCACGGCAAGAGCCCCGGTTAAAATTTACATTGCCGGAATATGGCGGATTCGCTATTCCAGGAACATTATATCGGATATTGATATTTTGAAGTTTATCTTGCGCTCGCCCGGCTTGCAGTGCATCATGTTCCCGTCAATCTTGACGGTTGTCTTTTTTTTGTCATTCCTGCATTCTATGAACGAATCAACCTCCCCGGTAATTCTTTGTATGTATTTCTGCATGACAGTTATCTCCTTGTCGGTTGCCTTTTTGTCAAATTCCGCGTCTACTATCATATGGACCGTATTCTGGCCGGCCTGTGACTCGCCCGATGCGGCCGGTGCCGGCAGCTCCTCAAAATTCAGCTGTTTTATGGGCATTGTAAAGTCGCCAATGGAAAAGTCGGCAGAGTCCAGCCTGAATGATTTCAACCGGTCTAATTCCTTCATCTGCATCACCTGTTTGAATTACTGACTAATAGGTATTGATATTTTAAATACTTGAATCCCGCCCGGTGTGCCCTGCAGCCAGGCCGTGATTTTCAACAAGGGCGCCGGGCAGGAACTTGGCAAGATACGCCGTTATTGCCAGGCCAGGCCCGGTTTACCGCCCGCGGGCCCTGCCGCACGGCATCCTGCACGGGGGGCGCGCTGCCGGCGGCGTTACAAGGAGCGCCCCGCTGATCGCCACTGGCAACATGCCGGACCAGCCGCCCCCATGCGGCGGCCCTGCCTGCTTTGCCGGGCCATCTAGGCCGCAAAAGGCACGCACGGAGGCAGATCGGTACGGATTGTATAGCATCCAGGCAGGTCGAAACAAGGGTTTTTATGTAAACCACCTCCGCCGAATACAAGCATGAGCAGCAAGAAAGGCGCACCCCTGCCAGCATCCAGTGCGGGACTGCTCCGGTTCTTTGAGGACGAGACCAAGGGCTTCAAGGTAGACCCCAAGATTGTGGTCACCGTGCCCATAGGCCTGATAGTGGTCTCGTGGCTCATGGAGATCCTGCTCATTCCGTGAGCGGCGATGGAATCGCACGACGACGTATCCCGGATACAAAAAAGGTACACATTGACACTGATCAACCCATCTTCGCGCTATCTATCACTGGCCTTCTCGGTGGTGGTGGTCGCCGTCCTGACAGCCGTGGCCACCATAGTGTACAGGCAGGGGGACGACACAGCCTGGAGGATCATGCTGGTGATGCCAGTCCTGCTGGCCACCCAGTATATAGACTCGCTCTTCATCAGGAACAAAGAGATCTCAAAGTCGCTGCACATGGCGCTCTTTGGCAACTCCATCTGGCTGCTCACAGCAGCGGCCGGCCTGGGGGCCGCATACATACTTGGCAAGCCCGAGATATCCTACTTTTACATCGCCGAGGGCATGTTCTTGCTTGCCAGCTTCAGAATAGGGATATTCACCACGACCCTTGGCGCCAGCTTGCGCAAGGCCTGGCTGGTCTGCTTTTTGCAGCCGGTGGCGATATTCCTGGCGATAACGCCGGCAGACATGTGGGTGCCGGCGCTCACCGACCCTGCCGCCCTTCTTGTCGGCGCCGCCTTTCTCGTTATAACCACGGCATGGTCCCGCTGGACCGACAGGGCAGGCATGCCCAACGTCAAGAGCACGCACAGGCTCATACAGGCGTACCTCTTCTCCGTATCGAGGAATGATCCCAGCGAGGTTGAATCTATAATAGAAGAGCAGTCGAGTCCGTCCAGGGTATCCACCACGCAGATCCGGCTCAACACGGGCGGGGACGGCCGCGACTTTAGGATTGTTCTGCCGGACATACACCCGGGCCCGTACCACCCCGTCGGGGGGAGCAACATACCGTACCTGATATACAAGAACCTTGATTCGTCCGCGATGGTAATGCACAGCATATCGGACCATTCGCTGAACCTGCCCTCGCAGACCGAGGTGAAAAACTACCTCAGCAGCCTCTCGCACGGCGCGGTCGTCGGCGAGGGGGCCCGCTGTGCAGAGCCCGTCACCGTCCAGGTGAACAAGGCCCGCGCGGCAGG
This sequence comes from Cenarchaeum symbiosum A, assembly GCA_000200715.1. Lineage (NCBI taxonomy): Archaea > Thermoproteati > Nitrososphaerota > Candidatus Cenarchaeales > Candidatus Cenarchaeaceae > Candidatus Cenarchaeum > Candidatus Cenarchaeum symbiosum. Next base: position 1,320,097 of record DP000238.1, read on the forward strand.
GCTGCTCTTTGGAAAGACCGCGGTCCTGTGCCTGTCGCTCTCCCCGCACGGCATGGAGGACATACCGCTCCACATAAGAAACGAGATTGAGCAGTTCTCCAAGAGCCGCGGCTTTGACGGCGTGCTCGCCGTGGACTGCCACAATGCAATGGGGGAGGGGCTCTCCGACGCGGATTCCGCGGACCTGCTGGCAGCCTCAAAGTCGGCTCTAGACGCGCTAAGAAACAGGGAGGCGCATGATCTCGAGTTTGGCTATGCAAACTCTGACGACATGGGGCTCGACGCGCCTGACCTCGCGCTAGGGGGAATAGGGATACTCTGCCTGCGGATAAACGGCAAAAAGTTCTTTCTCGGCTGGGCCGACGCCAACAACATGGAAAACGGCGTCCGCGAGGAGATAGTCAAGAGATTCTCGGACAGCGGCAGGGAGCTCATAGAGATATGCACGTCTGACACCCACTACAGCACGGGGGTGAGGAACAGAAACGGGTACTATCAGCTGGGCATAGTCTCCAAGGCGGCAGAGATAGCCGGGTGGTATCTAGACGTGGCCAAGAGGGCCGAAGCAGGCATAAAGCCCGCCTCGTTCGAGGTGCTCGAGCACGTGGTCAGCGCCAAGGTGATGGGCCCCGGCATATTCAGGGACTATTCCAGGGCGGTGGACCGGTCGATGGTGATAACAAAGATTGTCATGGCAGGCTGCGCCGGCCTGTTCCTGCTCAGCCTGCTCTGACCTGCCTCATGGAATCCAGGTTGCCGTAAAACTCGTCTATAAACGACTGAAAAGCCGATATGGGGACTACGGGCGCCCCGTCTATCATTTGTATGCCCTCGCTGTGCAGGGTGACAAGAACGGGCACGGCAACTGCCCCGCCCGTGGACGCAACATAGTGCTTTGTGCGGCCTATCTGCTTTTGCACCACCTTGCGAAGTGCCGCCGCGCCCGTCCTCCGCCAGTGCTTGCAGTCGATAAGCAGCGCTATGCCCAGCCTTATCCCAACCACGTCGATCTCCATGCGGGGCTTTTTGAGCATGAGGTTTCTCATTGTCGCAAACCCGTTCTCGGCCAGTATCTCGGCTGTCAGCCCCTCAAAGTCCCTCCAGTGTATCAGCTCGGCGGCCTCTTCCACGGGCGCGCCCTGCCCGAGCGCTGCCATCACCGCCCGGAGGCGGTCCCCCTCGGTAAACTCGAATGCATCCCCCGCGTCCCTTCCAATGCCTGCGCGTTCAAGCGCCCTGAGCATCCTGGCCGCATCGGCCCTGCCCGCCTTGGTGGCCGCGGCAAAGTCCTCCTCCGAGACTCCACCCGGTATTATACCCGGCAGGCAGTCGAGCAGGTCCATGGCATCACACTTTCCATGGCCGTGATAAACCTAGGGCCGCGGCTGCCAGGTATATGGCCGCAGAAAATAGCGGAGAATGGAACGAATGCCCAAAAAGTGGTTTTACGCACAAGCGCCCGCCGGGATGCCGTGCGTCTTTATTCCACCATGTCCGGGCGGCCGCAAATCCGCGCGGCCTGCAGGATTGCCGGGTTTGAATTTGCCCCCATGCCACCCTTAATTACGGGCTAGACAGGACTCTTCCCATGCGGATCCTGCCAGCCGTGGCGGCGGTACTGCTGCTCGCCGGGGCCGCCTGGGCCCACGGGGAGAAGGGCACATATGTAGACGACATCAGGTTCATACAGTATCTAGACGAGAGCACGGCCCTCGAAGAGGTCAGGCACGGCAACCTGGATCTATACTATTCCAGGATATCACCCGACAGGATAGAGGCGGCAGGCTCGAGGGAGGGCCTGCAGGTCTTTTCATCGACTGGCGGCTCGTACAGCATACTGGTCAACCCGGCAGAATCAAAAGAGATCAACCCGTTCTCGTCAAGGGAGGCCCGGTTCGCGCTCAACTATTTGGTGGACAGGGGGCTCATAGTCGACGAGCTGATGGGAGGGTACGGCGTGCCAATGGTGTCAAACTACGGCCCCTTTGATCCCGACTACCTGCACATACTGGACCAGCTGGAATCATTCCGCTTTGAGTACAACCCCGCCCTTGCGGACGGGATGATATCGGGCGCCCTGGAGGATGCGGGCGCCAGCAAGGTAGGCGGCATGTGGCAGTCAGAAGGGGAGCCCGTCGAGGTGCGCGTCTTCATACGGAGCGACGATCCTGTAAGAAAGTCGATAGGGGAGATACTCGCCTCCGAGCTCGAAGATATGGGCCTGGCTGTACAGAGGGACTATGGGGACCTCAACAAGGCGCTAGTGGTGGTGTACGGCTCGGATCCCGCGGAGCTAAAGTGGTCGCTGTATACTGAGGGCTGGGGCGGCCGGTCTGCGTTTGTCCGGTACGACCCTCTAGGGCTGGGCCAGATGTATTCCCCGTGGTTCTCCAGCATGCCCGGCTTCAACAACCCGGCCTATTGGAACTATGAGAATGTCCGGCTCGACGAGCTGACCCAGAGGATATTCACCGGCAACTTTACCTCGGCAGAAGAGAGGGCGGATTTAATCAGGGAGGCGACGGCCGAGGGCGTCTCTGAATCGGTCCGGGTGTTTCTGGCCGCAAAGGTGGACCAGTACGTTGTGAACAGCGGAGTAGAGGGAATAGTCAACGACTTTGGGGCAGGGGTGCCAAGCAGGTTCACCCCGATAAATGCAAGGACCGGCTCTGAGACCCTGGAGATAGGGGTCAAGCAGATCTACCAGGGCGCGTGGAACCCGGTCATGGGGCTAAGCGACAGCTACAGCACGCAGATATGGAACACATTGTTTGATCCGGGGATATTCAAGCACCCGTATACGGGGGAGAGCTTTGCGGTCCGGACAGACTGGGAGGTCGAGACGGCGGGGCCCGGCGAAAGGCTTGCCGTGCACCCGGGGACGATAACATGGGATCCCTCCTCCCAGGAATGGATAGAGCTGCCCCCCGGCTCGACTGCAGTAAGCAGGGCCACCTTTGAGATGGCCTTTGCGGACTGGCACAACGGGCAGCCCATGGATATGAACGACATACTGTACTCTGCATACTTTGTGCTCGAATGGGGCTCAAGCCCGGGGGAGGATGACAGGACGCATGATTCAGAGTACACCCCGAGGGCGGCAAGCAGCGCCGAGACCCTGGTCGGCCTCAGGCCGATAGACGGGGATACCATCGAGGTGTACATCGACTATTGGCACTTTGATGAATCAGAGATAGCAGACCGCGCCTCCGTGTGGAGCCCCATGCCGTGGGAGGTCTACGCGGCCATGGAGGAGGCGGTCCTGGACGGCAGGGCGTCGTTTTCGCGCTCGGGCGCGGTCAGCGGGGGAATAAGCTGGCTCTCGCTGATAGTCCCCCAGGACGCGGAGATGATCAGGGGGTATCTGGAGGATATGAGATCCTCGGGTACAATACCTGCCCCGCTGCAGGGCCGCGCCGGAGAAGAGTACACCGCCTCCAGGTACAGCTCGTCGATATCCTGGGTAGACGAAAAGGGGCACGCCGTGATCAGCAACGGCCCGTTCTACCTGGAAGGGTACTCGCCGGAATCTAGAACCATACGGGCTGCTGCATTCGACGACGAATCGTACCCGTTTGAAGAGGGCAGATGGGGCGGCTTTGAAGAGGTCAGGCTGCCCAGGATCACGGGCGCAAAAGTGCCGGATATAGTGGTCATGGGCGATACCCTCGAGGTGCCCGTAAGCACAGAGGATGCATCTTCACTGTACTATTTCCTGTCGGGCCCCGGCGGGGACCATGCATCTGGCGTGCTAGATGTGGGCGGCGGCTCGGCGGTGATCCGGCTCGACGGGCCCGCAACGTCCAGGCTGGGCGAGGGGGCAAGCGATCTGAGGATGTTTGCAGTCTCAGACGAGGTGCTCCGGCCCGACATATACGAGACGAGTTTTCTTGCGCTTGCCGCAGGGCCCGCCGAGCTGCCCCCCGTGCGGGCAGGGCAGGCCGCCGTTCCGGCAGAGACAGGGTGGCTGTGGGCAGCAGCGGCAGCTGCCGCCGCGGCAGGCGCGATGGTACTGTTAAGGAGTCCCGTCAGGAGGGCTTTTTCCCGGTTATGAAGAGCGTGCCCATTTCGCGCCTCCACGCGGCCCTGCCGCGCGGATCGGTGACTCTCCGCGACGAAACCCTAAAGCCCGCGCCGCGGAATGCGGCCCTCCACTCTTCCTCAGAGAGCAGCTGCATCTCCATGCCGCACCTCTTGGGCCAGCCAGCCGTGGCCGTGTTCTCGCCGTAATAGTCGGTCCCGCAAAAAAAAGTGCCGCCCTTCCGCAGCAGCGAGTAGACACTCGAGACGGCCGCCCCCACCGACGGGGAATAGTATATCGCCTCCATCGAGAATGCATAGTCGAATGGCCCGCCGCTCCACTCTTCAAGTCCTGTCCTGAAGAACTCCTCCTTGGGGCCAGCAAGGGAGCTTGCAAGCTGTATCATGTTGGCGCTCTTGTCTATGCCGACTGCCCTTGTGCAGCCCTTCATGCCTGCGGCCCTTCTTACGAGCCAGCCGTTGCCGCAGCCCACGTCAAGGAACTCAAACGGCCGGCGGAACCGCACCCCTTGTAGAAAGCCCACTACAGTCTTGCCGTGCTCCTGCTCCATGCGCTCCGAGCGCCCGTCAAGCGCCCACCCGTCGAAGTTGCGGCCTACGTCGTCCACGGTGCAGCGGGCGCGGCTTGCAATTTCAAGGTTGGGTACGCGGGGGCAAGATGCAGGCGCGGGTTCAGGCCTGGAAGTTCTTCCGCGCCTTGCCGGGATCTTGGCATATAAGCCGCCGTTTGGCATATAGAATCATGGGGGAACAGCCCGTGCCGCCTGAAAAGTCACGCAAGCGCGAATGGGTGCGCCACGAGTGCAAGTACTCGAACGCGATGTGGCATGCAGACTGGCACATCATAAAGGATCCCGATATCGAAGGGCTGAACCTGATGGCATTCATGGATGATGCATCGCGGTGCATCGCCGGCTGGGGCATCTTCGACGAGGCAGCACCGGAAAAGTCGGTGCATGTTCTGCGGCACGCCATAGAGCTCTTTGGAAAGCCTGCCAGCATGCTACCCGGCAAGGGGCCGTGCTTTACGGCGGGCAAGGGGCGGGAGTCCCTCTTTGAGGATGAGCTGGGCAGGAGCGGCATCAGCCTGGCGGGCCCCCGGCCTGGCCGCCCCCAGATCGGCGCCAAGCTGGGGCGGTTCTTTCGGACCTTCGAGATGGAGTTGCCCTACTTTGAGGACGTGGAGGCGTTCATGGAGCATTACAACGAGAGGAGGATCCACACCTCCCTGGACGTGGCCCACTACGAGGTTCCCCTGGAGGCCTTCAGGCGCAAGAGGACCCCGGAAGGGTACAGGGAGGCCCACCCACGCTGGATGGAGGAGTATAGCAAGGACTAGCGGACATGATTTTCATATCGTACGGGCAGGTGGTCCATGCAGGTGGTAAAAACCCACTTTGACACGCTTCTGTGGGGGCGAACCTGATTTTCGGACAGTACGGGCAGGCCCGTAGATCCGGTAAAAATCCGCTTTGACACGCCTCAGCGGGGGCGAACCTGATTTTCGGACAGTACGGGCAGGCCCGTGGATCCGGCACAAATCCGCTTGAATACGCCTCTGTATAGGCGGACATGATTTTCGGATAGTACACCCGTAGAAAAGCTACTGAAAACCTAAATAGAATGCTCAGAGGCTTTGATCCTAGTGAATCGTCAGCTCCTCGCCATCCCCTTGGCCGTAATGCTGCTCATCCCCGCCCATGCGGTAACGGGCCAGTTCTCTGACAGCATAATCATTTTAGACAACTTTGGCATGCACGCCCGGGGCGAGCCGCTGTTCATATTCGGCGAGATAACCCTGCTGGAGCCCGATGCATACCTGATAATGCAGGTGATCAACCCGCATGGGGACATATGCCAGATCCAGCAGCTCAGCCCCCTGCCTGACGGGCTCTTCATCAGCGAGCCGATACCCCTCAAGGGCAGGATATGCGGTGTAACAGGCGATTATGAGGCCAGGCTCTTCTACGGGGGGGCCTCCACGTCTGCTGCATTTACTGTAACCACCGATACATACCCCGAGCCCTCTGCAGAAGTCCAGGAAGAGAGGGGCGCAACTCTGGTAAGCGACAAGATGGACTCGCTTGAATCAATAGGAGGCCCGTTCGGCGGCCCCGGCATCACGCTCAACGTAGAGCGCGGGGAGCTAATCAGTGCCACGAGTATAGACGAAATAGAGAGAATATACAGGGACCTCTGGCTGGACTATAACATAGAAGATGAAGTGTACGAGCTGGATCCCGCCTTCCGGCCGGCCATCACAGCCATGCTGGCATCCACAGACAGGCTGATCGATGACGGCAAGCTTCCACCCACCGAGGCGGCCAAGATCCACGGCGAGACGTACTCGGCGGCATTCCGCTATGAAATAGGCGACAAGCAGGAGGCCGTCGAGAGGCTCAACGACGTCTTTGTGACGCTCCAGAACGCAGACCCCGAAAAGGCGGTAGTGGAGAGGCCCCCCACGTATGCAGAGCTCGAGGAGGGCCTGCAGAATATAATGACCAAGAGCGGAACCATCCTGGGCGAGGACGTAAAGGAGGAGCTATTCTTCATATTCTCGAGGGGGACGGTCCCCCTGTACGCAGAAGAGCTCGGCGAGCTGCTCGGCATGCTCACAGAGGCAAGGTATGTGGATGTGATCACCCGCAAGGACAACCCGCTGTACAGGCTGGTGCAAAACGACTGGGAGTCCGCAAGGAGCTCCCTGCCGGAAAAGAACAGCATAGAGGACCTGCTTGAATCAAGGGACAGGGTGGGCAAGCTGTATAGTGCGACACTGCTTCTGCGCGACCTGGATGATGTATCCAGGTTTATAGACTCTGACAGGGAGGAGAATTCCGAGCTCATCCAGCTTGTGCTGGACGACTGGGAGGGCCTTGTGCGCGGGCTGGAGCTGGCGGGATCCGTCGACGACATACTGGAATCGCGCGGGGAAATAGGCAGGATGAAATCTGTAATCGATATAACGTCAAGAATATCCAAGGTGGTGGAGATAACCCGCGCCGTGGGATCCGACTCCGCCACGGAGGAGGGCTGGGCCGACCTTTTGGACAGGGTGGGGGCGGCCTCCAGCATGGACGAGGTGCTGGAGATAGTGACCGAGTTTGACGCGGCGATGAGCGAGCTGCGCGAAAAGAGGAGCCCCGTGTCGATACTCCGGTTTGATTATGAAAAGCTCCGCAGCCTGGCAGAGGTGCAAGGCGACACCGGGAACCTCATAAAGATAGACAACGCCCTCAAGTATCTAAAGAACGCAGAAGAGGTGGAAGAGGGCCAGGCGTCCGTCAGCAGGCTGGACAGATCCGAGGTGCTGCTGGCATGGGCAAGCGAGTCGCTCCCCGGAATAAGGGCTGATCTTGAATCGTACGGCAAGGAGGACCACATATCGAAGGCGTCTGACATACTTACCCGCGCAAAATCAATAGAGAACCTCGTCGACTTGAGCCTGCGGAACAGCAGGTTCCTTCCAGGGTACACCAACTTTACGGATTCAATGAAGGACAGGATAGACGAGGCCCGGAACCTTGTGATAAAGAGGGACTTGGATGCTGCCGATTCAATGGTGCGGTCGCTGTTTGATGAGTGGCAGCAGGTCAGGCAGGCGTATACGGAGGATCCCCGCGGGTCCGCCGCAGGATACAACCTCGACGAGCTCAAGAGGATCGAGCTGCGCGAGAGGCTCGACGATCTGGACGGCGCGACGGGCAACTTTTACAACGCGGACTTTGCTGCACACCAGTCCGAATACAACGGGCTCGTCGATGACGCAGAAGAGGCCATAGATCTCGGCAACTTTGTCGACGCAGAATCCCGGATAGACGGGATAGGCTTCTTTTTGGAGGACCACCTGGCGCTAAACCACGACGGGATAATACTCGACATACGGTACGACGTGGAGCGGGACATCTGGTCGATGGAGGGCTATCTTGACAAGACCGCGGATACGCGGCAAAAGCTATTCGTTACAGTATACGACGAGGAGAAGAATACCGTAAGCAGCCTCTCGTTCCGGGATACGAAAAATGGCGAGTTCTTTACCAACTGGCACGCGCCGGCAGACCCCGGCCTCTACGTGGTGATGCTCGAATGGGAGAATGCGGCTGCATCGAGCGTGATATACGTGCCCGAAGAGCCGAGGCACCAGGAGGAATCCGGGAGCGGCGACCTGCTCGAGGTGACCCGCGAGTTTGAGGAGATCACGGGGTTCATAGAGGAGTTTGGCGGCAGCAGGGCCGGCCTTTCGGCCATAACGGACGTGATGGATGCTGTCAGGGACGCAATAGTGGACAAGGACGCGCGCGCAGCCGAACGGCAGCTCGACGCGCTACGGCTGGCCATAGAGAGATACCTGCCTGCGCGCTCGCCCGAGGCGGTGATAGACGCAGAATACAGCAGCGGCAACCTGCACCTGTCCGGGGCGGTGCAAAAGTCCGTCCTGTTCAGCGAGGACATATTTGTAGATATATTCGACCAGAGGGGAGACAAGGCAAGGGAGGTCGCCCTCAAGGATTCCGCCGGTGGACAGTTCGGCGAGACGGTACAGGTGGCGCTAGAGCCCGGCATATACGTGGCGCAGCTCAACTACCACAGCTCTGTCGTGACAGACTTCTTTACGGTAAACTAGCCGCGCACCATCTCAAAGAGCCGCCTGGCGGCAAGCAGCGGGTGCCTAGCTGCCAGGCGCGCCATCCGGGACGGCGCAAAGTCGGCCCGCACAAAGTCCACAAACTCGTCCGCCCCGAGGGCGCGGATTATGTCCACTTCACGGTCCCAGCCTGCATCATCTAGCCCGAGCCATCTTTTTTGCACCCTGCCTGCCGCGCGCAGCCTCGACCGTACTGCAGCAGTCCACCGTCCTCGTACGCCTTGAGGGCGCCAAAAGACGTATCTCCGGCGGCAGCTGCTGATGCAGCAGTCTCGCCGGCAAGCCCGCCGAATCTTATTGCGTACCGAATGCCTTCCAGAACCAGCGGGTTTGCCTGCCCCGCCGAGTCCCCGACTAGGAGCAGCCCGTCGTATGCTGTCTTGCGGGAGGGCCCGTCGTTTGGTATCAGCCCGTAATGTGACTCTATCATTTCTGTGCGGCCTAGCGCCGCAACCGGCCCCGCATCCTCCTTCATGATGCGGTCTAGCAGCACCCGGGGGTCGGCGCCGGACTCGGGCTTGCCGACGCCAACACCGACGCGCACAATGTCGCCCCCTACTGGAAATATCCAGGCATACCCCGCGGGCGAGTACTTGCTGCCAACCATGAGCCACCAGGTGTCGGGGTCTGCATTCTCGGCGCGGATCTCATACTCGGCGCCCGCCCCGAACCGGGACCAGGAATGGGGCAGCCCCGCATGCTTGGAGACTGCCGACTGGAAGCCGCTGGCGTCTATCACCACGCCGGCGCGAAGCCGCGCGCCGCCAGCTGTAACTCCGGCCACCCTTCCCTTATCCATGATCACGCCCGTGGCCGGCGTGCCAGTGAATATGCGGGCGCCCGCGCCCTCCGCGCGGGCCGCAAGCCACCTGTAGGTCCCCCGGACGTCGAGCACGGCCGCCCTGGCGGCGCCATCCTGTACGGTCACCTCCCTGTTGGCAGATACAAAGGAATAGTTCCTGACGGGGTTGTAGTATTTCGGGGGGATGCCAAAGGATTCGGCGTCCGAGGTCCACGTGACGCCGCTGGTCCTGACGGTCAGGGCGATCTCGTCCTCTTTTCAAGCAGGATGACGCTGGCGCCCGCGCGGGCGGCCGCATAGGCGGCAGACGACCCCGCCGGCCCGCCGCCGACCACCACTATATCGTACTCACCGTCTTGCAAGCGAGCCGCGTGGGCGGGGCCCCAAATTTTAGCGCTGCAACCCCGGGGCTCGCGCGGACGCCGGGGGATCTGCGGCCGGGGACGGGCGCGGTGCCGCAATCGGGGCAGGCGCCTGGCCCCGCCGGGCGATCGCACTATCAATAGGGCCTGCCCTGATGATGGTGCCCTCCGGCGCTTCGATCTCCGAGGACGGTCTCATGATGTACGGGATGGCCGAGGTTACGATCAAGAACGCCAACGGGGACGTGCTCTCATCAAATACCGTCCACAACGCAATAACCGACGAGGGGGAAGCGGCCATACTGAGCCTGTTGTTCGACAGGACCGCCAACCATGCCGCATTAGGCTCTCCTACCGTGATATGCATTAGTGATGTACCATTTGGACCGGATGATAGCATACAGGAAGAGGCATCCTATGTGTCGTTCAACCATTCAGAGAGCTTTGCCCCCTTCATACCATTGCTGGAGGTACCGGATCCACTCTTTACCCAGACTTCAGCTTCCAGTAAAGTTCGGGTAGACATACTAGTTCCTTTGGGCAGTTCGTTTACCGTGACCACCCACCCGGTACAAGATGCACAGAACGTCACTTTTGGCGGTGCGACCTTTACCAGCGGCAGTGATACCTATTCAGCGGGCGACAGCTTCCTCTACCTTGTCAACACCACGGATAATAGACCAGCATTAACTCTGGGTCTTCATGAAGGGCCGGAAACTATTGTCACGTTTGAAGTTATCACCGGCGAGGTTGAAACCATACTTGCACCCGGCGTGCAAAACGTCACTATCGACCTCAACAATAACGGTGTTATCGAGGCAGGTGAGTTCCAGTTCATCTTTGTCCAGCCGGGAGGTCCGAGGTACCCATGCTCGAGTTCATTCAATGTAACAGCGCCCGTTATTCCGGTATTCGACCCCGCGAACCCCAATCCTGTGATTGTCGCACCACCCATAGTGAATATTACCAGCGGCAGGGGCAACATGAGCATCGCGGAGATATTTACCACGTTTAGTGCGGACAGAAACGTTGCCGTAGGTTCGCAACTCAACAGCATGCTGATATGCAGCCAGCACCCGGCCAATAACCCGGGTCTGTTCAAGGATTGCAGTTCGGCAGGAAGGGCCTCCGACTTTGCCATTATGACCGCCGCTAGCAGAGGAGAGGATACCAACGTTCTAGGCAACCAGACAGGCTATCTATTCTCCGTAATAATGCTCGGAGGCTCCACAGTGGGAGAAGGCGACATCATAGAGGCAACGTACACGTTCGACATCACATCACCAGGTACCTGATATACTCAGTATTTTTTTGATTTTTTTTCCTGCGTGTTTGCGCCACGCATGGATTCGACGGTGCCCGGCCTGAGGATTCATTCAATGCGCGGGCGCCAGCTCCACAACCCCCGGCAACAAGGTTGCGGGGGAGATTTCAAGGCAGGCCAGAACTAGGAGAACAGCGTAGAGAAAGAGGAGGCGGCTGTATTCGGGGCCGCCGGCCAGGGCCGCCATGGTATCGGCCCATGGGCGGCAGGGCCCGGGGTTTGCCACCAGGTTGAATGCGGAGCCGCGCCTGTTCACGTTCCCCGGGGGCGGCGATGCCGGGCAGGCCAACAACACTGTCCAGAGGGGCCCCGGGGGGCCATGCGGCAGAGGATGTGGGGATAGTCCAACGGAGGAGCACAAAGTCATCCAGCCTGCCCCCGGAGTATCTGGAGGCGTGGAAGGCTGGATACATCATTCAAGTGCCATAGCATCAGCGATCACAGGTCAGACACCCACGGGGGCGGCGAATCTGATCGCGGGGCCCCGCATTCCACGGGGCGGTTAGAAACTATTATTAGCCCACATATACGCGCGGGATCAATGTCAACACACAGAAAGATAACATACGGTATAGGCACCGCATTCGCGGCAGTCCTTGCCCTGATGATGGTGCCTTCGAGCTCTTCGATCACCGAGGACGTCCCTAGAATGTACGGGATGGCCGAGGTTACGATCAGGAACATCAACGGAGACATCCTCTCATCAGATACCCTACACAACGCCATAACCGACGACGGCGAACGGGCAGTCCTGAACGCGATATTCCTCAACCAGACGATGGATCCCCCCGTAGTGATATGCATGAGTGATGTGGATTCTGGAACCATCGATGATAGGGAACTAGCAAATAAAACGTTCAGCCATACGGACGAGTTTGCCCCATTTGATCCGGTTCTACCAGAACCAGCGGAACTCTTCAGGACAATACTCGTTAATGAAGTGGTAACCATAGATGTTCCTGCCAGTGCGGGTGCAATGACAGTGGTTGATGGTTCAGTGACCACGATTAATAATACAGAGTACGTGACTAGCGAAGAGACGGTCTTGCCCGCTGGTTCGGTGCTCATAATTAATGGCAGAACGGTCACGCTTGAATTTGCATCCTTTGTGAGTGCCGGTCGCACGGTCCTTAGTGTTCCTACTACTACGGGCTTCCCCGGTGTGCAGAACGTCACTTTTGCCAGTAGCTTTACAACTCCCGACTTTGAGTATAACGCCAGTGAGATCTTCTTCTACGATATCGAACTGCCGGATGCTCCGCCACTGCCCCTGGGCGTTACTCAGCCTCCGATCAGTTTCAACATAACTAATGCCACTGACACTGTTCTCAGGGTTGATTTCAACCGTTACGCGGAAAACAGGACTCTAGATAGGAACAATAACGGCGTCATTGATGAAGGTGAATGGGAGGTAGTCTACATCCCACAAGGCGGTGCCAAGTCCCCGTGCAAGAGCTCGCCTGCGCAAGATGATATCACATTAACCACCGTTTACTATGTACGGAACAATACCCTTGTATTCGAGGGTGACGAACCAAACCTAGACAACATCATAGATGTGATTCCAGGTCCAAGCAATAATACTTATATCAATGCTACTGGAAGTGAGATTGTAAACCAATCAATACCTGCAAACACCACCATATCGGTGATACCGGGCCGCCCAGCGGTAAATGTTACTGTAAATGGGGACCAGAGTACGGCGGTGATATCGGTCAACTTTACCACAACCAACGACGTCTCCTACTCGGCAGAGAGAAATGACTTTGTCAATAACTTCGCCAACTTTGAGCCGGACCAGCCTCTCAGAACCATGCTGATATGCACACTCGACCCGTTCTATCCCACCGATATACCAGCGTTTCCGGACTGTGATTTAGCTGCGGGTGATGACGGCTTGCTGTTCTCGATAATCAAACTTACTGGCCAGAGTGTTTCAGAAGGCGACATCGTAGAGGCATCATACACGTTCGACATCACATCAAGAGGAAGCTAACATACATAGTATTTTTTGATTTTTTCCATGCGTGCTTGTGCCGCGCATGGATTCGACGGGTGCCCTGCCAAGATCCATCCAATATGATCAAGATCCACAATCCGGCAAGGTTACGGGACAGGATTGCAAGGCAGGCCGGGCCCGGAAGGCGCCGCGCGGGGGGTTTACTGCAATGGCGGGCAGGAAACTGCGATCTGAAGATGGCAGTCCGGGGCAGCCGCCACGGAAGACTCCCGCGAGGGCATCGATGGCCCGGCCGGGGGTGGGCCGAGGCGGCATGGCAGCAAACACGGGGCGGGCAGCCACACTTAGAAATCATTATTAACCCATATACACGCGGGGGATCGATGTCAAAGCACAGAATGGCGGCATACGGGGCGGGCACCGCGCTAGCGGCAGTCCTGGCCCTGATGATGGTGCCTTCCGGCTCTTCGATCGCCGAGAACGGCCCGGCAATGTACGGAATGGCCGAATTTACGATAAAAAACGCCAACGGGGACGTGCTCTCATCAGATACCGTTCATAATGCTATAACCAACGAGGGGGAGGCGTACCTGCTGGACACGTTATTCAACGGGACCAGGGTAGGCGCCCCGAATGTAATATGCATGACCGACCTGCCTCTAGGGACCGCAGCGGAACAAGAGCTTCTAGACAAGTCGTTTACCTACAGTGCTGACTTTACGACACCGATACTCGGGGAAAATGTAACGGGTCCGGATGTGGAGCTCCCAGCCTTGGTGAATTTTACCCATACCAACGGCACTGTTACCAATGAGCTTATACTAGCACCAGGGGCGGAGAACGTCACTTTTGATTTCAACAATAATGGTATTATCGAGCAAGGTGATTTTGTCCTCTTTCCACCCGTCATCAACCAGTCAGCCATGGAAACGGACAAGAACCCATGCGTGAGCGCAGATCCGATATCAGCCGATCCCCAGCCGGGTCAGACACTCACCATTGATACGGATCCCATAGTGGCGTTTACCACCACTCCGGATGCCAGCACTGCGGAGATAGTCTCCACGTTTTTCACAGATAGCAACATTGATGCCGGCACGCCGCTTATGGGCATGCTGATATGCACAGATGATCCCGCACACCACCCCCTCCAGGTGTTCAGGACTTGCGAGGAGGCGGCAGGTCCTAACGGCGCACTGTTCTCCACGATCCCGCTTTCAGGCACCATGGTTGGAGAGGGTGACACCATAGAGGCAACATACACGTTCAACGTCACATCGCCCGAGAGCTGACATACCGGGTTTTCCTCACCTGTATAGTGCGGCCCCACCGTGTAGCACCCAAGTAATAGTCCCAGTACAGCAGCACTATTTTTTCAAGACGGGCTTGCCTTCGGTATCAACGTGCCTCTCGGCGTCGAACGTATCTGCGTGCCCCGGCTCCCTGTGCATGTAGCTGTGTGCAGAGCCGTCCTTTTTGCGGCAGAACTTTTTGTGTATCTTGCCTTCTACCTCCAGCGTGACGGGGTTCTCGTGGAACATCCGCTTGCCGCACTCCTCGCAGATAAGCTCAGGCATGGGCCAAGTGCATGCCCAAATCTATTTAGGTGTTTAAGCAAGGGTGCCGCGAATGCACAGCACGGGGCCCTGCGCGTCAGGCCTCGGAGGCGGACTTGCCGCCGTCCACGTTTAGGACCGCCCCCGTGATCCACGACGCCTCGTCGGACGCCAGGAACAGGACCGCGTTTGCAATGTCGGCAGGCGTGCCTATCCTCTTGAGGGGCTGGCGCTCCTCGAGGATCCTCCGCGCATCGGGATCCTCCAGATACGGCTTTATCATACCTGAATCGACTATCCCCGGGTTTATGCAGTTGCAGCGTATGTTGCGTCTAGCATACTCGACGGCTATCGACTTTGTGAACATGACTACTGCCGCCTTGGTGGACGAGTAGGCGGCCAGGTGCACCCGGGGGATCGCCCTCTCTGCCGATATCGACCCTATGTTGATTATGACGCCTCCAGTATCCATCATCTTTCCAAGCACCGCCCTGGTTGGCAGCAGGACCCCGAGCACATTCCCATGTATCATCTTTTTTACGTCCATTATGGGCATGACATGAAAGTGCTTTGGGTCGTGTATAGAACCAGCGCCATTTACCAGTATGTCTATTCTCCCGTACGCCTCGACCACCCGGTCGGCCATCTGGGCCAGCTGGCCCTCGTCGGTCACATCACAGGGGATCGATGCAGTGGACTCTTCATGTCCCGAGACCCGGCGTGCAGCCTCCAGTGCGTCTGGCCTCCTGCCCAGCAGGACCACCTTTGCGCCCTCCTCTGCAAGGCGCCGCACTATGCTGGCCCCTATGTCGCTCGACGCCCCGGTGACTACCGCCACCTTGCCCTCCAGCCTCATGCAATATTGCACTCATCCATGCCTTAAATTGATTTTGTGCCACGCAGTGCCTGCGTATAATACAAAGATCATGCCCTGGCCGCAGGCGGCTCTTGCCGGCCGTGGGACAGGCACGGAGAGCAAGCATGAGCAAAATTTTTGTAGCCCCAGAGCACAGATAGATACATGAAGGCTACATTTGCGGCAGGCTGCTTCTGGCATGTAGAGGAGATATTCCGCAAGATAGAGGGCGTGCAGGATACGGCCGTCGGGTATACGGGGGGCGTGCCGGAGAACCCTACATACGAGCAGGTATGCACCGACGGGACCGGCCACGCCGAGGCAGTCCAGGTGGAATATGACCCGGACAGGGTCACCTATGAAAAGCTGCTGGATGTATTCTGGGGCAACCACGACCCGACCACCCGCAACCGCCAGGGCCCCGACGTGGGCACCCAGTACCGCTCGGCCATATTCTTCCACAGTACAGAGCAAGAAGAGGCGGCAAAAATCTCAAAGGAGAAGTTAGGCGGCTCCGGCAGGTTCAAGAACCCGATCGTAACCGAGATAGCAGGCGCGCCCGCATTTTACCGGGCCGAGGACTATCACCAGAGATACCTTGAAAAGCGCGGGCTCTAGACTTTATTTTACTACCAATACGGGCACTTTGGATTCATGCACGACATAGTTTGAGACGCTGCCAAAGAACGCCTCCCTTGTGCGGCTGCGCCCCCTGGACCCCACCACCACAAGGTCAAACGGGCCGTCTTTCGAGTGGGCCTCCCTGATTATATTATATCCGATGTTCCCGTGGACCAGCTTGGACCTGAACACTATTCCCTTCCGGGCCGACGCAGTCTTTGCCTCCTCTAGAAACCCCTTTGCCTCCTGCTGGACACTCTTGCTCACCGAGCCCACCCCCTTGAGCTCCGAGACGGGGGGCGTCTCTATCGATATGAGGCCGGTCAGCGTGGCGCCGCACTGGCGTGCAAGGGTTATTGCCATCTCCAGGCCCCTCTTGGAATTGGGGGAGCCGTCTATCGGCACCAAGATCTTTTTTATCTCCCGCACTGTGCCCGTGTAGATCATGCCTCATTAAAAAGCATACGGGCAGACGCACAACCGCCGGGAAAACTTAATCTAACAAGATCCCCACGCTATTCTGATGGCAGAGCGCTTTGCCACAGTTGGAGGCAGCCGCATAAGATACCTCGATTCCGGCGGGGCCGGGGAGATACTGCTGCTCCTGCACGGCCTTGGCGCCTCTGCAGAAAGGTGGGAGTTTGCATCCCCCGCCCTCGAGGAGAAATACCGGGTGGTGGCCCCGGACCTGCCCGGCTTTGGCCAGAGCGACAAGCCCTTTGCCGACTATACGCCGGGTTTCTTTGCCGGCGCCGTAGAAGGGCTCCTCGGCGAAATAGGCATAGGCAGGGCCCACGTAATGGGATCCTCGCTCGGCGGCCAGGTGGCCATAGAGCTTGCGGCAAAAAACCCCCGCACCGTGGACAAGCTGGTCCTGGTCTCATCGTCAGGGATAATGAAGAGCTCCACGCCCGCCCTCGACGAATACGTAATGACGGCCCTATACCCCAACAAGTGGATGGCCATGGAGATCTTTGCCAGGATGTCAGCATCAGGAACGGCAGACGAGGCAATCGTGGACGGCTTTATCGAGAGGATGCGCCTGCCCAATGCAAGGATGGCATTTCTCTCCTCGATACTCGGGCTCAAGAACGCCCCGGTCGTCACCCCCTTGCTAAACGCGATAGACTCCCCATCGCTGGTCATATGGGGCAGCCTCGACCCCGTCATACCCATAGAGCATGCAGAGGGCTTTGTCTCTGGGATAAGGAACTGTGCATTCCACCGCATGGAGGGCTCAGGACACACCCCCTTTGTGGACCATCCATCAGAGTTTGCAAAGATAGTCCTCGGCTTTCTGGCAGAGTGACCTAGTACCCTTGATCAGTGCGTTTATATGCCGTTTAATTCCCGCCATTGGTAATGATTGGTAATCAAAACCCATTCGATCCAACAGAGACGTTCAGGGCGTGGATCCAGAAGAGCGGCGCAGCCCAGACCGAGTTTATGAGGAATTTCGCGTCCATGATGGGCGGGCAGACAAGGGAGAGCTTTGATCCCCTCAGGACACTGACGGATATGTCAGGTAGGATGGCTGCCGCCCAGTCGGAGATCATCCAGAATGCCGGCAGGATGCAGTCGCAGGGAATAGACAAGATGATGGCGCTATACCAGATGCTACCCAGCTTTGCCGGATGGGGGGCCTACAAGACATCAGTGGGCAGCAACGGCAGAATATCAATCCCCGAGGCCGAGAGGGAGGCGCTGGGCCTCTCAGAGGGCGACCTTGTGCAGGTGATAGTCCTGCCGCTCGGCAAGAAGTCCAAGGACAGGGAGGTGATAGAATGAGCACAGGAACAGAGCATGGACCAAAGGACGTCCATGATGTATACCAGCAGAATGTGGACCGGTTTATGGAGGCCGTCAAGCAGTCTGTGTTAAAGTACCACCAGTCGGTGACCAACGCACAGAAAGAGTACGTCGACGCATGCGAGAACGTAATCAACCCCGCAATAACCCTGCACAGGGAATTTGCAAAAAAGACAGGAATGGTGATGAACGTGCCGGATGCATCCCTCAGGCTGATACACGACACGACAGAAGAGGCAGTCAAGGCGGCATCGATAGGCAACCAGATCGCGCTGACGGCAATAGACGCCGCGCAGCAGAACGTCAGGACCTTTAACGACAATGCAAAGGCGTTTACCGACCTGAACAAGAACATACTGCATTCGTGGATATCCGCGTTTGCGCCGGGCAGGCAGGGCTGAGAGCCCTCCCCCGGTTTTTTTTATTCTACGGCAGGGCAAGGGCCCTCCCCCGGTTTTTATTCTACGACCTGGCGGCAAGCCACCTGCCGAGGTCAGGCAATACCTTGTTCTGGGAGACCTTGCTGGCTATCATGCCGACATGGCCCGTCGGGTATATCCGGAGCGTCTTGTCCTCGCTGCCCACGGCATAGTGGAGGGGCATGCTGCATTCGGGCGAGACCAGGTGGTCCCCCACTGCCACCTGCGTGAGGACTGGCATTTTTATCTCCTTCATGGAGACCTCCTTTCCACCTACTAGCATGCTGTTCCGGACCAGGAGGTTTTTCTGGTAGATGTCCCGGATCCACTGCCGGAAGAGCTCGCCGGGTATGGGGGGCGTGTCGGCGAGCCATTTTTCAACCCTCATAAAGCTGTCGACAAACTCTTCGTTTTCGATATTGCGGAAAAAGTTTACGTACTTTTCTATCCCCTGCTCGAACGGCTTTAGCACAGAAAAGCAATAGTACATGAACTCCGGGGGCATGTTCCCCACGGTATCGACCATCCTGTCGACGTCCACGTGCTTTGCAATGTTGCTGACCACGGTGGTGTCCTTCCAGCCGTCTATGACGGGTGCCGTAGCCACAAGGTTTCTCACGCTGCCCGGGTGCAGCGCAGCGTATACTGCTGCAAGCGTCCCGCCGGTGCAGTATCCCTGGAGAGAGACAGAAGGGGCGCCGGACTCGCGCTTTGCAAACTGTATGCAGTTGTCAAGATAGCCGTTTACATAATCGTCAAAGTCAAGATACCTGTCCATTCTGGTCGGCGTGCCCCAGTCCACCATGTAGACATCAAAGCCCTGCGAGAGCAGGTTCCTAACCCAGCTTCTCCGCGGGTGTATGTCGAGTATGTGGAAGCGGTTGATCAGCGCGTATGCTATTACCAGCGGGGTGCGGCGGCGCGCGCCCGTAAGCGGCCGGTAGTGGAGCAGCCTCACCTTGTCTTCTTCGTATGCAACATCATACGGGGTCGTCTCCATGGTCATCTCGTCGGGCGCGGCGACGAGCCTCGGGGCGTCGGCCACATGCCTGCCAAAGCGCAGCAGCTCCTCTACTGCCCTCGGGTCTATGATGCTATCCATCCCGTTTTTCCGCCTCCAGGCGCGCCACCCGGCGGCGCAGCGCGTGGAGCTCCCTGTACACCTCGTCTATCTCCTTTCTGCTCGGCAGGTTGGCGGACTTTAGAACGACATTGGTCATGTTCTCCCAGCGGCGGGCAAGCTCGAGCTCCTTTGCCACCAGGCGCCCGTAGTTCTCGCCGAACTCTTTGGAATCAAAGAGCTCGGTAAAGTCGTTGTCGAATATGTCTATCCAGACCCTCTTGTACGCCTCGAACTGCTCAGGGTCCCGGGGTATGCGCGGCGCTTTCGCGTTGACCTTTTTCTGGGCCTCGGCCCACGCCTCGGAGAGCTGGGAATAGTACCGGGCGAGGGCCTCGTTGAAGCCCGCCAGGTCCTCGTTGGCGTCGAGCAGCTCCCGGGTTATGGCCTTGGCGTTCTCGGCAAAGCTCCTCATGGGGCCCACCGAGCCCAGCGCCTGCGGCTTGCTCGACATCAGGTGTATGAGGTCCGTCCAGAACAGCGACAGGTGCTTGTAGTATTCGCGGGGGTCCGAAGACTCGTCCTTCACAGGTAATACGGGCAAAGGGATCGCAATAAATAGATCGACGCCTACACACCGTCAATGGCCGGCGCGGAGGAGCTAGAGGGGATCTGCAAGAAGATAACCGCCTTGGACCCCGGCATAAGGTCGGCAGTCGTGCTAAACAGCAGGGGCCACCTGGAGGCAGGCGGCATGAGGAAAGGCCTCGAGCCCCTCGAGGACCAGAGGCACGTGGAGATGATGTATGTGGAGCTGGCCCTCCGGGTCAGGATGAGGCACGAGTTTGACTCAGAGCTTGGCGGCGTCCGTTTTTCAATGTCATATAGGGACAGGGTGATACTGCTGAGCTTCCCCCTGGCAGAGGACGGCGTGCTGCTGGCGTCGACCGAAAAGGACGTGGACTTTGGGAGAATAGCCTTTGAGATACTGGAGATAATAGGCCCGCTGCACGGCTCAGACGGGGCCCCGCGGCCCTAGCCGACTATCTTGCGCAGCCCGGCGCACCTGTTCCGTATCGTGACCTCTGTCACGCCGGATGCAAGAGAGATGTCCTTTTGCGACTTGGCCTCGCCGCTGCCTATGCATGCAAGGTATAGGGCCGCCGCCGCTATGCCCATCGGGTCCTTGCCTGCGACCATGCCGAGCTTTTTGGCCTGGTCGAGTATCGTTATCGCCCTGCGCTTTGTCCTCTCGTTGAGCTCCGCGATGCTCGCTATGCGCGATACGCCCTTGACTGGGTCGACGACCGGCATCTTGAGCTCGAGCTCGCGGAATATCAGCCGGTAGCAGCGCGCCACGTCCTTTCTGCGTATGTTTATCCCCTTTGCGATATCGTCGAGCGTCCTTGGCGTCTCTGTATTCCTGCATGCGGCATAAAGGCATGCTGCGACGAGGCCGTGGATCGACCTGCCCCGGACCAGCTTCTTTTCCATGGCCTTGCGGTAGATGTAGGCCGCCTTCTCGATCACGGCATCAGCTAGCGCCAGCTTGTCCTTCATCTTGTCCATCTCGTTGAGCGCCTGCCGCAGGTTCCTGTCGGCTGACGAATGGGCCTGCGTCCTGCTGTCCCACGTTCTTAGGCGCTCGATGGATGTGCGCATGCTAGCCGAGAGCGGCTTGCCAGTTGTGTCCTTGTTGGCGCTGCCTATTACAGTGGATAATCCCATGTCGTGCATTGCAAGCGATGTGCCCGCGCCCGACCTGGACCTGCTGGTCTCGTCGCCCGAAAATGATCGCCACTCGGCCCCCATGTCCTCGAGCTTGTCTGTTATCACAAACCCGCATGTGGCGCAGAACAGCTCGCCCTGGTTCTCATCGGTGACGATCTTTTGCTTGCCGCACGATGGACACTTGTGCGCGGGCGGGGCGTGTCTTTCCATGTGTTTAGTATGGGCACCTTGCGCATTTATCCGTTTTACCAAACATCTGAGGGTTATTTGGGGGTAGGTTGAGCTAACCATTCTAATTACATGGAACAAGAACATAGAATGAATAGTGCAGATCCGCGGGCCCCGGCGCCGACGGGCGCCGCTCCGTGCCAATGCAGGGCACAAAAGGGCGCCGGGCGCCCGTCCGCGGAGGCGGATGCAGTGCCGCGCCTGGATGCAGGCCAGGTGAATCTTTCATCCGGCAAGAAAACCGCACCGCAAAGGCAGCAGGTGTTCCGCCCGTGATTGCTGTGCAGGAAAAAAATGATGCCACTTGATGCTCAGGCACGGCGTACGGAAGATCCGAGGATTGCAGGCATCCCGCAAGGGCGCCCGCCGTTTCTAGGTAGGATTATGCAGTGCCGGCCCTGTTGTTCAGGCGGGATCCGCCCTGCAGAGGAGGGCTAGCTGTCGGGGGACGTGACATCAAAGATGTACGTTACTTCGAGCGTCTGGTCTGCGATCAGTGTTGTGCTGGCAATCGTGATTACGGAGAATAGATCGCCCCTGCTTGCACAGTCTGCGTTGTCGGCCGGAACAACGGCGGAATTGCAGACTGAGACCGCCGTGACGGTCGCGCCGGCAACGAGGTTGGTGCCGCCTGTGAACGTGGCATTGAGTACCGCCTCGCCCGGTATATCGTTGAGGGCCACGGTTGCAGGAATGCAGGTAGGCAGGCCCCCGGCAAAAGTGGTGGAATTGGGCGTCAGGCTGGTAACATTGACGTCCTCACGCACTGATATGGTATTGTTGGAGATGGTAAATACATCGGGGTCTACGGCTGTGGTCACGCCGGTTGTCGAATCAGTGGTCGTCCCGGTGTCTATATCGGTGATGCACAACGCGTCCGGTTTGTCCACGTCTGGAAGGGCGGTGCTCACAAAGGTGCCCCGCACTAGGATGTCCTCCCCGGAGTCTACCAGTGTGTTGTGGACCGTCTGCGATGCAATGAGCTTGCCGTCCGCATCCCGGTGTACCAGTTCCGCCATGCCGTACAACTCCGGGCCGTTGCCCATGTCCGACGGCTGGAACTGCGCACCGGCAGGAGTGAGCGCCAGCAGTGCAAGTATGGCGGCAGACCCGGTCAGCGCCATTCCGTATGTCAGCTTGGGCATGACTGCACCAACTTTCGGGCGTTTATAAAGATTATTCGCGTGGGGCGGCCTCCGTTCCGGGCGCTGGGTTACATCCCGGCATGCAGGCAGATCGCAAGATGCCGGGGATCCCGGGGGCATCAGCGCGCAACCGGTGATCCCGCATGATCCCGGCAGCGTGCCCTACCCCAGCAGGCAGTATGCATAGGATGCGCTCATCGAGGGATACATGATGCCCCTGTCTTCCGTGTGCAGCAGGCCTATCGAGTGCCCCAGCTCGTGCGTCATTATCCTCTCGACTGTCCCTATGTCGTACAGCTGGAAGGAGCCGTCGCACGAATAGTCGCCGAGTGCCACCTCTACTATCCCCTTGCCGAGATGCGCATGCCCCAGCACGGACTCGCCAAGATCCCGCACCACCCACGTGACCCAGACGTTTGCCCCGGCCTTGGAGCCCGTCAGCTCAAACCCCACGTGCGCCTCCTGCCCCCCTGCCGAGAGTGTCTGCGCCTCCCAGAATGCAAACGAATCCCGGAGCGTGCCCACGTGGTCGAGCGGCAGGCCCTGCGGCTGCTCGTTTGCAAAGACTGCATAGCGGATCAGCGGGACGCCGTCGAGCTCAACCTCCGGGTCGGGGAACCTGCCAGGCGCCTCATTTAGCCGCTGGTCCAGGTTCCACTTCTCCCTGTCCCTGAGGAATTTTTTGATTGCCTCGCCGCTGGGGTTTGGGTGCTCGATGTACCGGCGCTCCTTTTCTATGTTGGATGATATGTCGCGCAGGTATCCATCAAAGGCGGCAAGCTCCTCCCTGCCGCCGGGTGCCGCGTCTATGGCGCCGGCCGCAATCATGCCGCGGATGACTGCCGCAAACTCTTCATCTTCTGACTCCCCCGCTGCCCACCTACCGGCTGCCTCCCGCCATCCCCCGGTAGAGGAGGGCCCGCCGGGCGGCACAACAAGTGCCCCGTCGAGCAGCAAAAACTCCATGGATCGCGCAAACTCCCGCTCGGTCATGCCGCCTGTTGCCCACCACCCTGCTATGTGGCGCACCCAGTCGGGCACGTGCGCTTTACCCCCGAGCTCCGGCGGCTTCGGGGTGGCCGTATAGGGGTATTTCGCAAGTATCGAGCCTACCGATTCGAGATAGTTCCGGGCCACCGCGCTCTCCGGGTCCAGCAATAAAGCGGCCTCAAGGTACGCCTCTGATTCGCGGTACTCGCCGAGCGCCCCGAGCCCCGCGCCCAGCCCGACGAGTGCCCTGGCATCCGACCGGTTTGCCTGGTGCGCCATGTAGAACTGCCTCAGGGATCCCTCATGATCCCCGAGGTTGCCCAGTGCGACTCCTTTTGCCCTGAGGACAGACGGGTTGCCGGGGAACTCTTCGAGGATTATATCGTATGCGGCGGCAGCCTCGCGGTACTCGCCCTCGCGGAGCAGGGCCTGCGCGTCATCGAATAGGCCCTGGACGTCTTGCGCCTCGGCAGCCGGCGCCGCCAGCACTGCAAGCAGCACGGCGGCTGCCGCCAGGAGCCCCCAGGTATACGGGCGGCGCCCCCTCGGGCGCAAAGAGTCAGCCTGCCGTAGCATCATCAATGCGGGAATATGCGGATCTTTTAACCTTCGCGGGAGAAAGCGCCAAGGCTTGCCGTGCGCCCGGGCCCCGCGGTCCAGTGGCCCTGCCTGTGAACTGCCGCATACTTGGCGGCACGCCCCCCTGCACTGCCCCCGGGCCTCCGGCTGCCCCGCCGGGGAAAAGCTTTAACCTTACGTGCCCCCGCCATACCCCATGGTAGAGCCGGAGCTGGGCGCGGCCATGGCGCACCTCAAGCAGCGGATCAGGCAGATCCGCGAGGAGATCGACAGCCTCGAGGAGCCCCGGGATGTGCCCGGGATGATACAGTCGGCCAACCTCATAAGGTCAAACGAGCACCTGTCGGTAAAGGATAGAAAAAAGTCCGAGCTCCTGGCCGCATACGACGAGTACGCGGGCCAGCTGGAGAGCCTGGTCTCGACAGTCTTTGGTATACGGGACGAGCTCAAGGAGATTCTAAAGGAACAGTCCGCCCTCATAGCCAGATCAGGCGCTTCAAAATCAGGGGACTAGGTCGCCCGAGACGACCCGCCGCCTATCCCCGTTGCAATCGAGCACGAGCGCCCCGTCGGGGTCCACACAAAGCGCCCTCCCCCGGACAGTCCCCCCGCCGGTCTCGACGGAGATATTTCTGCCAACTGTACATGACAGGCCGGTCCACCGGGACAGTATTCCCGCCGAGCCCCCCGCATCAAGCGAGTCAGTTGCGCGCTCGAGCGCCGAGAGAAACTCCCGGACTATGGCCGGCGCCGCATCCGCATGATCAGAAAGGCTGGCCGCCGCGCGCCCTGTTCTACGGGATATCTCCCCCGCTTTTACGTCGAGGTTTATCCCGACCCCTATGACCGCATGGTCTACGCCGCCGGGGCTGACCGACGCGTCGACGAGGATGCCTGCCACCTTGCCGCCATTTACAAGCACATCGTTTGGCCACTTGAGCTCCGGCCGCACGCCGGCTGCCGCCTCGATTGCCTCGGCGAGCGCCACCGATGCGGCAAGCGGCAGGACCGTGTTCGGCCCTCCCCGCGCCGGGCGCGTTATCACCGAGAGCCAGACTCCCCCGTGTGGCGAGATCCACCTGCGGCCCATCCTCCCCCTTCCGGCAGTCTGCCTCCTGGCTATCACCACGGCCCCATCCTCCCTCTTCTCGCCGGCAATGCGCAGCGCGTATGCCTGCGTTGAATCAAGGGATTCAAAATAGTGAATCCTCTTGCCCATCTTTCTTGTCGACAGGCCGTCGAGGATCTCCCACGGAAGGGGCCCCGCGGCGCCCCCCGCGAGTCGGTATCCCAGTCGGCGCCCCGATTCTACTTCATACCCAAATGAGCGGATCTTTCGCACGTGCTTCCAGACCGCCACCCTGCTGATGCCAAGCTCTGCAGCCATTGACGGGCCCGAGACATACCTGCCGCCCGCCCGCTTGAGAATATCCAGGACGCGCACAAAGCCGCGGCTGCGCGCCGTGCAAATCATTGTACAGGGTCAGAACCCGATGTCAAAGTCAAAGCCGCCGTCCGCGCCGGCGCCCCCATCGGCCCCGTCGGCGCCGCCGCCGTCCATGTCGCCGGGCATCTGGTCGGCGGGCACATAATCGGTCATCGACGCCCCTATCATGGAGAACATCATCGAGAACATCATGATGTCCATTATCCCAAAGAACATCATCATGGGAAAGAAGCTGCGAAAGCCGTCCATCTGCTTGTTGAGCTTGCCCTTGTCTCCCGACTTGTACAGCTGGACCATCTGCTGCCAGTTCTCCTCCATTTCATGGATCCTATGCTCCACCTCGTTGTCGCCCTTGGGGGTCGTGCTTAGCTCCATCTTTTTGCCCAGCCAGCCCTTTTTCTCCTCGTGGACTATCATGCCTCTTTTCTCCAGCCTTTCGAGTATCCCGTTGAGCTCGTCTGTCTCTATCTTTGTGGCCTTTTGGATCTTGCCGAAATTTTTTGCCCCGTTCCTTATGGCGCCAAGCACCATGACATCCTTGGGCTCGTACTCCATGAAGAGGCTGCCCGGCCAATTCCTTTAAAACTTTTTGTAAAACCCCCGGCAAGTTATTTAAAACGGGGGGGCCGCATCTTATTCATGGAGACCGACGGGCACACCGACGACGAGATCCGGCGGATCCTCGGCTACAGGAAGATAGCGGTCGTTGGCATGTCCCGGGACCCATCCAAGGGGCCCACTATGTCCCAAAGTACCTTGCGGATAACGGCTATGATATCACCCCCGTCAACCCCCAGGCGGACAGCATACTGGATAGAAGGTGCCATCCCGACCTGAACAGCATTGCAGGCAGGATAGACGTAGTGGACGTCTTTAGGCCGTCGGAGGATGTGCCCCCGGTAATGGAAGATACGATAAAGATGGGGCCAAAAGTGGTGTGGCTCCAGGAGGGCATACATAATACTGCGGCCGAGGAGGCGGCCAGAAAGTCGGGCATCGAGGTGGTCTTCAACCGGTGCATGATGGCCGAGCACCGGCGCCTCTTCTGAGATGCCCGGACTGGACCATATCCACGAAAAAATAATGGAGCTTGCCGCAGAGCAGGGCAGGCTGGGCTCGGGCGTGCGCGTCAGCTACGACAAGGATGCAGGCGTGATCAAGATAGCCGGCGAGGGAGCCTCGGCGCTCTCCCTTGCAAGAACGGGCATGACTGATGTCATGGAGCTGGCATACTCGGCGGCAGAGCACCACCCGCTGTGGGCCCTGCTGTACCGTTCGGCAGAGATAGCCGGAACGGCGCTCGACGGGTGGGATGCGGGCCTCGATGCAGACGTGCTCGATGATGTGAAATGGTCGGTAGAAGAGCTGGGCCGAGCCAGGGAAAAGCTGGCAGGGGATAGAAAATGAGCATCTGCCGCGGGCAAGGCCATGGCCGTTAGAATAGGCATCATAGGCAAGACCAACACGGGCAAGACTACCTTCTTCAACTCGGCGACGCTCTCATCATCAGAGGTATCGACGTATCCATTTACCACAAAACAGCCAGCATCCTCGGAAGCTAGCGCCATCACTCTCTGCGTGCACCGCGAGTTTGGGGTGGAGGATAACCCGCGCAATTCGAGGTGTGTCGACGGGTGGCGCCACACGCCTATAGAGCTCATGGACCTTCCCGGCCTGGTAAAGGGCGCGTGGAGGGGCAAGGGCCTCGGCAACCGCTTCCTCTCGATAGCTGCACAGTCCGACGCCCTTCTTCACGTGGTGGATGCGTCGGGGGGCATAGACCCCGAGGGCAGGATCACAGAAGCTGGCGCGGGCGACCCGGTATCTGACTTTGCCGACATAGAAGAAGAGCTGGTCATGTGGTACCACAGGATTCTAGAGGGAAACAGGGAAAAGCTCGAAAAACTCACACAGTCGGGCGCCTCCCTCGACGAGGCCATATCCGGCGTGTACACGGGGGTGGGCGTCTCGCGCGAACATGCAGCAGAGGCCCTCAGGTCTGTGGGGCTTGAGGGGCCCGAAGAGCTGGATGTAGGGAACAGCAAGGCGCTAGCATCCCGCCTGTACAAAATCTCAAAGCCGTCCCTGATAGTGGCCAACAAGATGGACAGGCCGGGGGCTGCCGCCAACTTTGAGAGGCTCCGAGAAAGGTACTCGGACATGATGGTGGTGCCCGCGAGCGCCGACAGCGAGCTGAGCCTGCGGCGCGCAGAGCAAAAGGGCCTCATCAGGTACGAGCCTGGCGCCGAGCAGTTTGAGATTATAGACTCTGCCGGGCTCAGCGGGAAGCAGAGCGAGGCGCTCAAATTCATAACGAGCAAGATAATGGGGGAGTACATGAGGACAGGTGTCCAGTTTGCGATAAATACGACAGTCTTCAAGCTGCTCAAGATGAACGCGATATATCCCGTCGCCGACGGGGGCAGGTTGTCCGACAAAAAGGGCAACGTGCTGCCGGACCTTGTCCTCATGAAGGACGGGGCCACCGTGCTCGACCTGGCAAAAGAGGTGCATACGGACCTTGCAAGGGGCCTGCTGTATGCAAAGGACCTGCGGAACAACCTGCGCCTTCCCCCCGGATACCAGCTCAGGGACCGGGATGTGGTCTCGCTGGTCAGCGCAGAGGGCCGTCACTCTATCCGGCGGTAGACGACCTTGAACTCTTCTGCCAGCGTATAGGAGAGGTTCAAAAGGTGGCACAGCTCGGTCATGGTCTTTTTCTCGTGGGCCAGCTGCCTCAGGAATGTGAGCGCCTTTATGTCCGAGTTGTTCTCGAGGGGGAGCTCCCCGCTCCACGTCTTGAACGCGTGCGTTACATCCAGGCAAAAGTTGAGTATGAACTCTTCCCAGTCCTTTATGGGCCCGTGCGTGACCGGGACGTTCCAGAATATGGTCTCTGCCAGGGTGCGGAACTCGTTCCTTCTATCGATAAGCAGCATCTCGAGCGCCTTTCTCATCCTGTCGGGCTCATAGTCCTGTCTTAGCATCGTCATGGCATATATACGATTTGAGGGGATTTAAGCATTCTATGGCATTAGTTTACGTTTGTTTGAAAATTGCATCAAAAGTCAAACATTCTTGCGGTTTATATCCGCAGGCGCAGGCTCTGAGAGTATCCAGATCGTCCCCTCCGGGCCGTCCTGGAGGGTTATCCCTTTTGATGCCAGATTATCCCTGATATGGTCCGCCTCATCATACAGGCCATTGCCCCTGAGCCTGGCCCTCTCAGATATGAGCCCCTCCACCCGGGTGCGCTCGCCGCCCGTCAGGACGGGGATCTCCAGGCCCAGAACTCCCAGCATGGCATCAAAGATGCGGAGCAGCTCTGAATCCTTTGGGCCCCCCAGGCAGTATGATACGAGGCTGCGAAATGCATCCAGTGCGAGGTGCGTATTTAGGTCGTCATCTAGCGCGTTCCCGAACTCTGCCCACAGTCGGCCTGCCGTGTCATCCCCGCCGGGGGCCGGCTTGCCCTGGACTAGAACATGGTATGCCAGCCGGGCCCGCTCCCAGAATGTTTCGTGCTCCTCGAGCAGCTCCTCCGAGTAGTCGACGGGCTTGGAGTAGTGCCCCGCAATGCAAAAGATCCGCATTGCGCCGGGGCTCCAGCGTTCGAGCAAAAAGCGCACCGATTTCATATTGCCTAGAGACTTTGACATCTTCTCGCCGTCTATCGTCACCATGCCCACGTGCATCCATATTTTCGCGAGGCGCCGGCCTGTATGCGCTTCTGACTGCGCCATCTCGTTTTCATGATGCGGGAATATGAGGTCGCGGCCCCCGCCGTGTATCTCAAAGGTTTCCCCGAGATATTTGAGGCACATGGCCGAGCACTCTATGTGCCAGCCGGGCCGGCCCCGCCCCCAGGGGCTCTCCCATGAAGGGTCCCCGCGGGATAGCTTCCAGAGGGCAAAGTCCGTCGGGTCGCGCTTGCCTGCGTCTATTCCCACCCGGGCGCCGGAGATGAGCCCGCCCGTGTTCCTGGACAAAGAGCCGTACCGCGGAAAGCCGGAGACTGAAAAATATACGCCGTTTGGCGCTGCATATGCGGAGCCGCTCCCGACAAGCGATTTTATCAGCTCCAGTATCTCCGGCATGTGCTCTGTAGCAAGCGGGTACTCCGATGCGCGCCTTACACCCAGGCGGCCAAACTCTGCATGGTACGCCCGTATATAGCGGGCGCTCAGCTCCTGCGCGCTAGTCCCCTCGGAGCGCGCCCTCTCTATTATCTTGTCGTCTACATCGGTAAAGTTCTGCACAAGCCTTACCTCTGTTCCCCGGGATTCGAGGTGCCGGCGCAATACATCAAAGACTATAATCGTTCTTGCATGGCCGATGTGGGCCTCGTCGTAGACGGTCACCCCGCACAGGTATATGCCCGCCTTGTCAGCGCGGACCTCTTTTTTCTTGCCGTCCAGCGTGTCGTGGATTCTCACTGTACAGGCGCCCCCGCCGGCGGGGAGCGCTTGTGGGCGCTCTTTCGGTGCATCTCCATTATTCTGAGGGCCCTGTCCTTGTCTATATCGCAGTGTGCCGCCGCCTCAAGGGTATCCATGCCCCTGTCCAGCGTGCAGTACAGAATAGAGTCGATCTCCTCATAGCTTGCGCCGAGCTCCTTCTCGGCCAGGTGGCCGCTCCAGAGGTGGGGGCTGCTCTTTTTTGATATTATATTCCCGGGGACCCCGAGGTGCCCCGCCACTTTGCGCACCTGCGACTTGAACAGGCCCGCCAGCAGCTCCACGTCCGACGCCCCGTCGCCGAACTTTGTAAAGTATCCCAGCAGCCTCTCGCTTTTATCCCCGGCGCCCACCACCAGCCGGCCCTCCAGATTTGCGTAATAGTACAGTATGCACATGCGCACCCGTGCCCGCAGGTTGCCCCGGGCCCGCTCGTCGGGCTCAAGGTACAGCGAGTATGCCCGTACTATCGGGGATATGTCGAGCAGCTTGTACCCTATGCGGAGCCGGTCGACGAGCCCCAGCGCGTCTACAGTCTCTGATTCAGGGGAGACGTCGCTATCGGGCATGACCAGCGCCAGAGTCCTGTCCCGGAGCACGCGCGCTGCAGCTGCAGCAGCCACGGCCGAGTCCACGCCGCCGCTGAGCCCCAGGACGATTCCGTTTGCGCCGCTCTGCCCTACCTGTTCCAGCAGGAGGCGCCCCATCTGTTCTGCATGGCCCGAGCAGTCCCCCGTGAGCTCGTCGAGGACGTCCTGGTTCAACGGGGAGACCCAGGGGGGTGCTGCCATAAAGGTTGCGCGGGACAGCCGCGAATCCGGCGCTGCTGCAAATCACGCAAAGAGGGACCGGAGCCACCCTGTGATCATCTCGAGTATGCCCATTTCCTCCTCGGGCTCAATCTCGATCTCCGGTTCGGGCACAGGCTCCGGCTCGGGCTCGAGTTCCGGCTCGGGTTCCGGATCCATTTCGGGCACGGGTTCTGGTTCGGGCACTGGTTCCGGCTCGGGCTCGGGGACCAGCACTGGCGCAGATACCGGCGCTGGCGCGGGCTCGGGGTCCAGTACCTGCGCGGATACCGGCTCGGGGTCTGCTCCAGAGACCGCTATGTCGTACTGGGTGCCCGTGTGTGAGATGAGGTATATGCCGCGGTTGTCCTGCAGCGAGGCGCTCAGCCTTCCGGTAAAGCCGTCCTCGAACGGTATCTCAAGGGTTGGCGCGCCGTTTGCGGCCCCCAGTGAATATGATACCATCCTCTCCAGTATGACGGAGGATACGTCGCACGAGTACAGGCGGTCCAGCCTGTTGTCGTTCCCGCTGCAGGTCGCCTGCCCCAGCATGGCGGGCACCGCGTTGTACTGGATGTTGGCGCCCTGCTCGGTCCCAAGGCCGTAAAGCAGGATCTCCATTGAAAAGACCCGGACGGCGCTGCTCTCGACAGCTATGTGCGGGATGACGACCAGCGAGTGCCCGGGCAGCACGCGTATGCTCGACGGGGTGACAAGTGCGCTCGTGCCGTTGGAGAGGAATTCGAGCGATGCAGTGTCAGTGCCTATTGTATTCAGGGGGTCCCTGCTGCTGCCGCTGCTGCCGCCTCCGCCGCCGCCACCGCCTCCGCCGACTCGCGGCTGGACCGGGGTGATGGGCTCGATGGGCTCTTCGGGTTCGGGCACCAGGATGGCGATTTCTCTAAAGCTTACCGCCGGGGAATCAGAGATCCCAAGGGATATCCCACGGGATATGGCATCACCAACCGTGGGGCTGTCAGTTTTTCTGATTTTACCCGGAGTGAAGAGGAAGGGATCATCATCCACCGCGGGGGCATCAGATTCTGTGATGTTCAGCGGAACGGGGGACGCAGGTACGCGGTCTGCCGTGGGGAAGTCGCCCACCGTCGGCCCATCTGTAGCACTAAGCGGTATGTCGCGCGATATGGAATCAATGATCGTGGGGGTGTCAGTTCTCTCGATATTAGACGAGTCGGGACCCATCATATCGATCACGCCCGGCGTATCAGTCAACACCACGGAGCGGTTCTGGCTGACACTATCCGCCGGGGTGGGAGAATCTCCCGCAATGATCCGTGGGGACACATCCAAAAGGTAGAGGTTCAGGGCATACTGGACCACAGTATTGCTGTCAGAATCCGCTATGAACATGTGCAGGCCGTCGGCCGAGAACGTGAGTCCCGTCGGATCAGCTACCGTATCGTTGAGGGAGAACCTGCCCATGGACGTTTTGCCGGAGACGTCAAAGGCATCCGGCAGGCTGAACATCTCCACAAAGTTGAACTGGTCGTCCGCAATGAACATCCGGTGGCCGTCGGATGAGAATGCAACCGCCTGTGCGGTTATCACCCCCAGTCCCGTAAAGCCATCAAATGATGCCGTAGAGACGTCGTACCCCGTCCCCAGCGAGTACTGGTACACACGATCATTTTCCAGATCTGTAACAAACAGCCTCGTGCCGTTGGGCGAGAGTGCCAGGCCGGTGGCCCCGGCGATCCGAGGAGCTGAGGGAGTACCATCCTGCCTGAGATCAAGGAATCCCGAGAGTACGCCGTTGGGTATGTCGTATGGTGTTGACAAAGTGTAGCGGTCTACCCGCTGGGCGATCTCCACGGTAGGGGTGGTGAGGACCCCCTTGCCCACCGTGTACATGAACGTGCCGTTGGGGGAGAAGTGAATGTCAGTCAGATCGTTCTGCCTGGCCAAGACCGATTGGTGCGTGTGGAATGCGGCCGTGTCTATGTCGTATGGATCCGACATGCGGTATGCATACACGGCGTCATTGTCGTTGCCCGAGATGATAATCAGCGTGCCGTTCCCGGAGATCGCCACTCCCGTAGAAGTGGTATCATTTTCCGAAACATCAAGCGATGCAGTCGGGAACGTCCGGTTGTCATTCGGGAATACAAATGCGGCGGGGAAGGGCGTGCCGTCCTCGCCGAGAACAGCCCTGGCCTCGAACTGTATGTGCGGATCCGCGTAAAGTGTGATGTTGCCCAGATGGTCAGGCGTCAGGTTCAGGATTATTGCAGAGTCCTCAACCCGCGGCGTCGCGCCTCCAAGGTTTATCCCGCCGGAGAACTCGGAGCCGTTTCTCACATTGATCCCCGATACATCGACCGAGTTTACGGGCGCGTCAAACTCGAGTGTCAGAGCCTCCCCGTCCACGCGTGCCGAGAGCAGTTCAAGACTCCCCTCCAAGAGCGGCAGGACAAAGTCGGATACTGCGGGGGCGCTCGACGCACTTACATTAATGAGCACCGGCGGCAGCAGGTCTGAAGCCAGCGGGAATGAGTTCAGGGCGTAC
Source organism: Cenarchaeum symbiosum A (assembly GCA_000200715.1). Taxonomy (NCBI): domain Archaea; kingdom Thermoproteati; phylum Nitrososphaerota; order Candidatus Cenarchaeales; family Candidatus Cenarchaeaceae; genus Candidatus Cenarchaeum; species Candidatus Cenarchaeum symbiosum. The sequence goes on from DP000238.1 coordinate 1,353,447, forward strand.
TGGAGCACGGAGTTGCCGTTCGTGGTGAACAAGTGCAGGCCGTCTGACGAGTATGCAAGTGCATTCACGGTGCCTGCCGTGCCGCCCAGATGGGACCCGCCCGTAAACTCTGCGCCGGTTACATTGAAGGGCTCCGCCAGTGCATACAGGTACACCCTCTTGTTAGTATCGCCCGATACGTACATGCTCATGCCGTCAGGTGTAAACGTCACCGCCGTGGGGGATCCGTCTTCAGTTATGTTCATGTTTCCTGCCAGAGCGGCCCCCGCTACATTGTACGGCGGATCAAGTACATACTGGTGGACCTGGTCGTTGGCCAGGCCCAGATAGAACAGATTCGTGCCGTCAGGCGATAGCGCCAGGCCGGTGGCGCCCGTATCCTGAAGCGTCACGTTGAGATTATCCACGAGAACGCGGCTCACTATGTCGTATGGAGCCCCCAGGTCGAATTGGTGGATGGCATGGGGATTCCTGCCCACCGTATACAGGGTAGTGCCGTCGGGTGTAAAGTGGAGATCCCGCAGGACACTCTGCTCCGTGATAACTGGCCTGTGCAAGAGGGTTCCCGTGGCCGCGTCGTGGTAGCTCATGTTGTACGCAAGGACAGAGTTTGAGGGGCGGGCCGATACGAACAGCAGTGTGCCGTTTGCGGATACTGCCACGCCCGTGGGGTTGTTATCCGGTGCGGAGACACCAAGTGATGTCGACGGGAACGAGTGGATGTCGAACGACCGGGCCAGTTCATACTGCTGGACCATGTCGTCCCCGTCGGCCCGGGCGATGAACAGTAGGCGGCCGCCGTCCCCAAGGGCAAGACCTTCAGGTGATCCGCCCGCCCCGGCGGGGAAAAAGTCATGATGGATGGCAGTATCCACCATGAAGGGATCTACAAGCGTATACAACTGGACCCCCCGCGGGCCAGATACGAACATGAGAAGCCCGTCGTCAGAGAACTCTACTCCCGTCGGGTCAGTTTCTGCCGCGCTGACATTAAACGAGGCCTCGTGGGTGGCACTGTTAAGCGCATATGCGCTATTCAGTAGATACTGGTGGATGGAGCCCGACCCTGCCACGTAGACGCGCAGGCCGTCGGGTGACAAGTCCAGCCCCTGGGGCGACTCAGTCTGGGTACGTGCGCTAAAGGAGTTGCTCGAGGTGCGGATTATGTTTGCGTTGTTTTTCGAGCCCAGCTCGTACTCGCGCACGCGGTCGTTGTCCGCGTCTACAGCAAAGAGCCGTATTCCTCCGGGGGCAAGGTAGATGTCAGTGGGTTCATTCATGTCGACGAGGCCGTTGCCCTGGCCCCTCGGGACGAGGGTGCCGCCTGGGCCGGATACGAATAGGAGTGAATCCAGGTCATAGGGCTCTGCCAGTTCAAAGTGCTGGACCCTCAGAGTGGTGCTCCCCAGGGCGAACATGCGGAGGCCGTCCTCGGAGAAGTCAATCCCGCGTATGTTGTCGACATTCCGGGTCCCCGCATCTATCGCGCCGCGCTGCACGGGCCCCGGCAGGGCGAATGCGGCAGGGAAGGTCTCGCCGTTTGCACCAAGAACTGCGCCGGCCTCGAACTGTATGTGCGGTGCGGAGTAGGTCGAGATGCTGCCCAACTGGTCGTCCGTCAGGTTCAGAACAGCCGTCCGATCACCCAAGAGATCCACGCTTGCAAGGCTTGCGTTGCCAAGCCCCGTCCCGCCGGAGAACTCGGAGCCGTTTCTCACGTTGATCTTCGATGTATTAACAGAGGAGTGGTCTATTGGCGCATCAAATTCAAGGGTCAGCGCCCCCTCTTCCAGGCGTGCCGAGAGCAGTGCGAGGCTGCCGCTCGGGGGCGGCAAGAGGTCTGATACAAGCGGGAAGGAGTTCAGGGCATGCTGTACCACGGAGCTGCCGCTCGAGGTGAACATGTGCAGGCCGTCTGCCGAGTATGCAAGTGACCGGAGGCTGCCGGCCGTGCCGCCCAGGTCGAACCAGCCCGTAAACTCTGCGCCGGTTACATTGAAGGGCTCCGACAGTGCGTACCAGTACACCCTCTTGTTAATATCGCCCGTCACGTACATGTTCATGCCGTCGGGCGTAAACGCCACCGCCGTGGGGGTTCCGTCTTCCGTTATGTCCACGTTCCCGACTACATCGGCGCCTACGACATTGTATGGCTGGTCGAGCTCGTACTGGTGGACCTGGTCATTGCCCTGGCCGATATAGAACAGGCTTGTGCCGTCAGGCGAGAGCGCCAGGCCGGTGGCGCCGGTATCCTGTGCCTCCACGTTGAGTGCTACTGCCGGGTCGCGATTTTCGATGTCATAGGGCGCCGCCAGATTGAACTGATGGATGGCATCGGGTTCCCTGCCCACCGTATACAGGGCAGTGCCGTCGGGTGCAAAGTGGAGGTCCCGCAGGATGCTCTGATTTGATGAGATGTCCGCCGTGTGTAAGAGATTCGCCGTGGTCACGTCGTGGCGGATCATATCATATCCGTAGACGGAATTTGCGGCGCGGCCCGAGATGAACAGAAGCGTGCCGTTTGCGGATACTGCCACGCCCGTGGGGGTGCCATCCTGTGCTGTAACATCAAGGGATACAGACGGGAACGACCGTATGTCATACGGCCGGGCCAGTTCATACTGGTAGACAAGGTTGTCCACGCCGAGCCGGGCAATGAACAGCCGGCGGCCGCCATCACCCAGGGCAAGGTCGCCCAGTGTGGCCCCCTCGTTGGGGAAAAAGTCGCGGTGCACGGCAGTCGACACCATGAAGGGTTCGACAAGCGCATACGACTGGACCCCCTGCGGGCCGGATACGAACATGAGTAGCCCGTCGTCAGAGAACTCTACTCCCGTCGGGTTTGTCTCTGCCGCGCTGACATCAAAGGATTCTGCAAAGGTGGCATTTGCCAGCATGTAGGCGGCATCCAGGCTGTACTGGTGGATGGAGCCGGAGCCTGCTACGTACATGCTAGTGCCGTCAGATGATAGTGCGAGTCCCCGGGGTGATGTCGTCTGTTCGCTCACGTTGAAGGGAACAGACGAGGTGGTACTGATACTTCCAGCATCATATGAATCGGCCAGTCTGAGGAAGTGTACAAGGCCGGTATCGGAGTCTGTTGCAAAGAACCGGTCGCCCCCGGGTACAAAGGCTATGGCGCTGGGTCTACTCATGCCGGGAATACTAGCTGCTGCACCCACCGGGATGTTGAACGAGTTTATTATGACCGATTCCAGGTCAAACGGCCTCGACAGCTCGTAGTGGGCCATACGTTGACTGTCCGGGCCTGCGGCAAACATGCGAAGGCCGTCCTCGGAGAATGCAATCCCCTCCGGGGCGACGTTGCGCGCGACCGCATTTATCGTGCCACCCTGCGCGGGCCCCGGCAGGGTGAATGCGGCGGGGAAGGCCTCGCCGCCCGCGCCCCGCACTGCGCCTGCCTCGAACTGTATGTGCGGCGCCGCATAAGTAGAGATGTTGCCCAGCTGGTTATCCATCAGGTTCAGAACGGCCGTCCGATCACCCAAGAGATCCACGCTTGCAAGGCTTGCGCCGTCAAGATCCGTCCCGCCAGAGAACTCGGAGCCGTTTCTCACGCTGATCTTCGATGCATTAACGGAGGAGTGGTCTATTGGCGCATCAAATTCAAGGGTCAGCGCCCTCCCGTCCAGGCGTGCAGAGAGCAGCCCGAGGCTGCCGCTCGGGGGCGGCGAGTAGTCGGACACAAGCGGGAAGGAGTTCAGGACATGCTGGACCACGGATGTGTCGTCAGAGGTGAACATGTGCAGGCCGTCGGCCGAAAAGAAGAGAGATGATACTAAACCGGTCGTGCCATCAAGTTGGAACCTTCCCGAGAACCCTGCGCCGGTTATATTGAAGGGCTCTTCAAGTGTGTACCCATACACCCTATTGTCAATATCGCCCGCCACGTACATGTTCATCCCGTCGGGTGAGAACGCCACCGCCGTGGGGGATCCGTCCTGTGCTACGCTCACGTTCCCGGCGAGAGTGGCCCCCGATACAGCGTATGGCGGATCCAGCACATACTGGTGGACCAGGTCGTTCTCCAGGCCCAGATAGAACAGGCTTGTCCCGTTAGGCGAGAGCGCCAGGCCGGTGGCGCGCATATCCTGGGGCTCCACGTTGAGCGCCACCGCGGGGTCACGGTTTTGTATGTCGTAGGGTGCCGCCAGATTGAACTGGTGGATCGCATCGGGACTTCTGCCCACCGTATACAGGATAGTGCCATCGGGTGTAAAGTGGAGGTCCTGCAGGTGTCTCTGCTCGGGGATGGCTGACGTGTGCGTAAGATTTGCAGTGGCCACGTCGTGCCGGCTCATCTCGTATCCGTAGACAGGGTTTTCGTTGCTGCCCGAGATGAACAGCAACGTGCCGTTTGCGGATACGGCCACGCCCGTGGGCATGCCATCCTGCGCCGATACATCCAGTGACACCGACGGGAGCGCCCGTATATCGTACGGCCGGGTCAGAACATACTGGTGGATGCTGTCCGCCTCGTCGTGCCGGGCGATGATCAGCCTGCGGCCGCCATCCCCTAGGACAAGGTCGGAAGGTGCGCCCCCCTCGTTGGGGAAAAAGTTGAAGCGGGCTGCAGTTGTCACCATGAAGGGCTCGGATAGCTCATACGACTGGACGCCCTGCGGGCCCGATACAAACATGAACAGCCCGTCGTCAGATAACACTACTCCCGTCGGGTCCGCCTCTTCCGCGCTGATGTCAAAGGACTCTGTAAAGGTGGCATTTGCCAGCATGTAGGCGGTCTCAAGGCTGTACTGGTGGACGGAGCCGGACCCCGCCACATACATGCGCATTCCGTCAGAAGATAATGCGAGGCCCTTGGGTGATGCCGTCTGGGCGCTCACATCAAAGGGGGCAGTCGAGGTGGTGCGGATCCTGTCCGCGTTGTATGGATCGACCAGCCTGAAGAAATGTACAAGGCCGGTATCTTCGTCGGTTGCAAAGAACCTGCTGCCTCCGGGGACAAAGGCTATGGCGCTGGGGTGGCTCGTGCCGGGCAGCGGATCGCTCGCACCCACCGGGTTTCCGAACTCGGTCATCGGGGAAGACGACAGGTCAAACGGCCTTGAGAGTACATAATGGGACATCCTTTGCTGGCTCTCACCTACGATGAATAAGCGGAGGCCGTCCTCGGAGAATTCAATCCCCTCGGCGTTGGAGTTGAGGCTGAAACCTGATACATTGCCCATGTGCACGGGCCCCGGCAGCACAAATCCGCTGGGGAAGGAAGCCCCCTGCGCGCTGATAACAGTCCGGGCCTCGAACTGTATGTGCGGCTCCTCATAAAGCGAGATGTTGCCCAGCTGTGCAGGCGTCAGGTCCAGGATTATGGTAGAGTTCTCAATCCGGGACGCCGCGCCGCCAAGGTTTGCCCCGCCGGAGAACTCGGAGCCGTTTCTCACGCTGATCCCCGGTGCAACCACCGATCTTATGGGCGCATCAAACTCGAGGGCCAGCGCCCCCTCTTCATCCAGGTATGCCGAGAGCAGTGTCAGACTTACCTCCGAGGGCGGCGGGATGAAGTCAAAGACCGTGGGGGAGCTCGACACGTCTATCCGCTTGTCCACGGGCGTCTGCAGCGGGAAGATGTTCACGGCGTGCTGGGTCACGGAGCTGCCGTTGGAGGTAAACATGTGCAGGCCGTCTGCAGAGTACGCGAGCGCCGTGAGGCTGCCTGCCGCATCGCCCAGGTAGAACCTGCCCGTAAACTCTGCGCCGGTTACATTGAAGGGATCCGCCAGTGCGTACCTGTACACCCTCTTGTATTGATCACCCGCCGTGTACATGCCCATTCCGTCGGGGGTAAACGCCACAGCCGTGGGGGAGCCGTCTTCGGGTATGTTCACGCTGCCGGCAAGAGTAGCTCCAGTGACATCATATGGCGGATCAAGCGTATGCCGGTGGACCTGGTCGTTGTCCTGGCCCACATAGAACAGATTTGTCCCGTCGGGCGAGAGCGCCAGGCCGGTGGCGCCCGGGTCCTGCAGCGTTACGCTGAGCGTCCCCGCCAGTGTGCGATTCTCTATGTCGTAGGGAGTCGGCAGGTTGAACCGGTGTATTGCCGGGGGAGCACTGCCCGCCGTGTACATGCTCGTGCCGTCGGGCGAGAAATGCACATCCTGTAAGTCAGCCTGCTCGGTGATGTTGCCCATGGATGCGGCCGGCCCCGCCGTGTCCACGTCATGGCGACTCATGTTGTACGCATAGACGGACTCTGTGGCACGGCCAGAGATGAACAGCAGTGCGCCGTTTGAAGATACGGCCACGCCCGTGGGTGTGCTGTCCTGCGCAGATACATCAAGCGACGCGGCAGGGAACGTCCGGATGTCATACGGCCTGCCTAGTTCATACTGGTGGATAAGGTTGTCCACGTCGGGCCGGGCTATGATCAGGCGGGTGCCGTTGTCCCCGAGGGCAAGGTCGGCAGGCGCGGCCCCCTCGTTGGGGAAAAAGTCACGGTGCACGGAGGTCGCCACCATGAAAGCCCCGGACAGGACATAGGACTGGACCCCCCGCGGGCCCGATACAAACATGAGCAGCCCGTCGGAAGAGAACTCTACACCTGTCGGGTCTGGCTCTGCTGATCCGGGACTAAACGAGGTCTCGTGGGTAGCGCCGTTGAGCGTATAGGCGCTATTCAGCAGATACTGGTGGATGGAGCCCGACCCCGCCACGTAGGCGCGCATGCCGTCAGATGACAGTGCAAGCCCCTGGGGCGATGCAGTCTGGGGGCTTGCGTCAAAGGAGTCGGTCGAGGTGCGGATTATGTTCGCGTCGTCTTTTCCGCCCAGCTCGTACTGGCGCACAAGGCCGTCGGCCGCATCTACCGCAAAGAGCCGTATGCCGCCGGGTGCGAGGAAGATGGCCCTGGGATCAATCATGTCGGAGAGGCCGTTGCCCTGGCCCCTCGGGACGAGGGGGCTGTTCGGGTCACTCGGGTTCAGGGGCACGAGTATGATCGAATCAAGGTCAAACGGCCTTGCCAGATCATAGTGCTGCAACCTTACATTAATGCCCCCAGCGGCAAACACGCGAGAGCCGTCCTCGGAGAATTCAACCCCGTACGGGGTGACGTTCCGGGCCTCTGCATCCAGCGTTCCCGTGTGCACGGGCCCCGGAAGCGAGAACGGGGCGGGGAAGGTCTCGCCCTGCATCCCCCTGACGGCGCCTGCATCAAACTGTATGTGCGGGGCAGCATATGCAGAGATATTGCCCAGCTGGGCAGACGTCAGGTTCAGGATTACAGTAGAGTTGGCGGCCCGGTACGTCGCGTTGACAAGGTTCGTCCCTCCGGAGAACCCGGTGCCGTTTCTCACGCTGATCCCCGACGTGTCAATCAGGCTGCTTACGGGTGAGTCAAACTCCAAGGTCAGCGACCCCGCCCTGTCCAGGTGCGCCGAGAGCAGCCCGAAGCTGACGATCGGGGGCGGCAAGAGGTCTGATACAAGCGGGAAGGAGTTCAGGGCGTACTGGAGCACGGAGCTGCCGTTCGAGGTGAACAAGTGCAGGCCGTCTGCCGAGTATGCAAGCGCCGTCACGTAGCCTGCTGTGCCGCCCAGGTGGGACCCGCCCGTGAACTCTGCGCCGGTGATATTGAAGGGCTCTGCAAGTGCATACCTGTTCACCCTCTTGTTAGTATCGCCCGATACGTACATTTTCATCCCGTCGGGTGTAAACACCACCGCCGTGGGTAATTCATCTTCGGTTATGCTCACGTTTCCTGCCAGAACGGCACCCGTGACACTATACGGCGGGTCAAGTGTGTACTGGTGTACCAGGTCGTTCCCCACTCCCACATAGAACAGCCTCGTGCCGTCAGGCGATAGCGCCAGGTCGCTGGCGCCCGAATCCTGGGCATTCACGTTGAGAGTCTCCGCCAGTATGTGGCTTTCTATGTCGTATGGAGCAGCCAGGTCGAACTGGTGTATTTCATCGGGCGTCCTGCCCACCGTATACAGGGCAGTGCCGTCGGGTGTAAAATGCAGGTCCCGCAGGACATTCTGCTCCGAGATGGCTGCCGTGTGCAAGAGGGTTCCCGTGGCTGAATCGTGGTAGCTCATGTTGTACGCGTAGACGGAGTTTCCGGTGCGGCCCGATATGAGCAGCAGCGTGCCGTTTGCAGAGACTTGCACCCCCGTGAGAATGTTATTCTCCGCCGAGACATCAAGCGATACAGACGGGAACGTCCGTATGTCGTACGGCAGGGCTAGATCATACTGGTGGATCAGCTCGCCCACGTCGGGCCGGGCAATGATCAGCCGGCGGCCGCCATCCCCTAATGCAAGGCCTTCAGGGGCCCCCCCCACCCCGGTGGGGAAAAAGTCATGGTGGGCAGCAGTCGCCACCATGAAGGGATCTACAAGCGTATACGACTGGACGCCCCGCGGGCCAGATACGAACATGAGCAGCCCGTCATCAGAGAACTCTACTCCCGTCGGGTCCGGCTCTGCCGCGCTGACGTTAAACGAGACCTCGTGGACTGCACCATTCAGTGTATAGGCGCTATTCATGAGATACTGGTGGATGGAGCCCGACCCTGCGACGTAGACGCGCAGGCCGTCGGGTGACAAGTCTAGTCCCTGGGGCGACGCAGTCTGAGGGCTTGCGTTGAAGGAGTCACTCGAATGGCGTATTATGTTTGCGTTATCTTTCGAGCCCAGCTCGTACTGGCGCACGCGGCCGTTGTCCGCGTCTACCGCGAAGAGCCGTATGCCGCCTGGGGCAAGGTAGATGTCACGGGGATCAGTCATGTCGATGAGTCCGTTGCCCTGGCCCCGCGGGACCATGGTGCCGCCAGGTCCGGGCACGAGTATGATCGACGTCAGGTCAAACGGCCTTGACAGGGTATAGTGCTGCACCCTTATGTTATCGCCGCCCACGGCGAAGACGGCATTGCCCTCCTCGGTGAATTCAACCCCGTACGGTGTGACTACCTGGGTCCCCGCATCCAGCATGCCCGTATGCACGGGCCCCGGCAGTGAGAATGCAGTGGGGAAGGGCGTGCCGTTCGCGTCGATGGCAGTCCTGGCCTCGAACTGTATGTGCGGGGCGGCATAGGCAGAGATGTTGCCCATCTGGGCAGACGTCAGGTTCAGTATCACCGTGGAGTTCTCAATACGGTGCGCCGCGCCGCCAAGGTTCGTCCCCCCGGAGAACTCGGAGCCGTCCCTCACGTTGATCCCCGATATATCCAGCGAGTTTACGGGCGCGCCAAACTCGAGGGTCAGCGACCCCGTCTTGTCCAAGTGCGCCGAGGCCATCTCGATCCTGCCTCCCGCCGACAGCAGGGGGATATCGGATCCATCAGATACAGCGGGTGCGCTCGACGCCATTATCCCCCTGCCCAGGAGTACAGAGTCAGAGTGCAGGGGTTCATCGGGTGTGCTCGGCGCCGATATCACTATGCCCAATCTCACAGAGTCCGAGTGCACAGGCTCATCGGGCGCGGGCAGCGACTGGTCAACCTCCAGCGTGAATGTGTTCAGGGCATACTGGACCACTGATGTGCCGTCAGCGGTAAACATGTGCAGGCCGTCTGCCGAGTACGCGAGCGACGCCATGAGGCCGGAGACGCCGCTCAGATGGGACCAGCCCGAGAACCTTGCGCCATCAAGGTCAAAGGGATCCGCCAGTGCGTACTGGTACACCCTTTTGTGCTGGTCGCCTGACACGTACATCTTCAGCCCGTCTGACGAGAACGCCACCGCCGTGGGGGAGTTGTCTTCCGCTACGCTCGCGCTCCCGGTGACTGGGGCGCCCGCCACATTGTACGGCGGATCCAGTGCATACTGGTGGACCTGGTCGTTGGTCAGCCCCAGATAGAACAGCTTGGTCCCGTCGGGCGAGAGCGCAAGACCGGTGGCGCCCGTATCCTGGGGCTCCACGTTGAGCGTCCCCGCAAGGGTGCGGCTTTGTATGTTGTAGGGCCCCCCCAGGTTGAACTGCTGTACAGCAACGGGATCCCTTCCCACCAGGTACAGGACCGTGCCGTCGGGTGCAAAGCTGAGGTCCCGCTGGTGTTCCTGCAGCGGGATGTTTGCCGCGTTCAGGAAGCTTGCCGTTGCCACGTCGTGGCGCTCCATGTTGTACGTGAAGACGGAATCTGTGTTGCGGCCCCCGATGAACAGCCGCGTGCCGTCTGCGGATACTGCCACCCCCGTGTGGAGGCTGTCCTGCGCCGAGACAGCAAACGACGCCGACGGGAACGTCTGTATATCGTACGGCCGGGCCAGCTCATACTGGTGGATGAGGTGATTCCCTCCGGGCCGTGCAATGAACAAAATGCGGCCGCCATCCCCGAGTGCAAGGTCGGCAGGTGCGGGCCCCTCGTTGGCGAAAGAGCCGCGGTGGGCGGCAGTATCCACCATAAAGGACTCGGCCAGATCATACGACTGGACGCCTTGCGGGCCCGATACAAACATGAGCAGCCCGTCGTCAGAGAACTCTACTCCCGTCGGGCCGGACTCCTCCGAACTGACGTCAAAGGATTCTACAAAGGTGGCATTTACCAGCGTATAGGCGGTGTCGACACTGTACTGGTGGACAGAGCCGGACCCTGCTATGTACATGCTAGTGCCGTCAGACGAGAGCGCTATACCCAGGGGCGACGCCGTCTGGGCGCTCACATCAAAGGGGGCAGTCGAGGTGGTACGGACCCTGTCCGCGTTGTATGGATCGACCAGCCTGAGGAAGTGCACAAGGCCGGTATCTTCATCGGTTGCAAAGAACCGGCTGCCGCCGGGTACAAAGGCTATGGCGCTGGGGTGGCTCATGCCGGGCAGAGGATCGTTCTCACCCACCGGGTTGCCGAACTGGTCTATCAGGGGGGTAGTCAGGTCAAACGGCGTTGAGAGTTCGTAATGAGACATCCTTTGCTGGTTCTCGCCTGCGATGAATATGCGGAGGCCGTCCTCGGAGAATTCAATGCCCTCAGGGTCGGAGTTGAGCTTGTTCCCGACTACCGAGCCCGTCTGCACTGGCCCCGGCAGCGCGAATGCGGTGGGGAAGGACGCGCCGTTCATGCCCAGAAAGGCGCCGGCCTCGAACTGTATGTGCGGTGCATTATAGGCCGCGATGCCCTCCCGCTGGGCAGGCGACAGGCTCAGGGTTACAGTAGAGTCGTCAACCTGGTGCGGCACGACTCCAAGGTTCATTCCGCCGGAGAACCCTGTGCCGTCCCGCACGTTGATCCCCGACGTGTTCATCAGCCCGCTTACGGGCGAGTCAAACTCCAGGGTCAGCAAGCCCCCCCTGTCCATGTGCGCCGAGAGCAGCTCGAGCCTGCTGCCCGGCGACAGCAGGGTGAGTTCGGATGCAAGCGGGAAGGTGTTTAGCGCATGCTGGACCACTGAGGTTCCGTCAGAGCTGAACATGTGCAGGCCGTCTGCAGAGTATGAGAGAGCTGTCACAGCGCCTGCTGTGCCCAGATGGAACCAGCCCGCGGGCCTTGCGCCGTCAAGCTCAAAGGGATCAGCCAGATTGTACTGGTATACTCTCTTGCGCTGGTCGCCCGACACGTACATCTTCATCCCGTCGGGTGTAAACGCCACCGCCGTGGGGGAGTTGTCATCGACGTCCGCATTCCCGGTGACGGCGGCGCCGGCTATGTCGTACGGCGGATCCAGTGAATACTGGTGGACCTGGTCGTTGGCCTGGCCGAGATAGAACAGCCTTGTGCCGTCAGGTGATAGAGCCAGGCCGGTGGCGCCATCATCCAGGGGCTCCACGTTGAGTGCTACAGCAGGGGCGCGGTTTTCTATGTCATAGGGCGCCGCCAGATTGAACTGGTGGATGGCATCGGGATCCCTGCCAACCGTATACAGGGCAGTGCCGTCGGGTGCAAAGTGCAGGTCCCGCAGGATGCTCTGTTCTGATGAGATGTCTGCCGTCTGTATCAGATTCGCCGTGGCCACGTCGTGCCGGCTCATCTCATACCCGTAGACGGAGCCCGAGACGCGGCCCGAGATGAACAGCAGCGTCCCGTTTGCAGATACGGCCACGCCCGTGGGGGTGCCATCCTGCGCTGTAACATCAAGTGATACAGACGGGAACGTCCGGATATCGTACGGCCGGGTCAGATCATACTGGTGGATCAGTTGTTCCCCGCCGGGCCGGGCAATGAACAGTTTGCGGCCGCCGTCCCCGAGGGCAAGGTCGCCCGGGGCGGGCCCCTCATTGGGGAAAGAGTCGCGGTGCACGGCAGTATCCACCATGAAGGGCTCTGCAAGTGAATACGACTGGACGCCCTGCGGTCCCGATACAAACAAGAGCAGCCCGTCATCAGATAATTCTACTCCATTCGGGTCGGGCTCTGCCGCGCTGACGTCAAAGGATTCTACAAAGGTGGCATTTACCAGCGTATAGGCGGTGTCGACACTGTACTGGTGGACAGAGCCGGACCCTGCTACGTACATGCGCAAGCCGTCGGAAGATAATGCGAGTCCCTGGGGTGATGCCGTCTGGGCGCTCACATCAAAGGGAACAGACGAGGTGGTACGAACCATGTCCGCGTTGTATGGATCGACCAGCCGGAGCAGGTGCACAAGGCCCGTATCGGAGTCGGCCGCAAAGAACCGGCTGCCTCCGGGGACAAAGGCTATGGCGCTGGGGTGGCTAAACCCGGGCAGCGGATCGCTCTGACCCGCCGTGCCGCCGAACTGGTTTGTCATGACAGACGTCAGGTCAAACGGCCTTGAGAGTTCATAGTGGGACATCCTAAACTGATTCTCGCCTGCGACGAAGAAGCGGAGGCCGTCCTCGGAGAATTCAATCCCCTCGGGGGTGGCGTTGAGCAAGTTCCCGACTACCGAGCCACTCTGCACGGGCCCCGGCAGCGCGTATGCAGTGGGGAAGGACGCGCCGTTCATGCCCAGAAAGGCGCCTGTCTCGAACTGTATGTACGGTTCCGCATAGGCGGAGATGCTGCCCACCTGTGTAGCCGTCAGGTCCAGGGTTACCGTCGAGTTGTCGACCAGGTGTGCCGCGCCGCCAAGGTTCGTCCCCCCGGAGAACCCGGTGCCGTCCAGCACGTTGATCCTCGACGTGTTCATCAGCCCGCTTACGGGCGAGTCAAACTCGAGGGTCAGCAAGCCCGCCCGGTCCAGGTTTGCCGAGAGCAGTGTGAGTCTGCTGTCCTGTGTCAACGGGGAGAGATCGGATGCAAGCGGGAAGGAGTTTAGCGCATGCTGGACGACTGAGCTGCCATCAGAGCTGAACATGTGAAGGCCGTCGGCCGAGTATGAGAGGGCAGTTATGATACTGGACGCCCCCTCCAGATGGAACCAGCCCGTGAACTCTGCGCCGGTTATATCAAAGGGCTCTGCAAGTGTGTACCGGTACACCCTCTTGTTAATATCACCCGACACGTACATGGTCTTCCCGTCTGGTGTAAACGCCACCGCCGTGGGGGAGCCGTCTTGTGCCACGCTCGCGTTCCCGGTGACGGCGGCACCCGCGACATTGTACGGCTGTTCCAGCGCATACTGGTGGACCCGGTCGTTCTCCAGCCCCAGATAGAACAGGCTTGTCCCGTCGGGCGAGAGCGCCAGGCCGGTGGAGAGCGAATCCGGGGGATCCACATTGAGCGTTCCTGCAAGGGTGCGGTCTTCTATGTCGTATGGCGCCCCCAGATTGAACTGGTGGATAGCATCGGGATCCCTGCCCACCGTATACAGGATAGTGCCGTCGGGCGCAAAGTGGAGGTCCCGCAGTTGATCCTGCTGGGTGATGTCCGCCGTGTGCAGGAGATCCGCCGTGGCCACGTCGTGTCGGCTCATGTCGTACGCATAAACAAAGTCCGTGTTGAGGCCCGAGACGAACAGCAGCGTGCCGTTTTCAGAGACCGCCACACCTGTCGACCTGGAACTCTGTGTCGCATCATCAAGCGACGTGGATGGGAATGTCCGGATGTCGTACGGCTGGGCCAGCTCATACTGGTGGATGAGGTGATCCCCGCCGGGCCGGGCAATGAACAGCCGGCGGCCGCCATCCCCCAGGGCAAGGTCGGCAGGCGCGTCACCCTCGTTGGGGAAAAAGTCGCGATGGGCAGCAGTCGACACCATGAAAGGCTCTGCAAGCGCATACGACTGGACGCCCTGCGGGCCGGATACGAACATCATCAGCCCGTCTGCGGATAACTCTACTCCCGTCGGGCCGGGCTCTGCTGCGCTGACGTCAAAGGACTCTACAAAGGTGGCATTTACCAGCGTATAGGCGGTGTCGACACGGTACTGGTGGACAGAGCCGGACCCTGCTACGTAGATGCCCGAGCCGTTAGACGAGAGTGCAAGTCCCAGGGGTGATGCCGTCTGGGCGCTTACATCAAAGGGAGCAGACGAGGTGGTGCGGACCCTGTCCGCGTTGTATGGATCGACCAGCCGGAGCAGGTGCACAAGGCCGGTATCTGCATCAGCCGCAAAGAACCGGCTGCCGCCGGGGACAAATGCTATGGCGCTGGGGTGGCTAAACCCGGGCAGCGGATCGCTCTGACCCACCGGGTTGCCGAACTGGTCGATCATGGGGGTAGTCAGGTCAAACGGCGTTGAGAGTTCGTAATGGGACATCCTTTGCTGGTTCTCGCCTGCGATGAATATGCGGAGGCCGTCCTCGGAGAATTCAATCCCATCGGGATCGGAGTTGAGCCTGTTCCCTACCACCGAGCCGGTCTGCACGGGCCCCGGCAGCTCGAATGCATTGGGGAATGACGAGCCCAGCTCTCCCGAGACGGCGCCTGCCTCAAACTGTATGTGCGGTTCCGCATATACAGAGATGCTGCCCAGCTGGGCAGGCGCCAGGTCCAGGGTTACCGTGGAGCCGTCGACCCGGTGCGCCGCGCCGCCAAGGCTCGTTCCTCCGGAGAACTCGGAGCCGTCCCGCACGCTGATCCCCGACGTGTCCACCAGTCTGCTTACGGATGAGTCAAACTCAAGGGTCAGCGTGCCCCCCCTGTCCAGGTGCGCCGAGAGCAGTCCGATCCTGCTTTCCTGCGACAGCAGTGGAAGATCGGATACAACGGGGGCGCTAGACGCCGATATTGGTATGCCCAGGCTCACAGAATCAGAGTGCATCGACGCTTCATGCGGAAATGAGAACCGGTCCCCCCCCACCTGGAAAGAGTTCAGGGCATACTGGAGCACAGAGCTGCCGTTCGAGGTGAACAAGTGCAGGCCGTCTGCAGAGTATGCAAGTGACGAGACAAGGCCGGCCGTGCCGCCCAGGTGGGAACTGCCCGTAAACTCTGCTCCGGTAATATTGAAGGGCTCTGCAAGTGCGTACCTGTACACCCTCTTGTTCAGATCTCCAGTCACGTACATGCTCATTCCGTCAGGCGAGAACTCCGCCGCCGTGGGGGATTCGTCGTCCACGGTCACGTTCCCGGCAAGAATGGCCCCCGCGAGATTGTGCGGCGGGTCAAGTGTATACTGGTGTACCCGGTCGTTCTCCAAGCCAACGTATAACAGGCTGGTGCCGTCAGGCGAGATCTCCAGGCCGGTGGCGCCCAAATCCTGGAGGCTCACGTTGAGAGTCCCCGCCAGGTTGTGGCTTTCTATATCGTATGGAGCCCCAAGATCGAACAGGTGTATCGCATCGGGCATCCTGCCCACTGTATACAGGGTAGTGCCATTGGGTGTAAAGCGGAGGTCCCGCAGGTGATCTTGTTCATCTATCCCTGTCGTGTATGCGAGATTCGCCGTGGCCACGTCGTGGTAACTCATGTTGTACGCGTAGACAGAGTTTGTGATGCGGCCCGAGATGAACAGCAGTGTGCCGTTTGCAGATACGTCCACCCCTGTGTGGCGGGTATCCTGTGCCGAGACGTCAAATGATGCACTGGGGAACGCCCGTATGTCGTACGGCCGGGATAGGTCGTACTGGTGGACGATATCCTCCACGTTGGCCCGGGTTATGAACAGCCGGCTGCCGCCATCCCCGAGGGCTAGGCCGGACGGGTCACCCCCCACACCGGCGGGGAAAAAGTCACGATGCGCGGCAGTCACCACCATGAAGGGCTCGACAAGCGCATACGACTGGACCCCCCGCGGGCCAGATACGAACATGCGCAGCCCGTCGTCAGAGAACTCTACTCCCGTCGGGTCGGGCTCTGCAGAGCTGACATTAAGCGAGGCCTCGTGGGCAGCACCGTTCAGCCTGTAGGCGCTATTCAGCAGATACTGGTGGATGGAGCCCGACCCTGCCACATAGACGCGCAAGCCGTCGGGTGACAAGTCGAGTCCCCGGGGCGACGCAGTCTGGGTGCCTGTGTTGAAGAAGTCGGTCGAGGTGCGGATTATGTTTGCGTCGTCTTTTCCCCCCAGCTCGTACTGGCGCACGCTATTGTCACCCGCACCCACCACGAAGAGTCGTATGCCGCCGGGGGCAAGATAGAGGTCCTGGGGATCAAATATGTTGGTAAGGCCGTTGCCTTGGCCCTTCGGGAGGAGGGTGCCGCCCGGGCCAGATACGAATATGGCGGACTCCAGGTCATAGGGCTCTGCCAGTTCAAAGTGCTGGATCCTAGAAGTAACGTTCCCCAGGGCAAACATGCGGAGGCCGTCCTCGGAGAATTCAACCCCTTGTGGGTTGTCGACATTCCGGGGCCCCACATCTATCATGCCGCTCTGCACGGGCCCCGGCAGCACGAATGCGTCAGGGAAGGGCGAGTCGGGGCCTCTCGAGACGGCGCCCGCCTCGAACTGTATGTGCGGTTCAGCATAGCGAGAGATACCGTCCAGCTGGTCGTCCGTCAGGTTCAGGATTACCATAGAGTTGACAGACCGGTATGTCGCGCCGACAAGGTTTGTCCCGCCGGAAAAGTCGGTGCCATCCCTCACGTTGATCCCCGATGGATTCACAGAGTTCACGGGTGCGTCAAACTCGATGGTCAGCAATCCCTCCCTGTCCAGGCGCGCCGAGAGCAGTTCGAGCCCCCCTTCCTGCGGGACCGTGGGGAGATCGGATACAACGGGGGCGCTCGACGCAGATATGTGCATGCCCAGGCTCGCCGAATCGGTGGGCCCGGGATCCTCGCTTACAAATGAGAATATGGCCGACTCCAGCTGGAAAGAGTTCAGTGCATACTGGAGCACAGAGGTGCCGTTCGAGGTGAACAAGTGCAGGCCGTCGGACGAGTATGCAAGCGCATTCACGGAGCCTGCCGTGCCGCCCAGGTGGGACCCGCCAATTAACTCTGCGCCGGTAATATTGAAGGGCTCTGCAAGTGCGTACCTGTACACCCTCTTGTTCTGATCGCCAGACACGAACATCTTCGTCCCGTCCGGTGCAAACGTCACCGCCGTGGGGGATCCTTCGTCCACGGTTGCATTCCCGGCGAGGGCGGCACCCGCTACATTGTACGGCGGGTCAAGCATATACTGGTAGACCCGGTCGCCGGCCAAGCCCAGATAGAACAGGCTTGTCCCGTTGGGCGATAGCGCCAGGCCGGTGGCGCCCGAATCCTGGGCGTTTACGTTGAGAGTCCCCGCTAGGACGTGGCTTTCTATGTCGTATGGAGCCCCAAGATCGAACTGGTGGATGGCATCGGGCGTCCTGCCCACCGTATACAGGGTATTGCCGTCGGGTGCAAAGTGGAGATCCCGCAGGATATTCTGCTCCGAGATGGCTGCCGAGTGTAAGAAAGTTGCCGTGGCTGAATCGTGGTAGCTCATGTTGTACGCATGGACGGAGTTTGAGGGGCGGCCCGATATGAACAGCAGCGTGCCGTTTGCGGATACGGCCACGCCTGAGGGGGCGTCATTCTGCGCCGAGACATCAAGTGATACAGACGGGAACGTCCGTATGTCGTACGGCCTGTCTAGTTCATACTGGTGGATCAGCTCACCCACGTCGGGTCGGGCAATGATCAGCCGGCGGCCGCCATCACCTAATGCAAGGCCTTCAGGGGCCCCCCCCACCCCGGTGGGGAAAAAGTCTTGGTGGGCAGCAGTCGCCACCATGAAGGAATCGACAAGCGCATACGACTGGACGCCCCGCGGGCCAGATACAAACATGAGCAGCCCGTCATCAGAGAACTCTACTCCCGTCGGGTTTGTCTCTGCCGCGCTGACATCAAACGAGGCCTCGTGGGTGGCACCATTGAGCCTGTAGGCGCTATTCATGAGATACTGGTGGATGGAGCCCGACCCTGCCACGTAGAAGCGCAGGCCGTCGGGTGACATGTCGAGCCCCTGGGGTGATGCAGTCTGGGGACTTGCGTTGAAGGAGTCGCTCGATTGGCGTATTATGTTTGCGTTGTTTTTCGAGCCCAGCTCGTACTGACGCACGCGGCCGTCGTTCTCGTCTACTGCAAAGAGCCGTATGCCGCCGGGGGCAAGGTAGATGTCCCGGGGTTCAATCATGTCAATGAGGCCGTTGCCCTGGCCCCTCGGGACCATGGTATTGCCGGGGCCGGGCACGAGTGTGATCGACGTCAGGTCAAACGGCCTTGACAGGGTATAGTGCTGCACCCTTACATTGTCGCCGCCCACGGCGAAGACGGCGTCTCCATCCTCGGTGAATTCAACCCCGTACGGGGTGACGACCCGGGTCCCCGCATCCAGCATGCCCGTATGCACGGGCCCCGGCAGGGCAAATGCGGCGGGGAAAGATGTGCCGTTCTCCCCCCCGATGGCCCGGGCCTCGAACTGTATGTGCGGTTCAGCATAGGCAGAGATGCCGGCCAGATGCTCATTCGTCAGGCTCAGGACCGTGGAGTTGCCGGTCGAGACGGACGCTGCGCCGCCAAGGTTCGTCCCGCCGGAAAAGTCGGTGCCGTCCCTCACGCTGATCCTCGACGAGTTTACAGAGTTCACGGGGGCGTCAAATTCAAGGGTCAGCGATCCCCCGCTGGCCAGGTACGCCGAGAGCAGAAGGGGGGCAGGCGGCGCGTCGAGCAGCGCGCCTGATTCGCCCAGTGAGAGCCGCGAGGACCGCGGGGGCACGGCACGATCCGTGCCGTCCCCGCCGGCTGCGGGGCTCATGGTGCCGCCGGTCTCGAGGGAGTCCTCCCCCAGGTATTGTAGCGGGCCTGTGCCGTCGCCCTGCTGTACGTCGTAGCGGAATAGCAGATCCTCGGTGCCGGATCCCGACACGTACCCGGCAGCCGCCCCCACGTCCACATCAAGCAGCAGCTGCGGCTTTCCTGCGACGCTTACGGGCTCGGAGAATGAAACTGTAATGTTTACTGTATCGTCCGCCTCGTATCTCCCCGGCGGCGCGGAGACAGAAAGCACGTACGCCATGTGCGATGCCGTGGCCTTGCGGTATTCGTACACATTGAGCTGCGGCTTCCACGGGTCCCGATCTCTGTTATCCGCCACAAATATGTGGGTCCCGTTTGTCGCCAGCCCCTGCGGGTGAATGTCGCGACCAGACGGAATCTCCTGCAGCAATCTAGCCGTCTCGCTTGTAACGAGCACCCCCCTGTCCTTTTCACCTACGAGTATGATCCCGTCGGATGCATGTATGCTGGTGGGCTCAATGTCGGCCGCCCCCGCCAAGAGGAAATTGTCGAGCACGCCGGAGAACGTGCCGTCCTTTTCAAACACCTGCACCCGGTGGTTATCGCGGTCCGCGACAAGGAGGTGGGTCCCGTTGTATGTCACGTCGCTTGGCTGCTTTACGCGCCCCTCGACGGTGTTGTCATCCCCCCCGGTGTCCGCGAATGTGCGATGGCCACTGCCGTCCGGCTCCAGTACGTGCATCTTGTCTCGCACGTCCGCTATGACTATCTCGGGGGCCAGTACCAGGCCCTCCGGGTTGAACAACGTCGGGACGGGGGTCTGCTGGATTGCGCCGTTGCCAAGATCCACCACAAAGACTGTGTTGATTACACTGCTGACGGCCACCGCGTGGGTCGAGTTGACATCCATCCCGCGGGGTGCCCATTGCATACTGATCGTATCGGCCAGCTCGAGAGATGAATCGTATATGCGCAGGTTCCCATCGCTCTCATCGGTTGCAAAGAGATGGGTCGAGTTGTGCGCCAGTGAGTGCAGCGACGCCGGTACGCCCCCAGTTGCGTTGTGCACGTGCAGTGCGCCAAGCCGCACGCCGTCCTGCGAGGAGACCGCCCCCAAGAATCTTACCAGCGGGGGGTCGTCCTCCACTGTATCATTTTCAAGAATCAGAAATACCCCGCGGCCCTCGACCGACGTATTCATGACACGGTTGCCGGGCACCGCAAAGGCCTCCGGGAATACCGACTGCGGGTCCACGGGATCTGTAAACACCAGCTTTACCGTGTTGCCCCCCGGGGTGAATGCGGCATACTCTAAATCAAACCCGACCTGGGAGTGCGATGTGCCGGCATAGGCAAACGCCAGCAGTACCAGCGGCGCCAGCAGCGCCACCCGGCGCAAGTCACGCGTCAACTACGGCCCGGCTCCCGGATTCCCAGACTCCCCCAAGAGAGGGAGCTGGCATACCCTGTGTCTAGCCGGAAGCGGCACCCGCCATGCAGCAGCCCGGCCCTTTGATGACCTCATGTATGTTTCACGGATAATAGGAATATGATAACTGTTGTGATATATCAGGCAGAATAGATCGCCCCCGCGTGCGGTAAATGGGGCCCCGGCGGGGCGCCGGCCCGGCATGCACACTAGATCAGCGCTCGGGGGCTCCCCGGCCCGCATGCTGTCTCAAGGGTTTTAACCCCGGTGCCGGCAGGGCAGGCTGTGTCGATCCTCACGCTCGACGACTTTGATCTCGACGGCAGGACGGTCTTTTTGCGGGTCGACATGAACTGCCCCGTGGATCCCTCCACGGGAGCCATACTGAGCCCGAGAAGGATAAAGGAGGCCACCGAGACGATAAGGGCGCTCAAAGGCTCAAAGCTTGTCGTCGGGTCCCACCAGGGCAGGGTGGGCAACAAGGACTATACCGGCATGGAACAGCATGCAAAGGTTCTCGAGCAGCTGCTGGGCACAAGGATAATGCACGTGCAAGATGTGATAGGCCAGGCGGCCCGGGCCGCCATCAACGGGCTTGGCGACGGCGAGATATTATTGCTCGACAACCTCAGGCTGTGCGCCGAGGAGAATTACGAGTTCTCCCCCCGTGCAGCAGCAGATACGATAATGGTGCGCAGGCTCAGGGATTTGTTTGATCTCTGCGTTCTTGATTCGTTCTCGAGCGCGCACAGGTCACACCCATCGATAGTGGGCTTTCCGCACGTGCTGCCCGCGTGCGCCGGCCGCATAGTAGAGCGCGAAACAAGGGAGCTTGACAAGATAATCACGGTGGCAAAGGCGCCGCACGTGGTCGTTCTCGGCGGCTCCAAGGTGGCCGACAGGATTGAGGCAATAAGGATGCTCATCCGGACAGGCAGGGCGGACCACATACTGCTGACCGGGGTGATAGGGAACGTCTTCATGCGCGCCCAGGCAAGAATAAAGTCCGCGCTGGGGATAAACAGGGAGGACGAGGCGGTCGCAAAGGCGCATGAATTGATAGGCGAGTACCCGGATGTATTCTCCACGCCCGTGGATGTGGCAATAGACAAGGACGGCGACAGGGTCGACATCGACGTAAGGGACCTTGCACCGGGGGATATCATACTGGATCTTGGCCCCAAGACTGTCGACCACTACAGCAGGCTCATCTCGGGCGCGGGGACAGTATTCATGAGCGGGCCGCCGGGACTATTCGAGAAGAAGGGCTTTGACAATGGCACCCGCGGCATGCTGGGAGCTGTCGCGGATTCAATGGCAACCACAATAGTCAGCGGGGGGCACCTGTCCTCCGCATTAGAAGAGTACGGGTTTGCCGGCAGGATAAACCACGTGAGCACAGCAGGCGGCGCGCTCATACTGTACCTGACAGGACAAAAGCTCCCCATGATACAGGCGCTCGAAGAGGCCGCAGCCCGGCGCACATAGCTCAGACGGGCGCGCCGCAGCCCGGGTTTGGGCAGGTCCGCTCCTCGGCGCCGCCCAAGTGCACCTCGTTGCCGCATTTGCCGCACTTGGCTGCTGCTACCGGCTCGAAGAGCTTGAACCAGATGGTCGTAAAGTTCTGCGCGATATTGCGCACAAGCCCCCTGTCGCATATCTCTGTAAAAAACGGCTCCATGTCGTCGATTGTCATCCCCCCGGCGCCCTCTGCCTTTTGAAGGACGTCAAAGACCTCGTCGTTGGTAAAGCGGGCCTCTGTATCGTTAAAGTGCTCGAATATTATCCTGCGTATCTGCAGCTGGACCGGTATGCCCGGCGCTGATCCTGCCATGTCAGTAGAGGCTGGCCGCGTCCTCCTTGAGGACGTCGGCGTTCCCCTCCGGGGCCGCCGCCAGGTGCTTGTACAGGGCCAGCTTGAGCACCTTGAGGGAGAGCAGGGCGCACTTTATCCGCACTGCCTGCAGGTGCTCAAGCCCCAGCTCGCCTAGCACGTCGTTCTTTTCGAGCCCCCGGGCCTCGGAGACGCTCTTGCCCTTGACCAGCTCGGTGAGCACCGACGTGCAGGCCATGCAGATCGCGCACCCGCTGCCGTGGAAGCTCACATCAGATATTGTCTCGCCGTCAAACTTTAGATCCATGTCTATGCTGTCGCCGCAGAGCGGGTTGGAATCGTGGTGGGTCACGTCAGGGTTCTCCATCTTGTGGAAGTTTAGGGGGTTCCTTGAATATTCTATGATCATCTCGTGGTATATGTCGGTGTCATTCAAGCTTGAACAGCCTCGCCACCTTGTCCAGGGATGTGACTAGCGCGTCTACATCCTCCCGGGTATTATACACGTAAAAGCTCGCCCTGTTGGTCGCCGGCACGCAGAGCTTCTCCATGAGCACCTGCGCGCAGTGGTGCCCAGAGCGTATGGCTACGCCCTCGCCGTCGACTATCTGCGCCACGTCATGCGGGTGCACGTCCGCAAAGTTGAACGATATGACTCCCCCGCGCCTTGATATCTCGTCTGTCCCGTAGATTGTCATCCCCTTGACGCCGGCCATCCTCTTCAGGGCGTACTCGGTGATTGATTTTTCGTGCCGCCTTACATCCTCCATGCCCAGCCCTTCGAGATAGTCTATTGCCGCGCCAAACCCGACGGTATCCGCTATATTGGGCGTGCCCGCCTCGAACTTGTACGGAAGATCGTTCCAGGTAGTCTCAAACTTGTGCACCTCGCGTATCATGTCGCCTCCCCCGTGGAAGGGCCCCATCTTTTCGAGTATTTCCCTGCGGACCCAGAGGGCTCCTATGCCGGTAGGTGCCAGCATCTTGTGCCCCGAAAACGCAAAAAAGTCACAGCCCAAAGCCTGCACGTCGACCCTCATGTGGGGCGCGGCCTGGGCCCCGTCTATCAGGACGGGCACGCCCGCAGCCTTGCACCGGGACGCTATCCCCTGGACATCGCTTATCGTGCCTAGCACATTCGACATGAGGCTGAACGTGACAAGCTTGACCCTGCCCGTCTCCAGGTGCTCGTCGAGCTGCTCCAGCAGGAGCTCGCCCTTTTCATCTATGTCGATATATGCTAGCTCTGCGCCCTTTTCCTTTGCGAGGAGCTGCCACGGGACGATATTGCTGTGATGCTCGTACTCTGTAGTCACTATGATATCGCCCGGGCCCACGTTGGCCCTGCCCCACGAATATGCGACAAGGTTGATGGCCTCGGTGGTCCCCCGCACGAATATCACCTCCTCGCGCGACGGCGAGTTTATGAAGCGGGCCACCTTGTCGCGGGCCGCCTCGTAGGCGCCAGTCGCCTCCTCGGCGAGCTCATAGACCGCCCTGTGTATGTTGGCGTTGTGGTTCCTGTAATAGTCGTCTATCGCGGATATCACCTGGACGGGCTTTTGCGTGGTGGATGCGTTGTCGAGGTATACCAGCGGCTTGCCGCCGCGCACGGTCCTGGACAGTATGGGAAAGTCGGCCCTGATCTCCTCTATCGGATATGCGCTCTGCATTATATCTCCACGTATATTGCCCCTGCATCTATTTTAACATTGTAGGTGGCCACGGATTCTTCCGCGGGGGGATTTTGCGGCACGCCGCTGTCGAGATTGAACACTGACAGGTGCAGGGGACACGTCACGCCCTGCTCTGAGAGAAAGCCCGTCGACAAGTCCGCCTCTTCGTGCGTGCACATCACATCGGTGGCAAAGATCTTTTCGCCGCGCCGGGCCAGCAGGATCTTTTTGTCCCCGTGGTCAAAGCGCAGCATGGTCCCGTCGGCAAGATCGCCCTCGGTGCATGCACGGGTCCATTCGCCCACTGAGATCACCTGTACTTGTAGTGCTGCTCTATCTCTTCGTCCTCGTTGTAGCGTGTCTCCTCTACCTCGATGAACTTGCGCAGCTCCTCGTCGGTGTTTATTGCAAGGTTCTTTCCCTCCCACTTGGACTCTACCAGCTGGGCTATCCACGCCCGCACTTGGTACGACATCTTCCTGGACAGCGGCTCCAAAAATCCCTCGACTATGGTCCGCTCGGCCTCGGCCTCGGTCAAACACCTGGTCTGCAGGTAGAATATCTGCTCTTCGTCTATCTGGGCGACGGATGCGGCATGGGTCGCCTTTACATCGTTGGTCAGTATCTCGAGGCCCGGTATCGCGTCCGACTTTGCGTCGGGATCAAGCAGTATCGACCTGCCGGAAAGGTACGAGTTTGACTTTGCCGCCCCCTCCATTATGCGGATCATCCCCTTGAAGAGCGATTTTGACCTCTCCCGGAGTATCGATTTTTCTATCACACGCCCCTCGGTGGAGCCCGCCTCGTGGTTGAGATTGGACTGGATGTCAAACGACTGGTCCCCCGTGCCAAATACCACCTCTGAATCGTTTGCAGACGCCCCCGTCCCCATGAGCTTGTAGTCTATCCGGTACCGGGAGAGAACGGTCCCGAACAGCCCGAGATACCAGTTGATGGTGGCATCCTGCGCCACATCCGAGCGCCTTGTGGAAAAGTTGACCGAGGCCTGGTCCATCATCTGCAAGGTTGTAGCGCTCAGGCGCGCCCCCGGGCCGATATCGGTGGTGAGGACCTCGAGGTAGGCCTGCTGGCCCTGGCCGGGTGGCGAGTAGAGCTCCTGGACTATGGTAGACCTGCTGTCCCTGCCGACTTTTATCACGTTGCGCGAGATGGTGGACAGGCGGTCCTCGGGGAGGCATGTAAGAATGTGGATGGGCTCCTCCTTGTCGTATCCGTCGGGTATCTCTATGTATATGCCAGAATCAAAGGCCGCATTATTCAGGGCTGTAAACTTGTCCTCGTGCGGGTCGGCAGACTCGACAAGAGCCCTTGCGGGGCCCCCATTCAGCAGGGCGTCCCCTATCGATGATATGACCAGCTTGTCATCGGGCAGGTTGATGCGGTGTATGCCGGATCCCACCTGGACTATGCCGGGCGAGTTGCCGAGCTCGGCCACCCTGGCCTCTATGAACGACGGCAGGCTCCCCCCTCCGGCAGTGGAGAGCGAGACCTGTTCCTGGTTCATCCTCTTGGCGTCGGTATACTTGTTGTATAGGGGCGAGGTCTCGACGGGCATCTCGTCGTATATTGAAAGCGAGTTTCTGCGGAACTCCCGGAGCCAGTCGGGCTCCTTTCTAGATGAGGAGAGATCGTCTACATGGCCTGAGTTTATCGAAGATAGAGCCAGTTGGGACATTGTCAGTACACCACCGGATGCGGCTAGCCCACCGAGTCGTCCATCTCGAGCTTTATGAGCTTGTTCATCTCAACCGCGTATTCCATGGGGAGCTCCTTTGTGAAAGGCTCCATGAAGCCGTTGATTATCAGGCTGAGCGCGTCCTCTTCGTTAAAGCCCCTTGTCATCAGGTAGAATATCTGCTCGTCGCCGATCTTGCCGACAGTCGCCTCGTGGGTGATGGTCGCATCCTCCTGGTTTATCTCCATGTAAGGATAGGTATCTGTCTTTGATGTATCATCTAGTAATAGTGCATCACAGCGGACAGTCGACTTTACGCCGGTGGCGCCCTTGGCCACATTGAGCAGTCCCCTGTATGTGGAGCGCCCGTCGAGCCGGCTCACGGACTTTGAGGTGATCTTGGAGGTCGTGTTTGGCGCCAGATGGACCATCTTTGCGCCGGTATCCTGGTGCTGGCCACCGCCGGCAAACGCGACTGACAGCGTCTCGCCGTGTGCTCTCTGCCCCATCAGGTAGACGCCGGGATATTTCATTGTAATCTTGCTGCCGATGTTGCCATCGACCCATTCGACTGTCGCCCCTTCATACGCATAGGCCCTCTTTGTGACCAGGTTGTATACATCGTTGCTCCAGTTCTGTATGGTTGTATACCGGAGCTTGGCGTCCTTGTGTGCGATGAGCTCGACTACTGCCGAGTGGAGTGATTCTGAAGAGTATACCGGCGCGGTGCATCCCTCGATGTAGTGGACCTGTGCGCCCTCGTCTAGTATGATGAGCGTCCTCTCGAACTGGCCCATGTTCTGTGCGTTTATCCTAAAGTACGCCTGCAGTGGCATGTCAATGGAGACGCCGGGTGGCACGTAGATGAACGAGCCGCCGCTCCAGACTGCGCTGTTCAGGGCTGCAAACTTGTTGTCCTCGGGGGGGATTACCTTGCCAAAGTATTTGCGGAGTATCTCTGGGCATTCCTTGACCGCCTCGCCTGTATCCAGGAACAATACGCCCTGCTTTTTTAGATCCTCGCGGAGGCTGTGGTATACGGTCTCTGATTCATACTGGGCGCCCACTCCTGCAAGGAATTTCTTCTCGGCCTCGGGGATGCCGAGCTTGTCGAACGTGCTCTTTACGTCCTTGGGCACATCGTCCCAGTCGCCTTCTGCCTTCTCAGAGGCCTTTGCGTAATAGTATATGTTCTGAAAATCTATCGTGCTCAGATCGGCCCCCCATGTCGGCATGGGCTTTTTCATGAATATCTCGTATGAACGGAGGCGGAAGTCGAGCATCCACTGTGGCTCGTCCTTCATCTTGCTGATGCTCTCGACTATCTCCTTTGACAGGCCCTTTTTGCTGAGATGCACGTACATGTCAGTAGAGTCCTTAAAGTCGTACTTTGAGTAGTCCATCTCGAAGTTGTCGGTAGTGCTCTCTGTTGCCATGCGTTGTTCAGCACTTTGTTGCTATAAATACGTGGGGTAAATTAGGACGGGCTAAATAGGCGTGGCTAAGTCGCCCCGCCTGCGGCAAGCGCTGACTTGATCGCATCAAAGGCGCCAGGCACCGTATGGACGCCTGCGATCGTATGTTCCACCCCGAACTTTGCAAGCTCGTCTGCGGTAAACGGGCCTATCGCCACGGCCCTGATCCCCTCCGGCAGCTCCGCTCCATGCATCAGCTCAAAGAACGCGCGCACCGACGACGCGCTAGTAAAGACTATCCCGTCTATGCCGCCCCGCGGAAGCAGCTCCCGGAACTCGTCCCATTGAGGGCCGCCCGACGCCCGCACGTCGTACAAATGCAGCTCATGCACATCTAGCCCCATCTTTGTCAAAAGGTCGCGCAAAAACGGAGTCGATGCGCCGCTCCGCGGGACAAACACCTTTTTGCCCTCGGCGCCAAGCGCGGAAAAAACCTCGCCGACGCCGACCGACGAGTATCTTTCCGGCGTGTGCGCAACCCTTATGCCGCGGCCCTCGAGTGCGCCGCGCGTCACGGGGCCCACCGCCACAACCGACGTGTTGGCGACGGCGAGCTGCAGCTTTTCAAGTTTTGATTCCGACTCGGCTGCATCGAATAGCAGCCGCACGGCCTTTGAGCTCATAAAGACGGTGTAATCAGGATCGTTTTCCGATATTTCGCGCAGCGTGCTGTCCACCATGTCATCCCGCGGGACAAGCTCTATGGTGGGAAGCGGCATTGCGCGCGCGCCGTCCCTGGCCGCAAGCTCGGCAAACTGCGCCGAATCCTCGGGGGACCTTGTTATTGCTATTGTCCTTCCATTCATCGCCATTTTATCTTCTCCGAGAGCCCCACCACGCCGCCTATTATTATCACGGCGGGCGGCCTTATGTCGCTGCTCTTTATCAGCTGTTCTATATTGTGCAGCTTGCCGGTTATCATGCGCTCCTGCGGCGTGGTGCCGTTCTCTATTACTGCGACCGGCGTGCCGCGGTCTGCTCCGCCCTCGATGAGCTCGCTGCATATGGTGCCTATCCGCGTCACCCCCATCATTATCACTATTGTGTCGACAGAGCCCGCCATCGCCTTCCAGTCGACTCCGTCGGATTCCTTTCCGGGATCCTCGTGGCCCGCCGCAAATACCACCGACGAGGCAAACTTGCGGTGTGTCAGCGGTATGCCCGCGTATGTGGCAGAGCCTATACCCGATGTCACGCCGGGCACTATCTCGTATTTGATTCCATTCTCTTTTAGATACTCTGCCTCCTCGCCGCCCCTGCCGAATATTATCGGGTCTCCTCCCTTGAGGCGCACAACCGTCTTGTGTTTTTTCGCCTGCTCCAACATGTGGTGGTTCGTTGAATCCTGGTGAGAGGTGTGGTCGCCTATCGAGCGCCCCACGTACACCTTTGGCGTGCCCCGCGGCACCCGGGACATTATCCTCTTGGTGACCAGCCGGTCATACAAAACTACATCGGCCTTTTGAATAAGCTCGTCTGCCCTTAATGTAAGCAGCCGGGGATCACCGGGCCCCGCGCCTACGAGGTATACCTTGCCCTTCATGACCTGTTCCACTCGTCCACCTTTTCGCGCCAATTTAAGGCAAGATCTCCCGCGCCGCGCTCGAGCATTTCATTCCCGGCGGACTCGCCCACCTTTCGCGGGCTCCCCCGCGGCCCGCTGGCCTGCACGGAGACCGACCTGCTCCCGTCCACCGAGAACGCCTCGGCCCGGATCGTCAAAAGCTCCCCGGCGCTCCTTGCAAGGGCGCCCACGGGGAACCTGCAGCCCGAGCCTATTCTCTCGGACAGGGCGCGCTCCGCCTCGGCTTCTGCCCTAGATGCCGCATCCTCTATTCTATTCAGCATGGATATGGTGCCTGCATCTCCGGATCTCGCCACAAGCGCAAGCGAGCCCTGGCCCGGGGAAGGCGCAAAGGACTCCTCGGGAAGGGCCGCATATTTCACATCAAGGCCGAGCCGCGATATGCCTGCCTCGGCTAGCACCACCGCGTCGTACCCGGCGCCCACCTTTGCTATGCGGGTCTCTATGTTCCCCCGGACGGGCTTGACATGGAGGTCGGATCTGCTGCGCCCCACCTGGACTGCGCGCCGGAGGCTGCTTGTTCCGACAGTGGCGCCGCGGGGCAGCGACCCGAGGCCCGAGCCGCCGGGGGAGACTAGCACGTCGTTTGCCGCCGCGCGCCGCGGCACGCATGCGAGAACCAGCCCCGGCGCCAGCTCGGTGGGCACATCCTTGAGGCTGTGGACGGCAAAGTCGGCCCCGCCCTCGGAGACCGCGCGGTCTATCTCTTTTTCGAATATCCCCTTTTGATCAATGGCGAACAGCGGCCTATCATCTGTGTCCCCCTGCGTCTTTATTCTGCGCACCTTGTATTCGTCTTCCGGGTTGGCCTCCTTTAGCGCGTCTAATACATGCCCCGTCTGCGCAAGGGAGAGCCTGCTGCCGCGCGTGCCCACCGTATAGACGGTCATCGGGCAGCCCCGAGCGCTGTACGGTATGCTGCCGATACATTCCGCAGATCCTCCACGGTATGCGCCGCAGACAGTGACGCCATCTCAAACTGGGAGGGGGCCACAAAGACCCCGTTCTTTAGAAGGGCCCTGAACATTTTGTCGAACCTTGCAGCATCCGCCCTCTTGGCAGAGGCCGCATCCGTTACAGGCTCGGCTGTAAAGAATACCTGGAATATTGATGCCACCCGGTTTATCTGCCTGTCCAGCCCGAGGTCTGCGGCATCATCAGCTATGCTTGATGCTAGCGCGGCTGCCGCCCGCTCGAGGCGCGGGTACAATCTGCCCTTTATCCTGTTTATCGTCCGAATTGATGCGAGCGCCGCCGATACAGAGACAGGGTTGCCGGCAAACGTGCTGGCCTCGTAGACCGACCCGCCGGGCGCCAGCCTCTCCATTATGTTTTTTTTGCCGCCGACAGCTGCTATCGGCAGCCCGCCACCGAGAGCCTTTGCAAGAGTCGTGATGTCGGGCCGCACTCCAAAGGCCTCCTGGGCCCCGCCCGCCGAGAGGCGAAATCCCGTTATCGTCTCGTCGAATATCAGCTGCATGCCAAGCCGGCTCGACAGCTTCCGGAGCAGGCGCAAAAATCCTTTCTTTGGCGGTATGACTCCCATGTTGCCCATTACCGGCTCCACTATAACGGCCGCCACATCGTCGGCGGCAGCCCCCTCGAATGCTGCCTCGTCGTTGTATGGGATGACAGTCGTCTGCCGGGCGAGTCCGCGGGGGACGCCCTCCGAGGTGGATATGCCCAAATGCGCCGAGCCTGAGCCCGCCTTTACCAGCACCGACCCGTGCGCCCCGTGGTAGCACCCGTCAAACTTGATTATCCTGTCCCTTTTCGTAAAGCCGCGTGCAAGCCTTATCGCCGTCATGGTGGCCTCCCCGCCGGTGTTGACGAGCCTTGTGCTCTCCATCGAGGGATAGTTCCCGGATATCAGCCGGGCAAGCTCCACCTCCTGTTCAGTGGGGACGCAAAAGAGCGTGCCGCGCCGCAGCTGGGCCGAGACCGCGCGCACCACCTCGCCCCGGCCATGGCCGAGAAGCAGGGCCCCGTAGCCGTTGCACAGGTCCGTGTATTTTCTGCCGTCTGCATCCCGGATGCTGCCGCCGCTGGCAGATGCGGCAAAGAACGGATACGGGGCATAGTAGCGGACTGGGCTGTTGACCCCCGACGGGATCACCTTGCGCGCCCTCTCAAAGAGGCCCCTTGAACCCATGCAGCTGCATTTGCTGCCGGCATTATAATCCCTAGTTTCGGCGCCAAGGCTGCGCGGCACAGGTTCCAGAATAGAGTGCCGGCACAGGCAGGTGTGCCGCCGCATCCTGCCGTATTCAGTTCCATCCCACGGGAATAGTTTTATACCGAAATATTCGCTGTTGGGGCATGCAAATATCCCCGCGAATGATGACCGCGGCGGGGGTGGCCGTGGGCCTGTCCATCGGCCTCGCGATAGGATTTTCATATTCGGGAACAGAGGATGCATCCCCCGGGCAGGCCATGATGGCCGCGGGCCCGTCGGGAACAATAGACATAGGCATGGCGCTGCCCGCCTCGGGCGACCTCTCGTCGCGCGGGTACGAAAACGGCCTGGGCTCAAAGCTCGCGGTGGTGGACTTTAACGAATACCTTGAGGAGATAGGGGCCGACTGGAGGTTCAACCTGGTGATCGAGGATACGCAGACCGACCCGATAATAGCGCTTGAAAAGATCCAGTCGCTCAACTCCAAAGGGATAAAGCTCGTGCTCGGAACAGAGACCAGCGCCGAGATCCGCAACGTAAAGAGCTATGTGGATTCAAACGGCATGCTGCTCATATCCCCGTCTAGTGCATCGCCGGCGCTTGCCATAAAGGACAACATATTCCGGCTTGTCCCCGATGATACCCAGCAGGGCAGGGTGATAGCCACGCTGGCGGAATCGCGGGGGATCAGCGTGATCATCCCGGTGTACAGGGGCGACGTCTGGGGCGACGGGCTGTACAAGTCGACTAGGAGCTCGTTTGAGGCGCTGGGCGGCACGTACGACGACGGGATACGCTACTCCCCGGAGAGCACCGTCTTCTCGACAGAGGCGCACCTGCTCAACGAGATGCTCGGGGGATACCTGGAGGACAGGCCCGCCTCCGAGATAGGGATTCTCCTGGTGGGCTTTGAGGAGGCAATACACTTTTTCAACTCGGCAAGCTCGTACGAGGATCTTGCGTCCGTGCAGTGGTTCGGCCCCGCCCCGCTTGCCAACAACGACATACTCTTGGAGGATCCAATCGCGGCCGGGTTCATAGAGGACATCGGGCTCATATCAACCCAGTTTGCGGCCACGGAAAACCCCACGTACGACCACGTCAGGGAGGAGATCACCAAGCAGATTGGCAGGGCCCCCAACACCTATGCGTTCTCTGCGTATGATTCCCTGTGGCTGATCGGCCTGAGCATCCTGCAGGTGCAGTCGGACGACCCCGAGAGGATAAAGGGCGTGCTACACGCGGTGGCCAAGAACTACGGGGGCAGCCTGGGGCCCATATCCCTCAATGAGGCAGGCGACCTGACAGATTCCAACTATGCGCTGTATACCGTCCGCGACGGGGAGTGGATCGTCTACGGGATATACAAGGCCAAGACCGGCGAGATAACCACCTGATATTTCATAATGCATCATGCAGATGCCCTGCGGCGCATGCGCCTGGCTGCCCGGGATGCGGCCCCTGCAGATATGGCGCCTATCGATGGAGCGGCAATGTACAGCCACAGGTCATGCAATACCCCGGAGACTACGGCGGGCCCGAGAGACCGCGCGGGGTTCATCGACGCGCCCGAGATATGCCCAAGTAATAGAACCTCGAGCGCGACAGTCCCGCCTATAGCAACCCCCGCTACAGCGGGCCGCACGCCCGCCGCCAATACCACTGCCACAAGGATGGCGGTGGCCAGCGCCTCTGCGCCAAAGACCGTCATCATAGAGTATTCCCCGGGAACGGTCATGCCGATATCCACGTGGGGCCCCGCCGCGTATCTTACAGCGAGGCTGGCCAGCACGGCGCCGGATACCTGGGCTGCAAGGTATGCGGGCGCCATCCGCGGCGCCATCCGGCCTGCTGCCACAAGGCCCGCCGTAACTGCGGGGTTGAGGTGCGCCCCCGAGCGCCGGGCCAGAAGATAGACCAGCACGGCGAGCGCCGCAAAGTGGGCCGCCGCCACAAATCCTATGCCCAGCTGGTGCCCCGTCCAGGCGTCAAGCACGATAGATCCCGTGGCCGCGGCCACAAGGCCGAACGTGCCGGCAAGCTCGGCCGCAAACGCTGCCGCCGGGCGCGGCACGCGGGCCGCGTTCAGGACGGGAAGATCTCCTTTTTTAGATACTCCTCGAACTCGAGGTCTGTCCGGGACCTGCGCGCATCGAGGAACATCGCCGCATCATTTCCCACTATATACCGGGGGAGCGGCACGTTCTCATCCACGCACTTGGCCACGGTCGCGGCCACATCCCGCGGGTGTGTTCCAAGCTGCGCCATCATCTTTACGCCCTCTATCACCTTTGCAGTAGACTCCGCGTATGGGGAGCCCTCCCGGGGGGCTGCTACCTTCATGGCGTCAAAAAAGTTGGTCTTGATCACGCCGGGCTCTATTATGACCACGCTCACGCCGTGGGGCCCGAGCTCGTACCGCAGGCTCTCGCTGAGGCCCTCGAGCGCAAACTTTGAGCTGATGTACGCAGGGGTCCCGGGAAATCCTATCTTGCCTGCCACCGAGCTTATGTTGACTATGCAGCCGCCCTTCTGGCCCCGCATTACGGGGGCTGCCGCCTGGATCATCCTTATGACGCCAAAAAAGTTGGTCTCAAACTGGGCCCGGAACTCGTCTATGGTGACATCCTCGACGGAGCCGAATATTCCATAGCCTGCGTTATTCACCAGCACGTCGAGCCTGCCGGATTCTTTTACTATCCGGGAGACCGTCTCGGCTGCCCCACCGGGCTCGTCTACATCCAGGCGGGAGACCGAGATTTTTAGGCCCTCCTTGTTTGCCGCCTCGAGGAGCCCCGCGCCCTTGGAGGTGTCCCGCATTGTGGCATGGACAAGATAGCCGGCGCGGGCCAGCGCCAGCGACGTCTCGTATCCTATACCCGATGAGCTGCCCGTGACCAGGGCCACTTTTTCCATGATGTATACCGTGGCGCTTCCTTAATAATTCTAAGTGGCCGCGGGCCGTGAGTGTTTACATCACGCACGGATTTGACGGCCCCGGACCGAAAGATCCGCACAGCATGATCGCATGCAGCCCCCATGGCCTCCGACGATGTATTGTGGGATGAGCTGGACTTGCTGCGTATTGAAGGCTAGATCAACTGCACGCTAGCTGATCATACCAGCAGGCTTTGATGTTTTGGGTCCGGCATCACTTTGATGTGCCGTGATTCATGGCAGATATGCACATGTGCCAGTGCCGTTATTCATAAGGGTTATCAAAGGCCTTTTTGGACAATGGTGGCTATGATGGGAAATGGACAGTGTACTGCAGCTATTAGGTATAATACAAGATCGGATCGTAGGGCGATCCGCGCCCGGTGGGGGGGGGGGGCGCATGATGCGGACAGCCCTGCTGGCGCTTCTGCCGATTATACTGGCCGCGTCGGCGTCGGCCCATGCGCAGACTTCGGGCGTGCTCGAGGATGGCATCCTGAACATCTACTTTGAGGGAATAGTGGATGTAAGCGAGTTTAACGCATCGAGGGTGCACCTGAGGGATGGCAGCACGCTGGGAGGCGGCGTGACACTCTCTGACGGCACCATTATCACCACCGCCGACGGGGCGGTCCTGCGGTTTGACCTGAATGGCACGGGGCTCGCGCCGGTGCTCGAGTACGCGAATCCGAGGCTGCACTTTGATGCAGGGGCACTGGAGTACACAAACGGCACGTCGTTTCCCCCCGCGTTTGAGCGGAACGAGGGCTTTTACGTCGTGGACAGGTATACCACAGGTCCCACTTTGGGCAGTCCAGAAGCCATAGCCTTCTCGCCAGACGGGCTGCGTATGTTTATCGGCGGCAACGACAACGAGATAGAACAGCACTTGCTCAACGCGCCATACAACGTATCGTCCGCCGATGAAAATGTGATAAGATACGGTCTAGACTCAAGGAGCAACCAGAGGATCGGGGGGATTGCATTCTCCCCTGACGGGCTCGAGATGTTTTTGTTAGATGATGCCGAGGTGTGGGGATATGATCTGCAGAGTGCATATGATCTGACAGACGCCGTCTCGAGGGCCGGCCGCGACTTTAATCCCACCGCGTCCCAGCTAACTGGAATTGACTTCTCCGACGATGGTACGCGCATGTTCATTTCAAACAATCAAGGCGACGCCGTGGTCCAGTACGATCTTACCCAGCCGTACAACTACACATCCGCTCCGCTCGGAGGGTCGGGATCCAACGGGGTCGGAGGCCAGAACAGAAACCCGCATGACGTGGCCTTTACCAACAGCGGCTCCACCATGCTTGTTCTGGCCCAGGACCAGAAGGTGTACAGGTACGACATGAACGTGTCCTTTGATGTCACGACGGCCATGTACATAGGCGAGGTGGAGATGTCGCAAGAAGATGCCACCCGTAACAGTCGGGGCCTTACACTCTCCCCCGACGGGCGGCTCATGATAACTGCGAGCACCCAGAGCAGTGGCCAGGTCACCGTGCATGCCCTCAATACCCCGTACGGCAGAACCACCGGGGTCTTTGCAGCGTATGGAGCAGTCCCGATCAAAACCGCCCAAGGGATAGCCTTTGCCGCGGACGGCATGAGTGTGTTCGCCGTTAACGGGGGAGCACAGGAAGTGACCAGGTACGATCTGTCCGCCCCGTTCAACACAGGCAACGCCACCTCCATCAGCACCGTGTCCATATCCGAGGTGGATGCCCCCGGTGGAATAGACTTCTCGGCTACGGGGGAGACAATGTACGTGGTGGGGCGCAGTGGGGTACACCAGTATACGCTGGACTCGCCCTATGGGGCCATATCCGGCACACCCGTACTCAACCCCATCGCAGAGGCCGATATTCCGCGCGGCGTGGACTTTTCTCCGGACGGCACGATCATGCTAGTCGCGCAGTTCAGCGGGGGTGCATCCTCATCCCTCCACAGGTACGACCTTTCCACCCCCTTTGACGTATCTACTGCCGCTCAGACGGATTCCCTGGACATACTGTCCGTCGCGCCAAGGACCCAGGGGCTGGCAGTCTCGCCCGACGGCACAAAGATGCTCTTGGTGGGGAACCCGGGCTATGTCCAAAGGTACGAGATGTCCGAGCCTTACAACCTGTCTAGCGCCGTGATCGTCGACGCGCTCGACGTTGGAGGGCAGCAGAGCGGTACGCCGCGCGACATAGAGTTGTCGGCGGACGGCACGCGGATGTTCATCACTACCGCCGGCACATCCAACAGCGTACACGGGTACGAGCTTACGGGCCCCTACGACATCACACCGCCCACGGAGATCACGGTACCCGTCGGCAGTGGTGCGTTCGACATAGGCATAGACGACGCGATATTCTCCCCCGACGGGACAAGAATGTACGTGATTAACAATGGCAACGTGGAACAGTACTCGTTTGAGCTCCCGTTCTCGCTGATGCCATCCTTTAGCGTCAACAACCCGGCCATATCTGAGACATTTGTTCCCGACTTCGGGACTTACTCCGGCATCGCCATGTCCGACAATGGCACCGAGCTGTATCTGCTGGATGGATTCACGCCCAGTATCCTCAGATACAAGCTGGCCACCCCGTTCGACATATCCGATACCACCCTGCGCGAGGCCTGGGACATTCCTGCAAGCGTAATAACCGCTGTTGGGTTTGGTCTGACCGGCATGGACCTCTCGGAGGACGGAGTCCACATGTACCTGGCCGGGGAGACAGATGTGTACAAGGTGGAGCTGGGCACGCCGTTCTCGCTGAGCCCCGCCCCGACCAGTGCCGAGACACTCAGCCTCAGGTCCGGGGACGATTTCATCCGCGGCGTGGCCGTAACGGGCGACGGCAGAAGGCTGATCACCATAGACGCCGGTGATGATTTTCCCACACCTGACAGCAGAGTCCGCACCAACACGTACGACATGAGCACGCCGCACGACCTGACCACCGCGGCGTTTCAATCAGGTGAAGAGACGGTTCTTGATACAAACGAGGGGACGGGGATCACGTTTGCCGCCGACAGCCGGCGGCTCTTTTTCACCGGCGGGGATAACGGGATGGTGCGCCAGCTCTTTGAGCCGCAGACCTATTACGTCGAGATAGTCCCGGGCGCGAGCGAGCCCCTCGCGCTGAGCGCCGAAGGTACGGACAGTGCGGACTTTACCGACAGAACGGTCGTCGTTGCAATGCGGACAGGATCCGCAGCAGATGCGCCGGTGGTTGATGAAAGGGCATCGGCTGAGAGGACGGTCGTAGGTGAGACGTTGATGAGCGCCGCAGCTGACGCGCCGCCCGTCGCCGAGGCTGCGGCCATCTCTGCAACGCTGAAAAGGTCGGCAACAGATGAGCCCATGGTTGACGAAAGGGTGTCGGCTGACAGTACAACCGGCCCGGAAGAGGTGATGCGCACCGCAGCTGATGCCCTATCGATAGCTGACAGGGTGGCAGTATCTGCAATGGCGGCAAGGCCGGCATCGGATGCACCTACGGTTGCCGAGCGGGCATCAGCCGTCAGGACATCCGTAGGCGTGGTGTTGATGCGGGCAGCAGCCGATGCCCCGCCTATAGCCGAGGGATCTGCCATCTCTGCAACGTTTGCAAGGCCGGCGTCAGATGCCCCGCTGGTTACAGAGCTGGTATCAGCCGACAGGACAATCGATTCAGGGGAGGTGGCGAGCTCCGCAGCCGATGCCCTATCGATAGCTGACGGGGTTGCAGTATCTGCAATGGCGGCAAGGCCGGCATCGGATGCACCAACGGTTGCCGAGATGGTATCAGCCGACAGGACAATCGATTCGGGGGAGGTGGCGAGCTCCGCAGCTGATGCCCTATCGATAGCTGACGGGGTTGCAGTATCTGCAATGGCGGCAAGACCAGCATCAGATGCACCTACGATTGCCGAGATGGTATCAGCCGACAGGACAGTTGATTCGGGGACTGTGATGAGAGCAGCAGCCGATGCCCTATCGATAGCTGACGGGGTTGCAGTATCTGCAATGGCGGCAAGACCAGCATCAGATGCACCTACGATTGCCGAGATGGTATCAGCCGACAGGACAATCGATTCGGGGGAGGTGGCGAGCTCCGCAGCTGATGCCCTATCGATAGCTGACAGTGTGGCAGTATCTGCAATGTCGGCAAGGCCGGCATCAGATGCTCTACCCATCACCGAGGGTACGGCCATCTATACAACATTTCCAAGGCCGGCATCAGATGCCCCGCTTGTCGCCGAGCGGGCATCAGCCGACAGGACAATCGATTCGGGGACCGTGATGAGAGCAGCAGCCGATGCCCTATCGATAGCTGACAGTGTGGCAGTATCCGCAATGGCGGCAAGGCCAGCAACTGATGCACCTACGGTTGCAGAACGGGCATCAGCCGACAGGACAATCGATTCGGGGACCGTGATGAGAGCAGCAGCCGATGCCCTATCGATAGCTGACAGTGTGGCAGTATCCGCAATGGCGGCAAGGCCAGCAACTGATGCACCTGCGGTTGCCGAGCGGGCATCAGCCGACAGGACAATCGATTCAGGAACGGTAATGCGGGCAGCAGCTGATGCCCCATCCCCCTCTGATAGTACGGACATCATCCTGTCTGCCGTACGGGCGGCCGCGGACGCACCTGCCGTATCCGAGAGTAATAATGTGGACCTGTCGGGTGAGATAAGGGACTCCGATGCCCCCGAGCATGAAGAGAGGGTATCCCTCGGAACCGGCCTGGACGCGGCAGATGCGCCCCTCGTATCTGAAAGAATCGACGGCATGAGAATGGGCATGATACAGGCGGCAGACGCGCCCATGGCCTCCGACGGCGTGGAAGTCATGCAAGACGGCATTATACAAAAGACCGTTGCGCCCTCGTTCACCGAGACGGTGGTCCGCTCCGTCTCACTCGGGACGGGGGACGCCCCTGCCGTCTCTGAGAGGGAGACTAGCATGGGCATGATCCTTCTTGGTGCATCGGATGCCCCGGGCATAACGGACTCGGCGCACACTACTCCTACGGTAAGGTCGGTCTCGGCCAACTCCACTGCTGAAAAAGAGAACGGGACGGTCGCGATAACCATCACGTTTAGCGAGCCCGTAAACGTGACGTCCGCCCCGCAGCTCCTCCTAGAGGTGGGGGCGGACAACGTGACTGCGGAATATGCGTCGGGCTCGGGCACCACCGAACTTGTCTTCAACTATACGGTGCTAGATGGCCACAACTCGCCCGACCTGTCCTATGTGGGCACAGACGCACTGGTACTTGGCAGCGGCAGCATAACGGCGGTCGATGACGGAAC
This sequence comes from Cenarchaeum symbiosum A, assembly GCA_000200715.1. NCBI lineage: Archaea > Thermoproteati > Nitrososphaerota > Candidatus Cenarchaeales > Candidatus Cenarchaeaceae > Candidatus Cenarchaeum > Candidatus Cenarchaeum symbiosum. The sequence goes on from DP000238.1 coordinate 1,392,526, forward strand.
GCCCGCCGACCTCACACTGCCGCAGCCCGGCTCGAACTTGTCATTGTCTGGCAGCTCGGACGTTGTAATAGATACCGAGATTCCCTCGATAGCATACATCCTGGCCACGGGGAATTACACCCTTGTGGCCACAATCAGCGAGCGGCTCGACGATATCCCCGTGAATACACAGGTGAGAAACGAGTCACATACCGGCTATCCCATGGTGGATATAGTGGCCGGCAACAACCTGCTCATAACCACAAACCACACGCTCTTTGCACAGAACATCACGGTCCAGTTTACAAACGTGATGGACCCCGCGGGGAATACGCTTGCGACATACGAGTACAACCTCACCGGTAGCGACACGGCGCTGATTGACAACGAAGAGTTGGTCATGGATGATGATCGCAACCTGCTTGTAATACACGACGGGCTGCCTGATGAGGTACGTGTAGCGGATCAAACAGTGAACGAGCCGCTCATACTGAACCTTGAGCAGGTAAAAAGTCCCGACAATGCCAACGCAACCCTTCCCTCGGATATAACGGTCACCAGGGGGAATGCCACCATTGTGCTGCCGATAAACCTGACCCTCTCAGGATTCAATGGAACGCAGCAGATAATCATTCAGAATTCAACCAGGACTCCTGAAGTGGACGGCACCCCCCGGGAGACATCCGTGGATGTGGGCCTGCCGGATGTGGACCTGCTGCTGGGCATGCCGGTAGAGATCGGGCTGGACGGAAAGCCGGGTGACCTCGGATACCGCATAAACTCGACGGACATGACCACGGAGATAAATCGCTGCGATGGGAACAGCCCCGCCAGGGCTGACGTACACAGAGCCAACGGCGGCGCCTGCCTGGTCAATACCGGCGACGACTTTACAATATTGACGTACGGCCTATCCACGTTCGGCCTGTTCATACCCACGCCCGAGCCAGTTTCCCCGCCTACACCAGCACCGCTGCCGCGCAGGGGAGGCGGAGGAGGAGGGGGCGGCGGCTCCATCCTCTCAGGGCCCAGTGTGGAATCATCCGCCTCGCTCGGGTTTGCATCCGGCGGGCAGGACGCGTTAGAATCCCCCTCGGGGATACTCCTCTCCCCGGCCGGCACCCTCGTCATCACCCCGGAGATAGAATCTGCCGGCTTTACAACAAGGGTGTTCGGAATGGAGGTGATCCTGTACGGGGCAGGCGGGCAGGAGGGCGCCCGCGTCAAATACTCGGCGGTCCCCGTGCTGCTCAACTCGGAGCAGTGCTCCGGCGCATCGCATTCATCGGACAGGGTATTCGCATGCGATGGATCCTCTGTTATTTCAGAAGAGCAGGCAGGGTACTTGCTTGATGCCTCGGATCAGCTGAGCCTCGAGATACCGCTCGAAGGCGAGTTTGAGGGAACAATGAGCGTCATGCTGCAGGACAGCCGCGGCATACTGCTGCTCTCGCATGACCGCGCGGTATACAGGCTAAGCACCGGCCAGTCTGAGGCCGCACCGGAGGAGCCCCGTGCGGATGCCGGACCAGGGGACGGGCCCGGCAGCATGCAGGAGCCCTTGCAGGAGGCCGCAGAGCCGGACAGAACGGAGGAGCCTATGGACCCCGAGCCGCCGGAGCCCGGCGTTGAAGAACCCCGTGCTGCCCCGGCAGGGCCCGATGCTGAAGAGCCCCGTGCCGCCCCGGCAGGGCCCGATGAGGAGCCCCGAACGGCATCCCCGGGGCCCGGAACGGAACCGGCAGGCCTGCTGGACACGATCGTAGGATGGTTCCGGTCCCTGTTCGGCGGATGAGCCCCGGATCATCCGCGGTTTTTGCGCGATGACAGCCGTGCAGCGGGGGCTCAAGAGATACCCCCGGGCCCTTGATTTCATGCCCCTGCAATCCAGACAGGGGCACGCTTTGGGACATCCCGGCCCCATCCGTGGCGGTAAAACATGCACAAACGCCACAAGCCGTGTAAAAATTCGGCAAAAGCCGCGGCTTCAATAATTCTTAAAGCATGTCTCGCCGTGTTTGCCGGTTTCCTTTCATTTTACACGGGGCCTGTATCCGCGCAAGGCAGGTAAGACACCAAGGCCCCGGATTAAACGGCCGGGGAGGTGCATCTGGGCGGAGAGGTCGGAACGGGAGCCCGGCAGGCGGAGTAGATGACGCTCCATCTGCCGTCTTTGCGCCCGCCGGTCTGCAATGGCAGCAGTCCGGGTGAGGTGTGATGGGAACGCGCGGCGGATGACCCGCCCTGTGCGTCTTTAATACCGGTGTCGGGGAAACAGATCGTGGAAAGGCCGCCAAAAACAGAGTCCAGGACACCGCGGGAATACAGGCTCTCACGCTTCCAGCAGTTCCTGCTGGTCCTCACGGGCCTGTCCATCAAGGTCGGGGTCCTGGTTGCAGCCGTGCTATACATGCACGGCTGAGCTCCATGCCATCATGGGGGATGGTGGCTGAAACTGCGCCTGCGCTGCAAGCGCGGCCGTGCAACAACGGGGCGAGATTTTTTTTAATCACGGCGGCGTGTTCAATCGCACCGCGGAATTGAGAGTGGCTCAAAGCGGCAGCCGACATGACAACATGCACGCCTGTAAAGTGCCCGCCTGCGTGAAGAGGCACACCTGCCCGGGGGAATCGACAGAGTCTAAACCCTTGCGATCCTGCTTGCGGCCATCCCGTGCCACGGAAAATCCACATGGCTCTTTATACGCGGCAGGCAGGCCGATATTATGCACATGACGGGAAACAAGGCCGCCAACTGGACGATAGTGGTATCTGTCATCATAGCCTCGATGGCCGCGGCACTCTGGGCGGCCTACGAGGCGGACAGGCACGTGATGCGCATGGAGTCGCTGTGGCCGTTTGAGAATGCAACCTACCATGGTTCCGTGGAGGACCACATGGGCGAGATCAGGGGCCTGCCGGAGGTGGAGTCATTCCATGAGATGTACGCAGGACACGGCATAAACTTCTCCGACCGGACACTGTACAAGGTCCAGTTCGAGTATGTCGCACGTGGTGACGGCGGGAGCGCACACCTGATCATAGGGTATTACGACCGGGAGCCCTCGAGCTTTTTGCACATATGCTCCCATGATGATCCCCGCCGCGAGCTCTTCAGGGAGAAAGGCATAAAGACGGACTGTTTTTCCCATGCGGCACCCGGTGGCGGCCCGCCGTAGCGGGCCCCGGACAGTCGGCACTGCGGTTTTGATCAATGCATTAGCTCGGGTCGGCTCCCGCCCCATCCGGGGAGTGCCGCCAGTGCAGGGCCCTGTGTCATGCGGCCTTTTTTCCTGCATCCATCCGCCTTTCAACATAGATAACCAGGCCCAGTACCGGCAGCCCCACCAGCACGACTATGATCATCATTATTATCGCCAGTGAGACGCGGCCAAGATACGACATCCCCTCAATGAATGCCAGAACAAGCATTGGCTGTATGATTGGATACGAAAGGGCGAGCGCAATGGGAAGCGCAATCAGGATGTGCCTGGGGGAGACTGGCATGCCGGGCGGCGCCGGTCAGTTTCTTATATGTCAGGGGTGCCAGCTGCAGGGCGGGGATTCAGGCATCTTTCCGTTCCTGACAACAAGCCCCTCTCGATACACCGGGGTTGTCGAGATTAGATGCGCATGGCCCTGCCGAGGGTTGCCGTCCAAGACTCTGCTGCAGCAGGTTTAAGTCCCATCACCGGCCGCCATTCCAAATGAGCCTGACAGTGCCGGAATTTGAGCCAGAATCATCCCCATGCCGGAGGCTCGGTGCTGCCGCCGCGCCTGTACGGCAGCACGGGGGCTGCTGACATGCGCGGGCAGGGCGCGGGGCCGCACAGATGGGCCAGATCCGGCACTGTGATCCGCGGAGTCTTGGCTTATTTTTTCAACACGGGCAACAGGACAAGGCTGTTGTATCTGGCGCTTCCCGCCTTTGGGATCGCCTTGCAGTATGTGACGATTTATCCCGTATTGACGGTGCCCCGGTGGTTTCTGCCCCTGAACCCAGTCATATTCTCAATGACACTGGTCTCGCCGGCCCTAGAGCTGCTGACAGACGATGGCGTCCACCCTGCTGTCCTGGCTGCCGCATTTACGTGCATCGGCGCAGCCACCTGGCTGGCGGTGGCCCACGGCGTGGTCCTGTTGTCGTGTCTTCTCAGATGGGTCTGGGCAAGCACCACGCCGGCAGACGACTGGTCCCAGAGCGGATCCGCGTAGCCTCCAGAGTGCACCGCACACGGGGAGCGCACCTGCATACTGTAGGAACCCGGTCATACGGCCCGTTTCATATGGAGGACGCGACGGCCATCATTCAGCTATACCCTGTTTTTTGTGCACAGGCTACCTTGGCGGGAGAAGCTTCTCCAGCTCGTCCGGGGAGAGCTCGCACCGGTCGTACGCGTACCCGCCCAGGCCCAGATACACGTCGTCCCCCCGCCTCAGCAGCACCCCGACATACTCCAAGTAGAGCTCCTCGCATTCTTTGGCGGTGGTGGGCACCCTGATCTCGCACAGGGTCAGCTCCGGAAGGTGCGGATGGCAGAGAAGGAGATCGCCAGAACCTGGTGTGTCATCAAGATGGCAGTTGTTCGCATCCGCGTCTGCGGCAACCCTGCAGTCAAACGGCATCGTTGCATCCCCCGACCCCCAGTTGTCGTTTGCCCAGAACACCATGAATGGAACAAACAGCATCAGGAATACGATCCTGCGCTTTTTCATCCCTGTACCAACTCCAGCTCGTTGACTATGCCGACGGGCCCCACAGTCCGGCCGTCGGGAATTATGTCCAGTTTATCCGCGGGGGAGCCTACACTGGTGTCCTGCTGCGCCAGGGCCATTCCAGCCGGTATCAAAAGTGCGATCAGGAGTGCGGCATGCTTCATCATACGAGGTGCCATATTGGGATATATTATAACCGTGGTGTGTCTGTTCTTGCGGGCGTTTGCACTGCGCGCATATTTGGCTGCCGGCAGCGCGGCCCCCTACTCCGGCGAGTGCGAAAAGATCTGCGATTCCGTGGGCCTGTGCTTGCCGGTCACTATATAGCTGACCGCGTCGCTCATGAAAAGCGCGTGGTCCGCTATCCGCTCCAGATACCGGAGCAGGAGCGCCTCGGCAAGCGCGCACTTTGTATCCTGCGAGTTTATTATCGCAGGCAGCCTCTCCCGGTAGACCCTGTCAATGAATGCCTCGTCCTCCTGTATGCTGACCGCCTTGCTCACGTCGAGCTGCGCAAACGAGAGTATCGCATCCTTGATCATGCCCTTGACCTTGTTGGATATATCATATAGCGCGTCTGTCTTGCAGGCCGATATGTCCCCGAACTCGTCCCTTACCTGCGCTATGTCGTAGGCGTACCTGCCGAACCGGGAATACGCGTAGGATATCTCTATCGAGGAGCGCACCAGCCGGAAGTCGTCGGCCACCGGCTGGTACTTTAGCAGCATATCAAAGGTGAGGTCCGCCACGTCATAGTACCTCCTCCTTATGCCGTCCGAGAGGGAGTGCACCTCGGGGGATGTGTTTACCCCCCTTAGATACGACTCTATGGCCAGCGTTACACACTGCACGGCCATGTCCCCCATCTCCGAGAGCGTGGAGGAGAGCTCCTTCAGGGACGGGTCGATCAGCCTGCCCATTTCGCACATCTGGCGCCTTTTCGGTTTAAACCTATCTACGGGGCGGGGCCCGCCCCCTTTGCGCGCCCCCGGGCTCCGAGCCTCTCCAGGGCAAAGTCATAGTATTCCCGGACTATCTCAAAGCCGGCATATCTCCTGCCCATCTCCTTGCTTACCACTGCCACCTGGCCGGAGCCTAAAAACGGGTCCATCACAAGGTCCCCCTCCCTGCTAGAATACTGGAGTATCTTCCGGATAAGCTCGCCTGGCAGCTTTGTCGGCGTCTTTTTCTTGCCGCTCCAGTATTCCCTGTTTATCACCCAGACGTCCTCCATGTCCCGGTATCGAGACTTTGTATCAGAGTGGCGCGATTCTGTATAGAACCTTCTTTTTTTGTCATTCTTGCACACATACAGGCAGTGGTAATGCGACGAGACAAAGCGCCTCTTTGTGTACACTCCAAACTGGTACCTCCAAATTATATGGTTGATAGTCTTGAAGCCCGTCTCATCGATGGCGCGCAGAATATCCTGCAGGTTGGTCCATCCAGAGAATACGAACATGCTGCCAGTCTCCTTCAGGACGCGGTGGGCCCCCGCCATCCACCTGCCCGTAAACCCGGGGTACTCTGCAGGGGTTATCTCGTTGTACCCGTCCATGACGTTGCCCTCCTTTCTGTTGTAGTTGGCCCTGCGGGCGCCAAACCCTATGGCAAACGGCGGGTCCGTGACTATCAGGTCGACAGAAGATTCCTTCATGGCCGCCATGCCCTCTATGCAGTCGCCGTGGAATATCCTGTCCCTGGCCCCCCGCCCTGCAGCCGATGCCCCGCGCGGCGCCACCTCTTTCATCTGCCGCCCCTGTCTAGAAGCCAAGCTTGCTCATCTGGCGCAGCCCCCTCCTTCCGAGCCGCACAAAGACCGCCTGCCTGGCGTACTTTTTGATCGTTATCGGCTCGCCGAAACCCACGGACTTTACCACCTGCGCGTCCATCACCACGCTGCAGTCGTGCGAGCAGCTAAACTCGATCTTTTCGTCGGGGACCACTATCGACGCAAGCCGGTACACGGGCGCCACCGGCGTTATTATCAGAACGGAGAGGCTCTCGTGGAGTATCGGCCCGCCAAGCGAGAACGAATGGCCCGTAGAGCCGCTCGGCGTTGCTATTATCACCCCGTCCATCTTCTGCCGGACCGTATCGTCAAGGAACCTGATCTCGATCTCGGCCGTCTTTGTCAGGTTCTTTCTCTGTATGAATATCTCGTTTAGTGCAGGCGGGAACTCCTCGCCGCCGGCAGAGGCTGCAACACGCGTCCGCCTCTCCAGTATGACCCTGTCCTCCCGCATCTGCGTTATGGCCGAATCTAGCATGTCCAGTGTTATCTCCGAGAGTATGCCCCGGTTGCCTCCAACGTTGACGGTCAGGACGGGCGTCTCGTCCTCAAGATGCCTAAAGGCGCGCAGTGTAGTCCCGTCGCCGCCCAGCGTCACCACAAGGTCGAGCCCCTTGCCGCGCAGGTCCGCCACCGTGCCCGCCTCCTCCGCGCCTCCGACGGATATGGGCGATATCGTGTATACTGTGGAGCCCCCGGCAAGGAACTTTTCTGCCACCGCCCTTGCCGCATCCTCCGCCGGCCGGGAGCCGAACTTGCCCACAACCGCGACCCGGTCCAGTCTCAACTTTGTGTGGTCTTGCACATTGACTTAAAAATGATGGTGCGCGCCCGGCCCCGAAAATCTAGAAATGTGGCAAGGCCGGCGTGTATCACATGGGCGGGATACTCTTCTTTTGCAGCCCGATCGGCCTCGGCCACGCCACCAGGGATGCCGCAATTGCGGGCTGCCTGGAGGGCCCTGTAAGGTTCGTCAGCGGGGGGGCGGCGGCGCGGCTTCTCTCCGGCAAAGGCCACGATACAGACGACATACTGCACCCCCCGGAGTTTGCCGTCCGGGACGGCATGCTGCACAGCTCCCTGAGGTGGCTGCTGGGGTACTATCGGTATTACAAGGAATGCAGGAAGGAGGCGCTCGGGGCGATACAAATGTACAAGCCGGACCTGATAGTCTCTGACGAGGACTTTGCGTCGCTTTCTGCAGCCCAGGAGCTCGGCATCCGCAGCGTCCTGATCACCGACATACTAGAGACGCAGTTTACCAGCTCCGTTGGAAGGCTGATCGAAGGCAGGATGAACCGCGCCATGCGGGGGATGATTGACAAATGCGACACAGTAATCATGCCCGAAGACGGCGAGGACAGAGGCAACATAAGGAGGGTGGGGCCGATAGTGAGGGCGGTAAGCGGCACGCGCGACGAGATGCGCTCAAAGTACGGCCTGACCAGGGAGACCATCCTGGTCAGCATAGGCGGGACTGCGGCAGGAAGGTTCCTCATGGAGGAGGTGGCCCGGATAGCCCCGGGGCTTGCCGATAAATACGACATAGTGGCGGTTCCCGGCCCCTCGCTGGACTGGGAGGCGCCAGGCATACGGAATCTTGGGTATGTGGAGGATCTGCACGAGCTGGTATGCGCGGCCGACGTGGTAGTCTCCCTTGCGGGAAAATCGACTATCGACGAGGCCAGGGCCTTTGGCACGCCGGGTATCTTCATACCCATAGGGGGGCACTTTGAGCAGGTGGAGAACGCAAAAGACGAGGGCTATTCCAGGGGGGATCTTGCAAACCTGGAGGCGCTCATACGGGGAGCGGGGCCGAGGGGCAAGCCCGTCCCCGGCGGGGGCACAGCGGAGGCCTGCAGCATAATCGCAGATACGCTGGCAAATGCTTAATAGATGACCCAAGGGCCCGACCTTTCCATATGGAAAGGCTGGTGGTCACAAAGTTTGGCAGCAGCGCCATGGGGCCCGACGGGTCCAACATGCCCGTCATACTGGACAGGATAGCGGAGCTTGGCAAAGACGCAAAGGTGGTATGCGTGTTCTCAGCCCCCCTTACGCAGGACGGGGGTGCCGCCCGCTCGATAACCGATGTGATGCTCGATATGGGCGAATCCGCCGCGTCGGGAGGAGGCTTTGACCTGTCCGGCGTAAAATCTGCATACGGGAGGGTTGCAGAGCATGCAACAGGGCAGGGCCGCGCAGAGTGCGCGGATATAATTGACAAGTCGCTGCGGCGCGCCGGTGAGGCTCTCGGAGCGGCAGAGGCGGCGGGCAGCTTTGTACACGAGGCCAGGGCCGACGCGCTGGCATTCTCGGGGGAGCTGCTCATGTCATATCTGATGGACGCCATACTGAGGAGCCGCGGCACAAGGTCTGCCGCCGTCCCCTTTGATTCGTGGCCGATAATCACTGATGACAACCCGGAGACTACCAACTTTCTGCACGCAGAATCCGAGGCCCGTGCGGGGGCGCTGCTGGAGCTGGTAGGGTCCCACGACGTCGTCACCATGGGCGGGTTTATCGGCAGGACCCCGAATGGCGCCACCACCACCTACGAGAGGGGCGGCTCGGACCGCACAGCCGCCGACCTCGGCATACTGCTGCACAGCAGGTACGATGCGAGGATCGACCTTGCAAAGGACAGCGCCGTGGTCTCGGCCGACCCAAGGGTGGTCCGGGAGGGGCTCAGCCCCGTGGAGGAGCTCTCGTACAACGAGGCCAGGCAGGCGGGCATGTTCGGCATGAAGATACTCGACCCGATAGCCATCAAGGAGATCTTTGAGAACGGCGTGGACATACCCATAGTGATTACCGACCTGGCGGATCCCCGGAACAGGACCGTGATCAGGAGCGGGCCCGTGGCATCCAACGGCCACCCGCTGAAAATTGTCACCGGCAAGAGGAACTGCGCCATGTTCAGGGCGGAGGCGGACTCGGCGGACAGGCTGCTCGCCTCGCTGGAAGGCGAGAAGAGGTACAGCGAGTTTGTCGTGCTCTCGCCGTTTACAAAGAACGAGACCGAGTTCTCAAGGGTGCTCTTCCTCGACGGGGACTTTGTGAGGAGAAACGAGAGGTACCTGCGGGGCTTTGACCCGCTGGCCGCCGTGACCTACAACCGCGGGGTCATAACCATGATAGGCGACGAGATGTGGAGGGTGCAGCAGGTGGCCTCCAGAGCGAGCGCCGGCCTCGGGAGCGCGGGGCTGAACATACTCGACATGGACGCGCAAGAAGAGACGTCCCGGATAATAATAGTGATAGAGGACTCGGGCGACAACATGGAGAGGGCCATCAGGGCGGTCCACGCGGAGCGGGAGACCATCGGGTTTGTCTGATCCATGGCCGGCCTGCCGCATTGCGGGGCTCCGCCGTGCCGGGCAGGCCCCGACCCCAAGAACATTGGCGCAGTATAGCCAGCGTGCGGGCACGGAATAAGGCATTATGGAAGATCAGCTCCCAGTCGGCCGCATGTAAAATGCCGCACCAGCAGGGGGGAGATATGCCGAAAGTGCGCCGCGATGAGCTATCAACCGGGCGGTTCGTGAGTGTTTAAGCCCGGGCGCGAGACCAGGCCGGGAGGTTCTGCAATGACCGGTACACGGAGACGCGGGGGATACCAGTGCGGAATAGAGCCTAAACTATCACACCCAAACCTACACGCCAGTTAAACAATGGTTTGTATGACACATTATATGTAAGCAAGGTGGAAAAAAGAGTACAGGAAATGTCACATTACGATGATGTTAAGGAAATCGAAATAGGCCGTCCGTACGTAATAAAGACAGACGGCCCGTATGTAATAAAAATAACTGTTAGTGCGCCAGACAAGTCAGGCAAGATTACGATTCATGTTGAACACAAGCCAAAAGTAGTCGACAGCCCATTCAAGACTGGCGGGACAAAGGTGCAATCCGAAAAGCCGGACTATGGCAGCATCAGGCCGGCCAGGGTGCCCGAGAAGTACAGGGTAAAAGCTGGCGACCCGGTTGCGGCGGAGAGGCTGGGCGGGTCGAGGGTGCGGACTGAAAAGCCGGACTATGGCAGCATCAGGCCGGCCAGGGTGCCCGAGAAGTACAGGGTAAAAGCTGGCGACCCGGTTGCGGCGGAGAGGCTGGGCGGGTCGAGGGTGCGGACTGAAAAGCCGGACTATGGCAGCATCAGGCCGGCCAGGGTGCCCGAGAAGTACAGGGTAAAAGCTGGCGACCCGGTTGCGGCGGAGAGGCTGGGCGGGTCGAGGGTGCGGACTGAAAAGCCGGACTATGGCAGCATCAGGCCGGCCAGGGTGCCCGAGAAGTACAGGGTAAAAGCTGGCGACCCGGTTGCGGCGGAGAGGCTGGGCGGGTCGAAGAAAAAACGAAATTGTTGAACAAGTCAGCCAAGGGGTCGGCGTAGCATCACCGCCCTTGGAGTTTATGAGCAGATCCTCCTGATCAATATGCATGATAATTACCTACGGCCATGCACATTTTGTGGATCCAGTTGAATGGACTGCCGCACAAGATCTGCATTACCCGCCGATTTACAAGCTGGACAAGTACCAGACGCCGCGGCACCACACGGTCAACCGTTCAGGAATGGATGGTTCGACCGGCTTTCGCCAGTCTCACCATCATGGGTTTTTTCTCGGACCTTTATCTAGATTCAATCCTGGCGTTACCCAAAACACGCTATCCACTTTAGATCGCTTGACTATATAATCTTGATCTATATAGATCAGTATTCAGCCGAGTTCGGCCAGATACCAGATTGCCACTCCCCCGCCTATCAGGGCATACCACTTGAAGTTCCGGCGGTCGGTAAATATGGCAGGCGAGGCCAGCTCCCCCTCAGGATAGGTCGCCCTCCTTATCGACCGCATCTCGAATGCCTGCCCGACAAGACCCACCACCAGCAGTCCGATTGCGGCGGCCCCGAGATACCAGTCCATGGGAGCATATCCTTGGACGGTGTATTAAATTCCGCGCTATCAGGTGCCTGCCACAGTCCTGCGGCGCATGGCCCCCCGGGTGCGGACGGGCAGCCCTCTATACATCCGGCCAAGGATGCCGCGGCTCCCCGCTGATTCTCTTAAATATGGAGGGCGCAGGCGCGGCCGCTGTGAAGTCTGAAAAGATCTGGATGAACGGCAGCCTGGTCCCGTACGCAGACGCACGGGTGCACGTGCTGACCCATGCGCTGCACTATTCGACCGCCGTATTCGAGGGGCTGAGATGCTATGAGACGCCCAAGGGGCCTGCAATATTCAGGCTTGACGAGCATATAGAGAGGCTCTTCAACTCCGCCAAGATCTATTCGATGAAGGTCCCCTATTCGCCAGAAGAGATCAAGGCGGCAATATCCGAGACGATCAAGGCCAACAAGTTTACAGAGTGCTACATAAGGCCGCTGATCTATTACGGGCTCGGGGGCATGGGCCTGACTGTGCCCGAGCACGGGACCGAGGCGTCGGTATCGTGCTGGGAGTGGAAGACCGGCGAGTCGGCGGCCGGCAAGACGACGGGGGCGCGGTGCAAGGTATCAAGCTGGACCAGGATAGACGGCAGGGCCCAGCCCGTCAAGGCAAAGGCCGCATCAAACTATGCAAACGCAGTCCTGGCAAGAATGGAGGCGCACAGGGACGGATATGACGAGGCCATAATGCTAAACGGGGCGGGCAAGGTGGCCGAGGCGAGCGCGGCCAACATCTTCGTCAAGAGGCGCGGCGCGATCATCACCCCGCCGCTCTCGTCTGGCGTACTCGAGGGGATAACCCGCGACAGCATAATGAGGATAATCAGGGACGACGGGGGGGAAGTGCTTGAACACGACCTGGACAGGGAGGACCTGTACACTGCAGACGAGATATTCATGGTGGGAACCGCGGCCGAGGTAAAGTCGGTGACGGAGCTGGACGGCGTGAATATCTCGTCGGGCAGCCTGGGCGCGACAACCAAAAGGCTGCAGGAACTGTATACAAAGGCGGTCACCGGAGCCGACGAGAGGTACCTCGGATGGCTGACCTACCTGTGAAGGTATTTACGTGAAGCTGGATACACGGGGCCATGGAGTGCGGTGCGGGCGGCAGCCACGAAATGTGCTGGTTCTGCTCCAAGGGGCGCCACGGCGACTGCATGAAGGAGATCCCCGTAAACGGGAGGTCTGACGGTCCGCACGACTGCACCTTTGATACCAGGATGGTGCGGTGCGGGTGCGCCAGGTGCTCCGGGGGCTCCCGGTGAGGCGGATGGACGACGCCTACTGGGAAAAGCACGCCGAGGTGCATGAATCCAACTACAATGCAGAGTTTGCCAAGTTCATACGCGATCTGGCGGGGCAGCTGCACTGCAACAGCGTGCTCGAGGTGGGCTGCAACGCGGCAAACGACCTCGGGCTCTTCAACGAATCGTCCGGCGTGATAGGGATAGACTACAACCCAAAGATAGTAAAGCTTGCAAAGCAGAGGTTCCCCGCGTTCAGCCTCATGGCGGGAACCGCCACATCCCTGCCCTACCAGAACTCGTCGATAGACATGGTATTCACGCACGGCTTTCTCAATTATACGGACGACGGGATGGTGGGGCCTGTAATAGACGAGATGTTCAGGGTGGCGGCAAGGTACGTGGTCAACTGCGAGATGCTCGGCGACGACAGCCCCATAGGCGGGCAGGGGCGCAGGGGCCGTAACATGTACAAAAAGTGGCTCGACTACAAAGTCAAGATAATCAGCAATGTGGAGATGCACGAGGACATAGACCCGGAGACGCCAAGATTCCTGCTGGTAAGAAAGCTCTAGGGGGATCCACCGGAAATCCTTATTATGACAAGGCACCCCGTATGTGCCATGGCATACGCGCACCCCGAGGTACTAGTCGATACCGATTGGATCGCCGGCAACCCTCCCGGGGACAACAGGAGGCTCGTCGAGGTCGACTATGACCCCGAGAACGGCTACCGCAAGGGCCACATCGAGGGATCCACCCTGATCTGGTGGAAGCGCGACATCAACGACCCCCTAACCAGGGATATCATAAGCAAGAAACAGTTCGAGGACCTCATGTCCAGAAACGGCATAACCCCCGGCACCGAGGTGATACTGTACGGCGACTTTAACAACTGGTTTGCCGCATTTGTATTCTGGGTCTTCAAGTATTACGGCCATAACGACATCAAGATGATGAACGGGGGCAGGAAAAAGTGGGAGCTCGAGGGCAGAAAGTACACGACAGAAGAGCCGGATGTAAAGCCCGCCCCGTATGCGGCGGCCCCGCCAGACGAGGGGCTGCGCGCTTATCTCTTCGATGTAAAGAGGGCGCTCGACAGGGAGGACACCGTAATGGTGGACGTGCGCTCCCCCAAGGAGTTTACCGGCGAGATAACGGCCCCGCCCGAGTACCCCATGGAGCACGCACAGAGAGGAGGCCACATTCCCGATGCAAACAACATACCGTGGGCGACAGCCGTCAACGACGCCGACGGGACATTCAAGTCGCCCGACGAGCTCAGAAAAAACTACGAGCCAAAGGGCGTCACATCCGACAAGGATGTAATATGCTACTGCCGGATAGGCGAGAGGTCGTCGCATTCCTGGTTCGTCCTAAAGTACCTGCTCGGATACCCCAAGGTGAGAAACTATGACGGTTCATGGACCGAGTGGGGCAACATGATAGGAAACCCCGTCGAGAGATAGATGTCCCCCCCGCCAGTGGTAAAAAAGGGCCAGTTCTATTCCATCACCGATGACGGGGACCACTATACAATGGAGGACAGGACAAAGCGCGGGCTGACCGTAAGGGAGCGCTCGATAGACGAGGGGCTTGGCGCGGAGGCTGAAATGGGGATGATACACGACATGGACGGGATAGGGCACCGCATCCCGATACGCTGGTTCTTCCCCAAGGGGGGCAGCGTTCTAGACGAGATAACGGCCCACGCGCTGGCCATGGAGAAAAAATACGCCGACATGAGGGAGCTCACTTGCCCCGACGACTGAGCGGCATGCGGGCCCGGTAGCGACGCGGGACACAGTCATGAGCTATGTAGACCTGTACATGGGAGGCGGCCCCCTGCTGGCGGGGCCCGGCTCCGGGGATGCGGCTGCCGTTGTATTCGGGGTGCCGTTTGACTCCACCCACTCGTACAGGCCCGGGACAAGGTTCGGGCCCGACGCCATCCGCGAGGCATTCAACAACATAGAGGTGTTTCATCCGGGACTCCGGGCAGACCTCGAAGAGGTGAGGATAGACGACCTTGGCAATGCAAAACATACGGTCTCCCCGGATGTAATGGTCGAGATGGTGGGCAGGATAACCGCGGAGCTTGCAGGCGGGGGCAGGCAGGTGATCATCCTCGGGGGCGAGCACTCTATAACTTACGGGTCGTATCCTGCATTTCCCGCGGGGACGGGCTATGTGGTGTTTGACGCCCACTATGACCTGCGCGATTCGTACGCAGATGCCAGGCTGAGCCACGCCTCGTACCTGCGGAGGATCATAGAGGACAGGGGCGCCGACGGGATAGTGCATGTAGGGGCAAGGGCGTTTGCCCGGGAGGAGGCGGAGTTTCTCGCACAGAATAAAATCACCTGCATAACTGACGCAGAGATAAGGGCTGGCAGGGGCCCCGCCCTGCTGCAAGATGCCGCATCCGTCTTCGGCGGAGTCTACACCAGCTACGACCTTGACGTGCTGGATCCCGCGTTTGCGCCCGGCGTTGGAAACCCGGAGGCCGCCGGGATCACATCGCGCGAGCTTCTCGACATGGTGGGCGCGCTTGGCAGCTCAAAGGTACTGGGGGCGGACATTGTGGAGCTCAACCCGCTCTTTGACAGCGGCGCCACTGCCGCGCTTGCCGCAAGGATAATGTCAATGACGATCGCCGCGAACCTCTGATGATTGCATTATATACGCTGCAGGCGGCGGCAGGCCGTGCTTGAGAATCTCAGGGGCGCGCTCCGGCCCGCGCTAGAAAGAATGGGCGCAGCATTTGCCAGGACGGGGCTCCCGCCGGACTTTTGGACGGGGGCCGGCCTGGCCGCGGCCTTGGCTGCCGCGCTGTTTTATGGAGTCAGCCCGTGGTATGCGGCCATAATGGGCGGTGTTCTGCTGCTAGTCTCCGGATTCTTTGACATGGTCGACGGCCAAGTGGCGCGTACCATGGGAAAGGCATCCAAGAGGGGCGCCTTTCTGGATTCGGTCCTAGACAGGGTGGCCGAGGTGGCCGTATTCATCGGGATAATGGCGGGCGGGCACGCCGAGCCGCACCTTGTCATACTGGCGCTCTCGATGTCCCTGCTGGTAAGCTATACGCGCGCAAGGGCGGAATCGCTCGGGGTAAAGCTCCGGGGAATAGGGATAGGGGAGCGCGCCGAGAGGCTGCTCGTAATAGCGATACTGGGCATGGCGGGGTTCATGGAATGGGCGGTCATCATAGTGATAATCATAGCCGCTGTAACCTTTGTGCAGAGGGTGGTCGCCGGCGCGAAGGACGCCGGGGCCTAGCGGAGCCTGCCGCGCTGCCTGCGGGATGCCTCGGATCTTATCTTGAGGATCCCAAAGTGGATCGCGCATGATATGCAGTACCACTTGAGTATGCGCGGGGCCGCTATGTAGGCGCCCTGCGCGCGGAGCTCCTTTGCAAGGGTGTGCTCGACGAGGTTCAGCCGGGAGGTGATCTTCTTGGCCTTGTCTTTTGGGACCGTCTGGCCGCAGTTTGTGCACTGGACGACACCGGAGGATCCCTTGCCGCCCTTTCTGCGGCCCCTGCTGGCCCTCTTTAGAGGCATGGTGTATTCCCGCACGCCCCACTTATATGCGTGTTTTCAACAGGCACGCCCGCAAGATAGATTTGGGAGAATGCCCCCGCACGGGCGTGATCACCGTGAGGCTGCTCGGCGGGGCGCGCAAGGCCTTTGGCGCCGAGACAGTCGAGGTCGAAGGGGACAAAATGACCGTAAGGGAACTGCTCGACAGCCTAAAGTCCAGAAATCCGAGGGATCTGGACCTTGACAGCCTGCTCGTGGCGATAAACGGGGCCGACTCTGCCGTATCAGGCGGGGAATCCGCCGTGGTAAAGACAGGCGACGAGATAGCCCTGATACCGGTAGTGCACGGGGGATCCACCGGTGCGAGGTTCAAGGCGGGGGCGGCAGAGGCCGGCGCGTTTCCCATAACCCCGGGGTCCGGCGGGGCGGAGTTGCTTGACAGGCTGAGGGCCGCGTTCCCAAGGCTGGCTTTGCAGGCAGTCTCGCAGAGGCTTGTTCTGGGCAGCTCCCACGTGCAAAAGATCCTGCTTGTATCCCTGCAGGCAAAAAAGCGCGGCATCATGCTGTCAAAGCGCATAGAGACCGACATCCTGATGCGGTTTGCGGGCACAAACCAGATATCCAGGGCGATCGAGAAGGCCGGTGCCGCAGGCAAGGCGGGCTTTGTGCTGATAGCGGTGGGCCCCCCGTCGCAGCTCGACGGGCTCCGCAAAGAGCTTGGGCCGCGGCTCCGGAGCGGGCCGTTTCCTAGCGGAAGCAGGACGGTCATAATGAGGGAGCTTGGAATAACAAAGGCGGAGCTTGCGGCCACCGGAACCAGGACGCCCCTGGAAGACGTTCTGGCCGAGCGTGCAGCGGTGCTATTCCGGTAGTGTGCGCCTCTCTTTTTCGGAGCTTAGTATGTCGCCATCGTATAGCAGGGCAAGGCCCGTGCGTTCCCCGAATATCTCCACTAGTACTATCCTGTCGGGGCTCTCCAGCGAGACCTTCCTGTCTATAGACTCAGCTATGCCGCCTATTATCTCCCGGGAGGAGACGTCAGAATCCCTCTTCTCGATAGTGATCCTGTACTGTTCGCCTTCTGCTATCCCCCGGGCGAGGAGACGCGACGCGTCCACTATGCCGCGCACGTCCGTGTCCACCCAGGACTGTACGGGGATGGCCCGCAGAATATACCTTATCGTCCACGGCTCGTCGTGGATCTTTTCGCGGATCCTCCGGGAGACGGAGGCGGGATCGCCCCCCGAGACCACCATCAGTATCCCCGGCAGGTAGCTCCTCTTGATGTGCGGCTCGTCGCGGCCCATCTCTTCTAGCACCCGGCGCATCTCATCCGCGGCGTCCTCTTCAAAGTGCCGCGGGCACGTAATCACAAGATCGGAATCAACCATGGCCGCGGTGCCGTCCCCCGGGAATTTCTATCTTGTGCCCTTGCGCGGAACAGGCCCCCTGCACTGGATAAGTCATCTGCACGCCCGGGCCAGAGTTCTACTCTGTGGAATCTGGCCACATCATCTTGCGCATCTTGCGGCCCACCTGCTCTATCTGGTGTGAATCGAGCTCCTTCATGTACTTGTCAAACGCGTCCCGGCCGTCCTTGCGGTAGCTGCTTACCCATTCCTCGTTGAACGTCCCGTCCTGGATCTCCTTGAGGACCTTTCCCATCCTCTCCTTTGTATGAGAATCCATGACCATCGGCCCCCGGGTCAGCCCCCCATACCTTGCCGTCTCGCTGACCCGCCGCCACATGCCGTTTATGCCGTATTTTTGGATCATATCGACTATCAGCTTTAGCTCGTGTAGAACCTCAAAGTATGCTATCTCCGGCTGGTATCCGGCCTCGACGAGCGTCTCAAATGCGCTGACCACCATTGTTGCGGAGCCCCCGCACAGGTCCGCCTGCTCGCCAAACCAGTCCGTCTCGACCTCTTCCTTGAAGGTCGTCTTTATCAGCCCGGCGCGCGCGCTGCCTATGGCCTTGCCCAGCCCTAGCGTCCGGTCCCATGCACCGCCCGTGCTGTCCTGTTCTACTGCCACTATCGAGGGGGTGCCAAAGCCTTCAAGGTACGTCTCGCGCACCTTCGAGCCGGGCCCCTTGGGGGCAACCATTATCACGTCAACATCGCTTGGCGCCTCGATCCACTTCCAGTGGATTGCCGCCGCGTGCGAAAAGGACAGCGCCTTTCCCTTTGAGATGTTCGGGCCCATCTCGTCCCGGTACAGTTGAGCCTGGATCATGTCCGGCACTAAAACGTGGATTATGTCGGCCTCTTTGCAGGCCTCGGCCACCGTCAGGACCCTGTGGCCGTCGGAAGCGGCCTTCTTCCACGAGGAGCCGCCCTCCTTTAGGCCCACGACCACCTTGAGGCCGGAATCCTTCATGTTGTTGGCCTGCGCATCTCCCTGGATGCCGTACCCTATGACCGCGACAGTCTGGTCCTTTATCGGATCGAGGCTGATCTCTGCATCCTTCCATACCTGTGCCATGAGGGCGCCCCCGGGGCCTTCAAATATTAACCATGTAGCCACCCGGCGCCAGCGGCAGGTGCCCGGGGCCCTTTCAGCGGGCTTAGATCTCCGACACGGCGCCGCACGACCTGCATTTGAGCCGGGCCTTCTCCCCGGGGAGCCTCTCGAACTTTCTCGACCCGCAGTCCGGGCAGATGGGGCAGGCCTTGGCCATGCCTAGTGCTCCGTCGGCCTCGTATCCGAGTCCGTTATCACCTTGATGCGCGCGGGCCCGCCTATCTCCTGCATGTAGGCTGCAGCCGCCGGCGGCACAAGATACTCCCACGGGCCGCCCTGTGCCATCATCCTGCGTATCCCCGAGCCCTCAAACTTTTCCCTCTCGTGCATCTCCGGCACGGATACCTCGATGCCAGAATCGGCTAGCAGCATCCCCACGTATCTGTTCCCGCTGACCACAGTATCGAACGGCGGCAGGACCGACTTCAGGTACGAGGCCCAGGTGGATATGTTTGGCTGGTTCTCGATCTGCATGACCATGCACCGGGCAAGATCGAGTCCCTCCCCCTTTAGGCTGCGGCGGATCATCTCGGCCCTCTCGCCCGCCGTGAACGGATCCTTCTCTAAATAGTTGAACTGTGAGCTTGTTATCGCTATTATCACCTCGTCGTATCCGGAGAGAACGGTCCTGACCAGCCGGAGGTGCCCCAGATGGAAGGGCTGGAAGCGTCCCATCACCAAGGCGCGCATGGGGCAGGATGTGCCGCGGTTTTAATTAAACTAGGCGCCGCCCGCCTTCGATATGATGCCGCGGCCAGCTATCCTGCTTGTGCGCGATTCCGGCACCAGCAATACAACAGCCTCGCCTGTTCTGCAGACTGCCGGCCCGGCAAGCTCGAGCACCATGGGCTCTGCCGATATCACGCGGGCGGCCCGCACCTGCAGGCCCATGCCGACAAGGCACCCCCGGCCGTCCGCCAGCTCCTCCTTGCAGAACTGGCTCTTCTCAAAGTCGAGCTCGAGGCGCGTCACCGGGGCAAGCTCCTCCTCTGTGAGGATGTCTCCGCGGCTCATCTCCGCCGGCCGGACCCCCTTTACTGCCAGCCCCACCCTTGCGGGCGAGGATGCCTCGTGCACGGGCTCGTCGTGCACCTGTATGGACTTTACCAGTGCGGTGCCGCCCTGCGGCAGCACGTGCAGCTCCTGGTTGCGCCTTACGGT
Organism: Cenarchaeum symbiosum A; assembly: GCA_000200715.1. Lineage (NCBI taxonomy): Archaea > Thermoproteati > Nitrososphaerota > Candidatus Cenarchaeales > Candidatus Cenarchaeaceae > Candidatus Cenarchaeum > Candidatus Cenarchaeum symbiosum. The sequence continues at coordinate 1,412,441 of DP000238.1, forward strand.
TCCCGATGCGACCCTGCCCAGTACGACCGTTCCCGTCCCCCGCACGTCAAATGCGGCATCTATGTCGACCCGGCCGGGCCCCTCCCTTCCGGCGGGCTCAAAGCTGTCTAGCGCCCCGCCTATTCCATCGGGCTCGGCGCGCACATATCCCTCCACTACTGTCCCCTTTATCATCGAGGCGAGCTTGGCCTCGTCCACCTCGATAGAGCTGCACAGCACCCCCTCCTTCATGCGCAGCATATCCAGCGCTATCACCTGCTCCCCTGTGTACCTGTCGAGCTTGTCCACGTACAATATTGCATACTCGGCCATGGCAACCGCCTGGATCAGCGGCTGGATCTTTTCCGGGAACAGATCCGGCACCGCAAACGTCCGGATGATCCCGCCCTTGCTGCCGTCATAAAGGATGATATCCCCCGGGGAGCCCTTCTTTCCCAGCCCGGCTATAACCGACGGGTCGCCGAGGACTACAAAGTTGACAGACCCTTTCATGGATAGGACCCCATGACTTCGGCATAGCTCTTGAACCGGTGATCCCTCGGCCTGACGCGCCTCTGCACGTACCCGCGGAACGCCCTGCCCTTGCAGCCCACAAGGCCCAGCGGCTGCTCGCCTGCCGCCATCAGTACCGCATCCGTGGGGGCGTAATAGTTGACCACCCTTCCCCGGACTGCTCTGGAGAGAACAGGGCCCGACCCCCGGGGGCCCGGCGAGTCCGCAGGCGCCGAGGCGCCAAACATGTGTATGCTCTCCACCCTGACCCCCCGCCGCGCAAGGCGCCCGGCAGCTGCCAGCACCAGCTCCGATCCCAGCGAATGCGCCAGCAGCCGGACCCGGGCGCCTGGCACCTCTCTACAATAGTCCGTTATGAAGCGCGCAAGGTGCGCCCCGTTGCCCCGGGCTATAACGCGGGCCGCCCGGAGGGCGCGCCGCCAGTCCAGGAGCAGCCCCCTGACATCAGAATCATAGCTGTACCCCACCACCGGATGCCTGTAACCTAGCGCCCTGAGCCTCCTTTTGGCAATGCGGAATTTTTCGAGCGCGTCTGACGGATCGTTTTGCATGCCGTGAATCATGACTGCGATCTCCGGGGATTGCAGATCCTCAAAGTAGCCCCGCGGGTACAGGCGATATCCCTTGCATTCGAGCCGGGCGCCAGTATGCAGGTTGTAGCAGCCGCGCGTCAGCACCCTTGGAAAAGGCTTCAGCTGCCCAGCCGCCCCCTGAGTCTCTCGACGTCCTCGTCCTCCACCCGGGCAAACAGCGGGACGGGATCTCCCAGCCGGTGCCCCGGCCGGATAGCCACCGCCGATATAGAATCCCACTGCTCTTCTGACGCGCGGCCCTCCAGCCCCAGCTGGCCCCATATTCTCTCGGCGGACTCCGGCAAAAACGGGCAGAGCGCGACTGCCATGCTCCGGACGGCATTTGCCGACATGTACACGCAGGTGGCCGCGCCTGGGCCCCCCTTCCAGGGCTCTGCATGCTGGAAATACTGGTTAAAGTGCGCCGAGAACTCTAGGATCCTTTTGAGCGCGCGGTCTATGT